>NZ_CANLRL010000023.1 GCF_947493595.1 uncultured Shimia sp. | reverse complement strand
ACCGCAGCCGTTGTTGGCCTGGCCGTTGCAGCGTTCACCGCTATCGAAACCACAACTGGCAACCTGACAACCGAAGCTGCGCAGGCTCTGAACGCTGCTGACGCGACTTCCGGCGCCATCGCAACCGAGTAATCTCGGCTGACACAATTGGTTGAGCGCGGGGTGTTCCATCCCGCCTCCCATGCCTGACACAAATTTTCTGGAGACTTCCAATGATCAAGTTCA
>NZ_CANLRL010000022.1 GCF_947493595.1 uncultured Shimia sp. | reverse complement strand
CAATCCCAACGACAAAATACCCGCCAATTCTACATGTAGATCAATGTCAAAGGCTCGTAAGAGATAGCCAAAAGACCGTTGTTCATAAACCGCGCCTCCTCAGTGACAACGGATCCAGTTACGTCTCGGGGGATCTGGCAGAATGGTTGCAGGACAACGGCATGAAACACTCTCGTGGCGCGCCGCATAATCAAACCAACCAGATGAGCCGAACTCTCTCTTAGTTTAGGCCGCCCTTGGTTCCAAAAACTCTGACGACGC
>NZ_CANLRL010000021.1 GCF_947493595.1 uncultured Shimia sp. | reverse complement strand
CCGCCGGTGGTGTGCACCACGCCTTTGGGCTGGCCGGTGGAGCCGGAGGTATAAAGCACAAACAGCGGATCTTCGGCGTTCATCTCGGCGGGTTTGCAGTAGTCACCCACCTCCATGACCATCTCGTTGTAGTCATAATCACGGCCATCAATCCAGGTGGTCTGATCACCGGTGCGCTTCACCACCAGACATTTTACAGTGTCTTTGGTGTGCAAAAGGGCGGCGTCGGTGTTGGATTTCAGTGCAGTCTTGCGGCCGCCACGCGGCGCGCTGTCGGCAGTGATCACAACTTTGGC
>NZ_CANLRL010000020.1 GCF_947493595.1 uncultured Shimia sp. | reverse complement strand
CGGCGCATGATTTTGCCGGAGCGGGTTTTGGGCAGGCCAGGCGCCCATTGGATCAAATCCGGGCTGGCAATGGGGCCGATCTCGGTGCGCACCCAGGTACGCAGCTCTTTCTTGAGCTCGTCAGACGGCTCCTGATCGTTCATCAGGGTGACGTAGCAGTAGATGCCTTGACCTTTGATGTCATGTGGATAGCCCACCACAGCAGCTTCGGCCACGGCAGCATGCGCCACCAGTGCGCTTTCGACTTCAGCGGTGCCCATGCGGTGACCGGACACGTTGATCACATCATCCACACGGCCGGTGATCCAGTAGTCGCCATCCGCATCGCGGCGGCAGCCGTCGCCAGCAAAGTAGTAGTTTTTGTAGTCGCTGAAGTAGGTCTTCTCAAAGCGCTCGTGATCGCC
>NZ_CANLRL010000019.1 GCF_947493595.1 uncultured Shimia sp. | reverse complement strand
CGGCGGCAGCCGTCGCCAGCAAAGTAGTAGTTTTTGTAGTCGCTGAAGTAGGTCTTCTCAAAGCGCTCGTGATCGCCATACACCGTGCGCATCTGACCCGGCCAGCTGTCTTGGATGCAGAGCACCCCTTCGACATCATTGCCGGTGATCTCTTCGCCGGACTGCGGATCCAGCACCACCGGGTTCACGCCAAAGAACGGCTTCATCGCCGCGCCTGGCTTGGTCGCATGGGCGCCGGGCAGCGGGGTCATCATGTGTCCGCCGGTCTCGGTCTGCCACCAGGTGTCCACAATCGGGCAGCGGCCGCCACCAATCACATCGTTGTACCAGGTCCAGGCTTCCGGGTTGATCGGCTCACCCACGGTGCCAAGGATGCGCAAGGAACTCAGATCACATTTCTCAACGTACTCATTGCCTTGCCCCATCAGGGCGCGCAGGGCGGTTGGCGCGGTGTAGAACTGGTTCACGCGGTGCTTTTCACAGACCTGCCAGAAGCGGGAGGCATCCGGATAGGTCGGCAC
>NZ_CANLRL010000018.1 GCF_947493595.1 uncultured Shimia sp. | reverse complement strand
AAGCAAAAAGGCCGCCCAATGGGCGGCCTTTTCGTAGTCTGTCGTCTGAATTACGCTAGGCGTAATTACTCAACGATTTTGGACACAACACCGGAACCAACGGTGCGGCCACCTTCGCGGATCGCGAAGCGCAGGCCCTGCTCCATCGCAATTGGTGCGATCAGCTCAACGTTGAATTTCAGGTTGTCACCAGGCATCACCATCTCGGTGCCCGCTGGCAGCTCAACAGTGCCGGTCACGTCAGTTGTACGGAAGTAGAACTGTGGACGGTAGTTCGCGAAGAATGGCGTGTGACGGCCACCTTCATCCTTGGTCAGGATGTAGGCTTCGGCTTCGAACTTGGTGTGTGGGTTCACGGAACCTGGGGCACAGAGAACCTGACCACGCTCAACCGCTTCACGGTCAACACCACGCAGCAGCGCGCCGATGTTGTCGCCCGCTTCACCGGAGTCCAGCAGCTTGCGGAACATCTCAACACCGGTACAGGTGGTGGTCTGAGTGTCTTTGATGCCAACGATTTCAATGGTGTCGCCAACATTGATCACGCCACGCTCAACACGGCCGGTCACAACAGTACCGCGGCCAGAGATCGAGAACACGTCTTCGATTGGCATCAGGAACGGCTGGTCAGTGGCACGTGGTGGCTGTGGGATGTACTCGTCAACAGCGGCCATCAGCTCAGCAATTTTCTCTTTGCCGATGTTGTCGTCGCGGTCTTCCAGAGCCGCCAGAGCGGAACCGGCGATCACAGGAATGTCGTCACCTGGGAAGTCGTACTCAGACAGCAGCTCGCGGATTTCCATCTCAACGAGTTCCAGCAGCTCTTCGTCGTCAACCTGGTCCACTTTGTTCATGAAAACAACCATGGCAGGGATGCCAACCTGGCGGCCCAGCAGGATGTGCTCACGGGTCTGTGGCATTGGGCCGTCAGCCGCGTTCACAACCAGGATCGCGCCGTCCATCTGCGCCGCACCGGTGATCATGTTTTTCACGTAGTCAGCGTGACCTGGGCAGTCAACGTGCGCGTAGTGACGGGCGTCGGTTTCATATTCCACGTGCGCGGTGGAGATGGTGATGCCACGGGCTTTTTCTTCAGGCGCGCCGTCGATTTCGTCATACGCTTTGAAGTCACCAAACTGTTTGGTGATCGCGGCGGTCAGCGTGGTTTTACCGTGGTCAACGTGACCAATGGTGCCGATGTTGCAGTGCGGTTTACTGCGCTCAAACTTTTCCTTAGCCAT
>NZ_CANLRL010000017.1 GCF_947493595.1 uncultured Shimia sp. | reverse complement strand
GCGTCGTCAGAGTTTTTGGAACCAAGGGCGGCCTAAACTAAGAGAGAGTTCGGCTCATCTGGTTGGTTTGATTATGCTGCACGTTGGCGGTGATGCAAGCGTCGCGCTTCGAACGTCTCCTGTTTGATCCTTTCTCTTTGTTCCAGAATGGCTTTGTCACGCCCGAAGTAGACGTCGGCGGGTGTGACGTTGTTCAGGCTCTCGTGGTAGCGCTGGTGGTTGTAATGATCGACAAAGGCTTCGATTTGAGCTTCGAGATCGCCCGGTAGGAAGTCGTTTTCCAGCAAGATCCGGTTCTTCAGGGTTTGATGCCATCGTTCGATCTTACCTTGTGTCTGAGGGTGGTACGGGGCACCGCGTGAGTGCTTCATACCTTTGTCTTGCAGCCATTCAGCGAGGTCTCCAGAGACATAGCTGGACCCATTATCGCTCAGCAGGCGTGGCTTGTGGACGACATGGACCTGATCACAGCCAGATGCCTGCAAGGCCAGATTGAGAGTGTCTGTCACATCCTCAGCCCGCATGGTCGTGCAGAGCTTCCACGAGATGATGTAGCGGCTGTAATCGTCCAGGATCGTGCTGAGATAGAACCAGCCCCACCCCAGAACCTTGAGGTAGGTAAAGTCGGTCTGCCAAAGCTGGTTGATGGCCGTTGTCTTATGCTCGAACTCATTCGCGGCTTTCAGCACGATGAATGCTGGGCTGGTGATCAGGTCATGTGCCTTGAGCGTGCGATACACTGTGGATTCCGATACAAAGTACCGTTCTTGGTCTGTGAAGGTCACCGCCAACTCGCGGGGTGACAGCTCTGTCTCTTTCAAGGCGAAGCTGACGACCTTGCGCTTCACCTCGTCAGGAACGCGGTTCCAAACGTGTTTGGGCTTGGGAGATTGATCCTCAAGACCCGCTTCGCCGCGTTGCAGGTATCGGTCGTACCAGCGGTAGAACGTTGTGCGCGGAATGCCGAGCTTAGCCAATGTTTGACGCGCTGACAGATGACTTTCTTCAACCAGTCGGATGATCTCCAGCTTCTCAGATGCAGGGTATCTCATTCTTGGTCGCCCCCATCTATTACCTGACAGGCGAGTGCGAAGCATTCTGCTGAGAGGGCCCGACCATGCTTTTTTTGAGTAGCCGAAGTTCGAGCGTTTGCTCTGCCACAACCTCCTTCAGGTCACGAGCCTCACGGCGCAGGTCTTTGACTTCGTCAGTCGTCGCAGCACGGGCCGTGTCACCCGCCAGTCGCCGTTTGCCAGCCTCCATGAAGTCCTTCGACCACTTGTAGTAAACGCCCTGGGAAATCCCCTCTCGGCGGCAAAGCTCAGCAATGCTGTCTTCACCACGCAGGCCATCTAGCACGATCCTGATCTTCTCCTCAGACAAATACTGTTTGCGCGTGGCACGTTTGATGTCTTTGACGATCTTCTCGCTGGGGCTCTTTGTTGTCTTTCTCATCTTCCACTCCTCAGTGGTTACGATGAGCCAGAAACACTCCCTTATCAAATCGCCCTATTTGGACCCATTAGCGCTGACGTCAGACA
>NZ_CANLRL010000016.1:0-2500 GCF_947493595.1 uncultured Shimia sp. | reverse complement strand
AGATCGGGATGAGCTGTGCCTAGGGGTGAAAGGCCAATCAAACTCGGAGATAGCTGGTTCTCTGCGAAATCTATTTAGGTAGAGCGTCATCCGAATACCCCGGGGGGTAGAGCACTGGATGGGTAATGGGGCCCCACAGGCTTACTGATCCTAACCAAACTCCGAATACCCGGGAGTACTAGATGGCAGACACACTGCGGATGCTAACGTCCGTAGTGGAGAGGGAAACAACCCTGACCTACGACTAAGGCCCCTAATTCATGGCTAAGTGGGAAAGCAGGTGGGACGACCAAAACAACCAGGAGGTTGGCTTAGAAGCAGCCATCCTTTAAAGATAGCGTAACAGCTCACTGGTCTAAATAAGTTGTCCTGCGGCGAAGATGTAACGGGGCTCAAGCCATGAGCCGAAGTCTAGGATGCACATAGTGCATGGTAGCAGAGCGTAGTGTGACATAGGACCTTTCCTCTTTAGCATCCCTCGGGGTGTCCTGGAGGAATAGGTTCTTTCGATGAAGCCGGGGCGTGAGCCATCCGGTGGAGAGATCACTAGTGAGAATGATGACATGAGTAGCGACAAAGAGTGTGAGAGACACTCTCGCCGAAAGTCCAAGGGTTCCTGCTTAAAGCTAATCTGAGCAGGGTAAGCCGGCCCCTAAGCCGAGGGCGAAAGCCGTAGGCGATGGGAACTAGGTTAATATTCCTAGGCCAGGAGGATGTGACGGATTGTGAAGGTAGTTCATCCTTATCGGATTGAATGGGCTGCTGATCAGTTCCTGGAAATAGCCCTCCATGAGACCGTACCCTAAACCAACACAGGTGGACTGGTAGAGAATACCAAGGCGCTTGAGAGAACTATCTTGAAGGAACTCGGCAAAATACCTCCGTAAGTTCGCGAGAAGGAGGCCCAGTTTCTACGCAAGTATTGACTGGGGGCACAAACCAGGGGGTGGCGACTGTTTACTAAAAACACAGGGCTCTGCGAAGTCGCAAGACGACGTATAGGGTCTGACGCCTGCCCGGTGCCTGAAGGTTAAAAGGAGGGGTGAGAGCTCCGAATTGAAGCCCAGGTAAACGGCGGCCGTAACTATAACGGTCCTAAGGTAGCGAAATTCCTTGTCGGGTAAGTTCCGACCTGCACGAATGGCGTAACGACTTCCCCGCTGTCTCCAAGATAGACTCAGCGAAATTGAATTGCCTGTCAAGATGCAGGCTTCCCGCGGTTAGACGGAAAGACCCCGTGCACCTTTACTACAGCTTCACACTGGCATCAGGCCATGCATGTGCAGGATAGGTGGTGGGCTTTGAAACTTCGACGCCAGTCGGAGTGGAGCCTCCCTTGAGATACCACCCTTGCATTGCTTGATGTCTAACCGCGGTCCGTTATCCGGATCCGGGACCCTGTGTGGCGGGTAGTTTGACTGGGGCGGTCGCCTCCTAAAGCGTAACGGAGGCGCGCGAAGGTTGGCTCAGAGCGGTCGGAAATCGCTCGTTGAGTGCAATGGCAGAAGCCAGCCTGACTGCGAGACTGACAAGTCGAGCAGAGTCGAAAGACGGCCATAGTGATCCGGTGGTCCCGAGTGGAAGGGCCATCGCTCAACGGATAAAAGGTACGCCGGGGATAACAGGCTGATACTGCCCAAGAGTCCATATCGACGGCAGTGTTTGGCACCTCGATGTCGGCTCATCTCATCCTGGGGCTGGAGCAGGTCCCAAGGGTACGGCTGTTCGCCGTTTAAAGAGGTACGTGAGCTGGGTTTAGAACGTCGTGAGACAGTTCGGTCCCTATCTGCCGTGGGTGTAGGATACTTGAGAGGAGTTGCCCCTAGTACGAGAGGACCGGGGTGAACGATCCACTGGTGTACCAGTTGTTCCGCCAGGAGCAGTGCTGGGTAGCTATGATCGGACAGGATAACCGCTGAAGGCATCTAAGCGGGAAGCCCCCCTCAAAACAAGGTATCCCTGAGGACCGAGGTAGACCACCTCGTCGATAGGCCAGAGATGTAAGTGCGGTAACGCATTCAGTTGACTGGTACTAATGGTCCGATAGGCTTGATTTGATCCAGTAAAAGACAGACTTCTACTAGATAAATCAAAAGCATACACACAACACAGTTGTACATGACTTGGACACGAGGCCGTTTGATCGGTTTGGTGATCATAGCGCGAGTGAAACACCCGGTCCCATCCCGAACCCGGCCGTTAAGCACCGTAGCGCCGATGGTACTGCATCTTAAGGTGTGGGAGAGTAGGTCATCGCCAAACCTATCAAACGACCTCAAAACGTATCTCTCGACGATGAAAAAAATACCTTCAGTACACTCAATACGTCCTGAAGGGCGACAGATCTCAAAAACCAAATGGTAAAGAGATCAAGCTGGCCTCAAGTAGCCCTCCGGGCGGTAGGCCAACATAAAGCGTCGCGGGATGGAGCAGCCCGGTAGCTCGTCAGGCTCATAACCTGAAGGTCGTAGGTTCAAATCCTACTCCCGCAACCAACACT
>NZ_CANLRL010000015.1 GCF_947493595.1 uncultured Shimia sp. | reverse complement strand
GGTTTGATCCAATCCACACGCTGGCCATGCTCGCGCCAAAACCCCTCAGGATCAGACATCGATGCGGCGTACATTTCTTGATACTTATCCGCCGTGATGATGGCGTTTTCGGCGAGTTCTTTGGAGGGGGGGAATGTGGAGTCAGACATGTTTGGACCTCGAATGGTAATTCTTTGGGGGCGAGGTTAGGGGGCTGCGCCGCGAGGTCAACTCGACTTTTGGCGCAACCCCGACTTGTTTACGTTAGATTGCCAGATATTCGGCGCGCAGCTCTTCGTTTTCGAGCACTTCGTTGGCGGAGCCGTCAAACACAACCGAGCCGGTGTCCAGGATCACCGCGCGATCAGCCAGTTCCAGCGCGCGCACGGCATTCTGTTCCACAATCACGGTGGTGATGCCTTGCTCTTTGATGATGCGCAGCGTCTTTTCGATCTCGTCCACGATCACCGGCGCGAGGCCTTCATAAGGCTCGTCCAGCAGCAGCACTTTGATGTCGCGGCTGAGGGCGCGAGCGATGGCGAGCATCTGCTGTTCGCCACCGGAGAGCGTGACACCCTCCTGCTTGCGGCGTTCGCCAAGACGCGGGAAGAGTTCGTAGAGGCGTTCGATTGACCAGCCGATGGGCGGGGCAATTTGGGCCAGCTGAATGTTCTCTTCCACGGTCAGACCGGGAATGATCGAGCGATCTTCCGGCACCAGACCGATGCCAGCCTGCGCGGCCTCATAGCTTTTCATCAAGTGCAGCGGTTTGTGGTCGAGCCAGATTTCGCCGTGTGTCACCTGAGGGTCGTCCATGCGGGCGATGGAGCGCAGAGTGGAGGTTTTGCCAGCCCCGTTGCGGCCCAGGAGTGCGAGGATTTCGCCTTCGTGCACGTTGAAGCTGATGTTTTGCACAATGTAGCTCTCGCCGTAGTAGCTCTCCATGTTCCAGATGGAGAGGTAGGCGGGGGCGGTTTCGGCCAGATTGTGGCCTTTGGAAAAGTCGGGTTTGACGTTCATCTGTCCTGTTCCCCTTATGCAGCGGTCTCGCCGAGGTACGCTTCGCGCACTTTCGGGTGACCTTTGATGTTTTCAGGATCGTCCTCGACCAGCGGTGTGCCCTGAGCAAGCACGGTGATGCGCTGTGCCAGAGAGAACACCACATGCATGTCATGTTCGATGATGGCGATGGTGATGTCGCGCTCGTCACTGATCTGCTTGAGAAGGTCGATGGTGTTGTTGGTGTCCGCCCGGGCCATACCGGCGGTTGGCTCATCCAGCAGCAAGAGACGTGGCTCCTGTGCCAGACACATGCCGATCTCCAGACGACGTTTGTCACCGCGAGACATGGAGGCCGCGTGCATGTGATGCTTGTCGGCCATGTTCATGTCCTCAAGCATCGCTTCAGCTTTTTCCACGATGTCCTTTTCACGCATCATGTCTTCGATGGCGCGCATCCGGAACGCCCCGTCCCGTTTGGCAAAACAGGGGATCATCATGTTTTCCATCACGGTCAGATCACCAAAAATTTCCGGTGTCTGAAAAACGCGGGAAATGCCCATCTGGTTGATCTCGTGTGGGGTGCGGCCCAATACCGATTGGCCGTCAAACATGACAGAGCCGGTGTCCGGGATGAGCTTGCCCACGAGGCAGTTCAGCAGGGTGGATTTCCCGGCCCCGTTGGGGCCGATGATTGCGTGTACGGTGTTTTCCTTGACGGAGAGGTTCACGTCGCCGAGGGCCTGAAGACCACCGAACCGCTTACCTACGTCTTTGACTTCGAGAATTCCCATCTTTCAGTCTCCTTATTCTGCGGGTTCAGTGGAGCCGCCAGTGTCTTTGGCTTTGCGGCGGTTTTTGATCCATTTGCTGATGCGCTGACCGCCTTCGACCAGGCCACCTGGCAGGAAGATCACCACCAGCATGAACAGGATACCAAGGGTCAGGTGCCAGCCTTTGCCGATGAACGGGTAGACCAGAAAGACGATGAAATCTTCGAGACCATCCGGCATAAAGGCGAACCATTCGTGCAGAACGTCTTTGTTGATCTTGGACAGGATGTTTTCCATGTACTTGATCACACCTGCGCCGAGAACCGGACCGATCAGCGTGCCAACACCGCCCAGGATGGTCATCAGAACCACCTCACCAGAGGCTGTCCAGAACATACGCTCCGGTCCAACCTGTGTGTCCATAGCGACCAAGAGACCGCCAGCGAGACCAGCGTACATGCCGGAGATCACAAAGGCTGCCAGCGTGTGCGGACGTGGGTTCAGGCCGGTGTAGGACATGCGGGTCTGGTTGGATTTGATCGCACGCAGCATCAGACCAAACGGGCTGCGGAAGATGCGGATCGACACGTAGAAGGCAATCAGCATCACCACGGCTGCAATGTAGTAGCCGACGTTGAAGGTGAAGAGCCAGTCGCCGACGCTCAGCTCAAAGCTCTGACGCATGTCCATGCCAAACAGGTTGGCGCGGCCAGTTTCGCCTTCTGCCAGATTGGACAGCAGCGGACGGTCAGTGGATTTGATCTGCAAGCCAGTTTCACCACCGGTGATTGGTGTGAGAACCGAATAGGCCAGCGCGTAAGACATCTGGGCAATCGCCAAGGTCAGGATCGAGAAGTAGATGCCTGAGCGGCGCAGACAGATGTAGCCCACTGCCACCGAGAAGATACCGGCCACAATCACGCCCATGAAGATGGCCGGGATCACGTTGAGCGAGACCAGCTTCATCATCCAGATGGCGCCATAAGAGCCCACACCCAGGAAGGCGGCGTGGCCAAAGCTGAGGTAGCCGGTGAGGCCGAACAGCAGGTTAAAGCCAATGGCAAAGATGCCGAAGATCACAAAGCGTTGCATCAAGTCGGGGTAGCCCGCGTTGAATTGCGCCATGCCGGAGCTTTCCGGGAAGGGGTTGAGAATGAAGGGCGCCAACATGGTCAGCCCGGTAACGATCAGCATAAGCTGAAGATCTTTTTTGGTGAGACCGAGCATGAGTTAGTCCTCCATGACGCCCTTGCGGCCCATAAGGCCACGGGGACGGGTCAGCAAAATGATGATGGCGACGAGGTAGATGATGATCTGGTTCAGACCCGGCAGAATCTCCAGAACCTCGCGCATGGAGGCGAAACTTTCCAAAATGCCCAACAGGAAGCCTGCCAGCACCGCACCCGGAAGGGAGCCCATGCCGCCGACAACAACCACAACGAAGCTCAGCACAAGGAAGTCCATGCCCATGTGATAGTTTGGCGAGTTGATTGGCGTGTACATCACACCGGCCAGACCGGCGACAGCGGCGGCAAGGCCAAACATGATGGTGAAGCGCTTGTCGATGTTGATGCCCAGAAGGCCAACGGTTTCACGATCTGCCATGCCAGCACGCACAACCATGCCGAAGGTGGTGTATTGCAGGAAGGCAAATACAGCCCCGATGATGATGGCGGAGAAGACAAAGTAGATGATGCGCCAGTAGGGGTAGATGATCAGGTTGGGGTCAAACCCAAGCAGGGCGCCGAAATCAAGCGAACCTGCAAACGCCTGCGGGGCAGGGGTCGGGATCGGGTTGGCGCCGTAGAAATACTTGATCACTTCCTGCAACACGATCGCCAGACCAAAGGTCACAAGGATCTGGTCGGCATGGGGGCGGTTGTAGAAGTGTTTGATCAGGCCGCGTTCCATCGCGTAGCCGACAAACATCATCACCGGGACAGTGAACAGAATCGACAAGGGGACGGCCCAATCGATGATCGCGTCGCCGGTGGCTTGGCCAAAGAGGTCATGCAGATAAGGCACGTCAACTTTCAGCGGGTTGCCGAGAAAGTCGGTCTGTGTCTCATCAATAACTGTGCGTGAGAGGGTCAAGATGCGGCTGAAAGTCACCGCGCAGAAGGCACCAATCATGAACAGTGCGCCGTGCGCAAAGTTCACAACACCCAAGGTGCCAAAGATCAGGGTAAGGCCAAGTGCGATCAACGCATATGCGGATCCCTTGTCCAACCCGTTCAGAATTTGAAGGATAATTGCTTCCATCGGTCCGTCCCTGTGGTTGTCCGATTTCGCCTATGCTGGCGAAGTGGGGCGGGCATTGCTGCCCGCCCGATTGGGGCGTGAATTACGCGCCGTTGTTGCAGGCACCCAGAACGGCCTCTGGGCCGCCCATCTGTGGGTGATCAGGTGCGTAGGTCACCTGCTCAGCCGGGGTCACTTCAACGATTTCCAGAAGGTCGAACTCGGAAGTTGGGTTCTCTTTACCCTTCACAACCAGCACGTCTTTGAAACACTGGTGGTCAGCGCCGCGATACAGCGTCTTACCGTTGCCCAGACCGTCAAACTCAAAGTCTTCCAGCGCTTCTGCAACTGCACATGGGGCAAAGGAGCCCGCACGCTGAACAGCATCCGCATACAGCAGGGTTTGCACGTAGGTGGTGTGCGCCGCCTGGGATGGTGGGAAGCCATATTTGGTGCCGAAGGATTTAACGAAGGCTTTGGAGCCCGCGTCCTGCAGCGACCAGTGCCAGTTGGTGGAACCGAAGATGCCCTTCACGTTGGCACCGGCACCCTTCGCCATCAGGCGGGAGTACAGTGGAACAACGATCTGGAAGTCTTTGCCGTTTACCTGCTTGTCGCGCAGACCAAACTGAACCGCGTTGGTCAGCGAGTTCACCATGTTGCCGCCGTAGTGGTTCAGAACCAGCGTGTCGGCACCGGACTGCAGGACAGGCGCGATATAGGAGGAGAAGTCGGTCTGTGTCAGCGGTGTTTTCACAGCTGCAACAGTTTCCCAACCCATGGCTTCAGTAGAGGCACGTACCGCTTCTTCGGTGGTGTAACCCCAGTTGTAGTCAGCGGTCAGGTGATACGCCTTACGGTCTTTGCCGTAAGCGTTTGCCAGAACCGGTGCCAGCGCAGCACCCGACATGTAGGAGTTGAAGAAGTGACGGAAGCCGTTGGCTTTCTTGTCTTTACCGGTGGTGTCGTTGGAGTGGGTCAGACCCGCCATAAAGATGACGCCGGCTTCTTGGCAGAGCGCCTGTACGGCCACAGCCACACCAGAGGACGAGCCGCCGGTGATCATGATGGCGCCGTCTTTTTCGATCATGGACTTGGCGGATGCGCGGGCGGCGTCAGACTTGGTCTGGGTGTCGCCTGTGACGTATTCCACTTTTTTGCCCAGGATGCCGGTGCCGTCCAGCTCTTTGGAGCTGAAGGTGTTCAGCATGCCGCCGTCGCCGCCACCGTTTAGGTGCTCAACAGCCAGCTGATAGGCGCGCAGTTCGTCTGCACCCTCGTCCGCGTAGGGACCGGTCTGTGGCACGTTGAAGCCCAGAGTAACTGTGCCGCCGGTAGGTTCGTTGGTGAACGCATGTGCGGACTGAGCTGTAAAGATCGTTGGCAGTGCCAAACCGGCGCCGGCTACGGCACTGGTTTTGAGCAAACCACGACGTGTGAAGTTGCTTTTGGACATATAATCCTCCCGTTGTGTCATTTGTGGTTTGGGCTCCTCTTCCCGCCCCACAGGCACTATTTGTGCAAAACTATTATCGCGGTCGGTCCGAAAATTTCGCAACAACTGCTTTCAAAGACACAATTTTTTTGTAAAGTAATTCGCATTGCTTTGCAGCATGGTGTAAAGAAATTATTTTGCAGCGCAGCAAAATGTTGAAACTGGGGGAAAAGCCAATGGTCCAGCAAACCCTTGCAGGCAGTCGCATCAGAGAGCGCCGGGTGATGGCGGGCTTACGCCAGGCCGAACTTGCCCGGCAGGTCGGGATCTCCGGCAGCTACCTCAATTTGATTGAGCACAACCGGCGCAGAATCGGTGGGAAGCTGCTGAATGACATTGCTCAGGCGCTGGACGTTGAACCATCTTTGTTGAGCGAAGGTGCAGAAGCGGCGCTTTTGTCGGCGCTGCGGGTGGCAGCCGCTGAGGTGGAGACGGTGGCCGTTGAGCTCGAAAGGGGCGACGAATTTGCCGGGCGGTTTCCGGGATGGGCGGCGTTGATTTCGGAACAACACAAACGCTTGCGAAGTCTGGAGCACACCGCAGCGACGTTGACTGACAGGCTAACCCATGACCCGCATCTTGCCACTTCTGTGCATGAGATGTTGACCATGGTGACCGCGATCCGCTCGACAGCGGGTATTTTGGCGGACACCAAGGAGATTGAACCGGAATGGCGCAATCGCTTCCACCGCAACCTGAATGAGGACAGTCAGCGGTTGGCTGAAGGGGCGGAGCAACTGGTGGCGTATCTGGATGATGCGGGGGACGCCTCTGCGGGGCTGACCTTGCCGCTGGAAGAGGTCGAGGCGATGCTTGCAGCCCATAAGTTCCGGTTTGACAGTCTGGTTGATGCGACGCCGGATGCGCTGTCTGAGTTTGTGGGCAATCAGTCGCAGCTGACCTCGGATGCGGCGCGCGACATGGCGATGACCGTGGTGCGGCAGTTGCGGGCTGATGCGCGGCTGCTGTCACTGGAGATGTTGGAACGGCAAGTGAACGATGGGGTGGTGGAGCCTGCGCAGATTGCCTCGGACTACGGTGTGCCACTGAGTACGGTACTGCGCCGGTTGGCAGCTGTGTCAGATGACATGTTACCAATGCCATTGGGGCTGGTGATGTGTGACGCATCTGGCACCTTGATGCTGCGCAAGCCCGTGGAGGGCTTTGCCATTCCACGCTTTTCTGGTGCTTGCCCTAAGTGGCCGCTGTTTCAGGCCTTGTCCCGTCCGATGCAGGCGTTGCGCCAGACGGTGACGATGACAGGCCGTGAGGCCAAGCGGTTTGATTGCTACGCGGTGTCTGAACCGATTGGCACGATTCAGGTTAATGTTGCACCGCTGTATCACAGCTACATGCTGATTGTGCCGTTGGAAGAAGCCGGTGAGGCGGAAGCGGAGGTGGGGTCCTCCTGCCGGGTGTGTCCGTTGGCGCAATGTGAGGGGCGTCGAGAGCCGTCTTTGTTGGCGGATGTCGGGTAACGTTGGAAAATCTCTTTTCTTTTTGCGGGTGGTCGCTAAGAATGGCGCACCGCTTGTGGACTTTTGGGGAGGGGAGGCTGCATGGGCAAAAACGTGCTAGTCATCGAAGATGAGCCCAATATCATCGAAGCGATCAGCTTCATCTTGTCTCGTGACGGCTGGTCCGTTGCGACCCATTCCAATGGTCATGATGCTGTTGGTGTGGTGCAAGGTGCGATGCCCGATTTGGTTATTCTGGACGTGATGCTGCCGGGCAAAACCGGTTATGACATCCTGCGTGAGCTGCGCAGCGAAGATGCCACACAGGGACTGCCAGTGTTGATGTTGACCGCCAAAGGGCAGGTCAAAGACCGTGAAATGGCGGAGCGCGCCGGGGCAAGCCGGTTTATGACCAAGCCGTTTTCCAACGCTGAGGTGCTTGATGCGGTGCGAGAGCTGGTGGCCGGGTGAGTGCCAAACACACCATTCCGTTTTTGGAGCGACAAAGCTATCGTCGCCGGCGATTGATTGACACAATCCGCACCCTGCCAGTGATTGGCGCGGTGCTTTGGGCGGTGCCCTTGTTGTGGCAGCAGTCTGAAGCGCCGGATGTGGTGACCACCTCTGACGCGATTGTTTACATTTTTATGGTCTGGCTGTTGCTGGTTGTTGGAGGCGGGTGGTTGGCGCGTAGCCTCAAACGCAGTGATGCGGAGGAGACGGAGCGCGAAGGCTGATGGGTACGCTCAATATTCTGGTTGGCGTCTGTCTGATTTACGTCGTGTTTTTGTTCCTGATCGCGTTTGCAGCGGAACGCGCGGCCCTGGAAGGGCGTGGCGGGTGGCTGCGCAGCCCAATGATTTATACGCTGTCGTTGTCGATCTACTGTACAGCCTGGACGTTTTATGGGGCGGTCGGTTATGCGGCGCGCTCAGGCCTTGAGTATTTGACCATCTATATTGGCCCGTCGTTGGTGATGATTGGCTGGTGGTGGTTGCTACGCAAACTGGTGCGCATTGGGCGCAGCCAGCGTATCACCTCAATCGCGGATTTGATCTCTTCGCGCTACGGAAAATCCAATCTCTTGGCGGTTGGGGTGACCGTTTTGGCAGTGATTGGAACCACGCCCTATATCGCGCTTCAGTTGCAATCTGTAACCGTGAGTTTTGATGTATTTTCAAGCGCTTATGGTGGTGAGTTAACGCAAGCGGCGCAGGGGAGTAACGCGCTTTTGGTGGCCGCTGGCCTGTCCTTGTTCACCATTGTTTTTGGCACGCGAAATTTGGATGTAAACGAGCGCCACCACGGGGTTGTGATGGCTGTGGCCGTTGAAGCAATTGTGAAATTGCTGGCGCTGTTGGCGGTTGGCATTTTTGTGGTTTGGGGTCTGGCCGGTGGCGTCGGCGATACGTTTGCCCGTATCGATGCAAGCGAGATTGGCCAGTGGCAAATGCGGGGGGACCGTTGGGCAACGTTGATCTTCCTGTCCGGTGCGGCGTTTTTGTGTCTGCCACGTATGTTTCAAGTCATGGTGGTTGAGAACGAAGACGAGGACCACCTGCGCACCGCCAGCTGGGCGTTTCCTGCCTATCTGATGGTGATGAGCCTGTTTGTGGTGCCGATAGCGGTGGTGGGGTTGGATCTATTGCCACCGGGAAGCAATCCCGACTTTTTTGTCCTGACAGTGCCGTTGGCAACTGGCAACGACGCGTTGGCGATGTTGAGCTTTCTAGGAGGCTTTTCCAGTGCGACATCTATGGTGATTGTGGCCGCGTTGGCATTGTCGACCATGGTGTCAAACCACATTGTGATGCCGATTTGGCTGAGCATGCAGACCGGCGGTGCATCGGTGTCTGGTGACGTGCGGCATGTTGTGCTGTTGTCTCGGCGCATTTCCATCGCAGCCGTGGTGTTTCTTGGATACCTCTATTTCCGTCTCTCCGGAGGCGGTACCGCGCTGGCCTCGATAGGTCTGATTTCCTTTGCCGGGGTGGCGCAGTTTCTGCCGGTGCTGATTGGCGGGATTTTCTGGCGCGGGGCCACCCGGACCGGGGCGTTTGTGGGCCTGACAGTAGGCTTTCTGATCTGGGCTTACACGTTGTTATTGCCCAGTTTCGGAGCCGGCACATTGGTGTCGGAAACAATGTTGACCGAAGGCCCATTGGGATTGAGTTGGCTGCGCCCGCAAGCGTTCTTTGGTATCTCTGGCATGGACCCGTTGGTGCATGCGGTGTTCTGGTCTATCTTATTGAACACAATGAGTTTCTTCATTGCCTCTTTGGTTGGATTTCCGTCTCCTCTTGAGCGGTTACAAGGGGCTCAGTTTGTAAATGTGTTTGAGCACAGCTCCACGCCACAAAGCTGGGCTGGGAGCTTGGCGCAGACCGAAGACCTGATGGTCATGGCGCAACGTATCATCGGTGCGCGCGAGGCGCAGAACCTGTTTGAACGGGAGGCCAAGCGTCAGGGCATGAGTGGGCTTTTGCCGGAGCCGTCACCGGATTTCTTGCAGCGTTTGGAGCGGGAGCTGGCGGGCTCTGTTGGGGCGGCCACGGCGCATGCGATGATTGGACAAATTGTCGGTGGGGCGTCGGTGTCGGTGGAAGATCTGATGGCGGTGGCCGATGAGACGGCGCAGATGATGGAATACTCCAGCAAGCTTGAAGCCAAATCCGAAGAGCAGGCGCGCACGGCGCGGCAATTGCGACAGGCCAATGAAAAGTTGACGTTGATTTCGGAGCAGAAAGACAGCTTCCTCAGCCAGGTGAGCCATGAGCTGCGCACGCCGATGACCTCGATCCGCGCGTTTTCAGAGATTTTGCGGGACAGTGACCGGCTGACTGAAGATGAAAAGATCAAATACAGCTCGATCATCCACGATGAGGCGTTGCGGTTGACCCGGCTGCTGGATGATCTGTTGGATCTGAGTGTGCTGGAAAGTGGCCGGGTGAACCTGAACATGCAAAGCGGGAAGCTCAGAGGCATTCTGGATCACGCGGTGGCCAGTGCTTTGACCGGGGCTGGTAAGGACAAAATGCGCGTGGTGCGTAATACGGCTGCTGAAGAAATCACGCTCAATACTGATCTTGATCGGCTTAGTCAGGTGTTTATCAACCTTATTGGAAACGCTCAAAAGTACTGTGATTCTCCGTCGCCCAAACTGCGTATCGAAGTGAGCCAAAGTTCAGGAACGTTGGTTGTGGATTTTATTGACAACGGAAGTGGTATTCCAAAAACGGAGCAAGCGGTGATCTTTGAAAAATTCTCCAGAACCGGAGAGCAAAAGGTCAAAGGCGCCGGGCTTGGTCTGGCGATTTGCCGAGAGATCATGACGCGTTTGGATGGCGCCGTAGAATACCTGCCGGGGCAGGGTGGCGCGGCGTTTCGGGTGACCTTGCCAGGAGAGGTCGCCTTGGCGGCGCAATAGACACAATTTCACACGGATTTTGAGGGTCTCGTAGAGGCCCTGTTAACCTTATTGCGGCACATCTGTCGTGTAAGGAGCCACAAACAGGGCAGATCCGGATATGAGTGAAACTCAAGCCACCTCTATTCTAAGACGTAAAGCAGCGGATGGGCGGACCGAGCATCAAGCGCGCGCGATGACCCCCAACAAGGCTCTGCGCCTTGGCCTCGCTTTGGCTGCGGAAAAAGGTATGGATCTGGCATTGGATGTGACCGATGTGCGCCATGTTAAGCTGCCGCACCGCGCCGTTGAGGTGACGCTGGACAATGAATCCCTGTTGATCTTGCTTGAAGGGCAGAATGGTGAGCCCGGCGCCCTGGCGATGGATATGCAAGTGATGGCTGGGTTGGTGGAGTTCCAAACCCTTGGCCAGGTTGTTCCCAAGCCGGTAACGGACCGTGTGCCCACCAAAGTGGATGCCGCGCTGATCACGCCGTTTTTGGAAGATGCGCTCATGCGCTATGTGCGCATGTTGGCAGAGGAAGGTGAAGCGCCTTACTGGCTACAGCACTACAAATTTGGCGCAATGATGCTTGATACGCGCACGCTGTCCTTGGCGATGACGGCGCAGGATTACCATATGTTTGTGCTCGACGTGAAACTCGAGCGGGGCAAGAAAACCGGCACCATGGCGTTGCTGTTCCCGGATGTGCAGGTGTTGGTCAATGAACCCGAAGAAGACGCGGAAACCGACGCCGAGAAGTTTCAGAATGGTGTGAAAGAGGCCACGACGTTGCTGAATGCTGTCGTCGGCAAAATCAGCCTGCCTATAGCGCAGATTCAGGGGCTGCAAGTTGGCGATACCCTGCCTCTGGGGGAAGAGGCGATGCAGAACGCCACTTTGCAGGCACCAACCGGCGAAGAGATTACGGAAGTGCGTATTGGACAGCTCAATGGCATGCGTGCGGTTTGTGTGCCTGGGTTGGTGGGGGCGGTTGCACCTTCAACAGAACTGACGGTGCCGGATACGGCAGAGATGAGCATGGCTGATATGGGCGCGCCGGAGATGCCGGCGATGGAGATGCCGTCTATGGACATGCCGAGCATGGATATGCCTGCGATGGGCGGCATGGATGATATTGGTGGCGATCTGCCGGGTATGGCGGAAATGCCTGCGCTGGATGGTGCTGGTTTGCCTGATATGGGGGGCGATCTGCCGGATCTTGGTGGCGAATTGCCTGATTTGGGTGGCGGTGGCTTGCCGGACCTTGAGCCAATGGGCGAGATGGGTGTTGGTCTGGATGCAGACAACGGAATGGACGATTTTGCTGGCTTGGACGATCTCGATGATCTGATTCAGCTGGGCAACGATGAAATTGGCGATCCAGCGGCGTTGGCCGATCTGGATTTGACAGGCACATAAGACTTTCGAGCAGTCTTAACGAGCAGACACAAAAAAGCCCCGCCGGAAGAGCGGGGCTTTTTGTTTTCAGGTCAGATGCTTATCCCTGAGACTTGAGCGCTTCTAGGTGTGGCACAAGGCCAGAGACATCATAGCCGCCATTGGCTGCGGCGTTCACGATGTCGGCGACATCCATCTCTTTGGCCTGAGACAGTGCCCAGCAGATGGTCGAGCGTGTGCCAGAGCGGCAGTAGGCCAGAACCTTGCCGTCACAGCCCGCGGCGCTGTCACGTTGCAGGGCCTGGCGGTCCGGCGTCATGGTGTCCATGGTCAGCGGGTTGACCACATATTGCAGACCAGCCGCTTCGGCGGCGGCGCGCATGGTCTCGGAATGCTGATCCGGACCAACCTCGTTGTCAGGGCGGTTGTTGATGACAAGCCCAAAGCCGGCCTCGGCCAATGCGGCAAAATCTGCAGCCTCAATCTGAGGCGCGGCGAAAAAGCGGTCGGTGATCTGACGAATATCCATGGCGATTGCTTACTCGGCGGGAACGGCGCTGTCCAGTTGCGCGCGCGCCATAGGAGCCAGTGCCATGCCTGCGAGCATCGCGGCGAAGAAGACCCAATGTGGCCAGCCGCCATAGCTGAGAGACGCTACGGCTGGGCCCGGGCACAGACCGGCGAGCCCCCAACCAACTCCGAATAGAACCGAGCCGAGCACAAGGTTGCGGCCGAGCTTTGGTTCAGGTGGTGCCGGGAATTCGCCTCCCACAGCCGGCTTGCGGCCGTTGGTGAACAGCCAGGCGATGGCCATCGGAATGATCGCGCCGCCCATTACAAAGGCCAGTGTTGGATCCCAGTTGCCAAAGACGTCCAGCCAGCCTTGTACCTTGGTGGTGTCTGTCATTCCGGAAATGAACAGGCCTGCGCCAAACAGGCCGCCTGCGAGCAGGGCGAGAAGAATGCGGGTCATCAGATCACTCCCAGAATATGGCGGAACAAGACCACGGTGAGGCCGCCTGCCATTATGTAGAACACTGTGGCAACCATGCCGCGCAAAGACAGGCGGGAGATGCCGCAAACGCCGTGGCCGGAGGTGCAGCCATTGGCGAGGCGGGTGCCGACGCCCACGCAGAGCCCTGCGGCGATCAGCACGGCCACGTTGGTGGTGGCGTGGGTGTTCACATCAGAGAACAGCGGGTAGAGCAGCACCGGCACCAGAAAGACCCCGGCCAAGAAGGCCAGGCGTTCGGCCATATTGCTTTTGCCAGAGCCATCGACGAGACCGCCGATGATACCGCTGGCGCCCATGACACGGCCGTTGCCAAGCAGGAAAACGGCGCCGCCGAGTCCAATAAGGAGGCCGCCGCCCAGCCCGAAGAGCCAGTCGGTAGGTATTGAGTTCAGCATGATTTTTCCTTTGATGTTCGCGCTTTAAGGATCAAAGTTTATTTACGGGAACCTTGAGGAAGACATCGCCTTCTTCATCCGGTTCCGGCATTTGCCCGGCGCGCATGTTCACTTGCAGCGACGGGATGATGAGTTTGGGCATGGCCAAAGTGGCATCGCGGCTGTCGCGCATTTCGACAAATGTGTCTTTGTCGGCGCCGTCGCCCACATGCACGTTGTTGGCTTTTTGCTCCCCCACGGTGGTTTCCCAGGCGTATTCATCGCGCCCTGGTGCTTTGTAGTCGTGACCGACAAAAATGCGGGTCTCGTCCGGTAGGGCGAGGATTTTCTGGATCGACTGATAAAGAGTCTCGGAAGAGCCGCCGGGGAAGTCACAGCGGGCTGTGCCGAAGTCCGGCATAAACAGCGTGTCGCCGACAAAGGCGGCGTCACCAATCACATAGGTCATACAGGCGGGCGTGTGGCCGGGTGTGTGCAGCACATCGCCTCGCAACTGGCCGATCATGAAGCTGTCGCCTTCTTCAAACAGCTTGTCGAACTGGCTGCCGTCACGCTGGAACTCGGTGCCCTCATTGAAAACCTTGCCAAAGGTGTCCTGTACAATGGTGATGTTTTTTCCGATGCCAATTTTTCCGCCGATTTTTTCCTGCAGATAAGGCGCGGCGGAGAGGTGATCCGCATGGACGTGGCTTTCCAGAATCCACTCCACTTTCAGGTCGTGCTTTTGCACATGGGTGATGATCTCATCAGCGGATTTGGTGTCCGTGCGGCCGGAGCTGTAGTCAAAGTCCAGAACGCTATCAATGATAGCACAGGACGCCCCTTCGGGATCTTTCACAACAAAAGAGATGGTGTTCGTCGCTTTGTCAAAAAAGGCTGTTACGTCAGGTGTCATGGCGATTCCTCTATTTGCAGGAAAACATATATGAAAGATCGCATATGTATCAAGGTGTGGTGTTTAAAACTGGTGAAAACACATGCGGAGCGGCGCATTTTTGGGCGGATATTGATGTGAATCAAGGCGCATTTATGGGGGCACTGTCAAGTTACGTGCGGGTTTTAAAACTGCGCTGCTGTGCAGTTGCCCTGGCGATGGAGGCACCGATGACTGATCACAGTACATACAAAGCTGCCCTGCTTAAACGCTTGTCAGAACTGGATAAACGACTTCATGCCATTGAGGCAGAGCTGGACATGCCGCACTCCAAAGATTGGGAAGATGCGGCTGTGGAGCATGAAGGTGATGAGGTGCTGGAAGGGCTTGGTGCCAGTGGGCAGGAGGAAATCCGTAAAATCCAAGCGGCCTTGGGGCGGTTGCGTGATGGCGCGTATGGTTTCTGTGTAAAATGCGGGGACGAGATTTCTACGGCCCGCCTAGATGTGGTGCCGGACGCGCCGCTGTGCAGTGCGTGTGCTGCTGGTTGAAGAGCGCCGCGGCGCTGATTTGTAAGTTTTACGTTTGGGAGGACGTTGTATGAATGTCGAAACTCTGTTGAGCCGTGCGGAAACCCTGGAAGCGAAAATCCAGAAAGCGGACGATATGGACCGCTATGAGCTGCATCAGCAGTTGCATCGGACTTTGGTCAATATTGAGCAGAATGGCGGGCGTGTCCCCACCCGATTGCGCCGGTTGGATTTGGAGCTGTTGGATCAGGAGATCGAGGACAGTTTCGACAATATGCCTGTTTGACCCTCGGGTAGTGTGACACATGTGCCGACCTGCGCGCACCCTGTGGATAACTGGGCTTGCGCGGGAGGCATGTGCGGCTAAACTCTGAAAACACAATGGCTTGCGCCACAGTTTGTCAGGGTTGAGGCATGACTCAGTTGCTAGATTATTCGGTCGAAGGCGGGGTTGCGATCCTGTCTATGAACCACCCCTCCACAAATGTGCTGACCGCGGAGTTGCGGGCGGCAATATTTGATGCGCTGCAAGATGCGCTCGCCGACAAGATGGTCGGGGCCATTGTCCTGCTGGGGGCTGGAGCGGAGTTTTCGGCCGGACGGGATTATTCCGAACTGGGCAAACCCATCGCGCATCCCAATCTGTCTGAACTGTGTTCGGCCATTGAAACGTCTGGCAAGCCGGTTGTCGCCGGGCTGTCTGGTGCCGTCATGGGTGGCGGGTTGGAGTTGGCCTGGGCATGTCATTATCGTGTGGCGCTGCGCAGTGTTCAGCTCGCTATGCCTGAGGTGGCGCTTGGCGTGATGCCTGGCGCTGGCGGCACACAGCGCGCGCCGCGTTTGTTGGGCGCAGACACCGCGCTCAATATCCTGTTGTCCGGTGTGATGATGCCGATCACCGCTGACGCGGTCTCAGGCATGGTGGATGAGATTATCGAAGACGATTTGCGCGAAGCTGCTATTGTTTTTGCCTTGACCTGCATTGCCAAGTACATGCCTGCGCGCCCGACGTCAGAAGCCACTGGCGGGATTGCAGACTTTCAGGCGTTTCAGGCCGGTGTGAACAAATGGGAAAAACGCATCGAGCCACGGGGGCAGGATGCGGCCCTGGCCATTTTGGAGTGCGTGAAGGCAGCCCCGCTATTGCCTTTTGAGGTTGGGGTGGAGTTTGAGCGCGAGCGATTTGAGGAGTTGGTGACCTCAGATCAAAGCTGTGCACTGCGCCATGTCGCGCTGGCAGAGCGGCGCGCGACGCGCTTGCCGGAAATGCATCAGGCGGAACCACGTCCCGTGAACACAGTGGGAGTGGTGGTTGGTGCAGACCGTGTTGGCGCGGATTTGGCGCTGGCGGCGTTGCAGAATGGCCTGAAGGTGGTGGTGACGGCGCAGGTGCCTGCGGCGTTGGAGTTGGCACAGCGGCGCATTGAAGCGGCGTTGCAACGTATGGTCACCAGTGGACGGATGGAAGATGTTGCCAGCCGCGAGATACTGGCGAGGCTGCGGGCTGAGACGGACTTTGTGGCCTTGTCTCGTGCGGACCTTGTGATTGAAGCTGTGGGGCAGGGCCGCGAGATTTCCCGGCAGATTGCGGCGCAGCTGGATGGTATCGTTAAAGACGACGCTGTGATCGCTGTGCATGATGCTGCGGCTCAGATTGGACCTGTGGCGCAGAGCACAGGCAGCCCGCAGGACGTGGTTGGGTTTTACGTTCCCAACTTGCATCTGCGTACATCAGGGGCGGAAGTCGCTGTGGGCAAAAGCACGGGGGCCGCGGCTGTGGCGACGCTGTTTGCGGTGCTGAGTGCCATCGGGTTTCTGCCGGTGCGCGCCAAGACCTACAACGGTTTGATTGGCCAGAATGTGATCGGCGCCTGCATCCGCGCGGCGGAAGATTTGGTACACATTGGCGCCGATCCCTACGAGGTGGATCGCGTGATGCACAAATGGGGGTTTTCGTTGGGGCCTTTTCAGGTTGCGGATGCTCTGGGCCTGAATGCGCCGGGACTGCGGACAGCGCAGGCGGGGATTAGCACGGTGTTGTATCGCATGGGCCGAGAGGGGCGCGGCGCGCAACGTGGATGGTATCAGTATTCACAGGAGCATCCGTTTGGGGCTGCGGATGCGGATACGCTTCGGATTGTGCAGGCCGCGCTTGAAGAAGACCCCAAACCTGTGAGCAACGTGGGGGTGCGCGATGTGGACATCGAGAAAACCTGTTTGGCTGCGATGGCCAATGCAGGTGCGCGGTTGTTGCGTTTGGGCGTTGCAGCCAAACCGTCAGACATCGATGTGGCGATGATCCACGGCTTTGGTTTCCCACGCTGGTTGGGTGGTCCAATGCAGGCGGCAGACGATCACGGCTTGGTGGACCTGCGCAATCATGTGCGCAAGCTGGCGGAGCAAGGGGATGCTTTCTGGAAGCCGGAGCCGCTGTTTGACACGTTGATCAAAAATGGCCGCGGCTTTGGGGCCTTGAACGGCTGAAGCTTAGGACAGGGAAATTCCAACCATCACAACCATCAGGCCGATCACGGACAGGAACAAAGCGCCCATGTTCAGAGGCACAACCTTTTGAACCGCGACGCGCAGCTCTTCGTCTGACAGACCGGCGCGGCGGGCTTTGGCCACTTTGACGATGGAGAGGATCAGACCAAGCAGGCCAATCATCGACATTAGGGCGCCAACCCAGATCATCCATTGCATCGCGGACTTCCTCTTTTGCGGGCGCAAACCGGGCTGCGCCTTACCTGAGATGGGCAGCTACCGGATTGTGTGGCAACGCGCAAGACAGGTGACGCGCGGCATTTGGCACAGATCACAGGAAATGGCGTTGCGGGCCTTGCAAGGCGATGCGCTTTGCGGTCTATACCTGCTTTAATCTTGGCGCCCGCGCGGCGCGCATAATCGGCACAATAAGAGGTCAGACATGAGCGAAGGCACATCTTCGGACGCGCAATACGGCGTCACCGGTCAGGAACTGAAGCAGTTCATCGAGCGCGTCGAGCGTTTGGAACTTGAGAAAAGCGAAGTGGCTGAGCAGATCAAAGAGGTCTTTGCTGAGATCAAAGGCCGTGGCTTTGATGTAAAGGCGATCCGCACTATAATTCGCGAGCGCAAGCAAGATCCCAATGACATCGCAGAGCAGGAAGCCGTGATTGACATGTATAAATCTGCGCTGGGTATGTCCTAAGATCCATCTGCTGCATGATGTGAAAACGGCTCCCATTTGGGAGCCGTTTTTGTTTTGACCTACGGGGTGAGCACCGTCACGCCAGGGATGCGCTCGATGCGGTAAACGTCTTCGTCGTAAGCTTGGGTCATCTGGTCAACCATGGCCATGGTCCAGCCAGGCAGGTCGAGTTCCTCTTCGATTTCGTCCTCAATGGCAAACTTGTCCAGGAAGGCGGCGTAGATGCGGCGTTTCTGAATTTCGGTTGTGCCGGGGTGGTCCGCGAGGAAGGCCTCCAGACGGGTCATACCCTCGTCACTCATAATGGTGCGCAGCAGATCCGTGCCGCCAGCAACTACGGTGGCGGGGTCGAGTCCCGCCATGTCGCGCATGATCTCTTCCCAAATGATTGGTGTGTCCTCATTGCACCACACCGTAACCGGCATATGCGGCACGGCCTCCCGTATGCGTACGATCAACTCCGACCAATGCAGGGCCAGCGGATCACAATCGTCGGTGACCTGTTCAATCGAATGCGTCGGGGACGCGGCCACAAGCGCGGGCACAAAAGTGGCCGGATTGCGGATCGACATAAAGATCTCCAGATCGTCGCCATAAAACAGCGAAGACACACCGCGCAGGCGCTCGCCCGCACTTGGAAACAGGCAGTTGTCGCGGATTGCCAGACGTGGCACGCCAAAGAAATTGTCATTGGACAGGATCATGCGGTCTGGTTTGGCGTCACCAATCATGCCGTTCATGATCGCACCTTTGTAATCGGTCGCCATCATGGATGAGGACATTTGGCCCAACGTGTCACGGATTTGCCGACGATAGGTCGACTGCGGTGGCAGGGCCACGCCATTGCGCGCCAGCATGTCCTGGTTTTTGGTCAGGCTGCCAAGAAGTTTGCCTTCGTCTGTAAAGTGCGCGCCTGCGTGAAGTACAATCTGCATGTTCTTTTCGTTGTTGGATTGTGCTGGATCAATTATAGCCTCGTTTCTGGACAGTAAAACCAGATTCAGGCAACACAAGGGCGCGTTAAAGGAATCCGCTGTGAAATCACATGTGACAACACCGCCCTCCGGACAGGCTTCCCGGCCCAAGGCGTTAAAAAGACTTCTGTCTTTTGATCCTTGGTCTTTTGGGGCGCTTTTGGTGGCAGCTCTGGTATTGGCGCCGATCTTGGCGGTGGTTTGGATTGCGTTTCATCCCGTGGAGAATATCTGGCCGCATTTGTTGTCGACAACCTTACCGCGTTACATGCGCAATACATTGGTGTTGATGGCTTCGGTGGGTTTCTTTGCGGCTTCAATGGGCGCCACCACGGCTTGGTTGGTGACCCGCTATCGTTTTCCTGGCGTGCGGTGGATTCAATGGGCTCTGCTGCTGCCGCTTGCCATCCCGGCTTATGTTGGCGCCTATGCGTTGGTGGATTTCCTGGAATATGCAGGGCCGGTGCAAACCGGATTGAGGGATTTGTTTGGCTGGAAAACCAGCCGCGACTACTGGTTCCCGGAAATCCGCTCCATGGGGGCGGCGATCCTGGTGCTGTCGGCGGCGATGTTCCCCTATGTTTACATCCTGGCCCGGGCGGCTTTCCGCGAACAATCCGGAGCTGGTGAAGAGGTGGCGCGCTCCTTGGGGGCAGGGCCGTTGGCCCGGTTCTGGCGTGTGGGCTTGCCGATGGCACGTCCCGCCATTGCCGCCGGCACCGCCATTGTGATGATGGAAACGGTGAATGATTTTGGCACTGTGGACTATTTTGCTGTGCAAACGCTCACCACCGGTATTTTCAGTGTCTGGCTGGAGAGTAACAACGCCGGGGGGGCGGCGCAGATTTCCAGCGTGGTGCTGATGTTGGTGATCTTGTTGGTCACCATGGAGAAAATCAGCCGTCGCAAGGTGCAGTTTTTTAGCTTGAGCAACCGCAACCGCCCGGCCGAACCGGTGAAATTAACAGGTGTCTGGGCGTGGATTGCGACAATTGCCTGTCTGTTGCCATTTTTGATTGGCTTTGTGATGCCATTTTCGGTGATTGCGCATAACGCAGCTGGCAGCCTGGACCAGTGGCGGGATCCCGCGCTTCTGTCGGCGCTTTGGAACACGCTGCGGGTGTGCGGCATTGCTGCTGTTGTCACCGTGGTTGCCGGGGTGTTTATGGTCTACGGCGTGCGCCTGTCCGGCAGAAAGTTGCCGCGACTGTTGCTGCCTATCACCACTATCGGCTATGCGGCGCCAGGTGCGGTTCTGGCAGTGGGGATCCTGATTCCCTTGGCGGTCCTGGACCATAAGTTGGCAGATGCGATCGAGCTGATCACAGGCTCGCCGACCGGGCTCTTGCTGACCGGGTCATCTTTTGCCCTGATTCTTGCCTATTGCGTGCGATTCTTCGCGATTGCCCAAGGCGCGGCCGACGGCGCCATGGGGCGCGTGCCGCCTAGCTTGCCTATGGCTGCCCGGTCTTTGGGGCGTGCAAAGGGGCAAGTGTTGCGAGAGGTCTACATGCCATTGGTGCGCGCATCGATTGGTTCGGCTCTGCTTTTGGTGTTTGTTGATTGTGTCAAAGAGCTGCCGGCGACCATGCTTTTGCGCCCATTTAACTTTGATACATTGGCCACAAGGGTGCATGAGCAAGCCAGCCTGGAGAACCTGCCAGACGCCAGCCCGGGGGCGATTATGATTGTTTTGGTGGGGCTTGTTGCGGTTGGATTGCTGGCACGTGCAAATCGCTAAAAAAGCCTCTTGCAGGTTCTGAAAGACTGCCTTAAATGAGGCTCCAGTGCCCCTATAGCTCAGCTGGTAGAGCAACTGATTTGTAATCAGTAGGTCCGCGGTTCGAGTCCGTGTGGGGGCACCATTTTTACTTTCCATTGCGTCCAATAAAGTCCGATAGTAGCCTGTATTTGCAGATTTTTGCGGTTCTTTTTGTTTGATGTTGTCCTGCCACGTATTACTTAGTCCGCCCCGTATGGGGGTATGCTTGGGGGTACGTGCCCTGCAGCACTTTGGAAGATCCCCGCCCAATGACCGTTTTGAGTGAAGCAAAGATTCGCACAATCAAACCCAAGGACAAACCGTTCAAGGAAGCAGACTTCGATGGGTTGTTCCTACTGACAAAACCCAACGGCTCGCTGATAAGCGAGAGAAAGCGTGAGGAGGTTATGAAGTGATCGAATGACAGATAGCCGCTCCTTGGGACGGCATTCTTGTCTACTATCGCCTGCATCAACGGGCAGATAGCCTCGGCGGAGGTTTGGGCGACAAAAGGGCGGTGAGAAGTCATTCTCCGCAGGTGCGTAGTGTTCGATGCGGTTCTGAAAGAACGGATATTCGGATTGAGCCGAAGCCTGCGAAAATTCGGCACCACTGCAAGTCGGCTCGGAGCCCAACCTGTGAATTCGCAACTTTCGCTTCATGCAAACGCAGCGTGAAATTCGCTGCAACCGCGTAAATCTCGACGTTGCGGCGCGGAGAGAAAACCGTTCATTCATGCAAGTCGTCGCGGAAATGACGCCTCATGGAGAAAGTCGCGGACTTTGCCATCGTTTGCTTCGGAGGCGCGAATGGAGGGCTTCCGTTTTCCTCGCAAGATCATCGTTTACCTCCGGCAATCCAAGCGTGACCAAGATTGTTGTCGTATTTGATCGCGCATTTGTCCGATCGCAAACTGGCGCGCTCTCATTCTCTATTGTTTGGTTTCTCCCGACTGAAAGGGATGATTAATGCGATATTCCGGCATTAGAGTGATCAAAGAGGCCCTGAGCGGGCATAAGGGCTGGGGGCCACTATGGCGAGACCCGGAACCGAAACCTCACTATGACTTTGTGATCATTGGTGGGGGCGGGCACGGGCTTGCAACCGCCTATTATCTGGCCAGGGAATTTGGCGAAAGCCGGATTGCGGTGCTGGAAAGAGGCTGGATTGGGGGGGGGAACGTTGGCAGAAACACGACGATCATCCGGTCAAACTACCTGCTCGATGGCAATGAACCGTTTTATGAATTTTCGCTGAAGCTCTGGGAGAGGCTTGAACAGGACTTCAACTATAACGCCATGGTCAGTCAGCGTGGTATTCTGAACCTTGTGCACACGGATGCTCAGCGGGATGCGGCGCGTCGGAGGGGCAATGCGATGATCCTTAACGGATCTGATGCGGAACTTCTGGATACGGAAGGGGTGCGCAAGCTGTACCCTTTCCTGAACTTCGACAACGCACGCTTCCCGATCAAGGGTGGGCTTCTACATCGCCGGGGCGGAACTGTGCGCCATGATGCGGTGGCCTGGGGCTACGCCCGTGGGGCGGATCAGCGGGGCGTGGATATCATTCAGAACTGCGAAGCCACGGGCTTTAAGGTCGAGGATGGGAAATGCCTGGGCGTGGAAACCACACGTGGATTTATCGGCGCAGGTAAGGTCGGGGTGTCGGTTGCCGGATCGTCCAGCCGAGTTATGGCACTGGCGGGTATGCGTCTGCCGATGGAAAGCCATGTGTTGCAGGCGTTCGTATCCGAGGGGCTGAAACCTGTGTTGCCGGGCGTGATCACCTATGGTGCCGGGCATTTCTATTGCAGCCAGTCTGACAAAGGCGGGCTTGTCTTCGGCGGTGATATCGATGGGTACAACTCCTACGCACAGCGCGGCAATCTTCCGGTGATCGAAGATGTGGCAGAGGGCGGGGTTTCCCTGATCCCGGCGCTTGGGCGGGTGCGTCTTCTGCGCGCCTGGGGCGGGATCATGGATATGTCCATGGATGGTTCCCCAATCATCGACAACACCCATATTGAGGGCCTCTCATTCAACGGCGGCTGGTGTTACGGCGGGTTCAAGGCAACTCCGGCGGCGGGCTGGTGCTTTGCGCATCTGCTAAAAACCGGTCAGCCACATGAAACCGCCACAGCCTATCGGTTCGATCGTTTCCGGCGCGGTTACATGATCGATGAAAAAGGCCAGGGCGCACAGCCCAACCTGCATTGAGGAGCATCGGACATGATTATCAACCATCCGCTTCTTGGCCCACGCGACGCGCAGGAATTCACTTATCTGGGGGACGCCTCCCTGATCCATCGTCCGGACTGGCAAGGTGAAGATGCGAGCGGGCAGTTTCACGACTATCTTTACCTGCGCGACAACCTGGCAGGGCAACACCGGGAGCTCTGGTTCCACGAGGTAGGCGACCGGTCCTGGCTGGTCGTGACCCGCAACACCCTGACCCATGAGATCACCAATGTAGAACTGGCCCGGGATGTGGCCCGCAGAGAGGGGCGCGGCAAATGACCCAGAAGAACCGTGTGAACGGGGGGCTGATTGATCGCAGCTCCCGCGTGAATTTCCAATTCGATGGGAAAACCTATCAGGGGCATAATGGGGATACGCTTGCCTCTGCTCTGCTGGCAAATGATGTGCGCCTAATGGGGCGGTCGTTCAAGTATCATCGCCCACGCGGTGTGATGACTGCGGGATCGGAGGAACCCAATGCATTGATGAAACTGCGTACGGGCGCACGTCAGGAACCAAACAGCCGCGCGACTGTGACTGAGCTTTTTGACGGGCTGGAAGCACGGTCCCAGAACCGTTTTCCATCCTTGAAGTTTGATTTCATGGGGATAAATGACCGGTTCAGCAATTTTCTGACTGCTGGCTTCTATTATAAAACCTTCATGTGGCCGCGCGCCTTTTGGGAAAAGCTTTATGAACCGGTGATACGCAAGGCGGCCGGCCTTGGCTCGATCTCCTTTGAAGATGATCCGGACAGTTATGACAAAGGGTTCCTGCATTGCGACCTTCTGGTGATCGGCTCTGGCCCGGCCGGACTGATGGCTGCGCTAACGGCGGGGCGGGCCGGGGCGCGGGTCATTTTGGCGGAAGAAGATTTCATCACCGGCGGGCGGCTGAATACGGAAACCTATGCGGTGGCCGGCATGAGCGGGTCTGACTGGGCGCGCTCTGTCATGGCTGAGCTAGAAAGCCTTGAAAGCGTGCGCATCCTGACCCGCACCACCGTGGTCGGTGCTTTTGATCACGGCATTTACGGCGCGGTAGAACGTGTGTCAGATCACATGCTTGCGCCGGAAAGTGGCAAGCCGCGTCAGATCCTCTGGCGGATCTATTCAAAGCGGGCTGTTCTGGCGGCTGGCGCGACTGAGCGTCCGATCGCCTTTGAAAACAATGACCGGCCGGGGGTGATGATGGCGGGTGCTGTGCGGGCCTATGTCAACCGCTGGGCCGTGACCCCGCATCAGCAGGTTGCTGTCTTTACAAACAATGATGACGGGCATCGAACGGCGGCGGATCTGATTGCCGAAGGTGTTGACGTCACCGGCGTGATTGACGTGCGCCCGGATGCGCCATCTCTAGCCGGGATTGAAGTTTTCGCAGGTGCGCGCGTTGTAAACAGCAAAGGGCTTCTGGGGCTGAAATCCGTGCAGATCCGTCTGGCGAATGGTGAGATACGTGATCTGACCTGTGGTGCGCTTGGGGTCTCCGGCGGCTGGAACCCGAATGTGCATCTAACCTGTCACCAGCGTGGCAGGCCCGTGTGGAACGATGCTATTGCTGCTTTTGTTCCCGGTGGGGAAATGCCTGCCGGTCTCACAGTGGCCGGGGCGGCAAATGGGCATCTCTCGACCGCACAGGCTCTGCAAACCGGGGCGGAAGCGGCGGTAAGTGCCCTGACAGGTCTTGGCGTCAGTGCCGCAGCCCCGGATCTGCCTGAGGCAGAAGATGCGCCCAACTCCCTGACGCCCTTCTGGTACGTGAAGGAAGGCAAAGGCCGGGCCTGGATTGACCCGCAGAATGATGTGACCGTTAAAGACATCAAACTAGCGCATCAGGAAAACTTCCGCTCTGTCGAACATCTGAAACGCTACACGACGCTTGGTATGGCAACCGATCAGGGCAAGACCTCCAATATGGGCGGGCTTGCGGTAATGGCAGAGCTGACTGGGAAATCCATCCCGGAAACCGGTACAACAATCTTCCGTCCCCCCTATACACCGGTTGCGATGGGTGCACTTGCTGGGCGGTCTATCGGCAAGAATTTCCATCCGACCCGCGAAACACCCAGCCATAAATGGGCCGTGGAACAGGGCGCTGAATTTGTTGAGGTCGGCAACTGGCTGCGTGCGCAATGGTTCCCGCAACCGGGCGAAACACACTGGCGTCAGTCTGTTGATCGCGAGGTTCTGCAGACCCGCAAATCGGTTGGCATCTGTGATGTGACCACCCTTGGGAAGATCGATGTTCAGGGCGCAGATGCGGCGGAGTTTCTGAACAAAATCTACGCCAATGGCTTTGCGAAACTGCCTGTGGGTAAGGTGCGTTATGGTCTGATGCTGCGTGAAGATGGCATAGCCTATGATGATGGCACAGCAGCCCGTCTGGCTGAAGATCACTTTGTCGTCACAACCACCACCGCAAACGCGGTACTGGTCTATCGCAATATGGAGTTCGCGCGTCAGTGTCTCTGGCCGGATCTGGATGTACAGCTAATTTCAACGACAGAAGCCTGGGCGCAATATGCGGTGGCTGGTCCCAAATCCCGTAAATTGCTTCAGAAGCTCGTGGACCCGGAATTTGACCTTTCAAATGATGCTTTTCCTTTCATGGCATGTGGTGAAATCACGGTTTGTGGCGGGGTGCGGGCGCGGCTCTTCCGTATCTCTTTCTCAGGTGAACTGGCGTATGAAGTTGCGGTGCCGACCCGTTACGGCGATGCGATGATCCGTGCGCTGATGGAGGCCGGAGAGGAATTTGACGCCGTCCCATACGGAACCGAAGCTCTGGGTGTCATGCGCATTGAAAAAGGACATGCGGCAGGCAACGAGTTGAACGGCACGACCACCGCGCTGAACCTGGGTCTTGGCCGGATGGTCAGCAAGAAGAAAGACTGTATCGGCAATGTGCTGAGCGAACGTGAAGGTTTGAACGCGACGGATGCCCTGCGCCTTGTTGGTCTGCGGCCGGTGGATAGCAAAGAAGTGATTCCGGCCGGTGCGCATCTGATGAATGCCGACGGTTCTGTCAGTGCGAAAACTGATCTGGGCTATGTGACCTCTGCCGCCTATTCCCCGATCCTTGGCTGTTCCATCGCGTTGGCCTTCCTTAAAGGCGGGGGGGATCGCATGGGCGATGTTCTGCGGGTGATAAACCCGCTGGAAGGCCAGGAAGTCCGGGCCGAGGTTGTCAGCGCCCATTTTGTAGATCCAGAAGGAGAGCGTCTGCGTGCTTAAACTTAAGTCCATAACCCCGCTTGGCGCGGATGAAGCCCGCGTTGATCGCTTTACAGGTCTCACGATCACTGAGGTCACAGAGCGGGCGCTTGTCTCTCTCACTGCGCGTAATGACCAGGCTGATGCTATCCGTGACAAAGCCCGCGGCCTTTTGGGTATTGATTTGCCGGATATCGGTGACTCAGCCATGGGTAACATTCGTTCAGTCTTCTGGATTGGACCGGAAAGCTGGATGATTGATATGCCTTATAGCGGGAATGAATACCTAGCGCGCCAGGTGAAACAAGCGATGGGGGATAGTGCTTCTGTTGTGGAGCAAACTGATGGCTGGTGTCGTTTTGATCTTGAGGGTGCCACTATGAACAGCGTTCTGGAGCGCCTGTGTAATGCGGACAGCGCCAATTTGGCAGAGCGTGCCGTGACCCGCACCCAGATCCACCATCTCGGCTGTTTCCTCTGGCGTCAGAAGGATGGCTTCGCTGTCTTTGGCCCGCGTTCTTCTGCGGCTTCCCTGCATCATGCCCTGCTGCAGGCCGCGCAATCCGTCTGCTGACCTTTCACACCGATGGCAGGCAACTGCCGTCGGTCACGCGAAAACTGTTGCGGTTTTTCCGGTCTTCTTGCGGCGTCACGCCGTAAACCTCTTTATAGTGGTTGAGCATTGGCGACGTGGAAGAATAGCCCACAGAAAAGGCAATCTCCGTCAGCGTATCACTGGAATAAAGCACCAGTTGCCGCGCCTGTTTCAGCCGCAGCAGGCGGTAGTATTTCAGGGGGCTTTCCCCGGTGGCGCGGCGAAAACTGCGCTCAAGGCTGCGCGTCGACATGTTCACGGCAGCGGCCACATCCTTGATTTGCACCGGGTCCTCAATATGTTCCGCAAACATCTGAATGGCCTTGCTGACCTGCTTTGGCATCGTATCGGTCGTGGTGGCTGTCGTCAGGGATGGCGTCTTCTGCGAAACCTCGCCCGTGCGCACAAACGGATGCTGAAACCAGCAGGCGACCTCCGTCATGATCTCTGGGCCCAGGGATTTTTCAATCAGGCTAAGCATCAGATCAAACACCGCTGCGGCTCCGGCTGCGGTCAGACGCTGTTCCCCTTCACAGATCACGGTTTTCACGGGTGTGACCTTCGGAAATTCCGCGGCGAAAGCTGCGTCATAACACCAGTGTACCGAGATTGGATGCCCATCCATCAGGCCTGTGCGGGCCAGGGGAAAGATGCCCCCGCTGAACGCGCCAAGTGATTTGCCCACGCGCAGACGCCTTTGCAGGAAGGCGGTTGCTTTCGTGACATTGGCAAACGCCCCGTCGGGGCTTGAGGTCAGGAAGACATGATCGAGTTCTGTCTGATCGGACAGAATACCGTCCGGTGCGAAGACCACTCCCGCAGAAGACGTCACAGCCTCCCCGGTTTCGCTAAGCACGCGCCAGCGGAAAGCTCTAGTGCCGGCGATTTCATTTGCCGCGCGCAGGGGCTCTATCGCGGAAGTCAGACAGGCCATGGGGAAGCCAGGGAAAATCACGAAACCAAGCGTTACCGTTTGTGTCATGGCTGGTTCTCTGGCTGGATCTCTGCAACGGTGGCAAATATCTGTTTTTCAAACTCCCGCGCGGCGGGGGAGCTGGGGAGATCCAATTTGCGCAGCAGGTGAATCTGCCGATCCGGTGGGGAATCAGGCAAGGGCAGGAACGCCAGATCACTGCTTTCTGCCATGCGAAGGGTCATTTCCGGCAATACTGTCACCCCAAGATCCGCCCGCACCATCGCCAGCAGGGAAGTGATGTTATGCACACTCAGAAGCGCTTCAGAGTGGATGTCTCGGAACGCTTCGGCAGTGATCAGTCGGGACAGCTCATTGGCAATAAAGCGGTGCCGGCTTATCGCTTCCCAGGTGAGTGTTTGCCCGGATTTCACCAGGGGATGCTCGGAGGGGCAGATCAGGCCAAACCTGTCAGATAGCAGATTTTGGCGATGCAATACGCCCCCGCTGAGCCCGGCTGAAGCGATACCGATATCAAGCCGGCCACGGGATAATTCATGCAGAATTGTGGCCGAGTCCATATCGCGTAATTCGATCTGAACACCTGGAAAATCGTTTATAAAACGGGCAATTGCTCGTGGCATGACGGTCGATGCAACAGAAGGTACCGCCGCCACTCGCACGCGCCCGTGGCGGGCGTTGGCAAAGCTCTCAATCGCATGAACTGTGCTATCAAACTGGTATAGCTCACGTTCAGCCTGTTCGAGAACGAAACTGCCAAGGGCGGTCAGCCGGTTCTTGCGATCCGTTTTAAACAGGGGTTCCCCAAGGTGATCTTCCAACTGCTTCAGCATCATGGAAACAGCCGATGGCGTGCGCCCCAACTGATGCGCCGCCTCTGACAGTTTTCCGCTCCGCGCCACCGCTGCAAAGCAGCGCAGCATTTCGATTTTTACAGCCATGTTTCAGTTTTATTGAAATTGAGTTCATTTGTTTGAATTTGACTGAAATTATCAAAATTGTCCATGATGATCTCGCAATTGCACGCAGACTTAAGCGGAGACCCCGGATGACCGAAACAAAACTGAACCTCATCGCTGGCACCTGGACAGCAGGCAGCGGTGAGATCGAAAACCGCAACCCATCTGATCTTTCTGACCTGATCGGCATGTTTGCGCAGGCGTCCTCCGATCAACTGGAAGCAACCTTGGATCAGGCAAAAATCGCGCAGGCGGAATGGGCCGCTTACGGGATTGAACGCAAGTACAATGTACTGATGTCCATCGGCAACGAAATGATGGCTCGCGCGGAAGAGCTGGGTACGCTGTTGTCCCGTGAAGAAGGCAAGCCTCTGGCAGAAGGCAAGGGCGAAGTGTATCGCGCCGGTCAGTTCTTCACATATTACGCCGCTGAAACTCTGCGTCAGATTGGTGAGAACGCGGACTCTGTGCGCGAAGGTATCGAAGTTGACGTGCGCCGCGAAGCGGTTGGTACTGTTGCTATCATCAGCCCCTGGAACTTCCCGACTGCAACCGCATCCTGGAAAATCGCGCCGGCGCTTTGCTATGGCAACGCGGTGATCTGGAAGCCTGCGAACGCAACCCCGGCTTCTGCAGTTGCCCTGACTGAAATTATTGAACGTCAGGACATCCCGAAAGGTCTGTTCAGCCTCGTGATGGGCGCAGGCCGTGAAATTGGCCAACGTCTGGTCGAAAGCCCGAAGGTTGATGCTATTTCCTTCACAGGTTCCGTGCCAGTGGGCAAAGGCATTGCCGGTGCTGCGATCCAGAACCTCACCAAAGTTCAGATGGAAATGGGGTCCAAAAACGCGCTGGCGGTTATGGATGATGCGGATCTTGACCTGGCAGTGACCCTGGCACTGGGCGGTGCTTTTGGCGGCACTGGTCAGAAATGTACGGCTTCCTCCCGGCTCGTGGTCCACGCGTCTGTGCATGATGCTTTTGTTGAAAAACTAGTGGCAGGTGCGCAGGCTATGAAAGTGGGCCACGCGCTCGAGGCAGGGACACAGATCGGCCCGGTTGTGACCGAACAGCAATTGAACGAAAACTTGGCCTATGTTGATCTGGGCAAATCCGAGGGTGCGGAGCTGCTTTGCGGCGGTCAGCGTCTCGAGATGCCACACCAGGGCTATTACATGAACCCGGGTGTTTTTGTCGGCACAAGCAATGACATGCGCATCAACCGTGAAGAAATGTTCGCACCTCTTGCGGCGGTGATCAAAGTCGACGGGTATGAAGAAGCCCTGTCCGTTGTGAATGATACAAACTTCGGCCTGACTTCTGGTATCGTGACGCAATCTCTGGCTCGTGCAAACCACTTCCGCCGCAATGCGCAAACCGGTTGTGTCATGGTGAACCTGCCAACCGCAGGCACCGATTACCACGTGCCATTCGGTGGCCGCGGGGACAGTTCGTACGGGCCACGTGAACAGGGCAAGGCAGCGGCTGAATTCTACACGACTGTGAAGACCGCTTATATCTCCAGCGGTTCGCCATTCTGATGCGTCGCACGATGCTGATAGATAGCTTGCAATATGCCAACTGGTCGAAAAAGATTTTCCGCCAGTTGCGCGAAGGGGGCGTGGACGCGATTCACGTTACCATCGCCTATCACGAAAACTTCCGTGAAACGGTTCTGAACTTTGAAAAATGGAACCGCTGGTTTGAACAATACCCGGAACTGATCATGAAAGGTCAGTGGGCGTCGGACATTGATGTGGCTCGTGCAACCGGGCGCACCGCTGTGTTCTTTGGCTTCCAGAACCCAAGCCCGATTGAAGACGACATCGGACTTGTGGAAATCGTCCACACGCTTGGCGCTCGTTTCATGCAGCTGACCTATAATAACCAGTCCCTGCTTGCGACCGGCTGTTATGAAGATGAGGACATGGGCGTCACCCGCATGGGTAAACAGGTCATCAAAGAGATGAACCGCGTGGGTCTTGTGGTCGATATGAGCCATTCCGGCGACCGTTCCACCATTGAGGCGGCGGACCTGTCTGAGCGCCCGATCGCAATCACCCATGCCAATCCGCATTCCTGGGCACCGGCCCTGCGCAATAAAAAGGATGATGTCATCCGCGCGGTTACTGAAAACGGAGGCATGTTGGGCTTTTCTGTCTATCCGCACCACCTGAAAGACAAGGGGGCCTGCACGCTCGAAAGCTTCTGCGAGATGATCGCGCGCACCGCTGAGAAATTCGGGGCAGAGCATCTGGGGATCGGTACCGATCTTTGTCAGGACCAGCCGGACAGCATCGTGGAATGGATGCGCGTCGGGCGCTGGACCAAGGAAATCGACTACGGCGAAGGGTCCGCCAGCTCGCCGGGTTTCCCGGATATGCCGCAGTGGTTCCGGGACAACCGTGACTTCGGCAACATCGAAAAAGGCCTGCGCGCGACGGGACTGTCAGAAGAGGAAGTTGCCGGGATTATGGGGCGCAACTGGTACAATTTCTACGCTGAAAACTTTAAACCACGAGGGTAAAACATGGGGGCATCCGTACAAAACTCCATTCCGCGGCGTGATCCGGCCCTGGTGATGCGTCTGAGCCGCCTTGGTTCCATGCATCAGTGCCGTCTCAGCTTTATGCGGGTGCTGACACGCCGTCTGGCGAATGAAAATTGGAGTTTTGCACGGCCTGTCTTTGATGTGGACGCAAAGGGCGTTGGTCATGCGGTCTATACCGCGACAGGCCCGTCGCGCACTTATTCCCTTGTGGCATTTGCGCATGATCTGCCGCCGGAAGAGCGGTCTGATCGTGTGATTGCCACGGCGTGGGATGCGACCTTTACCCTGTTTGACGGAGTGCCGACGGCCGACGATATCGAACGGCTGTCGCATAATGTTCCCTATCAGGAAGCTGGGCGGGTCAATGAAAAATCCCTTTCTGTGTCCCGAGCCAACCGCTCTGTGCGCCTTTGGGAACATATGGTGGATGCGCTTGCAAAAGGTGATCAGCCGGATGTCGATAAGGTTGTTTCGGTTGGGTATCTTATGCGTACAACGGCGGTTTATGGCTCCGGGAAACTGGGTGCTGCGGATCATGAAACCATCGCGGATCGCCCAGAATTTGACGCGCCCTTCCAGGCGGAAATGCTGTCGGTTTTTCTGACCCGGGCGTTTGTGCGCGACATGATCAATCACATGGCGCGCGCCCGTGGTGGTGCTCAGGCGGCAGAACTTGCCTTGGACATCGCGCATGGTCTTGGGATCGGAAACTCAACCGGTCTTGGCATGGCGCCGTTTCTTATCAATCATCCGGTTCTGCTGAACAACTGGGTCGCCGCCCGGGAAGAAGCCATTGCGCGCGTACGCAGCCTGAACACCGCGCAAGAGGCAGAGGCAAATCTGTTCCGCAGTCTCTTCGCCCGTGCGCAGGTGCTGGTTGAGACTTGGCGCTCAGAGCACCCGGTACAGATCAAAAAACTGGTCGCGTTGAAGGCTGACCTTGAAAAGGTCGAAGCCTTCCTCGGAGGCGATGATCTGACGGCTAACAGCCCCTGGGACCGCCTGCTGAACTGGACGAGCGCGGCCCTGTCTGAAGAAGGACAGGAACTGATCGCATCGCTGATTCTGGAACCCTACGGTGAACTGGTGGACGATCTTTCGCCCGCCATGTCGGATCACCGTCCGGATGCCTTCCGCATTTTGGGAACCATGTCTGTCAAATCCACGCGTAATCTTATGCGCGCAGGTTACGCCCAGGCGCTTGAAACCGACTGGTCCGCACAGGAAAACTGCGCCCGTGCCTGGTATGTTTCAGAAGAAAAGCTGGAACCACGCCTGGGTGAACGGTTTGAAGAGCCGATTGCAGAATACGAACAACCGCTCTCCCCGGGAAGGGACGTGGCCCTTGCCTTTGCGGATCTGAAAACCTGGGATGATGATGCCCCGGTGTCTGAATTCCTACTGAACCACCCGGAACACCGCCACAGCATTCGCCGCGTACAGATCAACGCCTGCGCGCCTTACAGCGAAATTCAGGACAATACGATCTGTGCGGACATGATGCCAATCGACATGCTGCGCTATAAGCTTGCGACTTTTGGTGCGACGCATTTTGACCCACGCTCTGACCGCTGGTTGCGGATCTGTATGTTTGGCAACGCGCCATACCCGGAAGAGCTGACCCCTGAAAACGCTGATCTCTGGGTCTACCCGGATGCGGAGGGGAATTCATGAGCTATGCACTGAACGAAGTCGAAGCCCTCGCCAAACGCGCTGTGCGTGGTGCTGGTATGAGCTGGGGTACGGCAGAAGAAGCAGCGAAAGCAACCCGCTGGCTGTGCCGGAACGGGATTGATGGGGCAGGGGTTCTATCTGCCCTGCTGGATCACAATCAGGGGAAAGCGGAACAGGATCTGCGCCCGGCAGAGACATCGGGGACCTGGTGCGCTGTCGATGCCGCGCAACTCTGCGCCTTGCTGGCCGGCGCTGCCTTGTCTGATGGAGCTCTAAAGCTGAAAGATGCATCCATTACCATGCAGCGGCTTTCTTTCCCGGCCCTTCTGCTGCCTTTCATGGCTTCAGCGGCAGCACAGCTGAACTGCGTTCTGGTGCTGGAATGTGATGCGGGATCTGCTTCTACAGATGGCAACCTGCTTGCCCTGTCAAATGATGCCCTCCTGCAGGCAACCTCTGTTGATGTCGTGATCCGTATCGGTGATTTGACCGGCAACATCCTTTCCCAAGTCAGTCGCGCCAAACCTGCGCCGGAAGCCTGGGGCACCCTCAACACCTACGCCCATAAAACCTATGCCCCCGCGACCGAAGCCTCGCGTCTAGCCGGGGCGGGTGCCGGGCTATCTGACAATGATTAATCAGGACGAATGATATGACCGAAACCAGAAACCTGACACTTGGCGAAATAGAAGACATCGCTTTCCGCGCCCTTGTTGCCGCAGGCACATCAGAGGCAAACGCACGCCCTCTGGCGGCGGCAACGGCGTCAACAGAGGCGGACGGTGTTGCCAGCCATGGTCTCGCCTATATCCCGATCTATGCGGAGCATGTGCAATGCGGCAAGGTTGATGGTCAGGCCCAGGCGGTTCTCAGCCAGCCGCGCCCGGGCGTGATTTGCGCCGATGCGGCGACAGGTTTTGCCCATTCCGCGATTGATGCAGGTTTTGAAAAGCTGATCCCTCTGGCGCGTGAACAAGGCGTGGCCGCGCTCGCGATCCGCAACAGTTATAACTGTGGCGTGCTTGGCATCCACACCGCACGCCTAGCAGAAGCCGGCCTGATGGGCATCGGGTTCACCAATGCGCCGGCCTCTATTGCGCCGTCTGGTGGGGCGAAACCTGTGGTAGGGACCAACCCGTTTTCCATCGCGGCCCCTGGTGCGGATGGCCAGGCAGAGGTCTTGATTGACCAGAGCGCCAGCACCATCGCGAAATCAGAAGTGATGAAACACGCCCGCGAAGGCAAAACCATTCCGGAAGGCTGGGCGCTCGATGCGCAGGGCAACCCGACAACCGATCCCGAAGTCGGCCTGAAAGGCTCCATGGCGCCATCGGGCGGCTACAAAGGTGTCGGTATCGCATTGATGACTGAAATGATGGCCGCCGCCATGACCGGCGCGACCCTGGGAACAGAGGCATCGCCCTTCTCCGGCACCGCAGGTGGCCCGCCCAAAACCGGACAGTTCTTCTTGGCGATCGACCCGGGCGCGACCTCTGGAAATGATTTCGGCGCTCGCATTGCTGCTCTGGCGGCTTCCATCCGGGATCAGGAAAACGCGCGCCTGCCGGGGGACGGGCGCAAAGCAAAACGTGCGCGTGCACAGACAGAAGGGGTAGCCGTCAATGTGGCCACCCTCGATCGGATCAACGCCATCTTCGGCTGATGTTCTGAGGGGAATGACGAGGGTCAGGGGCGTTGTCCCTGGTCCGGGCCAACTGGCCAAGGGGAATAGTGCGAACAGGGAGGAGACATCATGTCAACCAAAGCACCGTTTACGGATCTGGACATTAAAACGTCCGATTCAGGATTTTACGAGGGGTATAGCATCCCGATTGCGCTGTTCAGTAAGACTGTAATGGCCTTGCTTGTGATCTGGGCGCTGGTCTGGCCGGCGAATGCCAATGGCGTTCTGGGCAGTCTGAACTGGAGAATCCTGGGTGAATTCAACGCGTTTTACATCATCATCACAGGCTTCTTTGCCTTCTTCCTGTTTGTTCTGGCAGCACTACCACAAACCGGTAAGATCCGCATGGGCCGGGAAGGTGAGCAACCGGAGTTTTCCAACTTCTCTTGGTTCTCCATGATGTTTGGTGCCGGTTTGGGGGTGGGGCTGATGGTTTTCGCCACGGCTGAACCTCTGGGTCTCTGGGGATCAAACCCTGTTGTTGTGGCCGGTGATGTTGTCGGCAACACGCCTGAGGCTGTACAGTCTGGCTACCGCTACACCTTTGCGCACTACGGCATTCACGCCTGGGCGATCTATGTGGTGACAGGTCTGTCTCTGGCTTACTACGCTTATACGCGCGGCCTGCCTCTGACCATCCGCTCCGCTCTGACACCGCTGTTTGGTAAATACATCAACGGTTTCTTGGGCCATGTTGTGGACGTTCTGGGCATCGTTGCAACTATCCTGGGTGTGTCTGTGACCATCGGTTTTGGCGTCAGCCAGTTCATCGATGGTGTCTATGCAGTCACCGGCATGGAATGGATCATGGATATGGGCGGTGAAGCCCCTGTACCGGGTACTGTTGGACTGATCGCTGGTCTGCTTGTGATCATGGGTCTGTCCATCATCTCTGCGGTGACCGGTGTGGATAAAGGCGTTAAGATCTTGTCCAATCTGAACTTGGTTCTTTCCGTCATCCTGCTATTGACCTTCGTGGTCTTCGGCTCTTTCATCTTCGCTATGACAACCTATGCATCCGCACTGGTGGATTACATCCTGCATTTCGTGCAGATCAGCTTTGGCGCCTGGACGCCGCAGGATCCGGCAGCCTTTGCAGCAGCATTGCCAGAAGCAGCCAAACCACTTGCTGATGATCTGATCGGCGGCGCCACCAATGCCTGGGGCAGCTTTGACGGCTTCAAATCCGGCCTCGAGGGGGCAGCAGCGGAGCTCGACGACGCAACCCTCGCAGCTGTTTATGATGCAGGTAACGCAGGCCGTCAGTTTGGTTGGCAGGCTGGCTGGACAACTTTCTACTGGGCATGGTGGATTGCGTTCTCACCTTTCGTGGGTCTGTTCCTTGCGCGCATTTCCAAGGGCCGTACCATCCGTGAATTCATCTTCGGCTGTGTCTTTGCTCCAACTGCTGTGTGTTTTGCGTGGATGACCATTCTGGGCGCAACCGCAATTGATCTGGAAATTTCCGGCGTGGCAGACGGTGCAATCATCGCAGCCTCCCAGTCTTCCAAGCTCTTTGTGACTCTGGAACAAATCATTTCCGGTGGTTTCCTGACGCTGATCACTGTGATGTGTGTGGTTCTGATCCTGACCTTCCTTGTGACCTCTGCGGACTCAGGCATCCTGGTGATGAACACCATTATGTCCGGCGGTGAAACCCAGGCCGGCGTCAAACACCGCATCGTCTGGGGCGTGATCCTGACGCTGGTGATGGGCACGCTTCTGGTTGCCGGAAAGACCAATGGTGAAGCTGATCCGATGGAAGCGCTAAAAAGCGCGATGATCATCGGGGCGCTACCCTTTACCATGGTAATGGGCCTAATGTGCCTGTCCCTGACCAAGGCTCTCTACAATGACAACAAACGTCGTAATGAAGCGGGGCTGACCTCGCCCGCTGAGTAAGCGATAATTGAGGGGCGGCGGTCAACGGCTGATCGCCGCTCCTTGGTGCTCAGGCCCAAGGTTTGGTGCACCAAATCTTTTCTAGAAAACCTGAGACGGGGATGCCCACGCGAGCCTGGGTGTGCTTCATGCTGTCCAGGAGGCTTTGTCGTCAATGACCGCAAAGGGCCGGAAGCGGAAGTGCTCCGTTTTCGCTTTGAGTGGCAGCTATGCGCAGGAAGCGGCTTTTGCAAAGCCTTGGTGGTTTTCGATTAAGTCAGGAGAGGGTGGTCGGGCAACGCGGATCAGGAGAGTTTTCCCAAACAAGACATCGGGTTTGTACCTTTGAGGAATGGCTGTTGGCGGTCTCTACGAGAGGTCGCGGATCGCCATAAGGATGACGACTCCAATGACTGTAAGCCCACCCAAAAGGAGCAATATAGTTCGCCCGGATTTGGATTGAGCTAACCCTACCCCAATCTGGCGTGGTAACCAGACGAGAATAAACAGCAGAATAATCAGGACGACAAGTAGTTCCACTTCTGCACTCACCAACTAACCTGAGATTTTCCAACTGACATTCTGACGTAAGGATGTTGAAGTTGTCCAGCCAGATCGGGCGAGGCTCGGTACTTGGTCACACAATACTGAATTTTAATGGTCCACCAACGACAGCAATGCGCAGATAGCAATCTTTGCAAAGTCTCGTGTGCAACCGAAACCTGTTCTTGTGATCGCTGGCGCTATGTCAGGTTCCGTCCGGGAAATGGACCTCCAAACGATTGCTTGTCGCGACCGATTGGCAGCACAAAATGTCACCGGACTTGATTTCTTTTTCGTCTAAAGCCATGTGCGCCCTCATGTGGATGTCGCCTGATGTCAACTTGGCGCGACACGCGCCGCAGACTCCTGATTGGCAACTGAACGCCGGGGACAGACCTGCCGCCAGCATCGCATCCAACACAGTTTGATCCGGCGCGATTTGCACTTCTGTTGTTGTCCCGTTCAGGGTCACTAGAGCGGCTGCCGCCTTGCCTGCGATGCCCCTATTGGTTTGCGTTTGCCCGCCAAAGCTCTCCATGTGAATGCGGTTTTGGGGGACATCAAGGTTGGCAAGAGCACGGGCGACGTCTTCGTTCATACTGCCGGGGCCGCAGATCCAGTATTGCGTGTCCTGCGCCACAGGCGGCATTTCAGTAATCGCCGCCTGTACAGCGTCGGCATCCACGCGTCCCTTGCGCCAAGGGGAGAACCCACTCCACATGGATTGTGACGACAGTACATGGCGGACCGTGATCCGCTCCAGATACGCCGTTTGCAATTCTTCCAACGTGTCGTGAAAGATAATCTCTTTTTCCTTTGGGTTGCCCAAAACCAAATGGGCAACTGAGTACGGCTCCTTGGTCAACACATCGCAAATCATGGCGTACAATGGCGTGATGCCACTGCCCGCTCCAAAGAAATAGTGGGTGCGCCGTGCCAAGGGATCGGGGGTTAATTTGAAGGTGCCAAAGGGCGGCATGACTTCGATCAGGGTACCGACGGTGAGTTGATCGGCAACAAAGTTGGAAACCACGCCATTTTGGACACGTTTAACCGTGATCCGTAAGTCGCCATCCGGCGGGTTGGAGATGGTGTAGCACCGCCGGTGCTCTTTTCCGTTGACGTTCAATCGCAAGGTCAGATGTTGACCGGCAACCCAGCGGAACGTCTGTCTGAGGTATTCAGGCACCGCGAAAGTGACGCTGGTTGCACGTCCGGAAATGACGGGCTCAACGCCCTGCACGGAAAGAGAATAAAACTGGGTGTCCATGTCAGACTCCAATGTTGGGAGCGGACAACACCGCCCAGAGAACGCCAAGGCCCGCAAGAATTGTGGTCCACATCCACGCCGGCGGTTCATAGCCTGTCAGCCAGATGACGGCATAGTCGATCGCAAACCATGCCATGAGCCAAACAGCCCACGGACCCAATCCCGCTCCACCCAGAATGAGCCATGCAAAGGCGGCAAGAAAAATGAGGTTTGAAAGGAGGAACAGAAGCATTTTTGGCCTCATCGAAAGTCGTAAGTGGTCGTCACTTTGCGAATGAGATTGCGGCCGAGAAACGGGATGATTTCGAACCGATCGGTTTCTTTCATCGTACCGCTATAGCCATCCCATGTGTATGCAACCTTGGCCGTCGAAGTGACCACGGTTGTCGCGCCGTCCAGCGCGACGGTCTGCTCCCGCGCGGAACGGTCCGTTTCCGCGTATCCTTCCAGCGCAGTTTGCAGCTCCGGACTGGACTGCCAGTCGGGCAAGTTTTCCCAGTCGCTCAGCGCGTAACTGAAAGAGAAGTCCTGACCGGGGAGACCTGTGAAAACGTCGATATGATGCGATGCTTCGGGATGCCAATCGCGCCAATTGGCCACCTGATCCGCCTCCGTTGTGGCGGCGTAGTAGCGCGCCACAAGGTCAGTGGCGCTGTTTGACGGCGCTGCAACAGCCAATCCTGCCGCAAGCACCATTCCAATCGCTGTTGCGGTGATACGGTTCATGAGTGGACCTCCGTTTGGTTGATGCGTCCAGTGATTTCTGAGAGACGAGAGAACGATTGCAGTGTGACAGGCAAAACAAGTGCGCTTTCGACAAAATCCCAGCTGTAAGTCACGATCGAAAAGACCTGCCCTGCGCTGGCGTTTAGCCCCTGTGTGGCAAACCAAAGGTTAAACATCTGCAACCCCAGCAGCGCCACAAAGATCAGGCCATAAACGACGCCCTCTGTGTCAGATATGCGCACTTCAGATTTTCGCAGCGCCAGAAGATGCGCGCCAAGCCGCGGCAGCGAGCGCCCTTCCAGCACCCCGACCTGCTTTTCCGATTGCTCGTTGAGAGCGCGATTGAGATGAAAGAACCGACGGTGGACGGCGCCGTAGAGCAGAGCCGTTACAACCAGCGCGGCCAATGCCGCCAACACAAGTCTGGGATGGAACCCAGCCAGAATGATGATGGCGGCGGTGGCGCGAATTATCGCAGTGACACTTTCCGGGGCCTCCTTTTCCAGAAAGTCCACCAGCTCGCGCCCCATCGACAGCCGCGCGTTTACGCGCGAGACAGGCAAGGCGGCAGACCGTGCAACCAGTGTTTTGCCCAATTCAACCCGCATAATTCCGTAAGCGCGGGTGTCATAGACCCGCCGCACGGTGGCCACGACAATCAACAGGAGAAACACCACGCCAAGCTGGAAAAACGCGACGTAGCTGTCCTGCATTAGCCCATCAATGGCAAAGCCAATCAACAATGGGATGATTGCGAACAAGGCAACCTCGACAAGGGTCATCGCCCAGGTCACGGAGATTTGCGGCCAGAATACTGAAAACAATCCTCCAAGCGTCAGGGATTTGTCGCGCAACAATCCTGCGCGGCGTCTCAGTGCGGCTTTCATTTCGCAGCGGTTTCCTGTTGGGCCATGAACTCAAGGATGGCTTTCTGGTGGTTTGTGATCGGGCTTTCCCCGGTACTGGCCGGGCCGATTTCCAGATACGGGCTGGCCAGAGACTTCTGTTGCTGCTCACAGGCGTAGATGTCTTCGGCGGTGAAGTCGCCTGACGCCATCGGATCGTCTTCGCTGGCGACATCATCGCCGCTGTATTTTGGGCCACCAAAACTCTTCCAGAATCCGGCGCTGCTCCAGGATTGTTTGCTGTATTCCCAGCTAGTGGCATTTGCGAGCTTCGTGCGGTTTTCGATCCGTGTCAGATCAGGTGCAAGCGGGGTGATGACAAACAGGTTCCAGCTGTCTTCGCTTGCCCCCAACCCAAGTCCCGGAAACAACATCGGCACCCATGCGCCGCGATGCTGCTCGGGAATGACCCGCGGTGTTGGCAGATTTGCTTCCAAATCCTTGCCATAGGCCTCTGACGGCGGCTCCCAAAAGTGATAATGCGGTCCCTTCCAGCCGTATTCAGCTTTGGCGTGGTCATACATATGCAGCGTGTTGGAATGCAGGTGGCTGAGGTGGTACACATCGATGTAGTTCTCGACCACGATTTTCCAGTTGGCCTTGATTTCGTAGGTCTGGCGCGCGTCTTCATACTCCACGAGTTCTTCCGGCTTGTGTGGGCCCAAGAGCGGGTCCACTTCGCCCAGATAGGCGGCAAGCGACGGCGGATTGGGATCGGGGTGGACAAACAGCATCCCGCGCCACACATCGACGGCCGCAGGTTTGAGACCAAGACAGCTTTTGTCGATCCCGTTTGGATACTCTCGCGCCTCGTCCGGTACAGAGACCAAATTGCCCTCCAGGTCATAGGTCCAATCGTGATACGGACAGGTCAGCGCCTTTTGCGTTTTGCCTACCGCGCGGATCAGTTGAGTGCCGCGATGGCGGCAAATATTGTGGAACGCACGAAGGCGAAAATCGCGGCCCATCACGATGAAAATGTTGTTCAGCCCGGCCTGAACCGAAACATAGTGGCCGGGTTCGGGCACATCCTCAACCAGACCGGCGTAACGCCACGTGCGCGAAAAAATCAGGCGCTGTTCGCGGTCAAACCAGTCTTGTGAGGTATACGCGTCCAAGGGAAGGTTGTGATACATGCGGGTCATTTCAGTCTCCTCAGACCAGCCAAGCGGCGTATTGGGGGAACAGGCTTGCGGCCACCATCATCGCGCCAAACAGCGCCCACAGGGTGACAACCGCCCAGAACAGAACCGGGTCTTCGACGCGGTTCACATCAAACACAAAATGTGCGTGGCCGCTGCGAATGGCAGGCGCCAGCCACCAGAGAAACAATAGCCCCCACACCCAATAAAGGCTGAACGCAGCCGCAATGACGAGCACGGGGAAGGCAATGTGGTTTAGGATACGCTGACGGCTCATCCTTCCCCCTCCAATGACGCGAGCAGGATGGCAGCGCCATCACGCAACTCGTTTCGCCATGCCTGTGGTGGTGACAAAATCGAAAGGGAATCCAAGTTCACAAGGATTGCCATGACGCCCTGCGCGACTGCGCGCGTCTTTTCCATTGAGCGGTTCGGCGACAGACGTTGAAATGTCCGTGTGAGCGCCTGCAAAAAACGCTCAAGACTGTTGAGCAGCGCATCTCGTTGGTCTGGCTGGTCGCCAACAGAGACGGCCAGGGCCTGCCATGCCACCAACAGTCGGGGATCGTGATCAATGTCTTCTGCAAAAAGCAGGCCGATCACCTCTTCGTATGATTGTGCCTCTTTCAGTACAGCGTCAGCACCATCTGTCATCCTGTCAAAAACAAGCACCACATGGTCGCAGAGCGCTGTTATCATTTGCCCGCGATTGCCCAAGTAGTGACGCAGGAGCGGACGCTTTACGCCAGCCTCCGCCGCGATCCGTTCTTGCGTCGCACCTTCAAGCCCAAACCGCGCAACACAGGTGAGGTAGGCATCCAAAATTTCGTCGGATCTCTGATCCTTTAAGCTGGGGCGCGGCATGGTGTCTCCATAGTTGTCATAATTGACAAATAACAGGGCTTGATAAATTGTCAATTATGACAAAAAATAAAATTGAAAGGACCTCAGTCATCACGCGAGTTGGCATCTGCCGTTGTTCGAGGTTTGCTGCCAGCCGAGTTGTGTCTTGCGAATTGCTCGATTGATGCAGGCCGAGGGCAGACAGAGTGGAGAATGAAAGACTATCGCGCGTTGAAATCCACTTGAATTTGCGCCCGCAAAGTCTCGCGCTTCGTCACTTTATGGGCGAAGGTCAGCGGATTAGACTAAAACACACATCTGCACTAACCGAAGCGAAGGACCGCTTTCTGCCGTCTGCTTGAATGGACTGAGGTCGCCATCGAAAAGGCTCACGTCTGCATGGGGCTGATTTTGTTGAAAAACTCTTGCTTGATCGAAGGGTCAATGGCTGATTCAATTCCCTTATTGATTGGGGGATTTGGCGATGTTGGGACCGAGACAGGAAGCGCAGGCAGCACTGTTTTATGAGTTCTCACTAGAGGACCACGTGCCCCAAGATCATCTACTGCGGTCAATTGATCGGTCTGTCGATCTTGGTAACATCCGGACATACCTCGCCGACTTTTATAGCCATACAGGCCGTCCTTCGATTGATCCTGAGCTGCTGATCCGCATGCTCCTGGTGGGGTATTGCTTTGGTATCCGTTCGGAGCGGCGGCTCTGTGAAGAGGTCCATTTGAACTTGGCGTATCGCGGGTTTTGCCGCCTTGATCTGTCTGATCCCATCCCCAACCATTCCACGTTTTCCAAGAACAGGCACGGGCGCTTCCGCGAGAGCGAACTGCTGCGCCATTTATTTTAGACCACTGTAGCGCGATGCATCGCGGAAGGCCTTGTCAGCGGCCAGAGGATGGCGATTGATGCCAGCCTGATCGAAGCGGATGCAAACCGGCAGTTCTCGGCACCAAAGGAAGAATGGGATACGAAGCGCATCGATATGGATGCGGCCCCACGTGCTGTTCGCGAGTATCTCGACACCCTGGATGAGGAGGCGTTTGGTGCTGCAAGCGAGGTCCAGCCAAAGTTCACATCCTTCTCTGATCCGGCGAGCCAGTGGACAGCGGCCCGCAAAGGCCCAGCATTCTTTGCATATTCTGACAACTATCTCATCGATACCGATCATGGTGTCATCGTTGATGTTGAAGGCACCCGTTCAATACGGCAAGCCGAGGTCGGTTCAACGAAGACCATGCTGGATCGGGTCAAAGACAGGTTCGATCTCGACCCAGAATGGTTGATCGCAGATACAGCCTACGGTTCAGGGCCAATGCTAGGCTGGTTGGTTGATCGCAACATCGCGCCACATATCCCAGTGATCGATAAAGCGGGGCGCACCGACGGAACATGGTCCCGTGCAGACTTCGAATGGGATGCGCAAAACAACCAATACATCTGCCCCAAGGGTGAACCGCTTAAGCAGTTCCGCCGGAATTACTCTGACCTGTGCGTCGTCAGAGTTTTTGGAACCAAGGGCGGCCTAAGCTAAGAGAGAGTTCGGCTCATCTGGTTGGTTTGATTTGTCTGACGTCAGCGCTAATGGGTCCAAATAGGGCGATTTGATAAGGGAGTGTTTCTGGCTCATCGTAACCACTGA
>NZ_CANLRL010000014.1 GCF_947493595.1 uncultured Shimia sp. | reverse complement strand
CAACCCAGCCGCAAGCGCTTTTTTCAACTTTCTGCAAAAACACGCCAACTTTCTACAAAACTCAACAATATCAACACTCTAAACAGAACACCCCCGCAGCCAAAAACAAGACAAACACACAATCACAGTAAACAAATCACCCACAACACAACTTATCCACAGACTCAGACCAGACTCACCATAGAGTCGCCGCGCAACACCACAGCAAGCACCCAAAAACAACGTCGGTATCACGTCGGTATCGCGACTGCATCACGGAGGTGCGGATATGAGGCAGAAACAGGGACCTTTCGGAAAGGTGAAGACTGCGGGCGGTGGGGAGGTCAATCGTTAGGCGCTTGACCTTAAAAGCGCTACGCTGGCGTAGACCCATATTTTACATATCGGAACCGTCATGACTGTGACACTGAAATTTGTCTCCGCCCTGCCCGACCCAAAAGCTTTTGAGACACTCATGCTGGAATACTACACCATCATGGCGTCCAAGCTATCGGATGCGGGTGGACCGAAGCTGTCTGCCGACGCACTCGCGCGGGACACACTTACCCATATGCCGGAGCTGCTGCCGCCCGATGGGCGCACCTTACTGGCGCATGACGAGGCTGGCAGATTGATTGGCTGCGGCGTCTTGCGCAAAGTGCGGCCGGATGCGGCGGAGCTGAAACGTATGTTTGTGCGTCCGGAGGCACAGGGGCTTGGGCTAGGACGTAAGCTGTTTGAGATGCGGATCGCCGCGGCCAGAGAGATGGGCTGCACCACTCTTTATGCGGACACCGTCAAAGGCAATCGCGCCATGTTGTCGATGTATGAGAGGCTCGGGTTTAACTACATCCACCGCTATCGCGAAAACGCCAACCCGCCGGAGCTTGATTCATACTTAGTTTATCTGGAGCGTCGCCTCACATAAGCTTGGTGGTGCTTGTGTGACAAACCAGCCACCGGCAAGAAGACAAGAGATGCGCCTGACCTCAAGGATCAGGCGTCTTCTGTTTCACTGTTGTTCTGCCTGGGTGCGCCCACATAGCCCGACACCGCTTGCAAAATGCGGAACGCTGTTGAGGCGTCGTTTTCGACCACAGCCATAAATTCACTTTCGCCCAAGCGCAGCATCTCTAGGTCGGTCTTGGCATACATGTCGAGCGCCCGCTTCTCTTTGCGCAGCAACGCCAATTCGCCAACCAAGGTGCCTGGCCCGGCTTCGGCCACCACATGGGTCTCTCCATCCGGAGTGCTGTAGCCCAACCCGGCCTCCCCTTCGAGGATCAGATATGCTCCATCAGATGGGTCATCGCCCATATGGAAGACATACTCCCCGGCAGGCGCACTGTGCCATTGCGCCCCAAAGGCCAGCAGTCGCATTTGCCGACGAGACAGGCCGGCAAACATATCCGCAGAGGTCAAAGCCCGCATCTTGCGACGCAGGTCGGCACTGGCCGCATTGTCAGAGTCGTCCACCGCAGCCACACCGCTGTCTTTCAGCCGTCCGTGCTCCAGCTCCAACACAAGATCAAAGCTGTCAGCGTCTTCAAACTCTTCCTCCAAATAAAGGAACGTGGTGTTGGGCAGCAGCGCGCGCAGGTTGGCGATGGTGTGGGCGGCTTGACCTTCCTCATAATTGGCCAGACACCGATTGAGGATCATGACATCGGGTTTTTTGATCGCTGCACGGCTGATGGCAAGCGGTTCGGCAAAGGCCGAAGGCAGCCCTGCCCCGCCAATTCCAGTTGGCACGGCAAACAGCAGCTCAGCCACTTCTTGCTTCATGCCAGCTTCCGCCAATGTCTGAGCAACAATGTCACGAATTTGCTCCGCACGCGGGCCAGCGGAGGCGGCCAACTTTCCAAAGATCGCGTTTTCCAAAACCGTCAGGCCCGGGGCGTAGCGGTCTTCGCGCAAGGGAGCAAAATACACTGCCGTCCATTCCGACAGCTTTTGTGCCTCAACGTGGCGCAGCTCTAGAATGGTCTGTTTGAGTTCCTCACTGAAGCCCGCGCCAATACGTTCCGCGGAAACCAGCAGCGGCAGCGAAATCATTTGCTCCAGCTCTTCCTGAGTCATATTGGCCAGTCGTACGTCGCGGCTTTTGGCAAAGAGTTCGACGTTGCGGGTGAAGTCGTCCGGGTCAAAGCCAAGCTGTTGGAACAGCGGGTGGTCGGTGCCATCCACGCCAAACGTCTGGTTCAGCATCTCCACAACTTCCCGGCTCATGCGTAGAATGCTTTCCTCGATGCCAAGCTCTTGCAGCAGTTTGAGGAATTCGCTGATCCGTTGCTCCCGACCGTCGGTGATGACCTGACGCGGGGTGGCAAAGAACAGGTTGGCGGCCACCGGCAGCGCCGGGTTGTATTGCTCGCGGTCAAAGCGGAAGTAAGCTTTAGTCAGGCCGGCCTTATCTAGCGCTTCGCGGATTTGCGGCCGCAGATCGACAAGGGTTTGGGCCAGTTCGGCGTGATCACTTTCCACAAAGGGTTGGTCGAGGCCCTTGCGGAACAGCGCATTGCCCGCGCCGGTGGCGTCCATTACCGCAATCCACCACGCATGCACATCATCTTCGTTGGCCAAATCCCCCAGCGTTGGATTCACCCAGTCGGAATAGAGCCGATCCAGGCTGTTGCCAGTGCGTTTGGACTCATATGCCCGTTTTTTTTCTTCTGCCTCGCCCATTGGATCGGGGCGGTCTGTGATTGGCTTCTGCTTCAGCGGCATCAGCACGTTGTCGCCAAATGTACCCTCAAACACATAGGGCGACGGATCAGCGTAACCGATACGGGTGGCGATCACCCGCTGGTGCAGATCGTTGAGTTTCACACCGCCAATTTCCAACACGCCACTCAGAGGTGTGATTTCTCGAGTGAACAACTCGGCCACGGCACGGCGTTCTTCGGCGTCTTGCGAGCGGATGCCGATCACCGCGCCTTGGCGCACCGTGGTGGAGATGTTTTCCAGCACGCTGTCGCCATCATGATCACGCACATAAACGTCTTTGAGAACAATGTCGCCGGTCAGGCGCGGGATGTCCTCCGGCTCGTTTTCGATCAGCTCTTCGTCCACCATGCCGGACGGACCAAAACGATCACCAATCAGGTGCCAGCGCAGGGACAGGTCAGCGACGCGGTTGTAGTAGTTCAGCAGTTCTTTCCATGGGGAAGAGAGATCTTTGTAAGCCGCAAGCGCGGCGACCAGCGCCCCAAGGGTGACTTGGCCGCGGATCACCAGAAGACCGCCAACGAGATAAAAGAAGAAAGGTGTCAGTTGCGTGATGAAGTTGTTGAGGAACTTCATGAAGAACTTCTTCTTGTAGATCGACAGGCGGATCAGGAAGAGCGTTCCCAGACGGCGGGTGATTTGTGACAGGCGGTAGCGCCAGCCGCCATTGCCACGCAGTTCCGGCGTGCCGGTTGCGGTTTCGCCAATCTCGGCGGCGAGGTGGCGCACCTGCACAATGCGGTCTTTGTTGAGCAAGTTGATTTGGCGCTGCAATTTGGGAATGATCCAAGCTTGCAAGGGGATCAGCGCAATTGCGGCGAGGCCAAACCAGACGTTTTGCATAAACAGGAAGGCCAGAATGGTCAGCATCTGCCCGGCCTGCATGACCGGCAGGCTGATCGCGTCGCCCATCATACCGCCAAGAGGCTCGGCCTCCGCGGTCACCATACTGACCATCTCCCCTTGGGAGGTGCGGCGCAGGTAAGGTTGCGGGAAGCGGGTGATGCGCGAAATCAGCGTAAACCGATAACGACGCAACATACGCTCAGACAATACACCTTTCATGGTATTGATGCGCATCTTCATCAGCCCGTGCACCAGCACCGCCAGCAAAAACAGGAAGCTGAGCATGATCAGGTAGTTTTCCTGCGTCATCTCCCAATTGTACACGTCGATATAAGAGGTATCCGCATCAATCGCGTCGTTGATGATGCGTTTGGGCAGCTCCAGCGTCAGGAACTGCAGCGGGAAAAGGCACACCGTGAGCGCCAGAAGCGCCATCTGGTCACGTTTCGAATACTTCCAGATGAAGGCAAATAATGAGCGTTCTATACCGTCTACTCCCGGTTTGCAGCACGGGCTCCGCGCCGTCCCATTTGGCAAAGGCTACCAATGGAGGCGGGACCTGTTCAAACGGATTCTTACCGGAAGTTTGAGAGGGTGAAAACAGAGGTTTGCTGTTCCCTGATTCTCCAGCTAGTCTCTTTTCAGAACTTAGGATGGGGCAGAGGTCTATGGACCAGATCACGACAGTGTTGTTGCTGGTCGCGGCATTTCAGATCAAACACTTGGTGGCGGATTTTTTCCTACAGAACGCCAAGATGATCATGGGCCGTGAGAAATACTGGCACATGGGGCGCGCGCAGCATGCGGGCATCCATGCGGCGTTTTCTGTGGTTGTGTTGGCGCTGTTTGGTGCCAGCCCCATGCTGATTTTCTGGATGGTGTTGATTGAATTCATCGTGCACTTCCACATCGACTGGGCCAAGGCACGTTATTCCGTAGATCGAGAACTGCGCCCCGATCAGCCGCTCTATTGGTATGCTATGGGCACCGATCAGGCGTTGCATCAACTGACCTATCTGGTGATGATCTGGGCGTTGTTTGCCTGTCAGAGCTGACTTAGTCAGCTGTAAAAACATCCACGATGGCGTGAATGTCTTGCGCTTCACTCACTACAAACACCCGTGATTTTGTACCTGCTCGCGCGGTCACAACCACCTGAACCGGTGCATTCACCAAAGCAGGTGAGAGGAACCGTGCGCGCAGGTCAATGATTTGCGTACCTGGCGACGTGTGACGAATGCCGGCCTCAGCCAAAGCGCAAAGCAACATCCCGGGGGCTACCACATCAGCGAACCCTGCTGCTCGCGCAACCTCTGGGTCGTTGTGCAACGGGTTGGGATCGTGTGCCAGAGCGGTGTAAAGCGCGATGTGATCGGCGGTGAGTTTTTCAGTGAGGAGTGCTTTTGCCCCCGCACCCACCATACGTGCGTGCAGCTTCGGCGCGACCAAAGCACGGATGGCGTCTGGCATGAGGAAACGCACGCGGGTTTCCATTGTGATGTCTGTGCCCAGCAGGCGACACGTGTGGCACGCAATGGACCCGTTATTTTCACTGGATAGGCCAACCTGCGTTCCTGCTGCCAGAGCATGATCCGCGAGCGCTGTGAACCGTTGAGATTCTTGAACAGCATACAGGCCCTCCGGTGCGGTGAAGCGCTGCCGCAGATCCATCAACGCAGGATCTCCCAAAAGGAAGGCCGCGCGAACTATTGGTAGACCAATTGAAACCGGATGATTCAACAGTGTGACCAGCAGGTCTTGCAGCGCATTAACATCGGCGCTTGAAACCCCTGCCTGCAAAGTGACCGTTGCCGGAGATATGTCAGCTGTGTTCATAGGCTTTGGCAATCAAAGTGGCGTTGATGCCACCAAAGGCCAATGAGTTGGACATGACGGCGCCCAGTTGCTTGGGTTTGGCCACGTTGGCGACCGGATCAATGTCGATTTTGGGATCAACCTCTGTGAAGTTGATTGTGGGTGGCACCGATTGGCGTTGCAGCGCACCAATAGCGACAATCATTTCCAAAGCCCCCGCCGCGCCAAGGGCGTGACCGTGGATGGGCTTGGTGGAGGAGACATCAAGGCCATCCAATCCCTCCCCAAACACGTCGCGCAAGGCCGTCACTTCATTCACGTCATTGGCCACCGTGCCAGTGCCATGGGCGTTTACATAACCAATGTCGGCGGGCGTCAGGCCAGCGGATTTGAGGGCCATACGCATACAGGCTGCAGCCCGCTTAGGATCAGGGCGCAACAGGTCTCCCGCGTCAGAATTGGTGCCAAAGCCAACCAATTCACACAGAATGGTCGCCCCGCGCGCCTCCGCGCTTTCCAGGCTTTCCAGAACCAGAACGCCGGCGCCTTCCCCAAGGGTCATGCCATTGCGGTCCTTGCTAAACGGGCGATTTTGCTCTGCGGTCATCACACGCAAGAGTTCCCAGACCCGAAATACGCCACTCTCCAGACAGGCTTCGGAACCGCCAGCAAGGCAGCGCTCCACCTGACCGGAAGCGATCATCTGATAGGCCATACCGATGGATTGGCTACCGGAAGAGCAGGCCGTGGCCAGACACAGCGCCGGGCCGGTGGCGCCGAACTCCATAGAGACCCAACTGGCAGCGGCGTTGTTCATGATTTTAGGCACGGACATCGGATCGAGCCGCATGGACCCTTCGCGGCCCAGTTTCAGGTAGTTGATATTGAGCGTCTGCCCGCCGCCAAAACCGGAGCCAATTGAGACGCCGCAGCTGTCACCGAAGTGTTCTTCAGTCAGTCCAGCCTGCGCCACCGCTTCCCGCGCTGCGGTGAGCGCGTATTCGGCCACAGGTTCCCGCATGCGATGGGGTTTCTCCCCCAAAACTTGCACCAAATCTGCCTCTGACAGGCGTGCAGCGGTTTTCACGCGTTGCGCGTCTAAATCGCCAAAGTGGATAGGCTTTACACCGGATACGCCAGTCTGTGTTGCGTCGGTAAGCACGTCGGCGCCAAGACCGCAGGCGGAGACGGCGCCTAGGCCGGTGACAACGACGCGGCTCACGCTTGGGCGGCCTGGTGTTCTTCGATTTTGGAGATCGCCAGATCCAGCAGATCTTGCACGGTCACCACGTCGGTCAGCTCATTATCCACCGAAACATACGCGCCGTATTTTTCCTCAATGGCCATCAGGATCATCACAAAGTCCGCAGACTGGATATCCAGCTCCTCAAGCTTTCTTTGTGGTGTGATTTCAGAGGGTTCGACCATGCCTTCCTGCGCAACCATCTCCAGCAAGTCTCGGGTCAGCGTGTCGCGATCGGTGCTCATCGGCGTCCTTCCAGTCGTCAAAATCTTTATCCAATACACCCGCCAAAATCCGGCAGGTGTAGTAAGTGTAAGTGGCAAAAACAAAAGTTTCCAGATGGAACTTCGGAGCCAAATGGCACATCGGTATCGCGTCTGTATTGCGACTGTATCACGGAGGTGCAAAAATTGACGTGCACGTCAACCTACATACCGGGATCAACCGGCTCGATCACCGCGCCGCCGCCCTCTACCCAGTCTTTGAAGCCACCCAGATTGTGCACCTCACCATAGCCCATATCCTTGAGCAGCTTGCCTGCCAGCGCGGCGCGGCCACCTGAGGCGCAGTGCAGGATCACGGGCCGGTCAAATTGCAGCTCCGGGTCATGAAACGGCGTGGCAGGATCAGCGCGGAACTCCAACATGCCACGCGGGATGTGGTGGCTGCCTTCGGCGCGGCCATTGGCGGCCAACTCCGGCGCGTCGCGCACATCCAGTAGCAACGCCCCGGCGGCAACTTTGACCTGCGCATCAGCGGCGGAGATTTTCGGAACAACCGCATGGGCGGCTTGCAGAAGGTCGGCGGCGGTGGTCGGCATAGGGGCACTCCTCTGATGTGTCTGACATGAGGGTAGGCACAGCAGCGCGCCCTGTTAAGGGGGCATCGCACATCCGTGAGCAGAAATCACAAAAGAAAGAAGGCGTCAGGTGATGGACGGCAGCGGGTCAAAACACGACCCATGCCCACGACCTGACGCCTTCGTTTTGAATAGCCCTCAAAGCAGGTTGCCCCGCCCGTCACGCGCATTCATCTCGCGCTGTCCCTTTTGCGCGGCCTCTTACCGAAGCCTAGATGTGCCCCCAACGGGGCCCATCCCATCCGGGCCAGTGCAGCGGGATCTGCTTGGCCTATCGCCACAAACGCAGCCCCTATGGAGCCGGCTTCTGGCAAGAGGACAATCACCTCCCCCCAAACCGATGTTCAAAGCACCCTGCAGGTGAGGCGCACTGGGTGTGCGATCCGTCCGCGTGGTGTTGTCCCTTCTTCCCATCGGCCACCGCTCAGGCCTGTGCCGCCTTCCTGCCTTAAGACCCCGCCGCCGTAGGATGAGGGCGGCCTGATCTCACAGGCATTTCGGCCAGCGATCCGTCGAATAGTCCAGCGTGGACGACGCGTTGTGGTGGGCCTCAAACGAGGCATCAAACGCGCCATGCGAGGTCTGTTCCGGCAGGCCGGTCCCTCCCCGCTCCGGCCACTGGCGGGCATATGCCCCTCTCCGGAAGACCTCAGCGTCCCGCGCCGGATCTTGCGATCCCTTGCGTTGGATTGATGGTGGGTCAGGAGGGCCGAGTCGGGCAAGAAAAAAGTGACAGTTTTACGAAAGCCGCTGGGGGTAAACTATTGGGAAAGCTTGGGGATTTCCTGTGGATAAGCTGGGGATGGGTTGGGAAAGGTGAGAAAAGTGGGGGATTTGGGGAAGGATGGATATTTATGCGGTGAGCGGCGTCTTGGAAACGGTCCAGTGGACCGTTTCAGCCGCGAACGGGCGGAGCCCAGCGGGCGGAATTGGGTTGGGAGAGATTGCGCGTGGGTGCGACGCACGCGTTTGGCGGGTGTTTCGGAGGTTGTTGCTCGCAACAAAGGGGAGCGCCTGACCCTGGGTGGGTGCTGAAAGCGCCCTCCCGTGGGGAGTGAAGGCCGTCTTGGAATTGATCCAATGGATCAATTCAGGCCTGAACGGGCGGAGCCCATGGGCGCTGGGGAACGGAATGTGAACTTGCCAGCCTCTTCACGCTTTATGCTCTTCCGCCGAAAACTGCAAATGCGGCCACATTTCGACCAACCAAGCAATGAAAATGAGGAACATAAACACAAAATAGCCTAAGGCCAAAGCTGCATTAACGGTTCCTAACGCATCGATTAGTGTTGTTTCCGAAGGAAGACCCTGGAACAGAATTCTATGGGTGGAGATGAACGCGCTAAACAAAAAGTATACCCCCATCAAGATCAAGAAGCTCGAGTTCGCACTTTTAACCACTCTTGGCGTGAGCTCTCCTGCATCTTTGAGATCCTTCAAATAGTGCTCCCATCCGCGCACATTCTTGTAAGAGTTTTCAATCCGTTTCTCTATAAATCGCCCCGCACGAGCGATCCCATTCACTTCAATTACAAAGAGGAACGACATCGCAACTACTACAATAGGCACGATTAAAAGAAATGAACCTTCCATAACTCCTGTTATCTTGAGTCCAGATACACTGGGTATGCCCAGAGCCGCACCAGCAACGATAAAAAACCGCCGTTGTTGTCTCTCTAAAATTTCCTTTCTTAGCGAGCGGTACTGCTCTTCGAAAATCACAATCTCTTGGTCTCTGGTTTCGGTCAGTTTGAAGTGCCTGTCATACTCAGCCATCATAAATCTCTTTTTGAAACTAGTTGTTAAGTTATAGATTAATACTCGAAGCCACTCCACAACCATTGCGCGTTTTGAAGTATTATTGCCTTCAGCCAAGGAACAGCTCCCGGATCTCCGATCCGGATCGCGCCCCCCAGGCGGGTGCGATTTTGCAACGTTGCGCCAGACGAGACATGGGGGATGTGCGGACAGGGATGTGTCAAGTGTAGAGCCGCCCTCGGGGTCGGGCGCGATCCTTGCCGCTAAGCAGTGGGCCACCATGGCAAGTCTTGGAACTTGACGCCATCGCGCCATCGGTTTCCACCGCGGCCCTTCAAAACACGTGTTCCGGGCAGTTGGTTGGCGATCTCGGAAAAGTCGGCCTCTGTTAGAAGAGGTGTCCAGAAGTCGCAGGCTTTGGCGAGATGCCATAAGAAGACATCGTTGCAGTCCATTGTGCTGCGCGCGCCATCGACCTGATTTTCCAGCTTGGCCATCACGACGGAATGGCACTCCGGGGTTTCAAGCGCAGCGGCAAAGGCTGGGCCATCGCGGCCTTCTTTTTCGGCGAGGCGGACGAGATCGTAGAAGTAGGTTTTGTTGCGTTTGGGCATTGCGCGGACCGTGCACGTTGTGCGGGTGGCGCGCAATGAGAAAGGCCGCTCAGTAGAGCGGCCTTGGGGGGTGGGGCTGGCGTGGTGCGCCGTAAATTCCGGGGTGCGCCCGCGAAGGCTTTGCCTTCGCTTCCGCGCACGCGCGCTCGAAAATGGACTAGTCGTCCATTTTGAGCGCGGAAATAAATGCCTCTTGCGGGATGTCGACCCGGCCAAACTGGCGCATCTTTTTCTTACCGGCTTTTTGCTTATCCAGCAGCTTACGTTTCCGCGACGCGTCGCCGCCGTAACATTTGGCGGTCACGTCTTTGCGCAGCGCAGACAAGGTCTCACGCGCGATGACTTTGCCGCCAATCGCCGCCTGGATCGGGATCTTGAACATATGGCGCGGGATCAGGGTTTTGAGCTTTTCACACATCGCGCGGCCACGCTGTTCTGCGCGGTCCCGGTGCACCATCATGGAGAGCGCATCCACCGGCTCGTCGTTGACCAGCACCGACATCTTCACAAGGTTGTCCTCGCGGTAGCCCTCCATCTGATAGTCAAAGGAGGCATAGCCTTTGGTCACCGATTTCAGACGGTCGTAGAAGTCAAACACCACCTCGTTGAGCGGCAGGTCATAAACCGCCATGGCACGGGAGCCGGCGTAGGTCAGATCAAGCTGAATGCCGCGGCGGTCCTGGCAGAGTTTGAGCACGTCACCGAGGTATTCGTCCGGCACAAGGATGGTGGCCTTGATGCGCGGCTCCTCGAGGTGGTCAACCTTGGACATGTCGGGCATGTCAGCCGGGTTGTGCAGCTCGATCATCTCGCCAGCTTCGTTGTCCTTGCCCTTCATGTAGACGTGGTAGATCACCGAGGGCGCGGTGGTGATGAGCTCGATGTTGTATTCACGCTCGATCCGGTCGCGGATCACTTCGAGGTGCAGCAGACCCAGGAAGCCGCAGCGGAAGCCAAAGCCCAGCGCGGCGGAGGTTTCCATTTCAAAGCTGAAGGACGCGTCGTTCAGGGCCAGCTTGTCGATGGCGTCGCGCAGGTCTTCGAATTCGGCGCTATCCACCGGGAAGAGGCCACAGAAGACCACCGGTTGCGCCGGCTTAAAGCCCGGCAGGGCCGACTCAGTACCGTGGCGGTCGTTGGTGATGGTGTCACCTACGCGGGTGTCACGCACCTGTTTGATGGAGGCGGTCAGGAAGCCGATCTCGCCCGGGCCGAGACTGTCGACCATTTCCATTTCCGGACGGAAGACACCAACACGGTCAATGGAGTGCAACGTGTTGTTGGACATAAACTTGACGCGCTGGCCCTTTTTCAGGGTGCCGTCCATGATACGCACCAGCACGATCACGCCAAGATAAGCGTCATACCAGCTGTCCACCAGCATCGCTTTGAGCGGCGCATCAAGCGTGCCGGTTGGGGCGGGCAGTTCTTTCACGATGGCCTCAAGGGTCTCGTGGATGCCCTGCCCGGTTTTGGCGGAGACCTGGATGGCGCCGGTGGCGTCGATGCCAATCACATCCTCGATCTGTTCTGCCACACGGTCACAATCGGACGCCGGCAGGTCAATTTTGTTGAGCACAGGCACAAGGTCATGGTCCGCTTCGAGCGCGTGATAGACGTTGGCCAGCGTTTGCGCCTCAACCCCTTGGGAGCTGTCGACCACCAGAAGCGAGCCTTCGACCGCACGCATGGAGCGGGAGACTTCGTAGGCAAAGTCGACGTGACCGGGGGTGTCGATGAGGTTCAAGACATAGGTCTCGCCGTCATCGGCCTTATAATCGATGCGCACAGTGTTGGCTTTGATGGTGATGCCACGCTCGCGCTCGATGTCCATGCTGTCGAGCAGCTGTTCCTTCATATCGCGGTCCTGCACCGTGCCCGTCTCCTGGATGAGGCGGTCAGCAAGGGTGGATTTGCCATGGTCGATGTGGGCGACAATGGAGAAATTGCGGATTTTGGACAGATCTGTGCTCATGCAGCGGGATATGAGGGGGAATCTTGTATTGGTCAAGCAGCGCTGTAGGGTGCGGGGCGGGTTATTTGGGTTAACGCGGGGTTTTGAGTGGTGGATGACGAAGCATTTGAGAGTTTAGAGCAACTGGAAGCTTGGTTGAGGAAGCAGGATATCTCAGCGATCCAAGCTTTTTCTGCGCGAGCAGCCTTAAGAGAACTGCCAGCATTGACGTATTTTTCAGACAAAGATGCGAAAGATATGCTTGGTGTAAACCTTATTCTCTATTGCCTACGAGCAACTCTCACTTGTGGTGTATCTAGTACGCAATCGAGAAAAACTCAAAGAGCCATGAAGGCTGCTGCTGATGCATCTGCAGCTGATGCCAGATCAACAGTTATAGCTGCTGCTACCTCAAGCCTAATCCTCGATTCAGAAGCTGCTCTTCGCGCTACCCGCGCAGCACGAAGCATCAGTCACGCCGCTGCAACTTCCGCCGCTATTTCCATCCGATCAGCTTCCAATTCAGCAATCTCAGCTTCCTCCAATTCTCGATTGCGCGATGCAAATGTGATTGCCATTCAAGGCACAAAAGCTGTCTATTCACGCGCACTTTGGCTCGAAGGAAAGGCTGGTAGCGAATCCGTCAGGAAATGGATTGAATTTCTACGGGAGCCTAGCTCTAGTAGACAATGGCGCTTCTGGCACAAATGGTATCAAAGCATGGTTGAGGGCAAACCATTGAACTGGGAACTCCAACGGCGGGTTGCACTCATTGAAGATGACATCTGGCGAGCTGGTCCAAAGGCCGTAGCGCAAGCCATTCACGAAATCGAACAGGAACTTGCTGGCCCTGCCCCTCTAGAAGAGAACGTTCTGCGAAAGCACGTTGAGCACCTTCTGAAAAATCCAGTTATATCTGAAGCCACCGCATTGAACGGTGCGGAGACGCTCGAGCATGCGATTTCAGAGTACCTGCGCGCAGCTCCGGCGAATGGATTGCCGGAAGATTTGAAACACCTTGAAGGGCTGCCCCAACATTTTAGAGCCATTGCGCGTGTGATCGGGAGCCAAACCAGCAAAGAAGAGAAAGAGGCCCTGCTTGCTGACGAAATTTCCAAGCTGCATGCGCGCGTGGCTGAGCTGGAAAAGGAACTGGCCGTTGCGAAGAGTAAGGAGTTGAAAGGGGTTATCTCACTGAAGGCTGCAGAATCTTTCGGGAAAACAATTGGCAGCCCGGTGTTTTGGAGCGGCGCGGCTGTGAGTGTGGGCTATTTCTTTGGCGTGACTCCGAGCGACATGACTTTGGAAAACTTCCGCAACTATGTGGAAGAGTTGTTGCGCGTTAACGCGGACACTGCCCCAAATGTTCAAACGCAGTTGCCATCAAGCTTCGACATTTGAGAGCAAACCGAGAGAGCCGCGCGGTAGGACGGCGATTATTGGTTAGCAGCAACAAAGGATCGCACCCGATCCCGAGGGCGGCTTTCAGTTTGGCGAAACGCTGTCCCGCCTTCTTATCTCTCTAGCTCTTTGCAACCGTTGCAAATCGCACCCGCCCTGGGGGGCGGGGTCGGGTGCGATCCGGATCACGGGTGATCCGGAAGAAGGATGTTTCACCAAGCCGCGCCTGACCCTGGGATAGTGCTGAATGCGCCCTTCCGTAGTGAGCGTCCTTCTCGGCACCTGGTTGCGCAATGGGGCGCGGCGCGATCGAAAGCTGTAAGACATCCGCAATCCCCTCCCCCACAAATATGTGACCACAAAACCGCTGGCCTTTGCCCTTCGCCACAGCTAAAGACGCCGTCCCGCGCACTCCTGTAGTGCACGGCTGCACGGTTTTTCTGAGCACAACCCTTGATAACGCGCTTCTCTGACCCAAGATTCTGGGCCAGGATTGGGGCATGCGCGGGATCTTTAAAAACGCGCCCCCAAATTGTCAGGGAAGACATTTATGCGCCGGCGATTGACCACTTTGATGTGTGCGGATTTGGTAGGGTACTCGGCCCTTATGGGCGAGGATGAGGCGCTGGCCGTGGCCTCTGTGCAGGAGCTGCGCAAGAAACATCTGGAACCGGTTGCGGCCAATCATGGCGGCGAGGTGCTCAAACGCATGGGTGACGGCTGGATTCTGTCTTTCCCAAGTGTCGAAGAAGCGCTGGATTGCGCCGAAGAGGTGCAAAGCAGCCTTGTTGAACATGAGGTGATCAAGCTGCGCATTGGCTGTCACATTGGCGAGATTGTTGAAGATGAGGCGGATTTCTACGGCAATGGCGTGAACATTGCCCAGCGGATCGAAACCGAAGCGCCTCCCGGTGGCGCGATGTTCTCCGAAGACCTGTTTCGTGCCTTGTCCGAAGAGCGTCAGGACGAGCTCAAAGACGTGGGCATGTTCAACCTCAAAAACATTGCCAAGCCAATCCGGCTCTATCAATGGCGGCCCGCCAACCTGACCACTGCGCCGGACAAAGGCACCTTGCCGTCGGTGGGGTTTGAGACGTTTGTGGCGGCACCGGAGACTCCGGAAAGTGCCGCGATTGCCGATGACCTGCATGATGGGCTGGTGCAGCTGTCGCTGAAACGCACAGGCGTGACCACGGTGGATGCGGATAACTTGGAAAACACCCCGCCGGACTACTTGATCCGTGGTCGACTGCGGGTAGCTGGAAAGCGTGCGCGCTTCACCATGAGTCTCATTTTGCGCGAAGAGATGCAGACGTTGTGGACCGGCACCTATGAGGGTGATCCAAGTGACCCTTTTGCCTTTGTCGATGACATCATGCCCCGGCTTGAAGGCGACGTGCGCCTGCAAACCATTCAGCGGGATGGCGACCGGCTGGCGCATCTAAGTCTCAATCAGCTGAGCGTGTCCGAGTTGCGCGCCCGAGCAGCGTCAAAGTTCTTCAAACAGACCATCCCAAGTTGGGAAGACGGGCTGGCGGCGCTGGACCGCGCTGTGTTGCTTAGCCCCGGGGATGGCATGTCTCTGGCGATGCGGGCGCAGAGCCGGTTGAACCTTGGCGGGGTGATGTTCACCGATGAAACACCTGAGGTTCTGGAGCAGTTGGGCCGGGACCTGGATGTGGCGGTTGCGGAATGTCCAACAAGTGACTTCGTGTTCTGGGCACGCGGGGCGTATCGTCTGAAGGTGAAACGCGATTTGGCCGGAGCTGCGTCGGATATTGCGCGGTCGCGCGAGATCAATCCCAACTTCATTGGGGTTGTGGATCTGATTGCGCAGAAGGCGTTTTTGGAAGGCGACTACGATGGCGCTTTGGAGGCGTTAACCGCCTATGAGGAAATGGGCAGCGGTGATCCGTTCCGGGTGAACCGACTGTGTTTCAACGCGCGGATTCTGTTGGGCGCTGGCGAGGCTGAGGCGGCACATGTGGCCGCGCTTGAGGCGTCGGACTTGAGCCCGATGGATCGCGGGCTGCAGCTACTCAAGGCTTTGGCCTGTGAGAAGGTTGGCGACACGGCGGGGCTTGAGGCCGCACGAGCTGCGGCGCGCAGCTTGGAAAAAGCGCCTTCGGTGACGGTCAATCGGTTGGTTTTGCCGGATGAGCTGCAATGGCTGAACGACGCGTTGCATCCGGAGGCAGAGCCGGTGTGAGGCAGGGTTAGCCTTGCCGCAACCGTCTGGCGGCCAGCCAGCTGAGCGCGGACATCATCGCCGCGGTGAAGAGGCAGAGCCATAGCCCTCCGAATTGATAGCTGACTCCAGAGAGCAACGTGCCCAACAGGCGGCCTGCGGCGTTGGACATGTAGTAAAACCCCACATCCATGGTCACGCGCTCATCAGAGGTGAAAGCGAGAATCAAGTAGCTGTGCACGGCAGAGTTCACCGCGAAGACAAAGCCAAAGATCAGCAAGCCTGCGATCAAAATGGCGGTGAGAGCGTTTGATGTGTCGAGCAGCAGTACGGCGGCGGTGAGCACCAGCGGGATCAGGGTCAGGTAGCCAACCCAATGGATGGCTTTTTGCACGATCTCACCCGTGGTCGAATGGGCGGCTTTGAGGATGCGTGGAGCGTTGCCTTGTACAATGCCGTAAAGAATGATCCAGACCGCCATGAAGATGCCGATGATGAAGAAAGCCTCGCGGCGGCCCTCGGCGGAGCCATCAGACAGCACGGCGTTGAAGTAGACCGGGATGCCCACCACAAACCAGACATCGCGCGCGCCGAAGAGGAACATGCGCGCGAGGCTGAGCCTGTTGACGTTTTTGTCTTTGGAGAAGACCTGGCTAAACTTCGCTTTTTTGGAGCCCTGCGGCAGGCCGGAGGGCATGAAGATCACGACCCCGGCGAGGATCACCGCCAGAATGATCGCCATGCCCCAGACAGAGGCTTGAAAGCCCCAGATGGCCAGCAGCGCGGCGCCCAGGAAGAAGCCGCAGCCCTTCACGGCGTTCTTGGAGCCGGTCAGAAGGGCCACCCAGCGGAACAGCCCGCCGCCCTCTTTGGGGGCGAGCAGTTTCACGGCGGATTTTGACGACATCTTGGAGAGGTCTTTGGCCACGCCCGAGGCACCCTGCACGCACATCACGAAGATCACCGAGGCGGTGACGCCCCAAGCAGGATCGAGCTGCGCCAAGGCAATCAGGGCCACGATTTGAATGGTGAGGCCTGCGTAAAGCGTCGACGTCAGACCAAAGCGGGCGGCGATCCAGCCTGCGGAGAGGTTGGTGACAATGCCCATGACCTCATAAAGCAGAAACAGATAGGCCAACTGGATTGGGGAGAAGCCCAGACCATTGAAGTGCAAGAGCACCAGCATGCGTAACGCGCCGTCTGTGAGCATAAAGGCCCAATAGGCGGCGGTGACGGTGATGTAGGCGGAGAGGCCGTCTGTTTTTTTGGTTCGGGCGTTGGTCATCAAGATCACTTAGGGGCGCGTCCGACCTCGGGAGGAAGCGAAGCGCCCTCCCATGGGGGAGGTCGGGCGCGGCCTGTGCCAGTGGCACGAGCCAAAGGGTTAGAGGCTGGCGAGCACCTTGCGAGTGACATCCGCGAGACGGAAGGCATAGCCCCATTCATTGTCATACCACGCGTAGACTTTCACGTGTTTGCCATTCACTACGCGGGTCGACAGCGCATCAACAATGGTGGAGCGGTCATCATTGGTGAAATCACAGGACACCAGCGGGCGGGTTTCATAGCCAAGGATGCCTTCAAGCTCGCCGGCGGCGGCTTCGGCAAAGAAGCTGTTGACCTCTTCCACAGTGGTGTCACGACTCACGTCAAACACGATGTCGGTCAGCGATGCATTCAACAGCGGCACGCGCACGGCGGTGCCGTCGATTTTGCCCTCCATGTCGGGGAAAATCTGGATGATCGCTTTGGCCGATCCGGTGGTGGTTGGGATCAGGCTGTTGAGCGCGGAACGTGCGCGGCGCGGGTCCTTGTGGGCTTTGTCGACAATCACCTGCGTGTTGGTCACATCGTGGATGGTGGTAAAGCTGGCCTGTTCAATGCCAAGTTTGTCACGGATCACCTTGACCACCGGCGCGATACAATTGGTGGTGCAGGAGGCCGCGGTGATAACTTTGTGTGTCTCGGCATCGTAAGTGTCGTCATTCACACCGTAAACGATATTGGCGACGTCGTCCTCTTTCACAGGAGCTGAGACCACAACCTTTTTTACGCCTGCATCAAAGTAGGGCTGCAACTTATCGTTGGATTTGAAAACGCCAGAACAGTCCACAACAAGATCAACACCGAGTTCTTCAAGCGGCAAGTCCTCGATCTTCCAAGCAGCGGTTTTGCGCATTTGGTGGCCATCTACAGTGATGCTGTCCTCATCAAATGCAAAGTCCGCGCGCCAGCGGCCATGTACAGTGTCAAACTCCAAGAGGTGCGCGTGCAGTTCAGCGTCGCCAACCGGGTCGTTCAGCAGGACAATGTCGGCGTCCAGACCAAGGTCAAAAAAGCTGCGGATCACCAGCTTGCCCATGCGGCCAAGGCCATTGATTGCGATTTTGGTCATCAGAAATTCCTCAATTTCTATCCCCGGTGAGACAAATCCAAAGGGCGGCGGCCGACCTCGGGAGAAAGCGAAGCGCCCTCCCGTGGGGGAGGTCAGGCGCTGCCCGGGCTTGACGGCCCGAGTCTTAGGTTACGAGAACCATCCGCGGGTGCGATTGGCAAAAGCGACAAGGGACAGCATGACGGGCACTTCGACCAGCACGCCAACGACGGTGGCCAAGGCAGCTCCTGAGCCGAGACCAAAGAGCGAGATGGCAACCGCCACCGCAAGCTCAAAGAAGTTGGAGGTTCCAATCAACGCACAGGGAGCGGCGACCTCAAACGGGACTTTCCAGAGCCGCGCGGCGCCATATGCGATGAAGAAGATGCCGTAGGTTTGGATCAACAGCGGGATCGCGATCAACAGGATATTGAGCGGTTGGCTCAGGATCACCTGCGCTTGAAAACCAAAGAGCAGGACCACGGTCAGCAGTAAGCCGCCCACAGAAGCAGGGCGCAGCTTATCACGGAAGGCGTCGACAGCGATCTCCCCCCCCTGCCCCATCAAGCGGTTGCGCGTGATGACACCTGCAATCAGCGGTAGGAGAATGTAGAGCACCACGGACAGCAGCAAAGTGCTCCATGGCACCGTGATGTCAGTCACGCCCAGCAAAAAGGCCACGATGGGGGCAAAGGCAAAGACCATGATCACATCATTCACGCTGACCTGCACCAGCGTGTAGTTGGCATCGCCCCGTACTAGATTGGACCAGACAAACACCATGGCGGTACAGGGCGCGGCCCCCAGCAGGATCACCCCGGCCAGATATTCGCTTGCGGTTTGCGGATCTATCCAAGGGGCAAAGATGTGCTCAAAGAATAGAACTCCCAGCGCGGCCATGGTGAAGGGCTTGATCAGCCAGTTCACAACAACAGTGATCACCAGACCTTTGGGTTTGCGGCCCACGTCGGTGAGCGCACCAAAGTCGATGCCCACCATCATTGGAAAGACCATGGCCCAGATCAGCACTGCAACCGGCAGGTTTACAGAGGCTACTTCCAGACTGGCGAGCCAACCAAAGGCACAAGGAAACAGGCTGCCCAGCGCGAGCCCTGCGGCAATGGCCAAAGCCACCCAAAGAGACAGAAGGCGCTCGAAAGTGCCAAGACCCGCGTCGATGTCTGCACTGTGGTCACTCATGCGCATGTCCCTTCACCGCAAGTGAGGTCTTCGATCAGAGGCTGACACAATTCTGGTTGGCCGCCGCAGCAATCTTCCAAAAGGAACTCCAGCAGGCCACGCATGCCATCTGTGTCCGCGAAATAGCGGATCACGCGGCCTTCACGTTGATTGCGTACAAGGCCTGACTGCAACAGAACCGAGAGGTTGGCCGACAAAGTATTTTGCCGCACATCCAAGGCTTCGGCAATCTCACCAGCGCTCATACCGGCGTCTCCGGTTGTCACCAAAAGGCGGAAAGTTTCCAAGCGGGTTTGCTGAGACAGGGCCGAAAAGGCCGTGAGGGCTGACGTCATATCCATAATTCACGAAATATGGATATGATGGGTGAGTCGCAAGCGTTTCATGCCGGCGTTTTGGCCTGATGCAGTGAAACTTTTGTGACGGCTTGGGCTTTGGTTACCCAAAAACATCGACGGGGCGGTCTTCGAGCATGGTTTCCATGGAGAAGAAGCCTGTGACCGTGTCGAGTTCATAGCCTGTGGTGAGGCGGCGATAAACGGCATCATACCCAGACATACCGGAAGTGATGATTTTGAGCATGTAGTCCCAGTCGCCACCAATACGATGCATCTCCGCCACTTGGGGAATGCGCGCCACATGGGCCTTGAAGCCTTCCGCCCAGTCCATCGAGTGATTGCGCGTGCGCACCATGACAAAGACGGTCAGGTCGAGGCCCAGTGCCGTGGGATCGATGCGCATGCGCGACCCCAGCAGCACGCCCTCTTCTTCGAGCTTTTTCAACCGTCGCCATAGGGCGTTTTGAGACAGGCCGACGCGGTCTGCAACTTCTCGCTGCGACAAAGAGGCGTCTCTTTGCAGAACATCGAGAATATTGCGATCAATGTTATCAATTTGCTTACTCATACCGATCATATGACCACAAATTTGACCAAATGGCGATGAGAAAGGGAAAAAATATCTATTTCGATAGGGCTAACATCCTCTCAAGACGCGCATGAGGACAAAAATGACCAATCCGACCGCCCCTTTTGAGACATTTGCCAACACGCTGAAGACCGCGAAGGATCCGCAAGAGTTCCTTCGGAGCGGATTGATTGGAGGTGAGGCCCTTATTGATACGCCAACCGGCCCAAAGAAGCTGGTCTATGCGGATTACGTCGCCTCCGGGCGGGCGCTGCGCCAAGTGGAAATGTTCGTGATGGAAGAGGTCCTGCCGTTTTATGCCAACACCCACACCGATGCGTCCTTCTGTGGCGCGCGCATGGGGGCGCTGCGTGAAGGGGCGCGGGAGGTTGTGCGCGAACATTGTGGTGCGCGGGCCGGCGAACATGCGGTGATTTTCTCCGGTTCCGGTGCGACAACCGGTCTGAACCAGCTGATGCATCTGATTGGCGTCGGCGCGGGTGACACCGTGCTGGTGGGGCCCTATGAGCACCACTCCAACCTTTTGCCGTGGCGTGAAAGCGGCGCGGATGTGATCGAAGTGCCGGAGGGCGATCTGCCCGGCCCGGACCGCAAAATTCTGACCCAGCTGCTCACGGAGCGGGGGGCCACAGGCCGTGTGATCGTAGCGCTTAGCGCTGCGGCCAATGTGACAGGGGTATGCACGGATGTGGCGGCGCTGACCCGGCTGGTCAAACACCATGGGGGGATCATGGTGTGGGACTACGCCGGGGGCGGGCCTTACCTGCCCATGCAGATGACGCCGGTGGAGGGGGCAGAGATCGACGCTCTGGTGTTTTCGCCGCACAAATGCATTGGCGGCCCCGGCGCGAGCGGCGTGCTGGTGATGCGCCAAGAGCTGGCCTGCGCCCGCGTGCCCTATCGTCCGGGCGGCGGCACCGTGGCCTTTGTGAACGCGCATCAGCATGACTACGTGACCAAACTGGAGCAGCGCGAAGAAGGTGGAACGCCTAACGTGGTGGGCGACATTCGCGTGGCGTTGGCGTTGAAGGTGAAAGAGGTGATTGGCCAAGAGGCGATGACTGCGCGCAACGCGGTGCTGACCGCGCGGGCCTTTGCGGCTTGGGGTACGGAGCCACGCCTGAAAATTCTGGCACCGGAGCGTGAGGAGCGTCTACCGATCCTGTCATTTGTGCCGCTGAACGCTTATGGTGAGCGGATTGACCACAATGAGTTCACGCGGGCGCTGTCAGAGCAATATGGCATTCAGGCGCGCGGAGGCTGTTCCTGCGCCGGGCCTTATGTGCATGAACTTCTGAAGATTGGCGACGATCAGTCGTCCGTCATCCGCAACGACATCTTGCAAGGGCCAGGCACATCCAAACCCGGCTTTGTGCGTCTGAACTTGAGCGTGTTGATGACGGATGAAACCGTGAATTACATCCTCGCGTCTGTGGCCGAACTGGCCCGCAGCTGGGACCTTGAATCGCAAACTGCGATGGCAAGCTAAAGCGTTGTTGCGCGGTACTTGAAGGCGCCGGAGCCACGGGCGATGACCTCGCCGGTCTCGTCCGTGATGGTGCCTTCGGCAAAGAATGTCTTGGCGCCGCCGCCGGTGCGCCAGCCTTCTGCAATCAGACCTTTGCCTTTGGGGCGCGACAGGAAGTTGGTGGTCAGCGACAACGTAAGCGCCAGTTTCTTGTGCTCTGGCGTGCCGGTGTAGCAGCCTGCAAACCCCATCACAGTGTCCAGAAGCGTGGCGTAGATGCCGCCGTGCGGAATGCCTGCTCGGTTCATCAGGTGTGGCGCGATGGGCAGTGCAAGCCGGGCATAGTCCACATCCCAATGAGTGAGCTCAAAGCCAAGGTGCTTCTGCAGATCATATGGGGCTTCGTCCAAGGCCGGATCAAGTGGTGCGTGGGGCATGTCAAAGGCTTTCAATATTGCGTCGCAGATCGTGCACTGTCACACGGCGGTCAAACCACCATCAATGGCAATCGCCTGTCCAGTCATGAAGCTATTGTCTGGCGCATTGATCCACAACATCGCTTGCACCACCTCTTCCGGCTTTGACACGCGGCGCATGGGCACACGGCTGGCGATGTGCGTCATCGCATCCTCCCGAGAGAGACCAGAGCGCTCACCAACAATGTCTGCCATTTCATCGACCATAGGCGTGGCGGAGAACGACGGGCAAAGCGCATTCACCCGGATGCCGCGCGTAGCGTTTTCGTCGGCAGCGGCTTTGGTCAGCCCAACAACAGCGTGTTTGGCCGCCGAATAAAGCGACAGATGGCCGGAACCAACCAGCCCTGCGGCGGAGGCCACATTGAGGATCGCGCCTGCGCCCGCCTTTTGCATCAGCGGGATCTGATACTTCATACAGAGGAACACGCCTTTGGCATTCACGTTCATCATCAGGTCAAAATCATCGACGGTAAGGTACTGCAGCGGGCGCACGTCGTGGCCAATGCCCGCGTTGTTGATGCCCATGTCGAGCCCTCCGAAAGTCTCTGCGATGTTGGTGACATGGGCGGCGACCTGAGTTTCGTCAGCGACATCGACCACGTTCGCGGCCACTTCGACGCCTTTCGCGCGCAAAGCTTCCGCGACGGCGGCGAGTTGGTCAGCATTGATGTCGGACAACCCCAGCTTGGCGCCCTGCTCTGCAAAACGCTCCGCTGCCATGGCCCCAAACCCGCTGGCCGCGCCAGTGATCATGACCACCTTGTCCTGAAACATCTTATCCACGTTTTGAGGCCTCCAGTCCGGCCATGGCAAACATCGGCACAAAGGTGCCCAGCTTGGCGGCGCGTTCCGGATCAGATGCATTGCCATCCAGCGCGCGTTTTTTCACGCCTTGGATGATGGCGCCCATGCGGAAGAAACAGAACGCAAGATAAAAGCCGAATTTCTCGATGCCGGGCAGGTCCATGCGTTTGCAATAGGCGGCGATGAAGTCTTCATCCGTCGGCAGGCCCAGCGCGGCGCGGTCGATACCGGCAAGCCCCCTGCCCTCGTTGCCCGGTGGCATTTGCCATTGCATGATTACCGCCGCAAGATCGGCATAAGGATGGCCAATGGTGGACAGCTCCCAGTCCAGCACCGCGACGACTTCGGGGCGGTCTTTGGCAAAGAGCATGTTGTCGATCCGGTAATCGCCATGCACCAAGGTGCGTTTGCCATCGTCGGCGGGGATGTTGGCGGTAAGCCAGTCGATCAGATGATCCATCTGCGGGATCGTTTCGGTTTCGCTGGCGCGGTATTGCTTGGTCCAGCGGCCGACTTGACGCTCAAAGTAGTTGCCCTCTGGGCCATAGTCCGACAGGCCAACGGCGTTGATGTCGACGGAATGAATAGCGGCCAGCACACGGCCCATTTCGTCGATGACCTGAGCGCGTTGGTCGTTGGTGAGCTCTGGCAAGCGTGGATCGTCGAAGTTGCGGCCTTCGATGAAGTCCATGACATAGAAGGCGGAGCCAATCACGTCACCGTCCTCACACAGCAGGTGCATTTTGGCGACGGGGACGTCGGTGTCAGCAAGCGCCTTTTGCACGCGGAATTCGCGGTCTACAGCGTGTGCTGATTTGAGCAAAACTCCGGGCGGTTTGCGGCGCAGGACGAATTGGCCGGACGGACTGTCGAGCCGAAAGGTCGGGTTGGATTGGCCCACGTCGAATTTGGTTGCCGTGATGGGGCCTTCAAAGCCCTTGAGATGCTCGGTGAGCCAGCGCGCAACGGCGTCCGTGTCCAAGGTGGTTGCGTCCATCTGTGTCTCCTCCCCAAGGTCCACGTTAGCTGTAAGTCAGCATCTCGTCTTGGTTGCTGCTGTCAATGTGTGGGGTTTCGTTGAACCCGTTGAGCCATGTATGGCCCTTGGCCATGACCAGTCGGGCCACGGCGCAGTTTTTGACCTGCAATTGCAACAGGATCATCTGTTCGGCAGGCGCGTCCAGCACATCAGAAATGGTGCGCCCGATGGCACCTCCGGAACTGACGGCGAGGGGCGTTTTTGCATCGGACGCGGCGACAATCGCGCGCGCCTCACGCACGCGGTCAGTAAAGGCCGCGAAGCTTTCCGGTGGGGTGTCGATCTCACCGCGCTGCCATTCGATCACCGTGTCCCGCAGGATACGAAAATGGGTTTTCCGGTCATCATGCAGGCCTGCTGGCTTGTCATCCCGGTTGGCGTAGCGGGCCTCAAGCAGCCCGCCAAAGTCAAATTCGTTCCACCCCGGCACGACAATCGGCTCAAGCCCGGTACCCAGCGCGCTTTCGATGCCTTCCCAGGTTTGGCGATGACGTTTTTGCGCGCCGATGAACACCGCATCCGGCCTTACGCCTTGACGCTCAAGCGCCGCGCCCAGCGCCGCGGATTGGCGGTGGCCGAGGTCTGACAGGTTGTCATAATCTTCCGCGCCAAAACTGGCTTGCGCGTGGCGGATGAGGTGGAATATCTGACTCATGACATGCGAGCCTGTAAGCGCTCCCACGCGGCGATGTATTCGCGCTCCAGCCGGTCGACGAGGTCTGCGGTTTTGGTGACTTCTTTCACCGCGCCAATGCCTTGGCCGGAGCCCCAGATGGTTTTCCACGCTTTCGGCTTCTCGCGGTCGCCGCCAAAATCCATGGTTTTCACGTCCCCGTCCGGCAAGTTGTCCGGGTCCATGCCCGCGTTGGTCACAGAGCCTTTGAGGTAGTTGCCGGACACGCCGGTGAACAGGGATGAGTAGACGATATCCTCGGCGCCGCTGTCGACAATCATGTCTTTGTAGCCTTGTACGGCGTTAGCTTCCTCTGTGGCGATGAAGGGCGAGCCGATGTAGCCGAGGTCGGCGCCCATGGCTTGTGCCGCCAAGAGCGACGCGCCAGTGCCAATGGAACCCGACAGCAGCAAAGGCCCGTCAAACCACTCGCGGATTTCGCTGATCAGCGCGAGTGGGCTTTGTGGGCCTGCGTGACCGCCAGCGCCAGCCGCGACGGCAATCAGGCCGTCCGCGCCTTTCTCAATCGCCTTTTTGGCAAACTTGTTGTTGATGATGTCATGCAGCGCGATGCCGCCGCAATCATGGGCCGCGTCGTTGACTTCCACCCGCGCACCGAGCGAAGTGATCCAAATTGGCACCTTGTGTTTGTGGCAGAGCTCAATGTCACGCTCGAGACGGGTGTTGGAGCGGTGCACGATCTGGTTGACCGCAAAGGGCGCGGCAGGGCGATCCGGGTTCTCTTGGTTGTGACGGTCCAGCTCTTCACGGATTTGCGTCAGCCAGGTGTCCAGAAGCGGATGCTCGCCCTCGCCTTCGCGGGCGTTAAGCGCCGGAAAGCTGCCGATGATGCCTGCCTTACACTGGGCAATGACCAGCGCGGGGACCGAAATGATGAACAAAGGTGAGGCAACTGCGGGGATGCGCAGACCTTGCAGGGCCTTTGGAAGGTGGCTGTCACCAGACATGAGAAACTCCTGTTGTTGGTGTCAGGATAAGGCCGCGCGCGGGGCGCTCAAGCAAGAGGTTGGCAAAGTAACATGACGTCACTTTGGAGGCGCCGTCACGGGTGGCTGTGAATTTTGCAAAACTTAGATGCCTCCGGCGGGGATATTTGGGGGCAAATGAAGCCTGTTAAGGGGTGAGGAAGTGGCGGATGTGCTGTGCAATCTCGGTGGGCTTTTGGTGCAGCAACCAATGGTCGGCGTCAGCGATGGTTTGGATCGTGAGATCGGCGCAGTGGTCTTGGAGGCCGGCGTAGCATTCCGGCAGGAGCGCGGTGTCGTTTTTGCCCCAGAGCAGGAGGTGGGGCATCGGGACATGCAAAAGGTGTGGTGGCAGATTGGGCAGGTCTTCCTCTGACAGGGGCACGCCGGGATCTGCCACTTTTAGGAAAGAGGCACGGTACCAATTGACCATGCCGCGGATCTGATCGGCATTCCCCCAGGCAGCTTGATAAGCGGCAAGCTTCTCCGGCGTCATCCAGGACATATCCATGTGTTTGGAGAAGATACCCATCATGCGGGCGTTGTTGTTGGCGGCAAGCTTATCTTCCGAGCCATCTGCACGCAGCCAATTGATGTATTGGCTGGCTTCCGACTGCGCGCCACCCGAAGCCAGAGCGCGTTGAAAGGGGATCGGGTGGACGCCATTGGCGATGATCAGCTTTTGCAGGCGATTTGGGTGGCGGAAGGCCAAACCGTAAGCCACCGCCGCGCCCCAGTCATGACCGAGGACAGCCGCGACGGGGGCGTTGGGGCTGTAGTGGTCGAGAATAGCAAGCGCATCTCCGACCAGCTTGGAGGCGGCGTAGTGGTCGACCTCGGCGGGTCGCCAGCTTTGACCATAACCGCGCTGATCCGGGGCGATGCAGAAGTACGCCTCTTCCAGCTGCGCCATAAGCTCGGCAAAGGCACCGGAGTATTCCGGGAAGCCGTGCAGCATCAGGATCGCAGGCTTAGAGGGATCGCCGGCCACCACCACGTGGAAATCGTGGCCGGCGATTTTTAGGGTATCGCTGCGCAAGACTCAGGCCATGTCCGGCAGTTTATGATCGGCAAACTGTTTGCGCAGGGTGAGTTTGGAGACTTTACCGGTGGCGGTGAGCGGCAGTTCGTCGACAAACACCACATCGTCCGGCAGCTGCCATTTCGCGAAGTGCTCCAGCAGCAGGTCCATCAACGCGTTGGCCTCTGGTTTGCCTTCGGGAGACGGCACCACCACGAGCAGCGGGCGTTCGTCCCATTTGGGGTGTGCCACGGCGATCACCGCGCAGTTGGCGACCTTGGGATGGGCCATGACAGTGTTTTCCAGATCAAGCGACGAAATCCATTCCCCGCCGGATTTGATCAGGTCTTTGGCGCGATCGGTGATGGTGAGGTAACCATTGGCGTCGATGGTGGCGACATCACCGGTGCCAAACCAGCCTTCAGCGTCAAAGGCTGTTTTATTGGCCTCTTCGTTTTCGAAGTAGCCGGAGGTGATCGCATTGCCGCGCACGTAGAGCTCGCCTGCGGCCTCTCCGTCATGAGGCAGGCGGTTGCCGTCTTCATCCACGATTTTCAGATCGACCCCAAAGACGCGGCGGCCTTGTTTGGACTTGATGGCGATGCGTTCTGCCATGGGTTTGCTGTCCAGATGATCTGGCAAATTACCTTGGGTGCCGATGGGCGACATCTCGGTCATCCCCCAAGCGTGACAGACGTTCACGCCGCCTTCCTCAAAGTATTGGATCATTGAGGCAGGTGCCGCAGAGCCACCGACGACCATATCGCCAAGGCCTTCGGGCATACGGCCTTTATTGGCGATCTCACCCTGCAGGCCGAGCCAAACTGTAGGCACACCCCAAGCGGAATAGACTTTCTCCGCGTCCATCAGTTTGAACAGGCTCGCGCCATCCAGAGCGCCGCCGGGGAAAATCAAGGACGCGCCGGTGAGAGGCGCGGCATAGGGCAGGCCCCAGGCGTTCACATGGAACAGCGGGACAACCGGCAGGATGCGTTTGCCCGGTTGCAGTGCGGCGGGCAGCGAGAGGCCAACCATCATGGCGTGCAGCACGGTGGAGCGGTGGGTGTAGAGCGTGCCTTTGGGATTGCCCGTCGTGCCCGACGTATAGCAAAGTCCTGCAGCGGTATCCTCGGGAAGGTCTGGCCAGTCGAAATGCTCTGACTGCCCCTCCAGCAGCTCTTCGTAGCAGAGGTAGTCGCCGTCGGGCATATGCGCGCGGTCGGTCATCACCACGACCTTGAGACCTTCGGGCCATTGCCCACGCAACGCGTCGACGATGGGCACAAAGGTCAGGTCGACAAACAGCATTGTGTCGTTGGCATGGTTGACGATGTAGGTCATCTGCTCGGCGGACAGGCGCGGGTTAATGGTGTGACACACTCCGCCGGCGCCAGAGATGGCATAATAGAGCTCGAGGTGGCGGTAGCCGTTCCACGCAAGTGTGGCGATACGGTCGCCCAGTTTTAGCCCCTGCGCGGTCAGCCCATGCGCCAGCTGCGCCACTCGTTTGGCGGTTTGGGCATAAGTCTGGCGATGAATGTCGCCTTCGGTGCGGACCGAAACCACCTCCGCCTCTGAGTGAATTTCTGCCGCGTAGCTTAGAATGTCCGCAATCTTCAGCGGACGCATCATCATGGACCCTTGCATTTGGCCCTCCCCTGCCAATGAGTGTCTGTTCGCCCCAGTACGTTACGCGCAAGTTTCGAGATTTCAAAAGCCTGCGTTTGGAATGCCGTGACGTCGCGAAGGTTCACAGCTCTGTGACGGATCACCGCCCATCTGTGCAGTGGCGCACAGTTTTATTGCGAGGCTGCCAATGGTCGGGGCGCGACTGTCGCCCTATCTTGGAAGGCGAAAGGAGACATGCCATGTCGATCAGACCAGTCTTGGAGACACGCAAGGCCATTGCCGCAATGGAAGGCGCTGGCGTGCATTTGCATCGGGTGTTCGGGTTTCAGGACCCAAAGGAGCTTGATCCGTTTTTGATGATGGATCACTTCCGCAATGATGATCCCCGGATGTATGAGAAGGGCTTCCCCTGGCATCCCCATCGCGGGATCGAGACCATCACCTACGTCATTGATGGCGCGGTGGAGCATCAGGACAGCCTTGGTAACACCGGCAATCTGACGTCCGGCGATGTGCAGTGGATGACCGCAGGCAGCGGGATTTTGCACCAGGAAATGCCGACGGCCGACGCCAACGGGGTGAACCATGGCTTCCAATTGTGGGCCAACCTGCCGCGTGATTTGAAAATGACGGACCCGCGCTATCAGGACGTCGAGGCCAAGGAAATTCCGGAGATCATTGATGATGACGGCACCAAAGTGCGGATCGTCATTGGCAGTTTCTGGGGCAAAACCGGGCCGGTGGATGGCATTGCCGCCGATCCGATGTTTCTAGACGTGACCATGCCGGCAGGGGTGAAAAAGACCTTTCCCATCGACACGCGACGCCGTGCCTTTGCCTATGTGTTTGAGGGTGACGCGGCCTTTGCCGATGCCAGCCAGCCGACCGGTATCCTGCTTGAGAAAGAGGTGGCAGGCGAAGAGCTGAACATCCGCGACATGAGCGGGGATCGCACGCTTATTCGTTTTGGCAATGGCGATGAGGTCACGGTGCAAGCCGGGGAAGAAGGCGTGCGCTTTCTGCTGATTTCCGGGCAACCGATCCAGGAGCCGGTGGCCTGGCACGGGCCGATTGTGATGAACACGCAGCAAGAGCTGCAACAGGCCTTTGCTGAGTTGCGCAACGGCACGTTCATAAAACCGGCGCATTAAACACGCTGGCGGTGGGAGGGGCACCTTCGGCCGCCAGCCTTTGGCTTCCGCCAAAAAATCATCCCCACAAAGGCGTTTTGCGAACTAAGGTCATGCAAGGTGGAGGAAAACGGAGGGGGAAGCGATGGAGACGTCACCACGGGTGATGACCAGTTGGCAGCTGCTGTGCTTCAGCTTGTTGTCGGCGCCTTTGGCGATGGTGAACTTTGCCGTCGTCAGTTTCGTCCCGACATTCTATGCGGTTGATCTGGGCGTGGGACTGGCCACGGTGGGGGCGGTGTTCCTGTTTGGACGCGCCTTTGACGTCATGACCGATCCGCTGGTCGGGGCCTTGAGCGACCGCACCCAGAGCCGTTGGGGGCCGCGTGTGCCCTGGATGATGATGGGGTTTCCCGGCTTATTGCTTTTTGTCTGGCTGCTGCTGTCCCCGCCGAACGGGGTCGGCGCGCTCTACCTTTTTTCCGTCACCTCCGGCTATCTGCTGTTTCTGACCGTCTTTGACGTGCCCTACTCCAGCATTGGGTTGGAGATTTCCCCCAACGCGCACGAGCGTTCTGTGATCGCGGGCACAAAAGGCATGTTTCAGATTATCGGCGCTATGCTGGCCTCGGTGGCCTCTGCGGTGTTTGCCGGGCAGATGGGGATGTCGTTGCAGATGACAGCCGTGATCTTTGTTGCGCTGATGCCAATCGCTTTGGCGCTGTTTTGGTGGCAAACGCCACGCCAAACCCGCCCCCCGGCACAGGCGCGGCCCAACCTCTGGAGGACCTGGTTGGACTGCATGAAAAATCGCGCGTTTCGCGGATTGATGCTGGCGTTTTTTGCGGTACAGGCCGCCAATGCCATGACCGTGGGCCTGTTTGTGCTGTTTGCCACCCATGTGCTGCAGGCGCCGGATCTGGTGGGGCCGATGTTTCTGGCGCTGCTGCTGGCAACCGCCCTGTTTGTGCCGGTCTGGGTGATCCTGTCCAAGAAGATTGGCAAGCGGCAGAGCTGGATCACCGCGATCGTGCTGTGCTGTCCGGTGGTGTTGGCAGCCTATTTGGTAGGCGCAGGCGATACGGTGCTGGTCTTGATGATCAGCTTTGGGCTGGGGGCCTGTATGACCTGTGACGGCGTGATGCCGACCTCTTTGCTGGCCGACATTGTGGCGGTGGAAGAACAGCGGCAGGGGCATTCGCAGGCGGCGAGTTATCTGGCGCTCAAGAACGTGGCCTCAAAAATGGCGTTTGTCGCGCTGATGGGCGTGGCGTTTCCGGTGTTGGGCTGGGCCGGATTTGACCGCGACGCCGGCAGCGCGCCGGAGACCATGGGCGTCCTGCTGCTGTTCTTTGCCGCCGTGCCATGCGGGTTACGGCTTCTGGTGGCAGGATTTTTGTGGCGCGGCACAGCGCGGGACCATGCCGAGGTGGCGATCTAAACGCCCACTGCCTTGCGCACCATGTCCCAGTAAATCTGCTCGACCTCAGCGAGAGACAGACGTCCTCCTTCGCGGAACCAGGTGTTCACCCCGGTGAGCATGGCAATCACCGCCATGGTAGCAATCTTGGGATCGCTGACCTCGAAGTCACCACTGTCGATGCCCGCGCGCAGGATGGCTTCCAACCCGTCCTCATAGGACCGGCGGAGTTCCTCGATTTTAGCGAAGTTTTCCGGCGTCAGGTTGCGCAGTTCCATATAGGCGATGAAGACTTCATCGGGCCGTTCAGAGTGAAACCGCAGGTGCAGACGAGTGAAGTTTTCCAGCGCTTCAGTCGGAGTGCCCCCGTCTGGCAACTCTCCGCGTGCGGCCAGAAGCTCGGTCATATGGGTCTGCATCAAATCAAACAGCAGGCTCTGCTTGTCCGGCGTGTAGTTATAGAGCGCTCCGGCCTGTACCCCCACTTCCCGTGCGATCTGTCGCATGGAGACGGCGGCGTAGCCGTGCTGAGCAAAGAGTTTGAGCGCCGCATCGCGGACGCGCGGGCCGGTGATGCCGGAATGAGAGCCTTGGGTTCGTGCCATGGCCTACAATTATCTGAACACGCGTTCGTTTAAAAGCCCGCATGGAATGATTGCCGTCGTACGATCACGGCTTGTGTGGCCCCACAGCCATAGGTCATAAAGCGGGGAAGCCAAAACGGACCCTGAGATGTTGCCTGTTCGCCCCTTTGCTTTTGCCCTATTGCCATTGTGGGCGCTGACGGCCTGTGGGGAAACCCCGGGCATGGACGCCACCAGCGATCCGGCATTGGAAGCAGCCCCCTACCCCGACATCCTGCCGCAAAATGCGCTGCCCAAAGCGCCAAAAGGCCGCTTGACAGAAAACAGCGAGGCCGAGCTGGAAGCCCGCGGCGCGCGGCTTCAAAACCGCGCCAAGAATCTTTAGCGCTTGCCGATCACGCCGCGCGTTGCACAGCACCCAAAGAGCGGCTAAACGGCAAAGTGACAAAATCAACTCTCCTGCATAGAGGTAGCCCATCATGACCACTTCCCAGCCTACTCCGCTTCGCCTTGGGATTGCCGGCTTGGGCACCGTGGGCGTGGGTGTTGTGAAAATCATCCGCCAGAAAGCCAACGTACTGGCCGCCCGCACAGGCCGCCCGATCGAGATCAGTGCAGTGAGCGCCCGCTCCAAGGATAAAGACCGCGGCGTGTCGCTGGCGGGTTATGCCTGGGAAGACGATCCGGTTGCGTTGGCAAAACGCGACGATGTGGACGTGTTTGTGGAGCTGATGGGCGGCGAAGACGGCGCGGCCAAAGACGCCATTGAAGCCGCGTTGGCATTGGGCAAAGACGTAGTCACCGCCAACAAGGCACTGCTGGCGCATCACGGTCAGGCACTGGCAGAAACCGCCGAAGCCAAAGGCGCCGTGATCCGGTTTGAAGCGGCTGTGGCCGGTGGTATTCCGGTGATCAAAGCGCTGACCGAGGGGCTGGCCGGCAATGACATCACCCGCGTCATGGGCGTGATGAACGGCACCTGCAACTACATCCTGACCCGGATGCAGGATGCGGGCCTGCCCTATGATGAAGTTTTTGCCGAAGCCGATGCGCTGGGCTATCTCGAAGCGGATCCAAATCTCGACGTGGGTGGCATCGACGCCGGTCACAAGCTGTCCCTGCTGTCCTCCATCGCCTTTGGCACCAAAGTGGATTTTGACGGCGTGGAGCTGGAAGGCATTCAGCGCATTTCCATTGAGGATATCAACCAAGCGGCGGAACTGGGCTTCAAGATCAAGCTATTGGGTGTGACCCAGATGACTGGCCGCGGACTGGAACAGCGCATGTCGCCCTGCTTGGTGCCTGCAGACAGCCCATTGGGCCAGCTTCAGGGCGGCACCAATATGGTGGTGATTGAAGGCGACGCTGTGGAGCAGGTTGTGCTGCGTGGCCCCGGTGCGGGCGAAGGCCCAACAGCCAGTGCCGTTATGGGAGACGTCTGTGACATCGCGCGTGGCTTCCGCCTATCGACCTTTGGTGTTCCGGCAGAGATGCTGACCACAGCCAAATCGGCACAGTCCAACTCGCCGGCGCCTTATTACCTGCGCCTTGCACTTGAGGACCGTCCAGGTGCCATGGCCAAGATTGCCACTGCGCTGGGAGACAACGGCATCAGCATCGACCGCATGCGCCAGACCCGCCACGACGATGCTCATGCGCCGGTGTTGATCGTGACCCATAAAACCCAGCGCGCCGACCTTGACGCAGCTGTGGTTGCGATGCGGGAAACCGGTGTGATGGCAGCTGACCCCGTGGCGTTACGCATCGAAGCGGTGTGATCGCCAAAGCGCGCAATACCGTCAAATATAGTAAATTTTGAATTATTACCAAACCACGCTACACTCTAACGAGTGGCAGTGGGTTGACGATTCTTGCTTCGGTGCGCCCTAGAGATCGACATGTTTTTAACAGTTTGATCTGCCACGGAAAATTGCACGATTTGGTCGTAACGTTTGCGATCCGCTTAGCTTTTGTCAAAAAGTCCTTTTGGGGGGAGAACGCCATGCCAAGGTTTAACTCGTGGCTAGATTGGTTCAACAAACCGATCGTGATCGGCACGCAGAAAGATGATGTCCTCACGCTGAAAGACAACAACCTGCCAGGAAAAATCATTGGTCTCTCTGGCAATGACAGTCTGTTTGGAGGCAACCGAGACGACTATCTCTTTGGTGGCCGAGGCAACGACGACATTTCTGGCGGCCGTGGCAACGACAAAATTTTTGGTGGATCCGGAAATGACACCATGTCCGGCGGTGAAGGATATGACCAAATCTTCGGGGGGGGTGGCGCAGACACCGCAGCCTATGCTGGCTCTGTCTTCGGCTATTCCTGGGAACACGGCTGGTTTAGCAAGTTCTATGTAAAAGACATCGATGGCTCGGATGGAGACACCGCCATAGACACGCTGCTTGGCGTCGAGTTTCTTCAGTTTGACGACTACACATTCGACATTCGCGGCGACAATGGCGCGTTGGTTTTAGGCGACGATGCCGCCACAAATGAAGACACCCCCATTGTGATCTCCTTCGACGCCTATGATTTTGATGGCGGCACCGTCACCGTATCAAGTGTTTCAGCGTCATCCGGCGACTTGACATTGATTGGTAGCAGCCCTCTGTCCCAAGGCATGGGTATTGGCGCCAGTTACAGCTACAGTTTTGATCCCACCACCGCATTTAACTACCTCGCGGTGGGTGAATACGACACCGCAACCATCACCATTGTGATAGACGACGGCCAAGGCAATCTCACAACCCAAACACTTGACGTCACCGTGGCAGGCACCAATGACGCCCCCACAATCACCGGCGTCACCAATGACATTGGCGATCTTTATGAAGACACCGTGACCGCGGCGAATGGGGTTGTGTCCGCTTCAGACCCGGACCTCAGCGATGTCCTTACTTTCACGGGTGCTGCAGGCGCTTACGGTACTTTTGCGATTGATCCAAACTCCGGCGCGTGGACCTATGCCCTAAACAATGCCTCAATCGCGGTGCAGGAACTGGGCGTTGGCGAAAGCCTGTCAGAGACCATTTCCGTGGACGTCAGCGACGGCAATGGCGGCACCGATTCCGTCAACATCTCACTCACGATTTACGGCACAAACGACGCCCCTGTTGTCAGCGATGTCACCTACGACAATGACACCGTGTCTGAGGACGGCGCTGTGCAAAACGCGTCAGGAGCGGTTGTGGCCAGCGATGCCGATAAAAACGACACGCTAACCTATAACGTAGTTGGCAGCAGCACTGGCACCTATGGCACCTTGGCGCTTGATCCCAACGACGGCACATGGAGCTATGTTCTGGACAACACTTCAGCGGCGGTTCAAGCCTTGGCGGAAGGGCAAACCGAGACCGAAACCTTTGACGTTCTTGTCAGCGACGGCAAGGGAGGTTTTGACACAGCAACCATTTCCATAGACGTCAACGGCGCCAATGATGCGCCCGTTATCACCGGAACGGTCTATGACGTTGGTGAGGTGACCGAAGATGACGTGCTCACTGCTTCGGGCAGCATCACTGTCACGGAATTGGATACCAACGACACGTTGAGTTATGTGGCTCTGGGCAGCGACACCAGCGGCTTTGGCACTTTGACAGTCAACCCGGACGGAACTTGGAGCTACGCGCTCAACAATGACAGTGAGTTGGTGCAAAACCTCAATGGAGGTGACACGCGGGTGGACACCTTCCTCGTCGCTGTAACCGATCCCAGCGGTGCGCGTGACACCACCAGCATTTCGATCACAATCAATGGCGCCGACGACGTCGACCCAGACACCGGAGATGGCGGCAGCGACGGGGGAGATCCCGAGCCGCCAGCGCCTTCGACGCTGGATTTCGAGGGCCAGCTGCATGCGACTTCCTTTGAAGGTACCGCCGGCGGGGTACAATGGTCGTCAGGTTGGGCCACCTTCGACTCGACCGTGTTTGGAGAGCTCAGTCCAGATCGTGGGGGCGGTCAGCTGGACACAGGTGTCGCCAACGGCGCGACCAGCGGCACCATGGTGGTGGCCGGCGGTTCCGGCGTCACCTTGGACGGCGACTTTGTCGACACCTTTGATTTTGAAAGCGCACAGATCACTTCGGCCTTGAGGGAAGGCATGACGCTGACTGTCGAAGCCTTTGATCAGTCGTTCCAGAACGTCGAAACCAGCCCGGGCGTGTTTGAATTCATCGAGGTTTTCACCAGCCTCGGGTCGGAAAGCTTTGTTCTGTCCACCACCGGACCAATGTTTGTCGCGTTTGACGACATCATTTTTGACGCGGTGGATCGTGTGGTCTTCACCACCAGTGGCGGCGCCCCGCTGCCAATTCCACTGTTGGGCGACCAATTTGTCATGGATGATGTGACCATCTTCGTTTGATCTCTGTTTTGACCCAAAACCCCGGCGACCTCAGGTTGCGCCGGGGTTAGGCCTGCGCTATTGCGGACTTAAACGTGTTCAAAAGGATTTATTTCATGTCGCTGAAGCCGGAATTTCACGATCGCATGTTGTCCCTTGGCCTCGCCCGCGTTGCGGAACAGGCTGCCATTGCGTCCGCTGCCTTGATTGGCAACGGAGACGAAAAAGCCGCTGACCAAGCTGCGGTAAATGCGATGCGGGAACAGCTCAACCTTTTGGACATCGCAGGCGTGGTGGTCATTGGGGAAGGTGAACGCGACGAAGCGCCAATGCTCTATATCGGTGAGGAAGTCGGCAACGGCAACGGCCCAGGCGTGGACATTGCGCTGGACCCTCTGGAAGGCACCACGCTGACCGCCAAAGACATGCCAAACGCGCTGACCGTGATTGCCATGGGCCCACGCGGCTCCATGTTGCACGCGCCAGACACCTACATGGACAAACTGGCCATTGGTCCAGGATACCCGGAAAACGTGGTGTCGTTGGAAATGAGCCCCAAAGAGCGCGTTGAGGCATTGGCCAAAGCCAAAGGCTGTGACACCTCTGACATCACCCTGTGTATTCTTGAGCGCCCGCGCCACGAAGAGATGATTGCCGAAGTGCGCGCCACCGGCGCCTCGATCCGCCTGATCACCGATGGGGACGTTGCTGGTGTGATGCACTGTGCCGAAGCGGAAGAGACCGGCATCGACATGTATATGGGCCGTGGCGGCGCCCCTGAAGGTGTTCTGGCAGCGGCAGCATTGAAATGCATGGGGGGCCAAATGTGGGGCCGTCTGGTGTTCCGCAATGACGACGAACGCGCCCGTGCCGCAAAAACCGGCATCACCGATCTGGATCGGATCTACTCCCGTGACGAGATGGTGACGCAGGACGTGATTTTTGCCGCAACCGGCGTGACCGGCGGCTCGCTCTTGCCCGCGATCAAACGCACCCCGGGCTGGATCGAAACCGAGACGCTTTTGATGCGCTCCAAGTCCGGTTCCGTACGCCGCATGACCTACCGTGCGCCAGTGGATCAAACCTCTTGATCACCGCAGACATTCTTGTTTGATTTGGGCCAACGTGCCCCGATGGCCCGCCTTTTGGCGGGCTTTTTCATAAGACGAAGGCTCTGACATGACTGACTTCCTTGGTGTTTCCGAAAGCCTGACCGGACGGCGCTGGGTGGGGCCGGATGTGGAAACCACCCGTGCGGCGGAGCAACTGGCGCAGGACACCGCTTTGCCCCCTGCGCTCTGTGCGGTGCTGGCACGGCGTGGTGTGAGTGCTGGCGAAGCGAACAGCTTTCTGGAGCCAAAGCTGGTAGATCTGTTGCCAGATCCGCGTAGCATCAAAGACATGGAGACCGCCGCAGGGCGATTTTTGCAGGCGGTCAAGGCGCGCCAACGCATCGCGGTCTTTGCCGACTATGACGTGGATGGCGGCACCTCCGCTGCCCTTCTGATCACCTGGTTGCGCCAGATGAACCTGCAAGCCACGCTCTATGTCCCGGACCGGATTGATGAAGGCTACGGCCCCAATGAGACGGCCATGGCGGAACTGGCCAAAGCCCATGACCTGATCGTCTGTGTTGATTGCGGCACTTTAAGCCACGGGCCTATTGCGGCGGCCGAAGGCGCGGATGTGGTGGTGCTGGACCACCACTTAGGCGGGGAGACCCTGCCCAATTGTGTGGCGGTGGTGAATCCCAACCGGCAGGACGAAAGTGGCGATCTCGCGCATCTCTGCGCCGCCTCTGTGGTGTTTTTGATGCTGGTGGAAGCCAACCGGCAAATGCGTGAAGCGGATGGCACACGTGGGCCAGACCTGATGTCCATGCTGGATCTGGTGGCGCTAGGCACCGTGGCCGATGTGGCGCCCCTGATTGGCGTCAACCGCGCATTGGTGCGCCAAGGCCTCAAAGTAATGGCACGCCGGGAGCGCCCCGGTGTGGTTGCCTTGTCTGATGTGAGCCGCATGGATTCTGCCCCCAACAGCTATCATCTCGGTTTCCTTCTGGGACCACGGGTCAATGCTGGCGGGCGAATTGGCCAGGCCGATCTGGGCGCGCGCCTTCTGTCCACTGACAGCCCTCAGGAAGCCCAGGCCATGGCGGCACGCTTGGACGAACTCAACACTGAGCGGCGCGACATTGAGGCGTCCGTGCGCGCCGCAGCAATAGCGCAGGCCGAAGAACGCGGCTTGGACGCGCCTCTGGTCTGGGCGGCGGGAGAAGGCTGGCACCCCGGCGTGGTTGGCATTGTCGCCTCCCGCTTAAAAGAAGCGACCAACCGACCGGCTGTGGTGATTGGCCTTGAGGATGGCGAGGGTAAGGGCTCGGGCCGCTCTATTTCCGGTGTTGATCTGGGCGCAAGCATTCAGAAACTTGCCGCGGAGGGCCTGTTGATCAAAGGCGGCGGACACAAAATGGCCGCCGGCCTCAGCGTCGCGCGAGATCAGCTGGAACCTGCCATGGAACGCCTGTCTGAATTGCTGGCCAAACAAGGCGCGGGTGACGCCGGCCCCGCAGACCTCAAACTCGACAGCCTGCTGATGCCCACCGGCGCAACGGTGGACCTGATCAATGACATCGACAAAGCGGGGCCGTTTGGGGCCGGCGCTGCGGCACCACGGTTTGCCTTTCCGGATGTGGAAATCCGTTTCACAAAACGGGTCGGCGACAGCCATCTAAAACTGACCTTTGGCGACGGCTTTGGCGCGCGCATCGATGCCATTGCGTTTGGGGCTTACGACACGCCACTAGGCCCCGCGCTCGAATCGCACGGCGGCGCGCGTTTCCACTTGGCTGGGCGGTTGGAAATCAACACCTGGGGCGGTCGCCAATCGGTGCAGCTGCGCCTTGAAGACGCCGCGCGGACCTGAGCCGAACTTCATTTGACCCTAAATATCCTGGGGGAATCGCAGCCCCGCTGCGATGGGGGCAACGCCCCCGCCGCGGTGCCAAAAATTTTCCGGAAGTCGCGCAAATTTCCACTTGCGCCCACCCCGTGGTTTCACTAGATACGCCTCACGCTTCAGCGCGTCCCGTTCGTCTATCGGTTAGGACGCCAGGTTTTCAACCTGGAAAGAGGGGTTCGATTCCCCTACGGGATGCCAGAAGCGGGGTACGGGGTTTCTGACCTCTGACGCGCCCAAAAGAGCGTCCCGTTCGTCTATCGGTTAGGACGCCAGGTTTTCAACCTGGAAAGAGGGGTTCGATTCCCCTACGGGATGCCACTTTTACCATCAATCACATTGAAGTTCTTCCAACAGCACGCCTGTGATGTGGCGTGACGTTTGGCACGCCTTCACGAATCCGCTGCAAAAGAAAGGCGCGCCCATCCAAAGGGATGCGCGCGCCAGAACCTCAGACCTGAGGGCATCAGCCCCAGTCGCGGCAGACGTATTTGATCTCGGTGAACTCTTCCATGCCCATGCGCGCGCCCTCACGCCCCAGACCGGATTGCTTGGTGCCACCAAAGGGAATCGGAGCCCCGGTCACCTTGGTGCGGTTCACCGCCACCATCCCGTATTGCAACGCCCGGCTCAGACGGTAAATGCGACGCGGGTCCTGGCTGTGCACATAGGCCACCAACCCATATTCGGTCTCATTGGCGCGGGCGACAACCTCTTCTTCGCTGTCAAACGGGGTAATCGGGGCCACGGGACCAAAGGTCTCTTCCGCCATGATCTGTGCCTCTGCCGGCACATCGGTCAGCACGGTGGGTTCAAAGAACAGCGTGCCCAGCGCATGACGATTGCCGCCACAGGCCAGCGTTGCGCCTTTGGCAAGTGCATCCGCCACATGCTCTTCCTGCTTTTGCACCGCTTTTTCATTCATGAGCGGGCCAATGTCGGGATCGTCCATGCCCACACCAACGCTCAACGCCTTGGTGGCGGCAACAAACTTTTCACAGAAGGACGGGTAGATGTCGCGCTCCACAAAAATGCGGTTGGCGCCAAGGCAGTCCTGACCGGAGGTGGCAAATTTGGCTTTGATGGTTTCTTCAACCGCCACGTCCAGATCCGCGCCTTTGAAGACGATCACCGGCGCGTGGCCACCCAGTTCCATGACAAGCCGTTTTACCGTGCTGGCGGATTGGCGATAGAGCAGTTTGCCAACCTCGGTGGAGCCGGTGAAGGACAGCGCGCGCACGCGGGTGTCGCGGGTCCAGGGCTCGACCACAGTGGGGGCAATGCCGGTGACCACGTTGAACACGCCCGCCGGAATACCGGCACGCTCGGCGAGTTCCGCCAGCGCCAGGGCGCTATACGGGGTTTCGCCGGAGGGATGCGCCACCACTGTGCAGCCAGCCGCCAACGCGGCGGCGGCTTTGCGGGTCAGCATGGCAGAGGGGAAGTTCCAGGGGGTGATCAGCGCGGCGACCCCCACCGGTTCGCGCCACAGCTCCACCTCAGCATCCGGCAGGTGACTGGTAACCCCCTCGATGTTGGGACGTTTGGCCTCTTCCGAGTAGAACTCGACAAACGCCGCGCCATAGTCGATCTCGCCGCGGGCTTCGGAGATCGGTTTGCCCTGTTCCAGCACCATGATACGGGCAAGATCTTCTTTGTGCTCCAGTTGCAGCTCAAACCACCGGCGCAAAATGGCCGCGCGCTCTTGTGGCAAGAGGTCCGCCCAAGCGGGAAAAGCCGCCTGGGCCGCATCCACCGCAGCTGAGGATTCCTCGGCGGACATCGCCGCCACGCCCCCCAAATGTGTGCCGTCTGCCGGATTGGTCACGGCAAAACTGTCGCCGTCTTTGGCGGCCTGCCATTTGCCGTTGATGTAGGAAAAGGACCGCACAAGGGCCTTGTTGGTGATGTCTGCACGAGCGGAAAGCGCGGTTTGCGTCATGGGGGGTGTCTCCTCTAGTTGAGGAGAAAATGCCGTAAGCAGACAGAGGATTTGTCCGAAGTTCTAGCCGATTACAGAAGATTTAGCTGTCCTCAGAAGCGCCCAGCAGAATATCAAACGGCGGCGCGCCGTGCTCTTTCACCGGCTTGGTCACAATGTAGGTAAAATAGCGTGACAGGCCGATGCGGGCATCGAGCATTTCGTCGATCAAGCGCTGATAGGCATCAATATCGCTGGTGACAATTTGCAGCAGATAGTCAAATCCGCCCCCAAGCGCCCAGCAGGCAACCACTTCGTCATAACGCTGCATCGCGGCTTCAAAAGCCCGAAAGCTGGCCGCAGTGTGATCGGCGATTTCAGCAGAGACAAACACGGTGACGCTGGGGGCAAGTTTTTTTAGGTTGATGCGCGCACCGTAGCCTTCGATCAGCCCGGCCTTTTCCAACTTTTTCAACCGGTCCCAGCAAGGGGTTGGAGAGAGGCCAATTTTATCTGCCAAAGCCGCTTTGGTGATGCGGCCTTCACGCGTCAACACAGACAGGATTTGAATATCGCGATCGTCCAGTTTCATGGCTACGCCCACGCCTCAAACATGGCGGAGAACACATCCGGGCGCAGGCCCATGTCATATGATCGCGAGGTCAAAGTCATAGCCAGACAGCGTTATCAGGCCACAATTGCCATCGGCAAGCCCAATCATGTCGCGCGTCAACACTGCGGGCAAAAATCCCAAAAAATCTGACTTTTGCAAAGCTGCGCTTAACCACTGACTCTTCATTAACCAATTCGAACTACGGTTTTCCTGTGTCGTTATCACCGCTCCTGTCTCAATCGATTCTCTCTTCTAGGCGCGGTTCGTAAGGGAATGGGATCAATGACAAAAACACATTTGTCAGTCTGGGTGCTACCACGCAGTCCATCGCAAGACGTGCGCCCTCCAGCGCGTCGGGCGAATCGTACCGGTGCCTTCATAGTCGCAGCCTGCGGCGATGAGGATTTTGCTGTGAAGCCAAAAGCTTCGGGCAACAAAAACCGCCGGATTTGGCCGCATACCGCGCCAATCCGTCCCCGTTTTCTGGCACGCTAACAACAGTCACTCACAGCTCCGGCGGGACATCCACTGCCGGCGCACTGGGCTTGATGTCCAGCAAAGGTGTCCCGTCGAAACAATCTATGGCGTCGATGCCGATAATCCCCGCTTCCAAATCAAGGGACGTGATGCGCACCGCCGCCAATGAAATTGGGTTCACCCGGTTGGGGGAGCGCAGTGCAAAAGTACCACTTGCCGTGTCACGATGACGGGGTCGTTGCGTGATCAGATCGCGCCGCGCCCGATGCATCCAATAAAACAGCAAAATCCCCTGCCCCACGTCCAGACCGGTTAGGCCTTTTGCAAAACCCGGCTCCAAGATGACGCGGGCACCCTGCCCTGTTTCCCGCGCGCGGGTCACATTTTTGGGACAATCACCACGTCGCCACGGGGTTTCAATCTTTCCGATAAACCGCAGCTGCGCATCTATGCGTTCCATTGGATCGAAAGTCAGGCGGTCTTCGCCATCGCGTTGTTCTGGGATAGCGGTTGTTGTGCGCACTGTCATGACGGGGTCCCTTGGATATCACGGACACTCTGCCAGCAGCCCCACAGTGATACCAGCATCTGCTTGGTCGCACCCTCAAATGAAAAACGCCGCTCCTTAGAGCGGCGTCTTCTGATTATACAATCTCGTCTTCGAGACCTTCGGTGGAGAGACCCTCAAGCTTGGGCATCAAGCTCAAAAGTTCCCGCGTGTAGGCCTCTTTGGGCGCAGCAAACAGTGTTTCGGTGTCCGCCACCTCCACCATTTGCCCCTGACGCATCACGCCAACACGGTCACACATCTGGCGCACCACCGGCAGGTCGTGGCTGATGAACAGCATGGTCAGCCCCAGATGTTCCTGAAGATCCTTGAGGATGTTCAAAATCTGCGCCTGAATGGACACGTCGAGCGCCGAGGTAGGCTCATCACAAATCAGGAAGCGCGGCTGTGTGGCCAAAGCCCGCGCAATCGAGATCCGCTGACGCTGACCGCCGGAGAACTCATGCGGGTACTTGCGCCCGGCTTCAGAGCCCAGCCCCACACGTTCCAGAAGCTCATCCACGCGGTGCTGAATGGCGGCGCCTTCCAGCAGCTTATGGTGCTTCACCGGTTCCGCGATGATCTCATCCACACGCATACGCGGGTTGAGGCTGGAGAACGGGTCCTGGAAGATCATCTGGATCTGGCGGCGATAGCTCTCCAGATCCTTGGCAGTTTTCAGTTGCGTGATCTCTTCATCATCAAAGAAGATCTTACCACCGTTGGTCTGATAGAGCGTCGCAATCATGCGCGCGACGGTCGACTTGCCAGACCCACTTTCCCCAACGATGCCAAAGACTTCACCTTCGCGAATGTCAAAACTGACCTTATCCGCCGCGGTGAAATATTTGCGCCGCGAGGGAATGATCGCATTGCGGGCCAAAAAGGTCTTGGTCAGTCCTTCAACCTTCAGCAACGTGCCGGACTTGGTGGGTTCCGGACGTTCCCAATTACGGGCCAGATCGTCGATGTGGAACGCAATCTGACGGCCGCCATAAGACAGCTGCGGGAAACGGTGCACTTTCAGAGTTGGACGTGGCACAGCGGCAATGAGCGACTTGGTATACTCATGTTCCGGCGCGCCAAGCACCTGTTCTGTTGTGCCACTTTCCACCACTTGCCCCTGATACATCACGGTCACCTTATCGGTGGTGTCCGCGATCACACCCATGTCGTGGGTGATCAGGATCACGCCAGTCTGACGCTCCCGCGCCAGTTCCTTGATCAACTCAAGGATCTGCGCCTGGATCGACACGTCAAGCGCGGTGGTCGGCTCATCCGCAATGATCACATCCGGTTCGGAACACAACGCAAGCGCAATCACCACCCGCTGGCGCATACCGCCAGAGAACTGGTGTGGGTATTGATCAATCCGCTCAGAGGGGTTGGGAATGCCAACCCTATCCAAAAGCTCGATCGCGCGCTTTTTGCTGTCTGCCTCAGAAAGCTTGAGGTGGAATTGGATGGTTTCCACCAACTGCTGGCCAACGGTCAGAAGCGGGTTAAGCGAGGTCAGCGGGTCTTGGAAGATCATAGAGATCTTCGCGCCCCGCAGCGCCCGCATGCCATCCGCATCGCGCCCGTTGATGTGCTCGCCTTTAAAGCTCACGGAGCCTTCGGCGATATGGCCGGGGCGTTCCAGCAAGCCCATCACGGCGGCGCCGATGGTGGATTTACCCGCGCCGGATTCCCCCACAAGACCGTGGATTTCCCCTGGCTCCACTGCGAGATTGGCTTTGTTGACCGCCACAAAAAGCTTGCGGCGGGTTGGGAAATGGACCGAGAGGCCCTCGATATCTAGGACTGTATCGCTCATCACTGCAACCTCGGGTTCAATGCATCGCGCAGCCAGTCACCCAACAGGTTCACAGACAGCGCAAGGGCCAAAAGCGTGACGGATGGGAACAGGATGATCCACCATTCGCCAGAGAACAGGTAGCCCTGACCAATACGGATCAAGGTGCCCAGTGAGGGTTGGGTGGGTGGCGCGCCCACACCGAGGAACGACAGCGTTGCCTCTGCGATGATCGCCAGCGCCAAAGAGATGGTCGCGATGACCAACACCGGCGAGAGCACGTTTGGCAGGATATGACGCAGCATGATGATGCCGCGGCCACGGCCAATCATACGTGCGGCCTGCACGTACTCTTTGTCTTTCTCCACCAAGGTTGCACCTCGCACCACGCGGGCAAATTGCACCCAGTCAGACAGACCAATCGCCACGATCAGCACCCAAATAGCCATCTGATCGTGGTGCTGAATTGGGATGACGCCTTTGGCAATCCCGAAAATCAACATCGCCACCAGAATGGCTGGGAAGGTCAGCTGTACATCCGCCGCCCGCATGATGATGGTTTCCACCCAGCCACCTACGTAGCCGGCCACGAGGCCCAATGTGATGCCCAGCACCATGGCGAAGCTCACAGCGGCAAAGCCGACAAACAGTGACACACGCATGCCGTAGAGGATGGTGGAGAACACGTCGCGACCTTGGTCATCTGTGCCCAGCCAAAAGACATCACCGGTGAAGTCATTGGGCGCCATCGGCGCGGTGAAACCGTTCATCAGATCCAGTGAGCTTGGGTCAAACGGATTGTGAGGCGCGATCAGCGGCGCAAAGACGGAGCTGAGCACCAAAAGCATCACCACAAGGAACGACACAATCGCCACCGGAGACCGGCGGAAGTTGTAGACAAAATCGCTGTCCAAAGCCTTCGCTAGGCGCGACTGCGGAGCGGTTGAAGTTTGGTCAGACATCAGTGCGCCCCCTTCCCATCCGTGCGCAGGCGCGGATCAATTGCGAAATACAGCAGGTCGACAATCAGGTTGATGCCAACAAACATCACCGAGATCAGCATCAGGTAGGCGGCCATCACCGGGATGTCGACAAACTGGATGGCGTTGATGAACAGCAGGCCAACACCGGGCCACTGGAACACGGTCTCCGTGATGATCGCAAAAGCGATGATCGAGCCAAGCTGCAAGCCAGTTACGGTAATCACCGGCACCAGCGTGTTCTTCAAGGCGTGGCGGAAGTTCACTGTGCGCTCTTTCAGACCACGGGCGCGGGCAAAGCGGACATAGTCCTGCCGCAACACTTCGAGCATCTCAGAGCGGACAAGCCGCATAATCAGGGTCATCTGATAGAGCCCCAGTGTGATAGACGGCAGGATCAAGGCTTTAAGCCCTGATGAGGTCAACAGCCCCGTGCTCCACCACCCAATATGGGTGACCTCCCCGCGTCCAAAGGAGGGGAGCCATCCCAGCTCCACAGAGAATAGGTAGATCAATAAGATACCTATGAGGAAGGTAGGCAGGGACACCCCTATGAGGGAGACTGACATGATCATATTGGCCAGAAAGCCATCCTTGCGAATGGCGGTGAACACCCCAAGCCCGATGCCAATACTGATCGCCAGGAAGCCACTGACAGCCGCCAATTCCAGCGTTGCAGGCGCGCGTTCCACAAGGATTTCCGCCACCGGGCGGCCTTGGCGGAAGCTTACGCCAAAATCGCCCTGCACGGCGTTTTCAAGAAACTTGTAGTATTGCACGGGAAAGGGCTGATCCAGCCCGAGGTCCGCCCGTAGGCGGGCGATGTCAGCATCGGTGCGTTCCTGACCAAGCATGTTGTCGATCGGATCCCCGACAAACCGAAACATGCTGAAGGCCACAAGGCCTACGACCAGAAGAACCAACGCGGACTGTAGTACTCTTTTCAAGACATACGTCAGCATCACTGCGTCCCTTTATTTTTTATTGGCGCGAGCCTTGCGCTCTCAAAGGGCGCAGGTCAAGTGCAGCGCACAAGGCAGCGAACATTGCCCGCTGCCTCATTTTTAGGCAGTATTATTGCACGTTCACCCACCGGAGGATAAAGAAATTATCCGGGCGCTGTGTCAAAGTGACGTTGTCCCGTGTTCCCCAAACCAGAGGTTGTACGTACATCGGCACATAGGCTGTTTCCGCCTGCAGAATCGCGGCGGATTCGTCGAGCATCATCTGGCGTTTGCCGTCGTCGATCTCCGATTGGATCATCGGCAACATCTCGTCGATCTTGGCGTTGGAGTAACCGCCAAAGTTCCAGCTGCCGAGTTTCTTCTCGGAGTTTGGTGTATGCGCCAGGAAGCGGATTGGGTGCTCTGCGTCAAAGGTGCCCGGGGACCAGCCCAGCAGATACATGTCGAAGTTATCCGCACGCAGCTCTGGCCAGTAGTTCGACACCGGCATCGCGTCCAGCTGGGCATCAATCCCTACTTTTGCAAGCATCGCGGTCACAGCCTGGCACACCGCTTCATCGTTCAGGTAGCGGTTGTTTGGGCACTTTAGGCCAAAAGAAAAACCGTCAGCATAGCCAGCTTCAGCCAGCAGCGCTTTGGCGCCGTCCACGTCATAGGCTGGACGGTCCATATTGGCCGCGGAATAACCGCGCATCGCCGGGCTGACCATCTGGCTCGCTGGTTCGGCATTGCCACGCATGATAGTTTTCAAGATCGCGTCCACGTTCACCGCTTTGGACACAGCCTCACGCACACGCGCGTCCTTGAATGGGTTTGGCTTGCCGGCATCCGCGCCGTATTTCAGCACGTCAGATTCTTGGGCAAAACCCAGCATAATCACGCGAGCCTCAATGCCCTGAATGACCTGTATGCCCTCTTGACCTTGCAGACGCGCGGCATCCTGAATCGGCACCGGATTGATCATGTCCACTTCGCCCGACAGCAATGCTGCCACGGCGGTTGCCGGGTTCTGGATCGGGGTAAACTCTGCTGTTGTGATGTTGTGCGTGGCGTCGTCCCACCAGCCGTCAAATGGCTTGAGCTGTGTACGCAGGCCCGGCTCACGTTCCGTCACCATAAACGCACCCGTGCCGTTGGCATTCAGCGTGGCGTAGTTGCCGTTTTCTTTGTCCGGCAGCGCGGCGTTGTTGGCCTCGGCCCAGCCCTTGTCCACGATCATCCAGTTGGCAATGCTGTCGGGGAAAATTGGGTTTGGAGCTTTGGTCAGAATGTCGATGGTCTTGCTGTCGACCATTTTGACCTCGGACACCGGCGAAAACCAGCTGCGTGTATCAGACACTTCGTTGGACGCGCGGTCGTAAGAAAACAGCACATCCTCGGCATCAAAGCTGCTGCCATCGTGGAAGGTCACGCCTTCACGCAGATGGAAGCGCCAGCCCTCCCCGTTGCCAATGGGTTCCCAGCTTGTCGCCAGAGCAGGCTCGATGGACATGTCTTTGCCCCGACGCACAAGGCCTTCATAGACGTTGTTTAGGAACCCCAGAACCGGCGCAGAGTTCACCGCATGTGGATCCATGGTTTGTGGATCGGTTGTGCCCGCCCATTTGAAATCTTCGGCTGCGACAGGTGCAGCACAAACAGCGGCCAAGACGGCCGCGCTTAACATGTGTCTCATGACTATTCCCCTGTTCTTCAATCCGCGACGATGGCGCGGGTGCATAGAACAGTGTCACTCCATGCGGGTCGCAAAAGCAAGATCAGCACACTTTTTTGTGAACAAGTTAAGCCATTTCTTTGAAACGATTTTCTCCACCGGTTTGCACATCAGACCAAACTGACAAAGTTTTGTTGGGCTGTCAGTGCACCATGTGCAACCATGAAGACACCGATTGTTTTGAGGTGATGACATGATTGAAGTGATTGAAGCAGGTGGGCCGGGATTTCTCGAGGTCCATATGACCGCCCCCATAACCGAAAGCGACTACACCGACGTACTGACGCCCGCGATCGACCACGCCATTGAGCAGTCAGAGAACATCCGTCTCTTGGTGAAATTGGACGGCGGCCCTGGCGATTTTACAGCCGGAGCGATGTGGCAGGACAGCCGCATGGGGTTCAAACATTGGCGTGGTTTTGACCGCTGTGCCATTGCCACGGACGATGCCACCATGAAACGGCTGATTTCGGTATTTGGCGTGCTGATGCCCTGCCCGGTGGCGCTTTTTGGCCTGTCAGAGGCCGAGGACGCCCGTCGATGGTTGCGCGAAAGCCTGGGATCTATCCAGATCGACGCGGTGGATGACAGCACCGTCTGCGTGCGCCTGATGGGCAAACTCGACAGCGAGATCTACGAAGGCAAATCCGAAGACCTCGACAATCTTCTGGCGGGCAAAAGTCAGTTTGGCTTGGTGATTGACCTGCGGGAATTTGACGGCTGGCAAGGATTGGGGGCTTTGCGGGATCATTTTGCCCTCGCGAGCGCGCATGTGAATCAATTGACGCGTGCGGCCATCGTGGGTGATGCCGGCTGGCAAAACATGGCGTCCAAAGTGGGCAAACACGCCTTCGGTGTGAATGCACAGCATTTTGGCGCAGATGACTTTGACAAGGCCGTGGCCTGGGTGCAGGCGGGCGCATAAATCCCTCGCATGCTCCAAGCAAAAAGGCCGCCCAATGGGCGGCCTTTTCGTAGTCTGTCGTCTGAATTACGCTAGGCGTAATTACTCAACGAT
>NZ_CANLRL010000013.1 GCF_947493595.1 uncultured Shimia sp. | reverse complement strand
TAATCAAACCAACCAGATGAGCCGAACTCTCTCTTAGTTTAGGCCGCCCTTGGTTCCAAAAACTCTGACGACGCACAAACGTGCGGGGCTTTTTGCGCCTCGATGGCACTGATAAGTTCCGCCATCAGGGTCTTCAGATCTGTGGCTTGAAGCGTTGCTATATTACCGCCCTCGATCGGCAGCCAAAGCCACTCACAGGGCTGCTCCTCATTGCCCAACTTTTTGCAGAGGTCTCGGACTTGCTCCGCGCCTTCCCTTGCGCTGAGCAACGTGCAGCAATGGGTTAGTCCAAGGTTTTGGAGCGCACCAACTGAACGCTTGCCGGGGCGTGGGCCAACGGTAAGTGTAATCCGCCCATCTAGGTAGCTGCTCACCATTGTTTCCTTCTCTTGCACAGAGCCATTTGTCTTGGAAAGACATCTGAGCTGAACTACGTTTGCAATCAACAACGAATTTCCTAAGCGAAATGGATTATTTAGGTGCAAAAATTTCTTCTTACCACGGCGGCTTTGGCCGTTATTTCTGGACCAGCATTCGCCGAAAGCAAACTTTGTGCGGACGCACGCGCAATGTGGCCTGACGTTAGAGAGAGTGGCTCTATCGCTGCTCTAGAGAGTTTTGCATCTACTTTCCCTGCTTGCCCGATCTATTTAAGCCTTGCAGAGGAAAAGCTGGCGCAGCTGAAATCCGCAACGGGTAACAGTCAGGTTCTCACTCACGATATGCCATCCGATGCATATTCACTGGACGAGGAAACGTGCCTCACATTGGCTAGTGCGCCGTTCCAGCTTGAGGATTTTTTGGGCGTATTGGGGCGGGATGTGATGGTCGAACCCGCCTTGGAAGCTTGCGAGAAAGCATATAAGGCCACCGACACCCTCAATCCTGAAGTGCGCGCGGTCTATGCGCGCGCGCTTTTGCTGTCTGGCGATTATGGTGCCTCTGCTGACCAAGCGCGCATCGCGGCAGAAGAAGGAAGTGCATTGGCCATGAATACCCTCGCAATTGCGTATGAGCGAGGCCGAGGGACCGAAAAAAACTCCGGTGAAAGTCTCAAGTGGTATGCTGAAGCAGCCAAGGCGGGCTTCCCAATGGCGCAATACAATCTGGCGCAAAGAGTAAAATCGGACGATCCGGAGCTTGCGCTAAAGCTCTATAGGGCTGCTGCAGACGCTGGCTATGGCTCTGCGCAAATAGCACTGGGTAAGCTATATCGCGAAGGCACGCTGGTCTCCAAAGATCTGGACACTGCCATGAGCTGGTTCGAGATGGCCATTGAGGACAATCAAGACATCGATGCAATGTATTGGGCAGCCCTGATCCTCAGCGGAGACAGTGGGGCTTATCCGCTTGATTATGAACGCGCGCTGTCGCTTTACGAACGTTCTGCTGATGCCGGAGATAAATGGTCGCAACACAATGTGGCGGCGATGTATTTTCATGGCAAAGGCACCGCGCCAGACAGAGACCGAGCGCAATACTATTTTGGGTTGGCGGCCGAACAGGACCATGTGAAATCAATGCGCAAATATGGCCGCCTGAAGCATGAAAACGGCGATCCAGCCGCGGCACTTTACTGGTATCAAAGGGCCGCGGATGAAGGGGACGAGGTTGCCGCCGAGCTGTTGGCCAAGCTGTTGGGGGAATAGCGCCAAGTCAGAACTCATCTGACGACGTACAAAGTATGGTCGGCGCGGTCGATGAGTTTGCCATCGACGCGCGCCAACTCGACGCCCATTCCGTTGTAAAACGTGATTTCATCTCCGGTCGCCCGATACAGGTATCCCCGCACCCAACCATCAAACGGCTCCATCGGATACCAATCGATCTTCAAGTCTCCCCCACCCCAGCGATGGAACCCCGATTTAGCACTTTTGAGCAGTACTTCTCCATCAAGGCTCGGGTAGATGTGCCATGGCCATACGATTTCAGGTACGCGCTTTCCCGGATCTCGGCGGGCTTGGTCCGTGAGCAGTACGCCATCAAAGGCGACAAAGAATTCCCCGTCGTCAACTAAGGAAAATGTATTTTTGGTCGCGTACCGATACCCAAGGTGGTCGGATCCCTTTTCATAAAGGGCCCGACGCGTATCTGCCAGTTGCATCCTAAAATCATACGTTAGGGCGGTAACCTGGCCAGGCGGGTACACAATCAAGTGCGGTGTTCCCAACATTTGCACATACGTGATGAAATGTTTTGCTTCGCGGGGGGTATCGGCAAGCACCGGCGGCGACATTTCTACTTTGTATTCTTGGCCCACGGTTAAAATTCCGGGGATTGCATTCAGTGTGGCGCCGCTGATGTCGTATTCAGAAAAACTTTTGCGCCCCATGACCCTAAACAAGAAATAGACACTTGGGTCGTTTAGATCCTCCGAAACCATTGTTTGAAAATGACCGTATCCCCACTTGTGCGGGCCGTTCAGCGGTGACGGTCGATCAATGACGCGCTCGGCTATTTTTTGACCGGTGGCGTCGAAAAACTCAAACAGCACCTCTTGTTTCATCTCCTCTTTCCAACCTCCCGGAGAGTTCCCAACATCCATCTCTATACTGACGCAGACAAATTGGCCGTTGACGCGATAAAGATCGAAAGTGACTTGGTAATCGGCGCTGTAGTGTTTGATTTTGCGTATTGTTGGGGAGCCCGCGCTCCCCAAATGCCGTGTCCAGCCGGGTATTTCACCATTATGTTTCTCGATGACCCTTCTGGAAATTTCCAGCGAGGACATGTCTGAATTGCACATAAAATCCGGAATGGTGAACGACTGTTGTTGATGCGAGGTCAGGTATTTCACGAACTCAAACTTGCTATCCAAGTCCGGATTTGCAGGGATTTGAGATGCGCCATCTTCCTCCTGCAACGCGGCAAGCCGCGCCTCGATCTCCTGCGCTACAAGGCGTTGATTTTCGGTTTTCGCCGCGATGTCGTCACGGTCTTTTTGCACCGCACGTGTGCTCGCGTTCAACAGCAGTCTGAGAAACGTTTCGTCTTTGTTGGTTGTATCAATTTCGTCCAGAAACGGCGCCAGATCCGCTTTTTGCCGATCAATGGTCGTCTTGCTGTCGGCATCGCCTGACTGTTGCTGCAATTGGTCGTGCAGGTCCTGAATATCATCAATTGTGTTGCGGAGTGCGACGACCTGTTCGGGAGCGTCCAGCTGCGTATTCGCAGCAATTCGGGCTGCGACACCGTCGGGGTAGCTGTCAAATGTCTCGCGTCCCCACTGTTCCAGCCGGTTGGCGACTTTGACGAGGGCGGATGCGGTATCAACCTGCGCGCCGAAGTTGGATTTCAGCTCGGTCAGGTCAAAGTCTGCCTGAGCCACATGGATTTGCGCCACGTCAAAACCGGCCGAGAAGATATCCTTGGCAGCCTCGGCGCTCAAGAAGGCGTATTTTTCTGTATCCCAGAAATCAGAGCCCAATCCCGGAAGGGTGAAGAACAGCGTGTCCCAGTTGGGGGAGCCGGCGGTGTTAAATCCGGGCTCGCCGGCGTTTCTTGACAGAGCGCCGGGATTGAATGGCAAAAAGACACGGCCATTGGGCGAGGACGGAACGATTAGTTCGGCCACAAGATCGACGTCGATGGGATGGGCAAGCCCTTCTGGGTCATACTGATCAACAGATACCAGTCGCACCAATTCATCCTGCCCATAAGGTTGAATACAGGTCACGCCAAAACCGACAGGACGCCATGCCAAGCTGGATCGTACAACGGGCTCTCCGAGCAGAAGGTTGAGCGAAAGGGTAGTTTCAAATTGAAAAGACATGCCCTCTGCTGCTGGCCGCCCTGAAAATCCGGTGCTGCACGTCGGCGTAAACTGCCCGCTGGTCTCAAACGCGAAATCCTGCGCTTGAGCGCTTGTCAAAATGCCGAGGCTGGCAACCGCCCCAACAATCATGTGGCTGATGGAGCAGAAGGGTGTCATTAGCACTTGCCTTAAATGTTTGTTTGCGAACAGTATTGTCCGGACTCCAATCTGACAACCGTCATTTGTTTATCGAATTCGCGGACGCGAAAGTGAGGCCATAAAGATGCACAAAACTCTTGGACTTGCCTTGGTTCTTTGGGTTCTTGGTGCGATATCAGCGGCACAGGCACAAAACCGTCCATGTTTGGACGATTTGTTGGCCTCGGAAACCACTGACATTTCACATTCTGCGTTCTTCTCGGCGCTGTCAGAGGTCGTTCAATCGCCGGACAACTGCGAAACCGTTTTGGCAAAATCTGTGTCCGCAAGCGGTGGCGCCACGGGTACAAAGGCGGGGGCTGACCTCTCCACTTGCAGGGCCGCTCAACAAACCTGGCAAGATGTGCGCGAGAGCGAAAGTTCGGCGGTGTTTGAGGCCTTCGCCGTGGTTTATGCAGATTGCCCAATCTACGCAGCGATGGCGCGGGAAAAGCTCAAGTAGTTTCGCAGGGTTCAGCGCGGGCTGTATTTTGGCTTTTTGGCCCGGCCTTGGAAGGCAACTGGGCAATACCGTAAACGGATTTCGAGTTGCACGATCTATAGAACACGCTCGGTAGCGACTTTTTCAGCGTAGCTGCCATTTGTTTAGAGATGCGCAAGAGACAGATGTGGGCCGTTTGCTAAACTTTGCAAAGTGCGCGATCTGCGCAATGTCGACATTGGTACCTCTCGTTGTCGCATGGCAGGCAATTTCTGGGGTTAGCTTTTATGTCCGAAGGTCTTCTCCCAGCCCAACTTGGACTTACAGCCCAGAACGCGAATTTCCGATAGCCGACCTTTGTCGCGCGGGTTACGAACTGGAAAGATCGGGACAATTTGGACCTTGCCCCCGGCAAAACTAAGGTCTGCTCACCTCACTTTGCGGACAGAGCCACGTGATCGAAGAGTGGTGTCCTCCCGATTAAAGTTGCTGAAAAATCGGAGCCGTCCATGATCATGAAAACTGATTCTGTAGGCCAAAATGATAAAAAGTCAGATCACACTAAAGCAACTCGAAGCTTTTGCCTTTGTTGTGGACACTGGCACCTTCCGAGCCGCCGCAACTGCTCTCGGAACGACGCAACCTAACATCTCATCCCGGATTTCTGCTCTGGAAATGGCTTTGGATGTTGCGCTCCTTTATCGAGACGCAGGTTCAGTACGCCTGACCGAGAAGGGTCGGGAGCTCCTCGTTCTAACACGGGACATTCTTCGCGCCGGAGAAGCCCTGTTGGAGGCGGCGGGACGTCAAGAGTTGATCGAAGAACGCCTTCGGCTTGGTGTCACAGAACTTGTGGCTTGCACATGGCTGCAAACGTTCCTGCGGCTTTTGCGACAAGAGTACCCAAACCTGCGCGTCGAGCTGGAGGTCGATCTATCCCGTCAGATTGACGAGCGCTTGCGCGAAGGACGGCTCGATCTGGCGCTGCAGAATGGTCCGTTTGCATTTCAAGCCACCGGCGAACAGGCGTTGTCCGAGGAACCTTATGTTTGGGTCGCCAACACGGACCTTGCAAACGAGCTAGCAGGCGGGACATCGGTCGCGCGTTTCTTTGACAAGGCCGTCTTGACCCATGCCCGTCATACGAGCGCTGCGCGTGCGCTGCACGATCTTGCTGCAACGGAGGGCTATGACGCGGGCAAGATTATTCACTCAAGCGCTTTGTCCGCGTGCCTTCCGATGGTCAATGAAGGCTTGGGGATTGCGTTGCTGCCCCGCTCCCTGGTCTCGGAGGAGATTAAAGACGGACATTTGGTGTCTCTCAAGTCGGATTGGATTGCGCCACCGCTTGCGTTTTTTGCCCGTTTCAACGCGGATCGTGCACCGCGCTTCGTTGCCAAGGCTTGTGAGATCGCTGCATCCGTTCGGCCAGTGGAGGCATAGGATAGCTTCAATTTATCAGGTATAGAAAATCTATTGATTTGATTTCTGCTCTTCTGCGGGAGCTAATGCCATGAGTTCATCGGGCTGCAGTGGAGATCGTAATGAAGGCCGAATCTATTCGCATGGGCGTCGACATTGGCGGCACCTTCACGGATGTCGTCCTCGAAAAGGGCGGCGAGCAGTTCTCGATCAAAGTCCTGACGACCTATGCTGCGCCGGAAAACGCCATCATCGACGGTATGCATCAGGTTTGCGCCAAGGCTGGTGTGGATCCCTCAGCCATTGAGCAGATCATCCACGGAACAACTCTGGCCACCAACGCGCTTATCGAACGGCGCGGAGCCAAAACCGCGCTGATCACAACCGAAGGCTTCCGTGATGTGATCGAGATGCGGACGGAGTCCCGGTTTGAACAATACGACCTGAACCTGAACCTGCCTGAACCGCTGTTGCCACGTCAGATGCGTTTCACTGTCCCGGGACGGGTAAACGCCAAAGGCGAAATCCTCGTCGGTCTGGATCGCGCGGATGTAGAGGCAGTGGTGGACCGGATCGCGGAAGCGGGTTTTGAAAGCGTCGCCGTGGGGCTGATCCACTCGTACCTCAACCCTGCCCATGAGGAGTTGGTGCGCGAGGTGCTGGCTGAAAAGCTGCCGGATGTGTCGGTGTCGATCTCTTCGGAAGTCTCGCCCCAGATGCGGGAATACGAGCGGTTCAATACGGTCGTCGCAAACGCCTATATCAAGCCCTTGATGGCCTCGTATCTTGGGCGGCTAGAAGAACGCCTGCGACGTGAAGGTGTCACCTGCCGCATCTTCCTGATGCATTCAGGCGGCGGGATCATCTCGATCCAGAATGCTGCCGATTTCCCAGTTCGGCTGGTCGAGAGTGGACCTGCCGGGGGCGCAGTATTCGCAGCAAATATCGCGGCGCGCTATGGGCTGGACAAGGTGCTATCGTTCGACATGGGTGGCACCACGGCCAAAATCTGCCTGATCAAGAACCAGACCCCCAAAACCAGCCGCGTGTTCGAGGTCGCGCGCACGTATCGCTTCAAGAAGGGCTCGGGCATGCCGATCTCGATCCCGGTGATCGATATGGTCGAAATTGGTGCGGGCGGCGGAAGCCTTGCCCATGTAGACGGCATGCGGCAAATCCGTGTCGGCCCGGAAAGTGCCGGGTCCGAACCTGGCCCCGCTTGCTATGGGCGTGGCGGCACACGACCGGGTGTCACAGATGCTGATCTTGTGCTGGGCAAGTTGGACGCGGACAATTTTGCCGGTGGTTCGATCGCCCTGCACCCCGATCAATCTGAGAAAGCGTTGAGCGCACATGTCGGTGACATTCTGGACATGGAAGCGGTCGAAGCCGCCTTTGGCGTAGCCGAGGTGGTGGACGAAAACATGGCCAATGCGGCGCGTGTCCATGCTGTTGAGAATGGCGAAGACCTGAGCGAGTACACCATGATCGCCTTTGGCGGCGCAGCACCTCTGCATGCTGGGCGTCTTTGCGAAAAGCTTGGGGTTGAGCGGCTGCTTGTGCCGCCTGGCGCAGGTGTCGGTTCTGCCATTGGTTTCCTGCGCGCGCCGTTCAGCTTCGAGGCCAACCGGTCGGTCTATATGAAGCTGAGCGATTTCGATGCGGACAAGATCAAGAGCCTGCTGACCGATCTCAAAGCCGAGGCAACAGGCTTTGTGCGCACCTGCGATGAAGTGAGCCCGATCCTGTCGGAGTTCAAGGTGTACATGCGCTACACCGGTCAGGGTTGGGAAATCCCAATTGACCTCACCGAAGAGCAAGCGATGAACCCCGACGCCACAACCTTTGAGGCACGGTTCGAAGAGGATTACACCAAGCTGTTTGGTCGTCCCGTCGCGGGCATGAATATCGAAATCACCGTCTGGTCGGTGAACGCAACAACGCCACCGGAAGACGTCGCGCGCATTGAAACCACAGACGGCAGCGCGCCTGTTGTGCTGAACGCTACAAGGCAGCTCTTTGATGCGGCATCCGGCAAATACCTTGATGCCCATGTTATCGACAGGAGCCTCATGGAGACAGGCCAGCGCGCGCATGGTCCTGCTGCCGTGACCGAGGCTGAAACGACAATCATCGTGCCCGCCAGTCGGGACGCCATCCGCCAGCCTGACGGTTGTATCGATGTGGTGACGAAAGGAGCAGCGAAATGAGCCAAGACCACTCGAAAGTCGCCTATCAGGTCATGTGGAACCGCCTGATTTCGGTCGTCGAAGAACAGGCACAGGCACTGGTGCGCACGGCGTTCTCCACGTCTGTCCGCGAGGCTGGGGACCTGTCGGCTGGCGTCTATGACACCCATGGCAACATGCTGGCGCAGGCGGTCACGGGCACCCCGGGCCATGTCAATGCAATGGCCGATGCGGTGGCGCATTTCATTCGCCGGATTGGGCGGCAGAACATGTTTGAAGGCGATGTCTATATAACCAATGACCCGTGGGAGGGCACGGGGCACCTGCATGACATCACCATGGTCACGCCCTCCTTCCACAACGGCACTTTGGTCGGCTTCTTTGCCTGCACGGCGCATATCGTCGATATCGGCGGGCGCGGCTTTGGTGCGGATGCCCAAAGCGTTTATGAGGAAGGTCTGTATATCCCGATCATGAAGTTCGCTGATCGTGGTGAGGTCGATGAAACGCTTGTCCGCATCATCAGGGGCAATGTGCGGGAACCCGATCAGTTGATCGGCGACATCTACGCGCTGGCCACCTGCAACGAGATCGGCCACCGGCGCCTGATCGGCATGATGGAGGAGTTCGACCTCGACCATCTGGACGGCATCGCCGAATTCATCCTCGAAAACTCCCGCCGCGCAACGATCGAGGCAATTGCCGCCCTTCCACAGACTTCCGCGACAGGCGAGATGACGATGGACGGTTTCGACGTGCCGATCACGCTGAAGGTCAAGGTCAGCGTGGAAGGGGACCGCATCGTTACTGACTTCACAGGAACGTCCGGCCTCGACAAGAAGGGCATCAATTGCCCGCTTGTCTACACCAAGGCATACGCCTGTTATGCGCTCAAAGTGGCGATTGCGCCGGAGATCCCGAACAACGCAGCCTCGCTTGCGCCGTTTGAAATCACAGCACCGGAAAACTCCATAGTAAACGCGCTGCACCCCGCCCCCGTCGCTCTGCGTCACATCGTGGGGCATTTTGTGCCGGATGCGGTCTATGACGCCTTTGACAAGATCGTGCCGGGTCTGGTGCCCGCCGAAGGCGCGGGATGTCTGTGCAACTTCCAGGTCTCTTTACGCCCGCGCAGCGATGCACCCGCGCCTGCTGATGCGCGCAGGTCCGAAGTTTTGACCTTCAACTCCGGTGGCTCTGGTGCGCGGCCCGAGCACGATGGCATGAACGCCACAGCCTTCCCATCGGGGGTCATGACCATGCCGATTGAGGCCACCGAACACGCAGGCCCCGTCATCATCTGGCGCAAGGAATTGCGCTCCGACAGCGGCGGCGCAGGCAAGACGCGGGGCGGTTTGGGGCAGTACATGGAAGTTGGCGCGCAGGAAGGCCACGAGTTTGACATCCAAGCCATGTTCGACCGCAGCCAGCACCCGGCGCGGGGTCGCCGTGGCGGCCAGAATGGCGCACCAACGACGATTGCGCAGGACGATGGCACAGCGATGCGGGTCAAGGGCAAGCAATTCGTCCCACACGGTCGCAAGGTGGTGATGGCCTTTCCGGGGGGCGCTGGCTACGGCAATCCTTCCGAACGCCCAAGTGAGCTTGTGAAGCGTGATCTGGCGCGAGGATATATTTCTGAGGAAACAGCACGGACGGACTATGGATTGTCTGCCGAGGACATCGCGTCGGTGCAAAAAGCCGTCGCAAGGGGGGACCAGATATGAGCAACCAAAGCCCATCAAAGCAAAGCTATGACGTGATCATCGTCGGAGGCGCCATTATGGGCGCCTCGACCGCTTGGTTCCTGTCCGACAACAAGGATTTCAGCGGCTCGGTCCTCGTTGTCGAACGGGATATGACCTACGAGAACTGCTCGACCACGCACACAAACTCCTGCATGCGGCAGCAATTCTCGACCGAATTGAACGTGCGGATCAGCCAGTTTGCCGCCGACTTCGTCAAGAACATCCGCAGCTATATGGGTGGCGATGACCGGGTGCCGGAGCTTGGCATCCGCTCCTTCGGGTACATGTATTTTGCCGACAACGAAGGCTTTGCCGATATGCTGCGCGAAAGCCAGCAAGTGCAACTGGCGGCTGGAGCGGCAACTCAGCTTATGACGCCCGAGGAGATCAGGACCGCTTACCCTTTCTACAATGTGGACGACATCGTGCTTGGGTCCATCAACCTGGTGGATGAAGGCTATTGGGATGGGGCCGCTGTCAATGACTGGTGGCGACGTCAAAGCCGCGAGCGCGGTGTCGAATGGATTCAGAACGAAGTTGTGGCGATGACCCGCAACGCTGCTGGCACCCGCGTCGAAAGCGTCACTCTCGCCTCTGGCGATGTGATCGCCTGTGGTCAGGTCGTCAATGCGTCCGGCCCGCGCGCGGCACGCACCGCCCAGATGGCGGGCATCGACGTTCCGGTGGAGCCGCGCAAACGCTATTCGTGGATCTTCAAAGCCGAACAACCGCTGGATCAGGACTTGCCGCTGTCCATCGACCCGTCAGGTGTGCACGTCCGCGAAAACGGCGGCGGGACATATCAGTGCGGCGGGCATTCCGATTATGATCCGGCGGTAGATTTTGACGATTATGCGATGGATCACTCCATGTGGGAAAACCACGTCTGGCCCATTCTTGCGACCCGTATCCCGCAGTTCGAGGCGATCAAAGTGCAATCCGAATGGGGCGGGCACTATGCCATGAACACTTTTGATCACAACGCAATCATGGGACCGCACACAGAGCTTTCAAACTTCATCTTCCTCAATGGCTTTTCCGGCCATGGGCTGCAGCAGTCGCCTGCCATGGGGCGCGGGACGGCCGAGTGGCTGACCTACGGCGAATACCGCGCGCTTGACCTGACACCGTTCAACTATGAGCGGATCCCAGCAAACAAGCCGATCATCGAGAAAGCCATTATCTGATGAATCTTCCCGCCAATCCCTTCACCAGTGCTATTGCAGCCGGTGAGAAACAAGTCGGCCTTTGGATCAGCCTGTGCAGCAACTTCGCCGCAGAGGTGGTATCGACCGCAGGATACGACTGGGCGCTGATCGACATGGAGCACAGCGCCAACGATTATTTCAGCGTACTCGGTCAGCTTCAGGCGTTTGCGGCGTCCCCGACCACGGCCCTCGTGCGTGTAGAATGGAACGACGCGGTTGCAGTCAAGCGGCTATTGGATCTGGGCGCGCCGGGCCTGTTGTTTCCGATGATCCAAACGGTGGAAGAAGCCAAACAGGCGGTTGCGGCGACGCGCTACCCGCCACACGGTGTTCGTGGCGTCTCGGGCGCGACCCGAGCAACGGCCTTTGGGCGCATCACCGATTATGTGGCGCGGGTGGAGGACGAAACCGCTGTTCTCTTGCAACTGGAAACCCGTGCTGCCGTCGAACAGGCCGAAGCGATTGGCGCGGTTGATGGCGTCAGCGGTATCTTCTTTGGACCTGCAGACATTGCCGCCGATATTGGCAAACTCGGCAAGCCGATGGACCCGGATGTATGGGCCTTGATTAAACCGGCGGCGCAAAAACTGATTGCCAAAGGCATGCCAGTTGGCACCTTGGTCACCGACCCTACTTTTGCGGCTGATCTGTTGAACGAGGGCTTCACCTTTGTTGCCATTGCGACAGATACGGGGCTTTTGGCACGGGCCGCAGATACGGCCCTGGCGCAAACAAAAGGCGCGCTGCAATGAGTTTCGCCTCATCACGTCTTGCTCAGGTCAAACCGTCCGCTTCTGCCTGGGTCAGCCAGGCTGCAAAACAGGCCATGGCGCGCGGCGAAGATGTCATCGACCTCGGTCTTGGCGAGCCGGATTTCGACACACCGGACCACATTAAAGAGGCCGCGCATCAGGCGGCCTTGCGCGGCGAGACAAAGTATCCCCCGACCAATGGCACGCTCGCGATGCGGCAGGCCGTCGTGGACAAGTTCAAACGTGAAAACGCTCTGGATTACGCTCTGGACGAAGTGATCGTGTCGAACGGGGCCAAGCAGGTGTTGTTCAACGCCTTCATGGCCACGTTGGAGCCGGGAGACGAGGTGCTGCTCTGCGCGCCCTATTTCGGTCAGTACAAGGACATTGTGCTTATTCTCGGCGGCGTGCCGGTGCCTTTGGAATGCCCGGCTGAGGCTGGCTTTCTTCTGACGCCTGATCAATTGCGCGACGCCATCACGCCCAAGACCCGATGGCTGCTCTTGAACCAACCGTCGAATCCGTCGGGTGCGGTCTACTCGGATGCCGAGATCACGGCACTCGGCGACGTGCTGGCCGATCATGAGCGTGTGCTGATCCTGTCGGACGAGATCTATGAGCACATCCTGTTTGACGGGCGCGTGTTCCGATCGTTTGCGGCGCTTTGCCCGAGTTTGAAAGACCGCACCCTGACGGTCAACGGTGTGTCCAAAGCCTATGCCATGACGGGTTGGCGCATTGGCTTTGGTGCCGGGCACAAGGAACTGATCGCGGCGATGACCAAAGTGCAAAGCCAAATCTCGTCAGGAGCGTGTTCCATCGCCCAAGCGGCTGCCGCGGCCGCATTGAACGGGCCACAAGTTACTGTCCGCGCCTTTTGCCGGGCGTTCGAGGCGCGCCGTGACCTTGTGGTCGCGCGTGTGGCACAGATCCCGGACCTGACACTCGACGCACCGGGTGGCGCGTTTTATGGCCTGATCGGCTGCGCGGGGCTGATCGGCGCTAAGACCCCTCAGGGCGAGACGATTGAAACAGATACAGACGTGACCGCCTATCTTCTGAATGCTGCAGGCGTCGCCGCCGTGCCCGGCAGCGCCTATGAGCTTTCACCTTTTTTCCGAATTTCAACAGCGGCCTCGGAAGAGGTTCTAAGCGATGCAATGGATCGCATTGCTCGCGCTGTTTCTGACCTCAAAGGACTGACTTTATGAAAAAGATCGTACTTACCGGCGCGGCTGGTCGCCTTGGTTCCTATCTGCGAGAGCCACTTTCGAAGATGTGCGAAGACTTCGTATCCTCGGACATTGCGGACAGCGTCACAAATCTTGCTGCGAATGAAACCTACGTAAAGGCAGACATCACCGATCTCGACGCCATGGTTGCCCTGCTCGAAGGCGCGGACATGGTGGTGCATTTCGGCGCGGTCGGCGACGAAGCCCCGATGGATGTGCTTTGGGGGCCAAATTTCTATGGTGCCTACACCGTATGGGAGGCCGCCCATCGCAACAAGCTGCGCCGGGTCATCTATGCCTCGTCCATCCACGCCGTGGGCATGCACAAGAAGACGGATTTCATCGGCACTGATGCCCCCCACAAGCCTGACACGTTTTACGGGCTGGCCAAGTGTTTCGCCGAAGACCTCGCTTCGCTCTACTGGGACAAACGCGGGCTGGAATCTGTCTGCATGCGCATCCTGTCCTGCGCGCAGCCGACCAATTCGCGCGCCGTGGGAACCTGGCTTAGCTATGACGATCTGATCCTGTTGGTGGAACGTTCGATCACCACGCCCATCACCGGCTTCAGCGTGGTCTACGGCGTATCGGACAACGACCGCACACCTGTCGACAACGCCAAGGCGCAGCATCTGGGCTACCACCCCAAGGACAACGCCGAGCAATTTGCTGAAGAAATCTATGCCACGGAAGGGCCGCTAGATCCTCATGATCCAGCCAACACCCACCACGGTGGCCCGTTTGCTGCTGTAGAGCTGGGCAATAGCGGCATGGCGCATTTGAACCTCAACACAGACGATACCGGAAAGGACTAAGCATATGGAAAAAGTTGCATTGATCACAGCGGGTGGCTCGGGCATGGGGGCAGATAGCGCGCGGGCCTTGGCTGCAGATGGCTTCAAGGTCGGCATTCTGTCCTCCTCCGGCAAAGGCGAAGCGCTGGCCAAAGAACTTGGCGGTGTCGGCATCACAGGCACCAACAAATCTGAAGAAGACCTGCAAAAGCTGGTCGATGCGGCCATGAACCACTGGGGCCGTGTCGACGTTTTGGTGAACTCCGCCGGCCATGGACCGCGTGCACCGGTCTTAGAGCTCACCGATGAGGAATGGCACGAAGGCATGGAAGTCTACTTCCTGAACGCGGTGCGCCCGTCGCGTCTCGTCACACCGATCATGCAAAAGCAGGGTGGCGGGGCGATCATCAATATTTCGACCTTTGCCGCGTTTGAGCCGAACCCGGTGTTTCCAACGTCAGGCGTGATGCGCGCCGGGCTTGCGGCCTTCACAAAACTCTTTGCTGACAAATACGCAGCCGAGAACATCCGCATGAACAACGTGCTGCCCGGGTTCATTGACAGCCTGCCAGAGAAAGAGGAATTCCGCTCGATGATCCCGATGGGCCGCTACGGCAACTCCCTTGGCGAGATTGCAAGTGTCGTGGCCTTCCTGGCGTCAGATGGTGGAGCTTACATCACCGGTCAGAATATCCGGGTTGATGGGGGAATCACCCGGTCGGTTTAATCCCAATGATAATGAGGCTGTGAGCACGCAGGTCGCTGGCGCGATTGGGGCTTGTCATCGACGAAGTCCACTATATGCGCTTGGTTGCCATTTATGCATCTTGCAGCATCGGTTATTCTGGGCTCGGAGCCGTCATTAGCCGCGATCAGGATCAAAGTCCGCTTCCGGAAAATCGTCCAAACTTTGCAAAGGTCGCTAACTGCGCTTAGCTGCCCTCTTGTTCAATTGCTCCCAGGCGTCGCGACCGGCCCAAAGCGGACATTTGAAGAGACTGCAGCGAAGGTCGGATTTTTTGAGAATTTCATTTCCCCACCACCGAAGGGGCTTCATCTCACCCCAAAGTTGCGACAAGTTGGGCAGTTCTTTCAAAGGACCACATGAGGGCGATGGCGATACAGCCAATCGCGGCCCCGTTTCTCGTGATCACATCAAGGCGCGGGGCTTGGGTTTTGAGCACTGCAAACAGCGGCCAAATGGCCAGTACAATGAACACCTGGCCCAGTTCGACGCCAATGTTAAACGCCAGCAGGCTTTGCCAAATGTTTGGAGAGCTCACCTGTAAGATGTCGTGTAATACAAAGCTAAAGCCAAGTCCATGCAGAAGGCCCAAGAGCAATGTTACTACAAAAACCTTCCGGCCATTTCCGCCGTCGTTGCCATTTCGAAAAATCAAAATGCCTGCATAGATAATCGAAATTGCGATGCCGGTTTCGACGGCTGGGACAAACCACTCTCCTTTGGGTACAAAACCAAAGAACCCCAGCACCAATGTCACGCTGTGTCCAATTGTGAACCCTGTGACTCGCCCCAGAAGGCTGCGCAGTGTTTGCGCACCCAGCACCAGACACACCACAAACAGCACGTGATCCAAGCCTTCGAGAATATGGTGGATACCTTCCCAGACAAACGTTACAATCGCCGAAATCCGGGAGCGAGAAACTTCGACTGGCTCTAACAGAAGACCGCGAGCGCGAGACACCTTTGGCTCGCCAGGGCCATAATCGAGAATTAGATTGGCGGTCTTGTCTTGCTCCGGAAGGCCCGGGTCCACCTGGCTGGCCAGAGTGTAGGCATCGACATAGCCATGCGTCGTGTATCGAATGGACACATCCACCACAGCATCCCCGACAAACAGATCTTTTGGCAGGTTTGAGGGCTCGAAGGTGGTGGCCAGCGCTAATTGAGCCTCATCCAATGTGGCAAAAGCAGGCTCCTTGCCAATCGCGCTGACCTCCACTGCTTCTACGGTGCCGCGTTGCCTTTTGCCGTCAAATAGCAGCACCAAGCTTGTTTCCGCGATTTGTCCAATACCCAAGGGATCCGCGGTAAGAGATGCGGGATCAACAAAATGCACAAGCTGATCGTCCATCATGGCATTGGTTGTAAATGGCGCAGGTGCGGGCAGCGCATCGCCGTCTGTGTTGCCAAGCTTGTCGGCCACAAGGTAAGGCATCGGCGTGCGCATATGCACGATCAATCCATCTTGAACATGCTCAATGTGATAAATGCGGACATTGAGGTTTAGCAGGAAATGCGCACCGACCTTTGTTGTCATGCCAAAGGCCACCATTAGGGCGGTTGAAAGCACGAAAACCGCAAACCAACGGCGTGTCATGCGCATTTGTAGGAACTTAAGCATCTGGGAGTTTTGCCTCAAGGACTGTGATGCCGCTGAGGGACCAGAAGCCGTCAACGTCTTGAATTTCGATCAATGCGCGATACTCAATTGCGCGGTGATGAGTGTGCCCCCAATGCCCTGCTTTGGCACGGGCAGACCACTCAGCCAAGGCGCGGAAGCCAAATCCACTTTCAAGCGGGCCAATGTCGCTGAGGCGCACATCGTTTACATCTGTGACGCGCGCCACACCGCCGCCGGGCACGCGCACGGCAAGCGCCCGGTCGAGTTCCGCGGCAACCTCTGCCTGCGCTGCCTCGACAACAATTGGACTAAGCGCAATTTCACGTGAGGGGGCATCAACTTCGAGGTTGGCGGCATTTACTGCAGCCAAAACCAAGGAGAACGCTTCGGTGGCCTGAGCCGCCTCCGGCACGCGGCTCAAAGGGTTGCGCACATCAATTGTCATACGGTCCACACCAACAACTGCGCCGCCGATTGATACCACAGAGAAACCGACCGCCAAGAGCCGAGGCATTCCGTGTGTTCGCGTCGCGACAAAACCTGCCCCCAAAGCCGTTGCAACAAGCAGAATAGACAAGATTGGCAGCGCGACCTGACCAATCGCTCCAACCGGAAGCGGCGTGACCGTCGGATTTTGATAGGTCCGCAAATGGTTGCGCCACGCAATCTTCGGATCCTCAACTGTTGCACCGCTTAGGAAGGGCCCTGCCGGATCAGTTGACGTTGCCGGGACTTTGGCTATGACCTCGTTGAACATATCCCACTGCACCGAAACGTTCTCTGGCAACGTTTGCCAAGGGAAAGACAGGATAACCCCCAGAAAGGCTTCGTCTGCACCAATGTCTTGCTCTGGCCCAACGACCTGAAGGCCAGTTGTATTCAACGTTAGAAGTTCCGTGCGGTAACTTTCGGGGACGACGTTGTCGCCATCAATCGATACGGGATTGCGCCCCGCTAGAAACGATCCAGCTTTGGCTTTCAGCTCGGATTGCTGTTGTGGCGACAAATGTTGGCCCGACGTCAGGTTCAGGTCTAACCAAGGATCAATGTCGCGCACTCGAATGAGGGTCTCATGGCGCAATTCCCGAGGCTCAATGTAGAGGTAGGTGGTGACGCCCGATTTATGATGCCGGCGCAAGTTTACGCTGTCGAATTTTGAATACCATGGATCATCCCAATCCATGCCCAGACGCGCAGGGCCAGACAGATAAGCAAAATTGGCAACCGGCACACCGCGATCAAAAGTTATAAACCCAATGGTGGCACGGGGCGCCCCATGCGCGTCAACAGGCGGCGCGATTTCGATGACCTCGGGCTGCGCTGCCTCAAAGTCATAAAACAGCTCAACATAGACAACGCGCGGGTCATCCGGGGGGGATGGGAAAAATCGCCCGGTAATGGGCTCGCGCAATCCGGTTAAGGGTGTTGTACGATCCACCCGCATCCGCTGCTCAACGCGCGTTATGCGGACTGGCAACGCGCGTCCGCCCCCTCGCCGTACGGACAGACCCGTTTCGGAAAAATTTGAAAGCCTCTCCGCTGCGCTGGGACGGGCGGACACATCAGCCGCAAACCATTGATCCGGTATCAGGTCTTCAAATTGCTTCGCGTCGTCGATGAAGATCTCAAGCTGAACCCGCACTCCGTCATCGGTGATGTGGATTTCGGCAATGTTGTTAGCCACTTCCGCACCGTTCAAAGGCAGGTAGTCAGCCCAAGCATTTGACGAGAGAGAGAAGAGTAAGACAACGCAAAAACTCAGGGTTTTATGCCAAGCTAATAGCGACGCAGATGGTGTCACGCAGTTTCACTTCCAAAAAACGTTAAGGTGTATGTGCAGCCTACGATGAGTGCTGCAATCTAAGCATACAATCTTTGCACTCATCTGCTTGGTGAATTCGGCGACATCGTAGTAGGCCAACTGTCCCTTGTGAGAGGCTCAGAACAAACCGTAATTGGGATGGCTGTTCACCACCCCAATCAACCGTTTTGTTACTCGCTTGGTTCATACCAAGGCTTGGTTGGGCGCCAGTCAATCTCGCCAAGGTCATTTTCATCGCGGAAGTCGTCCAGCATCTCATTTTGTGCGTTAAATCCAGGCCCCCATTCACCGGAGCGAATAAAGTCGCTTGTCGGGTTGGGCACAGTTGGATCGGGCGGCGGTTGGCGATTTGGACCGGCTACAGCGCTGGCCCGATCCGGGGAAACGGCCATACGTTCGGTGACGCCATCCGCTGTGATGTTCCACGTCATCATATCAACGGCAATGGAAAGCGGACCGTCGTAAGTGGAGCGAATCTCGACCAAAAGCTCGTCATGTGCTTCTGCCATTGTGTGGTACCCCACTGCATGACCCGGATCGATTTCACTCATGATCTTCCCAAAAGCCGGGCCAGACGTGTGGAACTCACAACATGCGCGCCACGCAAGCTGCGCGGGCTGGCCGTAGTCGTTCATAAAATACTCAGGGTTGGCAAAGGCTTCGTGGATCACGAAATCCGCACCCTTGGCATATTCGGCAAACCATTTGTTGGGTGAACTGTCCCCACCAAACACCAGTTTCAGACCGGCGTATTCGATGATGTAGCTCACCGGACCATCGCCAGCGTGGATGGCCGGAATGGACCGAATGACAACCCCGTCTTGATCGTAGACCACGGCGTTTTCCGCTTTGTAGTCGAACTCATGCACTGTGATCCCGCCAGGGATCGGGCTGATGGCGAAGGATCGGGTTTCAAAATCCCAGTTGTAGGCGCGCTTGAAACCGTCGATGGCATAAGCAGTGCCCATGTCTTCTTCCCGACCGCTTGGCCCCCAGACCTCCAAAGGAACCGGGCGTCCAGCCGTCCACCCACCAGCCCAGAGCGCATCCAAATCGCCCCAGTGGTCTGTGTGTAGGTGGCTGATGAAGACTTTTGTCAAAAACTCTGAGGGGATCATCAGGGAATTGATGTTACGCATCGAGCCGGTACCAATGTCAAAGATGATTTTCTCGCCATTGCCAAACTCAAACAGGAAACATGCTGACGCCTGACCACGACGTTGGTCCGGCATACCTGTCCCACAGGCCACAACCCGAACTTCGCCTTCGGAAAGTGCTTCGGTACCTGGGTAATACACATACCGATCAGGAGCCGTTCCTGTCCGTTCCGTGACCACCCCGCCAGCGGCGGATGCCGACACCGGGCTTAGCGCAGCCCAAAGTCCAGCAGCTGCGACAACTGCAACTGAAGCTAACCTGCCCAACATGCAACGCGACAAATCTAAAGACATTATCTTGCCCCCAATCCACTTGATGTAATTGGGTCAATCGTAATTTGAGTGTACGGTAGCGTCCACTCAATTATTCGGAATTTTCATTTTTGTGCGCCGGTATTCGAGGTCTCTTCGCGATCAATCCCGGCGAATCAACATATTGACACGCAGCTCTCTAAGCCGTTTTCTTTCGGACACCTTCATATCCGTGAACAGCTGCGCCTCTGTTGTTGTGGTCGCCACAAAGGTGCGGGTGCGCATCTCTAGGTCATCGCCTTCAAAACCAAGGCTCTCAAAAATTCCGCGAATATGACTGACCCGTCGCCGCATTTCTTTTTGGTAGGCTTTGTGAACTTCAGCGTCTGACTTTGCCCATTGACGCATCGCGAAATCCAGCTTGCCAAGGTCAAATTTCTCAACAATATCAATAATTTGAATCAGAGCCTTGGTCGGACTTGAATTTCGCAACTTCTTTTGCACCGCAAACGGGATGGCATCTTCATTTACCCAGTGAGCGATCAAGGATCGCTGGAGGTGATCACGATCTTCGAAGTGATAATAGAAGCCACTTTTGGCAACCCTCAGATCCTTGGCGAGCCGTTCAACTCGTACTGCTTGGATCCCATGCTCTTTGAGCACATCCAAAGCGGCATTCAACCAATCTTGTTTGCTTCGTCTTGGACGCGCGCGGCTGTTGGGGCGGTTAGATTCATTCATGCCGTATATTTATAGCGCAACAGTTTTTGCTGCAATCGAGCATGGGCTCGGATTTTTGGTAGACGGCACCGTATACTTTTCTCTAAAAATCGAGGGGCGAAATTCAATCCGCGAGGCGCGCTTGGAGACCTCATCTTCACGTGCTGAGGTCAAGCGTAGCTTCTGCAGTGGGTAAAAAGCCGGGAGGGCAACCAGCATGCCAACAGACATTTTCCGACGCCTCGCCGTTGGCGCGACACTTCTTGCAGCAACTGTTGCAGGCGCCGCAGCAGAGCCGATTTCCCGCACGGGCCAGCCAGACGATGATTGGCGATACACAGCGGCGATCTATGCGTTTTTACCCGCTCGCACAAATGGGACGTCAACTGTGGCAGGCTCGAGCGTACCTCTGGACCTAAACCTGTCTGATGCAGCCGGACTACTCGAATACGCCGCTGCGGGCCGCTTTGAGGCCTGGCGCGGGGACTTTGGCGTTATCTTCGACGCCAACTATGTCCAACTTGATGCCAATGGCACGTTGCCGACTCCCGCGGGGGCAACATTCAATGCTGACATCCGGCAGAAATGGTTCGGGATATTGGGTGCCTACAAGGCCGTTGATACCATCAATGCCAATGGCCAACGCGTGGCTTTGGACCTTCAGGCTGGCGCGCGCTACAATAAGCTACGCCAAGAGATCACGCTCAACACGCCCGCACCGACGCCAACACTTGGTGGGGACCCCGGATGGTGGGAGCCTGTTGTTGGCGCGCGCGGCATGCTGGAGATCAATGACCGCTGGGCTGCAGTTGCCACAATTGACTTGGGTGGGTTCGGCGCGGGAGGAAACGACCTGCAAGTCGGCGCAAATATCGGATTTGATTGGAAACCCTGGGACAAAACGTCCCTCTTCTTTGGGTATCGCTACTACAGCATCGACTATAGCGCAACGTTGTCGACCGGCCCATTTGCTTATGACGTACGTCAGCATGGTCCTGTCTTTGGCGTCAAATTCCGCCTTTGATGAATCACCCGCCCCATTAGAAGTGATGGCCGTTTGGATGCGATTCCATACGGGCTTTAAAAATCGCCCCCTCCGTTAAGCGGATATTGGTTTGAAGCGCATCATAGGTCTGCTTTCCGCCCATTCTAACAGGCAGCACCGGCTAGTGACATCGATACAAGCAGGACGCGCTTGAAGTTTCCCGTATATTCCGGGCTGAAGTAGTCACGTGAAGTAAGTGAGCTTACCTCACTGCTCTCCATGCAGAGTTTACGCTTCACTTTGGCGGCTTACCTAGGACGAGGTTTGGCAGCTCAGAAGGCAATGGCTGCCAAAAACCTACAAGCCGGGCGGCAACGAGCATACCACTACCAATTTGAAGGTCCCAGATGTGGAGGGATTGTTTGAAGAAGCCTGATCCTAGCGAAAGCCGAGTGTGGGGTAAAATGTGGGGCAAAGTCGAAAGGCTTTGTCTTTTTTCTTTGTTTTAAAAATACTTAATGCGGATATGTGGTGCCCAAGGAGAGACTCGAACTCTCACGCCCGTGAAGGCGGGGGATTTTGAATCCCCTGCGTCTACCATTCCGCCACTTGGGCCACGGGTGTGATTTAGCCAAGGTTTTGAGGAAGGTCCAGACACAAAACGAATTCTTTTTCATTCGCGGAAATTTGCGGACCAAGACGTGATCACATTTTATTTGCTTGCACTCCAGAGGCAAATGCCTACGCAGGATGGAGCAAAACTATACGGCCACAGAGACACTTTATGCTGCATCGCCTCTACAATTGGACTATGCGCCTGGCGGATCATCCACGAGCGTTGTGGGCCCTCGCTATTGTCAGCTTTGCCGAAAGCTCCTTCTTTCCGATCCCGCCGGACGTGTTGATGATTCCAATGATTCTGGCCCGTCCCAACCGCGCCTGGTTGATCGCTCTTGTGGCGCTGGTGTCGTCGGTGGTCGGCGGGCTGTTTGGGTACGCCATTGGTTACTTTGCCTTTGAGCAAATTGGAGAGCCAATTCTGCAGTCGCTTGGAAAAGCTGATGCCGTGGCAGAGTTCTCCACACGCTTCAACGATTTTGGTTTCTGGGCGGTTTTGGGCGCTGGCGTGACGCCATTCCCGTACAAAGTCATCACCATCATGTCAGGCTTTACCCACATGCCACTTTTGACTTTTATGGCCACGTCTGTGCTGGCGCGCGGCATTCGTTTTTTCCTTGTCGCTGCCCTGCTGCGAAAGTTTGGCGAACCGGTGCGCGACTTCACTGAACAGCGCCTGGGCTTAGTCTCTGCTCTGTTCCTCATCCTGCTCTTTGGCGGCTTCCTTGCGGTGAAATACCTATGAAACTGACACAAAAATTGGCGTTTATCGCGCTGACCGGATTTTCCGTGGCCATGATTCTTGGCGCGTGGGGGTTTGAATTCATTGGCGAAATGCCACCTTGCAAGCTGTGTTACTACCAACGATACCCGCATTGGCTCGCCACTGGTGCGGGGCTGCTGGCCATCTTCACGGGCATCGGTGTGTTTGCCTATTTGGCCGCTGCGAGTGCAGTTACGTCCGGGATTGTTGGGCTGTACCACACCGGGGTGGAGCGCAAATGGTGGGAAGGTCCGTCGACTTGTACCAGCTCTGATGTGTCCAACATGAGCGCCGACGATCTGTTCAACCAAATCATGCAAGCCCCACTGGTTCGGTGTGATGAAATTCCTTGGGAATTGTTCGGCTTGTCGATGGCCAATTACAACGCGCTATTGTCCATCGGCGCAGGCCTGCTTTGGGTCTACGCGATCAAAAAACTGACCTGAAACACCATGCAGCGCGCAGATCTCTACCCGGATTTGCGCGTTGACAACAAAAGGTTGGTTTCACTGGTGGCAATCCCGTCCAACCGGCGGATTTGGGTCAGCACCTCATCCAAATGATCAAGGGTATCGGTGCCAAGTTCCAGAATCAGATCCCAGCGCCCATTGGTGCTGTGGATCGCCCGCACGGCGGTAAGGCCGGTCAGTTGGCGCACGATCCGATCCGTGCCACGGCCTTCAATGCCCAGCATCATCAAGCCGCGCACCGGGTCGCTTTTGGCATCCTCTTGAAGTACAACTGTAAAACCAACAATGTCACCACGTTGACGCAGGCGCTCGATCCGACCGCGCACTGTTGTGCGAGACACGCCTAGGTCAATCGCAAGGTCTGACAGCGACGCGCGTGCGTCATGGCGCAGAGCCGATATCAGCTTTCGATCAATATCGTCCATTTTGCTCACCCCTCATAGCCATTTTGTAAAGTCGCTGCTCGTTATGTGCAAATTGAGGGGTGTAAATCAACCCATTTCGGAAGGATTTTGCCTAAATAGCGGAACATGAGACATAACATGACACAGAAAAACTGCCTATTGGTGGGCGCTCCAGTCGACAGTGGGAAACGCCGTCGCGGTTGTTTAATGGGGCCGGATGCCTACCGGACCGCCCGGCTAGGTGAAACTTTACTTAACCTGGGCCATACCGTTCAGGATCTGGGCAATCTGCGCCCTGCCCCGTTTGAGCCAGATGCGCAAGACGATGAACTGCATGCGCTAAACGAAACCGTTGCCTGGACCGAAGCCCTGACGGAGGCTGCTGAATCTGCTATGGCGACGGGTTTTCCAATATTTCTCGGCGGCGACCACAGCTTGTCCGCTGGAACCGTGGCAGGGGTTGCCAACCACGCCGCCACTTTAGACCGGCCACAGTTTGTTCTGTGGCTCGACGCGCACACAGATTTTCACACGCCGCAGAGCACAGGCAGTGGCAACCTCCACGGGACACCGGTTGCGTATTTTGCCGGTCGCAGCGGATTTGACGCCTTCCCAGCAGTGCAAAACCCGGTCCCGGAAGAAAACATCTGTATGATTGGACTGCGCTCAGTCGACGATGCGGAACGGGAAACCCTGCAAGCCACTAAGATTCGACGCCACGACATGCGTGAGATCGATGAGAACGGCATTGCCCGCCCTTTGGCGGTCTTTCTGAAAGAAGTGGCCGCACAGAATGGGATGTTACATGTCTCGCTCGATGTCGACTTCCTGGACCCGTCCGTGGCGCCAGCCGTCGGCACCACTGTTCCAGGTGGCGCAACCGTCCGGGAAGCGCATCTGGTAATGGAGATGCTGCATGACAGCGGGCTGATGACATCGCTGGATCTGGTCGAACTCAACCCATTCCTGGATGAGCGCGGACGCACCGCAAAACTGATGGTCGACCTGGCCGCCTCTGCCCTGGGTCGCCGCGTATTTGACCGCCCAACCCGGAGCTTCTCATGAGCTTGGTTCAAGCGCCTGAAGCGGTAGTGATGATCCGTCCTCACCACTTCCACTCCAATCCGGAAACTCGCAGTGACAACGCGTTTCAAACGCAAGCGGACGGTCAAAACGTAGCCGAGCAGGCCCGAAACGAATTTGACGCGGCAGTGACAAAGCTGCTCAGTGTTGGCGTGCGGGTACATGTATTCGAAGACGAAACCGACCAAACACCGGACAGCATTTTCCCAAACAACTGGTTTTCCACCCATGCAGGCGGTCATGTTGCAATCTATCCGATGTTTGCCAAAAACCGGCAGGCGGAACGTCGTGCGGATGTGATCGAGATGCTTAAGCGCGACTATCGCGTGCAGGATGTCATCGATTTTTCCGGACTGGAAGAAGACGGGCTCGCACTGGAAGGGACTGGCGCCATGGTTCTCGATCACATCGAGCGCGTCGCCTACACGGTGGAATCCAATCGTGCTGATCCGGTTATACTCGAACGGTTCTGCACGCACTTTGGCTATGAGCCACTTGCCTTTGAGGCCCGCGACCGATTTGGAAAGCGCGTGTACCATACCAATGTTTTGATGGGGATCGGAACGCACTTTGCACTGGTGTGTTTGGATATGATTGTTGACCCCACCCGCCGGGCCATGGTTCGTGAGCGCTTGGAACTCTCCGGGCGGCAAGTGATTGAACTATCCGAAGCACAGATCGAGGCTTTTGCGGGAAACGCCATTGAATTGACCGGGACCACGCGAGTGTTGGCTTTGTCACAAACTGCAATCGACGCCCTTCAACCGGATCAAATCAAAGTCATCGAAAAGACGGCAAAGCTTGTGCCTCTCTCTATACCAACCATTGAGACAGCAGGTGGCTCGGTTCGCTGCATGCTGGCAGGCGTGCACCTGGCTCGCCGAAAATCTAGGATCAACTAAATGACACAACCCTCTGAAAAAGCTCTCGTTCCCTTCGTTTCAGTCGACAATATGATGCGGCTTGTGCATCACGTTGGTGTCGAGCAAATGCTGAAAGATTTGACCACTTATGTGGAAGAGGACTTCCGCCGTTGGGAGTTGTTTGACAAAACCCCACGGGTTGCAAGCCACTCAGATGTGGGCGTGATCGAACTGATGCCGACGTCCGATGGTGAAGCCTATGGTTTCAAATATGTAAACGGCCACCCAAAAAACACGGCAGAAGGGCTGCAGACCGTCACCGCTTTTGGTCTCTTAGCGGATGTTTATACCGGCTATCCTGTCCTGCTCACCGAGATGACCATTTTGACCGCGCTGCGCACGGCAGCAACATCTGCAATGGTCGCCAAATACTTGGCCCCAAAAAACGCAGACACGATGGCAATGATCGGAAACGGAGCCCAATCTGAGTTCCAAACCCTTGCGATGAAAGCCATCCTCGGGCTCAAGTCGGTGCGGTTGTATGACAAAGATCCGGCGGCCACTGCCAAATGCGCGGCCAACCTTGCAGGCTTAGGCATCGATTTGGTGATCTGTAAAACACCCGAAGAGGCCATCGAGGGTGCGCAGATTTTGACCACCTGCACCGCCGATAAGCAAAATGCCACCATCCTGAGCGACAACATGGTGGGAGCCGGTGTGCACATCAACGCAATAGGCGGCGACTGCCCTGGCAAAACCGAGCTGGCGAAAGCCATTCTGGAACGCTCCGACGTGTTTGTTGAGTTCCCGGAACAGACCCGCATTGAGGGTGAAATTCAGCAGATGGACCCCGACTTTGCTGTCACCGAACTCTGGCAGGTGATCACGGGCGAGAAACAAGGCCGTCGCGACGCGCGACAGATCACCCTGTTTGACAGTGTTGGCTTTGCCATCGAGGATTTCTCAGCACTGCGCTACATTCGCGACAAAGTGGCGGAAACCCCATTCCACGAAGATCTCGATATGCTGGCCGACCCGGACGATCCACGCGATCTGTTTGGCATGTTGCAGCGGGCCAAAGCCTAAATCTCTGTGTCGCCTGCTGCTCTATTGGGCTGCGGGCGCTTTCATTACCAGTTCTCTTCGCACCATGAATGTGTGGATCGAGAACACCACGGCATCTGTTTTCGGCAAGCGCAGTATGCATTGCTTTTCGGAACGCAAATACGCTCCGGTCATTGCGGGCACAGGATCACGTGGCGCATCTTCCGAGCGCGGTGTAAACAGCGATGGATTGTCGTACCAAAGCGCGTTTTTGCGCCACAGCGGGCGCCTTGCCCGCACGCCATCAAACAGCCGCTGGACACGTTTGGCGATGTTGTTGTCATACTCTGCAACGGGCACATGAATGCCGATCAAAGGCCGCATGAATTTCTCTGACAAGGTCCAACTGGCCGGAAAGCACAGCACGGCGCCTGTGAGCACATGTTCGTCGCCGACTTTTTGCATCAGGCAAATGTCTTCCTGAATGATTTGTCCGAGTGTCCGCAGCGGCTGTTCTCGATCGAGAACAACAACGCGGTTACCCGGACAGCGCACCGTTTGTGGCCCTACTTCAAAATCAGGCCGTGCCACCAACTGCATCAACGCCAAGTCCAACACTTCTTGCGCCGCAGGCAGCGCTTTTTCCGACAAGGCAGAAACCAGATCAGGAGTCTCCGATAACAACCTGAAGCGTAACAACATTTGCGCCTCGTAGGCGTCATCAACAATCAACCAGTCGTCGATATTGAGCGGCGCAATGCCTGGTAACGGTCGCTCTTCCAAGGCGTCGTATGGAATAGAGGTCTGCAAGATTTCTGTCATGACAACAGGCGTAACGCAGCCAATCCGCCATAGCATCAACAATTTCATGTGCCGCAGCGTTCCGCAGTTCTCTCATCAAGTCACCATACCGTGAGATTGTGTAGCAGTGGCTTTGCTCCCCCGCCTTTCCAGCCCACATTGAGACAGCCACGAAAGAGGAGCGCATTATGCCCACCAAACGCATCACCTTTGCCGGTCACGCCGGAGACAGTTTGGCCGCACGCCTGGACATGCCAGAAGGGCCACATCTGGCCACCGCCGTATTTGCCCATTGCTTCACCTGCTCCAAGGACATTCCCGCCGCGCGGCGGATTGCGGCGCGCCTGGCGACCATGGGTATTGCGGTCCTTAGGTTTGATTTCACGGGGCTTGGTCATTCCGAAGGGGAATTTGCCAACACACATTTTTCTAGCAACGTTGCGGATTTGGTGGCAGCCGCGAAGTACCTTGAGGGTGAGGGCATGGCCCCTGACCTGCTGATTGGGCATAGTCTCGGCGGTGCGGCGGTGTTGCGCGCGGCGAGGCACATCCCTTCCGCCAAAGCCGTGGTCACTTTAGGCGCGCCCTCAGATCCCGCCCACGTGGCGCATCAATTTCATGCGCACACCGACCAGATAGCTTCCGAAGGCCAAGCCACGGTGTCCCTTGGTGGGCGGCCGTTTGAGATCAGAAAGGCCTTTCTGGATGACATCTCCAATCAAAATCTGAGTAAGTGTATTGCCAATCTGAACAAAGCGCTCTTGGTGCTGCATGCACCACGTGACAGCACCGTTGGCATCGAAAATGCTGCGCAGATTTTTGAAGCCGCCAAACATCCCAAAAGCTTTGTCACGCTGGACGACGCAGACCACCTGATCACCAATCCCAAAGACGCAGAATACGCCGCCGAAGTGATCTCTGGCTGGGTAGGTCGATATCTCAACCTGACCCCACCTGCCCCACCGCCCGGTGCGCCAGAGGGGGTTATCCGCGTGTCAGAAGCCAATCCGAAAGGTTTCTTGCAAGACGTAAACGCAGGTCCATTTCATCATGCGGTTGCGGATGAGCCGCTCGCTTATGGAGGCAGCAACCGAGGCATGACGCCCTATGGGTTTCTGTCAGCAGGTTTGGGCGCCTGCACCTCCATGACAATACGCATGTATGCGCGGCGCAAAAACTGGCCACTGGAACATGTGTGGGTGGATGTGTGTCACGACAAGATCCACGCAGCAGATGCGGAGGCCCCAGCAGGACAAAAGGTGGATCAATTCCGCCGCAAGATCCACCTTGAAGGCGCGCTCACCCAGGAGCAGCGCGCCCGATTGTTGGAGATTGCCGACCGTTGTCCCGTGCATCGGACGTTGGAGCAATCAAGCGAAGTGGTCACGCAACTGGCGTGACCACTCCCCTTACCGTCGCGGCGACGGACGTGGCGCGGGCCGAGGTGTCGGTCGTGGCGCAGGCGTCGGGCGCGTAACCGGTGGGCGCGGTGCAATCGGGTGCACCGGACGTTCCGGCGGGCGTTCAATGGGGTGTTCCGGACGAGGCGGACGCTCCGGGCGCGGCGGATATGGACGGTAATAATAGTCGTTCCACATCATCGAGTCGTAATAGGCCGAAGAGCCACTGCCGCCTGGATTCTCACAGGCGCTCAGCAACGTCACACCAGTTGCCAAAGCGGCCAGAAGTTTTAAAGGTCTCTGAAAAGACATCATAATCCGGCCTCCCTAGCGCGCTTTGATCGAGGTGAGAATGGCGTTCACGTCAGCCAAGGCGCTATGGTCAAAGCCCTGCGACATGATGGTCAACGCCACCACCACCCGACCGTTTTTGATGTCGAGCAGAGTCACGTTGAACGACACAGGCCGGCCATCCCGCCGACCAGTTCCGGTGATCACCGTGGCCGCGTAGTTGCCAATGCGACGGTCTTCGGCACTCAGGATCTCGGTGGTTTTCGCCAGTTGCCCACTCAATCCACGCGCGTATTCTTTGGCATCCTCCAGAGTGCGGAATTTCGGCGGTGAAATAAGCCCAATCCAAACACCGTGGTCGCTTTCCGGTTCCAGCCCGAAAACCCGCTCAACCGCGCGAATTTCATCGCCATTTGTTGGCGCAAGGTCACGTGGGCCACCCACGCGCAACTTCCAAAAATCAGGCACATCCACCTGAAACACACTGCGGGATTGGTCGCGATAGACCACCTGTGTGTCGGCCTGCGCCAGCATGGGCGCTACACAGAGCGCTGCACTTAAGAGCAGGCTGCCAAGCCTCAACGTCTTTTTCATAAATGCCTCCTGTCAAAATTCCTAGTAATAGGACACGCAATCTAAGCGGTTGTATAGGGATTTCTGGGGGAAATCGCCGCATTGCAGCGTGAAAACCTTGCTGTTTTGGGTTGCACGGTCTAAACGGGCCGCGACCCCAATATCTAACAATGCAAGGCTGAGATTATGATCCCGCGCTATGCCCGCCCCGATATGGTTGCCGTTTGGTCGCCTGAAACCAAATTCAAAATCTGGTACGAGATCGAGGCGCACGCCTGTGACGCACAGGCCAAGTTGGGTGTCATCCCGCAGGAAAACGCAGACGCCGTCTGGAAAGCCAAAGACGTTGAGTTTGATGTGGCGCGCATCGACGAGATCGAAGCTGTGACCAAGCACGACGTGATCGCGTTCTTGACCCACCTGGCCGAGCATGTTGGCTCTGAGGAAGCGCGTTTTGTACACCAAGGCATGACCTCTTCTGATGTTCTGGACACCTGTCTGAACGTGCAGCTGGTTCGCGCGGCCGACATCCTTATGACTGGATTGGATCGCTTGCTTGCCGCGTTGAAAACACGCGCAATCGAACACAAAGACACCCTGCGTGTTGGCCGCTCCCACGGCATCCACGCGGAACCAACCACTATGGGCCTGACGTTTGCGCGCTTCTACGCGGAAATGGACCGCAACAAGACACGCCTGCAACAAGCTCGTGAAGAGATTGCAACGGGTGCTATCTCCGGCGCGGTTGGCACTTTTGCCAATATCGACCCAGCTGTTGAAGAACACGTGTGTGAGCAGCTTGGCCTGACTCCAGAACCGATCTCCACACAGGTGATCCCACGTGACCGCCATGCGATGTTCTTTGCCGTTTTGGGTGTGATTGCGTCCTCGATCGAAAACGTCGCCATCGAAATCCGCCACATGCAGCGCACCGAAGTGCTGGAAGGCGCAGAATTCTTCTCCATGGGCCAAAAAGGCTCTTCGGCGATGCCGCACAAGAAGAACCCGGTTCTGACCGAGAACCTGACCGGCCTCGCGCGCCTGGTGCGCATGACTGTGATCCCAGCGATGGAGAACGTCGCCCTATGGCACGAGCGCGATATCTCACACTCCTCCGTAGAGCGCGGCATTGGCCCAGACGCCACAGTGACGCTCGACTTCGCCCTGAACCGTCTGGCCGGTGTGGTCGAGAAAATGTTGATCTTCCCTGAGAACATGCTCGACAACATGAACAAGTTCCCGGGTTTGGTGATGTCGCAGCGTGTGCTGCTGTCCCTGACCCAAGCGGGTGTGTCACGCGAAGATGCTTATTCCATGGTGCAGCGCAATGCGCTGAAGGTCTGGGAAGAGCGCGTGGATTTTCAAGAACAGCTTCTGGCAGACGCGGACGTGGTCGCGGCATTGGGTGTTGATGGCATTAATGAAAAGTTCAACATGGATTACCACACCAAACACGTCGATACGATTTTTGCACGCGTCTTCAAAGACTAAGGCGCCGCAATGAAAGTAAAGGAAGGCGTGCCGAACCGGCGCGCCTTTTTTGTTATCTCCACTGACGGCTCCGTGATTTTTGCATTCGGCCTGCCCGTGATACTCTGCCACCAAAGAGTGTTCTTTTGGTGGAGTTCTTCATGACTATTACGCGCGGATTGATTTCAATTGCTTTGGCAACCTCCTTGGCCAGCCCCCTCTTTGCAGCGGGCAGCGGATCATCCGAACCCAAGCCGAAAACCGTGACCTGCACCAAGGGCAATGTCTTTAGCGAAAGCAAAGGCAAGTGTGTGCCACAGCAGGACAGCTCTTTGACGGATGAAGATCGTATCGAAGAGTTGCGCGCGCTGGCCTACGCTGGCCGCACAGCCGAAGCGCAGGCGTTGTTGGCCGCCCTGTCTGACCAAACCTCAGATCAGGCTTTGACTTACTGGGGCTTTACACACCGCAAGCTTGGCAACGTGGATGTCAGTTTGATTTTCTACGACAAGGCGTTGACACAAAACCCAAATAACCTTCTGGCGCGATCTTACCTTGGGCAAGCGCATGTGGAGTCAGGCCGCTTGGATTTGGCACGTTTGCAGCTCCAGGAAATTCGAGATCGCGGCGGTGACGGCGGATGGCCGGAACTGGCGCTGTCTGAAGCCATACGCACCGGCACAACTTTCAATTATTAACCATCTTATTCAGGGTTTCTTTAGGCTTGAGTGATTGATTGGCGCTTAAGACAAATGGAGACCTTAATGGACAATGCGATTCCTTTGGCGCCACTGGGTGGCGTCGATGACATGCCCAGTTTTGGTGGCATGGGCAAAACCACTCTCTCCCGCCCGCAGAAAGCGGCAATTATCGTGCGTTTCCTGTTGAACGAAGGAGCGGAACTGGCGCTTGCAGAGCTGTCTGACAACCATCAGGCAGACCTGACCTATATGATGGGTGACATGGGCTATATCGACCGGGAAACACTCGGCGATGTATTGATGGAATTTGCGCAAGAACTTGAGTCGATTGGACTTTCTTTCCCCAATGGCATTTCCGGCGCTCTCAGCGTGCTGCAAGGGCAGATCAGCCCAATGACCGAAGCACGGCTTCGAAAAGAAGCTGGTGTGCGCATGATCGGCAACCCATGGGCACGGATCAAAGAGCTTTCAACCCAAGAGCTAATCGAGATGGTTGATGGCGAAAGTATTGAAGTCTCCGCAGTCCTCATTTCCAAATTGCCCGTGGACAAGGCCGCCGAGGTTTTGGCCAAGCTGCCGGGAGACAAAGCGCGTCGCATCACCTTCGCCATGTCCATGACGGAAAGCATCACGCCTGAGGCGGTGGATCGTATTGGCCTGACTCTGGCCTGCCAAATTGAAGACCGACCACCAAAAGCCTTCAAGACCGGTCCGGAAGATCGATTGGGTGCCATCCTCAACAGCGCGTCCACAGCGACCCGAGAAGAAGTCCTTGGCTCATTGGATGAAAAAGACGCCGCCTTTGCTGATGCTGTGCGCCGCCGCATTTTCACCTATGCGCATATCGCAACCCGCGTGAAACCGCTGGATGTGCCAAAGCTGACCAAAGACATCGACGAAGCCGCTCTGGTCACGGCCATGGCATATGCCACCGAAGGCGACTTTGGCATGTCGACCGAGTTTATCTTGTCCAACATGTCCGGCCGTATGGCTGACCAGCTGCGCGAAGCTGTAACCGACCGTGGCAAAGTGAAGACCAAAGAGGCAGAAGCCGCCATGTCAGAAGTCACCAAAGCGGTGCGGGAATTGGTGGAACTTGGCGAGATCGAGCTTGTCTCCGAAGATGACGACGAAGACGAATAACTCCCGACTTCAGTTACTTAATACGCGCGGCGGTCTCGATGGGGCCGCCGTTTTTCTGTTGGATCAAGACCACAATAGGCGCATCACCTTTGACGCGTACGTTGGTTGAAAGATCGCCACGCCCGTTCCAGTCTTTCACCGTCTCCCATTCGGATACGATGTTGGCATAAGTGAGCAAACGGCCAGCATTTTCTCCGCGCTTGATCGATACTTTCTCAGCCTGCTTGTAGCGGATCACATGTACCTGCATCGGCTTGGGCTGAGCCGTCTTCGCGTTGATCCGCAGTTGGTTACCGTCTCGTGTTATGGCGAGCTCAACCAGCCCTGCGTTTTTCTTGTGAGCTTTGATAAAGCCCTCAACCTTGTCCGGATGGGCGCCGACCACATGATCCCTACCGTTAACGATCATCTGAGGCGTATAAACGGATCGATGTCCGGCGGCGCGGGCATAACTGTGCTGTCGCTGCGTATAGGCGGGATCGGCATGGATATCTTTCCAACCAATATAGTCCCAATAATCCACATGAAATGCCAAAGCGATCACGTCGTCCCGCCCGGCCAATTCCTTATGAAAGTAGTCATCCGCGGGCGGACAACTGGAACAGCCTTGAGACGTGTAAAGCTCCACCACCACAGGGGCTGTATCTGCAGCCAGCGGCGATGCCAGGCTAAGCCACAGCGCAGCAATTGCGCCCGTCATACGGATGCCCATCTGTCCGATCATTCTCTGGTCCATTCCATTGAGTGTGTCCCCGACACCGTTGTATTCGGATAGGATGTGACATGCCAATCAAGGTTTCGCGAGAAAGAGTGAGCGTCGCTTCACGATCACAGGCGTTGGGCGAAAGTGGCCAATTGCACTTGTGTCCCTTTGCCCCTATGGACGGGCCAACACTCACAAGAAGGTCTGCCACCTATGTCTGACACCAAACGCATCGTGCTTTCCAGCGACCACGCCGCCATTGACCTGCGCCAAGCGGTTGCCACCCATGTGGCTGCCAAAGGTTATGAGGTGATCGACATCGGCCCCACCACCACCGAGAGCACCCACTATCCGCTACACGGCAAGGCCGCTGCTGAGCGCGTGGCATCCGGCGATTGCGATCTGGGCATCATCCTGTGCGGCACCGGCCAGGGCATCATGATGGCGGCCAATAAGGTTCCAGGGATCCGCTGTGGCGTGTGTTCCGACACGTTTTCCGCTGCGATGATCCGCGCCCACAACAACGCCAACATGCTATCGATTGGGGCGCGTGTCGTGGGCGAAGGTGTCGCGCTGGAGATTGTGGACGCATATCTCGACGCAGAGTTCGAAGGGGGCCGCCACGGCACTCGTGTGGACATGATTGAGGGCTAAGCGTCAACCAGTCAAAAAAGGCCTCGGCGCATCGCTGAGCCGAGGCCATTTTGTTTCTGATATTTGAGCGCGTTAGTTGAGCGCTTCCAGCGCAGGGCGAATGCGGCCTTCCACTTCTCGCTCGGTCACCGGACCCGCAATGCGCAAAAGAATGTTGCCTTCGCCATCCACCAGGTAGGTTTCCGGCACGCCATAGACACCCCAGTTCAGCGCCATCCGTCCTGTGGTATCCGCCCCGCCAGCAGTATAGGGGTCGCCCAATTCACTAAGGAAACTCAATGCGTTGTTCGGTGAATCTTTATAGTTCACGCCAAGAATGGTCAGGCCTTCGGCTCGGAGATCCATCAAGTTTGGATGCTCCACACGGCATGGACCACACCAGCTTGCCCAAAAGTTCACCAGCGTTGGTTTGCCAGTGCGCAGCGCTGTGGCATCCCACATGTCTTTGTCACCCAACATGGTGATCTGCACGTCAGGGGCTTGTTCGCCCACAAGCGCGCTTGGCAATTCATTGGGGTTTTCTCGCTGCATTCCCAACAGGAACATTGCCGCCAACCCTGCGAATAGCAGTGGTGGCAGGAACATCAGCGGCGAGACCTTCTTTTTGGCTGGCGAGTCGCTCATTTGCGGCGCTCCTCAACATCGTCTAGGTCCGCGCGTGCTTTGCGCGCTGCCCGCAGGCTCCACCAAATCAAGCCGCCAATCAGCAGCAATGACACCGCGTAAGACGACAGAACCGTGTCGGCGTATTTTCCCAGATCAGGCATCATGCCAAACGCTCCCGTGCCAGCAACGCACGGGTGCGTCGCTTGTGAATTTCCGTGCGGGTGCGCAACAGCACCAACGCGACAAAAAACAAGACAAAGCCAATGATGCACATCATCAGTGGATAGAAGAACACGTTTGAAACCTTCTCTTCTGTGTCAGCGCCGGTCACGGCCCCTGCCCGCATGATGGAGGCACCTTGATGCAGGCCCTGGTTCCAGAAGTTCACCGCATAGCGGCTGAGCATGGCAAAGACCGAACCAACGATACAAAGCACGGCGGTAAGGTCCGCGGCGGTGTCCGGGTTATCAATCGCTTCCCAAAGCGCGATGTAGCCGAGATAAAATAGGAACAGGATCAGGAACGATGTCAGGCGCGGATCCCAGGCCCACCAAGTGCCCCACATCGGCTGGCCCCAGACCGCACCAGTCCAGAGTGCGATCAGGGTCATGACCACTCCCACTGGTGCCGCGGCTTTGGCGGCCAGAGCGCTCACATGATGGCGGCGTACAAGCCAGATCAGCGAGGTGACCAGCATCATGAACCAGATGTTGATCGCCATCAGGGCTGATGGCACGTGCAGATAGATGATTTTTACGGTGGAACCTTGGCGATAGTCATCCGGCGTGAAGAAAAACCCCCAGACCAACCCCACAATCGTTGCGATTGCGGCTAAAACGGCTACCGGCATCAGAAACCGCGAGACGGTTTGGCTGAACTTTACCGGATTGGCATATTCCCAGATCGATCCCATGAGGGTGTCCTATCTTGTCGTCGTTGTTTGTGCACTTCACTTCCATGAGAGCAACACAGGTGCCTTGATATGGATTAAGTCGGCCGCACGCTACCGCAGATTCATCCGCAACACCAAAGCACTGGCAAATGGCAAAAGCGCGATCACGCCAAAGGTTATGCCCGCGAGCATCAGCAGCGGTGTGGCCACATCCTGACCTTCCGCACCTCGACGGGCAAGCTCCGCGCCGAAGATCAGCGTTGGCACGTAAAGCGGTAAAATCAAAAGAGAAAGCAGCAATCCGCCGCGTTTGATCCCCACAGTCAAGGCTGCGCCAAAGGTGCCAATCACGCTGAGTGCAGGTGTGCCAAGCGCCAGCGATGTCACCAGCCAGACAAAGCCCTGCGGCGGCAGGTTGAGCAGCACACCAAAGACCGGAGCTGCGACCACAAGCGGCACGCCAGTGGTGAGCCAATGGGCCAGCGCTTTGACTGAGACGACGCCTTCGAGTGGCAGTGGCGATGTGGCGACCAAATCCAGTGTGCCATCTTCCCAATCCAGCGCCAGAATCCGGTCCAGCGACAGAAGACAAGCGAGCAGAGCACCGAGCCACAAAACACCGGGCGCAATCTTGGTCAGAAGGCCGCTTTCCGGCCCAACCGAGAACGGCACAAGTATCACAACAATAAGGAAAAATGCGATGCCAAGACCAAAGCCGCCACCAGCCCGGAAGGCGAGTTTCAAGTCGCGAAAGAGCAATGCTTTCATAGGAACGCCTCGTCATAGCCGCTGATCGGCGCGGCGCCTTGTTTAGCGCGGAACGGCCCAACATCAAGCACGGTCACGTCCAAGCCTAGGTCAATGTGCGTGGCCAGCAGCGCGCTGCCACCATCCGCCAAATGAGCCCGCACGGCGTCGGCAAAAAGCGCAACTGACGCCACATCCAGCGACACCGTAGGCTCGTCCAGGACCCAGATTGGGCGGCCCGTTACCAGCAGCCGCGCAAGGCCGAGACGGCGTTTTTGACCGGCCGACAAACTGCCCGCGAGACGGTTGCGCAAGTCAAAAAGATCAAAGGCTTGAATAGCTTCTTCGATGTCTGACTGACCAAAGACATCTGCCCAGAAGCGTAGGTTCTCCTCAACGCTCAGCATGGTTTTTAAGCCATCGCTGTGCGCGGCATAGGCCACGGCCTCTTCTGGGGCCTCAACGGCGCCTTTGAACGGCGGCTGAAGGCCAGCCACCGTGCGCAACAGTGTGGTTTTGCCAACCCCATTTGGACCTTTTACGATCAACGCCTGCCCCGGGTTGATCTCAAAGCTGAGCCCTTCCAGAACCGCTACGCCGCCGCGGGCCACGCTGACATCTTTGACACGTAAAATCATGTTCTGAGGCTTACCCCATCCCCTTGGCTGGCAAAAGGATTAACCTTTTGAACCCGCTGAATTTCGACGTCGGTATCACGTCTGTATTGTGGCTGTATCGCGGAGGTGGGGATGTGCACCTTAACCTAAATCAAACACTGTGATCGCACCGACCGTTGCGCAACACTTTTGCCTTAGCTTTCCTCTGGCACCGGTAACATCACCGCCGCCACTCGACGGCCTTCGCTGACCAGCACGTTGTAGGTGCGGCACGCCGTTGGCGATGCCATCGGCTCGACACCTATGCCCGCCGCTTCCAAAGCCTGTCGGAACGCAGATTGCACCGGAGCCATTTGTGCGCCCGTGCCCATCAGGATGAAGTCAATCTCGTCCTTAAGGGCCAACACGGCGTCCACATCCTCATATCCGGTCCAGCTGCGCGCGCCTTTGGCGTGGATGATCGCCGCGCCTTTTATGACGTCTCCACCAATGCGAAAAAAACCCGGACCGTAGCTATCGATGGGAATCGCGTCAGCATAGGTTACTTCGGTCATCTGCATGGGGTCATCCTCCGCCGCTTAGGAAAGGCAATCCGGACACCGCCGCGCAGGCGATGATCAGATAGGCCACACCTCGGTATAGCCGCTCATAACGCGGATGGAAGAGCCAGCCGCCCAAAAGATTGCCCGCCATGGCCGGGATCGAGAGCATGAGACCCAGAACAAAAGGCGCCGGATCAAATTGGCCGAGGATCAACAGGACAACCACCAGCAGTATGTCATAGAAAAACAGATAGGCAGAGGTGTTGGCACGGATCACGGACGGCCCATGGGGGCTGGCCATGTAGAATAGGATCACCGGCGGACCGGGCAGACCTGCGGCACCACCGAGCAAGCCACCTGCCCCGCCAATACCATAGACCATTGGGCCGGTGACAGTGCCGCGATAGCGAAACCCCAACAGCAGCACAGCCAACATGCCAATGGACAGCACAGACACGAGATAGCGAAAAATGCTGGGGTCCGTGCGCGTCAGCAGCCAAAGGCCCACGGGCAGCATGAGCACCACACCAATCATCAGACGCAGCAGGTCACGTTTGTGGCCATTGCGCAGGGCTGCGGGGATATGAACCGAGGGGGCAATGATGTCTAAGCCAGCCAAGGAAACAATCGCCCAGAGGGGCGGCATGACTTGTGCGGCGATGGGGAGATAGATCAGCGCGGTGCCAAATCCGGAGAAACCACGCACAATGCCAGCCACAAAGGCGGCCAAAGCAACCCAGGCAAGGCCATCAATAGCCAGTGCCTGGGTCAGGAGATCAGGCGTCGATATCGGCAAACTTGTTGCCGGCGGTGTTGGCCTGCTTGGACCAATCGCGTTTGACGCCAAATTTCAGAAGCGCTGCAGAGGCGATGAAGACCGAGGAATAGGTCCCGACAATCACACCCCAAATCATCGCAAAGACAAAGCCACGGATCACGTCGCCGCCCAGCACAAACAGGGAAATCAGCGCCAGCAATGTGGTGGCGGAGGTCATCACCGTCCGGCTCAAGGTTTCGTTGATCGAGAGGTTCAGCACCTCTTTCAGATCCATCTTTTTGTACTTGCGCAGGTTTTCGCGGACGCGGTCGAACACCACAACCGTATCGTTGAGCGAGTAGCCCACGATGGTCAGCAGCGCCGCGATAATGGCGAGGTCAAACTTGATCTGCAACTCGGAGAATACGCCAATGGTCAGCACCACATCGTGCACCAATGCCATCACAGCGCCCACAGCAAACTGCCACTCAAAGCGCAGCCAGATGTAGACAAGAACAGCGCCAATCGCCAGCAAAACCGCAATCACCGCAGTGTTGATCAACTCGCCGGACACCTTTGGACCAACCGACTCGACCGACACAAAGGTGATATCCGGTGCCACGGTTTGCAGCTGCACCTCCACCTTCTTGATCATGTCTGCGGTCACCGCCTCTTCGCCCTCTTGGGCCTGGATGCGGATCATGGTGACATGTTGGTCTTCTTCAAAGGTCACATCAAACACCTCGGTGATCGAAATGTCCCCCAGTTCCAGCGGCTCAATCGCTTGGCGGTAATCTGCGATCACCACCTCCTGCGCGCTTTCAGTCCGGATGGTTGTACCACCCCGGAAGTCGATGCCGAAGTTCAGACCCTGAATAAAGAAGCTCACCAGAGCCGCCACCATCAGTGCGCCAGAAATACCAAGCCACAGCGTTGGGCGGGCGAAGAAATCCCATTTGGTCTCTTGTGGAACAAGTCTCAAACGCATGGCTTATACCTCTACTGTCTTGGGACGGCGGCGTTCAAACCACATCACGATCAGCACACGCGTCACAAAGATCGCGGTAAAGACGGATGTGAGAATGCCAAGGCCGAGCGTGATGGCAAAGCCGCGCACTGGGCCGGAGCCCACGGCGAACAGGATCACAGCGGTGATGAAGGTGGTGATGTTGGCGTCAAGGATTGCAGAGAGAGCCTTTTCATAGCCAAGCTCAATTGCGCGGGCTGGTCCTTTGGCCGATTTCAGCTCTTCTCGGATGCGTTCAAACACCAGCACGTTGGCGTCCACCGCCATACCGATGGTCAAAACGATACCAGCAATACCCGGCAAAGTCAGCGTGGCACCGATTAGGCTCAACAGGCCAAAGATCAGGCCAACGTTGATGATCAGCGCAATGTTGGCAAAGACACCAAAAGTGCCGTAGCTCAGGAACATGAAGATCAGCACACCCACAAAAGCCACGATACAGGCAATGCGGCCGGCTTCGATGCTGTCCTGGCCCAGCTCTGGACCAATGGTGCGTTCTTCAAGGAAGGTCAGCTCCGCAGGCAGGGCACCAGCGCGCAGCAGAACAGCCAAGTTGGTGCTTTCCTCAACCGAGAAACGACCGGTGATGATGCCGGAGCCGCCCGCGATGTGGGCCTGAATAACCGGTGCGGAGATGACTTCGTCATCCAGCACAATGGCAAACGGGCTGCCGATGTTTTGCGCCGTGTAGTCGCCAAACTTGCGCGCACCAGTTGGGTTGAACCGGAAAGACACCGCAGGTCGGTTGTTTTGATCAAAGCTTGGCTGCGCGTCGACCAGTTCTTCGCCGGTCACAACAGGGGCCGCTTCAACGATGTAATACACACCTTCTTCATCTAGCGACGGCAGCACTTTGTTGCCAACACCTGCGGAGGCGTCTGGATCAGAGGCACGGCCAACAACCGGATTGAAGGTCAGCTGCGCCGTGGTGCCGATGATTTCCTTCAATTCCGACGCAGAGCCAATGCCCGGCACCTGAATAAGAATACGGTCCGCACCTTGACGTTGGATGGTTGGCTCACGTGTGCCCACTTCGTCGATCCGGCGACGGATGATTTCCAGCGCTTGCTGTACGGTGCGTTGATCAGAGGCGAGTTTCTCCGCGTCAGACAGTTCCACAATGATGGTGTCGCCATCGGTGCTAACCACAATGTCGCTGGCCCCTGCCCCGGTGATCGAGGTCACCGGACGCGACAGACCACGCACAAGGCTTGCAGCCTCCTGAATGGCCTCCGGCTTGGAGATTTTGAAGCGCAGTTCGGTGTCTGGACCCGGCTGCTGGCGGATGGTGCCAACGGTGGCCCGTTCGCCGCGTAGCAAGTCGCGCACCTCTGGCCACATTGATGTCATGCGCGCGGCATAGACATCTTCCACCTTCACTTCGGCCAGAAGATGTGCACCACCGCGCAGATCAAGACCAAGGTTCACCAAGCGCGACGGCAGGAAGGATGGCCATCCCGCAATCAGCGCCTCAGTGTTTTCGTTCACAATGCCAACCGCTTGGTCAGCAACAGCATCATTATGGGCCTCAACCCTCGGATAAAACGCGTTTGGCATGGCCAGAAGCAGGCCCACCACGCAGGTGAGCCAGATCAGGACCCGTTTCCAAAGGTCAATTTGCAGCATGTTAGATGCCCTGTTGGTCTTGTTGTTGGGTTTACTCGGCTTTGGCCGGTTCGGTCTTGGACGTCACGTTGGCAATGGTGGATTTCACCACGCGCACTTTCACGCCTTCGGCCAGCTCAACTTCAACTTCGTTGTCGTCTTTGACCTTGCTCACCTTACCAATCAGACCACCCTGGGTCACAACCTGGTCACCGCGACGCACAGCCGCCACCATGGCTTGGTGTTCTTTTACTTTTTTCTGCTGCGGACGGATCAGCAGGAAATACATGATCGCAAAGATCAGAATGAGCGGCAGAAACTGGCCGAGTTGGTCCATGATGTCAGGTCCTCTGTAAGTGCGGGATTGCCCCGTAAAAGTCGCAGGGAACCTATGGGGCCTTGGCGCCACTTGCAAGGTGTCAAAGCCCTTGACGGAGCGCCTTGTTCCCTTAAGAGGCTGTGGGACGCGCTGTTAACATCGGATGGTTACGATTAACCAAGATTTCCGGCATAAGCAGAGACGTGAAACGACTCATCTCAAGCATGAAGGATAAGAGAGATGCATGACATTAAAGCGATCCGCGAAAACCCGGCCGCTTTTGACGCCGCCTTGACCCGCCGTGGGGATGAGGCCATGTCATCCTCCCTGTTGGCTTTGGATGAAGAGCGGCGTGCCAAAATCGGTGCGGCTGAGGCGGCACAAGCGGCGCAAAAGGTCGCTGCCAAAGAGGTTGGCGCCGCCAAAGCCAAAGGCGACGAAGCAGAGTTTGAGCGTCTGCGCGCGCTGGTCGGCGAGAAAAAATCCGAAGTGGCGGCGATGCAAAACGAGGCCAAAGAGATTGACGCCAAGCTGACGGACGCGCTGGCGCGGATTGCCAACCTGCCAGCTGACGATGTGCCAAACGGTGCCGATGAGGATGACAACGTTGAGATCAAGCAGTGGGGCACGCCCAAAGCCTTTGATTTCACACCGGTTGAACACTTCGAAATTGGCGGCGTGGCTGCGAGCATGGATTTTGAGACCGCCGCCAAAATCTCTGGCGCGCGGTTTGTGATGCTGAAAGGCGCTGTGGCCCGCATCCACCGGGCGCTGGCGCAGTTCATGATCGATGTGCATGTTGATGAAAACGGGCTGACCGAGGTCAACACACCGGTTCTGGTGCGCGATGAGGCGATGTATGGCACCGACAAGCTGCCAAAATTTGCCGAGGACAGTTATCAGACCACCAACGGCTGGTGGTTGATCTCGACCTCTGAAATCCCGCTCACCTATTCGGTTGCTGCCGATATTCTCGAGGAAAGCGCCCTGCCGATCCGCATGACCGCGCATTCGCTGTGTTTCCGCAGCGAAGCCGGCAGCGCCGGCAAAGACACCTCCGGCATGCTGCGTCAGCACCAGTTTGAAAAGGTGGAGATGGTCTCAATCACCCACCCGGACGAGTCTGACACTGAGCAGAAACGCATGTTGGGCTGCGCCGAAGGCATTCTGGAAAAACTGGGCATTCCCTATCGCACTGTGGTGCTCTGCACCGGTGACATGGGCTTTGGCGCACGCCGCACCTTTGACATCGAGGCGTGGATTCCAGGCCAAGCCACCTATCGCGAGATCAGTTCTGTTTCCACCACCGGCGATTTCCAGGCACGGCGCATGAACGCACGCTTCCGTCCAACGGATGGCGGCAAGCCGGAATATGTACACACGTTAAATGGGTCCGGCCTGGCGGTGGGACGCTGCCTGATTGCGGTTCTGGAAAACGGTCAGCAAGCGGATGGGTCCGTGATGCTGCCAGAAGTGCTGGTGCCCTATCTGGGTGGCAAGTCCACGCTGACCGCAGATGGTAAGCTGGCCTAACCCCAGACCAAGACACAAAAACAAGCGCGGCCCAAATGGAGCCGCGCTTTTTCATTTGTCCACAAATATCCCGGGGGTCCGGGGGCTGGCCCCCGGCCTACTCCGCCGGCACCGCGCCTTGCGGTTGGTTCTTGGGAAACGGCACCAACCTCTCCTGCTCCTCATCCCAAAGCTTTAACGAAAACGAGCGGATCGCCTCCGGCCACTCGATGGTGGGCAGATCGTATTCAGCGCGGATCATCTGGTGACATTTTCGCAAGTTGTAATGCGGGATACGGGCGTTGAAGTGATGGATATCGTGATAAGCGATGTTCGCGGAGGCCAAATCCATCCACCAGCCAAGGTCCAAAGCGGAGGAGCCTTGCAGCGCCGCCAAACGCGGGTCCAAATCAGGACGTCGATCCCAATAGGTGTCCTCAAAATTATGCTGCAGGTAAACCATAAAAACGCCTACCATGCCGCCAAAGAAGGACGCCAAGAACCAGATCAACACGCCGTTCCAACCTGCCAGCCCATAGAGCACGCCCATGTATGCAAAGATCGCTAGATTGTGCAGCAGCACCGATTTCCACATGGTGTGGGCATTTTTGGGCCAGCGGTAGCGAATGAAATAGGTGAACAGGCTGCCCAACGGGATCAGCACAAAGGGGTTGCGGTAGAGCCGGTATTGCAGGCGCTGCCAGAACCCCGCCTCATTCCATTCCCGCACAGTCATGGTGTGGATTTCGCCGGTCTCACGGTGTTCCAAGTTGCCGAGGTGGCTGTGGTGCATGTTGTGATTGTGGCGCATGGCCGCGTAGGGCGCAAAAGTCACCACCGACAGCGCTTCGCCCGCCCAGTCGTTGTGTTTGCGGCTTTTGAACAGAGAGGCATGCCCGGTGTCATGCTGCAAAACATAAAGCCGCACCGCGGACAACCCATTCAGCACCATCATCGGGATCAGGATGTACCATGTGCTTTGATTGGCAACCGCCAAGGCAAGCGTGGCAAAATAGAAAGTAAAAGTGCCAAAAAAGCTGAGCGCACCAAGGCGGTCATCCTGCACTGTAAATTCTTTCAAGCGCTCGCGAATCTCCATCGCAAACCTCTCTGATTAAATCAATATTTCCGCCAGAGTCTTCACAGACCTGGGTATCTAGTCACACGCAGTCCCAGAATATTCGGACCACTCAACAAGACTATAGCGCGAATTTTTAAACCCACAATGCACAGTCGCCGCGCAGAAAACTACGCGGCGACCAAAATCAAAAAATGGATCCTGTGACAGCCTAGAAACCGGCGTCACGGCCTTTAATGTGTTTACGCAGGCGCGACGGCGTGGACTTCTTCTTACCCTTATAGGGGTTTTTGTCACCTTGCCCGCGCATTGTCAGACGAATGGGGGTGCCCGGCATGTCAAATGTGTCGCGCAGCCCGTTTACCAAATAGCGCGAGTAGCTCGCGGGCAATTTGTCCGGGTGGGAACACATCACCACAAATCCAGGCGGACGGGTCTTGGCTTGGGTCATATACCGCAGCTTAATCCGTTTGCCTTGCGGCGCGGGGGGCGGGTGTTGTTGCAGCATTTCCACCAGCCAGCGGTTTAGTGTGGCGGTTGGAATGCGACGGTTCCAGGTGTCATAAGCACTCAGGATGGCATCGTTTAACCGCTCCAACCCACGGCCGGTTTTGGCAGAAACCGTGATCAAAGGAGCACCACGCAACTGCGGCAACAGTCGGTTGAAGGCTTCCTTAAGCTCGCGCAGCTTTTCCTGCTTATGCTCCTCGATATCCCATTTATTCACGGCCACAACCACAGCTCGACCTTCGCGTTCCGCCAGATCGGCAATGCGCAAGTCTTGCTGCTCAAAGGGAATGGCTGCGTCCAGAAGCACAACAACCACCTCGGCAAATTTCACCGCACGTAAACCATCGCCAACGGACAGTTTTTCCAGCTTGTCCTGTACCTTGGCTTTCTTGCGCATCCCGGCGGTGTCAAAGATCCGCATATGGGTGCCGCTCCACTCGGTCCGGAGCGAAATTGCGTCTCGCGTGATACCCGCTTCCGGCCCAGTCAAAAGCCGGTCTTCCCCAATGATCTGATTGATCAGCGTTGACTTACCAGCATTTGGCCGTCCGACTACGGCAATCTGCAACGGCTTTTTTTCGGTGATGTTCTGGCTGGGGCGCAGACCATCTTCCTCAAACTCGTCGTCCCAATCACCATCTTCTTCAAGCTCAACATCGACTTCAACTTCATCATCCAACGCCTCCTGGCGTTTTGAAAATTCGTCTGCAATTGGCATGAGCTGCGCGTATAGATCGTTCAGACCCTCGCCATGTTCAGCGGAGAGGCGGATCGGTTCCCCCAAGCCCAAGGAGTAGGCTTCAATGACCCCTGAATCCGCTGCACGCCCTTCGCCTTTGTTGGCGGCCAAAAGCACATGGGCGGATTTTTTCCGCAGAATTTCGGCAAAGACCATATCGGTGGGCGTGACCCCGGCGCGCGCGTCGATCATAAAGAGACAGATATCTGCCATATCCACCGCGCGCTCGGTTAGGCGACGCATACGGCCTTCCAAGCTGTCATCCGTGGCATCTTCCAAACCGGCGGTGTCAACCACGGTAAACCGCAGATCGGCAAGCTTCCCTTCGCCTTCGCGCAGGTCACGCGTAACACCAGGCTGGTCGTCAACCAACGCCAGTTTTTTGCCCACAAGGCGATTGAACAATGTGGATTTGCCCACGTTTGGGCGGCCCACGATGGCGAGCGTAAAACTCATGACAGATCTCCGGAACGTCTGAAGTCGCTCCGATACATCATAAATGCGTCAACGGAAAGCGTACAATTCGCCTTTGCGATTTACGACATACAGAACTCCGCCCGCCACAACCGGGTTGGTGGCCGCACCATGCGGCAATTCCACCGTGTGGGTCAGCAAGCCGTTGCGCGGATTATAGAAGCGCACAACATCGTCAGAGGACGGCACAACCAATTGCCCGCCGGCCAGAATTGGTCCGTAATGCGCATGTACAGCGGACTGCTTCTTGGGTTTATCGCTGACAAACTGTGGCAAAGTCTGGCCCCAGACACGGGTGCCATCGCGAGCATCAAGACGCAGCAATTCATTGGTTTCTGACACCAGGAACAGGGAACCTCCTGCCGGGAAGACCGGGCTCAACGCGCCGTGATCGGCGGTCCATTTGCGCACCCCGGTTTCAGCTTCAATGGCTGCCATCCGACCGGAATGGTTGGCCACGTAGATTGTGTCACCAACAACAACCGGGTCAGCTGAGATATCGCCAACTGTGTTTACCGCACGACCTGGACGGGTGTCAGACAACCCTGCCGTCCAACGGGACACACCGCCACGCCGGAAAGCGGCCTGAATTTCGCCGGAGCCATATGGGAAAATCGCCAAACGGTCTGTCAGAGCCGGCGCTGCAGGGCTTTGCACGTTCTGAACATTGGGCAGCGATAGCAGTTGCCACGCAATCTTGCCGGTCTCAACCTCCAAAGCCCAGGCGGTTGCATCCCCGGAGATCACATAGACCAGATCGCCATAAACCGTGGGGGTGCCGCTGCCGACGGCCTGGAATTTCTGCTCCCAAAGGTCGGCACCGGTGGCAGGATCCAGCGCACGAATGCTACCAAACCCCGTTGTGACAAAAAGCTTGCCTTTGCCATAGGCCAATCCACCAGTAGAGGCTTGGCCGGCCTTGTCATTGGGCGGCGTGAGATCGCGGGACCAAAGAAGCTGACCGCTGGTGGTGGTCGCGGCGACGGTGGCCTCTGCGTCAACAGTGAAAATGCGGCCATCGGCAACAACGGGATCCGCAGTGATACGGGACTTGCGCGATTCACCTTCGCCAATGGAAGCCGACCACGCCAGAACCGGACGCTGCGACAGCGCCGCATTTGCGGTACGGGTGCTTGGAGAGCCAATGCGGCCGGTCCACTGCGCGTTTTTACTTTGTGCCGGCAGATTGATGGCAAGATCTTTGTTTTCGACCACTTCCTCGGAAGGAATGAGATCTTCACGGTCACCAACCAGGATGATTTCAGGCTCGGCACAAGCAGACAGCAATGCCGCCGAGGCAACGCCCGCGGCCAAAATCCATGACGTACGTTTCACTGCTGAGTCCCCCACCCTGCAAGTCTTATTGGTCGGCCAGAACTGGCGCGGTGTTCGCCGGTGTTCCGCCCAGAGCCACAATCAACTGAGAAGCGCGGTTACGCAAGCCTGAGGTGACGGCCGCATCTTGAATGAGGGCCTGTAGCTGCGTGATGGCACCTTCAACATCGCCTTCTTCCAAGCTTAGCAACGCCAATTGTTCTTGGGCCGGTAAGGCCAAAGGCATGCCCGCACCAGCCAATGCTTCGAGCGCAAGACGACGCTCTGCAATGGGGGTTTCTTTGGCATTGGCCAAAACGGCCTTAAATGCAGCGATCTGGCGATAGATTTCCGGAGTGTCGGGGGCGCTGGTGCTGATGCCGTTTAAGGTCTGAGCGGCATCAGCGCCGGATCCAACTTCAATTTGATGTGTGGCCAGCAGCATGTCGGCAACAACCTGGGCATCCGGCGACTCAGTTGTCAGCGCGCTGAGGTCAGACACGCGGGTTTCCGCGTCGCTGGCAGACACGGCGCCAATTAATGCGTCACCGGTGTTTTGTGCGGCTGCGCGGGCCTTGCTTTTCTGATATTCATTAAAAGCGGCTGCGCCCACAATGGCAATCACGGCAACCACAGCAATCCAGCCATAACGGCGGATCAGGCCAAAAAGGCGATCGCGGCGCACTTCTTCGGTGACTTCTTCGATGAAACTGTCGGTATTGCTCACGCCTGCTCTCCTGTCGGTTTGCCTTGTCTTATCGTTTTGTTTTCAAAGTGCCAAGTACTGTGGCAAAGGCACATCGGCGACACAGGTTTTTTCTTGAATTCACGCGCATTTTGAACCGATGAGTCCAAATTTTCTCTTCTGAGGTTGTTTCTCGGCGCGCGAACGCCAATATGTCGACCAATATTTGTGCGCGGGAGGGCGCACGTTAAAGCAACAGGGGCCATTCAATGCGGCTTATTCCGGTCTTGACCGCACTTCTTGTGACGGCAATTTTGTATTTTGTTGTGGTGGAGCGTGATCGCTTGGCGGCTTTTGCCGGCAATGGCGCGTCCGAGGAGGCGACTGAAGAAGTCGCCGAGGCAAGCACTGAACCGACGGAAACACCGTCTGATGACGCGGGATTGATCCGTGTTGTCGCCGTGCGCAGCGCAGCAACCACAATCGACAGCGCGGTGGTGCTACGTGGTCAAACCGAGGCGGATCGCCAGGTTGAAGTTCGCGCCGAAACCAGCGGTCTGGTGATCACAGAGCCGCTGCGGCGCGGCTCTCACGTCACCGCCGGCCAAGAGCTGTGTCGTTTGGATGTCGGCACCAGCGCAGCAGTTTTGGCGGAAGCCAAAGCCCGATTGCTGGAAGCTCAGGCGCGCATTCCAAGCGCACAGGCCACCGTGGCCGAAGCTGAGGCGCGGCTCGAAGAGGCCAAAATCAACGACAACGCGGCTCGTAAACTGTCCGAAGGCGGCTTTGCTTCCTCGACCCGTGTGGCAAGCACAGCCGCCAGCGTGCGCGCCGCAGAGGCGTCGATCCAGTCAGCCACATCCGGGTTGGAAAGCACTCAAGCAGGCATCGAATCGGCTCAGGCCTTGGTGGCCGCCGCTGAACGCGAGGTTGAACGCCTGACCATGACCGCGCCATTTGATGGCCTGCTGGAAAGTCGCACAGCCGAACTGGGCAGCTTGATGCAGCCCGGCAGCCTGTGTGGCACGGTTCTGCGCCTTGATCCAATCCGCATCGTAGGCTTTGTGCCCGAGACCGATATCAGCCGTGTGAACGAAGGCTCGCTGGCAGGTGCGCGTCTGACAACTGGTCAGGAAGTCACCGGCCAGGTGACCTTTGTGTCCCGCTCTGCAGATCCGCAGACCCGCACGTTCCGCGTGGAAGTCACTGTCCCTAACGAAGATCTGGTGATCCGCGACGGCCAAACCGCAGAAATCATGATCTCCGCAGATGGCGCGGCCGCGCATTTCCTGCCGCAATCCTCTTTGACATTGAACGACGAAGGCACGCTGGGTGTCCGCATTGTGGAAGACGGCGGCATCGTTGCCTTCAAGGCGATTGAGCTGATGCGCGACGGCACCGACGGCATTTGGGTTGGCGGCTTGCCGGAGAAAGCAGACGTGATTGTGGTGGGGCAAGAATTTGTCGTCGAAGGTGTTCAGGTGGCTCCGACCTATCGGGAGCTTGACCAATGACCGGCGCCATCACCTGGGCCGCCGAACGGGCCCGAATGATCCTGGCGTTTATCGCAATCTCACTTGTGATTGGCGCCTTTTCATACGCGAGCCTGCCCAAAGAAGGTGAGCCGGACATCGACATTCCGATCCTGTATGTTTCGGTGAACTATCCCGGGATCTCCGCCGAAGACGCGGAAAGCCTTCTTGTGAAACCGATGGAAACCGAGTCGGTGGACCTTGATGGTCTCGACAAAATGACCGGCATCGCCTCGGAAAACCACGCTTCTCTGCTTCTGGAATTCGACTTCGGCTGGGATAAGAGCGCAACCATCGCGGACGTGCGCGACGCCATGAACACGGCGCAGGCCAACTTCCCTGAAGGTGCGGATCAATACACTATTTCGGAGATCAACTTCTCCGAGTTCCCAATTGTGATTGTGAACCTGTCTGGCGATGTGCCGGAACGCACCATGGCGCGTTTGGCCAAAGATCTGCAGGATGACTTTGAAGCCATCGACGCGGTACTGGAAGCGCCGATCGCGGGCAACCGCGATGAGATGGTGGAAGTGGTGATCGATCCACTTCGGTTGGAATCTTACAACGTCACCGCGCCGGAGCTGATCAGTGTTGTGCAAAACAACAACCAACTGATTGCTGCCGGTGAAGTGGAAACCAACCAGGGTACTTTCTCGGTCAAAATTCCTTCGTCGTTTAGCGATGTCAGCGACATCTATGAGCTGCCGGTGAAAACCAACGGCGAGCGGATTGTGACTTTGGGCGACCTGGCAGAGATCAACTTCACCTTCGAGGACCGCGCGGGCACCGCGCGGTTTGACGGCGAAAACACCGTTGCACTTCAGGTGGTGAAGGGCAAAGGCTACAACATCATCGACACCGTGGAGCAGATCAAAACCACGCTGGCGGCCGCTCAGGAAAAATGGCCTGAAGAGTTGCAGGCGGCGGTGCATGTCGGCACGTCCAACGATCAGAGCCGCGTTGTTGGTTCCATGGTGCGTCAGCTTGAGGGCTCGGTTCTGACCGCGATTGCGCTGGTGATGATTGTGGTTTTGGCCTCCCTTGGTAGCCGCGCAGCGATGCTGGTGGGCTTTGCCATTCCGGCGTCCTTCCTGCTGTGTTTTGCCTTCCTTGCGCTGATGGGCGTGACCATTTCCAACATGGTGATGTTTGGTCTGATCCTTGCGGTGGGCATGCTGGTGGATGGTGCGATTGTTGTGGTGGAATATGCCGACAAGCGCATCAAAGAGGGCGTGGGCCCGATGCACGCCTATGTTGAAGCGGCGCAGCGGATGTTCTGGCCGATTGTCAGCTCCACCGCGACCACTCTGTGTGCCTTCCTGCCGATGCTGTTCTGGCCGGGTGTGCCGGGTGAGTTCATGGGCATGTTGCCGGTCACAATGATCTTTGTTCTGTCCGCCTCGCTTCTGGTCGCGTTGATCTATCTGCCTGTGGTGGGTGGTATCTCCGGCCGCCTGAGCCGGGTGTTTGACCACATTTCACAAGGCATGAAGTCCCGCCTGCCGTGGGTGGTGCGCGCCCTGTTGGTGCCAATCCCGCTTTATGGCATGTTTGTCGGTCTGATGCAGATGCTGACCGTGACCTACCAGTCCGGTGACGAAGGCTCGACCGGCACTGTGATGGTTGGCGCAGTGCTGTTTGTAGCGTCTGCTTTTGCAGCGTCTATAACCATGAGCGCCGCAGAAATCAGCCGCAAACGCAAAGCGATCAAATCCGGTTTCCGCCACAATGGTTTCGGCTACTTCATGCGGTTCATCGTGGGCAACCCTGTGATGCCATTGATCACAATCGCAGCGGTTGTTTTCACTGTTATCTCCATCATTGGCTATTTTGGCGAAAACAACAAAGGCGTTGAGTTCTTTGTGGCCACGGAACCGGAACAGGCCACCGCTTACGTGCGGGCGCGCGGCAACATCTCTCTGACAGAGAAAGACGAGATGGTGCGTGCGGCTGAAAACATCATCATGCAGCACCCTGCAGTGATCAATGTCTTCTCCTTTGCCGGCAAAGGTGGTTTGGACACAGGTGGCCCAGGTGGCGGGAACTCTCCGCCCGACACGGTTGGCCAGGTTCAGTTTGAAATCATCCCATGGGAAGATCGCCCGACAGCGCGTGAAACATGGTTCTTTGGACTGCTGGAACGCGACGTGAGCTCTCCGGAATTTGGCGGCAACCGCGTGTTGGAAGAACTGAACGCCGAGCTGGCAAAATTGCCTGGCTTCTATGTCGAAACCAGCCCGATTGAACAGGGTCCGGGGTCCGGCAAGCCAATCCATCTGCGCCTCCGTGGCGACGGCTGGGACGACCTCAACGCCGCTGCCATAAGCGCCAGGGAGACGTTTGAAGCGACCGCAGGCTTGACCTTGGTGGAAGACACCCTGCCCCTGCCCGGTATCGATTGGCAGATCGACGTGGACGTGGCCAAAGCGGGTCGCTATGGCGCCGATGTGGCCACCGTAGGCGCGATGGTTCAGCTTGTGACACGGGGTATTCTGCTCGACACCATGCGAGTCGACAGCTCTGATGAAGAGATCGAAATCCGCCTGCGTTTGCCAGATCAGGACCGTGTCCTGTCTACTCTCGACACATTAAAAGTGCGCACCAATGACGGGCTTGTGCCTCTGTCCAACTTTGTCACACGCTTTCCGGTGCCAAAGAGGGCGTCTATCAGCCGTGTTGATCAGGAACGTTACTACGACGTGAAAGCGGATGTGGAACCAGGTTTGGTCAAAGTTGTGACCGGCGAAGGCGATGACCTGAAAACCCTTGCTTTCTTGAAGGCTCTACCAGATGGCGGTTTCACAGGCGAAACCGTGATCACCACGCCAAACGGCGAGGACTTCACAATCTTCACACTGGAAGAAGCCGCTTCGGCAGGCGAGCTGCAATCCGCAGTGGAGGACGGTGCTCGCCGTGTTCCGGTGACCGCAACAGAACGCATCGAAGTGCTGACAGAGTGGCTCGAAACCAATCCATTTGGCCCCTCGATCGGCTGGGAATGGACCGGTGATCAGGAAGAGCAGGCGGAATCCGGAGCCTTCTTGATGAGCGCGTTCTCGGCTGCCTTGGGACTGATGTTTGTGATCCTGTTGGCGCAGTTCAACAGCTTCTACAACTCGGTGCTGGTGCTGCTGGCGGTGGTTCTGTCTACCGCAGGTGTTCTGGTCGGTATGTTGGTGATGGATCAGACCTTCTCGATCATCATGACCGGCACCGGCATTGTGGCGCTGGCAGGGATTGTGGTGAACAACAACATTGTTCTGATCGATACCTATCAGGAATACAGCCAGTACATGCCCCGGATCGATGCAATTGTGCGTACCGCGCAGAGCCGTATCCGTCCGGTGTTGCTGACCACAATCACCACGATGGCGGGCCTTGCGCCAATGATGTTTGGCCTGAGTCTGGACTTCATCAATGGTGGCTACTCGATCGACAGCCCAACCTCGCTGTGGTGGAAACAGCTGGCGACTGCTGTAGTCTTTGGTCTTGGTATCGCAACAGTTCTGACACTGGTGTTCACACCATCGATGTTGGCAGCGCGGGTCTGGGCCAGCACCTACTTCAACTGGATGATGCGCCTGCTCGCGCGCATGTCCTTTGGTCGCACCTCGCGCGCCGGTCAGGATTGGGCGTTGCGCCGCGCAGCCCGCAAGGTGAAACATCCGGTGCTGATGTGGGATGACACCACGGAGGTGGTGATGGAAAGCTCCAAGCCATCCAACCGGTCGTCCGTGCCACCCACCCGTTCCACCAAGGTCGACCCAAATGATCTGGCGCCAGAGGTTGAGGCACCGCGCAGCGGAAAAGCCGCCAACGATCCTGATCCAGGTGGCATTCAAGCCGCTGAGTAGGCCCTCAGCATCACGCACAAAAAACGCGCTCCTTCGGGGGCGCGTTTTTCATTCATCCAGAATGTTCTTTTTTTGCAACGCATTTCGCCTTATACGTGTCGCACCAAACTTTTTAAGCGAACGCATACAGGCAACTTCATGTTCAATATCGCAGTTGGCACTTCTATGTCCCCTGCCCTCCCGGCGCTTATTTTGACTGGGTTGGTACTGGTGTTTTGGTTGGCTCTTAACATGGTCACCTACACCTACTTTCATGCCGACAAAGAGCGCGCCATTCACGGCGAACCCCGCATTTCCGAGCGCACTCTATTGTTCCTGGCGCTGGCCGGTGGCTCGCTGGGTGCCAAATTTGCCCAAAAGCGTTTCTATCATAAGACACAGAAACAACCCTTTGGACGACGCCTAAACGCCATTGTTGTCCTGCATCTTGGATTGATTTCTCTGGGCACGTATTTGGCGCTTCTTGGTCCATCAGGGATTTGGATGTCCGGGAACTACCAAGCAGCCCTACCCAGCTGATCAAACACCCGCACCGGGAAAGCACGGGTGTATTGCAACCACTATCTCCGCTTAAGCGGCGTCTTCATCCGCTTGCTGTCGGGTCCAAAGCTGCGCATAGCGGCCTTTTTTCTCCAAAAGCGCGTTGTGCGTGCCCTTTTCGACCACCTCACCTTGCTCCAGCACCACAATCTGATCAGCTTCGGCAATGGTGGACAGCCGGTGGGCGATGGTGATCACGGTGCGGCCTTCACCAGCCCGTGCCAGCGCCTCCTTGATGCCCTGCTCGGTTTCGGTATCCAAGGCAGAGGTTGCCTCATCCAGCAACAATATTGGCGGGTTCTTCAGCAAGGTGCGGGCGATGCCGACGCGTTGCTTTTCACCGCCTGACAGCTTAAGCCCGCGCTCTCCTACAGCCGTGTCATAGCCGTCCGGCAACGCTGCGATGAAATCGTGGATTTGTGCCGCTTTGGCGGCTTCGATCACATCATCCTCTGTGGCCCCGTCGCGACCATAGGCAATGTTGTAACGAATGGTGTCGTTGAACAGCACCGTGTCTTGCGGCACCACGCCAATGGCGTCATGTAGGCTTTCCTGCTGCACATCGCGCACGTCTTGGCCGTCAATCCGGAGTGCCCCGCCCTGCACATCATAAAACCTGAACAGCAACCGTCCGATGGTGGATTTCCCGGAACCAGACGCACCAACAATGGCCACGGTCTGCCCCCCCGATACTTCCAGACTCACACCCTTCAAAATGGCGCGATCCGCTTCATAGCCAAACGCCACGTTGTCGAGTGTGATAGAACCGTCTTTGATGGCCAGCGGCTTGGCGTCCGGCTTGTCCGCCACTTCCGCCGGCTGTTCCAACAGGTCAAACATTTCGCCCATATCCACAAGGCTCTGACGGATTTCACGGTAGACCGTGCCCAGGAAATTCAGCGGCATGGTGATCTGCACCATATAGGCGTTGACCATGACAAAATCGCCCACCGTCAGGTCACCATTTTGCACGCCAATCGCCGCCATGACCATGACAATCACAAGACCGGAGGTGATCAGGAAGGACTGACCAAAGTTCAAAAAAGCCAAGGAATATGAAGTCTTTAGCGCCGCTTCTTCATAGCCAGCCATGGCGCTATCGTACCGCGCGGCCTCACGTTTTTCGGCGCCAAAGTACTTTACGGTTTCAAAGTTCAGCAGGCTGTCGATGGCCTTCTGGTTGGCGTCTGTGTCCTGATCGTTCATCTGGCGGCGCAGCTTCACGCGCCATTCGGTGACCTTGAAGGTGAACCAGATGTAGATCGAAATGGTCACGCCCACGACGGCCAGATAGCGCGCGTCAAACAGCCAGTAGAAGATCGCGGAGATCATCAACAACTCAAGCACCAGCGGGCCGATGGAGAACAGCAGAAAACGTAGGAGGAACTCCACCCCCTTCACGCCCCGCTCAATTATGCGGCTCAACCCGCCAGTTTTGCGGGTGATGTGATAGCGCATCGACAGGCGGTGGATGTGCTCAAAGGTCTCTAAGGCCAATTGGCGCAAGGCCCGCTGTGCCACCTTGGCAAAGACCGCATCGCGCAACTGCTGAAAGCCATTGGTCATCAAACGCGCCATGCCATAGGCCACGGTCAGCCCCACTGCGCCAAGCGCAAGCGGCGGCACGCCTTCATTGGCAAGCGCGTCTACGGCAGCTTTGTAAAGCATCGGGGAATAGACCGCGATCATTTTGGAGGCCAGCAGCATACACAGCGCCAGCACCACGCGGTGTTTCACCCACGGTTTGTCGTCAGGCCAGAGGTATGGCGACACCTTACGAATGGTACGCCAACCGGAGCGTTGTTCGTTGCGCGCGAGTTCCTCAGCCGTAGCCGTGTGCCATTTGGTCATGCCTGCCTGCCTGTCAGTTGGTGAGCCTGACAAACCTAATCATAGGTTGCAGGACTTGCCAGCCCTGCGCGCGTTATTCTTCTGGCACCGAAAAGACCTGCCCCGGATAGATCAGATCCGGGTCGCGGATTTTGTCTTTGTTGGCTTCAAACACCTGCAAATACAATTGGCCTTCGCCATAACGGTCCCGCGCAATGGCCCAGAGGGTGGCGCCTGGCTGTACGGTCACAATGCGAACTGGTGGTTGTGCGGTTACAGGCTCCGGCTCCCCAGCTGGTTCCAATTCTGCTTCGCTGGTTGCCGTGGTTTGTTCTGGTGAGGTGACTTCCTCGGGTTGCGCCTGTGCTGTCTCCGACGGTACGGACGTTGGTTCGGTGGCAGCTGCATCCGCCTGCGCGACTTCTTCAGCAGGTTGCTCTTGCACTGCCTCCGCGGCTTTTTCGGATGCTATCTCTGCCTGGTTTGCGGCCACTGACACACCTGTGCCCGAGACATCCGCAACCACAGGTGCAGACTCTGGCGCTGCCTCATCCTCATCAGTGCCTTCTGCGCTTTTTACCGCAATTGTTTCACTTGCGGTGCCAACCGACACGTCATTGTCCTCCGACGCCACACTTGCAGGCGTTTCTGGCGCCTGCGCTGAGGTCTCTGCCTCAGCTACAGCTTCCGCCTGAGCACGGGCCTTTGCGACAGTTTCCGGGGTTTCGCGTTTGAACGGCGTCACCACGCGGGAGAGCACGTTGGCGGTTTCATCGACCTCATCCGCGCGCAATTCGTACAACCCGCCGGCCACGTCTTCCAGTTGGGTAGACCACAGGCCCGCGTCGTCAATCTTTGTGGTCGCAGCCAAGGCGTTGTCCAAATACAGCCGCACAAAAGCACTTGGGTTGCCACGTCCGGAGACCATCACCGCACCGGCATCGGTGTAGCTGATTGAGTCAATCGACACGGCAGCCAGAACCTCGGGTGTGGCCTCTTTCGGCGCGGCCGGTTGTACCACGCGCACACCTTCGGAATCCGACACGATTACCGCTGGCGCCTTGGGTTTCGGCGCAGGTACTGCCGTAGTTGTCTCTTCTTTGGCTTCAGGTTTCGGCGCTTCTTCAACTGGCTCTTCACTTACGCTTTCAACAACCTCTTCAATGGGTTGCTCATCGCTGTTCACCTGAAGTGCAGTTTCTTCGGTCTCAGCAACAACATCATCTGTTGCCGCGTCTTTCACCTCGGTAGTGACGACCTCCGACTCAGCATTCGCTTGTGTGACCTTTGGCTCCGCTACGTCCGTCGCGACAGGATCTTCCACCACCTCGGGCGCCACAACAGCCTCAGCAACGGCCACAACAGGCGCCACGATCACCGTGGCGTCCGACGGCACATCACCGTCCGCGCGACGCTCCACAAGGCTCAGCACGCGTGGTGCCTCACTTGGTTCAATGGCCAGAATGGCGGCAAATTTACCCGCTGTGTCCACAGGCGCCAAAGCGACCTCAGCACCGTCCAGCAGAATGCCCAACATGGCACCTGGCGCAGCCGCTCCAGCCACCACCGTGTTGCCTTCGGCGTCTACACGCACCAGATCAAAACTTGGGGCGATGGTAGGCGCGGGCTCTTCCTCAACCGGCGCAAGTGCGGCAGCCACCTGCTCTTGATTTGGCTCGGGTTCCGCAACTGGTGCAGCGCCTTCAGCCCCCTCAGCGACTTGCGCCTGCGTTTCCGATGGTGCCGGCCGCGCCTCAGGCTCAGAAACGGCCTCAGCAGTCTGTTCTGATACATCTGGCGTTGCTTCAGGTGCAACAGCGGTTGTTTCGCTTGCGGTGGTGTCATCGACGATTTGATCGCTGCCATCCAACACACCCGTCGACACCAGCGCAAAGACAGAGACGCCCATCGCCACCACAACTCCGGCCACCCAGACCACATTGCCGCTGAAAATTGATGCTTTGTCACTCATCGCCGAATATCCCCCGAAGTCGGCTGTCATTTGGTTGAGAGACCCTAACAACCCAGATATTGCTGGTCAAAAGAGCTTTGAACATATTGGAGAATTTCATGACCACACGCTCGATCTGTGTCTTTTGTGGATCACGTTTTGGCGGCGATGTCGCCTATAAGGAAGCGGCGGAAGCCTTTGGGGCACGATTTGGTGACAAAAACTGGCGTCTGGTCTATGGCGCGGGCGATGTTGGGCTGATGGGTGCGGTGGCCAATGCCGCTCAAGCGGCGGGCGCAGACACCTTTGGCGTGATCCCTACCCACCTGCTGGAATGGGAGGTCGGCAAACGCGATCTGACCAATTTCATCGTGACCGAGAACATGCACGAGCGCAAAAAGGTTATGTTCATGAACTGCGACGCCATTGTGGTGCTGCCGGGCGGTGCGGGCTCGCTCGACGAGTTCTTTGAGGTGCTGACTTGGCGCCAGCTGGGCCTGCACGAAAAGCCGATTGTGGTGCTGAACGTGAACGGCTTCTGGGACCCACTGGTTGGATTGCTGGATCACGTCATTGCACAAGGCTTTGCCGAGCAGAGCTTGAAGGATTTCATCCATGTGGCGGATGATGTGGCTCAGATGGAAGCGATCCTGGATCGGGCGTTTAGCTAGGCCATGCCCTTGTCGGTTCCGGAGATTTCCACAACGGTGATCTCTGGGACCACACCAAAACGCACGGGCATAATCGAGCAGCCGATGCCGCCTGAGACTACGAGGTCACGGCCTTCCTCACGCACATGACCGTAGGCAAACCGGTTGCCAAAGCGTGAGGGCACTATCGGAGACCATCCAAATAGTCTCACTTGCCCACCGTGTGTATGACCTGAAAGTGTTAGGCTGACGCGACTGGGCATTTTAGAAAAAATGTCAGGTTCATGCGCCATCATCACAACTGGCGCGCCGTCATCCGCTATTTGCGACAAAGTCCCTGGCAAGTCATCCAATCCTTGCCACTTTCCATTCCGACGGATTGCAATTTGATCCTCCAGACCAGCCAGCCAAATCCCATGTGTTTCAAGCTTTAGCGCCTGATTAGACAACATAGTAATTCCATGCGACTGCAGCGCTTCGCTGTACAAATTTGGGCCGCCGCCTCGTTTCTGCGCGCTAAGGTCATCCCACCAATCGTGATTGCCCAAAACGCCAAACACCCCTTGCTTAGCTTTTAGCTTGCCGAGGATTGGTGCAACATCGCGGATTTTTACAGGTTTGGTGATGAAGTGATGCCCTGCCGCATAGTCCCCCAGGAGCAACACAAGATCAGCGTCCAGCGCGTTAACACGCGCCACCAGTTGCTCAATGCGCCCTAACCCGACATAAGGTTCCCCCACATGCAGGTCGGACAACACCGCAATTCTCAGCGGTGGCGCGGTCCAGTCATCACGTTTGATACGCCACTTTTTCACCCGCAGACGCAGCGCCGGTTCAATAAAGAAGCCATAAGTGGCCGCAAAAAAGCCTGCCAGGATCACTCCCAGCAGGCCTTTGATAAAACCACGTCGGGTCACGGATTACATCCGGGATGCAACGTTTTCCCAGTTTACCAGGTTGTCCAGGAAGTTGGTCAGGTAGACCGGACGCTTGTTGCGGAAGTCGATGTAGTAGGAGTGCTCCCATACGTCACAGCCCAAGAGCGCGGTCTGGTTGAAGCACAGTGGGTTCACGCCGTTTTCGGTCTTGGTCACTGCCAGGGAGCCGTCTGCGTTTTTCACCAACCAGCACCAGCCGGAGCCAAACTGACCTGCGCCTGCGGCAGAGAACTGGGATTTGAATTCGTCAACCGAGCCAAAGGACTCAACCAGCGCTTTTTCCAGCTCACCTGGCATGGCGTTTGCGCCCGGGCCCATCATTTCCCAGAACTGGTTGTGGTTCCACAGCTGGGAGATGTTGTTGAAGATGCCGTTTTGCGCAACGGATTTGGCGTCGTAGGTGCCAACGATGATCTCTTCGAGAGACTTGTTTTCCCACTCTGTGCCTGCGATGGCGGCATTGCCGTTGGTCACGTAAGCATTGTGGTGCAGGTCGTGGTGGAATTCCAGCGTCTCTGCGGACATGCCCTTGTCGGCCAGTGCGTCGTGGGCATATGGAAGATCGGGAAGTTCAAAAGCCATGGGGGTGCTCCCTGTTCGTAAGCAAGTTTCCGTTGGCATTAGATGTGACAATTCACAGCCAAAGGTCAAGCGCCACCAAGTTGTTTTTCTGCACAGAATTTGTGGATTTATGCGCGTGGAACGCCGTTGGGGCCTACCGACGATCCAGATACCGCAGGCAGTCATCAGCCTGCAAAACGGTGCGAAATTCGCCGTCATTTGCGATGTAAAGCGTTTCCATGCGCTCAACTGCTGTGCTGCGCAGCAAGGCTTCGTGTGTGGCACAAATCTGAGGCCCGATCTCGGTGTCCATGAGATCGACGTAACGCCCAACAAGGCCTGCCCCCTGCAATTGAACGGTCATTTCATAAGTGGTTCCGATGAGGTCAACAGCGACAAGTGTTGCATCCGCTTCAATGTTGCGTGGCAGCGTCAGACGCATCGCATCAATTTCATGTAGCACGGCGGCACGTGACATGGGCAGGCCGGTGCCAAACACCGAAACAAGCCCGTATCCGCAGCGCCCCAACAGAGCCACAACCAGTAGCAGCCCAGCAATCGAGAGGGTGTTTACAAAGCCGTGCCGCCACATGCTGCGCCAAAGGGCGCGAAAAATCATTAGCGTGTAAGCTATGCAGCCCAGCAGCCAGACCACCGAAAAGGACTTAGCGGCCCATGCGCCAACAGTCAGACTAAGAGTGGTTAGAGGACCGGCAAGCACCAAGGTCAGCAGGTTGAGGATGAGGCTGACACCAACAAAGCCAAACCAAAACGTATCGGAAACGGACAGGTGCCCACCCATCAAGTTTCGGAAAATCGCCGTACTAAGAACTCTGCTGCGCATGGCGCGACGCTCCCATACGCAGCAGAATTTGACAAGGCAGGAGTTTATCCTAAGTGATTGACTTCACCGCCAACTTCGGCGGAGACTTTGAGCACATCAAACACATATTGCGCCACAGAACGGAAGCAGATGACTTCAAAGCTGCCGTCCGCATTGCCCCAAACAGCCGCAGGCACCTGCGCAATCCGGGAGCGACGGATGTCATCCGCACCAAAGGCCTCATGAGCAAAATCAACAGGCGCAAGTTTGGCCAACACGTCACGATTGCCATCACCAGTCAGCCGGAACACCGCACGGGCGTCGGACACGTTGGCCACCAGCGCATGGCTGCCTTTTAGTGCCTCATTCATCTGGGCAACGGCGGCCTCAGCTTGATCATAGTCTACGACAACCAGTAGTTCGTCCGGCGACATCCACGCCACGGCACCTTTGTCTCCAGTCACAACTTTGCGCTGCGCAGGCACCGCCGCGCCGGTTGTCGCTTTCACCGCCGCTGCCATCTCTTTGGACGCCAGATCGCCACGCACCGTGATCATGCCGCGCAGGCCGGTCTCAGCGACTTTGGCAAACCCTTCAAAAGTCGCGCCATCCAGGGCGCTCACAGCCTTAGACATTCTGCTTCTCCCCGTCTTTGTCATAGAACACCGGATCAACCACTTTGGCCTTCACGGTGCTGCCGTTCACTTTGTTGAACTCCACCACATCACCCAAACGCTTCATGCCGCCGTGAATGAGGCCCATGGCAATGCCGCGATCCAATGTCGGGGAATAGTAAGTCGAGGTCACGCGGCCTTGTGTGTTACGCTGCCCATTGGCATTGGTGCCATGATCGACAATGTAAGACCCATCAGGAATGACCGAGCCGTCTTCGGTTTCAAAGCCCGCCAGTTTCCAGCGGTCCTCAGAGGCCATGTGGTCGCGCATCTGCGCGCGTTTGCCCAGGAAGTCTTCTTTCTTCTTGGAGATCGCCCACTGCATGTTGAGATCCTGCGGGATCACCGTGCCGTCGGTCTCATCGCCAATCATGATGAAACCTTTTTCGGCCCGCATCACGTGCAGCGCTTCGGTGCCATAGGGCATGATACTAAATTCTTTGCCGGCCTCCAGCAGCGCATCCCAGAACGCGCGGCCTTGGCTCGCAGGAACGGCAATTTCGTAGGACAGCTCACCGGAGAAGGAGATACGGTACGCGCGGGCGTCAAAGTCGCCAATCTTGCCGTCTTTCCACTCCATAAAGGCGAGGCCTTCTTTGGAGACATCCATCTCACCGCCAAGCTTCTCGATCACCTTGCGGGCATTCGGACCCACGACGGCGATTTGCGCGTATTGCTCGGTGACGTTGGCAGTATAGACCTGCCAGTCCCACCATTCGCATTGCAGCCAGTCTTCCATCCAGCCGTGGATGCGCTCGGCCCCGCCGGTGGTGGTGTGACACAGGAAGGTGTCCTCATCGATGCGGGCCACAACCCCGTCATCGATCAGGAAGCCGTTTTCGTTGCACATCAGGCCATAGCGGCATTTGCCCGGCTTCAGCGTCGACATCATGTTTGTGTACATCATGTCGAGGAATTTGCCGGCATCCGGGCCTTTGACGATGATCTTACCCAGCGTGGATGCATCCAGAAGCCCAACACTGTCGCGGGTCTGGCGGATTTCACGGCTCACTGCATCAGCATGGCTTTCGCTCCCCCGTGGGAAGCAATACGGACGCCGCCAATGGCCAACCGGTTCAAAGAAGGCACCGTTGGCCTCATGCCACTCGTGGATTGGCGTGCGGCGCAGCGGTTGGAACACCTCGTCGCGCGCTTCGCCCGCAATCGCGCCCATGGAGATCGGCGTGTACGGCGGACGGAATGTTGTCGTACCCGTGGCCGGAATGGGCTGATTGAGCGCATTAGAAAGTACCGCCAATCCATTGATATTACTCAATTTACCCTGATCAGTGGCCATGCCGAGCGTGGTGTAGCGCTTGGTGTGCTCCACGCTTTCATAGCCTTCCTGCGCGGCCAGTTTCACGTCTGACACTTTCACATCGTTCTGATAGTCCAGCCAGGCTTTCATGCGCAGTTTTGGCCCCGCGCCCTGCGGCATCAACCAACAGGCTTGCAGCGGCGCTTCGTCGTGCACCTCGCCTTTGGGCGCGTCAGCCACGGTCACAGCGAAGCCAGCCGCTTCGGCCGCAGCTTCACCCGCTTTCAGACCGTCCACCAGAACCTCATCCAGTTTGAGTGGACCACTTGCGGTACCAGCGGTGGCGACAAACGGCTTGCCATCATGGCTGGTGGGCGCACGGTCCGGATCAGGACGGAAATGCGCCTGCGCCTCATCCCAGATCAGCTTACCGCCGCAATGAGACCAGAGGTGCACCACTGGCGACCAACCGCCGGACATGGCCACCGCGTCACAGGCGATCTCTTCCAGCACGGCGCCCTCGCCCGCTTGTGCACAGATCGCCACGCCAGTCACGCGCTTGCCGCCTTTGACCTTGGCAATGCCCTTGCCGTTTTCGACGTGGAAGCCCTGCTCCCGTGCCGCATCGGCCAGCGGTCCACCGCCATTTGGACGGGAGTCCAAGATCACCGGCACATCGAGACCGTGGATTTTAAGCGTAAAGGCCGTGCGATAGGCGTCATCATTGTTGGCCACAACCACCACGCGGTCGCCGGAGCTCACACCATGGTTGACGATGTAATCGCGCATCGCGCTGGCCAGCATCACGCCGGGGATGTCGTTACCTGCAAAGGACAGCGGACGCTCGATGGCGCCTGTGGCCGTCACAATCTGCTTGGCACGGATGCGCCACAGGCGATGGCGCGGACCATCCATCAGAGGCGCGTGATCGGTCAGACGCTCGTAGCCGAGGATATAACCGTGGTCATAGACCCCCGCCCCCATCATGCGGTTGCGCAGAGTGACGTTGTCCATCGCCTGAAGCTCGGCCACGGTGGCGTCGATGAAGTCATCCACCTTCACGCCATCGACCTTGCCGCCATCCACCGGCGCGCGGCCGCCCCAATGGGCGGTTTGCTCCATCAGAAGGACTTTGGCACCGGATTGCCCCGCCGCTTTGGCCGCCATCAGGCCAGCGACACCGCCGCCCACAACAACCACGTCAAAGAAGGCATAGAAATGCTCATACCGATCCGCATCGCGGTCCTTCGGCGCTTTACCCAAGCCAGCCGAGTGGCGCACGATTGGTTCAAACACATGTTTCCAAGCCGCCGCGGGCGCCATGAATGTTTTGTAGTAGAAACCAGCCGGCAGTGCGCGGGCGGCGTAGTTGTTGACCACGCCCACGTCGAATTCGAGGCTGGGCCAGTGGTTCTGGCTGGTGCAGGTCAGCCCGTCATATAACTCGGTGGTGGTGGCGCGTTGGTTAGGCTCAAACTTGCCGCCTTTGCCAAGATTTACCAGCGCGTTGGGCTCTTCGGCGCCCGAGGCGACTACGCCGCGTGGCCGGTGGTATTTGAACGAGCGGCCCATCAGCATCTGGTCATTTGCCAGCAATGCAGAGGCCAGCGTGTCGCCGTCAAAGCCGGTGAACTGCTTGCCGTTAAAGGAGAATGTCACCTGCTTGGATTTGTCCAACAGGCGCCCGCCAGTGGTCAGACGTGTGCTCATGAGAACTCCCTCCAGGTCCAGCCGGGATATTTGGCCGTGATCTTGTCTTTGATGTCTTGCGGCGGCTCCAGCGTTTGCGCCGGATAGGTGCCAAAGACCTCAAGTGTCATGGTACAGCGCGCGGCGTGGAAGAACTTGCCGCAGCCCGATGCGTGCCGCCAGCGCTCAAAATGCACGCCTTTGGGGTTTTCGCGCATGAAGAGGTAGCTCTCGAAGTCATGATCTGCGGAGCCGGGTCCGTGCCGCTTGAGGTGAGCCTCGCCTTCGGCGTGAAGCTCGGTTTCCTCGGCCCAGACGCCGCAATAGGGGCATTGAAGGGTTAGCATGGTGCGAACTCCTTGGAATTGATGGTTTGCGCGCTTAGGCTGAAGCCATGAAACCGATTTTTCAGATACTTCCAGCAGCTTTGCTGATTGTCGGAGCGTTTTACATTGGTTGGCGCGGCACACGTCGCAAAGACAGCGGTGAACGCCAAGGCTCGCCACCAGATTAAGATCGCAACTCCGGCAGTCATTGGGATTAGCCTAGACCGAAGGGTCGCGCCTGACCCTGGGTGGGTGCTGAAAGCGCCCTCCCGTGGGGAGGGTCGGGCGCGGCCCGGCTTTGCCGGGCGAACGAGACTGAGAGGGAGAAGAAAATCCATCATGAACCTCCCATTCGAGCTTGGCGCAAAGCGGCTTCAAACGCCGCGAACGGCAAAGTTACTTCGTCTTCGCCTCCGTTGAAGGTCGCAAAAACGCTCACTGTATCGCTGTCCGCCGAGTACTCAAAACCAAGAGTATTGCTTTCATAATTCGCGTCACGCCCAGCTCTTCTCCCTTTCTCAAGTTCGGAAAGGACGGCACCGCAAGGTGTTCGCTCATTCGACAAAAGCTCCAAATGCAGCTCAGAAAGCGAGTTATCTTTGCGGGTCGCCATCAGTGTGCCACCCCTGCTGCGACGCTTTCATCAATAAACCGACCTTCGATAAACCGCTCCATGCCAAACTCTGCTGCCAACGGCCCAGGCTCGCCTTTGGCGATCAGCTCGGCTGTGGCCCAGCCGCCGCCCGGAATGGCTTTGAAGCCGCCGGTGCCCCAGCCGGCGTTGATAAAGCAGTTGCCCAGAGGCGTTTTGCCAATCACCGGAGAGCGATCGCCGGTCACATCCACGATGCCACCCCACTGGCGCAGCATCTTGAGGCGGCTGACCATTGGGAAGGTTTCACAAAGTGCGCGCACGGTTTCTTCTACGTGGTGAAACGATCCACGCTGAGTGTAGTTGTTGAACCCGTCAGTGCCACCGCCGATCACCATCTCGCCCTTGTCGGACTGAGACATATAGCCGTGCACGGTGTTGGCCATGACCACCACATCCATGCAAGGTTTGATCGGCTCGGACACCAGCGCCTGCAGCGCCACAGATTCCATCGGCAGACGGAAGCCTGCCATATTGGCGAGGTCGCCGGAGTTGCCCGCCACCACAAGGCCAAGCTTGTCACAGTCGATCGGGCCCTTAGTGGTGTCCACACCCACCACATTTCCACCTTCAGACCGCACGCCAACCACTTCACATTTCTGAATAATATCCATTCCCATATCGGAACAGGCACGGGCATATCCCCAGGCCACCGCATCATGGCGGCCAGTGCCACCACGCGCTTGCCAGAGGCCACCCAACACCGGATAACGTGGGCCGTCGATGTTGATGATCGGCACCAGTTCTTTCACACGCTCAGGCCCGATGAATTCGGTGGTCACGCCCTGCAGAGCGTTGGCGTGCGCGGTGCGCTGATAGCCGCGCACCTCATGTTCGGTCTGTGCCAGCATGATCACGCCGCGCGGGGAGAACATGACGTTGTAGTTCAAGTCCTGGCTCATGGTCTCATAAAGAGAGCGCGCTTTCTCATAGAGCGCGGCGGAGCTGTCCTGCAGATAGTTGGAGCGGATGATCGTCGTGTTACGCCCCGTGTTGCCGCCGCCAAGCCAGCCTTTTTCGATAATGGCAACATTGGTAATGCCAAAATTCTTACCCAGGTAGAAAGCAGTCGCGAGGCCGTGGCCACCGGCGCCCACAATGATCACGTCATACTTCTTCTTAGGTTCCGGAGAGCGCCACGCACGTTCCCAACCCGTATGGAACCGGGCGGCTTCGCGAGCGATGGCAAAGGCTGAATATTTTCTCATGAGCGTGATTCCGAATAGGAGGCAACTTCTCTCAGTTTATGAACTTTTTGCTAAGCCGGTCACGGGGGTTAAAGCGCCTATTTGCGCTCCGGTTGCGACATGTCGCGTCAGAATGCCGATTTTGCTTTCAGCCACCTGCCAGCGGCACTACATGTGGTCCAGCACTTAGGAGGCCACATGATTTTCTGGATTGTTGCAGCTGCCCTCGCCCTTGTGACCGTTGGCTTGTTTGCGCTCGCATTGACGCGCCGCGCCGAGGACGAAGACCACCCCGCCGCATATGATTTGCAGGTCTATCGCGACCAGCTCAAAGAGGTCGATAAGGATCAAGCCCGTGGCGTGATTGGCGCAGAAGACGCGACACGCATGAAAACCGAAATTTCCCGTCGCATTCTGGCCGCAGATGCACAGATGCAAAAAGCAGAAAACGGCGAAACCGGTGGCCGTCGGCACGCCGCCGTAGCTGCAGCCGTGCTTGGGCTTGCGGTTCTGGGCGGCAGCTTTGGGCTTTACTATAAGCTGGGGGCGCCGGGCTACCGTGACATGCCGCTGCAAGACCGCGCGGCTGAAGCACAAACACGCCGTGACAACCGCGACAGCCAGTCCGTAGCGGAAACCAAAGTCCCGGCGCGCCCTGCACCAGACGCCGGTGAAGAGTTTATGGAGCTGATGACCAAACTGCGTGCGGCTGTGGAGGAGAACCCTGAGGACTTGCGCGGGCAAGAGCTTCTGGCGCGCAACGAGGCCAATCTGGGCAACCTGCCCGCCGCCTACGCAGCACAAGCCAAAGTCATTGAACTCAAAGGCGCAGCTGTTACCGCCGGTGATTATGTGTTGCACGCCAACCTGCTGATCTCGGCAGCGGGTGATTACGTCTCGCCCGAGGCGGAAGCCAGCTTAAAGCAGGCGCTGGAGCTGGACCCATTTAACAATCTGGCACGATACTACATGGGCTTGATGATGTGGCAAACCGGCCGTCCAGATGCAACTTTCCGCATTTGGGATCAAGTGCTACGCCAAAGCCCCAACGATGCGCCTTGGGTGCCATCCATCCGCGCCACCATTACAGAATTGGCCTGGTATGCGGGCATCGACTACAAAATGCCCGCTCCTGTTCCGGCACATAGTCCGGACGGGCTGTCCGGCCCAACAGCCGAAGACATGGAAGCCGCTGGTGAGTTGGATATTGAAGACCGTCAGGCGATGATTCAGGGCATGGTCGACCAACTGTCGGATCGTTTGGCCACCGAAGGCGGCACGCCACAGGAATGGGCTCGGTTGATCGGGGCCTATGGTGTCTTGGGCAATACAGAACGCGCACAGGCCATCTGGACCGAAGCACAGCAAGTGTTTGCCCAGGCTCCGGAAGCGCTGGAAATTGTCCGTGCTGGGGCAGCACAGGCCGGGGTTCTACAGTGAGCGAAATCTTCCAAAGCATCGAAGAAATGGCGCCGAACCTGCCGCCAATGCAGGCACTCATGGGCCTAGACCTGGGCACAAAAACCATAGGTGTGGCGGTGAGTGACAGTTTTCGTTCTGTGGCAACGCCCATTGAAACAGTGAAGCGCAAGAAATTTGGCGTCGATGCCCAACGGCTCATTGAAATCATCAAGGACCGGAGCATTGGCGGGATCATCCTTGGGTTGCCAATGAATATGGACGGCAGTGAAGGTCCGCGGGCGCAATCCACCCGCGCCTTTGCCCGCAACCTCTCCGCCCTGGTGGAGGTGCCTATTGGCTTCTGGGACGAACGATTGTCCACCGTAGCCGCCGAACGGGCGCTGTTGGAGGCGGATACGTCACGCAAGCGTCGCGCAGAGGTGATCGACCACGTGGCAGCCTCCTATATCCTGCAAGGAGTTCTGGACCGTTTGAACCATCTTGGGAGCCCATCGTGAGCAAAGACACCGTGTGGAAACGCGCCGAAGTGGAAAGCCCCTGCATACAAGTCTGCGTTGTGCATCCTGAGGAGCGGATCTGCACCGGCTGTCTGCGAAGCATTGATGAAATCACCCGCTGGTCCAAGATGCCACCCGAAGAGCGCAGCGAGATCATGCAAGAGCTGCCCACCCGCGCGCCGCGGTTGAAGAAACGCCGAGGCGGCCGGACCGCACGCCTGAAGCGTTAAATTCAAACACCAGCCCAAACAAAAAGCGCGCCCGAATGAGCGCGCTTTTCTCGTTTAATACCTATGGTCTTATGGCGTTGCGACCGGCGTTGCAGATTCCACCACGTCCGTTTCCACAACCGACACATTGGCCGGTGTCATGCCCGCGCCAAAGACGGTGGCAACCGGGACGCCGTCATACGAGACCGTGAACCAGCCCTCGCCCGCATCCGCATCGGCATCAACAGTCACTGTGCCTGTGCCTTCGCCTTCCGGCACCAGCAGTGCGAAGACGTCTTCGGCCACGTCAAAGTCTTCGATGACCGGCAGGTTGTCCGCATCCACCCAGGTCCCGGAGGCAAAGGTGTCTACGCCAGCGCCGCCCTCGGCAACATCGCCGGAACCGAGAACAAAGGTGTCGTTGCCGTCACCACCGCGCATGGTGTCTGCATCCAATTCGTCGCTGGCCGCAATCGACTCGTCATCAGAGCCATCTTCGATGCCAACAAAGACGTCATCACCAAGGCCACCTTCCATGCTGTCCTCGCCAACGCCACCAATCAGCGTGTCATTGCCGCGACCACCCAGAAGCGTATCCGCGCCTGCGCCACCGTTCAGGCTGTCGTCAGAGGTTTGGCCGGAGAGGTGATCATCCCCCTCGCCGCCTTCCAGCGTGTCATCGCTGTTGCCGCCCCAAAGCGAGTCATTGCCTTCGCCGCCGGTCAGGCTGTCATTGCCGTCACCGCCCAGCAGGCTGTCATCACCTTCGCCACCATCCAGTGTGTCGTTTCCGTCTTCGCCAGCCAGAGCGTCGTTGCCCAATCCGCCGGACAGGGAATCTAGGCCCAGACCACCCAAAAGGCTGTCGTCGTCGTCGCCACCGTCGAGCGTGTCATCACCCCACCCGCCAAACAGCGTATCAGCCCCGGCATCACCGGTCAGGCTGTCATCGGAGGTGCCGCCGCCCATCAGGTCATCGCCAGCACCACCGGTCAAGGTGTCCGCGTCGTTACCACCAGCGATCTTGTCGTTGCCTTCGCCGCCATCGATGGCGTCTTCACCGTCACCACCAATAATGGTGTCATCCCCGCCAAGCCCCGTGACAGCGTCACCGCCTGCATCGCCTTCAATCCGCTCGCCTTCCTCGGTGCCGGCCAGTGTATCCGCTTCGTCAGTGCCCGTGATCGGATCAGCGGTTGTCACGGTAGGCTCTTCTGGATCTGAGGGATCTGTAGGATCGTCCGGGTCCGTGGGATCTATCGGATCACCACCGGTTGTTGTGGGATCACCCGTTGTCGGATCATCGTTTGTTTCCGGATCTGCAGTGTTGTCGTCATCATCCGAAGTCACCTCGTAGATAACAGCCAAGCCAAGCGCAACGCCCAAAATCCAAAGTAATTGCATCACTTACACCCATATTCTGAAAAGAATTTCCTCAACTCTATACAAAATTTACTGGAATATTAAGCAAACATTTTGCGGCGGTTCCGAGATCGAAACAATGCAACTGCGGCCAACTCAAAGTTTCCAAGACAGAAACGCCAGCTCGGGAAATGCCTACTTTTAGATGAAAAATCTGCGGCTTAATCGCCACGATTGCCGCAGGCCATCTTGCGCATTGCGTGAGATACAGAGCTCAAGACAGGTATCACTCTGCCGTGTGAGGCGATGACACACCCGCAATCCGAATCGTCCTATTGAGAATAGCCGGCTTCGGTCTCCACCTATAGTAGAGCATTCCTGACCTCGCGCAGCCAAATGTAGGACGCCGAAACAGCTTTGGAATTAAAGCCCTGCCGCCTTGCGCAACATGTTCAACGCTACCAAAGTCAAGAACACAGCAAACACCCGCTTGAGCGGTTTTGGGTCCATCGCATGAGCCAGCTTGACCCCAAGCGGCGCGGTCAGCAACGTCATCGCAATAATCAATCCAAAAGCGACCATGTTCACTGCGCCTACGGTAAATGGCGGCCGCGTCGCGGGATCGATCTCCATAAACAAAAATCCGATAACCGCGGGCACAGCGATGGTCACCCCGAACCCGGCAGCGGTTGCCACTGCGCGGTGGATCGGCACATTAAACAAGGTCATCAACGGCACGCCAAAACTGCCACCGCCAATGCCCATCAGAACCGATAAAAATCCAACACAGGGGCTCACAATGAGCCGAGGCAGACCAGCGGGCATCGTCTGTCCCAACCGCCAATGCGCTTTGCCAAACCCCATGTAGGCCCCGATCACCAGCGCCAAAGATCCAAAGACTATTTGCAGCGTCACGGAACGCAGATTGGCCGCCACCAACACGCCAATGAAGGCGCCCACGACAATGCCGGGAGCCCATGTCCGCAGGATGCCCCAGTCCACCGCGCCCTTTTTGTTATGACTCGCCACAGAGCGCAGCGATGTCACGATGATGGTCGCCAGCGAGGTCGCCAGACAGACCTGCATCAACTGCGGGCCATCATAGCCAAGCGCTTGGAAGGCATAGAAAAATGCAGGCACCAAGACAATGCCGCCGCCCACTCCCAACAGGCCAGCCAAAACACCGGCCACGCCGCCAATCGCCAGCAAAAGTAACAGCATTTGAATCAGCAAAGCGGGATCTTGGGCCATAGGTTTCTCCGGGCGTGCGTTTCGCGGCGAGGTAAAGCGCAAATCCTGTTGATCTGCAAGCAGACCTGGCGCGGCAGCTTAGGCGGCGGCCCGGGTCACGTGCTGCAGCGCGGCCACAACAGTCTCTGGCCCGGCGGCGGGTTTGGTGGCGTGTTCCGACAGATATCGGCGCCACGCCCGCGCCCCGGGCTTCCCTGCAAACAGACCCAGCATGTGACGGGTGACTTGATTGAGTTTGCCGCCCTGCGTCAAATGTATCTCAATATAGGGCAACATCTGCTGGACCACCTGTACAGGGTCAGCGTCAGTGTCAGCCCCAAAAATCTCGCGATCTGCTGTGCTCAAGATATCAGTGGGGTTGTGGTACGCCGCCCGCCCGATCATCACCCCATCCATACCTTCTGCCAGATGGTTATGAGCCTCCGCCAAACTGGCCACCCCGCCATTGATAGAGAGGTGCAGCGCGGGAAAGTCGCGTTTCATTTGATAAACCAGGGGATAATCCAGCGGCGGAATATCACGATTTTCTTTCGGACTCAGCCCCTTCAGCCACGCTTTACGCGCATGGATGGAAATTCTTTTGATTCCAACATCCTGCAACTCGTTGATAAAGTTGGGAAGCACGTCTTTGGGTTCTTGATCATCCACCCCGATGCGACATTTCACAGTGACGTCTACATCCGTAACCTCTTGCATGGCCTTCACACACTCAGAAACCAGTGTCGGGGATTTCATCAAAACCGCGCCAAAGGTTCCGGATTGCACCCGGTCTGATGGGCATCCGACATTAAGGTTGATTTCGTCGTAGCCCGCATCTGCCCCCAGCTTGGTCGCCGCTGCCAGCTCCACAGGGTCACTACCGCCAAGCTGCAATGCAACCGGATGTTCGGCGACATTATGCTCCAGCAAATGCACCGCTCCCCCACGCACAAGCGCCGGCGCCGTGACCATCTCGGTATAAAGCAAGGTGTCACGGGACAGCAGTCGATGCAGATAGCGACAATGCCGATCCGTCCAGTCCATCATGGGTGCCACGCTCAAACGCGCTGCTTTTTGTGCGTTATTTTTCAAAGCGTTAGCTCCAATTCACCTTAGACTCCGCGTAACACGATTCCCCCTGTTTCCACCGTATTTCAGGGGTTTTTCCGAGGTTTTCGATTCGAGCGTGCTACGGTGTAGCACATCTCAAAGGCGCAGACAGGGGTCCGAAAACGGACCAATCCACTGCCGAGGTCCCCCCCCCCTTTTCTTTCCACCAATCGCTGCGCACAGGGATTCAAACCTCCGATGCGGTTTCCGAATTTTGTGCCCAGGTCATCCATGAAGATTATCAGAGAAGAGAAATTCAAATGAAACGAATGGAAAAGAGCACTCAGGAAATGCTGAGTAAGATGACGTTGGCGAACTCAAGGGCGACCATCATGCCTCCGGCACCGCAGGGTAGTGAAACGCTTCGCGCACCTCAGAAATCATCTTTACAAGCTTCAACAACAAAAAAAAGGCTACCAGCGCGAAGCCAAGCGAACCTGCGAAAGAAGAGGTTTTCAGCGAACCGAACATCAACCGACGCCCTGTTGGTGACGGGAAATTCTCCTACACAGTCCAAATTCGGCGGCGAATTGATGGCAAACAACACAGCCTGAGCAAGACTTTCACTCGGCTCCCTGCGGCCAAGAGTTGGCGCAACAATAGACTGCTGGAAATTGAGGAACGTGGGTTTCCTCTGCATGTAGTCGCAAAAACTACAATTGCTGATGTCATCAAAGATCGACTGCAGCGTGGGGCAGAACTTGCCCGAACCTCAGAACAAACGCTGAAGTTCATTGCCAACCATGAGTTTGGCCAAACCAAGGTGGGCACACTCAATCAGTAACAACTGTATGATTTTGCCGACCTTTTGTCATCCGAGGAACGAACCCCGCAAACCGTAGCAGGCTACATGTCCCATCTCGCAAGAACGCTTAACTGGGCGAATGATCGAGGAACTGTCATCCCAGTCGAAGCTGTAGCAATCGCGATGCGGACGATGTGGGAAGACGAAGTGCACGCACGTTCTGTGTGCGTCGTCAGAGTTTTTGGAACCAAGGGCGGCCTAAACTAAGAGAGAGTTCGGCTCATCTGGTTGGTTTGAT
>NZ_CANLRL010000012.1 GCF_947493595.1 uncultured Shimia sp. | reverse complement strand
GCCGCAAGGCGGCTTCGTTCGTTCCGAGACAATCCCAACGACAAAATACCCGCCAATTCTACATGTAGATCAATGTCGTATCCTTCTTCCGACGGCGTCAGAACCACATGGTCGATCAGAGCGCGCAGCGCCTCCGCAGCTTCGCCACGCACATCGGGCTTATTGAGTACGTCGGCAAGGTTGCTGACTTTTGAGTGGTAGATAGCTGACATGTTGGGATGCAGGGTAGGTTGGGGCGCTGGCGCCGTGTTCAAGTCATTTTCCAATTGGGCTTTCTTCGCTTCCACCTCAGCCATTTTGCCTTTGACTGTGAATGCTGGTGCGCCGTCTATGAGTGCCTGGACGAGACGCTCCAGCGCGTGACTTGTCTTGGCGAGTTCGGTTTGGCGTCCGCGGCGTGTTTGGGATAGCGGTCATACATACAATGCTCTGCGACGGACGTCACCTTATGTCCATAAGGACAGAAAGCGGCCGGTCGAGGCCAGAGGCCCCACCGCTTTCAACAGTCGTGAAGGGGCAAATCAAACCCGCAAGCTTAATAAGCTTCTCCTGATCTCCTCCACACCAATCCAATAAGCGCTCAATTGAAGCCTCGTTAAGGGATGCTTCATTCAAATCGTAGGAGCGATCACGGAAAACCATGTGACCACGCAACTCCTCACTCCGTTCACCTACGAAAACACTGTCGAGCACAAGCTCGGGAAAATTACGCACAAGGGTCGAATGACAACACTGAGTTCCAAGCTATTCAAGCGATGACTCTCTATTCCATCAAAGACCAATTCAACAATCTCAGCGATATCTTTCCTTGGCGCATCAGCTTTGAGGCAATAATCGCAAACACGCTCAAGACCGTGGGATCGCATTGGCCGGACATCATCCCTATGGATCACAATCAGTTTCTTGATCGCTCGCCTAAGAGGAGTTGGTCTATAGCTCAAAGACGGTTTGAGTGACACAAGGTATGGGAAGCCGGGACAGTAGCGGCTGCACACTTAATTTCGGCCCCAACGTCATCGCCTTTGAAATTCCCTCTTCACTAATTCACATAATTGAATATTATAATGTGATGGCATTTGAGGAGGAAGCGATGCGTGACATCTCGCGACGCCGGTTTTTGAAGAGCGCGTCGGGCGCTGCGGCACTTTCGGTTATTTCGTCCAGCACCGTTGCAAGCGCATCAATTGGGGCTGGTAGGCTGACAACCGTGAGCGACGGACACCTGGTCTTGCCGATGGACTTTGCAATTGGGCCTGCGCCACGCGAAGAGGCGGCCCAGATTTTGGCCAAACACGGAGTAACCGGTGCAAACGTTCAGCCAAGTTGCAATATCTCTGTGTTCCAGGATGGCACAAACACGGTGTTGTTTGATGTTGGCTCTGGGCCTGATTTTATGCCCTCCGCAGGGGCACTTCTGGACAATCTTGATACCATTGGATTGACACCCGAAGATGTGACGCACGTTTTGGTCACCCATGCACATCCGGATCACATCTGGGGGCTGCTGGATGATTTTGACGAACCCGTTTTTGCACAAGCCAAACATATGATCGGTCGGCGGGAGTGGGACTACTGGTGGGATCCTGAAACAGTGAACTCCATTGGCGAGCAGCGCATGGCCTTTGCGGCGGGTGCACGTCGCAGATTTGAAATGATGGAAGATGTTTTCGAGCGGTTTGACGCTGGCGAAGAAGTGGTCAGCGGAATTCAAGCCGTAGCAACCTACGGCCACACCCCGGGACATATGAGCTTTGAAGTGCGGTCAGGTGGCGAGGCGACATTGATCATTGGCGACGCAATTGCAAATCACCATTTGGCCTTTGACAGACCTGATTGGCCAAGCGGTTCAGATCAAGACGCAGACCTTGGAGTACACACACGGCGCGCGCTGTTTGATCGGATCATTTCGGATCAGATATCCGTGGTCGGTTTCCATTTTCCGGGAACCGGATTTGGCAACGTTGAAAAATCCGGTGACGGATTTGTTTTTCTGGAGGCAAGCCAATGAGGGGGGGCTCCGTATATATAGCGGGTGCGGTTTGCGCGATTGGATCCATGGTGCTTGCCAGTGAGGATATCGCTGATCAGTACCCAGGTTCGCCGCTCTATTCCAAGCCGGTCGAAGTCATTCCGCACGTCTGGTCCGCGATTGGAGCAACGGCTCCGCCAACCTATGAAAATGCCGGCCACAACAACAACCTAAGTTTCATCGTCACAGGCGATGGGGTCGTTGTGATCAATGGAGGTGCGGCCTACGTGCTTGCAGAGGCTTTGCACAAGGAGATTAAAGCCGTCACTGAACAGCCTGTGAAACTTGTGATCAACGAGAACGGGCAGGGGCATGCCATGCTTGGCAACAGCTACTGGCGTGACTTGGGAGTTCCAATTCTGGCGCATGAAGATGCGGCGTATGAGTTTACGGAATATGGGGCGCAAATTCTTGACGGCATGAAGCGGTACAATCGAGACAAGGCAGAAGGGACCAAGTTGGTCGCCCCTACCGAAACCTTCTCAGACACCAAATCGATACAAATGGGCGATTTTTTGATCGAGGTCCTGTACTTGGGCCCAGCTCACAGTCCGGGGGACGTGTCGGTTTGGCTGCCGGAACAAAGCTTGGTGATCGCGGGAGACATGGCGTTTCACGAACGCATGTTGCCGATCTTTGAAGACACAATGACTGCTGACTGGCTGGAGACATGGGACACGGCCTTTGAACCCTTGGAGGCGACTTATGTGATCCCAGGACACGGGCACCCGACAAACATGGATCAGGTGCGGCGCTACACGCGGGACTATTTGATCTACCTGAGGGAGCAGGTTGGCGCGCATTTAGAGGCGGGCGGTGATTTGGCCGACGCCTACTACGTGGACCAATCGCCTTATGCCAATCTGGATACCTTTGAAGAGCTGGCCACAAAGAATGCGGGCCGAGTCTACGAACAGATGGAATTTGAGTAGAAGAGCTGGCTGGTACAAGGAGTGAAGGGCATTGACCGATGCCATGATCGACCATTTTGGGGAAGACACGCTTCTAATGGTGATCGGGTTGGTCACCGGCCTGATTTTTGGTGCCAGCGCTTACCATTCCCGGTTCTGTCTTCGGGCCGCCACGGCCGAAGTGGCCGCTGGTGTCGCAGGTCCAAAGCTCGCAATCTGGCTCATCGCATTTCTTACCGCGCTTGTTGCCGTCCAGAGTTCCATTCAACTCGGGTGGTTAGACGTAGGTAACAGCCGTCAAATTGGAAGCGTCGGAAGTCTTTCAGGCGCGGTTGTCGGCGGGGTGATGTTTGGCGTTGGAATGATTTTGGCCCGCGGGTGCGCCAGTCGGCTTTTGGTCTTGTCCGCGTCAGGCAATTTGCGCGCGATTATCACCGGACTTGTGTTGACGCTTACGGCGCAGGCGGCCCTTCGTGGAGTATTGTCTCCCGCTCGGGAGGCGCTGTTTTCTGCTGTGACTATTCCAGGCGGTGATGCTCGAGATCTGTCGGCGATCTTTGCGGTGCCGCGAGAGGGCATCGTGGTGGCTGCGTTGCTGTCATGGATTCTTGCCATCAGTTTTGGCTTGAGAAAGAACCTTAGGGCGTCTGAGCTTCTTGCGGCAATTGTTGTCGGGCTTGCTGTTTGGTTGGGGTGGTGGCTGACCTATGTCTTGGCCCAAAACTCCTTTGAGTTGGTTGCGGTCCAGTCCGTCACTTTCACAGGGCCTTCCACGGATACGTTGATGGCCCTTATCAACACGCCGGAAGTGCTTAGGAACTTCGGAACAGGGCTTGTTCCCGGCGTCTTTGTTGGCGCGATGTGTGTTGCGTTGGCAAAAGGTGAGGCGCGCATTCAACGGTTTGAATCTGACACCCCGATGGAGCGCTATTTGCTTGGCGGGATGCTCATGGGCTTTGGTGCGATGCTGGCTGGCGGCTGTGCTGTCGGAGCCGGGGTCACTGGAGGGGCCGCTTTGTCTCTGACTGCGTGGGTGGCGATATTCGCAATGTGGGTGGGCGCTGTCGGTAGCCAATGGCTCATCCGCGTCATGGCCTAGTCGTGCTTCACAAAACTATTTGTCGTAAGACTAAGACTATTGTGCCGCCATGGGCTGCCGCGCCAGAGCACATTCTGTCCACAAACTCTCCAAGGCGCCAATAAGACGGTCGATGTCGGTTGGGCTATGAACCGGTGACGGCGTGATCCGAAGCCGTTCAGTGCCTTTGGGTACGGTCGGATAGTTGATTGGCTGAATGTAGATCTGGTGTTCGTTGAGAAGCCGGTCGGAGATGTATTTGCACTTTATCGGGTCGCCGACAATGACCGGGATAATGTGGCTTGGGTTGTTGATGTGGGGCAGGCCAATTTGGTCGAGACGCCGGCGGACCTCTTCAACATTTTTTTGTTGTGAGAGACGCTCTGCGTTGCTGACTTTGAGGTGTTCAATAGCGGCATGTGCGCCGGCTGCGACGGCCGGTGGCATGGCGGTGGTGAAGATGAACCCGCTGGCAAATGACCGCACAAAGTCGACTAGGTCTTTAGACGCCGCAATGTACCCTCCGGATACGCCATAGGCCTTGCCCAGCGTGCCTTCGATCACAGTCAGCCGGTCAGTCAGATTTTCGTGCTCTGAAATTCCGCCTCCGGTGGCCCCATAAAGTCCCACTGCATGCACTTCATCCAGATAGGTCATGGCACCATAGCGGTCCGCCAGGTCGCAAATCTCCGATATTGGGGCGACGTCGCCGTCCATGGAATAGACGCTTTCGAAGGCAATCAATTTGGGCTGATGGGCCGGAAGGTGCGCGAGCTTACGCTCCAGATCCGCCAGATCATTGTGTTTCCAGATAGTCTTATCCGCGCCGGAATGGCGTATACCTTCGATCATGGAGGCATGATTAAGGGCATCTGACAGGATGGCCAGATTGGGAATACGCGCGCCCAGCGTGCCCAATGTGGCCCAGTTTGACACATAGCCGCTGGTGAACAAAAGCGCGGCTTCCTTGTCGTGCAAGTCCGCAAGCGAGTGTTCAAGAGCAACATGTTCCAAGGTTGTGCCAGAGATATTGCGCGTTCCGCCAGCGCCTGCGCCACAACGGATCAGCGCATCCTGCATGGCCGTTAGGACCTTGGGGTGTTGCCCCATGCCCAAATAGTCGTTGGAGCACCAGATGGTGACATCAGGCGCCTCGCCGGCTTGGCGCGCATGCGGAAACGCGCCGCATTTTCGCTCTAGCTCTGCAAAGACGCGATAATTGCCGTCGGACCGCAATGCGTCCAGTTCGGATCGAAAAAACGCCAGATAGTCCACGCGATGCCCTCACTTAGTTGGCAGTGGCGTCGGTGACGATGCCAACGAGGAGGTCCTCGACTTTTTGCATCGCGCCGTCCGGATAATCGCGATGGCCAATCATGACGCCATCGTCATTCTCGGCAACGAAAATGCCGTAGGGACAATGGGCAATATTCATCGGATCCGCTTCCATGACTTCCCGAGACACAACGGCGGAACAGAAAATGAAGATATCGGCTGCTTTGAAAATCTGCTTGCCGCTCCCGACGTCGGCTCCGGTGCGGTTGAGCATTTCCCCAACATGGCTCACATAGTCGATCACCAAACCACGGTCGACGATGGCGCTTTCGACGGCAAATGTCGCGTCTTCGAAACTGCCGTCAAAAGGGACAACGATGGACTCGGCTGTCGCCGCTGTGGCCATCATCGATGCTGCAAAAATTAAGTTTTTCATACGTAGGTCCTCCTTCAATTCTTTAGGGGCGGATCACTGTCCATCCGGCCTCGTTCAATGTCATCAAATCGACCACACCCGCCGGCACATGTTCAGCGATTGTCACAACAGGCGGCGCTTTCCCCTCTTTTTTGGTCATGCCGGTGATTGTGTTGCCGCAGGCGGCGAAGGTCACATTGGGCATGGAGGCGCCAAAGGATTGCAGCCGTTCAAGCACGGGGGAGGTGTCTTCGCGCAGCATGTGTAAACCAGCATTAAAAGCCACAACTCGGACGTCCACGGTTTCGCCTTGGCTTTCATAATGGCGGGTCACGTTTGCTGCGACATTGAGAACTGTGGTCATTTTTTGTGGATCATTGTCGCTAATCTGCAGTGCCAGTTGGTGGTCTGCCAGGCTGTCCTGTGCGGCAGCCATACCCCCTGCCAGAACCGTCGCTACAAGTGCGACCAATCCCAATATACGTTGCATGTTTTCCTCCCCTTTTAGCTGAGTATTTCGGGGAACACTCCGCTACGATTGCCCATTTGCCGCCACTTCTTGTTTTGGTGCCTATATGGCGGCTGGATAGGAACTCCCTGATCGGGATTAGCTCCCCAAACTCTTGAGATACGCGATGATTGCGTCCCGATCCTTCTCTTTCTTAAGGCCGGAAAAACTCATTTTGGTGCCTTTCAGGTAAGCTTTGGGCTTGGCCAAAAATTCTGCCATTTCCTTATCGTCCCAAACGCGACCTTCTTCTCCCGCCGCGTGGAAAGCTTTGGAGTATTTAAAGCCGTCAACGGAAGCAAAATCGCGTCCCATGATGTTGTTCAAGACCGGACCAGTCTTGTTTTTGGCACCTTCGCCAACCTGATGGCACGCTTTGCATTTCTTGAAGACCTTTTCTCCAGATTTGACCAATTCCGGATCAAGCGCAGCGACGTCCTCCGCAACAGGCGCAGGATCTGGAGCTGATGCTGCCTGCTCGCCGGAAGCTTCGTCTGGCGTCACGTCGAGCACGGACGCGCGCATTGTGATTTCCACACTGTCTTTGCAGTTTTTCATACATGGTTCTGCGCGCCACATCGCGTATTCCATGGACGGGCGATCATCCACAATGAACCCGTCCTTATTGTACATTGCGAACTCGCGGAAATTCTCGTGGCTCAACTCAAAGTCATCATCCACCAGGTCGTTGGAATAAAGGATATACGCCACGATAGCATAAACTTCGTCTTCGCTCAGGGTTTGCGCCGCGCCAAAGGGCATGGACCGGTTCACGTAGTCCCAAACCGTTGACAAATATGGCCAATAGCTGCCCACCGTTTTCACGGGATCCTTGTCTGCAAGCGTGTCAAAGCCGCCCGCCAGCACAGGCCAGTTGTCCACGCCTTCGGCAAAATCGCCATGGCAGGACGCGCATTTTTCGGCAAAGACTTCCTCACCGGTATAGGCGTCGCCGCGGCCTTCAGGCAGGCCGCGGCCATCAGGAAGCACATCCACATCCCATGCGGCAATCTCTTCAGGAAGCGCCTGACGCCCAAGCCCGAGTTTGCCGTCCGCACGAGCGGGCGAGGCCATTACCAATAGCGCGGCGGATACCTTAAGAAACTTCGACATTTTCCGCCTCCCCGGTGGCCTTCAAGTGCCAAGTCTGGATACAATTGTTGTGATAGATGGAGTTCTCACCACGCACCTCACGCAGTTGAGATTTGGTTGGCTGGACATATCCAGTTTCGTCCATGGCCCGTGCCTGAAGCAGCCACTCTTCACCGGCCCATTCCGTATCAAGATAGAAACGGGTCAGCGCCTTGCTGTCCCCCTGTGAGCGTCCAAGACGCGCGGCTTCCCAAGTCATGCCGCCATCTTTGGAGACATCCACTCGCGTGATCCGCCCATGTCCGGACCACGCGAGGCCAGAGATCACCAGCGGCCCATGGCCATGGGTGATCGGCATTTGCGGGCTTGGGGATGTGATCACTGACTTGGCATCCATCTCCCAGGTCCATTTGCGCGCGGTGCCGTCGGCCAGCACGTCGGTGTATTTGCTGGTCTCTTCGCGACTTTGAACCGCGGCGTCGGTCACCTCGATGCGGCGCAGCCATTTGACCCACATGTTGCCTTCCCAGCCGGGAACGACAAGGCGTACAGGATAGCCGTGCTCCTTGCGCAGCGCCTCGCCATTGGCTTTGAACGCAACCAGAACATCGTCCAGCGCTTTCTCCATTGGGATTGAACGGCCGTTGGAAGACGCGTCCGCGCCCTCCACATAGACCCACTTGTCCGCAAGATCGCCTGCGGCGCCAAGCCCTGCTTCGTTCAGGAGGGCGCGCAACGGAATGCCAGAGTACTCCATGTTATGGATCATGCCATGGGTGAACTGCACCCCGTTGAGCTGCGCGCCAGCCCATTCCATGCCGGTGTTGGCGGCGCATTCGCAGAAATAGATATGGTTTTCGCGCGGGAAACGCTCAAGATCGGCATAGGTGAAAACCAGCGGTTGGTCGACCAAGCCGTTGATCATAAGTCGGTAGTCTTCTTTGCGCAGTTCAATTGCACCGGAATGATGACGTTCAAAGGCACAGCCTTGCGGCGTAATGGTGCCATCAAGGGCATGGATTGGCGTGAAATTGATCGAGCTGATCGGGTCCGCAGTCAGCCACGGCACATTGCGCCGCACAACATCCTTTTCAAACTCGATAGGCAGGCCGTAAGGCGTCTCGTCTACGCCCTCGCCGGTAAAGGATGCCCAATCTTGAACCTCAGTGATCAAAGGGTCGGGTGTGCCCGCCGAAGCCGCGCCCGCGACCGTACCGGCCATCGCCGCCGCACCACCTTTCAAAAAAGCGCGGCGCGATGTGTTCTTCAACTCATCAGACATGTCTGATGCTCCTCTTTCCTCAAACGCCAACCACGTCGACGCTGTTGTTCTCCTGCACCGTCACGGTGCCCTGTTTACGAATATGACTTTCGACCACGTCCCAGATTTTGGGACCTTCGGTGCCTTCATTGACGCTGGCCCATCCCGCCACCACGTAGGATTTTGATGGGTCAATGGTTTCGCCCGTCTTTAGCAACGTCATGTTGGAAATCCGTTCGCCCTGCGGCTTGGAAATGTCGATCCGGTAGCCAAGCCCACCGGTGCGGACCATGTCTCCGCCCTGTTGGTAGTAGGGGTCGGGGTTGAAGATGTTATCGGCCACATCCTCCAGAACGATCTTCAGGAACTCTCCGGTCATTTCGGAGCGATAAGCTTCGCCGTAGGACATGGAGGTGACGTTCCAGATGTCTTCGCGGGTGATGTCCTGTCCAGGGATCAAGCTTGGCCCCCAGCGAACGCCGGGGCTCAATGCGATTTGGGCGTCCCGTTCGGACAGCAAGGCATCACAGATCAGGTCGTCCCAGCTGCCATTGAAATTTCCGCGGCGATACAGAAGGGAGTCCGTTTGGCCGATGACTTCCCGCATCGCAGTTTCATAAGGCGCGCGCTGGGCATCGATCAGATTGGCGACGTCAGCGTCGGGCGTAATGATGTCCGAAAAAATGGGGATCAGTTTGTGGCGATAGCCCATCATTTTGCCGTCGCGTACATCCAAATCCACGCGGCTCACGAATTTGCCGTTAGACCCTGACGGCACGATGATCGTTGAACCGGACACCACCGGCTCTGGCAAGGCGTCATGCGTGTGGCCCGAGAGTATCACGTCAATCCCCTTGACCACGGTGGCCATCTTCTTGTCGACGTCAAAGCCGTTGTGCGACAGCACAACAACACAGTCCGCGCCTTGGGAGCGCACCTCATCCACCATCTTCTGCATATGTTCGTCACGAATGCCAAAACTGTACTCAGGGAACATCCAACCTGGGTTGGCGATTGGCATGTAGGGGAAAGCCTGACCAATGACCGCGACTTTGGCGCCGCCACGTTCAAAGAAGGTGTAGGGAGGGAACAGCTCTGCGGGTTCGTCCCACTCGGCGTCAAAAATGTTCTGGCCGAGCGCAGCGAAAGGAAGATTTTCAACGATTTCGGCCACGCGGTCGCTGCCAAGGGTGAATTCCCAGTGGAAGGTCATGGCGTCCGGTTTGAGTGCGTTCATCACATTGACCATGTCCTGACCCTGCGTGTGGTAACAGGTGTAGGACCCGTGCCATGTGTCGCCGCCGTCCAAGAGGATTGCGTCCGGTCTGTCGGCACGAATGGCGTTGATCACGGTGGCCACACGATCGAGCCCACCGACGCGGCCATACCCTTTGGCCAAAGAGGAAAAGTCTCCGGCGCTAAGCGCGTAATGGGACGGAGACCCATCCGCAATGCCATAGGCTTTGCGAAAATCAGCGCCGGTGATGTGCGGGACTGCGCCTTTGTTTGCGCCGACGCCGATGTTCACAGAGGGTTCGCGGAAGTAGATCGGTTTGAGTTGAGCGTGGATGTCCGTGACGTGGATTAGCGACACGTTACCGTAGGTATCAAATTGCAGCAGTTGATCCTGCGTCAAAGACTGTTGCGCGGCCAGCCGCGCCCAATTGCCAAATCCTGAGGCTCCGACAATTGCCGAGGCTGCCATACCGACTTGAAGAAAGTCACGTCGCGAAATCATCCTGCTTTATTCCTTACATATTCGCATGTGTGAATTTATTGGTTGTGAGAATGGGCCCGCCTACACAAAGCGAGCCCATTTTCCGTTTAGTTGCGCACTGAAGGGGTTTCGACTGACAACCCATTGCCGCGAGACGCCAGGTACAATTCCAGCGCTTTGAATTTTTCGCCACCCTCTTTGTAGGGTTCCGCACGAATGTTTTTCATGCAGCCCTTGAAACGGCCGTGTGAGGAATTCAGTTTGGCATTTTTCAAGCGGTAGGTGGGGAAGCCGTTGATCTGCCCCTGGCTTAGATGATCCGCGCGGATCATCACGCCATAGTTGTCTTCGTGGCAATTGGAGCAGGCCATATCAAGCTGCCCTACACGGGTGTAATACAACTCTTTGCCTTTTTCCCAGAACGGAGCCGCATCGCCATCAATCGCCACATCAATGGGCATTCCCCGAGACTGAAGGCCGATCAAGGCGGTCATGGCGGTCATGTCGCCGCCGGACCATTTCCATGGCTCTGCGCCCATCCGTTCGGTCCGACACCCATTAACGAGCTCCTCCATCGTGACCAGTTCACCGTCTTGGACCTTTGGAAGTTTGGTACGCAAGCCTGCGAACTCGGCCACATCTTCGTGGCAGGACGCACAGGCTTTGCCTTCTGAGCCGTCAACCGCATCAAAAAGGTCGATGCCCTTGTCGACAAACACAAACGCCGGGTTGTCAAAATCATCCATTTCCAGAGATTGCGTTTCCACGGATCGGAATCGCCAGCCGGAATAGATTGTGTCAACGTTTTCCATATGGGCCGGCGCCGCGACCTCCGTCACCATTGGGGCGCCGTCGATGGACAGCTCATTGCTATCCTGTGCTGTCGCTGCGCCCACGGCGAGCGTCGATACAGCGATCAAAGTTGTTATTCTACGCATGCCTTCCTCCCTTTGCGTGCGCCTTAGGACACACTGATTTTTTTGGCAGTTTCGTAGACGGACCCGTCATCGTCGTACCAGGTGAATTTGAATTCTCCGGCCTCAGGGACGGTCGATTCAAACTGGAAGTAGGGGTTTGTGGAAATTGCCGGTTCCAGCGTCACGTCGATCACGTTCTGACCGTTAAAATCAGCTGTAAAGCGGTTGATGATCGAACGTGGGATGACATTGCCATCGCCGTCCTTGCGCTGTCCGCTTTCCATTTTGTGACTGATCAGGGTTTTGATAACGATTGTTTCGCCTGCCGCAGCCGACTTCGGGACTTTCACGCGGGGTTTTACACCAGATGCCATGTTTGTTCTCCTCGTCTCTGGTTCAGCCGCCGCAGCCGCCGATGGTCACTTTCACGTTGGACGTTGCTTTCTGGAAAGATCCGTCTTCCATCTGCGCAATGGCCACAACGTTTTGAGTTTTTGCCAAGCGAATGCGCGTGGATGCGCTTCGCGAAGGGTTCATTGGGCCAAACTTGACCGACGCCACATTGGGCACTGGATTGCCATCCGCAAAAATGGCGACCATCACAGCGCCAGGCGCGGTGACTTCGATTGGAACCGTGTTGCCGTTCTCGGCAATTTCAGGTGCGGTGATAGCCAGATCACCCTCGCTGACATCGGCCCCTCCGGTGATTTTGGCAATTTCGTCGTCAGTCAGGGACGCAATTGCAGGAAGTGCGCCCATCAGGGTGGCGCCCATGCCCACAGATCCCATGACCAGCAGATCTCGACGTGTTAGTTGCATTCTAGTCTCCTCAAGAATTTGATCACTCGTCTTCGAGTGTCATCAGGTAGGCAATCACGTCTTCGACCTGCTGGGCCGACAGAATGGATTTGCCATCGAACTTGCCCAAGGGCCGCTCGTATCCTGCATTGATGTAGAAGGCTGGCATGATTGTGCCTTCGAAAATCATTTTTGCGTTGGTCACGATCCCGCGCAGTTCAGCCTCTGACCAGCGGTCCGCCACTCCGTCCAACGTCGGGCCAACTTCTCCGTGGAAACTCTGTTCCGGTATGTCCGCATTTGTGTGGCATGCGAGGCAGTTGCCCTGCTTGCGGTTTGCGAAAACTTTGCGCCCGGACACAGCATCACCTGCCTGTCCTGTCAGAGACGCGTTGACCACGCCTTCTTCAAACATAACGTCGGATGGATCGACTTCATTCGCCGCTCCGATGGACGCGCAAAGTGCGATGATCGCAGCTCCTCCCAGTGCACGTTTCATGTGCCCTCCCTTGGTAGATTCTTTGCCTTGGTACTCGGTAGACTAAGGCACACAAATCAAGGAACGCAACAACAAATTCATTTACATGAATTTATGCATCTGTTTGCAGGTGCAGCATTTTTTGGAATATTATTTCCCAAGATGGGCGTACGTAAGGGAAATCTCCTCTTACTGGCTTTGCTCGGAGAATTTTCTCGCATGGTATTTTTGGAAGGGCTCATCGCCATTGTAACCCTCCTCCAGCACCCAACTGAGCAGGTTTTTGGTGGTATGCTTGCCAAAGGCTCCGGGCATGTTGGCCACGGCGGCCTGCACTGCCGTCGCGTCTTCATCCACGTCTTGCGGTAAGAAGATCATATTGGGCGTGAACAGGGCACCCCAGCGCTTGACCATATCTTTTTCCGATAAAGTGACCCCATCGAAATCCGTGACCTCCACGTCGCCAAACATGTTGATTTGCACAACAAAGAATTGATCTTCCAACATTGTTGCGATCTCTGGAACGACGAAGACCTCTTCGTGCATCTTGCGACAGTAGATACATCCGCGTTGTTCAATCAGGATTAGAAGACGTTTGTCCTCGCCATTGGCTTCTTCAAGATCCTCGCGAAGATCTTTGAAGGTGTCCCGCATCCACGGTGCCTTGTGCAGCCCGTCATCTCCCATTTCTGCAGCGCAGAGAGGCAAGGCCAGAATGCTTGCAATAAGCGTCATCCAAGGTGTCTTCATTGTCTTTCTCCGTCTCACGATTTTATCCAACCGAGCTAAACCAGGGCACAGCTTCAAGCATCCATTGGGCAATGACGTTCACAGTGTTTGTGGCGATCATCAGCCCGAATAAGATCAAAAACGCGCCCATGATTTTCTCGACGGTTCCAAGGTGTCGACGGAACCGCGCCATCCATCGCATGAATGGCGCCACAAAGATCGCCGCTATGACAAATGGCGCAGTCATGCCGACTCCGTAAACAAACAAAAGCAAGGCGCCATGACCCGCTGTTTCTTGACCGGCCGCGGTAAATAGGATTGCGGCCAATACAGGCCCGACGCATGGGGTCCAGCCAAATGCAAAGGCCAAGCCAATGACAAAGGCGCCCATCAAGCCAACACTGTCTGTTTCCCCGGCATCCATTCTGAATTGGCGGTAAAGGAACCCAATTCTGATGACCCCGAGGAAGTGCAATCCCATCGCAATGATCACCGCCGCCGCGATCCACCTCAAGACATCGAAGTACTCGCGGACGAGTTGCCCAAATACAGTTGCGGTGGCGCCCAAGCCCATAAAAACGACTATGACGCCAAGCGAAAAGCAAAGTGCCATAACAAAGGCACGGTGCCGAACTGCAGGCGGAACCTCAGCGTCTGCGGAAATCTCGGACATGCTGACACCAGCCAGATAGCTGAGATAAAAAGGGACTATTGGCAGTATGCAAGGTGACACGAAGGACAATAGTCCGGCCACGAAGGCTCCTGCGGCAGTGACGTCAAACATCGCGAACTCTGATCTTGATAAATTCACATATTAGATTATGTTATTTCGTAAGTCGGTCAACTGGGAGTTTCGATGTGCGTCAAATATGGGCGCTCTTGACCATCATTTTTGTAAACTTGTCGGCGCCCACACACGCCGAGACCGTTCTTCTGATGATGGAGGAGGAGGGCTGCCTTTGGTGTGCCCGATGGAACGAAGAGATCGCGCCGATTTACCCAAAAACCGCGGAGGGGCAAATTGCGCCCCTGCAACGGCATGACATCCATGACCCGCTCCCAAATGTCGCGCTGGCACGCAGCGTGGTTTTCACGCCCACCTTTATTCTATTAGTAAACGGAATTGAAAAAGACCGCATTGAAGGCTACCCCGGTGAAGATTTCTTCTGGGGGCTGGTGTCTGAAATGTTAAAACGATCTTCAATTGAGCCTGACACCTCTGGAAGCTGAACACATGACTGAAGCGCAAACCGTATCTGAAACCTCGGCCTCAAAATCGAAGCTGCCTGTCTTTGACGCGAATACGTGTCCGGAAGATATGGCCAAAATGATGGCGAACGCACAGAACGCCTCCAATTTCCTCAAAGCGATCAGCCACGAGGGGCGCTTGATGATCCTCTGCCAGCTTGCTTCTGGCGAGAAATCTGTCACGGAGCTGGAAGATCTTCTGTCCGCCCGCCAAGCGGCGGTCTCTCAGCAGCTATCCAGACTGCGGTTGGAAGGGCTCGTCAAGCCGCGTCGCGATGGCAAGACCATTTACTACAGTTTGGTCGACGACCGGCCGAAAAAGATTATGGAAGTGGTCTACGAGTTGTTCTGCCAGGACGAATGACGAAACCTTTGCGTTCGGTCTTGGGGAGGAGCCCGTATGCTTGATTTTTTTGGAGAAGCCAACGCCGTAGCACTCATCGGTCTTGTTGGCGGTGTGCTCCTAGGCCTTGCCGCTCGGGTTGGGCGGTTCTGCACGCTCGGAGCTATTGAGGACCTTCTTTACTCGTCTGATGACCGCCGTATGCGCATGTGGGGCGTTGCAATAGGGGGGGCTGTTGTCGGCACTCAAATTGCAATTGCGACCGGCGCAATGGATGGCAGCGAGGCGGCCTATCTCACTCGTGTTTGGAACCCCGCTGCAACAGTGATCGGCGGATTGATGTTCGGCTATGGTATGGCTTTGTCCGGCAACTGTGGATACGGCGCCCTTGCGCGGCTGGGCGGTGGAGACTTCCGCGCCTTTGTTATTGTCATTGTTTTGGGGCTGTCTGCCTATCTGGTGATGTCTGGTCCACTGGCTCACCTCCGTGTTTGGTTGTTTCCGGTTCAAGAGGGTGCATCTACACCTCAAGGTTTTACGGGGCTATTTGAGACGACTTTGGGTCTAAATTCTTTGGGCGCCGGACTTTTTATTGGTGTCGCGATACTTGGCGTTTCATTGGCGTCACCGCGGATGCTGAAGTCGCCAGCGATGGTCTTCTGGGGGTTTATTGTTGGCATAGTTGTCGTATCAGGATGGGTAGGAACCTATTGGGTTGCTCAAGTTGGCTTCGGCAATGAGCCCGTAGAGTCACACTCGTTTGCTGCGCCAATTGGGGACACGATCTATTACGCAATGACGGCCTCCGGCAACGAATTATCCTTCAGTGTGGGGTCAGTCGTTGGAGTTGTTTTGGGGGCATTGATCGGGTCCGTCCGAAAGGGCCATTTCCGATGGGAAGCCTGCGATGATCCGCGCGAACTTAAGCGCCAGATGCTCGGCGCTGCACTTATGGGACCAGGTGCTATTTTGGCCGTTGGGTGCAGTGTGGGGCAGGGTTTGTCGGCATTCTCAGTGCTGTCCTTCAGCGCTCCGGTGGCCTTCATTTCGGTCATGATCGGTGCCGCTTTTGGATTGAGGCACCTCATTGCCGGGCTTCATTTAGCCGAGTGACCGCCGGACCATTTGCGAGCGGAATTAGGCGCGCCTTTGCCCAGGTTGCAATTCTCCGACGCAGGCGCCCAGCGGAAATTGCGTGCATCAATGGCGTTTAGGGCCTGTAGCGGTGGGCTCTTTTGGGGTTCCAACAACTGGGCTGCCGGTAACCGAAAAGATGTGGCAGGCAATCACCCCGACACCAAAGACGATCCGAAACGCAACATCCTAAGCTTGCTGCCGCAGTTTCCGCGCTTTCCGTGCTGAGTAAGCTGTCGGAACGGCATACGCGGCCCCGCCTCAGGCACCGGTGTTTCAAAACGGAGACCAGCCCGTGATCCTGGCTGTGGAGATGGCCCAGGATGTGGAGGTGACGACACTGGGGCCACAGCTGCAGCGCATCACCGAACAATTTGTGCAGGACATGCCTGTGGGGTTGTACTTGGAGTACTCGACTTTGCAGTCCGACATTGTCAGCGCGACCATAAGTGGTGCGATGCTGAATTTATGGCAGACCTTCCTGGCTGTGTTGGTCATCATGCTGTTATGTTTCGGGTGGCGTGACGGGTTCACCATTGCGGCCAACGTTGCGCTTTCCATCAGCTTCGCATTTTTGGGCATGACAATGCTGGGCATTGAGCTGCAACAAGTCTCCTTGGCCGCCATTATCATCAGCCTGGGCATGTTGGTGGACAACGGGCAGGTTGTTGTTGAGGACATTCAGCGTCGCATCCGCTCTGGTCAGGCGGCTGTGAAAGCCGCGTGTACGGCAGGTGGGGTGTTTGCCATGCCCCTGACGGTGTCTTCGGTCACCACCGTTGCGGCGTTTCTGCCGTTGTTCCTGCTGGGTAGAAATGAGGGCGCCTACGCATTCTCCTTGGTCACCTTGGTGCTGTTCATGCTGATAGGGCCATTGCTCACCGCGTTGTAATTTTTGCCGAGGTTGGCCGTCTGGACCATTGGCACGCGGGCACGGACGGATAGAAAACAGGTTGCCTTTGATCGTTTGTCAGCCGCTTACGCCAAAGCGGTGCGCCTGAGGTTGCAAGCGCCAGTGCTGTTTCTGCGGTGTGTACTTCTATTGGTTGCGCGCGGCAAACCCCGGTGTGGCAAACGTGTCGATTTTTGTCGGCGATGGTGGCCCGTGCGTTGTGTTGCCGATGGACCGAATGGAGGCGGATCCGGCGGCTGCCTTTCTGTTGGTAAACACGGTTAGCCCTGCGGATGTGGGCCCGATCATGCGCAAAGCACGGGACGCGGCGTTGTTTTGGTTTCCCAGCGCGAGTTTTCGGAACAAGCAGGTGGCGACAGCCAGCCGGGTACCGGTTTTGGAGGTGCAGATTCCGGCCGCACGCCGGTGGATGTTGTGCTGCGCGGCGCTGCAAAAGACAGGCGCAAAGACCGCGCCTTGCGGAACGCGGCGTCTAAGGCGCAGGTGCGCGTGACCGGGTTGGATCAAATGTCAGAGCTGGTTCTGGATCCCAAGCTGTCCGTGATACGCCGTCTCAACCAAAGCCGCGCCTTGACCGTTTCCGCAAGCTCCGATCAGATGACCACATTTGAGCTCCTGGCGTATGTGTCGCCGTCATTGGATCAGCTGGCCAGTGACATCGGGGTGTCGTACCAAATAACAATCGGAGGCGAGATTGAGATGGCGGCGATTGTGCGGGTAAAACTCGCCAATGGCATGCCCTATGCGCTTATTCCGATTGTGGTGGCGCTGATGATACAATTCAATTCCTGTCGCAGGGGCGCAAAAGCGGTTTCGCCCGATCGTTCTCAGGTCACTGACCATAGTGGTCGACCTTGTTCCAATGGCAGCTTTTGGCGGTACACTTTGGAAACCGATGGCCGCACTGATGTTAGGCGGTCTCGGAGTGACCTCCGTGCTGGCATTGTTTGTGGTGCCTTGGCTGTACCACGTGCTGTTAAAGTAGTTTGTAACGCGGCACCTATTGGGCTTTCACGCAGGCAGAATGAGTTTCATGGGCACAGGTCACTGGCTAGGCGTCCCGCCCTTACGTTCTCAGCCCCGCTTGAGAGGGCCCATTTGAATTTGGGTGCTTGATTGGCCTTTGGGCTTTCTACCTGTTGGTATCAGGCGCAGGTGGTTGGAACGCTATGTGGCGACCAAAGCGTTTCTTGTCCCATTTTTATGTCATAAACCACGCCCTGCGGACGATCCAACGCCTCTATGTCTTTTTGTGATAGACCACGAATGAGACCGCGGATCATACAGAGCGTCACGGAATGAGACACCAGGATGGTTGGGCGCTCCAACCCGCTTAGAAAGGCCTCACATCGGTCCCTTAGGGCGTCATAGCCTTCGCCGCCAGGGGCCGTCAGGAAGAGCCGCATCATCTTGTGATCCTCAAAGGATTCGTCGGACCCGATAATTTCCCGGTAGGTTTTGCCTTCCCACGCGCCGGCGTTGATCTCTGCCACCAAAGGATCAAGCCGGGGCAGTTTGCCAACAGCCCCAAGCGCAATCCGCGCGGTTTCTTGCGCCCGCCCGAGTGGGCTACACACCGCATCAAAGCGCGCGATGCCGTTGATCTGTTTCAGGATTTCACCCTGTTGGCGGGCTTGCGCCCGCCCCAGGTCCGTGAGTGGTGAGTTTTTGCGGCCCTGCAACCGGCCCTGTCGGTTCCATTTTGTTTCGCCATGGCGCAACAGAAGCAGGCGCGGGCCGGTATAGACAAAGCTCATGAGGCAACAATCACCGCTTCATTGGTGTTGACCTTCAGGTGCACATCACTGCCGGTGTCGCGCCAGTCATGTCCCACGTGGTGAAACTGATCCACAATCATTTCGGTGCCCGATGTGCGCACAATGTAGCGCACTTGGCTGCCCATAAACTCGCGATGCAAGATGGTGCCGGGCAGGGTGTCTGCCCCCGCTTGATCCACGATCTGCATGTTCTGCGGTCGCAGAACAATAGAGCCTGCACCCTCGTGGCCGTCGTTTAGGGCCAGCACGTCGCCCGCACTGGTGCGGAAACGCTTGGCACCCCCGTCACGTTCCACTTGCCCACCGAGGATATTGGCGGTGCCGAGAAACTCCGCCACAAACAGGTTTTCCGGCGTGTCATACAACACCTGTGGTGTGCCAATTTGCTGGATCACACCTTTGTCCAACACCGCCATGCGATCTGCGGTGGTGTTGGCCTCTTCCTGATCGTGGGTCACAAAGATGGTGGTCAGCCCCAACTTGCGTTGCAGCGCCAACAACTCCCGGCGCATTTGTACCCGCAGGCTGGCGTCCAGGTTGGAAAGCGGTTCATCCAGCAGCAACACTTCAGGTTCCACAACCACTGTACGGGCCAACGCTATCCGCTGTTGTTGCCCGCCAGAAAGCTGGTTTGGCATGCGGTCTGCCAAATGGCTCAGCCCAACCAATTCAAGGGCGGCGTCGACTTTCGGCGCAATCTCCGAGGCAGGCATTTTGCGTTCTTTGAGACCAAAGCCGACGTTGTCGCGCACCGACATATGTGGCCACAGCGCGTAGGATTGAAACACCATGCCCACATTGCGTTTCCACGGTGGCAAGTTGACCACATCACGCCCGCCAATGCGGATGCTGCCTTGCGGTGTGGGCCCAAACCCAGCAATGGAGCGCAACAGCGTCGATTTGCCAGAGCCTGAGGGCCCAAGGAAGGCGAAGAACTCGCCCGGTTGAATGTCGAGGTTCACCCCGGTCAACACCTCGGTTTCGCCAAAGGAGAGGTGCAGATCGTTGATTTCAATTCCGACCATTTGATTTGTCATAGTTCTATACTCCCGCACGTTTAGTGCGACTGATCCGTGGATTTGAATTTCTTGTCGCGCTCAATCATCAGCTGCGACAGGAAGGTGCCGAGGCCGACGATGATGACCGCAACCACACCAAGGGCTGCGCCAGCGCCACGTCCGGACGGCGTTTGCATGAAGAGGTAGATGCCATAAGCCAGCGGCGCGTCACTTTCCGAGCTCACCAGCATGATGGTGGCCGAGAGTTCCACGGCTGCCGTGGCAAAGGAGGTCACAAAGCCCGCCAGGATGCCGCCCGACATCAGCGGGATGACAATCCGGCGAATGGTGGAGCCTTTGGTTGCGCCAAGGCTTTCCGCAGCTTCTTCCAGCGCCAGAGATACCTGTTGCAATGCGGCGGTACAGGCACGCAATGCATAGGGTAGGCGGCGGATCATCAGGGCAAGCGCAATGATCACCCACCAGCTGGCCATCGGTTTATCCGTAAACGGGATGTCGATGGAGTGGAACACCCGCAGGTATCCAATGCCCAGCACCACACCCGGCACAGCCAAAGCGGCGGTGGCGAGGTAGTCCAGCGACTTACGGCCCCAGATGCCGGTGCGGATCACGATATAGGCAATGGCTGTGCCAATGATCACGTCGAGAACGGCTGCGATGCCCGCATAGATCACCGTGTTGGTGATGAACTGCTTCGAGTTCTCCCACATCACCACGTAGTTCTGCAGCGTGAACCCGTCTGGCAGCGGCGCAAAGCTCCAGATGGTGGCAAAGCTGAGCAGGGTCAGGCCAATGTGCGGGCTGAGCACCAGAATGAGAATGAAGGCCACTACCGCATATGCGGCAATCTTTTCCCCTGTGCGCAGGTCACGCCGAGACAGACCACCGCCGCCTTTTTGCACCGTGGAGTAGTCTTTGCCGCGCATCACAAGGAAGGACGCCCAGAGCGAGAAGATCGAGAAGGCCACCAGAATAAAGCTGATCACATAGCCCATCGGGTCGCTGATCCCAATCGAGCTGATCCGCAGGAAGGCCTGTGGCGCCAGCATATTGTTCACGTTGAGCAGCAGCGGCGTGCCAAGATCGTCAAACACCTTGATGAACACCAGCGCAGCGCCCGCCACGTAACCAGGCATGGCCAGCGGGAACACAATCCGACGGAACAGACGCATGCCTTGGGAACCGAGGTTCTGTGCGGCTTCTTCCATCGAGCGGTCGATGTTGCGCAGGCTGGTGGAGAGGTTGATCAGGATAAACGGGAAATAATGGATCGACTGCACCAGAATGACGCCATTGAGCCCCTCCATGAAAGGGATGTTGATGCCAAACTTCTCTTCCATCAGCAGGTTGAGCGTGCCGTTGCGACCAAAGATCAGCTGCATCGCCACCGCGCCAACAAAGGGCGGCATGATCAGCGGGATGAAACCAAGGCTTTGGATCACCACCGAGCCGGCAAAGTTGAAGCGGGTGGTGATGTAGGCCAATGGCAGGGCGATGACAGTGGCAAACACCACCGACATGGCGGAGACGTAGAAAGAGTTCCAGAAGCTTTCGCGGAACAGTGACGTGCGGAAGAAGTCCACAAAGTTCTGCAACGTCAGCGCGCCGGTGTTTGGGTCCAGAAAGGCAACGTAGATGACTTGCAGGACAGGGATGATCAGCAAACCGATCAGCAGGATGGCAATGATCAGCGCGGCGGCATGAAGCCCGGACACGCGCGGAAGGATCGACGCCGGAAGACGGTCAAGCAGAGACGGACCGCCGTTGGAGTGCGGCGAGGCATTCGACATGGGAAATTACCCGAGAATTTAGAGGAGAGTGGCTTTGGTGCCGGGGAGTGACCTGCACCAAAGCGCGAAGGGCAGGGCAGCATGGTGCCGCCCCGCGGGAGGTGCGTTACAGAGCGGCGGCTTTGTCAGCCAGCTCTTTGGCTTTGCGGTAGTTTTCCACCACCATAGCATCCCAACGCTGTTCCACTTCAGCCTGGCGCTCGCCAACCGTGTCGGTGGCTTTCTTGCGCTTTTTGGTGAAGATGCCAGCGAACTCCGCATCCATCGACGTCGCTTCGTCAATCGGGTTGGCGTCGATCAAGGCGCGGGCCTCTGCGATCAGCGCTTTGGCTTCCGCATTGTCCCCACCGGCGTGCTTGGCTTCGGCGGCTTGAACCGCGCCCACGGCAGCGCGCAGGTCATCCAGACGGTAGGTGATCATCACGTCAAACATGGAGTTCACCAGGTTGTAACGTGCACCGGATTTGGCCACGTCAAACTTCACAGCCGCCCCAATGGAGCCGTCTTCAAACGGGTTAGGGAAGCCTTCTGGCGCACTTGCGTAAGTGGCTGGGTTGATCGGCAAACGCATGATTGCCGGATCCAGCAACACTTCCTGACCAGCCGGTGTCAGCAGGTATTCCACAAAGGTTTTGGCCGCAGCCTCATTGGGGGCGTTGTTCACCACTGCGATGTTGGCAGGCACCAGCGCGGTCACTTCCGGATAGGCAAAATCAACCGGGAAACCGGAGGCTTTGGAGCTGAAGCCAAAGAAGTCGATCACAATACCCAAGCCAAAGTTGCCGGTGTTCACGCCATCTGGCACACCAAACGAACGTTCGGTCACGGTGGAGAAGTTACCGCCAATCCACTTCCATTCGGCCCAGCCTTTGTCCCAGCCTTCGCCCTGCAGAACGGTTTCCACAGTCAGGTGGGTGGTGCCGGAGCGTGACGGCGCGGACATGCCCACGTGGCCATGATAGGCGGCGTCTTTCAGCTCTGCCCAGTTTTTGGCCGGCTCAAGCTTCTTGGCTTTCAGGTAACGCTCATTCCACATGATGCCATAACCAGCGGCGGCAAAGCCGTAATACTTGCCGTCTGGATCGTTCATCGGATAAGCGCCGATTTTCTCTGGAATGCCGTCAGAGTTGATCTCGACGGAGGCCAGTAGTCCGTCACCTTTGAGCACTTCAAACGCATCTGGCGCGGAGGCCCAGAAGATGTCCGCCGTGTTGGCGTCTGAAATCTCTTGAATGTATTTCACACCTGCGGAGGTCTTCTTGTTCAGGATCTCCAGATCAATGCCCGGATTAGCCGCTTCAAAAGCCGCCTCAATCGGACCGGTCATCGAGTTGGGGAATGAGGTGACCACAACCACCTTGTCCGCCGCAAAGGCTGCGGATGCAGAGCTCAGGGCCAGAGCGGCCACAGATGTGCGAAAAGTTCGTTTCATATTTTCCTCCCATGGATGGGCATCACAAGTATAGCCCAACAATGGCCAAACCCTAGCGAGCCAATCTCAAAAGGCTCAACGGATGATTTCGAAACCGTTTTGATTGTGGGTTTGGGTCAAATTTGACACGTGAAATTGTGTCAAATTCGACCGATTTTCAATCAATGCCGCAGTGCTTCAGGCGCAGGTACAGCCGTTTGCGCGGGATACCGAGCAACTCTGCCGCCGCCGCCTTGCGTCCACCGCTTTGAATCAGCGCGTTGCTGAGCAGGTCGCGCTCGTGCCGCAGCATGGCCTCGTCATAGGTTTCCGTGACCGCCGCCGAGGCCCGTTCGTCCAGACGCACGGTCAGACCCACCACCAGCTTTTCAGCCACATTGCGCAATTCCCGCACATTGCCGGGCCAGGTGTATTTGCCAAGTGCATCCAGATCCGGCACCGGCAGCGCCTTTTGGGATTTACCATGGCGGGCGGCGGCGCGCTGAATGAAATGGTCAAGCAGGACAAACACATCCCGCCCCCGCTCTTTGAGCGGCGGCATCTCAATCTGGGCCACATTGATCCGGTACAGAAGGTCGCTGCGCAGTTTACTCGCTGCCAGAAGGTCCTCTGGTTTCTGACTGACAGAGGCCACCACGCGCGGCGCATCGGCGCTGTCAAAAATCCGCAGCAGCTGCGCCTGCAATTGATCGGACAGGGCTTCGATGTCTTGCAAATGCAAGGTGCCGCCCGATGCCCGCGCCACCGCGCCGCCGTCCTCAAACAACGTGCGCTCAATGGTGTCTTGCGACACGGCGGAACAGTTCACCACGACAAAGTTGCCACCGGCATTTGGGGACAGATCATGGATTGCCCGCGCGGCGGCGGTCTTGCCGGTGCCGTCCTGCCCCCACAACAACACATCCACCTGCAATGGCGCCACCGCTTGCAGGTCGCGTCGCACAAACCGCATGACTTTAGAACGCCCAACAAGCCGTTCTTCCAACGGCAATGTCTCGCGTGTCTTGTGTTGCAGGTTGGTCAGCTCCACCTGCAGGCTGCGCATTTTCAAGGCCCGCAATACCACCTGATGCAGGTGATCCGGGTGCACCGGTTTTTCGAGGAACTCAAAGGCCCCGTTGCGCATGGCCTGTACCGCAACCGGCACATCTCCGTGGCCGGTGAACAGGATCACCGGCACATCCGGCGCAAGCCGTTTGACCTCTTCCTGGAAGGCCAACCCGTCCATGCCGGGCATGCGAATATCGCTGAGCACCACACCGGGCCACTCGGGATCAAGCGCCTCCAACGCATCCGCTGCGCGAGCGAACCCTTTGGCCGGCAGCTTGTGTTTTTCAAAGGTGTCCAGAACCGCGTCGCGCAGATCGTCGTCGTCATCCACTAAGATTATTTGCGCCTGCATCTGTTCCCCCTTTGCGTAGAACAAGCGTTGCCGTTGCGCCCGGCCCATCCGTGTTGGGGCTCAGTTGCAAGTCGCCGTTCAGGTCTTTCATGATGTTGTAGGAAATCGACAAGCCCAGTCCCAGCCCCTTTCCAACCTCCTTAGTGGTCACAAATGGGTCGAGAGCCTCTGTCGCGGGGATCAGGTCAAACCCCGCACCATTGTCGCGCACCGAGAGATGCACCAAATTGTCGATCAATTGGGCACTGATGGTGATCTGGCCCGGTCGATCTGCTTGCTGGGTGGCGTCCAGCGCGTTGGACAGGATGTTGACCAGCACCTGTTCGATCAGGATTTTATCCCCGATCACAGTCAACTGGGGCAGGTCGTCCGCCACCGTGATCTCGGTGGCCTCCTGCGCAACGCGTGCTTTCAAGAGTGCCAGAGAGTCGCTCACCAGTTCATCCAGAGGGAGTCTGTCCTCGCTGAATTCCGAGCGCCGCGCAAAGTTGCGCAGATAGGCGATCGTGCGGGTCATGCGCTCAATTAGACCGTCCAGACGGGACAATTGCCGCGCAGTCATCTCCGCATCGCCTTCCGCCACATAGCCGTCCAGCAATTGCAACCGGTGCTGCATCGCGGCCAAAGGCTGATTCAACTCATGTGCAATGCCAGCCGACATCTGGCCCAACGCGGCCATTTTCCCGGCTTGAATCAGCTCCATCTGCGTTTGTTTGAGGGTCTCCACTGCGCGACGGCGCTCCTGCACCTCGCTTTCAAGCGAAGCCAGAGCGGCGTCACGTGTTTCAATGGAGCGTTCAAACTCGGAAATGGCCACCGAGAGCTGCACGATCTCGTCGTCTTCTTTGTTTGGTGGCAGTTTTAGGTTCTGACCTTGTGCAATGTCACTGAGGTTTTTGGTCATTTGCCGCAGCGGGCGCACAATGCCACTGCGCACATAGCCAAACAAAACCGCCACCCCAACAAAGGCCGCCAACAGGGTCAAACCTACCAGCCAACGGATAGCGACAGCAGACGCCCGTCGGGCTTTATCGGTGTCTTCCAGAATGCGTGCCCGTTGCTCTGCGCCTGCCGTGGACAGGGTGGTTTGCAGTTTGCTCAGATCGGCCTGTAACGTGGAGAGGCTGGTCAGAATTTGCGCCTGCCCGTCCAACCAGGTGCGGCGCAGGCTGAACACCCCAGTCTTGCTGGTGGCCACCGGCACCAACGCATCGACCGATTGGCGCAATGTGGCCAGTTCCGGTTTGTGGGGCAATTGTTGTTGCAACAGCGACATGCGCACCAGCGCGTCATCTGTCAAACCACGCAGTTGCTGTAGCCGGGGTATGCTTTCCGCAACCGCTGCCTGAAACACTAGGGTGGCGACATTGGCGGTGCCGTCTCCCAAACGCCGGACTGTGTCCCTTTGGCGGGCTTCCCCTTCGATCAAAATCGCCTGACGCGCGCGGAAATTGGCGTCGGCGCTGTTGACGATGCTGCTCATGGCCAGCGCGATGTTGAAGGAAAAGTCACTCAGAAGCGGGTCCACCTCATCCTGTACATCTGCATTGAGCCACCGCAACGCATTAAGCTGTGTGCCCATCTGGCGCTCCGCTTGCGAAATGGCCGTTTGCAGCGCCTGAATGTGGCCCAACTCGTCCGTGACATGGGCCACCACCTCAGCAGCAGCATTGGTTTCGTTGGTCTTGGTGATGGCATCCAGGCTGCCCAACAGCGCATTTTTGATGTCCAAAAAGTCGCCACTGGTGTTTGCATTTGTGCTCTGCCCCACAATCTGTGTGGCCATGGTGGAGAGCTGTGCCGAATGTTCGGCCAAGGCGCTCACCGCCGCCAGCGCCGGGATTTGTTCTGAGGCGATGGCGGCATAGTCGCGCTGGGCTTTTAGGAAAAACCCAATTGAGACCGCCAGCACCAACCACACAATCAGGATGATGCCGGAAATGCTGAGCAACAATCGGTTCCAGACGGACGCGCGTGGGCGTTTGGGAAATGCCGCCCGCATCAGTCGCGCACCACGTCTTGTGCTGCCCGCTTCTCCAAGGCGCGCAACAAGCTGTCCGCTTCCTGCAGACTGCGCCGTGACGCCGCGCGCCATGCTTGCACGCTGTCTTTCTGTTGGTCCGACAGGGTGGCAAAAGCATTGCCACTGGTGGTCTGCCCTTCGTTGCCAACATCGGCCTCACCAATCGGAATGGATGTCAAAAGGCGTCGGATTCTGTGCATCTCCACAGTGGGCGCTTCGCGTAGACCTTCCAGGGCGCGCAGCCTGCGCCAAGCCTCGCGGCGCGTCTCAAACACCTCAAACACAAAGGCGTCAAACAACGCATTGACCGCCCAGTACCGTTCACTGGCCAGAGCCGCATCATATTCCAACCAATTCAACGTCAGCGCGTCCTCCAAGACTTGATGATACGGAGCGGTGGCTTCTGCCCGAATGCTGGCGGAATGCGGCGTGCGCGCAATGCCCGGCGCAGTCAGCAGCCTTTGGCCGGCGTCGGAAATCACAAAGTCAACAAAGTGGCGCGCCGCGGCTGGTGCGTTCCCGCCCGCCAGAATGCCTATCCGAGCGGGGGTGACCATCACCGGTGTGCCATAGACAAATGCCAGGTTGTCCTCTGTCCGCGCATGGGCCAGGAAATCGATCGTCAGGCCAACGTCAAACCGTCCATTGGCGACGCCGTCCAACACGGTGAAACTGCGCGCCGTGATGGTGCTCAAATTCCCTGCCAGTTCCAGCAGGTAGGCCCACCCCTCCTGCCAGCCGCGCACCTGTAACGTGCGTTCCAGCATCATATGGGTCGAGCCGGAGCGCGAAGGCCGTGCCATCGCAATGGTGCCGGTTCTGTCGGATGACAAAAGTGCGTCCCAGCCTGCGGTTTTGGCCGCTGGGCCTGCACGTTTTTGGGTCCAGCCCAAGGCGGAGTAGGCAAAGGAATATACCTCCGGCGCTCCGGATGTTTCTGACACCGCCAAATGTCCATTTTGGAGCAACAGTTCAAACGCTTCCGGAGACGAGGACCAAAACACATCAAACTGCCGTTCATTGCCGCGCAGCAACTCATCCACAGAAGCATTGGTGTTTTTATTGAGCATGGCGACTTCGATATCCGGAAAACGCGCCCCGAACTCTGTCACAAACGGTTGGTAGAAACTGGGCGGCATGGAAGTCAGCACACGCAGTTGTTCGGCCTGTAAGGATGTGGCGAGTATGCCGAGGGAACAGGCCGCAAATGTCATAGAGCCCTTGAGCCACGTCACCGCTTCCCGCATTGATTTTGCCACTGCATGTCCCCCCAAACAGACGCGATCTTCCCGTTTAACCGATAGGCACGCATCGTGACTCGGCAGCATAGCGAGCAAGTCCAAGCTGGCAACCGATGACGTGACACATGTATTTTTCCGAAAAACGCGCAGGATTTACTGGGTTTGCATGTCCTTAATCATGGGGGTACGCTGAAAACACGCTGGCAATTTACCGATATGATGGGGTCATACCATGGAAAAACGACGCATTGTCTCTTCGCGCCACCTTGCCGAAGGCGACGGCTGGGAAGCCTCGGAAGTCGAATACGGCATGATCATTGCATACAACGCGTTTTCGCGTTGGATGACCCGTTGCATGGCCGCCGCTGGCAACGCCGATATGACGCCGCTTGAGATTTTGGTACTGCACAATCTCAATCACAGAGATCGGGATAAGCGCCTGACAGACATTGGGTTTTTGCTCAATATCGAGGACAGCCATACGGTCAACTACGCGCTCAAAAAGCTGTTGAAGATGGGGCTGATTGAATCCGAAAAGCGCGGCAAAGAGGTGTTTTATCGTCCCTCCGAAGCTGGCATCGCGCTGTGCGAAGACTATCGCACCGTGCGCGATCGCTGCTTTGTTGAAGGACTGTCGCGTCTGGATATGACCGGAGACGACATGCGTGACATCGCCTCCAGTCTGCGTCTTCTGTCCGGCCAGTATGATCAGGCCAGCCGGGCCGCCGCCTCGCTTTAGCGGCTCATCAGTTCGGGCAGGTAGGTCACGATCTGCGGGAACACCGCGATCAGACCCACGCCCACCAGCAACAACAAGAAGAAGGGGAAGGCCGCTTTGGCCACCTCCAAAATGTTGATGCCGGTCATGCCTTGGATGACAAACAGGTTGAAGCCCACAGGCGGGGTGATCTGGCTCATCTCCACCACGATCACCAGATAGATACCAAACCACAGTGGGTCGATGCCCACGGCGGCAATCATCGGCATGATGATCGAGGTGGTCAGCACCACCACAGAAATGCCATCCAGGAAGCAGCCTAGGATGATGAAGAAGATGGTCAGCGCAAACAGCAGCATGGGGGCCGACAGGTTCATCTCGGCGATCCAGGTCGCGAGGTTGCGCGGCAGACCAGTGAAGCCCATCGCCACAGACAGGTAAGCCGCACCCAGCAGGATAAAGGCGATCATGCAGGAGGTGCGCGTGGCAGAAAGCAGCGCATCCATAAATAGCTTCCAGCTAAACCCGCCAGAGAGCCATGCCAACAGCGTCGCAAGAACCACGCCCAAGGCGGCAGCGTCTGTAGGGGACGCCAGTCCGGTGTAGATCGAGCCAATCACGCCTACGATCAGTAGGGCCACGGGGATCAGGTTGCGGGAGGCTTTGATGCGCTCTGCAAAGCTGAACTGTTTGGCTTCTTGCGGGATCAATTCCGGGTTCAACCATGCGCGCACCGCCACGTAGCCGGCAAACAGGGTGATCAGCATGACACCTGGCAACACACCTGCAATGAATAGCCGCGCAATGGATTGCTCAGTCGCCACGCCATAAACAATCAGGATGATTGATGGTGGGATCAACAAGCCCAGCGTAGCCGAGCCCGCCAATGTGCCGAGGATCAGGCTTTGCGGATAGCCCCGCTCGGTCAGCTCCGGCACAGACATCCGGCCAATCGTGGCGGCGGTGGCGGCAGAGGAGCCGGACACGGCAGCAAAGATGGCGCAGCCAAAGACGTTCACATGCAAAAGCCGTCCCGGCGCGCGGCCAAGCCATGGCGCGAGGCCAGAGAACATGTCGTTGCTCAGGCGCGAGCGTAAGAGGATTTCCCCCATTAAGATAAACAAAGGCAGGGCGGTCAACGCCCAGCTGTGGGAGTGGCCCCAGAATGTGGTGGCCAATACCAGTCCAGCTGGCGCGTTGGAGAAGGCCAACAGCGCTACAAGCGCCACAACACCAAGTGACAAAGCCACCCAAAGACCTGCCGCCAAGCAAAGAAGCAGCAGGCCCAGCAGGACCAAAGCAATTAACGGATCAGCCATGACTTACACCTCGTCTGGAGTGCTGAGGACGGGGGAGCCGGTTGTCACCAGCTCCACAAGCGTGTGCAGCAGCGCGACAAGCAACAAACCCATGCCGAAGGTCATGGCGGATTGCGGCAGCCAAAGTGGCACTGGGATGATGCCATTGGACACATCGCCGTAGTGTAGGCTTTCCAGTACCAGTGCGCCGCTGAAGTAGAGCGCGTAGCCAACAAAGACGCTGGCAACGGTGAGGGCGAGGAATTCAGCGATAAGCACAACGCGGGGAGACAGGCGCTGCACCACGAGGTTCACACGGATGTGCCCGCCGGAGCGCAATGTGTAAGCCATGGCCAGGAAAGTGGCTCCTGCCAGCATGAAACCGGCGAAATCTGCGTATGATGGGATGGTCGAGGGCAGTACGCCGGGCATCAAACGGCCCACGCCATTGAGCACGATCTGCGCGCTGATCAACAGGCAAATTGCCAGGATCAGAAAGGCGCTGAACATCCCTGCGGCCTTATAAGTTGCGTTTAGAAAACGGTGCATACAAACCTCTCCCCATCGGTTTGGTGATACAAAAAGACCGGCGGCACGGGGTGTCGCCGGTCTTTCGTGAGTGGTGGTTATTGCTGATACGTGGTCAGGATCGACAGGGCCGCGTCAGAGGCATTGCCTTTCCAGTTGTCCAGCATTTTGGTGCCGATGCCCTGCAGGCCTTCGACCAGTGCCGCGCTTGGCTCGTAAACGGTAATGCCGTTTGCCGCGAGCTCCGCGGTTTTTGCCTCAGCTTCCGCTGCAGACATCTCCCAACCGCGGGTTTCCGCGGTGGCTGCGGCTGCCAGAACGGCCGCTTTGGTGTCGTCGCTCAGCTTGTCAAACACGCGCTGGTTCACGACAACGATGTTCTTTGGCACCCAGGCGTTGATCGGGCTGTAGTGGGTTACAAAGTCCCAAGCGGTGGAGTTCACGCCGGTGGAGGGCGAGGTGATCATCGCCTGCACCTGACCGGTGGAGAAGGCCTGAGGAATGTTGGAGGCCTCAACCTGCACCGGCGCAGCACCTGCCAGTGTGGCAAATTCTTCCAGCGCGGCGTTATAAGCACGGAAACGCAGGCCGTTCAGATCATCCACAGTGGCAATCTCGCCGTTGGTATACAGGCCTTGGGCTGGCCATGGCACGGAGAATAGTGGGATCAGACCTTGTTCGGCCAACAACTCAGTCACAACCGGCTTTTGCGCATCCCACAGTTTCTTGGCTTCGTCGTAAGACGTCGCCACCAGCGGTTGGCTGTCGATGCCATAGGCCAGATCTTCATTGGACAGGCGGGACAGGAAGAATTCACCAGCAGGCACCTGACGCGAGCGCACGGCGTTTTTGATCTCCGCGTGTGGGATCAAAGAGCCTGCAGTGTGCAGGGTGATGTCCAGATCGCCATTGGTGGCTTCACGCACATCATCGGCAAACTGCGCGATGTTCTGGGTGTGGAAGGTGCTGTCGCCATAAGGCGTTGGCATGTCCCAGGCGTCTGCATAAGCAGGGGCGGCGCAGGTCAGCGCCGCCGTGAAGGCGATTACATGTTTCATAGGTTGCTCCCTGTTCGTTTTTACGATTCTGATAATTACATTACGTTGACAAATTGTCAGCGTTATAAACATAAAGCAACAATAAAGTTGATTCGAGGAGAACGGCATGTCCACGCAACCAGCAGAGAAGTGGCAGTTTTGGGTCGACCGTGGCGGCACGTTCACGGACATTGTGGCCAAGGCCCCGGACGGCGCGCTGCACAGCCATAAGCTCTTGTCAGAAAACCCGGAAATCTATCGGGACGCGGCGGTGCATGGCATCCGCACTTTGCTGAAACTGGACGCCGACACAGCGATTCCCGAGGGCAAGATCGCTGCCGTGAAAATGGGCACAACGGTGGCCACCAACGCGCTTTTGGAACGCAAAGGCGAGCCTGTGGTGCTGTTGATCACCAAAGGTCTGCGCGATTTGCTGCGGATTGGCTATCAGAATCGCCCGAAACTTTTTGACCTCGACATCCAATTGCCGGAACTCCTCTATGATGAGGTCATCGAAATCGACGAGCGTCTGGATGCGGACGGAAACATCATCACCGAACTGGATGAAAGCGCCGCCCGTGTCGCGCTGGCCGAGGCGCACGCCAAAGGCTTCCGCTCTGTTGCTATCGCGCTGATGCACGCCTACCGCTTCCCGGATCACGAGCAGCGTCTAGGCAAACTGGCCGAGGAGATCGGCTTCTCGCAAATTTCACTCAGCCATGAGGCCAGCCCGCTGATCAAACTGGTTGGGCGCGGCGACACCGCTGTGGTGGACGCTTACCTCTCGCCAATCCTGCGTCGCTATGTCGATCAAGTCGCCGATGCGCTGGGCACGGATCAGGGGGGCTGTGACCGCCTGATGTTCATGCAATCCAACGGTGGCCTGACTGATGCCAGCCTGTTTCAGGGCCGCGACGCGATCCTGTCCGGTCCCGCTGGCGGTGTGGTGGGCATGGTGCGTTCTGCCGCTGAACTCGGCTTTGACAAGCTCATCGGCTTTGACATGGGCGGCACCTCGACCGACGTCTGCCACTACGCCGGTGAGTACGAACGCTCCTTTGAAACTGAGGTCGCAGGTGTGCGCATGCGCGCCCCGATGATGTCGATCCACACCGTGGCGGCGGGCGGCGGCTCGATCCTGTCGTATCGCGATGGCCGCATGCAGGTTGGCCCGGAAAGCGCGGGTGCCAACCCGGGACCATGCGCCTATCGCCGCGGCGGGCCGCTCACGGTCACTGATTGCAACGTACTGCTGGGCAAGCTGCACCCCGACCATTTCCCTCATGTCTTTGGCCCCAATGGCGACCTGCCGCTGGATGCGGACGCCGTGCGCGCAAAATTCGAAACGCTGAAAGCAGACATTGGCACCGACAAATCGGTGGAAGACTTAGCCGAGGGATTCCTGCGCATTGCGGTGGAAAATATGGCCAACGCAATCAAGAAAATCTCTGTGCAACGCGGCTATGACGTGACCAAATACACCATGAACTGCTTTGGCGGTGCGGGTGGTCAACACGCTTGTCTGGTGGCCGACGCGCTGGGCATGGAAAGCATCTTTATCCACCCGTTTGCTGGCGTGCTCTCTGCCTTTGGCATGGGGTTGGCCGACGTCCGCGCCATGCGGGAGGCCCAACTTGGGTGTGCGCTGGAAGACAGCAACGCCGCATCGCAGCTGGCCGAAATCGCCGCAGCCGCCCGTGCCGAGGTCGCCAGCCAAGGCGTCGCCGAGGTTGACATCATCGTAGAGCAACGCGCCCATATCCGTCCGCAAGGTGCCCAGCAAAGTCTGCCGGTGGAGTTTGGCAACGCTGACAAAATGCGTGTGGACTTTGTCACGGCCCACAAACAACGCTTTGGTTTTGCGCCTGACACCGATGATTTGATCATCGACGTCTTGGAGGCAGAGGCCGTTGGCCAGACGGGCGAGCCGGTCACTATGCCCAACCCAACCGGTGCCGCACGGACCGACGCAACCGTGCCGTTCCACCTGAACGGCGCGTGGCAGGACATTCCTCTGGTTGATCGTACAACGCTCGCCATTGGTGACAGTGTCACCGGTCCAGCCATCCTGACCGAACCCACCGGCACCAATATGATCGAAGACGGCTGGCAGGCCACCTGTGCTGCGGGCGGCAATCTGGTACTCAAACGCATTGTGCCGCTGGCCCGCAAAGAGGCGATTGGCACCTCTGTTGATCCGGTCATGCTGGAGGTCTTCAACAACCTCTTTATGTCGATTGCCGAACAGATGGGCGCCACGCTGGCCAACACCGCCTATTCGGTGAACATTAAAGAACGCTATGATTTCTCCTGCGCGATGTTTGACCAAAACGGAGATCTGGTGGCCAACGCCCCGCACGTGCCGGTGCATCTGGGCTCCATGTCAGAAAGCGTGCGCACCGTATTGCACACCAACGCGGGCAAAATCCGCCCCGGCGATGTGTTTATGATGAACAACCCGTTCAACGGCGGCACTCACTTGCCGGACGTAACCGTGATCACGCCGGTGTTTGACAAAGCGGGCGAGGAGATACTCTACACCGTGGCGTCACGTGGCCACCACGCCGACATTGGCGGCAAGACCCCGGGCTCCGCGCCGCCCGACAGCCGCACCATCGACGAAGAAGGCATCGTGATCGACAACTTTCTGTTGGTGGATCGTGGCACCCTGCGAGAAGAGGCCGCGCGTGAGCTGCTTGCGTCCGGCCCATATCCATGCCGCAACGTGGATCAAAACATGGCCGATCTCGCGGCACAGATTGCCGCCAATGAGACCGGCGCAACCGAGCTGCGCAAGATCACAACGCAGTTTGGCCACGGCACGGTGCAGGCCTATATGGGCCACGTGCAAGACAACGCCGAAGAAAGCGTGCGCCGCGTGCTCGACGTGCTGCACGATTGTAACTTCTCCTATCCGCTGGACGATGGCGCCAAAATCGAGGTGGCCATCTCCGTCGACAAGGCCGCGCGCAGCGCCACCATCGACTTCACCGGCACCTCGGATCAAAGCCCGCTGAACTACAACGCGCCTATGGCGATCTGTCGCGCGGTGGTGCTCTACGTCTTCCGCACCATGGTGGGCAGCGACATTCCAATGAACGAAGGCTGTCTGAAGCCGCTGAGCTTGATTGTACCCGAAGGCAGCATGATCAATCCGAAGTATCCGGCGGCGGTGATCTCTGGCAACACCGAGGTCAGCCAGGCGATCTGTGACACGCTTTATGGTGCGCTGGGCGTGATTGCCGGAAGCCAAGGCACAATGAACAACTTTGTTTATGGCAACGACACCCATCAGAACTATGAAACCATCTGCGGCGGCACCGGCGCCGGGAACGGCTTTGACGGGTCCAGCGCGGTGCACAGTCACATGACCAACACCCGCATGACCGATCCCGAGGTTCTGGAAACCCGCTTCCCGGTACGCGTGGATGAGTTCTCCATTCGTCAGGGTTCCGGCGGTCAGGGGCAGACCTCTGGCGGCAACGGCATTGTGCGCCGGCTTCGGTTTAACGAGCCGATGACGGTGACGGTTCTGTCATCACATCGTGTGGTGCCACCACACGGTGCGCAGGGCGGTGGTTCTGGCGCGATTGGTGAAAACAGCGTTGTGCGCGCGGATGGCGCGGTTGTAGCGCTTCAGGGTAATGACCAAGCGGACCTTGAAGTGGGGGATGTTTTTGTGATGAAAACACCGGGCGGCGGCGGATTTGGCGCGCTCTAAGCGCCAAAATACGCACCTCCGTGATACAGTCGCTATACAGACGTAATACCGACGTCCCAAATTCGTACATTTGGGGCGTTTATGAGAGGTAAAATGACACAAAAGCCAACCATCTTGGTGTCCGGTTACGGCTCTTGGGCCAAAGCCCGAAACAACCCTGCTGCTTTGGTTGCAGCGCGTCTTGGGCAAGAAGAGTTTGACTGCTGCAATCTGGTGGTTGTTGAACTGGATGTGGACACTAACGCCTTGCAGGATAACGTAAATCGCCTGCTTGATGTGCACCAACCCGACGGCTGGATCGGTCTCGGAGTGTCCGGTGCTGCGGTGGTGCAGCCGGAAATGGTCGGCATCAACTGGCGCCACTTCAGCGTGCCTGACGTCACTGGCGCACAGCTGCGCGCGACACCAATTGTCGAAGGTGGCCCCGCCGCCTACAACACCACCCTTCCATGCGTCGACATGGTCACCAAACTCCGCGCCCAAAGCATCCCCGCCGCCCTCTCTTATTCTGCTGGCACACACCTGTGTAATCAGTTGATTTACACACTGGCGCATACCGCCGAAACGCGCGGTATGAGTTTGCGCAGCGGATTTGTTCATATTCCTCAGTCCCCTGAAAACATTGCGGAAAAAAGCGGTCTTGAGGAGTATGGTGCGTCTATGGACTTGGCGACGTCCACGCGTGCGATCCGGCTTTGCGTGGAACTTTTGGCAGCAAAATTAGCCGCCTGATCCAACTCAATTAGTCGGCAAAAAGATACTCGGTTCGCGCAATTTCGCGCGCCTGATCTTCGGAGATATGCAGGAAGTCCATCACTGCTGCAACATGCTCCTCTTCGCTGCCGGACTGCACCATGCGACTGACATTTTCGAACTCAGCGTCCCGAATACGATCACTTTCACTCAGTATATCGCGCCGGATGGTGGGTAAAAGTCGTTCCAGCGTTTCTGGCGAGGTTTGCTCCCCTGCCAACCCAATGCGGATCGCGTGACCTGTCAGGTACTCGTCCGTGAAATCACACTGTATTTCCAACATCCTCGTGGTGGATCGGTCGCCAAAGAAGTCCTGCATCAGGTCCATGGCGCTGGGGTCCAGGCAGACGACAAGGCGATTGGTTTCATAATAGTCAAACAGCATCCGCATCAAGGCACGGCGGTGCCGCGTGCGTTTGCCCAACGTCGATTGAATGCCGCCCAGATCGGGCAGAGGCGTGCCCTCTTCATTGAACAGGTAGGCAATAGTCGGGCGGTCCGTGACCTGATCGACCTTTTCCAACAACCGTTTGGCAACGTGCCACTTTTTGCAAACGATGAGCATCAGTTCCCGGTCGCGGCCTAGCGAGCTTTCGGTTTCCCAGAAGCGGCTGGCAAAGCGTTTCCCTTGTCGCCCACGGCCGGTCAAGAACTTGAACAAGCTGGGGCCTTCCGCCGAGATTTGGAAGTTCACGTCTTCTTCGGCATACAGCTGGCCGAGCCGTTCCTTGAGGTCCAAAGCGTCCGGGCTGATTTTTCGGGCAAAGAGATAGTCTTGGCTGATCAGCAAATCGTAGTGGTCGTTGTAAAACGTCAACGGCATCCCGTAGTCCGTGAACATCAGGAATGTTAGCGTTCGTGTGCGGATTTCGTTGGATGGCACCAGATGGCGCACAATGGTCTGAAAAAACGTCTCGTCTGGAATCCAAGTTGTCTTGAAGAACCGCATTACATCGCGACGAGATTCTGTGAAATGTAAAACGGCTTCAATGGTTTGGCGCCGCAAGCACCACCATTGGCTGCCAATCATGACTTGAACATCAGCCGGGATTTCGCGGGTTAGGCCCAGCTTTTTTTGAACGTTGAATGTCGCGTAAAATCGGCGCTTTTGTGTGCGTTCATTAAACCAGTGGCGGTAGATAAGCCGCTCCGACTTCATGCCGGTTTTGATCCAGTCACTCTCAAAAAAGTCGAAGCTTTCAATGAAGTCGACGTCGTTGTCGTCCAGAAATTCGTGGATGTATTCGGATGACTTGATCACCATGCAATCGCCAGACAGCATGTAAAAATGGGAGGCTCGTGGGAATTTTTTGACCGCTGTTTGCACAGCATAAAGCGTGGCTTCAACGAGGCTCCATTCACCCCAGCCGCATTTAATCCGCTTCTCAGAAAACGCAACGTTTGGGTTTGGGCCAAGCACCTCTTGCAACATTGAAAAATGCTCAGGTTTTGCACGGGCGTCAAAGTGAATGGAGATGTAGTCCCCTGTGGCCGTAAGCCGCTCTGCCTGCTTAATGATCGCTTCAGGATCCTTGTGGCACAGAAGAATGTAAGCAATTCTCGCCATCTAGCTTCTTCGATCCCCACTTTGACGTCTTGTGTTTATCCATTTAAAGATGAATGCGCGTTGAATAAACAGGCTTTGTTCGGAATTTTTTGATACGCGCTAAGACCGTGACCAATGCAATAACCACGGCGGCGATGGAGGCAGAAACATGGGATTTCCCGGCACTTGGATGACCGAAAGCGAAAGTGTGGTGTATCGAGTTGTGCCAAAATGCGCATGCTCGACAATTGGACAAATCATGTTCTACTCGGACCATGGCGAGTTCTTTGACGGCGATATCCACGATGCCAAAGGCGGCATGCACAAGTGGGCCATCGAAGACAGCCACAAGCCGATCACAGACAACGTGCGTGAACACCGCTCCTATGCGTTCACATGCGTACGCAATCCCTATACGCGTATTTTGTCGTCCTTCTTTGACAAGATTTGTGGCATCCAGAGAAACGGCAAGCGCTATCGGGGCAACTTGGTGCCGATGCTGATCCAAAAATACGGCATCGAGGTTGGTGGGGATGATGGCAAACAGGAGTTTGATCAGATTCAAAGTTTCCGCCGCTTTTTGTTGTTTGCCCGTGATACCATCCGTTGGCGGCGACCAATGGATCCAGACATCCACTGGTCCGCCATGTCCGGCCACGTGTCGACCTTTATCGTGAACGGTGGCACTTACGACAATATCTTCTGGACCGAGCAGTTTAACGATGGAATGCAGGGCGTTTTGAACAATATTGAAACGCCACATGCTGTTGATTTGACGCAGATTCCTCGATTCAATGAATCCGAAGGGCACGGGCCAAAACGGGCTCACCCAGTGGAGGACTATTTCGACGATTTGTCGATGCATCTGGTCTTCGAGATCTACAAGCGTGATTTTCAGCTGTTCAAATATGACTTCGAAAATCCGGGAAACAAGTTGCCGATTGGCGAAATTGACTTGGATGAAGTGCACGCCAAGTTGGGTGACTAAATTCAGTCAGTTTTCCAGTTTGGGACTTCTTGGGCCGCACTTTTGATCGAGTGCGGCTTTTTCATGTTTGTGTGACGTTTTGGTTGCCAAGAGGAGCCTCTCCTTGCCCATTGGCACCCCATTCGCTAAAGGCACTGACGTAATTATTTCACAAGGACCATAGCGATGGCCAAGCAGAAGAAAGCCCCGCGCCCCAAGGCGATCACGCCAAAGGGCTTCCGCGACTATTTTGGTGTTGAGGTGACCGAGCGCACTGAGATGCTGCATCAAATCGCTGGGGTGTATCATCGCTATGGCTTTGAAGCGCTTGAAAGCAGCGCGGTGGAAACCGTGGAAGCGCTGGGTAAGTTTCTTCCAGATGTGGATCGCCCGAATGAAGGTGTGTTTGCCTGGCAGGAGTTCGACGAGAAAGACAACGGCGACTGGATGGCGTTGCGCTATGATTTGACAGCACCTTTAGCGCGGGTTTACGCGCAGCATCGCAACGATTTGCCAAATCCCTATCGTCGCTATGCAATGGGGCCAGTGTGGCGCAACGAAAAGCCAGGGCCAGGGCGCTATCGTCAGTTCTATCAGTGCGACGCAGACACAGTGGGCACCGCATCTATGGCGGCGGACGCTGAGATTTGCGCAATGTTGTCTGATACGTTGGAGACTGTCGGTATTCCGCGCGGCGACTATCTGGTGCGGGTGAACAATCGTAAGGTCATGAATGGCGTGCTTGAAGTTATGGGGCTTGGCGAAGATCAAGCTGCCAAGGACAATGTCCTGCGCACCATTGATAAGTTTGACAAAGTTGGTGAGAACGGTGTGCGTGAGCTGCTTGGCAAAGGACGTTTGGATGCGTCGGGCGCTTATATCGACGGGGTGGGACTGTCTGACGGTCAAATCGAGCCGGTGATCGCGTTTTTGACGTCCAAGTCGGATGATGTTGCCAAGACCTTTGAAAACCTGCGCGGGGCCGTTGGAGCTTCCGCGGTGGGGGGCGAAGGCATTGCAGAGCTGGAGCAGATTGGTGATCTGCTGGCTGCGGGTGGTTATGGAAGTGATCGGATTGAGATCGATCCAAGCATTGTGCGCGGCTTGGGCTATTACACGGGGCCAGTATTTGAAGCCGAGCTGACCTTTGAAATCTTTGATGACAAGGGCCGTAAGCGGCAGTTTGGCTCTGTGTCCGGCGGCGGGCGCTATGATGATTTGGTCAAGCGTTTTACCGGCCAGGCTGTGCCGGCGACAGGTCTATCGATTGGGGTGGATCGCCTTCTTGCAGCACTACGTGAGAAAGGTCGCATGGGTGGTGTCTCCGCAGGCCCTGTGGTGGTCACAGTGATGGATCGAGACCGCATGGCAGACTATCAGGCTATGGTTGCGGAACTCCGCAATGCAGGTATTCGCGCCGAGGTTTACCTTGGTAATCCGAAGAACTTCGGCAATCAGCTAAAATATGCGGACAAACGTAATTCGCCCGTGGCGATCATCGAAGGTGGTGATGAAAAAGCCAACGGTGTGGTGCAGATCAAGGATCTGATCCTTGGCGCCAAGATTGCTGAGACGGCTACCCACGAAGAGTGGAAAGAACGTCCAAGTCAATTTGAGGTGCCGCGCGGTGATTTGGTCGCGAAGGTGCGTGAAATTCTGGCCAGTCAAAGTGAAGGGCAGGCAGGCTGATGACCCAAAAGTCGAAAATCAGGGCGCGCGCTGCTGCGCTTGCTTCGGATTTTGAAGCTGCGGGCGCGCTGCCGGTCGAAACCCCGGTATTGCTCCCAGCCGAAGCGTTGCTCGATCTCTATGGAGAGGACATTCGTGGACGGGCTTATGTCACGTCGGATGCTTTGCGCGGTGAGCAGATGTTGCGCCCGGACTTCACTGTGCCGGTGGTGCAGATGCACATGGCGCATGGGGCGGAACCGGCGCGGTATACCTATGCGGGTGAAGTGTTTCGGAGGCAAGAAGACGATCCGGCTCGGGCCAACGAGTATATTCAGGTGGGCTACGAGGTTTTTGATCGTGAGAACCCCGCGGCCAGTGATGCCGAGGTGTTTGCCGTGATGCAAAACGCGCTGAAGGGTGTCGAGTTGCGCGCCGCAACAGGTGACATTGGCATCCTCGCGGCGGCCGTGGCGGGTTTGGAAACGACCGACCGTCGAAAGCGTGCGTTGGCGCGTCACATCTGGCGGCCGCGGAAATTCAAGGCGTTATTGGATCGGTATTCCGGCAGGGTTGAAATGCCTGCCAGCCGCGTCGCTCTTTTGGCTAAAGACGACCCAATGGCGCATGGCTTTGCCGACATTGGGTTGCGCTCTCAAGCGGAAGTGGCGGAGCGGATCGACGGCTTGCGTGACGAGGCTGCGGCAGATCCGATTTCGCCGTTGCAAGTGGAACTCATTGAAGCCTTGTTGAATGTGCGTGAAACTTTGCCAAATGCGCTTGAGCATATTCGTGATCTGGCTGTGGACATGCCGGCGATTACGGAAGCCACCTTCCGGTTAAGAGACCGGATGCATGCGCTTGAGGCGCGTGGGGTCGATGTTTCGAGCCTTGAATTTGAAGCGAGCTATGGCCGCACGTCGATGGAGTACTACGACGGTTTTGTCTTTGGGTTCTATGTCCCCGGGCGCGCAGACTTGCCACCAGTCGCCACTGGCGGGCGCTATGATGCGTTGACCCAAGTGCTTGGGCAGGGAAGAGAAATTCCAGCTGTTGGCGGCGTGATCCGTCCTGGCATTCTTGTTCAACTGGAGGACGCGCTATGACCATCAAGCTGGGAGTGCCTTCCAAAGGGCGTTTGATGGAGAAGACCTTTGACTGGTTTGGCGCCCGCGGTGTGGCCTTGAGCCGGACCGGATCGGACCGCGAGTATGCCGGGGCCGTTGATGGCGTAGACGGTGTCGAGCTTGTGTTGTTGTCAGCCGGAGAAATCCCTCGAGAGCTGGCGGCAGGTCGTATTCATTTGGGTGTGACCGGCACGGACTTGGTGCGCGAAAAGCTGGGGCAGTGGGAACAGCAGGTACAGGAGAAAGCAGAACTGGGTTTTGGCCATGCGGATCTGATCATTGCCGTGCCCGCCTGCTGGGTGGATGTGGATACGTTGGAAGATCTGGACGCGGCCGCCGCGGCTTTCAGGAAAAACCACGGGTTCCGTTTGAGGATTGCGACCAAGTATCACCGGCTGGTGCGTGAGTTTTTGCAGGACAACGGTGTTGCGGACTATCAACTGGTGGACAGCCAGGGCGCGACCGAAGGAACTATCAAGAACTTGACTGCTGAAGGCGTGGCGGACATCACATCAACCGGGGATACCTTGCGAGCCAATCACCTGAAAATCTTGAGTGATGCCCTCGTGTTGAAGTCTCAGGCGACGCTTTTCAAAAGCCGTAAATCGAGCATGGATGATGCGGAACGCGCGGCCATGACCACCCTGTTGTCAAAACTCGGTCTTGAGGGTTAGGCACATTGCATCGGTGTCTGGAGCGAGCCTGCTTTTAGGCCTGCTCCGACCGCTCGTTTAAAGAGGTGGACCAACAACAGTTTGCCCATGGGATTGTGCGATTTCTGCCATGTCGGTCTCGCTGATTTCGCCACCTGCCGCAGCTTTGTGAAATGCGCGAAACATTGCTTCCATTTTTAGCGCTGGCGAGAATATGTACCGTAGCCGGCCGACGGTCGTACCGACGTTCTTGAAGGCGTGGACAGCACCTCTCGGTACAAAGGCTACGTCGCCGGGCGCCATTTCGTATACCGTACCGTCAATTTCTACGATGAAGTCACCTTCGAGAAAGAAAAAGGTTTCATCCTGGTCGTGATGAATATGACGTCCGGGGCCAATACCGGGTTGCACGACGTCTTCAAAAACTTCTTGGGCGCCGCCTGTCTCTTCTCCGCTGAGGAGGATGCGCAGAGTAATGGCTTCGGGAAAATCTAGGATTTCGCTATTGGTGTATCTGGTGTGAGTGATGGGCATTGATGCGTCTCCTTGGCGTTTCGTACATCCTAAATCGCGTTTTCCTTTGAACAATTGGGTATTTGGGGGGGGTGTATTGTGCGCATTTGCACAGGCAGGCAAAGCCTTTCGGCTGGTTTTTTCTGGCTGGCAAAATCGGTGCTTGGCGCGGTGGATGGCAATGCTAATAAGAACGCTCCATCGCAGATCAGGAGAGCCCCTTTGGACACGAACACGCGTATTTTCCGGACCATTGCGGGGGAGATTTCCGCACAATCACAGCAAGTGGCCGCGGCAGTGAATTTGTTGGATGAGGGCGCGACGGTTCCGTTTGTGGCGCGCTATCGGAAAGAGGTGACTGGCGGGCTGGATGACACGCAGTTGCGCACCTTGGCGGAGCGTTTAGCCTATTTGCGAGAGTTGGAGGCCCGTCGGGAAACTGTGGCGGCATCCATTTCTGAGCAAGGCAAGATGACGGATGATCTGGCAAAAGCCATTGTTGGCGCGGAAACCAAGGCGGCCTTGGAAGACATTTACCTGCCCTACAAGCCGAAACGCCGTACCAAAGCGATGATCGCGCGGGAAAATGGGCTGGAACCATTGGCACAAGCCATTCTGGCGGATCGCTCTGCCGCGCCTGAAACTCTGGCATCGGCTTACCTTTCAGAAAATGTGGCCGACACCAAAGCTGCTTTGGATGGTGCGCGTGACATTGTTGCGGAAGGTTTGACTGAGAACGCCAAGCTGTTGGGGGAGTTGCGGGGCTTCCTTCAAAAAGAGGCGATTGTGGCGGCCAAAGTCATTGCCGGACAGGAACAATCGGGCGCCAAGTTTTCTGATTATTTTGAGCATTCTGAACTGTGGTCCAAGGTGCCAAGCCACCGTGCATTGGCGATGATGCGCGCTTCAAAGGAAGGCGTGATCACGCTGGATATCGGGCCAGACCCCGAGGGCGGTAAGGAACGTGCGGAGACAATGGTTGCGAGCTATCTTGAAACACGCAGCGACGCACCTGGTGATATTTGGTTGCGAAAGGTAGCGGGCTGGACGTGGCGCGTGAAGTTGAGCTTGACGATGACCGTGGATTTAATGGGCGAGCTGCGTGCACGGGCACAGGAAGAGGCCATTCAAGTTTTTACCCGCAACCTCAAAGATTTGCTTTTGGCCGCTCCTGCGGGTGCAAAGGCGACCTTGGGTTTGGACCCGGGCATTCGTACTGGGGTGAAGGCGGCCGTGGTCGACAGTACTGGGAAGCTATTGGAGACGGCGACGCTCTACCCGTTTCAGCCCAAAAATGATATCCGGGGGGCTGAGGCAGCCATTTTGGCGCTGATTGCGAAGCACAACGTAGAACTTGTGGCGATTGGCAATGGCACCGCGAGTCGGGAGACCGAGAAACTCGTAGGAGAAACCCTCAAGCTCCTGCCGAAAGGCGTGAAGGCACCAACCAAGGTTGTTGTGAGTGAGGCGGGGGCTTCGGTGTATTCCGCATCTGAGATGGCGGCGCGCGAGTTCCCGAATTTGGATGTGTCGTTGCGCGGGGCTGTGTCTATTGCGCGGCGCTTGCAGGACCCGTTGGCGGAGCTGGTGAAAATCGAGCCAAAATCAATTGGCGTGGGGCAATACCAACACGATGTGGATCAGCATCGACTGGGGAAATCGCTTGAAGCCGTTGTTGAAGACGCAGTGAACGCCGTGGGGGTGGACCTAAATATGGCGTCGGCACCTTTGTTGGCACATGTGTCAGGGCTGGGGCCTGGGTTGGCCGAAGCCGTTGTTGCGCATCGCGACGCCAATGGTGCGTTTGGTACGCGCAAAGATCTTCTGAAGGTTGCCCGCCTGGGGCCTGTGGCGTTTGAGCAATGTGCTGGGTTCTTGCGCATTGCAGATGGGGAAGAACCGTTGGATGCAAGCTCGGTTCACCCAGAAGCCTATGATGTTGCTCGCAAGATCGTCTTGGCCTGCGGACGGGATGTGCGCAGTCTGATGGGGGATGATACGGCGCTAAAGCGAATGCGGGCGGAAGATTTTGTTGATGACAGGTTTGGCTTGCCAACTGTTCGCGACATTCTAACTGAACTTGAAAAACCTGGTCGTGATCCGCGGCCAACTTTTAAAACCGCTACGTTTACAGACGGGGTTGAAGAAATTTCGGACCTCAAGCCGGGTATGTCTCTAGAAGGCACTGTGACCAATGTTGCGGCCTTTGGTGCGTTTGTCGATGTGGGTGTGCATCAGGATGGTTTGGTGCATGTGAGCCAGTTGGCTGACCGCTTTGTGAAAGACCCACATGAGGTGGTGAAAGCCGGGGATGTGGTGCAGGTGACCGTTGTTGAGGTTGATGTGCCGCGAAAGCGGATTGGCCTGTCAATGCGCAAGGATGGTGGAGCAAGTGCGAAAGAAGATCGCAACGCGCGCGCGGGCTTTGGCAGCAAAGGGCCGAGGGGTAAGTCTCCACTCGGCGGCGGGCACTCTTCCGCCAAGCCCAAGCAGGGTGGTAAAACCGACGCAGGCAATGGCGCACTGGGTGCAGCGCTGCTGGACGCGATGCGAAAGAAGTAAATCGACGTGTCTTGATTACGCCTCCGAGGTTGGTTGCCTCGGGGGTGAATTACGCCAACAAAGTGCCCATGTGTTGCATCGCCAAGGCATATCCGTTGACGCCAAATCCGGCTATCACGCCGTCCGCACGGGCGGAGACATAACTATGATGGCGGAAGGCTTCGCGTTTGTGGATGTTGGAGATATGCACCTCTAGTACTGGTCCCTCAAAGGTGTTGAGAGCGTCAAGGATTGCCACGGATGTGTGACTGTAGGCGGCCGGATTGATGATAATGCCGGCAGCATTTTCTCGAGCGTCGTGGATCATCTCCACCAGTTCGCCTTCGTGGTTGGATTGCAAGAGTTTGACCGAAAGCCCTGGGCGTTTGCCGGCCTCGGCGCAATTCGTCTCCACATCGGCCAAGGTGTCATGGCCATAGATTTCGGGCTCACGCTTGCCCAAAAGATTCAGGTTGGGGCCATTCAGGATGTAAATCATTTTGCTCATTGCAGAAGCTCGCTTTGCCTTTGGTTCAGGAGTAGCCGGGAAATTGGCGCAAGAGCAAGGCTTAGGACTTTAGGTCTCTCAGGATGACGTTTGTCTGTGCCGAACTTACCGCAGGCAGGGTAAAGAGGAAGTCCTCGAGGAACCGGTTGTAAGCCTCAATATCGGTGCAGCGCACGCGCATGTGGTAGTCTGCTGCGCCAGTTGTCGCGAAACACATTCGAATTTCTTCGCGGGCGGTGACCGCTTCGATGAACCGTTTCAGATTGGCCGGGTCATGGCGTGTGAGTTGAACATGAACTATCGCGTGGAACGCGAGGCCGAGCTTTTCTGGCCGTAAGCGCGCGCCATAGCCTGCGATGAGCCCCGCATCCTCAAAGGCACGGATCCGGCGCCAACAGGCGGAGGTCGACATGCCCACTTCGCTGGCCAATTCCGCGTTGGACATGCGGCAATCTTTTTCCAGTAAGGCGAGCAACTTTCGATCTCTTGAATCGAGGTTCATGGCATGGTGATCCAATTTCGTACGGGTTTATGGTTTTGTGAACCATTACTACCTCGGAACCATGGTGATTTGGAACGGCAAACCAGCAACTTCGTGAGATCATTTCAGAATCTAGGAGGAGCGCGCGAACAATGACCAAAGCCAGCCACAATTTTGAAAGTTATGCCCTGTCAGATCGCTATGATCGTACGGAAGGCAGGGTGTTCCTGACCGGTACGCAGGCGCTGGTACGGATCATGTTTGATCAAGCGCGACGCGACCGAAACGCTGGGCTGAACACAGGGGGCTTTGTGTCCGGCTATCGAGGGTCTCCTCTTGGGGCGTTGGACTTGGAGTTCTGGCGCGAGCGGGATCGGGTGAAAGATCAGAACATCACCTTTATGCCCGCAGTGAATGAAGACCTTGGCGCTACAGCGGTATTGGGGGCACAGCAAGCAACGCTGGACCCTGATTGCGACGTCGAGGGACTGTTTTCCATGTGGTATGGCAAAGGGCCGGGCGTGGACCGGTCCGGAGATGCCTTAAAACACGGCAACGCATATGGTTCCTCCCCCAAAGGCGGTGTGCTGGTAGTGGCGGGCGATGACCACGGATGTGTCAGTTCCTCGATGCCGCACCAATCGGATGTGGCGTTTATGTCCTGGTTCATGCCGACGCTAAATCCGGCAAGTGTTGATGAGTATCAGGCTTTTGGTGAATACGGCATTGCGCTATCGCGTTTCTCGGGCACTTGGGTTGGGTTCAAGGCGATTTCTGAAACGGTGGAATCCGGGCGGTCTGTGGAATTGGTCCCGGACCGAGCGTTTGTGACGCCAGAATTTGACATGCCCGCGGGCGGTCTTCATGTGCGCCCCAGCGATCTGCCCAGCCCGGAAATCGAAACCCGCATTGAACATAAATTGAATGCCGTGGAGGCTTTTGTTGAAGCCAATCCAATTGATCAGCGCGTCTATGACATTCCGGAGGCTACATTTGGTTTTGTGACCACCGGTAAGGGGCATCTGGACCTCATGGAGGCCCTGCGCCTTTTGGGGCTCGATGAGGCGACGTGTCGGCGACTGGGCATTGACGTCTACAAGGTGGGTATGGTGTGGCCATTGGCGCGCCGAGACGCGTTGGCCTTTGTGCGCGGCAAAACAGAAGTGCTGGTCGTAGAAGAGAAGCGTGGCATTATTGAGAGCCAGTTCAAAGAGTACTTCTATGACTGGCCGGGTGATAAGCCGGAGAAGATGGTTGGCAAACACCGGGCCGCAGGCGATCCGCTGTTGCCTTGGACTGGGGAATTGTCTCCAAAAGTTCTGGTTCCGGTGGTTGCAGAACGGTTGGCACGTTTGTTCCCCGAGGAAGGTCTGCTTGAGAAGGCAAAGGCGCTTACCGAAGAGCAGCCGCCTGTGCTAAATGTTTCCGGAGCGAACCGAACACCGTATTTCTGTTCCGGTTGTCCGCATAATACTTCCACCAAATTGCCTGATGGGTCTAAAGCAATGAGTGGCATTGGCTGTCACGTGATGGCCAGCTGGATGAACCGGGATACCGGGGGGTACGCCCAGATGGGTGGAGAAGGCGTGCCTGTGGCTGTTGCGCAAAAGTACAATGGTAACAAGCATATCTTCCAAAACCTGGGTGAAGGGACTTGGTATCACTCCGGTTCGCTTGCAATCCGCCAAGCGGTGGCCGCAAAGGCCAATATCACCTACAAAGTTCTGTTCAATGACGCGGTGGCAATGACCGGTGGGCAGCCTGTAGACGGTCCTGTTTCGGTGCACGGCATCGCTTGGAATGCGCGCGCCGAGGGTGTGGCGCGGATCGCCTTGGTCAGTGACGACATTTCCAAATTTTCCAAAGGAGATTTCCCGCCGGACACATCTTTCCATGACCGCAAAGACATGGATCCGGTGCAGCGCGAACTGCGAGACGTCGAAGGTGTGACGCTGCTGATTTACGAGCAGACCTGTGCGACGGAAAAACGTCGCCGTCGCAAGCGTGGCACCATGGAAGATCCGGATACTTTTGCCTTTATCAACGATTTGGTTTGTGAAGGTTGTGGGGACTGCTCAAAAGCGTCCAATTGCCTGAGCGTGGAGCCGGTGGAGACCGAATTTGGCCGGAAGCGCAAGATCAACCTCTCGACATGTAACAAAGATTTCTCTTGTGTTGATGGATTTTGTCCAAGCTTCGTGACGGTGACCGGGGCCAAGCGACGTCGGAAGGATGGTGCAGAGGTTGACGTGACTGCGTTGTTGACCAAGGTGCCGACACCTGCGGTGCCGGCGTTGGACAAGCCTTTTGATTTGCTGGTGACTGGCGTGGGAGGCACTGGGGTTGTGACCGTTGGGGCCTTGATCACAATGGCTGCGCATTTGGAGGGGTTGGGGAGTTCGGTGCTGGACTTCACCGGTTTCGCGCAGAAATTTGGCACGGTGCTGAGCTACATCCGTCTAGGGACCAGCCCGGCAGCTGTGAACCAGGTGCGCATTGAAAGCGGCGCCGCGGATGCGGTGATTGGTTGTGACGTGGTGGTAAGTTCTGCGCCCAAGGCCAGCGTGCACTATCGCAAGGGTGCACAGGTTGTGCTGAATACGGCGGAAATGCCAACGGGTGATCTGGTGCTCAATCGCGATGCAGACCTAAAGGTTGGCTTGCGCGAGCAGGTTATTCGCAAGGCGGTTGGCGCAGATAATGTACGCGCTCTCAACGCGAACAAGATGGCAGAAAAGCTCATGGGGGATAGCGTGTTTGCCAATGTGATGATGCTTGGATTTGCCTACCAGCGTGGGCTGGTGCCAGTGAGTGAAGTCGCTCTAAAACAGGCGATCCTTCTTAACGGCGTTGCTGTGGAGAAAAACGCCAAAGCGTTTGATATCGGGCGGGTGCTTGCGCATGATCCGGAGGCGATATCGCTGGCGACGCCCTATGCTACGGAAGCCTCAGAATCTGTGATCGCAAAGCGGTCCGCTTTCCTGACTGACTATCAAAGCGCGTCTTATGCGGCACGGTTTGAGGATCGCATGACGGCGCTGGCACAGGTGTTGCCAGAAGAGCTGCTGGTCGAGGCTGCAAAGTCTCTGTTCAAACTCATGGCCTATAAAGATGAGTATGAGGTTGCACGTCTTCAATTGGATGCTGGTTTTGCCGCGCGTTTGAAGGCGGAGTTCGAGGGCGACTTTAAGGTGAATTACCACATGGCGCCGCCAATTTTGCCCCTTGGGCGTGATTCACAAGGCCGCCCAAAGAAGATCAAGCTGGGGCCATGGATGCGCCCGGTGCTCGGGGTGCTGGCGAAGGCGCGTGTTTTGCGTGGCTCGGTCGCGGACCCGTTTAGGTTTAGTGCGGATCGTAAATTGGATCGTGACCTGCTGGAGTGGTTTGAAAGTGTTCTTGATTTGGTTGAGAGGGGTTACTGCAAAAAGGACCATGAGACCTGTTGGGCGCTTTTGACTGCACCAAAAGACATCCGTGGATATGGCGTGGTTCGTGAGGAGGCCGCAGATATAGCGCGCAAGAGTGCAATGATGTTGGAAGCGATGTTGTCGGCAAAACACTAACGCTCGCCCTGTTCGAAGGCGGTTTTAGGCAAAAAGAGTGCGGCGGGCCCAAAGGGCCCGCCGCACTCTTTTGTAACGAGGCATTTGAGGCAAAAGAAAAGCCCGGATGGCGATCCATCCGGGCTTTGGAATTCTTGGTGGCGGTACAGGGACTTGAACCCCGGACACGCGGATTATGATAGCGAGGACAAATAATGATATCAGATAGTTATTCGATTGTGTGTAGTTGAGTGTGTAACTATCGAGTGCTCTGTAAGGTATTGTAATTGTTGGGTAATATCTTGTCAGCTTTCGCCAGAAACATCAAAATCAGACGACTTTACCAATTCAGAAGCGAAGAGCAGGCGGTGAGCCAGGAAATGGCACTTTATCGTTCATTTTCAATGCGATACCCTCGAATTTGCTTGACATTGTCGCTGGCTTTGGTATAATAGCGATGTCGCTTAAAAATGAATATTATTGTTTCTAAGTGACAGGCAGCAGAGCTGTAAGTGTCAGTACATCTAAGAGATCTAAGAGTATGTGACAGTGCGCAGCACTGTGCATCGAAGGTGCACTGAGAGATCTTCTAAACCCCTTGTTCAGGTTTGAGCGGAGCGTGCCTTGTTTTGGCGTTGGCGCATGAAGTCTTGGGGTTTGTTAAGTCGGTCGCGTATTCTCAATCATGCTCGAAATCTAGGGGCGCTGCCTGTATCCGGAATGGCAAAATATCGGCCAGCCCCAAATCGGTTTGTGGAATGGTAGCTGGTGAGGCTCAAGAATGCGTCAGTTTCCTTGCCGCTATTTCTGGTACCGTGGGTTCGATTTGAGCAAAATGTAGATCATTATAAAATAAAACTTGACAATCGAGGAGGATTACCTCTAAAAAGAGGGCGCTTCCTGTATTAAGAAGGAAGCGCTCAGACATGTAGCGCATGTCTGTATACAGCATTTTGCAAGACATCGTTGAAAGCGCACGCATGTAGTACGTGTGTGATTGTTCGCTAGCAAGCAGCAGATTGTAGTGCTGTGTTTTCGCTGTGTCTGAAAATCTAATCCCCAAATTAAATCAGCTCGAGTTGCAGAGTTTTTCTGCGCTTGCGAAATCAAAAAGGTCAAAACAATGAGCACAATTTCAAAACTTTTTAATGGATCTTCTGTCAGCAATTTTGCGAACAAGTACTCGGTCATGCATGGTCCGAAGATGAGTAATTTTGTTCCGAAATTCAATGTCTTAGACGGTCGAAAGCATCTCGTCGCGCACTATGCGTCAGAAACAAGCACGCTCACGATCAATATTGTCGATGCCGATCTGACAGATTGTTTGAAAGCAAATGATGAAATGATGTCCAACCACATTTGGACTAACTTGACTCATATCGGGTCGTTCGAAGCAGACGAAGAAGCTGCGAGCATGATAACAGATTTTCTGCATGCTTACGAAGAAGAGTTCTACACTTGTGAATTTTCAGAGGACTTTGAGCATTTAACTTTTTGCTATGACGGAGTTCGACGCTCGATTGCAAGAAAAGTGTCTTCAAGAGTCAAGTTTGAAGAGTGGTCAGAAATCGGGTCTGTTCTCGCTAACGTCATAGAAGATAATCATAAATTCTATGAATCTGCTGGGTGCACGTCATTTAGACATGAAGATATTACCGTTCACTAAGTGTGCTTTGCGCACCTCAAGTATTGAGGTGCGCAAGTCGAGCGCTCTCGGAGCACTGGATGAACCTGATTATGGAAACTAAGTTCCATAATCAAATCGAGCAACCCACTGCATTTATTGAGTAGTTTTCAGAGACCACTATGCAGCCCGGAGGCACCTGTTAGAATCTTGCATGTAATCGCAATTTCATAATGGGTCCGACATGGCACAAGGCAAACAAGCGAAAGTTCTCACGAACGCTCAAGTTCAGGCGGTGCTTCGGCACCTTGAGACGCGGCGCAATGCAGATCGAAACAAAGTCATTTTTCTGCTGACCGTCAAAGCCGGGCTAAGAGCGAAAGAAGTCGCGGGCTTACGCTGGTCGTCTGTCATGAACGCAGACGGCGACATTGCAGGTCATATCGAGCTGACCGATCGAACAAGCAAAGGTCGCAGTGGTCGCATCATTCCAATGAACCGGGATCTGAGAAAGGCGCTTGAAGCGTGGATGACTGTCTGTGCATCAAAGCGTGTCAGACGTGACGCACCACCGCTGCCTGAGCGCTCTATCATCAGCACCGAGCGGAGCGACAGTACTCCCGCACAGGTCATCGTGAACATGTTTCAGCACTGGTATCGAGATCTAGGCTTTATCGGTGCTAGCAGCCACAGTGGGCGACGGACGTTCATCACCAATGCCGCGAAGAAAGTCGTTCAAGCGGGCGGGTCACTACGAGATGTTCAAGAGCTGGCAGGGCATTCAAGCTTGTCCATGACTCAGCGCTACATCGAAGGTGACACGGACGCGAAGAAGCGGCTAGTGCAGATGATTTGATGGCATAGCCGGAAATGACGTTTCTGCCGTTTGCAGTGCTTCTGGCGTTATCGCTTTGTCTTCTTCGACAAATGTCCGGCAGCATCCATTGCCATGTGGTGCCGGATCTGCCGCGTCTGGTGCCTGTGAGCGTCGATCAAAGCTCTGAGAGCAGCGTTGATCGCGTCTAGCTGCGTGTGGACATCGTCTCTGCGTTGGTTGTCATCTAGCGCTGCCTGAGCTTGCTTGAACGACTTTTCGGCTTTGGTGCCTGCCGCAGCTGACTTCGCCGCAAGAGCGGCAATGGTACCACTTCTCAAGACGCGTTCGTCGAGCTGTTCAGGCTCGGCCATCAGTTCTTTGAATGTCTTCATGCTGGCACTCCTCGTTAAATGTCGGTGATGTAAAATGAAATCGGGCCGTCGTAGTCATCTGACTTTTGCCGGGACTTGAGCGCTTCGCGGTCTACGAACTCGCGGATCATGAATATGAGCTGCGCGCTCATCGGCAGATTCAGTGACCGACAGGTGTGCTCAAAGTCCTGCTTGAGATCAGGTGGGACGCGGAAGTTCATTGGTGTGGTCTTTGATGTCATGTGTAACTCTCTGTGTTCATTGTATTTATAAGAGCGTTACAGCGCGTCAGACTTGGGTCAGGCGGGGCGCAATTTTGTTGCGTGGATCGCTGGATAAAGCAAGAATATTCGAAAGAAAAATTCGGTTTTCCGGCGTTTTGACGGTGCCGAGTGTATAAATAGCAGTGAGTTGAGAGTTTGGTTCTCAACGACATTTGATAATCAGCGCAGATAAGCCAGATCGTGGAAGAGTCAGAGGTGCTCGACCTGCCAACCTAAACGAATTCAGACGTGGGTGATCGGGGTTTTCAAAACAACAAGCGTTGGCCGACACGGCGAAGTGAGCGGATTACCCTCGACCCGGCAAGACAGAAGACCGGGGAGTCAAAGCGATAGTCAAGCGTCTACTGGAATGGTTTTCACACGAAGCTTTGAAGAATAGAAATGATCTGTCACGATGCAGGAGATGACACTTAATCGACCTGCCTAGTCGCCGCGAGACTGCTTTTGGATCGTACTCGCCGCTGTGTTTGATCACAGACTAGCCGCCAGTTTGAAGGCATGACGTAAGTTGAGACAGGCTGACCGCCAACTGAGCTGCTGAGCAGCAATCGTCAGATCCGAAATGTTAGTTGAGCCAGACCTGCTCAATTTGCGCTTCTCCTCCTCGGAAGGAGAAGTGTGTCTAGAGACCACTTAAAAGAAATATGATTTAATCAACATTATTAGTATCTTATCTTATCCGATAGATCAAAAAAACTGAGATCAACAGCGACAACGGAGCTGTTGGTCGCTTCGCGGCACTATGACCAATGAGATCATCTAAGCGCCTAATCACTCGCTGCGCTCGTGACGGCAAGCCGAGACCAGATTGAATAACAGTAGATGCCCAATCTGACATTCTAGATCTTCAATTCTTATCCAGTCCAATCAATCTGGTCTCCAGATAGAGCATCATGGTTCTTTGCCGCCATTACTATGTTTAGATGCCTGATTTTCTCACATCCAATCCAGCTTGCTGGCCGTGTGTGAGATTGCAATTGAAAGTGCCTCGCCGTGCTTGAAGCCATGCCGCCTTTCGGAACGGAAGAGACTCCTCGGAAATTTACGGGAAACGCCAATGATGACGTAAGAACCAATCCATTCGCGCTGTTTCTGTGGCACTGGTTTCTTTTGCCAGACACTCAAGTTCTTCTTTCACGGTGCTTGCCCAATCGACTTCTTTTGCGAAATCCTTTCCGCGGTGCCTGTCAGAGAGTGCGCTGAGACACTCGCCTGCACTATTGAACTTACCGGCGGTCAGTTGTTTGAATATTGCTTCGCTGAATTTTTTGGCGTCAAGTTCATGAAGTATTTCAACGGAATAGTAGTCAGCACGCCCACTTTGGCCCGAAAACTCGCGGCCAAAGGCCTCAATATCCGATTGAACCAGTTTTAGAAGGCGCTCCGCTTCCATCGATACCGTATCGTCGTAGGCCTTCTTCTGATGTTGTCTCATGCGTTCTACAATTTGCGCTGCTACATTTGACTCGATGTCGAACGCATAGCCTCCATAGGAGAATGTTCCATTATCAGAGCTCCATCCAAAGCCCTTCCCGTATGCAGCCGCTGGAATTCTCTTGTTGGCAGCGAGAGCGTCGATCTGGCCTTCGATCTCTTTCAATAGCTTATCAATGTCACCGCCAGACGCTTCTTCTATTGAAAGAAGATCATGTGCAACATGGATGTATGGTCCGGGCTCAATTTCATCGGCCTTCAGAACGAACGTGTGAGCCTCGTTGTAGGTATTTTCAAGGTCGGCCTTAGACATCCGCCGCCATTTAACGAAGCGGTGCCATAGGGCTTTTTGCTTTTCCCCTGAAAATTGTCCTGTGCTGCGAAGGGCTTGATTTATTTCATCTGGCGCTTCGTAGCCTACTCCAATCAGGGAACGTCCCAATTCAATTGGGAAGACACTTCCGCTGCCCGCCCAGATTTCGGCGTGGGGGTGGTTTTCGGCGCAAAGGTAAAGTGGGTGGCACTCGCCCTCGTCTTTCGGTTTCAATACCTTGCGATGGTTGCCTCGTTCTGCCAAGTCGCTGATTTGCAGCTCACCGACCGTGACAGCCATGGATAAAGCCAAGTAGGTCCTGACAAGTATGAGCATAGCCGTAGTGGAGTTCCGTATGTCTTCATCAAGAACGTCTATAACCCGCCCGCAGTCGTGCACACATTGACGTAAGACCCGTAAGTTGCTGTGCTTGGCGTCTTCGAACACTTCGAGCACGAGGCCTGAATTAGCTGTAAGCCACACACGACCGTGGCCATCTGGCATTGCCTCGACTAACGCTGGTAGAGCCGACGCTGCCTCTGCAACCAGATGTACGGTTCGACCGATAACTTTTTCTTTTCGGTTCAAGAATTTTTGCAGTTTTTGATTTTCGTCGTCTCCACCAATCCGTTCTTGGCAAGCGCACAGGACAACATTCTTTTTCTTATGCTCGACGAATTCGTTAATTGCTCCTAAGATCTCGCCCGGTTCTAGCTCACACCGTTCAACGTCATCAAAAATCAAAAGCCTTGGCAGATTGTTAACCATCTGGTTTTCAACGGAATCTTGGATTAGTGATCCGACGTTTCCAACTTTCGCCAACTTGCCGAAGGTGTTTCCGATAGATCCGGCAGCCTCGATCAGCTTTGTAGCATCAGACTCCGCGAGAAGTGCCCGCCGAAAATCTTTGAGGTTGGACACTCCATTCAGTGTCACGTATCTGGCTCCACCTGACTTCAGTTCGGCAGCAAATTGCTCTCGAATGAGATGGGTTTTGCCGGCTCCCCAAGGCGCTTCTATCATGAACGCGTAGCCCGGATTTTGCAGTTTCGCGAACTCTTTCAGTGCTTTGATCGCTGCTGAGTTTTGATCCATCTTCGACTCAACTCCATCTATGCGTGCGAAGGATATTGGCGGGGATGCGTCAAGGCAAGGAAGCTGCCTGAGAATTGCAAAAGAGTGGTAATCTTAGAGGCAGGAAAAGTGCCGTGTACGGAAGTGGTCCTGGCGTGGGCTTCGCATTGATGTGAGTTAGATATAGTCTGAAGTTTCGTGGCGCTTGGTGCTAGCGTCCCAGAGGCGCTGTGCCGCTCTCTGAGCGCGCCTTAGCGTCCAGCGCGTCGTTCTCGCTCAGATACACGTTGTCGCTCTCCAGCAGCGGTCCACGCAGTGCCGCGTGCATGCTGCCTACTGTCGCTTCGATCTGTCCCAAGCTGTTGATCGATTTCGCGACAACAAAGACTTCAGTCAGTTCGGCATTTTGATCGGGAAATTGTGACATGGCATCTTGCTAGCAGGAGGTCGAGGCCAGTCAACGGTCGGGGTTGAGGCGATGATTTCTGTCGGTGCGCAGTGCAATGAGTGACTGCTCCCAGCCCAAACCAGACATTGGTTGAGGCGTCCGATTAGACAGTTCAGCTGCGTCGCAGGCCTTGCCGTCTTTGGTGTCGGCATATTTGCGGAAATAGGTTGGGTGCTAACCTCGCCCCAACAGGTTAGGCTATCCAGAGCAACAGTTGGATTGGAGTTTCGCCCCATTTTTCGTAAGTGACCTGGATATCTATTATTACGCCGCGTGAGGTCCGCCGGTGGCCAACCTCATAGGCTCTAAAGAGGGCTGGGACATTTTTTGTAACTTTTACAACGGGCATTAGCTCCACTCCAATATTTCATGGCCAAAAGCAGCCACGAATTGGACCATACGCAGTTGAAAGCGTTTGTGCGGCAAATCAGGATGGGACGGCTGGTTTGCGAAAATTGTTAGGCTGCCTCTTGGCGGCCCAATTACCACCCTTGCCTGCAGCCAGCCCTGATCGGAGATTGCAGCCCTACACCTTGTAACGGATGCAACATTTTTGCAGAACCCGCACGAAGCAGGCTCAAAATCGAGAAAGCAGCCATTGGTGCGCAGAAAAATGATCCAAACCGGAAAAGGAACTGAACCAATATCGCGGTTATTGGATTTGGGACAGTTTCGTTCGCAATCGGTGTATCTCGTCTAGGCTACACAAGCACCAAGTCGTTTCCAAGTTGAGCTATGGTCACTCCTTCCACGGTAAGCATGTCGCCTCCGCCAAAATCGAACACCACATCTGATCCGGATTGCGTTGCGAAATCAAAGGCATCCTGCCCCTTGCTGAACCTGAAGTTATCCAGTTGTATTTCATCAACGTTGTTCTCAAAATCCTTGATTGTATCGTGATCTTCACCTCTGTCGAAATGGAACACATCCGCTCCGTCGCCGCCATAAAGACGGTCATCCCCTTTGCCGCCGTCAAACCGGTCGTTTCCGTCGCCGCCGAACAACTTGTCATCGCCTGAACGACCATACAACTTGTCGTTTCCGCCATAGGCTTTCAAAGTGTTGGCACCGGATGTCCCAAGCATTTTGTCGGCACCGGTTTTGGACCCGGATGCGCTTTCGAAGTTCTTGATCGTGTCGTTTTCCGCCCAAGAACCGGATACCTTGTCAACTTCCAAGTCAATGGTGATGCCACCAGTGCTGGCATAATAGCTGATGTAGTCTTTCCCGGCTCCACCGTCGAAATACTCCTTGCCGCCGCCTGCTTGAACGTAATCATTGCCGTCGCCGAGATAGACTTTGTCGGCTCCCTTCCCAGCGTAAACCTTGTCGTCGCCGCCATAGGTTCTGACCGTATTTGCACCTGATGTGCCATAGATTTTGTCGCCGCCGGTTTTCGAACCGGAGATGCTTTCAAACCCTTTGATGGTGTCGTTTGACGCCCAAGACCCCGAGGCGGTGTTCTTCTCCAAATTCACGGTCACACCGTATGAGCTTTTGTAGTAGGAAATGTAGTCTTTCCCGGCTCCACCGTCGAAAGACTCCTTGCCACCGCCCGCTTGAACGTAATCATTGCCGTCGCCGAGATAGACTTTGTCGGCTCCCTTCCCAGCGTAAACCTTGTCGTCGCCGCCATAGGTTCTGACCGTATTTGCACCTGATGTGCCATAGATTTTGTCGCCGCCGGTTTTCGAACCGGAGATGCTTTCAAACCCTTTGATGGTGTCGTTTGACGCCCAAGACCCCGAGGCGGTGTTTTTCTCCAAGTTCACGGTCACACCATTTGAGCTTTTGTAGTAGGAAATGTAGTCTTTCCCGGCTCCACCGTCGAAAGACTCCTTGCCACCGCCCGCTTGAACGTAATCATTGCCGTCGCCGAGAGAAACTATGTCAGCACCTTTGCCGGCATAAACCTTGTCATTACCTGCAAGAGCTTGGATCAAGTCATCGCCCGATGTTCCCCGGAGTGTGTCATTTCCTATTGAACCGAAGATGCGATTGTGGAGAGATGACAGCTCATCGCCGAAAATACGCCAGCCAAAATCGAGTGTCAACGCCAAGCGGGCGTCTGCGGACGCTGCGGAAAAGGTCAGGCCTTTTGCACCAAGCCTAATATTTTGCTGTACGCCGGCACCATTAACAGCTTGATCATACCACCCATTTAAGGTTGCGTCATAATTCGCTGTGGAAAGGCCAGATCCATCGAGCATATATTTCATGCTTACTACATTTTGAATTTCGAACCCAGCGAGGCTTTGATCAAACGAGCTTGCCTGTTCAAACATTCTATCCATAATGGTAACAGAGGATGTATCCCACCCACCAACGTCTTGGTTAAAGGCCACTGCGTCACCAAACATGACCCCCATATTGGTTACCGACGACGTGTCCCACCCACCAATGTCTTGATTAAAGGCCACGGCGCCGTAAAACATGCCGTCCATATAGGTTACCGACGACGTGTCCCACCCACCAATATCCTGATTAAAGGCCACCGCGTCGCTGAACATCCCGGAGAAATTGGTTGCCGACGACGTGTCCCACCCACCAATGTCTTGGTTAAAGGCCTCTGCATGGGCAAACATACCCCACATATCGGTAACCGACGACGTGTCCCACCCACCAATGTCTTGGTTAAAGGCCCATGCGCCGGCAAACATGTTCTCCATATTGGATACCGACGATGTGTCCCACCCACCAATGTCTTGATCAAAGACAATGGCGTAGTAAAATATGTACCCCATATTGATGACCGACGAAGTGTCCCACCCACCAATGTTTTGATTAAAAGAAGTCGCGTTAAAGAACATTTCGTACATGTTGGTCACGGACGAAGTGTTCCAGCTCCCAATGTCCTGATTAAAGTTCTCTGCGACTGCAAATGTACCGCTCATAGTCGTCACCAAAGAGGTGTCCCAAGTGGTCAGGTCTTCGGTAATGTTGTTGTTGTTACTAAAATAATTTGTCAGATTTGTAGGGGGAGCTAAGGGCATTTCAAAGACCTACTAAGAATACATTTCGTTTGTGCAGAATGGTTAAGGTGACATTAAACCTTTGCGCAAAAATGCCAACCCGTTTGCTCTCTAGGCGGGAGTGGTTGTAGTCAGGATCAGGGTTGCTCATGTTCCAAATGTTAGTGGTTTGATGCTCGAACGTCTGGTCGCAGCTACGGTTTACGAGGCAGACCCAATGCCTGATTGGCCAACAGAGAAATGTGGCATTGCGCAGCACATGCGGGCAATTGAGAAGCTTGGACGCTGGGGTAGCTATTGGGGTTGTTTAATTGGTGTGAGGTAAGCCCGACGTCAGCTTCGGGGCACGGTAATGTAGCACCTATGAAGGTAGCGATTGGCTGATCTGATCCAAGAGCGTAACTTTGCAAAGGTCGCAACCTGCGCTTCGCTGCCACTAAACGCGCCGCAGAGTGTAACCTCAGTCGCGCTGAGCGCTATGCCCCATCCCCCATAGTCTGCAGGTTCTCCACCTGCTCAGCACTCAGTTCCATGTTCTTGAGGTAGAAGCGCTCAAGCTGCTCAACGCTCGTGCCCGCATTCTTCGCCAGCCAGTAGATGTTTACTTTACCCCCAGAGTTCCGGAGCCGAGATTGCAGTGCAAAGTGTCGAAGCGAATATGGTGCACGCGGGTTTCCGTTTGAATCGTATTTCAGCCCAGCTTCATTCAGGACGTAATTGAAAATCCGTCGCGCTGTGCTGACTGCTGTGCCTCGGTTCTCGTACTCGGGCATAAAAACATACGCGTCGGGATCAGGCGTCGTAAGACCTACGTCTGGTGAGCCTGGATCAGGTTTCCCGAGAATCATGCATGTGCTGTTGTACAGCAGCAAAGCAAACGACAGTGTGGCTGCCCTGCGATAGCCAGTCTTGCCGCCGTGAACCTCTATCACGAGGTGCCGGGGATCGGTTCTAACCTCGACATCACAATGCCGCAGACCGAACAGCTCTTTTTCTGTCGGTCGTAGAAAGCTGTGCACGACAAACGTAAACAAGTGGGCGTGGTGGTGCGTCATCTTAACGCCGCGTACAATGTCACCACGCGTCGCGCATTCGCGGGCAACGGTCATGAGCTTGCGGTACTCTTTCTCTGAGAACGTCACACGCGGCTTGTCGACAGTCTTGAGCTTCGGCGCTTCTGGTATCTTGTCGATCATGCCGTCTTCAAATGCCAGCCGAAGCACCTGACGCACCATCATGCATTGCTTGGCCTTAGTAGAGTTCGCAAGCGGGGCAGGGCGTCGAGAATCTAGATGCACAAGAAAGTCACGCATGGTGCCTGATGTGATTTTGGAAACATCCATCTTGCCGAAGTAAGAAATCAGCCCGTCACCTTCGCGATACAAGATCTTGCGCCCGTCTGCATAAGACCGAGCACTACCGTTTTTGCTTTTGTTAATTGCATCAAGCTTGAGCGCGAACGCTTCAAAGCTTCGGTCTTTTATCGGTGCCAGCGTCGGATCAATGTTCTTGCGGTGCGAATCAGCGAACTCGATTGCAGCTTCGATAGCCTCGATCCGACTGGTCTCTTTTGTCGATCGACGTACGTACTTCTTAGAAATCGAGTCCCACAGGCGCACATGCCAGTATGGGCTGCGGCCAGTTTGATAGATCGCGAGGCCTTGTTTGATCTGCTTGAGCTTGGAAACTTGATTCTTAGACACGCGTCTTCGCCTTTTCGGTGCGTAACGGTGTGTAACTTATCTGGCGAGAATCAGGCTGGCAAATCGCCATGCTAACTCTTTGAATTTTAAGGGGTAATGGTGGCGGTACAGGGACTTGAACCCCGGACACGCGGATTATGATTCCGCTGCTCTAACCAACTGAGCTATACCGCCGTAAGTGAAGTGCGATTTAGGCCGTTCCTTGGGTGGGGTCAAGAGAGAAATCGCATCGAATGTGCAGGTTTTTTGTTTCTTGGGACCCCTGTCCAAAATGGGAAAGCTGCGACGGCTGGTTCCAGTCTTTGCTGGTGCAAATGCAACCCTATCAGCGCTTCCAAAAAAGTAAGGCCCCGACAATTGTCGAGGCCTTTCAAAACGAGATCTTAGGGCGTTTAGCCGATGGCGGCTGCTTTCACATCTGCGTCGATGTAGGGCAGGTATTGCTCGAAGTTATCTGCGAACATGCCGACCAGCTTAGCTGCCTGCGCATCATAAGCTTCTTTGTCTGCCCAGGTGCCGCGTGGGTCGAGCAGCGCATCGTCCACGCCTGGTACAGAGACAGGAACCTCAAAGCCAAAGTTGGCATCTTTGCGGAACTCAACGTGGTTCAGGGATCCATCCAGAGCCGCAGTCAGTAGTGCGCGGGTGGCTTTGATTGGCATGCGGGAGCCAGTGCCGTAGGCGCCGCCGGTCCAGCCGGTGTTTACAAGCCAGCAGGTGGTGCCAAACTCAGCGATCTTTTGGCGCAGGAGGGCGCCATAGACTTCCGGGCGACGTGGCATAAATGGCGCGCCAAAGCAGGTGGAGAAGGCTGGTGTCGGCTCGGTCAGGCCGCGCTCAGTACCTGCCATTTTGGCGGTGAAGCCAGACAGGAAATGGTACTCAGCTTGGGCTGGTGTCAAGCGGGCGACGGGAGGCAATACACCAAACGCATCACAGGTGAGCATTATCACATTTTTTGGGTGACCACCAAGGCCGTTGTCCGACGCGTTCGGGATCGAGTCCAGCGGGTACGCGCAGCGCATATTTTCGGTGAGGCTCTTGTCCTCAAAATCGAGTTCTTTGGTTTCTTCATCAAAAACCATGTTCTCGATCACGGTGCCAAACATCTTGGTGGTAGCGTAGATTTCCGGCTCTGCTTCTGGGTTGAGGCCAATCGTCTTGGCATAGCAGCCGCCTTCGAAGTTGAAGGTGCCACGATCGGACCAACCGTGCTCATCGTCACCAATCAGGGTGCGGTTTGGATCAGCGGACAGTGTGGTTTTGCCGGTACCGGACAGGCCAAAGAACACAGCGCTGTCGACGGGGTTGTCTTTGGCATGGTTGGCCGAGCAGTGCATTGGCATGATGCCTTTTTCTGGCAGCAGGTAGTTCAGCAGGCCAAAGACGGACTTTTTATTTTCACCGGCGTACTCTGTGTTGCCGATTAGGATCATCTTTTTTTCGATGTTCACAGCAATCACGGTCTCGGTACGGCATCCGTGCTTGGCGGGATCGGCCTTAAAGCTCGGGCAGTTGATAATGGTGTAGTCCGCCACAAAGCCATCCAGTGCCGCCTGATCCGGGCGGCGCAGAAGGTGCCGGATAAACAGGTTGTGCCATGCCAGTTCGTTTACGACGCGCACGTTGATGGCGTGAGACGGGTCAGCACCTGCGGTCAGGTCCTGAACGAAGTAGTCACGGCCTTTCATGTGCTCCAGCATATCAGCATGCAGGCGATCAAAGGCGTCAGATTCCATCGGGGCATTGTTTTCCCACCAGATGGTGTCTTCGGTCATTGAGGTCCGGACAGTGAACTTGTCTTTTGGAGAGCGACCGGTGAATTCGCCGGTGCTGACCAAAAAGGCGCCGCCGTTGCCCAGAGTACCCTCGCCACGCTTCAGCGCGGACTCAATGAGGGCAGGCTCCATAAAGTTGTAATAGACATTTCCCAGACCTTCGATCCCTTGATCTTGCAGGCGGAATTGCGGGTTTACCCGTCCAAATGTCATTATCTTACTCCTGTAGCCGCGTGTCCTGTTGCGGCGGTCCTTGAAAGTCCTCAGGGCGAAATATTCTTGCGCGTCAAAGCACCCCGAAGTGCGACAAGGGCCTCATAACATGCCAAATATTGATAAGAACAGGACGCTTTGGCGCAGTTAGCGCAACCAAATGCAGGTTAGCGCAATCAAGCGTTCCGATCGGAAAGTGCGCGTCGTGATTGTCGCCAAAAGTGAGACAATTTAGCCATTGCTCAAGGAATTTCGAGCTAAATAGGTCGAGTTGGTTACCCGAATCGCACTTTAGCGTTGATTGCCACAGCCTGAATTGCGCATAATGCCGCAAAAAATAGACATAATAAGAGCAGCAATAAGGACCGATCCCATGTCGAAAATTGCCCTTGTGGATGACGACAGGAATATCCTGACGTCGGTTTCTATCACCCTTGAGGCAGAGGGGTTTGAAGTCGAGACTTACAATGACGGTCAGCAGGCGCTGGACGCATTTAATAAAAAGCTTCCTGACATGGCTGTCTTGGATATCAAAATGCCACGGATGGACGGCATGGATCTACTTCAGCGTTTGCGGCAGAAGACCAGTATGCCTGTGATTTTCCTAACTTCCAAAGACGACGAAATCGACGAAGTGCTTGGGTTGCGTATGGGGGCAGACGACTACGTCAAAAAGCCGTTCAGCCAACGCTTACTTGTCGAGCGTATTCGCGCATTGCTGCGCCGCCAAGAAGCCGTCGATGGTGAGATCGTCGGGGATACCGAAGATACAAAGATTATGGAACGCGGTGATCTGACCATGGATCCGCTGCGCCACTCTGTGAGTTGGAGGGGGCAGGATGTGACCTTGACGGTCACCGAGTTCCTCTTGCTTCAAGCGCTTGCCCAGCGTCCAGGTTTTGTAAAAAGCCGGGACCAGCTGATGGACGTGGCTTATGATGATCAGGTTTACGTGGATGACCGGACAATCGACAGCCACATCAAACGTCTTCGTAAAAAGATGCGGACTGTGGATCGGGACTTCTCTGCAATTGAGACGCTCTACGGCATCGGTTATAGATACAACGAAGAGTAACGACGCAAGGCCGGAAGGACCAACGTGCAAGACATGGCCCAAGGGCGGGACGGAGACGTTGTTTTGGGCGATGATTGGGTCGCTCCTGCAGGCAATGTCGAGGAAGAGTTGCAGGGCCGGCGCGAACGTCGCCGGCTTTTGCCTCTTGGTAAGTCCCCATTAACACGTAAAATCATTACCTTTAACATGATCGCGCTGCTGGTGTTGGTCGCAGGTATCCTATTTCTCAACAGTGCGCGGGACAGCTTTGCTGTGCAACGTGCAACGGGCCTTGTCACAGAGGCGCGGCTCATTGCTGGCGCTTTTGAGGCGCAGCTGCCGTCCGGCGCGCCGGCAAATCTGGCGACCAATGATGGCGTGGACGTTGCAGCGACGCTCGAAAAACTACCTTTGCAGGTCGGCACAACGGTGCATGTTTTTGATGCGGCTGCTCAAGCCGCCGGGAAAAAGGAAGGCAAAGCCTCCGCAGAGGCTGCAGAGGTGCTGGCGGAACGTCCAGACGGCGCACCGTTGACATCTGCACTCAATAAGATTTGGAGTTCGATTTCCCGCAAGAGCGGTGGTCAGGACACCGGTGTGGGGCAGTTAAACAACCAGCTGGAAGTCATGGCGCAATCCGCCGTGAATGGCACCGAGGCTTTGGAAACGCTTGTGGCCGCAGATGGCGGTCACGTCTTTGCCATGGCAGTGCCTATCCGGCAGAATGACCGGGTTGTAGGGGCGGTTGTTCTGTCCAGCGCTTCCGGTGAGTTGGACCGGATGGTGAGTTCGGAGCGTGAACGTGTCTTACAGATGTTCCTGATCGCGACTGTGGTATCCGTTGGCCTGTCCATGGTGCTGGCCTCCACCATTTCCAATCCACTTTCAGATCTGGCCGCGGCAGCGGAGCTTGGTCGCGACAGCGACAGCCGCAAAGTGAATCCAGGTCGGGTGCGTATCCCGGATCTGACGGCAAGGCCGGATGAGATTGGACGTTTGTCGGGCGCATTGCGGGGCATGGTGTCGGCTCTTTACGAGCGGATCGACAGCAATGAACAGTTTGCCGCTGACGTCGCACATGAGATTAAGAACCCACTGGCTTCGTTGCGCTCTGCCGTGGGCTCATTGCGCATGGTGAAAAAAGAAGAGCACCGTGAAAAGTTGCTCAATGTTATTGAGCATGACGTTCGTCGATTGGACCGACTTGTCAGCGATATATCCAACGCCTCTCGCTTGGACAGTGAGCTGGTAAAGGAAGAAGAGGAAACCTTTAATCTGCTCGGCATGGTTGGAAATTTGACCCAATACCTAGGGGAAGATGCCAAAGGCAAGGGCATCGATTTTATCACCGATCTGCCTGATGCCGCCATAGATATCACTGGGTTGGAAGCGCGATTGGCACAGGTCTTTGTGAACCTTATCACCAATGCCATTAGCTTTTGCGAAGATGGGGATGCCATTCGGGTTTGGGCGCGCAAGCGTGAGAACCGTGTGCTGGTTGTGGTCGAGGATACCGGGCCAGGCATTCCAGAGCAGGCACTCAACAAGATTTTTAATCGCTTTTACTCCCATCGACCTGAAGCGCAGTTTGGTAACAATTCTGGTTTGGGCTTGGCAATTTCAAAGCAGATTGTTGAAGCTCATGGTGGCGTAATTTGGGCGGAAAACATTCGTCCGACCGACGCTGACGTCACGTCTGAGCCTCTTGGCGCGCGGTTTGTGGTGGGGCTACCGGTGTAACGCATGGGGCAGGCGGATGACTTGTTTTCTGTGGCGCCAACACCAGCTGATGAGGAAAGCCTTCTGCATGCGTCTTGCGTGGCAGATGGCGGGCGTGCTGTTCTCATTTGTGGGGCTTCTGGGCGCGGAAAGTCCGGGCTTGCGCTTCAATTGATGGCCTATGGGGCGCAACTGATTGCGGATGATCAAACCATTGTCTGTCAAACGGGGGCACAACTGTTGGCCTCGGCACCTGACACAACAAGCGGCCTGATAGAGGCGCGTGGCGTGGGGATATTGCGTGCGGTTCCCATGAAGAGAGTGCCACTACGCTTGGTGGTGGACCTGGACCAAGTTGAAGATCAAAGGCTGCCTCACCCAAGGGACGTTCACATAATGGGCCATGTGCTTCCGGTGATTTATAAAGTGGATGCGCCGTATTTTGCCGCGGCAGTGCTTCAGTTTTTACGCCATGGAAGGAACGCATAAATGACCAGTGCGAAAGGCCCGCAGGGCAAGGTCCCTTTGGTATTGCTGACCGGCCCTTCAGGTGCGGGGCGCTCCACGGCCATCAAGGCTCTGGAGGACGCGGGGTTTGAAACCATTGATAATTTGCCGCTTGGTCTGCTGCCGCGTTTGTTGTCGGGGCAGCCTCCAAAGCGGCCTATGGCGCTGAGTTTGGATGTCCGCAATCGAGACTTTTCGCCAGCCGCGATAATTGAGGCATTGGAGTTGGTTGATGAGTTTCCCAATGTCGCCCCAGAGTTGCTGTATTTGGATTGTCGTGCTGAGGTTTTGCGGCGGCGCTACAATGAAACCAGACGCAATCACCCACTTGATCGCAAGGAAGATCCGAATGCAGGTATCCAAAGAGAGCTCACTCTCTTAGAGGATGTGCAAGCTCGAGCAACTGTGTTGATGGACACGTCAGAAATGACGCCACATGAGTTGCGTCACGCAGTACAAAGTCGGTTTGCCCCGCACACTGATCAGGCGATTGGCATTACCGTTCAATCGTTTAGCTACAAGCGCGGGCTGCCACAGGGCGCAGATCTCGTGCTCGATTGTCGTTTTCTACATAATCCCCATTGGCGGGACGAATTACGTGACATGGACGGCGGAGATGCGCCGGTGGGGGCCTACATCGCGACAGATCCTGGGTTCGATCCATTTGTGCACTCCATTGAGATGGCGCTGGAACACGCACTACCCGGTTATGTCCGTGAAGGCCGCAATCATCTCCAGGTGGCTTTTGGTTGCACTGGAGGGAAACACCGGTCCGTTTTCCTAACCGAGACCATTGCCGAATCCCTTGCAAATAGGGGCTGGCGGGTGTCTATAAGGCATCGCGAACTCAATCGGTACGCTGTGCTTAGCGCGGCGCCGCCGGTCGCAGAAGATGGGGAACAGATAGCTTGATCGGTATCGTGATCGTGGCACATGGTGGGCTGGCCAATGAATACTTGGCGGCCATGGAACATGTCGTTGGCGCGCAAAATGGCGTCAGCGCGATTACCATTGAACCAGATCATGATCGCGCCCAAAAACAGCGTGAAATATGTTCGGCCGCAGATGTCGTGGATCAAGGCGACGGGGTCGTTGTGGTCACTGATATGTTTGGCGGCTCTCCGTCAAATTTGAGCTTGCGCGCCTGTGCCCCTGCCAATCGGCGCATTCTTTACGGTGCAAATTTGCCGATGTTAATTAAGCTGGCCAAGAGCCGTCATCTTGACGTTGCAGATGCAGTCAGAGCGGCACTGGAAGCTGGTCGCAAATATATCGATAGTCAAAACATTCAAACAGGGTAAGCAGATGAGCAACGTCATCCAACGCACGATGCAAATCGTGAATGAAAAAGGCCTGCACGCGCGGGCATCTGCAAAGCTGGTTGAGGTTGTTGAAGGCTTTGACGCGACGGCAGAAGTATCAAAGGATGGCTTGAGTGCAGGGGGCGACAGTATTATGGGGTTGCTGATGCTGGCAGCTTCCAAGGGTACCAGCATTGAGGTGGAAACCAGCGGGCCTGATTCGCTGGCCTTGGCCGATGCCATTGAGGCACTTGTTGTAGACAAGTTCGGCGAAGGGTTCTGAGTTAAGTGACAGCATAGGAAGACGAACTTGGTAGATACGGTGCCAGAGGCGCAGGTTGGCAAACCTGCAACCGAAACGGAAGGTCAAATCTATGACCGCCGGACGCTGACCTACGCCAATTCGTTTGATGACCGCTGGACGTCGTTTGCGATTCGTACAATTGAGTGGATGACCGGCAAGTTGAAGATCTTGCGCATGGTCAACAAGTTTGAGCGCGACAACGAACAATATCGTGGGCAGAAGTTTTGGCGCGGCGCGCTCAATGTCATGGGCATCGAGCTAAAAACCCCACTTGAGCAGTTGCAGAATATCCCGAAAGATGGGCCTGTTGTGGTTGTTGCCAATCATCCCCACGGGATGGTTGATGGCATGATTTTTGCTGATTTGATTGGGCGCGTGCGGCAGGATTACCGAATTCTGACGCGCTCCGTTTTGACTGGCTTGGATGAGGCGGCGTCCAGTTTTATGATTCCAGTGCCGTTCCCGCATGACCCTGACGCGCAACGCAAAATGGTCGAGATGCGCGGCAAGACAATGTCTCATCTTAAAGATGGGGGCGTTGTTGCTCTGTTTCCTTCCGGTGTCGTGATGAGCTCTGACACTTGGTTTGGTCCGGCTGTAGAGCAGGAGTGGAACGTGTTCACAGCCCAGTTGATCCGCCGTTCTGGCGCACGGGTTGTGCCGATTTTTTATCCAGGGCAAAACAGCCGCGCGTATCAAATTGCCAACAAAGTGTCCCCAATTTTCCGACAGGGTCTGTTGCTGCATGAAATTGTGCGCTCTTGTAACAAGCCTCAGGCCCCCGTTGTTGGGGCTCCGTTGACAGACGAGCAGATGGCTCAATTGCACACCGATCCGCGTGGATTCATGGCGTGGCTGCGGCAGCATACGCTTGATTTGGGCAAAGAGGCCTGATGGACAGATCCAAGTAAAAAGCGAGGCCAGGGTCTCGCTTTTTTGTTAAGTCACCGGGTGGGGAGTGGCGTGTCGCCGCGGTAGTCGTAGAAACCGCGTTTGGTTTTGCGACCAAGCCACCCAGCTTCAACATATTTGGTCAACAGCGGGCAAGGGCGATACTTGGTGTCGGCCAGGCCGTCATGCAGTACGTTCATGATGGCGAGGCAGGTGTCCAAGCCAATAAAATCAGCCAGTTCAAGTGGCCCCATTGGGTGGTTTGCGCCAAGCTTTAGGGCGTTGTCGATAGACGCAACATTTCCCACCCCTTCGTACAACGTGTAGCAGGCCTCATTGATCATTGGGATCAAGATACGGTTCACGATAAATGCAGGGAAGTCTTCGGAGCTGGCCGCTGTTTTGCCAAGCTTCTCTACAATGTCATGGCAGGTTTTATAGGTCTCTTCGTCGGTGGCGATGCCACGGATCAGCTCGACCAGTTTCATCATCGGAACCGGATTCATGAAGTGGAACCCCATAAACCGTTCGGGACGGTCGGTGCGCGAGGCCAATCGGGTAATAGAGATCGAAGATGTATTGGATGTGAGGAGCGTGTCTGGGCCTAGATGGGGCTTCAAAGTATCAAAAATTTGATGCTTGATTTCTTCTCTTTCGGTTGCTGCTTCGATTACCAGATCAGTACCGCCAAGGGCCGGTAGCTCCAGAGTGGTCTGAATGCGGCCCATCGCGGTGGCTTTTTCAAGTTCTGAAATCAACTCTTTGCTGACCTGGCGTTCCAGGTTTTTCTCGATCCGCGCGACGGCTGCATCAAGCGCGTTCTGGTTGATATCATTCAATAGTACATCATATCCGGCAAGCGCCATGACATGCGCGATACCGTTGCCCATTTGGCCTGCTCCAACGACGCCAATCGACTTGATGTCCATAGTTGATATCCTCTCAAAATGCTTGGCTGACCATAGGCCTGCGGGCGCAGAACCTGCAAGAGGGCAGGGCCTCTAAAACTTGCCTCAAAGTGACCCATTAGCTTTTTCGCAAGGGCTTTCGGCGATTCTCTACCTTGGGTGAGAAAAGTAGTGGTGAGAAAATGTCTTACGAGAAGATGTCGGGCACCGAGCTCAATTACGAGCCGTGCCAGTATGGGGAATCACGTTTATTGTTTCGTGGTCCCAAAAAGGAGCTGGATGCTCCCTTTATTGCGTTTCTTGGGGGAACGGAAACCTATGGTAAATTTGTTCCCCAGCCGTTTGTGAGCCTTTTGGATGAGGTGCTGCCAATAAGCTGTGTGAATTTTGGATATGTGAATGCCGGTATTGATGCCTTTTTGGCTGAGCCGTCGGTATTGCACACCGCGCAACAATCGGATGTGACCGTGATACAGGTTATGGGGGCACAGAATATGTCCAACCGGTATTACAAGGTGCATCCACGCCGGAATGATCGCTTCATTGGCGCGTCAAACATGATGCAAATGGTGTTTAACGAAATCGACTTCAGCGAGTTTCACTTCACGCGACATATGCTGGGTACGCTGTGCGCCCGTGCGCCGGATCGCTACGCGATGGTGCGGGATGAGTTACGCATGGCGTGGAGCGCGCGCATGAAGCTACTTCTGAACACGATCGGCGGCAAAATTGTGCTGTTGTGGGTGGCGGATCATGCGCCAGAAACCGCCATGGGTACCAGTGGATTGGGGCCCGATCCATTGTTCGTGGATCGGTTGATGATCGAAGAGCTGCGCCCGATGGTCGATGACATCGTCGAAGTGGTGGTGAGCGAATACGCGCAAGCCAAAGGGATCGAAGGCATGCAATGCACCGACATGGAGCGGGTTGCCGCGCAACGCATGTTGGGTGTCGCGGCCCATCAAGAAACGGCCGAAGCGCTCCAGAAGGCGCTCTCAGAACTGACCTAGCACCAACGCACCGTGCCAGCAAAAAAGGCCCGCCTAAGTGGCGGGCCTTTGGTGTTTTGGAACTGTAGTGGTTTATCCGAGCTTCTCGGTCAGCGCTGGCACTGCGTCAAACAGATCGGCAACCAGACCAAAGTCAGCAACCTGGAAGATTGGCGCTTCTTCGTCTTTGTTGATGGCAACGATGATCTTGGAGTCTTTCATGCCAGCCAGGTGCTGAATTGCGCCGGAGATACCCGCAGCAATGTACAGCTCAGGGGCAACAACCTTACCGGTTTGACCCACTTGCCAGTCGTTTGGCGCGTAGCCGGAGTCAACTGCCGCACGGGATGCACCAACTGCGGCCCCCAGCTTGTCAGCCAGAGCTTCGATGATTTTGAAGTCTTCTTCAGAACCAACGCCTCGGCCACCGGAGACAACCACACCTGCAGAAGTCAGTTCTGGTCGGTCGCTTTCGGCAACTTTGTCTTCAACCCATTCGGACAGACCAGGGTTGTCGGCTGCGCCAGTGGTTTCCACGGCAGCGGAGCCACTTTCACCAGCGGCATCGAAAGTCGATGTGCGGAAGGTAATGACTTTGGTCGCATCGGAGGATTTCACAGTCTGGATTGCGTTACCGGCGTAGATCGGACGCTCAAAAGTGTCGGCGTCAACCACTGCGGTCACATCTGACAGCACCATCACGTCCAGAAGCGCGGCCACGCGTGGCATCACGTTCTTGGCGTCGGTGGTCGCCGGTGCAACGATGTGGCTGTAGTCGCCTGCGAGCGAAACGATCAGCGCAGCTGTTGGTTCCGCCAGGCGGTGGCCCAGAGATGCGTCTTCGGCAACCAGAACTTTGGCAACACCGTCGATCTTGGCAGCGGCTTCGCCAGCTGCAGCAGCGGAGGCGCCTGCGGCCAGAACGGTCACGTCACCGAGCGCTTTGGAAGCGGTGACAGCTTTGGCGGTGGCGTCCAGCGCCAGCTCGCCGTTGTTGACTTCTGCGAGAAGAAGAACAGCCATTACACAGCCCCCGCTTCTTTGAGTTTCTCAACCAGCTCGTCCACGGAGCCCACGATGATGCCTGCGGCACGCTCAGACGGCTCAGAAGTCTTCACAACTTCCAGGCGCGGGGTGACATCCACGCCGTAGTCGGCAGCGGTTTTCTCATCCAGCGGCTTTTTCTTCGCCTTCATGATGTTTGGCAGGGACGCATAACGCGGCTCGTTCAAGCGCAGGTCCACGGTGATGATGGTTGGCGTGTTGACCTTGATGGTCTGCAGACCACCATCCACTTCACGGGTCACAACAGCTTTGTCGCCATCGATGTCCACTTCGGAAGCGAACGTCGCCTGGGACCATCCCAACAGGGCAGACAGCATCTGGCCGGTGGCGTTCATGTCATTGTCAATTGCTTGCTTGCCGCAGAGAACAACGCCTGGCTGCTCTTCTTCAACAATTTTGGCAAGGATCTTGGCAACGGCCAGCGGCTCGATGTCCTGATCAACGCTGTCCGCAGCTACAACCAGAATGGCGCGGTCCGCGCCCATGGCCAGAGCGGTGCGCAGGGTTTCCTGTGCTTGCTTCACACCGATGGAAACGGCGACGATTTCGTCCGCTTTGCCTGCTTCCTTCAGACGGATGGCCTCTTCAACGGCAATCTCATCAAATGGGTTCATGGACATTTTGACGTTGGCGAGATCGACACCTGTGCCATCCGCTTTCACGCGGACCTTCACGTTGTAGTCAATCACGCGCTTGACAGGTACTAGTACCTTCATGGGCGTAGGACTCCTCAAAGTTTGTCAAAGCCGCCAAAGGCAGCTCATCGGAATGCTCTCACCGCGTTGATATAGTGTGCGGCGCGGCTGAAACAGAGCAAAATCGTCACGTTTTAGGGCAACGACGTCGCGTACCAGCGTTTTCACGCCACGTTTCTTGCAAGAATGTTTCCGCAGTGCAGAAAAGTTACGTAAGGGGATTTTGCGTCAAGGGATTTGATGGCGCTAACGGCTTGATTCAACCTTTCAGCGATTCGCTCCAGGCACCCAAAGCACGTCTGCGCGGCCTTCATCATTGGCAATGCGCGCGGCAACAAAGAACCAGTCGCTGAGGCGGTTGAGGTAGGTCACTGCGTCTGCATTGATGTCCTCTGATTGGGATAATTCGACTGACAGTCGCTCTGCGCGGCGCGCTACGGTGCGGCAAACATGCAGCTGTGCGGCCAATGCGGATCCACCTGGTAGGATAAAGCTGCGCAGCGGCTCGAGCTGTGCGTTCATCGCGTCAATCTCTGCTTCGAGGCGTTCGACCTGTGACGCTACGATGCGCAGCGGCGGATATTCTGCCTCACTGTCTTTCGCCATGTCTGGTCGACAAAGATCTGCGCCCAAATCAAAAAGGTCGTTCTGGATGCGGGCTAAAGCGGCATCTGTGTCCGCTTCCGCATGCAGACGCGCAACGCCCAAAAATGCGTTTAGTTCATCCGTGGTGCCATAAGCGGCAACCCGTGCTTCGTGTTTGGCAACGCGGTCTCCATTGCCCAAGGCGGTGGTGCCTTTGTCGCCGGTCCGGGTGTAGATTTTGTTGAGAACAACCATGAGATCAACCTCCGCTGCGCAGCCAGACAAAGCCGACGATTAAAACGACAGCCACAAATTGCGCCAATAGGCGGAGACGCATGATTTTGTTGGCATGCTTTTTGTTGAACTCACCACCTTTGGCAAAGCCGCCAATACCAACCAGCAAAATAAACAGCACGGCAAGGCATGCGACAGCGGCAAACCAGAACAAGGGATCATTGGCCATTGGGAACTCCATCTTCAGCGGTGGCACTGGTGTAACTTGTCATGGCGCGGAACTGAACCACCTTTGACATGACGTCGCATCAGGCCTTGGAGACCACCCAATCGAGCAGTGATGTTGGGAGCACTCGACGACAGACATTCATGACATGTGCGGGCGTCGTGACCCGATAGCGTGCACGGGGGCGCTTGGCCTCCAGGGCATGGACCAGCTTTTTGCAAACGGCCTCCGCTGGGAGTTCAAACGGGTCGAGGCCTTCCTGTTTTTCGGTGAACCGTTTGACCAGTCCTTGCCTGTAATCTTCCGAGAAGGCCGAGTTTTCCCAATCAATCCATTCAAAGAATTGCGCCGCGTTGTTTTTCCGCATATCTGACGTGATTGGGCCTGGCTCAATGAGGCTGACATGGATTGGCGTGTCCCGAAGTTCAATCCTCATGCTGTCAGTTAAACCTTCGAGCGCGTGTTTGCTGGCGACATAAGCGCCGCGATAGCGCATGGAAACATAGCCGAGAACGGAGGAGTTTTGCACGATCCGGCCGTGGCCCTGCGCCCGCATCACCGGAATCACTTGCCGTGTTAGGTCATGCCAGCCAATGACATTGCTTTCCATGAGGTCGCGCAATCCATCGGCCGGCAGATCCTCTATGGCGCCGGGCATGCCGCGGGCCCCATTATTGAAGAGCGCATCCAAAGTGCCGTTGGTTGCCGCTAGCACCTCGTGCAATCCGGAGCGGATACTTGCGCTGTCCCGCAACTCAATTTGGGGGCTGTCAAAGCCGGCATTTTGCAGACGTGCGCAGTCTTTTGGATTGCGACAAGACGCAAAAACGCGCCAACCTCGGGCACGTAGGCCATGTGCCGCGGCCAATCCAATGCCAGACGAACAGCCAGTAATTAGGATGGATTTTTGCGTCATCTGCGCCCCAATTTATGCAATTCGGGCGCAGACTACGTGGCTTACCGGTTTGAGGCCACCAGCATTTTGGACGACATCCAGCCAATTCGGCCGCTTTCAGGATCACGCAGTTTCACCCAGCCAGAGCCATTTTCACGCAGGACTTCTACCTCACTGTCGCGCGCCAAGACCATCAGCACGCTGTAGGACGTGCCGGGCCCGCCGCGCATGTTCACACGGGAACCGCGGACGCGACGGAAGTCATTCGGTTGCGGGCTGTTCAAGGCAAGTGAGACAGAATCTCCAATGGCCGCGTCCGTTGCATCCGATTTTATCAGCACCGGTGCCCCGGGCGTTGCGAAAGCATCTAAACCGGTGGCCAATGAGGCGACGACAACTGGCGCTGTTTCTGGCTGAGTGTCATCTCCAATATTCACAGCGGTTGATGCCGGTAGAAGTTCAGCTGGTGTGCCGCCTTGAGAGGCGACTGGCGTTGCCCTGACTTTGATTATTGGCACAGACAGCGCAGCCCGTGCCACAACCGGGGCGTCTTCGGTTTGCTGAGGCGTGTCGCTCTTGGTCGCATGGGTGCGCGATTTGGGTTCAAATTCAGACCCGCCACTTAGCTCCCAAAAAATCCAACCTAACAATGCAAGACTTAGAAATACAAACTTATTCACAATTCAACCCCCAGGAGAATCACCTGTTCACACACCAGTGTCGGCTAACAGGTTCTACGAAAGGTTTACACTGCGGATATCTTATCATGTCGGGGAAAAAATCGCGAGTGTTCCCTCGCATCTGCTTTACCGGCGCACCGTCAAAAGCTATCAGCAGAGTATGACTGATCTGATCGATGATGACCTCCCTTCACAGAATGTGACCGAGCCGCTGCGACGCGCCATTGGTGACCGCTACCTGACCTATGCGCTGAGCACGATTATGCACCGGGCGCTGCCAGACGCGCGAGACGGGTTGAAGCCAGTTCACCGGCGTATTCTCTATGCCATGCGTGAACTAAAGCTTAGCGCGACGGGCGGCTTCCGGAAGTCGGCGAAGATTTCTGGTGACGTGATGGGCAACTATCACCCGCACGGTGACGCCGCGATTTATGATGCGATGGCGCGTTTGGCGCAGGACTTTAACGTGCGGTATCCGCTGGTTGATGGTCAGGGGAACTTCGGCAATATCGACGGCGATAACCCGGCGGCGAGCCGATACACAGAAGCCCGGATGACTTCTGTTGCCGAGGCTCTGCTGGATGGGCTTAACGAAGATGCCGTTGATTTTAGGGAGAATTACGACGGCACTCTGCGTGAGCCGGTGGTTTTGCCAGCAACATTCCCCAATCTTTTGGCCAATGGCTCAAGCGGTATTGCTGTGGGCATGGCCACCAATATTCCGCCGCATAATATCAGCGAGCTGTGTGACGCCTGTTTGCACATGATCAAAACGCCGGACGTGCGGGAAGATACGCTGCTCAACTATGTGCCGGGGCCGGACTTTCCGACCGGTGGCGTGATTGTTGAACCACCCGAAAGCATTGCGCAGGCCTATCGCACCGGGCGCGGCTCTTTCCGTTTGCGCTGTAAGTGGGAGAAGGAGGACCTTGGACGCGGGCAGTGGCAGATTGTTGTCACCGAGATTCCGTATCAGGTTCAGAAGTCCAAGCTGATCGAGAAACTGGCAGAGCTGATCCAGACCAAGAAGGTGCCTATTCTCGCCGATGTGCGCGATGAATCAGCAGATGACATTCGCGTGATCTTGGAGCCGAAAAGCAAGAACGTTGAGCCTGAAGTGCTCATGAACATGCTTTATCGCAGCAGTGATTTGGAGATTCGGTTCTCTTTGAATATGAACGTCTTGATTGATGGGGTGACGCCAAAAGTCTGCTCCATGAAAGAGGTTCTGCGGGCGTTTCTGGATTTCCGCCGTGAGGTTTTGATCCGCCGGTCCAAACACCGGATGGAGAAGATTGACCACCGTCTGGAGGTCTTGGAAGGCTTCATCATCGCCTTCCTGAACCTGGACCGCGTGATTGATATCATCCGTTATGACGATGCGCCGAAGCAGGCGTTGATGGCGGAGGATTGGGATCTGGATCATCCGCGTGCGCGCGATGAGAAAGATTACAAATCGCCGCTTCCAGGCTCTGGTTCGCCCCAGCTGACCGAGGTGCAATCCGAGGCTATTCTCAACATGCGTCTGCGCAGCCTGCGCCGTCTGGAAGAGTTGGAGCTGGTGCGCGAACGGGATGCTCTTCGAGAAGAACGTGCTGGAATCGTTGCGCTTTTGGGCAATGATGAGTTGCAATGGCAACGTATTTCCGAACAGCTCAAAGAGGCCAAAAAGACCTTTGGGAAAGACTACGAAGGTGGCGCGCGGCGCACGGTGTTCTCTGAGGCGGCTGAGGTTGAAGAGGTGCCAATTGAGGCAATGATTGATCGGGAACCGATCACGATTGTTTGCTCTCAGATGGGCTGGATTCGCGCCATGTCAGGCCACATTGATCTGATGCGGGAGCTGAAGTTCAAAGATGGCGACGGGCCGCGATTCATCTTCCATGCCGAAACCACGGACCGGCTTTTGATGTTTGGTTCCAACGGGCGGTTCTACACGCTGAGCGCGGCAAATTTACCGGGCGGACGGGGTATGGGTGAACCAGTTCGGTTGATGGTGGATTTGCCAAATGAGGCTGAAATTATTGACATTTTTGTGCATAAGCCAGATCGCAAGCTGTTGGTGGCCAGCAGTGCGGGTGACGGGTTTGTGGTGCCAGAGAAAGACGTGATTGCACAGACCCGGACCGGCAAACAGGTGCTGAATGTCAAAGACGACAACCGCGCGATGATCTGCCATCCGGTGGCGGGCGATCATGTAGCGGTGGTGTCCAAAAACGGCCGTTTCCTGGTCTTCCCGATTTCCGAGATGCCAGAACTTGGGCGCGGAAAAGGTGTGCGAATTCAGAAGTATAACATGGCGCGCGGGCGTCAGGGGACGCTGGAATTGGACGGCGGGCTGTCCGACATCACCACGTTTGAATGGGAAAATGGTTTGACCTGGTCGATGGGTGGCAGTGGCAAAACGCGGCATGAGCCGGACCTGTCAGATTGGCTTGGGAAACGGGCCGGGGTGGGCAAGAAAGCGCCCTACGGGTTCCCTAAAGACTACAAGTTTGACACATAAATTTCGGGGGCCGTTGCGCCCCCGTTTTTGTTTGATATGGCACGTCGGTACTGCGTCGGTATCACGACTGTTTTGCGGAGGTGCGCGGTTTTGACAAAAAAACGACACGCGAAACGGTCGGTGTGGCTACGAATCGTATTGATTCTGCGCGTTTGGGTTGAGTGCCGGAAAGGGCGTGGGGGACACATTTTGGAATGTGTCTGGCACAAAGTCCGAAACGATTGGCGCCTTGTCTCAAGGTAAGATTTCTTTGCATCGCCATCTCTCTCTTTGGGAGGGAACGAAGCCCTCTTCAGAATTGCAGAGGGAGATGACATGTCAGATTGGATCGCAAAAGGAGCAGAGCGCGCCTATTGGGACGCCTGCCAGACCTTTGCCGAAGGAACCTATTTTGTCGAGGGGTGCTGGGCCTGGATGGCTGATGATGAACCGTCTGAAAATGTTTCTTTCGAGTTGACCTGTTTTGAAGGTCAGAAAGAGGTCGAGGTAATTCAGGCGCTGAACACGCAATACATTGACTGGTGTGCGGCGAGCGGTTTCAGGCCTCGCAAGACATATGCGTTTGAGGGCCTCACAGATACGCTGGATGGGCGCGCGATAGATTTGCGGGCCTGACCACCGCTTGGTTGCCTTGACCTAATCTATCGTAGGCGGCACCGCCCGTTGATACAGATGCCACGTGGTGTGTCCCAGAATCGGCAATGTGAAGATCAGCCCTAGGAATGCAGGCACCAGCGACAGCAGCATGGTGGCCGAGATGATTGCGGCCCATGTCAGCATGACAACCGGGTTCTCTTTGACCACATGCACAGAGGTCAGCATGGCGGTCACAAAGTCGGTTTCGCGGTCCAGCAGCATCGGCATGGCGATCACGGTCACCGAAAACAGCGCGGCGGAGAGCAGGGCGCCGGCGCAGGTGCCGATGGCGAGGAAGGTCCAGCCTTCAGGCGTGAGGAAGACCACATTCAGGAAGCCGGCGAAGTCCGAAAAGGACGCGTCTTGCAGAATGATCGCCAGCCACAGACGGATTTGGTAGACCCAGACCCAGAAGATGAAGAGCGTGACAAAGGCCATCCAGCCCATCTCGCGTTTATGTTGGCGCGCCATGACGGTGAGGATGTCGGACCAGGTGAAACTTTGCCCCGTTTGGCGGCGGCGGGACATTTCATAGAGGCCTGCGGCGGCAAAGGGCGCGACAAGTGGGAAGCCAACGGAGGCCGGGATGATCATCCAGATTTTGCCAAGCCACGCGAGACACCAGACAAAGAGGATACCGAAGGCGGCATAAAACAGGCCGAAGAAGCCGCTCATAACCGGGTGGGCGAGGAAGTCGTCAAACCCGGCTTTGAGCGCGACGTTGATGTCTTGTGACGTCATTTTGTTGGTCTCGGGAGTGAGCTGCGGCCGTGGCGGCAGCTTTTCCTGGGCGTCGGGCTTGGTGGTCTCGGATGTCATGACGTGGGCCTCCCTTACCAACAAGTGTGCGGCACGGGGCGGTAATCCGGCAAGGGGTGTATGTTTAATCGAGAGGTGTCGCCTGCAGCCAGACGCCACCCTCAGGGCGCAAGGTGAGGATCATCACTGGTTTGGGCGGCTTGCCCTCGACCAGATCAAAGCGGAAGCGTTTGAGGAGAGTGGCGAGCACAATCACCGCTTCCTGAATGGCAAAGCTGGCGCCGATGCAGATGCGGGGGCCATCACCGAATGGCAGGTAGGCGTAGCGGTCGATGGCTTTGCGGTCGGCAAAACGTTCCGGCTTGAAGGCGTCGGGGTCGTCCCAAAGCAGGCGATTGCGCTGCAAGGTATAGATAGGGATCATGACGGTGTCGCCGGGGCGGATTTCCCGGGCGCAGAGCATGTCGTTGGTCTGCGCGGTGCGGGAGATGATGCCTGCCGGTGGGTAGAGGCGCAGGGTTTCGTCGATGATCTGGCGCACATAGGTCAGCTCCAGCGCTTGCTCGCCGGTGATCGGGCCATCGTCACAGATGTCGGCAATCTCGGCGCGGGCTTTGCTTTGCACCTCTGGGTCAAAGGCACAGAGATACAACGCCCAAGCGAGGGTGAGCGCGGTGGTCTCGTGGCCTGCCACAATGAAGGTCAGCAGATTGTCGCGCAGCTCTGCGGTGTTCATGGTTTTTTTTGTTTCAGGGTCGACACCGGCGAGCAGCAGATCAAGCAAGTCGGGCGTGTCTTTGGCGCCGCGCGCTTTGCGGGCTTCGATGGCTGTGTCGGCGACCTGCTTCATGTCTCCCAGAGCGTTGCCGGACATTATGCGGCCGGGACGCGGCACCCAGTCGGGCAGGCCCAGCATATCCAAGAGCGAGATTTTGCCCGCTTCGGCGATGTAATCATCGATGGCCTGATGCACTTTGGAGCTGTCAAAGCTGCCGTCTCCGGAGAACGTCACCTCGCTGATCACGTCAAATGTGGTCTGCACCATTTCGCTCATCATATCGACGGCGTGGGGGGCTTGGTCCGCGATGCGGGTGGCGGCGCGCTCGGCAGCCTGGGACATGACCGGGGCGAGGTTGGCGATGTTGCGATGGGTGAACACCGGGGCAGCGGCGCGGCGTTGCCAGCGCCAGTGGGCGCCCTCGGCGATAAACAGGCTGTCGCCAATCGCCGGGCGCAGGATGTTTTTGGTGGCTTTGGACTTTGGGTAGTCATCTACCTTGTCAAGCAGGATGCGCCGGATCGCGCCCGGGTCCATGACCATGTGCCAGCGAATGCCGGTGCGGCCGGAGACCATGGGCTGGCGCACCGCGAGTTCCGGCAGGATTGAAAGCAGATTGCTGCGGGCGGCTTTCAGCGAACCAAACAGGCCAAGCGGCTCGGTCGCGAGCTTGGCGTGCACAGGCAGCCGGGGCGTTGTGTCGTCGGGGGCGGGTGCGGGATGAGACATCATGGTTCTCCTTACGCATCAGAATAGGCGAGGGATCAGAGCGCACAAAGCCTTTGATTGCGCGGACACAGGCAATCCGATATGTCAGCCGCTAATATTGAGGAAGAGCGGCGGAGAATAATGCCCATGATCAGACTGGTAGCATGCATCGCGGCATTGGCTGCGCTGGTGTCTTGTACGGCGCCCACAATTGAGGTCACGGATGAGACGCTGGATTTGGGCGATTTTGTGCTGGGCCACAACATCGTGGTTGCGCCGGATATTCAAAAAGGCCCGCTGTCGCGTGAGGCGGACACCGAGGCGTTTATTGCCAGCATGAAAAACGCGATTGACGCGCGCATGGGGGCAGCGCGCTATGACGGTACGCGGCTGGTGCATTTTGGTGTGAACATCAACGGCTATGCGCTGGCCCAAAAAGGCGTGCCGCTGATCCTGCAACCAAAGTCGGCGATCATCCTCACTGTGACCGCATGGGATGACCGGGCGGGAGGCAAGTTCAATGAAGAAGCCAAAGAGATCTTTGTGTTGGAAAGCTTCACCGGATCATCGCTGATTGCCTCCAGCGGATTCTCGATGACTGCGGAAGAACAGATGGCCAATTTGACCTACAACGCGGCCCGTCAGATCGAAAAATGGATGCACGAAAACCGCGCCTGTTTGGTGGACGATGTGTCGGCCGCAGATCTCGCTAACTGTTGGACAGACAACAAAGACGAGGAAATGCGCAACCGGTTGCGCGAGCATAAAGAACGCCAGGGTTAAAGCAGGCTTGATTTTTTTCGCGTTAGGCCATATGTCGCGCGCGGTAGAGGAAAACGGGTCAATGTGACCCAACCACAATGAGAAGGCGCCCGAGATGGCTAAGGAAAAGTTTGAGCGCAGTAAACCGCACTGCAACATCGGCACCATTGGTCACGTTGACCACGGTAAAAC
>NZ_CANLRL010000011.1 GCF_947493595.1 uncultured Shimia sp. | reverse complement strand
AACACCCTAAACAGAACACCCCCGCAACCAAAAACAAGACAAACACACAATCACAGTAAACAAATCACCCACAACACAACTTATCCACAGACTCAAACCAGACTCAGCCAAGACTCACCATGGAGTCACCACGCAACACCCCAGCAAGCACCCAAAAACAACGTCGGTATCACGTCGGTATCGTAGCTGCATCACGGAGGTGCGGATATGAGGCAGAAACAGGGACCTTTCGGAAAGGTGAAGGCAGAGGCCGATGGGGGGGGGGACGCTGCGTTCGCCAAAGGTGCCGGGCGCAAGTTGCACACCGCACACGGCAATCCGGCCAATGCGTCAAAGGGGCCAATGCGTCGCCCCCGAATGGCAAGGGAAATGAGGGCCGAACGCACATCTAGGCCCGTTGATTGCCGCAAGAAAAGCGCACGCCGGGTGGCACGTCCTGGACAAGCCAGACAGCACACCATTCGGATGCAATTTGACACTTTTCTAAATCGTGCCCAGGGGGATGAACCAAACCACCGACACGAGGGTTTTCAATCACTCTGCAAAAACCGCTGCCAACCTCACCGCGCATTTTTATTCCCACAACATAAATATACGACCGGCCAGCGTTCCAGGTGCCCCCATTCCGCTGGTTTTTTCCAGCCCACACAACCCCGCCGTCAGTATCCGGAACGCAATAAATCATGGCGGACAAACCAAGGAACAAAAACCAAAGCCATCTACAGACCACAGGCCAACCGTCCGCTAGATAGTCTCGAAAGGGCAGAAAAGCCAAAAAGCCACCAAACTGAGAGACTCCAAATCAGAAGCGTAGGTATCGCCAAATGCGCTTCCCACTATACTTTGGTGCGCACCTAAGCCTTCAGCAACACCGCCATACTGGCTCCACATCAGTAGGAGGCTGAAATGTGCTACATACTCAAATGTCTCGCGGTAAGCTTCGCCGCTAGCGGCGTGGTCGACCTGCCGCAGGCCCTGGCTGAGGGCACCCCAAAAGAGCGCTACAAAGAGGCCATGGCATCCCTTGCGGACGCGCCGAAAGAGGCTATCAGCACCCTGCAGTTAATTTGCACCACCGGCTATGCGCGGGCCTGTGATCGGCTGGGTTACTTTAGTTTCAAAGGGATCGAAATTGACCAAGACACCGCGCAGGCCATCTCTTACTATAGCCAGGCCGTTCAGCTGGGACAAAGCAAGTCCCTTGTGTCTTTGGGCAAAGTGCAGCTTTCTTCACATAACTACGAGGCTGCGCAGCGGAGCCTGTTAGCCGCCTCTGCGCAAGGCCTCCAGAAAGGCGACGCGGTTCTTGCCTGGGCCCATGCGACGGGCCGGCTGGGGCCCCTGTCCGATCCCCGCTTGGGATTTCCAGCATTGGTCGGCTTGGCAACGGCAGGTAGCCGTGATGGGCAAATGCTGCTGCTGGACGCTTTAACGCGGGATCTCTCGCAACGGGTTGATGTGACCGACACTCTGGACCAGCTCCACACGCGTCACGCGGATGGCGACGCCAAAGCGGCAGAAGCCTTGCTGAAGTACTATCGGGTTGTTGGACATGCGCGTGGCACGCTCGCCGCTCGTGACAGGCTTCTGCAAACCGAAGGATTGCGCGCCAAAATCCAAGTCGAAGAAGGGTTGTATTTGGCAAGAGATCAAAATCCAGCGCAGTTCTGGCTTGCGTCAGAAGAGATCGTGCGCGCGGCGCCAAATGATGTGTTTGCACGCGGGTTGGCTGTGGCGGCCAAGATCAACAAAAACGCTTATGTGCGGATCGTGCAAATGGAACTGCGTGAACTTGGGTATGCCGTTGGACAAACAAGCCCTTATATGAACCGCCCTTTGATCCGGTCCATCAATGCCTTTTGCCGCGATGCTGGCCAGGAAAGAGCATGCCTCTATGGACCTTTAAAATCAAAAACCATCAAAGCCGTCGCGAGAGAACTGGCGCAGGTTCGCACTGAATTGTAACCCCGTCGCAGACACACTCAAATGGGCGCATTCCGCGCCCGTTTTGCGTTTTAAGGCTGGCGCATTTGATCCGGGAACACACGATCAAATTCAGCCTGCAAGAGGAGGAGATGTTCATCCCAGTGGTCTTCAGGCGCGTTTTGCACCGCTTGCAACGCGCTCCAGAGGTCCATCCACCCCAATACGGCGGCAGACCCGGACAAACGGTGCGCTTCTTCTCGGTCCGCTTCCGTCAACGGATCAGTAACCTGCTTCCCGGTCAGGAGTTGTGAGATCTCGCCCTGGGTTTCCCGCACGGCTTCGGTGTAACGCTCGAGACCAAACTGCTTGAGAAATTCTGGAGCGTCCTGCGTCGTATCGGTGAATTCCGCCCCACTGTCTCGCACACCAAACACGTCAGCCAGAGCGCCTTGGATCGCGGCCCGCCGTACCGGCTTGAGGATCAACGTCTGAAAGTCTTGTGCCAGAATGGCCTCATGATCCTTTGGAGCCGCATGTGCCGTGACCGCCACGGCCGGCGTCGCGACATTTGGTGAGGCGCCCTTTCTGATGCGTTTCAGCGTTTCCAACCCGTCGATGCCCGGCATGCTGATATCCAAAAGCAAAACATCAAAATCCGCAGCCTCACATATCGCAATGGCCTCAAATCCGTTGCTGGTCTCCTGTGTCACTCCCCCTAGGTCGCGCACAATGTCTGTGAGGATTTCGCGGTTGATGTCGTTGTCATCCACCACCAAAGCCCGAAAACCAGCAGGCAAATCCGGTAAGGAATGCGCGGATGAATGCGTTTGAAGGTCCGCCACATCCGTCGTGAGTGGCAGCGGCAAACGGAACGTGAACAGGCTGCCTTCGCCCAACAAGCTGTCGGCCTCCAGTTCCCCGCCGTTGCGCTCAATCAGGCGTTTGGTGATCGCCAACCCAAGGCCGGTGCCTGAGTTCTCCCGATCAAAGGCCGTGTCGATCGTGACAAACTCTTCAAAAATTCGGCTGAGGTTTTCTGGCGCGATGCCCACCCCGGTGTCCGCCACACGAAACTCTACCACATCGCCCGAGGCAAGACGTTCTATTTCAATCGAGACACGGCCATCACGCGTGAACTTCAACGCGTTGCCAACCAAGTTCACCAAGCAGCGCTGCAAGGAACTGCGATCCCCGTTCACGGTTTGCAGATCCTCCGTCAGGAAGTCTACAGAAAGCGCGTTTGCGTGCTTGGAAGCGTTGCTTTGCAGGCTGTTCACCACGTCTTGAACCAAATCCTTGAGATTAAAGGGCGCGTGTTTCGGGGCCTCGGCCTCAGACGTCAGAGCGGACAAATCCAGCACATCGTTCACATGAGACAACAGCAACTCACCGGAAATGCCAATCGACGCCAGGTGCCGCTTTTGCGCGTCACTCAGGTTTGATTGATCCATCAATTCCAACGACCCCAATATGCCGTTCAGCGGTGTGCGCATTTCATGGCTCATGACGGTCAGCAGGTTGGATTTTGCCTTTTCGCCAACCTGCGCCTTTTCAAGCGCGTCTTTCAGATCCTCTTCGGCCTTCAGCTCCTTGGTGATGTCACGCAGAAAGGACACAAACACAGTCTCACCGCTGGCCTCCGACACCGAGATTGACAGTTCCACCGGGAAGACTTCGCCACCTTTGCGCATCCCTTTCAGGCGCACGCGGCCAGCCCCGATAACCCTGCGCTCACCGGTTTCAACAAACCGCTTTAGCCCAGCGCGGTGCGCCTCCCGCAGCTCTTCCGGCACAATCAGCTCTGCCATATCCGCGCCCAGCGCCTCATCACGCGTGTAGCCAAACACAGTTTCCGCCGCGCCGTTGAATTCCACAACATGGCCCTGCGTATCTGCGACCAGAACCGCATTCAACGATGACGAGACAACAGCTTCAAACCGTGCCCTCGCCTGCTCTCTGTTTTGCGACGCCCGTTGCCCTTGCCGGTACAGTTGGATCAAGCTGGCCAAAGCCAGAAACAACACCGCAATCAGTGCGGTCAAGCCGTAGGCGAGCCGTTGCAGGGTAACCGACAACCGATCGCGGTCTGCGGTTTCCTGCGTTGTGAAATGCTCCACGCCCGCCAGCGCCAAGGCCCGAACCTTTGGCCGCAACCCATCAATCTCAGCCAGTATCTCTGGTAAATGCCCGCGCAGATCATCATCGGCCCCGTCGACAAAGGGGATGCTGCGATCCAAAAACGCCGCGGCGGCGGCGGTGCTGCCCGCAATTGTCGCCTCTTGTGCCAATGGGGCAAAAAAGCTGCTTTGACGGATGGTGGTGATGCGGCTGTAGAAAATATCAAAGCGTTTGCGGACTTCGCCAAGCCCAGCGGTTTCATCCGCCTGCGCTGACAACACTGCGGTTTGCAGCCTGAGCAATTCCACTTCCAACTGGGACATTGTCCAGCTGACGTCATCGTTTTGCGCCGTGGAAAGAACTCTCAAATCCGAGAACACCGTCCGCCCCAGTCCACCAACCAAAAGCAAGCTTGCCAAAAGCAAGCCTGCGAAGAGGACAAATGGCCATCTGCCATTCATAAGAAGGTGCCTGATGCGCGGGATGGTGGCCTCAAATTACTCATTGGCAACCACCTCAATGCGATCGAGCTGCCAGATACTGCGGGAATAATACTCTTCTGTTTTATAAGCGGCGTTGCCTGCGAATGGGTAAACGATCCACAATGGTCCCTTGTCACGCAAGGACATTTTTTCACCGTTGCGCAAATAGGCAATCATCGGGCCATTCTCCACCGCATCAGAAGTCGGGATCGAAACGGTGTAATCGTTCGCAGCTGTGGCCAGTAAATTGCCGTTGCTGGCACCCACATGGGTGAGAAGTGCGGACAAGGATACGCCTTCAAAAACCTGGGTTCCTTCAGTCCAGATGGTGTCTGTCTCAAACTGCACCTTTGGCAGGGCGCGCAGGTCGCTTTCTTCAAATTGCCATTTTGCGCCCGCATCGGTCTCCGAGACATCACCGCTGACCGTCAGCAACGTGTCAGCCATGGCTTGCGAGGCCACCATCGCAGCCAAAATGATGCCAGTCAGAAAGCTTGGCGTGGTGGGGGCGGCGAGCAGTTTCTTGAAACGTTGCATGGGACACTCCGAAAACTAGGTTGGGGTGTCTCTTTGTGGCATGCAGCGGCGAGGCGCGTGTCTGGGCATGAGGCTAGGCAACTAACCTTTGGTATAGTCAGCCTGACCCTTCGCCGGTCAGCGGTCATCTGATGCACCAATAGGTTTTGTGAAAACTATGCGAATTTACCTGAAGTTATCCTGTTGATGCTGTGATCAGCACGCCAGGACACATGGTTTTAAAGGAGTTCGGTATGTCGCAAGATTTACAGCAAAGTCAGGGTGTCACGACTGGTTTACACGCGCAGGGCCTCGTAGGGTCCTCCCAGAACCCAAGAGTAGGACGTCCTGTATCCATGCGTATTTTGTTAGCCGATGACCACGGGATGGTGCGCGAAACCATCTCCGCCTATCTCACCACCGAAGGCCGCGCCGCAGTCGTGGCCGGATCAGATTATTTCGAGGCCATGAAACTTCTGGAACAAAAAGGACCGTTTGATTTGGTGCTGCTGGACTTCAGCATGCCGGGCATGAACGGCTTGCAGGGGCTGACCGACGCGGTTGCCGCCTATCCGGATCAGGCCTTTGCCATTGTCAGCGGCACCGCCCCCAACAAAGTGGCCCAAGATGCGCTGGAAGCCGGGGCCATTGGCTTCTTGCCAAAAACCATGGGCGCCAAATCTTTGGTCAATGCGGTGCGGTTCATGATTGCAGGGGAAACTTTTGTGCCGGCCAGCGTGCTGGCGGCGGGTGGAGAAGCGGAAGAAAGCGATTTTGAGAAGCAGCTGAGCCAACGCGAGAAGCAGGTGCTTTCAGGTCTTTGCAAAGGTCACTCCAACAAGGAAATCGCGCGTGAGCTGGACCTACAGGAAGTGACCATTAAACTGCACGTGCGCACGTTGTGTAAAAAGCTCAACGCAAAAAACCGCACACAGGCGGCTTTAATCGCAAAAGAGGCAGGCTTTGAATAAGCCCGCCTCTGTGTCGTTTCGTTAGAATACAAAGCTATCGTAGAGCAGAGCAAAGTCATCCGCAGTGTCATGCATAATAAGCGTCGTGCTGTTTCCAAACTGTATGGCAACATCATCACCACTGACGCTGACATGGCTGCCAAACCAGGCTGCGTATTCACTCTCATTGCCACCCAGATCCAAGCGGCGCAGGTCCAGACGGTCTCCTTCAGCAACCGAGTAATCCAGAAGATTGTCCTGTGCCCCATCCAGATCGTCGTTGCGGAAAATGAACCTATCCGCGCCAGTGCCACCAGAGGCCACATCGCTGCCTGCCCCCAGATACAAGCGATCCGCAGCCGCGCCGCCATCCAGCGTGTCATTGCCTGATCCACCACTGAGATAGTCTCGATCGGCACCACCAAACAGCACATCATTGCCGCTGTCGCCGCGTAAGCTGTCCCTGCCCTCGCCGCCGATCAACTCATCATTATTGACCCCGCCACGCAGGTTGTCGCTTCCTAGCCCGCCATCCAAAACGTCATCACCGGAACCGCCCGATAGGCTGTCATCGCCTGCGCTACCGGTGAGCACATCATGTCCAGACCCGCCAACCAACTGGTCGACACCATCACCTCCGTCGAGTACATCGTTGCCGCTGCCACCGGTCAGCTCATCGGCGCCTTCACCGCCGGACAAGCTGTCATTGCCAGAGCCGCCTTCAAGCTGATCTTCACCGGAACCGCCAGAGAGATCATCGTCGCCAGAGCCACCGCGCAAGATATCTGCACCGCTGCCTCCTGACAGCACATCGTCTTGCCCACCACCTGACAGCGTATCGTCACCAGCGCTGCCAAAGAGCATGTCAGACCCCGATCCCCCGCTCAGAACGTCAGAAGCCTCGCCGCCGTCCAATGTGTCATGCCCTGCAGAGCCTTCCAGCGTGTCGCTGCCTTCACCGCCAAGCAAAAAGTCATCGTTTTCCGGCAAGGGGTTGCCAAATTGGTCGTGGCGCAGGCCATCACTGTCATAGTGAGACACAATGGTGCTGTTGCCATCCGCCCCAGCGCCGCCGTGCAGATAATCATCACCATCGCCGCCCATTAGCGTGTCGCCGAGTCCGCCGCCAATCAGGTCATCCTCGCCAATGCCTCCCGCCAAAGTGTCATTGCCGCCATTGCCTTCGATCACGTCGTCATAACTCAATTCTCCTTCGGTGGTCGCAACCAGGCTCAAGTCACGGATCAAGACGGAAGATGAAAGATCAACCTCCACAAACGGACTTTCCGCAGTGGGATCGGCCGCGCCATCGTTGGAGTAAGAACTTGGTGCTTCGGTCAGCAACACCAGACTCGCCTCGCCCGTCGCCGGGTCGATCACCACCTGATAGATGCCACCGCTGTTGCCCGTGGCATTGTTCATATCGTGATCACCGGAGTTGCCACCAACAAACAGATTGCCGTCCGCGTCCATGATCGCCGCCCCAAAAGTCACGGCTGGCACGCCATCTAGCGTGACACCATCCACCACAGTCGAGGTCACAGGCACCAAGGTGAATTCCGGTGACCCGCTGGAGATATCAACAACCAAAAGAATGGTATCGGCCCCTTCAGATGGCGGGCGGGCCACACCGTAGAAGCTTTGGGTATTGGCGTCGAAAGCCACGTCGTACACACGGTGAGTCACAAGTACGCTGGGAAGCTTGTGCACGGTCACCTGCGGGTTTCCATTGGCATCCAGCTGATCGACATCAATCACCGCAATCCGATCCATGCTGGATTGAAACGACCACAGATTGCCCTGGTCATCAAAATCGCCAGTCCAGGACCGATAAGGCGTTTCACCAATCCGGTAGCTGTTGCCTTCTGCATCCAACATAATCAGATCAGACCGCTGAACCGCATTGCCAAGACTGTCCACGCCAGTGCCAACGGCGATGGCATACAGCAAATCGTCCTGCGCATTGTAGCCCATGGAGTTCACGTTCACGGTGCCCGCCGCACCGGCCATCTCATAGGTCTGCGTCTCCACGTCAAACACGTGCAAAGTGCCGTTCAAAACTTGATAGAGATTGGCCTGCCCGTCTGCAAAAGCCGCCACTTCGACGGTTTGCCCGCCAATCTGCATCTCGCGTGCGTAGTGGAAAATTGGGCCGGATGTATCTATCGGAGGACCGGAACTGGGACCATCAATCGAGCGCAAGGTGATCTCGGTTTCGCCACCAATCGCGGTGAAGCTTGTGTCAAAGGCGTTGTAGGCACCACTTTCTGTGGAATACGTCCCTACTATCGCACCGTTGATAAGCACTTCGACGGTGGCGCCGGGCTGTCCCGCTGCGAAGTTTGCCGCCAAGTCAAAAGACAAATTGTAGACACCCCCCGCCTCGGTGGTGATGGTTTGGCTCATCTGTTGATGACCGCCATCCAACGCCGAGACAGTCCAGTTTCCGCTATTGGCATAGTCGGTGAACCCGGTAGCCCCGCCGGTGCCTTCTAAGAGGTTGTCCTGTTCATAGTCGCCGTGAAGCGCATCATTGCCTGCGCCTCCAGTGAGGCTGTCATCCCCCGACAACCCGATGATCAGGTCTGCTGCGCCAGAGCCGTCCAGCAAGTCGGACAGGCCGGTTCCGCTGATAAGGTTTAGGTTGCTTGGGGGCATGTTGTGTCCTCACATTTGACTGAAAAGATTGAGATTTCGACCGATCACCAGCCGATGCCGTTGATCGCGAGATCCTGCGGCGCGGCATCAAACAGGCGCACCACATCCACCACGGGCACATCTTTGTGGCGCTGCACGGCCTCTCGGTAGGTGTCATTGGCATGGCAGACGATCACCACGTCGGCCTCCGCCATGACGGTGTCGACATCTTCGCGCAGCATGTCAGAAAGGCCTTCCGCCAACCTCGCCAAACCCTGGCTGCCGTATTTGGTGTAGCTGGCCAGACCGTCCAGAGGGGTGTCTTTGGTCACGGCCTCATCATGGGCCAGCAGCTCGACCCCTTGTTGTTGCAACGTTGCCATCGCCTCCAGAATAGGACTCTCGCGCAGGTCATCGGTGCCCGGTTTGAAAGCCAGGCCCAGAATGCCCACCCGCTTGGCGCCGGTTTTTTGAACCATCTCCACAGCTTGTTGGATTTGCTCCGTGTTGGACTGTTCCAACGCACCGATCATGGGCAGATCCACTCCCAAAGAGCTGGCCACATGCTGCACCGCGCGCACCTCTTTTGGCAGGCAGGAGCCGCCATAGGCAAAGCCCGGTTTCAGGTAATAGGCCGACAGGTTGAGCTTCTGATCCTGTGTGAAGATGTCCATCACCGCGTGGCTGTCCACCCCCAGAGGTTTGCACAACCGCCCCACTTCATTGGCAAAACAGACCTTGGTGGCGTGCCATACGTTGTCGACATATTTGATGGTCTCGGCGACTTCGATGGTTGTCAGGATCGGCTTGTCATCCACCGGCGCATAGATCCGGCGCATGATCTCTGCTGTGGCGAAATCAGTGGTCCCGATCACGGTTTTGGGCGGGTTGTGGAAATCATCGATCGCCACACCTTCGCGCAGGAACTCCGGGTTGAAGCAGATGCCAAAATCGCGACCCACCACCTTGCCGGACACCGCTTCCAAAATCGGCGCCATGACCTTCATCGTGGTGCCTGGAGGGATGGAGCAGCGCATGGCAAACACATGAAAGCCCTCTTTGTCGCGTAGCCCCTGAGCCATCACATCAGATGCAAGCTTGATGAAGTTGTAGTCACACCCTCCATCTGCGGCTGTTGGTGTTCCCACGGAAACAAAGGTCACATCCGTGTCAATCACCGCCTGGCGCAGATCATCTGTTGCACTGATCAAGCCGCCTTCAACACCGGCAGACAAAATTTCGGTGAGTTGATCTTCGTGGATCGGGCTTTGACCACGGCCAATTTGGTCCACTTTGGTTTGATCCAAATCGACCCCAACCACCCGATGACCCAATGATGCCAGGCAGGCGGTGGAAACCGCGCCGACATAGCCGAGACCAACAACGCTGATGCTGGATTTTTGACGTGGCGTTGGGACGACAATCTCTGCGTCCTGTGGCGAAAACTTACGGTATTCCATAAACTTGTCCTCCTGGTTAAGTTCAGCTTAAGGGAATGTTTTCATCAAATTTTCTGGAAATAGGTCAGCCTGAACGCCCCGAGGGTCAGCCCGCTATCCTTTCGAGAGTCCCTCCTTCTTGAAGCTTCAAAACAACAAAACCTGCATGGAACTCCATGCAGGTTTGTCGCGTCCGCCAAGCGGGGTGGGCTATGATCTGGCGAACGATCCCGAGGGAAGGGATTAAGCCACTTCAGCGCGGTGATAGATGTCTTCGTAGCGAATGATGTCGTCTTCACCGAGGTAGCACCCCGATTGGACTTCAATCAGATGCAGCGGCAGCTTTCCCGGATTTTCCAACCGATGCACAGCGCCCAGTGGAATGTAGATGCTTTCGTTCTCCGTCAGCAGTTTGACGTCTTCATTCACAGTCACTTTTGCGGAACCACTGACCACCACCCAGTGCTCGGCGCGATGCACGTGACTTTGCAGGGACAGCTTGGCGCCTGGCTCCACCATGATGCGCTTCACCTGGAACCGGGGGCCAAGAGACAGGGTTTCGTAGTAGCCCCATGGGCGGTAGCAGCGTTTGAACCCATCGGCTTGCGTGGCCCCTTCGGCCCGAAGCGTTTCCACCACCTGACCGACATTGGCGCTTTCAGAGCGATCAGCGATCAAAATGCCATCATCGGTGGCGATGGCCATTACGTTTTTGAGGCCCAGCCCCACCAGTTTCACATCCGGGTTTTCGGACTTCAGCAAGCTGCCCTCGCAGTCAATTGCCGTGGCATTGCCAGAGGTCACCGTGTCTTGGCTGTCTGGCTCGCCAATATCCTTGAGCGCTTGCCAGCTGCCCAGGTCAGACCAGTCACAGGTCAGTGGCAACGCCGCGCATTCCTGAAGGTTTTCCATGATCGCATGGTCAAAGGAGATATCCGCGCAGCGTTTGTAGGCCTCGGCGTTCAAACGGGTGAACCCGAGATCTTCCCCACCCAGCGCCATCGCCGCCTCCGTAGGGCCAATCAAGTCCGGCGCGTGGGTCTCAAAGGCTTTCAGAACCGTGTCCACACGGAACAGGAACATGCCCGAATTCCACAGCCAGTTGCCTTCCTCCAGCATCGCTGCAGCAGTGTCCGCATCAGGTTTTTCCGCAAACTGAGAGATCATCAAGGCATCATCATTGCCGCCTTCCACACGCAAATATCCAAAGCCCGTCGCAGGGTGATCTGGCTTGATGCCCAAGGTCACGATCATGCCTTTTTGGGCCACCCGTGCCGCCTTCGCGATCACCTGGCGAAAGCTCCGATCGTCAGTAATCTGGTGGTCGCTGGGCACCACAAGCAGCACCTTGTCCGGCGTCTCCTTATGCACCATCGCAGCGGTCAAAACGGCCGGCGCGGTGTTGCGGCCTTCCGGCTCCACAATCAATGCACCACAGGTGGCTTGCATCTCCGTCATCTGTTTCTGCGCGATGAAGCGATAGTCTTCGCCGGTGATCACCGTGGGCTCTGCAAAACCGGGCGCCATCACCCGATCTACGGTGCGTTGAAACAGGCTTGGACCATCGAGCAGATTGGCAAACTGCTTTGGGAAGCTCTTGCGCGACACGGGCCACAGGCGGGTACCGGAACCTCCAGCGAGAATGACGGGCGTAATCATGAAAACATCCTTTCGTTGTGTGTTGAGATCAGCCTAGCTGTGCGAAGGTCGCCGGTTGGGATGTCGGAGGGGTATGCGGATGCGCAAAAGGATAGGTGCGCCTCAAAAGGGCAGCTCGATCAGACCGACATACAGCATCAGCAGGGTGAGAAAGGCGGAGGTTGCGGTGAGCAGCTGGAACTTGGCAAACCCGTTGCGCAGACGGTCGACAAAGCTGGTGCCCTCTCCAGCGCTTTGATTACCGCGATTGGACCATTTCTGTTTGGACAGGTGAAAGGTCATGTAGATCTTCACCGACGCGTTAATCACCTGATTCAGATAAAGAATAAACGGCCAGGTCATATCCGCCCGGCGGCTGTAGCCGATCAAGAAGAGGCACAGCACCACACGGGAAAACAACACCCAGATCAGGCAGTTCCAGAAATATCCGGGCGCGATCATGCTGCCCAGCACGGCCATGATTGGGCTGACCATCATCGTCCACATGGCGAGGCGCTGATCCACCACACACCACCAGATGAAGAAAGGCATCCGACGGGGCCCCAAGGCAATAGCCCGGCTGCCATTGCGCAGCATGTTGCCAGACCAGCGGCGGAAGTTCTGGATCATCCGCATCAGCCCGTTCTCTTTGATCACCTCGATGGTGTAGACCGTGGCGTCCGGCACATAGGTCATCTTCGCGCCCACGCTCAGCAAGCGATACCAAGTCGACTTGTCATCCCCCGACAAGAAGCGGAACCGGCCCCAAAGCCAGTGGTTCAGATGGTCAGCCTCGATGGTGCGGATGAACTTTGGGTCCACGATATGGCGAGCGCGAAACACGCTCATGCGGCCAGTCAATGTGAGAACACGGTTAGACAAGGCGTGGCTCTGCATCGCAAGGCGGCGTTGGGCAAACCGCATGTCGAGCCATTTGGCGATCCACTGCGGCCCGTAACAAATGACCTCTTCATCGGTGGTCAGCGCCTGCAACTCCGGATCATAAGCAAACATCGACAGGGTTTTCTTGAGCACGTCATCGCCAAACAAGGCGTCCCCATCCATAAAGATTACCATGTCTTCGGGATCCGCTGCCGTGCGGCTGATCGCGCGCAGGATCAGGCCAATCGCCATGCGCTTACCTGGTTGGTTTTGGCGTATGAACACCAGTTCGGCGAGATCATCGGGGATGTCTTGCGCGTAGGTCTCAACAAACTCCCGGATGATCATTTCGTCATAAGCGCTGCCGGTGCCGATATAGAGCGTGGTCGGGATACGCTCGCGCCGGATTTGACCCAGTATGGACCCGATCACCCGCTTTGTGATCGACGGTTCCTCGTAGTACGTAGTCATCTGAATATGCAGCCGCTTGGGACGCCAGCCCGCGTCCCAAAGCGCATCCGCCTGTTGGCGCATAGCCGGCCATTTGCAACGGGCGTAGATCATCGCGCGAATGGAGTGGGTGAACCACCAACCAAACCGCCACAGCCCCAGAGTGCCAAGCACCACCGTGATATGGCCTGCGTTGGGATCAAGGAACCGGTTGGGTACATTGGTGAGCAACCAATAAAAGGCCGTAATCACAGCCAAAAGGGTCAGCACATGCGGGAGAGACCAGCGCGCCCAATAGGGTTTGATTGGCGTCTGCAGGTCCCGCAACCGCGCGGTCAGGTCTTTGTCAAAAGCATATTCGGACTCTGGCTCATACATTGGACGGCCACATCGTTTTGACGCGGTCAATCACCCGCTGCGCCCAAGGGCGGCGCACCTCAAGGTTGACCGGCGCATCGCGGCGCAAAGCCACCTTGGTGTCCGCCGCACTCAGATCGCGCGGCGTGACGGTGACGATGATGCCAAACTCACCGGGACGGCGCGGGTCCGCGCCGGCCTGAACATCCGTTACCACGCCCGGCAGCGTCTGTTTTTGCCCTTTAGTGTTGATGCCAATGCTGGCTGGCATGCCGACAAAAATCGTTTCGGCAAAGCGCTCGCTGACCCAGCCTTGCGCCACGCGCGGCGTATCGCCCTCAAACACCACCGCCATATCATCATGGTCATAGGGCTGGCCCTTGCGCACTAGAACTTCATGCACAACGCCATCGGAAGGCGCGCGCACGTGGCTGAGCGAGATAGCCGCCTTGTGCGCATCCCGCGTTGCCCGCAACCCGCGCACCTTGGCCAGTTGCGCGGCCTCCACTTCTTTCAAGCGAGTCACGGCAAACTGAAACGGGTCCAGGGCAATGGCGGCCTGCGGGTTTTTCCCCAACATCGCCTGCCAACGGTCCCACAAAGTGTCAAACCCCCGATCGCCAACAAACCGCGCATAGGCTTGCCCCATTGCCGCCGCCCGCACATCCGCCGCTGCAACCGTATGATAGGCCGTGAGCGCCTCGAGCGTTTCGGTGATCTGAAGCAGTTCGGCTTGTTCCTGTGCCAGTTTCGCCCGCGCCAGGTCCAACTTGCCCTCAGCCTGAGGGTCTTTCAGGCGCACAAGAACCTGCCCAGCGACAACTGCCCCGCCCGGCTCCACGGAAATCGACTTCACATAGCCCTCGCTGGCAGGCAGCTGCTCTGCGATTGGTGCGACCACACGCCCGTGTTGCACGTTGATGCGGGTCACACTGTTGAACACAGACGCACCAAGAACGGTGGCGACGGTCAGGGCGATCACACTGTAGATAAGGACATGCAGAGCCACGCGGATTGGCGTGGGCCAACGCCCCTTGATACTGGCCTCTTTCTCTTCTTCGGTCTCGCTCATCGGGACAAGATCGACCGGCGTGTCCAAGCTGGTGATGACATCCACACTGCTGGCCATCTGGCCAGACAGAAGCGCGCGATAGAACAACGCCAGCGTTTCGCGCTGTCGCCCGCTTAGCCCCTCAAACGCGGCCAGGCTGTCTTCATTCGCTTGGGTGAGCCGCACCGGAAACCGAACGTCCACCCCCTGAAAAGGCACGCTCAATACACCTGTCTGGGGACAGTCCCCAGCCTCTTCTGGCCAGTGCAGCCCTGCAAGTGACCAGGCCTCAATCCGCACGGCCTCTCCTGCTGGCGTTTCAAACGTCAGCGGGGCTTGCACGGTCCAGCTCATGTCAGAGCCGGCGGGTTGATGGCGAATTTTCACAGCGACCTCGTGAGTTGTTCGAGGTCAAACTAAGCTCAAGCGCGCGGAATGAAGACCGCGCGGCTGTATGGAACAGCGATCTAAAGAGAAATCAACTAACCCAAAGGTTAGTGTTTTCTGAAACGGCCCAAAATCAGCCCGCGCATTGGGATAGTGCCCCATCCTTTAGCTGGGGCATCGGCTGCTGGGCACATGACGCCCACCGCTGTCGACCGCTTTCCAGTGTTGAAGCCGCTAAGCAACACAAATGCAGAGGCCCCATCCCAAATATGTGGGACAGGGCCATACTTTGCGATACGCAACACAACTTCAAACGGCACAGAGCTGCTATACGGTACCGCCGAGACTGTCTTCCAGCGCCACCAACTCTTGGCCGCCAGCCATCATGTCCTGCAGTTCATCCGGCGTGATCTGGCCACGTTGCGACGTGCCCAATGTCTGACCGCGATTTAGAACCGTAAAGCGATCTCCTACCGCCAGCGCGTGCCGCACGTTGTGGGTGATAAACACCACTGCCACGCCCTGTTTTCGTACCTTGTCGATGGTCGCCAAAACATTCGCGGTCTGCCGCACGCCAAGGGCCGATGTCGGCTCGTCCAGAATGAGCACTTTGGCCCCGAAGTGGACGGCACGCGCGATTGCCACTGTCTGTCGCTCACCGCCTGACAAAGTGCCAACGGCCTGATCCGGACCGCGCAGGTTGATGCCCATTTTGCGCATCTCATCCATTGTGACCTTGTTGGCGTAGTCGTGATCGAAGAAATTCATCGGTCCAATCTTCTTCACCGGCTCGTTGCCCATGAAGAAGTTTCGGCTCACCGACATCAGCGGGATCATGGCCAGGTGCTGGTGCACCGTCGCAATACCAGCAGAAATCGCATCACGCGGGTCTGCAAAATGCATCTGCTGACCTTCAAACAGGATCTCGCCCTTGGTCGGCTTATGCACACCGGACATGGTTTTAATGAAGGTCGACTTCCCTGCGCCGTTGTCGCCAAGCAGGCAATGACACTCGCCGGGGAAGATATCGACCGAAACACCCGCCAATGCGATCACGCGGCCAAAGTGTTTCTCGATGTTTTTCATCTGGATGATGGGAGCATGTTCAGGGTTCATATCAACGCTCCCCTGTGATGATGCGACGGATGTAGGTGTTCAGGATCACCGCGCCAAGCAGGATCACACCGAGGAACACGCGGAAAAGAGAGCTTTCCACACCGGCGAAGAACAGACCTTGCTGCACCACACCGAAGATCAACGCACCCAGCGCGGCCCCAATGACCGAACCGTAGCCACCAGTCAGCAACGCACCACCAATAACCACGGCGATGATGGCTTCAAACTCCTTGAGCAAACCACGGTCCGCGCCGGCGGAGCCAAACTCCATGACCTGACACACAGCAAACACGGTCGCGCAGAAGGCGGTGAACATGAACATCAGGATTTTGACTTTGTTCACAGGCACACCGGAGTTCCGCGCTGCCTCGGCATCGCCGCCAGCGGCATAGATCCAGTTACCGAACTTGGTTTTGGTAAGAATGATATGCCCGACAATCACCAATGCGATCGCCCAGACAATCAGCATTGGCAGACCTTCAACCACTGGCTGCCCTTTGCGGGTGCCGCGCTCGAACACCGCGATGATACCGTTGTCGCCCATCCACTGGAAAAATCCTGTGAAAATTTTGCCACCAAAGACCGGCGCCAGCCAATCGCCCTCGGCAACATCGCTCACACCGCCAATGATGGTTTTGCGCTCGATGGTCTGCGGCAGGTAGATCGCAAAACCGCGTAGGATAAACAGGAACGCCAAGGTCACGATAAAACTCGGCAGTCCCGTGCGCACCACAATGAACCCGTTCAACGCGCCAATCGACACTGCAATCACAAAGGTGACAATAATCGCGAGCCAGACCGGCCAGCCAAGTGTCACGCTGAAAATCGCAATCAACATGCCCGCGAAACCAATCATCGAGCCGACCGAGAGATCAAACTCCCCTGCGATCATCAACAGGCAGGCCCCCACCGCAATAATCATGAATTGCGCCGAGATCTGGCTCCAGTTCATGATGCCCTGGCTGTTGAACATGCCACTGTCAAAAGCGAACAGTAGGAAAAAAGTGAACACGGCGATGGTGCCGACAATCCCGCCCAGCTCAGGGCGGATCAACGCATTGCGGAAACTAGAGATTTCCTTAACGCGCTCGTCGGAATTGGCCGTGGGTTGCGTCGCGCTTGTCATGCGACATCTCCCATTTGGTCTGAATTGTAGGATTTGCAGTACAGAGTGCGAGGGGCGCCAATGCAAGCGCCCCGCGCGAAGTGAGTGACGCTTAGCGGTATTCGCCTGCGAACTCTTCAACTTTCTCTAGGCCGTCTGCGGTCACAAAACCGGGGCCGGAGTTGATGTTGTTGCCCGGCAGAACGCCATAGCGGTGGTAGTTGGTAAGCACCACAACCGGCAGATAGGCCTGCAGGAATGGCTGCTGGTCGATACCCCAGTTGATCACGCCGGCCTTGATGCCCTTAACGATCTCTTCGCCGAGGTCAAAAGTGCCAAAGTAGATGTCACCGGCCATACCGTTTTCATCCAGTGCCAACAGGGTTGGGTCCGCAGATGTTGGGCCAAGCGTCAGGATCGCGTCGGTTTCCGGATTGGCATTCAGATATGCCAGAACGCGGTTTTTGATCTCTGCCGGGTCTTGGCCACTGTCGATCATCTGATCACCCAGATCCACGCCCAGACCATCGGCAAAACCCTGGCAACGCTCTGTCGAAGATGGTGAAGAAATATAGTGGTTCACGCAAAGGAAGCTGCCCACACCGTCGCCTTTGGCGCGTACACCCGCCGCATAACCCGCGTCATATTCGGGTTGGCCAACATACATCAACGCGCCGACTTCACGCGCTTGATCCGGCGTGCCGGAGTTCATGATGATCACGTCAACGCCGCTGTCCACAGCCGCTCGGATCGGGCCGGACAGAACATCGTAATCAGACAGAGTTGTGATGATGCCGTTTGGACCGGAGGCCGCGGCCTGCTCGATGATACGCGCCATGTCGGCGAGGTCACCGGTTGGCGGGTTGCGGTATTCTACCTCAACACCCATCTGATCGCCCGCAAGCGCGATGCCGTTTTTGATTGTGTTCCACCAGCTGTCGCTGTCCGGTGCATGGCTGACGAGAACATATTTCTCGCCTTCAGCCACTGCCGAAGTTGCCACAGCAAATGGTGCTGCCACCACGGCAGCGGCCAGAGCCAGCTTCTTTGTAATTGACGTCATGTTTTCCTCCCAAAATCACGTCTTCATGGCACGTGGGCGGCTGATCCCGCCTCTCCGACTCAATTTAAAACACACTCCAACGCATTTTGCAACCGGTTGCAAAAATGTGAACGCTGTTTCATGCTGCACTTATTGGAAAAACCTTGTAAACAAGCAGTAATAAAGAGCTAGGGACCGATAGAACATGGCCGTCACTTTGAAAGAGGTTGCAGAACGCGCAGGCGTTTCAAGGTCAGCCGTATCGCGCACCTTCACCGACGGCGCCTCCGTTTCCGACAAGATGCGACGCAAAGTCGAAAAGGCCGCCAAGGAGCTGGGCTATAGCCCCAACGCCCTGGCTTCTTCCCTCACAACCGGACGCACCAAACTGATCGGCCTGGTGTCCAACAACTTTCACAACCCGATCTTTCTGGAAGTGTTTGACCTGTTCACCCGCGGGTTACAGGACCGAGGACTGCGCCCGCTATTGGTGAACCTCACCGACGAGACCGATCCTGAAAACTCGGTCCGCATGTTGCGCCAATATTCGGTCGATGGCGTGGTCGTCGCCTCCTCCACGCTCCCCCCGGGATTTGCCAAAGCCTTTCGTGATGCCGGCGTTCCTGTGGTGCACTCTTTTGGACGGGCTTCCTCGGCGCCGCAGGTACACGTCGTTGGGATCGACAACGTCGAATGTGGCCGCATGGCCGCACGGGAACTTGTGGCCCGAGGCTACGAACACGTCGGAATCATGGGGGGACCGGAAGCCGCGACCTCTACACAAGACCGATTTACAGGCTTCATGTCTGAATTGGCCGCACACCCCAACGTCAAAGTAAGCCACTCTTTCGCAGAGGCTTACTCATTTGATGCCGGACGGCGCGAAATGCTCCGACTGCTAGAAAACAGCCCTGCACAGGCCTACTTCTGCGGCGACGACGTCCTTTCTATTGGCGCCCTGTCCGCCATTGACGACAGCGGTCTCTCCTGCCCCGACGACATTGGCCTTATCGGCCTCAACGACATGGAAATGGCGCAGTGGGAAAACATCAACCTGACCACAATCCACCAACCGATCCAACAGATCGTGACCAGTTCAATTGAGCTGATGGTGGCGATGCTGGACGATCCGGAGCGCTATCCGGAAACGCGCATTTTCCCCTGTTCCATAGTGGAGCGCGGCACCTTGAAGGCAGAGGCCTGAGGCCACCCCCATGAGCGCGGCCTCAGCGTTCCGTCAGCGAAACATTGGCGGACGGGCATCCATCCAGGCACCGCCGTCTTTCGCAGAAGCCACCGCTGTGTAGACCGCCGCCATCGACCGCACGCCGTCCGCGGCGTTTGGCAACCCATCTCGCAACTCGCCGGAAATGGCATCCGCTAAATCACAGTAGATATTGGCCACCGCCAGTGGGAACCCCTCTGGGTGCGCAATCGCCACGCGGCTCAAACGCTGCGCATCTTCATGCAGACCGCCCTCACCTTTTTCGATGATCTGCGTGCGTCCGCCAACGGGCGTGTAGATCAACTGGTTCGGCTGCTCTGAAGCCCAGCGCAGACCGCCGGTCTCGCCAAACACCTGAATATCAAAGCCGTGCTGCCGACCAATCGCCACGGAGGACGTCCAGAGCCGGCCAACCGTGCCGCCACTCATGCGGAAGTTGACCATCGCATCATCTTCCAGCTCACGGCTGGCGATTGTGGAGGCAAAATCGGCTGACAGGCTTTCGACCTCATCATCAGCAATGAACCCGGCCATGTGCATCGCATGGATGCCACAGTCCGCAAACTGCCCGGACACCCCGGCCGTCGCCGGATCATAACGCCAACGCACACGCGGATTATCCGCGTCGGTTGCGTCCCCGTGGTGGCCATGGCTGAAGTTTGTGACCACCAAACGCACTTTGCCAATTTCACCGGCCTGCACCATCGCACGCGCTTGACGCACCATTGGGTAAGCCGAGTAACAGTAATTGACCGCGCAAATCTTGCCGCTCTTCTCGGCCACCTTCACGATCTCCTCGCCTTCCTCGACAGTCATGGTCATCGGCTTTTCGCAAAGCACATTGAAACCGCTCTCAAGAAACGCCTTGGTGATCTCAAAGTGGGTTGAATTTGGTGTGGCCACCGTGACCAGATCGATCCGGTCGTCACGGCCCCGCTCGCCCGCGAGCATCTCCTGCCAATCACCGTACGCCCGATCTTCGGCCACGCCGAGACGCTGCGCATACTCTTTGCCCACATCCGGGCGATGATCCAATGCGCCAGCCGCAAATTCAAACCGCCCATCAGCGAGGGCTCCCAATCTGTGAGCTGGCCCAATCTGGCTGCCTTCGCCGCCGCCAATCATGCCCCATTTCAGCTTAGTCATGAGCTTGCCTCCTCCTCATGATGTCACTTGAGGCGCCAGAATTTGGCACCTCCGCAATACAGTCGTGATACAGACGTAACACCGACGTCCAGATTTAGCTGAATCCGATGGATTCCAAATACTCACGGTTCTTGCGCGCATCGCCCACAGGATCCGGGTCCAGCAGTGGATCGCAGTCCTGCTCAACCGTGCACCAGCCTTCAAATCCGGCTTCCAAAAGCACCTGACGCACGGCTGGGAAATCGACATCACCGTCGCCGAGATTGCAGAATATTCCCTGCCCACAGGCATCATAGAATCCGGTGCGATTGGCGATCACTTCGGCCTTCACCTTCGGATCTATGTCTTTGAAGTGCATATAGGAAATGCGGCCAATGTGTTTTTTCATGAAGGCCACGGGATCAAAGCCCGCGTAGCTGTGATGCCCGGTGTCAAAGCAGATTTTCAGGATGCTTTCATCAACCTCGTTCAGCAGTCGCTCCAGCTCTGGCTCAAAGTCCATGAACCCGGCCGCATGCGCATGAATACCAACGGTCAAGCCATACTCTTCGCTCCCAATCCGCGCGGTCTCGGCAATACGGTCTCGATAGGCGGTCCACTCGGCCTTATCCATCTGCTCAGCCTCCCCCGCACGCCCAGCGGTTGGCGCCCGTCGCGGAGAGATTGAGTCAATTAAAACAAGATGTTGGGACCCATGCGCCTTGAGCGCCTTGGCCGTGCGATGGGTGGCATCCAGCACATCGTCCCACGCATCCGGATCGTGATAGGCGCGGAACACTACCCCGCCGATCAGCTCCAGATCATGCTCGGCCAAAGCCTCCCCTAGTACCGCAGGCTCCTCCGGCATGAAACCCACGGGCCCAAGCTCAATACCCTTGTAGCCCGCCTCGGCACATTGTTTCAAAACGGTTTGCCAGGTTGGATTACGGTCATCCTCCGCAAACTCCACACCCCAAGAACAAGGTGCATTGCCAATCCGAATGCTCATTTCGCTCACTCCAAAGTCAGAAGCTGTTGATATTTGTCCAAGTTTTCGCGTCATGACTGGCCAACGCAGCCGCAATGACACGATTCACCTCATATCCGTCACGGAAGGTCGGGAACACCGCCTCCCCTGTCTCAATCGCCCGCAGGAAATCCCGCGCTTCGATAATAATCTGATCCTGATAGCCGGTCCCGTGTCCCGGCCCCTGGCAAAACGGCTCATAGTCAGGATGCGCGGGACCGGTCAGGATTTTCACAAATCCCCGCGTCGCCTCCGGCCCCTCCATGCGGTAGAGCCAAAGCGCGTTCTGATCTTCCTGGTCAAAACGAATTGCACCCTTTGTGCCCGTGATTTCATAGGCATAGCCCATTTTCCGGCCCGTCGCGATGCGCGAGAAATACATATGCCCCATGGCGCCATTCTCAAACCGGCACATCATCTGCGCATGGTCATCGTTGGTCACCCGGCCACCCGGCCGCTCCGCATGAACGGTCTCAACCTCACCCTGAACCTGAGAAATCGGCCCCAACAGGGCAAGCGCGCAATTGACCATATGCGGCGCCAAGTCACCCATGGTGCCATTCGCCATACCCTGCGTCCGCCAACTGGCCGGTGCTTCCGGATCTGCATAGAAATCTTCGGTGTGTTCGCCGCGAAACCAGGTCACATCCCCAATTTCTCCACTGGCAATCAAGTCGCGCGCAAACTGGGTTGCAGGGGTGCGCACGTAGTTGAAACCCACCATGTTGGCCGCGCCAGCAGTCTCCGCTGCAGAAACCATAGCCGCGCCATCTTCCATCGACGCGCCCAATGGTTTCTCACAAAGCACAGGCTTGCCCAATGCAAAAGCAGCTTCAGCAATCTCGCGGTGCGTCTCCTGTGGAGAGGCAATGACCACCGCCTCGACCTTCGGGTCAGCCACCAATGCGCGCCAGTCACCTGTCGATCGCGCAAAGCCGTAGGCCTTTTGATACCGCTGCGCACTCTCGGATGACGATGCGCAGACCATTTCCAGACGCGGCCGCAGCGCGGTGTTGAACACCGCCCCCACGGAGGCCATCGCAACCGCATGGGCCTTGCCCATATAGCCGCCACCACAAATGCCAATACCAATCTCAGTCACCGCGCAGCCTCCATTTTGAAATTCAATTTGCAACCGGTTGCAAAACTTGTATCTTGAGATTCGAAAACTCGCAAGCCGCATTCGTTCGGAACCCTTAGATTCCGCCAAATGCTCCAGAAGGGTCGCGCAAAGATGACGACAGAAAACACAACTATTCGCCTCACCACGGCGCAGGCGATTATTCGCTGGCTTTCCAATCAGTTCATAGAAATCGACGGGCAGGAAATGCGCGTCTGCGGCGGCGGCTTTGGCATCTTTGGCCATGGCAATGTAACCTGCTTGGGTGAGGCCCTAAACGGCGTGCGCGAAGAGCTGCCGCTGTACCGTGGTCAGAACGAACAAAGCATGGGATTCGCGGCCGCGGGATACGCCAAGCAATGGCTGCGCCAACGCTTCATGTTCTGCACAGCTTCGGCGGGGCCTGGCACAGCCAACCTTCTGACGGCCGCCGGATTGGCGCACGCAAACCGCCTTCCGATGCTCCTGCTTTGCGGGGATACCTTCCTCACACGGCTGCCAGACCCGGTGCTGCAGCAGATGGAGAATTACAACGATCCAACTTTTGGCGTGAATGACGCATTCAAACCCGTCGTGCGCTACTGGGATCGTATTTCCCACCCCGCCCAGGTGATCCAATCCCTGCCAAACGCTCTTGCAACCATGTTGGACCCCGCCGATTGCGGCCCTGTCTTCCTTGGGTTGCCGCAGGACGTGCAGGGATGGACCTACGACTATCCAGAAAAGTTCTTTGCCAAGAAGGTCCACCGCATCCGCCGCCAATCTCCAGATGCGGCCGAAATTGCCGATGCAGCAGAGATGCTTGCAACAGCAAAGCGCCCAATGATCATTGCAGGCGGCGGCGTGCAATACTCGCAGGCGGCCACTGAACTTACCGCCTTTGCAGAAAAGCACAGCATTCCGGTTGTCGAGACAATCGCCGGTCGCGCCAACATGCTCGCAACCCACCCGCTGAACATCGGCCCGATTGGCGTCACCGGTTCAGACAGCGCGAATGCGATTGCCGAAAAGGCAGACGTGATCCTTGCGGTTGGCACCCGGTTGCAAGACTTCACCACCGGCAGCTGGACCGCCTTTGACCAAGACGCACAGTTCATTTCGATCAACGCCGCTCGCCATGACGCCGGAAAGCACATGTCCCTACCGGTGGTAGGAGACGCCAAGCTGTCGCTGACCGCGCTGGATGGCGAACTCGAGATGAAAACGCCCACACAATGGGTCACTTTCGCCCAGGAAGAGCGCAAAAAGTGGGACGCCTACGTAGCGGACAACGTGTCTCACGGCAACCGCCCGAACTCCTATGCTCAAGCGATTGGTGTTGTGAACGAGCTTTGCGAAGCGCGAGATCGTGTTGTGGCGGCCGCAGGTGGCTTGCCCGCTGAGGTTACCGCAAATTGGCGTACGCTGGATATTGGCACGGTAGACGTCGAGTTTGGCTTCTCCTGCATGGGCTATGAAATCGCGGGCGCCTGGGGGGCGCGCATCGCGCAAGCCGAACGGGAACCGGATCAAGACACCATCACCTTCTGTGGGGACGGCTCCTACATGATGCTCAACTCAGACATCTACTCTTCTGTGCTGAGCCAGAAAAAGATGATTGTGCTTGTGTTGGACAACGGTGGTTTTGCCGTGATCAACAAGCTGCAAAACAACACCGGAAACGAGAGCTTCAACAATCTACTGGAGGACTGCCCGACAATTCCCGAGGCCTTTGGCGTCGACTTCACCGCGCACGCAACCTCCATGGGCGCAACAGCCGAAAAAGTGGCGAACCCGGCGGAGCTGGCCGAAGCCTTCAAACGGGCCAAGGCCAGCGACAAGACCTATGTCATTGTCATGGACGTAGACCCCTACGAAGGATGGACCACAGAAGGTCATGCCTGGTGGGAGGTTGGCACACCCCACATCACCGAAGATGACTCCGTACGCGAAGCGCATATTGAGTGGGAAGCCAGCCGCGCCAAACAGCGCCGGGGTGTGTGATGACCTTGATTGACGCCATCAAAGGCAATCGCTTTGCGGTCTTTGGGCGCGCAGGCATGGACATGTTTGCCGACCCCATTGGAGTAAAAAGCGAGGATGCCACCACCTTCCGTGCGGACCTGGGCGGGTCCTCCGCCAACATCTGCGCCGGTCTGGTGAAGCTGGGCTCGGAGGCGTCCCTAGTGACATCCGTTTCGGACGACGCAGTAGGGCGGTTTTGTATCAACCGCCTACAAGACTACGGCGTCGGCACGCGCTATGTCCGTTCTGTCGGGGGGGAGGCCCGGACGTCACTAGCAGTCTATGAAAGCTGCATCGAAGACTTCCAGAACGTGATCTACCGCAACGGTGCGGCGGATTTTCAAGTCACAGACGCGGATATGGACGCGGTTGATTACAGCGCGTTCACCGCTTTTATCACCGCGGGAACAGTCTTTGCTGCTGAACCATCCCGGTCCGCAACCTTTCGCGCTTTTGACAATGCGAAGGCCGCCGGTCTGCCAGTGATATTTGACATCGATTACCGCCCCTACAGCTGGCCATCTGCAGAAGTGGCCGCTGAGGTGCTTTCGCGCGCCGGCGACGCCAGTGATTTGATTGTTGGCAACGATGAAGAATTTGGCTTCATGGCGGGCGGCATCGAAAAAGGCCTTGATAAGGCGCGGGAATTGGCCGCCAGCGGCAAACTGGTGATCTACAAAATGGGTCACGAGGGCGCCATCACGCTGAGTGCTGGTGAAGAAATTCGTACCGGCATCTACCCTGTCACCGCTGTCAAACCCAACGGCGCCGGCGACAGCTTTATGGCTGGCCTTCTTGCCTCAATCGCCACAGGCCACATCCTCCGCGACGCCGTGCTGCGCGGCTCCGCCTGCGCCTCCATTGTGGTGTCCCAGCCCGGCTGCGCCAACGCCATGCCCACAACCACCGAGCTTGAGGCCTTTTTGTCCTCGCACTCCGGACCAACATTTTAAAAGGAGAGCCCAATGCATATTGCGCCCCATGACAACAAAAACAAACCCATCGTTGATGCGAACCATGATCTGGTGCCATTGAACTACTTCAACATCGTGAAACTCAAACGTGGTGAAGTGTTTGAATACGCTGTGCCAGGCTACGAGACCTGCGTGGTACCTGCCACGGGCACTGTAGACGTAGATGTGGAGGGTGCGGTCTACCCTGACCTGGGCAACCGGACAGAAGATGTCTGGGACGGCGACCCTGAAGGGGTGTATGTGCCGGTTGGGGCGAAGGTGCGTATCACATGTAAGACCGACGCCACCGAAACCTTCATCGCCGGCGCAAAATACGACAAAGTTCTGGAGCCATTCGACGTGCGCGTGCCGGAACTCGATCTGGTGCAATACGGCTCCGACGACACCAAAACCCATCGCAAGATCAAACACATCCTCGGTGCTCACCACCATGACAAAGTTGGTCGTCTTCTGGTGAGTGAACTCTTCACAGTAGGAGAGGGCGGCTGGTCCGGTTTCCCGTCTCACAAGCATGACACCGACCGCAAAGGCGCAGATGGCGAGATGATCGAAACCCGCCACGACGAAACCTATAACTTCCGCTTCAAACCAAACTATGGCTCTGGCGTTCAAATGCTGCAACGCGAAGACAATAAGCCCGGCGATGCTTATCACATCATGGATGGCTCAACGATCATGCTCGACAAAGGGTATCACCCCTGCGCCGTGCTGCCCGGCTATCAGATGTATTACTTCACCATCCTCGGTGGGTTGAGCCAGCGCAGCCTCAAGCAGTACTTTCAGCCCACCCATGAGGAACAGCTGCACACGATCCCTGGCATTATGGATATGGTTGCGAAATTCAAATGACCCTAGTGACATTGAAAGATGTCCTTCAGCCCGCGCTGAAGGACGGTTACGCAGTGGCCGGATTGGTCACTCTGGGCTGGGAAGACATGCGCGCTTACGTGGCCGCAGCAGAAGCGGAAAACGTGCCCGTGATCTTGCAGGCCGGTCCCTCTTGTCGAGAGCACACGCCCCTGCCAGTGCTGGGAAAGATGTTCACGCACCTCGCCGAGCACGCCTCCGTGCCCGTCGTCGCGCATCTCGACCATGGCTACACAGCAGAGGAATGCCAAGTTGCGATCGACAGCGGCTTCACCTCGGTGATGTTTGACGGGTCGCGCACGCCCTTGACGCAAAATATCGACGACACTGCCGCGATTGCCGAAATGGCACATGCGGCGGGCGTGTCTTGCGAAGGGGAAATCGGTTTTGTCGGCTACTCAGGCGGCGAAGGCTCAGCCGGTACCGATCCCGAAGAAGCTGCACAATTCGCCAGGGACACTGGCGTTGACGCAATGGCGATTTCCGTCGGAAATGTGCATCTGCAACAAGATAAGGAAGGCGGTTTGGATGTTGCGCGCATCAACGCCATTGAAGCGCTGACCGATGTGCCATTGGTGATCCATGGCGGTTCCGGAGTGCCCGTGGCCCAACGACAAGCCTTGGCGCGCGGCTCCAAGATTTGCAAATTCAACATCGGAACGGAACTGCGTATGGCTTTTGGCGACGCGATGCGTGCGGCAGTAAACGCCGATCCAGCACGCTTTGATCGCGTGCAAATCCTGAAAGAGACCCACGATCCATTGGTGGCCAAAACCCGCCAAGTCTTGCGCAGCTTCAAGGGGGCATAGATGACACGTATCGGACTATTAGGTTGCGGCCGGATCGGCCAGGTGCACGCCCGATCCATCGCACAGATCGAAGGCGCCACCGTAACCGCCGTGGCCGACGCCTTCCCGGCGCCAGCTCAGGACTTGGCCAACCGGACAAACGCCAAGGTCATGGATGCCATGGAGCTGATCAACAGCGCGGATGTCGACGCGGTTGTCATAGGTACGCCAACTGACACCCACTACGATCTCATTCACGCCGCCGCCAAAGCGGGCAAAGCTATCTTTTGCGAGAAACCTGTGGACCTGTCTTCTGACAGAATTCGCGACTGCAAAGCTGTTGTCGAAACCGCGGGTGTGCCCTTCCTGACGGCCTTCAACAGGCGGTTTGACCCAAACTTCGCTGACTTGCGGGCGCGGCTGCAGCAAGGCCAGATTGGCGACTCAGAAATCATCACCATTCAATCTCGCGACCCCTCCCCGCCCCCGGTCAGCTACATCCAAAGCTCCGGTGGCATTTTCCGCGACATGATGATCCACGACTTGGACATGGCCCGCTTCCTGTTGGGAGAGAACCCCGTTCGCGTTTATGCTATCGGGTCTGCGCTCGTGGATCCCGAAATTGGCGACGCAGGTGATGTGGATACCGCCGCTGTCACGCTCTCCACAGCCAGCGGCAAAATCTGCCAGATCACCAACTCGCGTCGCGCCAGCTACGGGTACGATCAACGGATCGAAGTGCATGGATCACGTGGCATGTTGCGTGCCGAAAATGTGCACGAAACAACGGTAGAAATGGCGACCGAGGCTGGATTCGCACGGGCGCCGGTGCAACACTTCTTCTTGGAGCGGTATGAAGCGGCCTATCGTGCCGAAATGGCGCATTTTGTTGCCGCTGTGGAGAACAACACGCCACCAGCACCAAGCATTGAAGACGGTTTGCAAGCGCAGTTACTGGCGGATGCTGCAGATCAGTCCCTGAAAACTGGCGCGCCGGTTGATCTCATCTGACATTAAGTGAGCTTTCGCAGAAATCAAACGGGGCATCGTGTGAAACTCACGATGCCCCGCTCTGGTCCAATCTAGACACTCTGTGTCTCTCAGGGCGCCAGTTTCAAAGCTTTCATTTGCGTAAGCCTTGCACAGAACTGCTCTACACTCAGTCCTTCCTCAATAGCGCGCTGAAAGAAAGCGGCTTGTGTTTCTGGCGCCAGCCCATTTGACGGCGGATCGCGGTCCAGATTTGTCGGAAACGAGTAGCCCTCTGCGGTAGCTGCAATGGCTGCGGAGAGTTCAGTTTGTGTCAAAGTCCCTTCTGAGGAAGCCCGCACGGCATGAGGAAACACCAAACGGCACATCTTCTCTCGGTCAACAGTCTCCATAGCTCGCCCGAAGGCGGAAGACACTTGCAGCAGATTCACAAACCGATGGATATCCGCGCTACTGTTTGCCCCCGCCGCGTGAAACAGAGCTGGATTAAAAAACACTGCATCGCCCTTAGACAGCGGAAGCTGTACACAACGCTCCTCAAATACTGCCCGAAAGTCCTCACGCCGCCAGGCGGCATAGCCAGGCTTGTAGGTTTGCGAAAACGGCAACAGCTTGGTTGGGCCGCTTTCCAACGGCATGTCACAATGGGCCACTCCACCTTGAAGGGTTAAAACCGGCGACACCTCATGCACATGCGCTGGATAGGCTGCGCTCACATCTGCCGTTTGAAACCCAAGGTGATAATCGCGATGGGCCTGCTGCGCCGCACCGCCGGGATGCACCAGATTAACCTGTGCCGTCATTTGATAGTTTGGCCCCAGCCAAGCCTCACACACGGCCGCAATCGCCGGATTGGCAAAGTAGCGCATGAACACAACAGGGACAGCCTCGCAAAGCTTTTGTAGCGAGTTCCAGATACGATCATTGGCACCGGACGCTGCAAAGTGATCCGCGCCTCCTCCTGAGTTTTGCTTTTCCTGCTCAATAATACGTTCGTAAATCTCAGTGGCCTCATCCAGTACGCGAGTGTCACGATACGCCCCTTTCAGCACGACAATGCCGGCCCCACTTCGCAATACCCGCGCCCACTCCGCCATCACGGATCGGCGGCTCTCACCTTCTAAGGCGGCCTGAAGCTTACCGCCGTCATAGACGGGAATGTTCTTTTCGATTGCCATCGCCAGCGGCACGTTTTCCGGGCGTGTCACCTGCTCAAGACATGTTTCAAAGTCTCTCACGTCGCATTTTTGTGGATCGTAGAATCCGGTTAAGTCATAAGTGTGCGCCATGCTGTTTCCTCCCTATTTGCACTCATTTTAGCGGGAGTGAGGATTGATTTTCGGCCTCAAACACATCAAAAAAACATCAATGACCCATCGCTTTCCCATCAAAGAAATTGCACGGCAAGCTGGCCTAGGCACCGCAACCATCGACAGGGTCCTGAACAATCGCGCCAATGTCAGTGCCCAGACCAAACAACGTGTAACCGCCGCAATCGAAGAGCTGACGGCACAAGAAGCACAGCTTGCCGCACGCGGGCGGCGCATGTTCTTTGACTTCGTGATCGAGGCCCCCGCGCGTTTCAGCCGCGAGGTCAAATCCGCAACTGAGGCCGTTTTGCCCCACATCAGTTCAGCAGTCTGTCGACCGCGCTTTCTGTTGCAGGAAATCATGCAAGAGGCCGAAGTTATCGCCGCGCTTGAGCGCATTCACAAACGGGGCAGTCATGGCGTGTGCCTGAAAGCCAAGGACACTCCCGCAATACGGTCCGCGGTGCACAAACTTCACGCGTCTAGGATTCCCGTGGTCACTTTGGTCACGGACCTCGGCGGCGGCGACAGGTTAGCTTACGTGGGCTTAGACAATGCAGGCGCCGGACGTACAGCCGCCTATCTCATTTCCAAAACTCTTGGGGACCGGTCCGGAACTGTTTTGGCAACCCGCAGCCACGAACACTTCGTGGGAGAGGAGGATCGCGAAATCGCTTTTCAAAAGGCCTTATTGCGGCTCAGTCCAAACCTGCGGGTTGTTTCTCTACAAGGCGGCGGCGGGATCGATTCAGAAACGGCAAGCCAACTCACTCAGAAACTGGAGAACGTCGTAGACCTGCAGGCTGTTTACTCAATGGGAGGCGGCAATAAGGCGATCCTTGAAAATCTTGAGCACTGTAGATTGAAACCACTCGTGTATGTGGCGCATGACCTGGATCGAGAGAACAAAGAGTTGCTGGTCAAAGACAAGATCAGCTTCGTTCTCCACCATGATCTGCAACGCGACATTCGCGCCGCGTTCGACCACTTTCTTGCCTTTCATGGGCTTATCGGAGACCCCGCAATGCAGGCGATTTCGACAACCCAAGTCCTCACGCCGATGAACGTGCCGGCAGATTTGCGACCTGAAGACCTCATCAGCCGATGCTGAGGGCAACCGCCTCACCAGAAACTCCCGGCTGCGGTCACCCGGAATGTCCCGCGTCCTGCACGCTTTCTCACCTTCGGTGAGATGACGAATGAAGTCATACGATCCTATTTGAGAGACACCCACGCCGAATTCCGCGCCGAGCTGCGCACACAGGCATCAATGAATCGCATGCCCGCCATGCCCTCCTCTAATCCGGGTAACGCAACGTGTTTGGAGCTTTGTTGACCGGTGCGTCCCGCCCGGATGCACTCCGCAGCCTCGAGGTAGATATTGGCAAAGCCCTCAAGATACCCCTCCGGATGACCACCGGGGGTGCGTGTCAAATGGTCCGGCTGCCCAGCAGCGCCCGCTCCGGCCCGCGTGAGTAGTCGGGTCGGTTCGCCAAAAGGCGTGTAGCGCATCACATTGGGGTTTTCCTGCCCCCATTCTATGCCGCTCTTGGAGCCGTAGACCCGCAACCGCAGCGCATTTTCGTTGCCTGGGGCAACTTGTGAACACCACAGCATGCCCCGCGCACCCTCCGCAAACCGCAGCATCACATGGGCGTTGTCATCCACTTGCCGCCCGTCAACAAAGCTCTGAAGGTCCGCACAGAGACTTTCCGGTGTCAGGCCAGTCACGAAACACGCAAGATTGAAGGCATGGGTGCCAATGTCCCCTGTGGACCCGCCTACCCCGGAACGCGCGGGATCAGTACGCCAGCTGGCCTGCTTGTTGTCTTCGGGCTGGGCCTCTGTCAGCCAGTCCTGCGGATACTCAACCTGCACCACACGAATGTCGCCCAAGTCTCCATTGACGACCATGTCCCGCGCTTGTCGGATCAGCGGATAACCAGTGTAGTTGTGGGTCAAAACAAACAGCGCGTCCGATTTCTCCACCGCTTGTGCCATCTTGCGCGCATCCGCCAAAGTGGAGGTCAATGGTTTGTCGCAGATCACATGGATACCGCGCTTCAGAAACTCCCGCGCCGCGGCCATATGCACATGGTTGGGTGTGACAATCGCCACAGCCTCAATGCCTTCTTTTAGTCGCGCCTCGCGGATCGCCATGGCTTTGAAGTCATCATAGGTCCGGTCTGGAGCAAGCCCCAGAGCTTTCCCCGACGCCTGCGCTTTTTCAGGCGTAGAGGACAGTGCGCCCGCAACAAGATCAAATTGCCCATCAATTCGCGCCGCGATGCGGTGCACAGCGCCGATAAAGGCATCGTTACCGCCGCCGACCATGCCCAACCGGATCGGTCTTTCAAACTCACTCATCACGAAATCCCCAGCATACGTTTGTTGGCGTCGTCATCGGTGCCACCATCGGCAAAATCGTCAAAGGCCGTTTCGGTCACGCGAATGATATGATCGCGCACAAACGCCGCTCCTTCGCGGGCGCCGTCTTCCGGGTGTTTCAGGCAGCATTCCCATTCCACAACGGCCCAACCATCAAAGTTGTTGGCCGCCATTTTACTGAAGACCTTGCCAAAATCGACCTGACCATCGCCAAGACTGCGGAACCGCCCAGCGCGATCTACCCAGCTTTGATAGCCCCCATAGACGCCCTGCTTACTGGTCGGATTGAACTCGGCATCTTTGACGTGGAACATCTTGATCCGGTCGGCGTAGTCATCGATATGGCCGACATAGTCCAAACACTGCAGCACGAAGTGGCTGGGGTCATAGAGCATGTTGCACCGCGCATGGTTGTCGACCCGTTCAAGGAACATCTCAAAGGTCACGCCATCGTGCAGGTCTTCGCCTGGGTGGATTTCATAACAAATATCCACGCCCATTTGATCCGCATGGTCCAGGATCGGCCGCCAGCGTTTTGCCAATTCGTCAAAGGCTGTGTCGATCAATCCCGGGGGCCGCTGTGGCCAGGGGTAAATATAGGGCCACGCCAAAGCGCCAGAAAATGTCGCGTGTGATGCGATGCCCAGATTGTAACTCGCGGTGATCGCCAGCTTCACCTGCTCCACGGCCCAAGCCTGCCGCGCCTTGGGATTGCCACGCACCTCTGGGGCGGCAAAGCCGTCAAAAGCTTCGTCATACGCCGGATGCACCGCGACCAACTGGCCTTGCAAATGTGTGGACAATTCTGTGATTTCGACGCCATTTTCGCGCGCTACGCCAACCAGCTCTTCGCAATAGCTCTGTGAACTGGCCGCGCGAGCGAGATCAAATAAGCGTCCGTCCCAGCTGGGCACCTGCACGCCCTTGTAGCCACAATCAGCGGCCCATTTGGTGATGCTGTCCCAGGAATTGAACGGGGCGTCGTCGCCAGCAAACTGCGCCAGAAACAGTGCGGGACCTTTGATTGTCTGCATGATTTTTCTCCTGTTTGAAGAAGAGGCCCCTTGGGAGAAAGGGCCTCTTCTCGGGTACCCGAATGGCGCTTTAGAACGGCGAATCCGGGAAGTAGAAGCTCGCCGCGTTCTCAGGTGTAATCAGCGTCGCACCGAGGATGTAGCGCCCAGCCACAGGGCCATTGGATTTGAACGCGGACACGGTCACATCCATCGCGGTGGCAATCATCGCCGGCGGATAGAGCACGTCGACCGGCACCAGTTCGTTGCCATCCATGATGCCTTTGATGGTCTCTTTCATGCCGGCGCCGCCGACAACAAACATGCCATCGCCATCACGGCCGGCCTGTTTCAACGCGGCAACAACACCAATCGCGATGTCATCATCCTGCGCCCAAACCGCGTCGATGTCTGGGAAGCGCGACAGGAAGTCCTGCATCACTTCGAAACCGTCATCACGGTTCCAGTTAGCGTGCTTGTGGTCCAAAACGTTGATGCCGGAGCCTTCGATTTCGGCCATGAAGGCATCAAAGCGCTCGTTGTCGATCAGCGTTGGAATGCCGCGCAGCACCACAATATTGTCGCCATCTTTGAGGCGGGTTTTCATATACTCCGCCGACACACGGCCCAGCTCCGGGTTGTTACCCGCAACATAGATGTCCTCAATGCCCGGCTGGCTTAAGCCACGATCCACAACTGTGATTAACGCGCCGGATTTTTTGACATTCAACACCGGATCGGTGAGCGGCTCACTTTCAAACGGCAGCACAACAAGTGCATCAATGCCATGCACAGACACAAGATCCTCAAGTGCACTTGCTTGCGCGGATGGATCTGGCGAATTCACCAGGATCAGATCCACATCCGGATAGAGTGCCTCCAGTCGTTCTTCAGCCTTTTCAGCATGCCAGTTCATACCAGCTGCCCAGGCGTGGGTTGGTGTTGGGTAGCTCACGCCGATCTTGATGGTATCGGCACTTGCCCAGCCGGTGAGGGCGATGGTGGCCGCAGTGGCCAAGGCCCCAAATTTGGTAAAGGTCTTCATGGTTTCCTCCCTAAAAGGTCTTTGACTTCCCTGTGATTTGGACGCACCTCTCCTCTCCGGTGACGTCCGGTTCTTTCGCGCAAAGCTCTGCGAGAAACTCTTTGTGTGGTGTGTCGGCGTTTAGTCTGCCGACTTATTGCGGCCCCAATCTCCGCGTTGCAGCCAGACGGCCACGATGATGATGAGGCCCTGCATGGTCCCGTTGAGATAGTTGGAGATCATGTCAGTGAAGTTCAGAATGTTGCCGATTGTGGTCAGGATGAGAGCGCCCAGAATGGTGCCGCCAATCCGGCCATAACCGCCCTTGAGCACGGTGCCGCCAATGATCACCGCGGCGATGGCTTCCAGCTCCCACAACACACCGGTTGAGGACGATGCGGAACCAAGGCGCGGCACATAAATGATGGTGGCCAGCGAGACGCAAAGACCCTGGATCACATAGGTCAGCGTTTTTACACGGTCGACTTTGATGGCCGAGTATTTTGCCACGCTCTCGTTGGAGCCAATGGCGGTACAGTAGCGGCCAAACGCTGTTCGGTTCAGCAGGAACCACCCTGCAATGGAGACAACGATGAACACCCAAACCGGAATAGGCAGGCCAAAGAAGCTGTCGTAGTAGACCGGGCGGTACACGCCACGGATGTCATAGTTGAGAGACAACGTGCCGCCGTCCGCAAAATAGGTCACCAGCGAGCGATAGATGCCCATGGTCCCCAGGGTCACAATGAAAGCTTCGATTTTGCCTTTGGTGGTCAAAAAACCGTTCACAAGGCCCGCGCCGAGGCCAAGAATGATGGAACATCCGCAGCCGATCAGCACCGTGGTGACCCCTGTGCCAAAGGTGTCCACCGCACTGTTCATCACGATGATCATCACCCCAGCGATGACGGCAGCCATCGAGCCTACGGATAGGTCAATCCCACCAGCGGTGATCACGAATGTCGCGCCAACCGCAATGATGCCAATGAAGGCTGAGCGCGTCAGCAAGTTGGTGATATTGCCCTCGCTCAAGAACGCTGGATTGAGCAGAAACCCAATTAAACAGAGGATGAGCAATGCAATGGCAGGGCCGGCGGCCTTAAGGTCAAAACCGCGCAACAGTGAAGGTTTGGCTGAATTCATGGTTGTCTCGGTCATTGTTGATGCTCCCGCTTCAGTCCTGCGGCGTAGCGCACGATTTCTGTTTCGTTGATATGATCGCCGGTCACGACCCCGGTGATTTCGCCCTCGCGCATCACCACCACACGGTGGCACAGGCCAATGATCTCCGGCATTTCAGAGGACACCACGATCACCGACACACCTTCAGCTGCGATTGCCGCAATGAAGTGATAGATTTGCTGTTTGGTGCCCACATCGATGCCCCGAGTTGGCTCATCAATGATCAAAACCCGCGGATCACATTCCATCACCTTGGCCAGCAACAGCTTTTGCTGATTGCCGCCGGACAGATCGCCAACCCTCACGTTGGGATCACGGGCCCGAATATCAAAGCGGCGAATGGCCCGCTCCAGTGCGGCGTCTTCCGCTTTGCGATCCACGCTCAGCCCTTTGACAAACTTCGGCAATGCAAAAAGGGACAGGTTGGGGCGCATCTTTTGTCCCAGCAACAGGCCTTTCTCTTTGCGGTCTTTGGTCAGGTAGACAACACCCGCGTCTCGCGCCTCTGCCACAGATCCAAATTGTGCGGAGGATCCATCAAAGGTGATGGCGCCACGCTCGCGCGGGATCAGGCCGCAAATGGCCTCAAAAACCGCTGTACGCCCGGCGCCGATCAACCCTGAAAACCCGAGGATTTCCCCTCTCCTAAGGTCAAAGCTGACATTGTGTACGCCGGGCGCCACCAGATCACGCACCTCAAGCACGCGATCTGCATCCACATCCACTTCGTTCATCGGCGGGTAAAAGTCGCTCAACTCGCGCCCCACCATCATTTGCGCCATTGTGTCTGGTGTCACGTCGCTTGCCGCGTGGGTGCCAATCCATTGCCCGTCCCGCAGCACGGTCACTTGATCGGAAATCGCACTGACTTCGGCCAGCTTGTGGGAGACAAAGACAATCGCGGTGCCGCGTGCCTTCAAGCGGCGCACCTGCGCGAAGAACAACTCGGTTTCCGCTTCGGTCAAAACCGCAGTTGGCTCGTCCATGATCAGAACGCGCGCATCGCGACTGATGGCTTTGACAATCTCAACCATCTGCTTTTGCGCAATCGAGAGATCAGAAATGCGGTCTTCAGGCGAAATGTCGAGGCCGATGTCATCCAGATAGCCGCGCACCATGGCGCGCATCGTGGCCCTATCCAACACGCCCCGGCTCATGATTTCGCGCCCAAGGAAAATGTTTTCCTCAACGGTCATCTGCTCGGCGAGATTGAGCTCTTGGTGGATCAGAACAATCCCCAAAGCCTCCGACTGACCATTGCCGGGCAACTCGGTGTCCACGCCGTCCAAGCGGATATGGCCAGACGTAGGCTGTAGGAACCCGGACAGGATTTTCATGAATGTCGACTTGCCCGCGCCATTCTCTCCAATAAGCGCGTGCACCTCTCCGGCGCGAATGTCCATGCTGACGCTGAACAGAACCGGGACCGAGCCAAATGACTTACTGATCCCGTCCGCCGACAAAATCGGCACACCTATAGACTGGCCATCCGGCACGTCGTCTCCTCCCTGAATTTTCACCCCACTCTGGGGGGTGTTGATTGATTTATGTAAACGTTTTCATTACCCATGTAAACCTTTACATCATGCACTGTAAACCTTTTCACGATGCCGCATTGCGGCTATAAGGCTTCTAACCGCCTTGTGCGCATAAACAAAAACACCAAACCAACAGGCGCGCCAAACGTGTCATTGCCACCCAAGAAATCTGCCACAATCGAGGACGTCGCCAAGCTTGCCGGTGTCTCCATTGCCACGGTCAGCCGCGCGATTCGGAACCCAGAAAAGGTGGCGGAGAGCACGCGCAAGAAGGTGACCAATGCCATCGCGCGCACCGGCTACACCGCCAATGTGATGGCGCAGAACCTGCGCATGAAACGCTCCAAAATGGTCATGGTGCTAACACCCTCCATTGCCGACCCGAATTTCCCAGGGGTCCTGATCGGCCTGGAAAAGGAAGCACACGCCCGCGGCTACGGCGTGTTGATCGGCAACACCGAGGGCGCGATTTCGCTGGAAGAGAACCATATGCGCTTTCTGGCAACGGGTGTGGCGGATGGGCTTGTTCTCCTAACCGGCCACCTGCCCGTCGCAGGCGCGCCGCAAGATCCGGTTACACAATTGCCCCCTCTGGTCGCTGTGGGCCGCCCATTGGAAACCGCCGAGACCGATTTTGTCGGTGTGGACGACGTGGCCGCCTCCAAAATGGCAACCGAATATCTGGTGTCTCTTGGCCATCGCCGCATCGTGTTTGTCGGCGGTGGCACCGGCGACGTGCTCTCCGATCTGCGCCACGAAGGCTATCGCAAAGGCCTGGCAGAATGCGCCGAAGAACTGGCCGATTGGCGCATCGAGGGCGATGGCAGCAGCGAAGGCGGCCGTGCTGCCGTGGAACGCCTTTTCATCAAGGACACCCTGCCCACAGCCTTCTTCTGCTTCAATGACAACACCGCCATTGGCGTGATCGCCGCCTTGCGCCTGCGTGGGTTTGATGTGCCACGCGATTTTTCCGTGATTGGCTTTGACGACATTCCCTTTGCCAGCAACATCACTCCGGCCCTGACCACGATCCGCCAACCGCGCAACAAGATTGGCGAGCGCGCCATGGCGATCCTTCTGGATGGGTTGGAAGGGCAAAGCACTGAGAAGGCCAGCGAACGACTGCACGGCGATCTTGTCGTCCGGGAAAGCTGCGGGCCTGCCGGGCGCAAATAGAACGGCCCGTTACCGGTCCACCTTCAATCCACTGGGCACCGCTTCCGGAATGCGGCTTAGCCAAAGCACGTCAGGCAATGTCAGCTCAGCCGCTTTCCACGCGGTGCGCACCTGGCGGATCGAGGTGATGCCGGATCATCCGATCCCGCGTCGGATACGCGCCATTGTGTCCGTAAAGCACAGTGACTGAGCATGGGCGTCCTGAAGCGATAAGCATCCACTGGGTCATCGGCTTCCCCCATCCACCCATCTCGCGTGTAAGGATCGAGCTTTCGGATGACAAATGGACGGGAATGTTAATACCGTTACCGCTGTCGTCTCAACTCAGACGGCTCTCAAACCGCTTTTCCAATTGGTGAACGCCCATTTGTGGGATAACTGTCCTGAAAAGAAGACGCAGATGTACTTCCTTTTGCTTCTTGCCCGCTACATTCCGAGCTGCAACTGGCGCCATCTCTTGTCGAGTGCTTCCTTTTCCGCTCCCGTAAACTGAGGCGCCAAATACAAGACCTCACGGATGTCCTCGGGCAGTGAAAGGGCCGGGTACTCAAATAGGGAGCTGTCTACGACATCCACAATCTCTTCCGAACTGATCGCGCCAAATAGATACTCAACCCCTAAGGCCAGGTTCTGTCTATTCATCAGGTGATTGATCGTCTTGTTGGCCAGCTCCAAATGTTTGGCATCGATCGGCATCACAATCACATCCGCCCAAATATTGGTCCCCTCCTTAGGGATCACATATTGAAAGCCCCCCTCTCCTTCGAGCATCGGCCCCAATCCCTCAGAGCTCCAAGTCAACGAGAGACAGATCTCCCCGTTCATTAGATCGTCATATTGCTCGGTGTTGAAGTCTGCGATGTAGGGCTCAATCGCAGTTAAAACTTCAAAAGCGGCGGCCAAATCTTCAGGATCTTTTGAGCGTGGGTTCTTTCCCAAATAGGCCAGCGCTGCGGCCACAACCTCTTCGTTTGAGTCCACTATTGTGATGCCGCAATCAGCCATGCGCTTGGCGTTCTCGGGATCGAAAATCAACGCCCAGCTGTCAGTTGGCGCGTCGGGAATGCGCGCCGCAACCTCTTCAATGTTATAAGCGACCCCAGTGGTTCCCCACATATATGGTACCAGGTAATCTCGCGCTTCGGGCACATTGGAAAACAAGAGGTCCTCCAAATATGGCAATGGCTTCACAATATCCGGAAAGTTCTCTGGAACAAGTTTTTGAACGCCACCACTTGCTATAATGCGCCCAACAGTCTCGCTGGATACGACAACAATATCATAACCGGTGCCGCGCGCGATAAGACGTGCCTCCGCCTCATTGGCATTTGCGTAGCTGTCAATTTCGATGCCAAAACCGGTATCCTCTTCCCAAGTTTCCAACACATCTTCGGCGACATAATCGGACCAGTTGTACACCAGCACCTTGTTGTCATGCGCCAAAGCGGGAAACGCGCCGACTCCAAAGCCGCAAGACAGAGAAAAAAGCGTTGTGGTCATGCGCATTGAGACGATCCTTCGGATTGGTTTGCTTGCTTGAAACAGTCGAGCCGCTCGAATTCAGCAATCAAAGCGGCCTTTTTTAGTGGCTTCGAAAGATAGCCGGACATGCCAGACGACAGCCCTTCCTCTCGATGCTCGTTCATGGCGTTGGCAGACAGCCCGACAATTGGTGTCGGTGGCGCTCCCTCCAACTTTTGATAGGCGCGAATGGCACGCGTGGCGTCCAGCCCATCCATGTTGGGCATACGGACATCCATCAAAACGAGGTCGAAACGCCCTGCTTTGAATTTGTTCAGCGCATCTGTCCCGTCAACGGCCGTTTCCACAGTCAAGCCCAGACCAGAGACCATTTTACTGGCGACCAGCAGGTTCACCTTGTTGTCATCCGCAAGCAGAACATGACCGGCCCACCGGCCTTCAAGCAGAGGTTCAGTGTGCGGCTTTAGCGAGCCCACTTTGCAGGTCACCGGACATTCGACGGTGAACGTAGACCCTTGCCCCAATTGAGACACCACTGAAAGCTCACCACCAATTTGTTCACAAAGCTTTTGGGCAATGGATAGCCCCAAGCCAGTGCCGCCGTATTTTGTTGTTGTAGAGCCGTCTGCCTGAGTAAATTGCTCAAAGATCTTCGACTGTGCATCTTCAGAAATACCAATCCCGGTATCCTCAACAGAAATAGACAGGCGCCCTTGGTCCCCGGGCTGTTGTAAGTGATGACGCTTCAAAAACACGGTTATCGCACCGTTGTCTGTAAATTTCAGCGCGTTATTCACCAGGTTGAGCAGAATTTGACGAACCGGTTTCCCGTAACCAGTGCACAGCCAGGGTTGTGCATCCGTTGGTGCCTCGAGGCTAAGTTTGATGCCCTTTCGGTGTGCTTGTGCTGAGAACAGTTCCAGGACTTCTTCACACATTTTCCGGGCATCATACGTCTCTTCGGTAAGCTCAACCTTTCCTGCTTCAATCTTGGCCAAATCCAACACGTCATTGATGATCTGCAGCAATGAGTTGCCGCTTTTCACGACCAGCTCAAGCATATGCTTGCGCTCAGGATCTGCCTCGCTTTCATGAAGCAATTCACTCACACCCATAACGCCATTAAGCGGCGTTCGAATTTCGTGGCTCATCGTTGCCAAAAAGGCCGATTTGGCTTGCGATGCGGCTTCGGCTTTTGCGCGATCATCCTCGGCTGCGCGCCGCGCTGTTACGGCCTCTTTGCGGGCGGATTCAGCCTCTTTTCGACTGGCTTCCAGCGCCGCGTGAGACCGCAAAACAAACCGCTCCATCGGCCGTTGCACAAAGGCGATCGTGATAAAAACGCCAAAGGCTCCAAGCACCAATGCCACTCGGGTGTAGAGTTTTTGTTTGGCGCCAGCTTCTTCTGCTGACGAGACCTCCAGCTGGTAAAGCTCCATGAACACGGGCAACGTTCGAGCACTCAACTCTTCTCCCAACTCTCCAGCCCGAACTTTCCTTCTGACCGGTGTCTCTGTATCACCAGCAATTCCCGCAATCTTCAGGATTTCATGAAACTCGGTGATGGGATTCAACGAAGATTGCGTGAGAACGCGTTTGCTTTCTCCGTCAAACAAACCACGCGCAAGCCTATCTTCAATTTCGCCGAGAGCGGCAGCTCCAACTCTGGAATTTCGCCTTAGGTTGCCTTCTGCAATATTCGCGCTCTGAGCACGTTCAGGATCGCTCAAATCAGAGAATGCCAGCGAAAGCTCGGAAGTGGAAACCAACAACTGCCCTAAGACCTGCGCGTTAACCGAGCTGCCCATGACGCCCTTGTGCCCCACCGAAGAAACGACAAAAGCGGAAATCCCTGCCGCGACAAGGATAGCCAGGGCAAGGCTACTGCGAAGGCGCAAATAACCGCGAATGGTCTTCATAGTCCGTAGGTCTCTCAGAGAGCAGTTATTCGGCGAGCCTAACTTCGAAAAACTAATAGTTTCCTATCCTGACTAAGTAACTGTCTATTTAGTCAGGCATGAGAAGAATGGCGATACCCTCTTGGGGCTGACAGCCGTCGCAGGATGTGTGCGGCGCCAACTACCATTATCGCTCGTTCGCGAGACTTTGCAGAGTCCGCTTGCTGCGAAAGGCTGCCAATTATGCATCTTGCGGCGTCAGTCGAATTGGGCTTGGAGCCGTCATTGGCCACGATCAGGATCAATGTCCGCCTCCGGAAAATCGCACAGACTTTGCAAAGTCAGCTATCTGCGCATTGCTGCCGTTTGTACCATGCGCAGCATCAGTCAGAATGGGATCGGAGCGGACCTCGGAGGCCGTGCAGAATCCTGTGATATGGTAGCCAGGTCAACCTCGGGTTGTCGCCGTGGGAGGGAGTGGCGGACCGGAGGATCCACCATGCAAACACCAAACTTACCCGCTATTCGAGCATGTCGCCCTGCCTGGAACAAAGGCCGCATTGTTGGACAGAAACGTCCGCTACTGCCCAAGCATGTCTGGGCAATTCGCGTTCGACTTGAGATCGCTGAAAATCATCGCGACCTAGCTTTGTTCAATCTTGCCATCGACAGCAAGCTTAGGGGGTGCGATCTGGTCAAACTGATGGTGGCGGACGTTTTCGCCGCGGGTCAAGTCAAGGAGCGGGCCTCGATAATTCAAAGCAAAACGCAGAAATCTGTCCGCTTTGAGATTACCGAGGGAACACGGAAGTCTATTTTGAGATGGATGGAAGAGCCGCTTGTGATCGGCTCCGAATTCCTTTGGCCGGGGCGATTTCACGAACGGCTTCATATTTCGACCAGGCAATACGCGCGCCTTGTCCGAGACTGGGTGAAATCGATAGGGCTGGAGCCGAGCGCGTATGGAACTCAATCAATGCGACGGACGAAGGTTGCACAGATCTACCGGAAGACCGGTAACCTACGGGCTGTTCAGCTCTTGCTTGGACACACCAAGATGGACAGCACAGTCCGATACCTCGGTGTAGAACTGGAAGATGCGTTGTCGATCTCCGAGGCGGTAGAAATCTAAATCACAGGGCCGCCCTCACAGACGGCCCTAAGCCGCCGTTTACCGGGTCCCTAAGTGCTGCATTGCAGCTTTCCTTAAGCTGCCGTTGGCGCATTGGTGCAGCAATTTAGTGGGTTCGAGGTCGGCAATGCGGACCAAGGCGCCATTGATCTCAACTTACACAATGACAGCTTTCAGCCCAAAGCGGAAATGGCCAGCTGAAACGCCGGACTGTAAGGAGAATTTTGCCGCAAGCTGAACGATTGACCGGAATCCGCCCCAATGTGCCGAGCGAAGTGAACGGCCCAACCCGGACGTTGAACGGTATGTGGAACGTTGTATTTCGGCGTTCCAAAAGCTGCCATTCAATACAAGTTGCAGAATTACAAATCGCGCAAGATCCCGCGCGGAATTGCAACTTGATCAAGTCAGGTCTTTATCATCGGTTCCTAAAGTCAGCACCTAAGCAGACACCATTTTCACGGCAACCCTTGAAAGGTGCGATGTGCTCAAAGGGCGGTCGTTCTGCAACTTTTACACCTTGGTTTCAACCAGTCCTTAGCTGATAGTAAACGGGTTAAAACTCTAGTCTCTCGTGCTTATCGACCGGCATAAATCCTTTTCGGTGACATTGACGCGGCGTAGATGCGGGCTCTGAATTCAATCCACCGCTCTTCCCTCTCTATCGAAGAAATGAATTCGGTCAGTCGGGAAACTCAAGCCAACTCTGTCGCCTGATTTCAAACTCGTTTCTCCAGAAACGCGGGCCGTTAATTTCCCAAACGCGCCACAGTCCAAGATGACAAAACAGTCAGCGCCAAGATACTCGACGACATCAATCACACTGTCCAACGCGCCCTCTCCAACAGACATAATTTCCATGTGTTCAGGGCGAATGCCAAGCTGGGTAGCTTCGCCCGCACCGTGATAGTCGCCGCCACGCCCGCCAGGGAGGCTATACGAAGACCCTTTTACGCTGCATGGAATGACATTCATCTTTGGTGAGCCAATAAACTGCGCCACAAATAGATTGGCCGGACGTTCATAGAGTTCGCGTGGCGACCCGACCTGGGCAACTGTGCCGAACTCCAAGACCACGATCTTGTCCGCAAGCGTCATGGCTTCGACCTGATCGTGCGTCACATAGATCATCGTTGATCCAAGGGATTGATGAAGTTTGGCAATTTCGTAACGCATCTCCACACGGAGCGCCGCGTCCAAATTCGACAATGGCTCATCAAATAAGAAGGCCGTTGGGTCGCGCACTATTGACCGCCCGATCGCAACCCTCTGACGTTGGCCGCCAGACAGGTCCTTGGGGCGTCGATCGAGGTATTGCTCCAGCTTCAGCACACTGGCTGCATGATTGACTTTATCGTCGATCTCAGTTTTGGGGGCGCCTGCAGTTTTGAGCGAAAACCCCATGTTGTCACGCACGCTCATATGCGGATAGAGCGCATAACTTTGGAACACCATTGTCAGGCCACGTTTTGCCGGTGGCTCGGCCGTCACGTCGCGACCGTCGATCCTAATGGCCCCGCGTGAGGTCTCCTCTAAGCCGCCGATCATCCGCAGCAATGTGGATTTTCCGCAACCGGACGGACCGACAAAAATGACAAATTCGCCGTCCTCGATGTCAAGATCGATGCCTTTGATGACTTGGACATCGCCAAACCATTTTTCGACGCCTTCAAGTTTAATCGATCCCATTAGAACGCTCCTTTTGGACGTGACGGTGAGGCCCAGCCCAGCCATACAGCCGCAGTCCAGGTGAATGTGCCTCCACCTGCGGCGTCTCCTGTAAGAGGGTCGAAATACTCGGCAAATCCATGTTCGCGGATCAAGTCAGCCGTGGATGTGCGCAGGCTTTCTGCTCTTTCAACAAGGCCGCAGTCCTGTAAGCCAATCCCGATGAGCGCGTTCATGATGCCCCACGTAGGCCCTCTCCAATAGCGTTTGGGATCAAACCGGTCGGAGCTTGGGTCGTGGCTGGGAACCGGATAGGTGCAGACCGACGTGATGCGGTCATATTGCGCTTCCATGGCGGGTTTTTGTATCCCGGCATACCAACACAGAAAAGAGGCGTTGGATACGCAATTGGCCCATTGGCCCGAGCGGACATCACGGGCATCATAGCTGCCAAGATCGGCGTTCCAGAGCGTCTCGGCACCCGCTTCCAAGATGGCGATCGCAGCTTCGATTTCGCTGACGTCTTCTTTCAGTATACGGCCTAGCGCCGCTAGGTCACGCTGTGCGCGCAAAAGCGTGAATGTCATAGTCGGGTCGGCCACGCGAAAGGGGTTTTGCTCCAGCAAGGCAGCTTCATCCCAGTTTAAACGACGACCAAGTCGCACCAGCCAGACATACCTGTCGTAATCATACTTCGTGGGGCGCATCTCTGGATCAACGTGGGAGGTGTCTCGACGTGTGTAGTCCCCAACATCCTTGGGATCGATGCCCGCCATCGCCCCATCCCAATCTGGCGTGTTATCTCGCCCCGCTTCCCACGGATGTGTGATACAGACTGCGCCCTGATCCAGACGCCACTCCATGAACCACCGGTGCCACGCCAGCATTTTCGGAAATAGTCGAGCCACCACTGGCAGGCCCGCCTCTGGATCAAGATCATAAATCCGCCGCGCGAAACTCGCGGCGACTGGTGGCTGGCTGATGCCTGATGAGGCCACGGGCCCTATGCCGCCCCACACCTCGGGTCCCGGAAAGTACCCCGGATCGGGGCGATGAAACAGAATGTGAGGCACCATGCCATTGCCCCATTGGCCTGAGAACAAAGTCTCAATTTCATCCCAGCCTCTTTCGACATCGAAGGTGGCAAATCCCCAGGCGGCAAAGGCGCTGTCCCAGTTCCATTGATAGGGGTATAATCCAGCGGTCGGCACGGTGTATCCGCCGCGATCATTGCCGCGCAAAATCGCGCGCGCTTGTTCATCCATATCTGGCATAGCTTGCGCGTTCATCCTTTCACGCTCCCTGCAGTAAGACCTTTGGTCATGAATTTCTCCAACCCGAGGAACAGAACCATGACCGGCACGGTCGCAAGGACCGCCCCTGCCATCAGATGTTCGCGGGGAATTTCTGAGCTGTTAAGCATGGCGACGCCACGCGTTAGTGTGAATTTCGAAGGATCGTCCAACAGCATGAAAGCCAAGAGGAACTCATTCCAGGCAATCATGAAGACATACAGGCTCACCGATGCCAGCGCGGGCAAAGCCAAAGGCAGTGTGATTTTCCAGATAACCTGCAGGCGGTTCAAACCGTCCATAAGACCGGCCTCTTCCACCTCCGGCGGCAGGCCACGAAAATAGCCTTGCAACATATAGAGCGCCACGGGGATCGTTGTGACCGGATAGATCAGAATGATGCCTACCACCGTGTTGCGCAGGCCAGTGACGGAAAACGCGATGTAGATTGGCAACGCCAAAACGATCATTGGCACCATGTAGATCAGGAGAATTGAGCGCGAAAAGGCCTTTTGACCGCGAAAATTCAAGCGTGCGACGGCGTAAGCCCCTGGAATGGAGAACGCGAGCGTTATCAAAACTGTCAGCACAGAGACATAGAAACTGGTCCACATATAGGTGCCAAAATTGAAGTCTCGGAACAGCTCATAGTAGCTGCGAAACAGCACCGCGCCTTTGCCCAGGTCCAGCGAGAAATCCAGCGGATTTTGCAGCAGATCTGATTGCGACTTCAGCGAGGTCATCACCATTACATAGAACGGGATCAACACGATTGCGGTGAAGAAAACATAGCCAAACCCGGTCAAAAAACGGATCCAGGCCTCCTCCATTTCATGCCGAGACAAGCTTCCAAATGGAACGTCAACCATGATCGCGACAATTGACCAGCCCACCACAAGAGCAAGCATGATTGCGACAAATCCCTGAGATGTTGCAGTGCTTTGCATCACGGTCGGGCCGAAACCTGTGAGCGAAGTTGCAAAAACCAGAGCTGAGATCATGGCAATTTTTGTGATTTTGTTTTGCGACGTCACTGCGATCCAACCTGCCAAGGCACCCAAAACCAATGATGATGCCAACGCTGGTCTAAACGCGTCGCCGGTGGCGAAAGACATTGTGACCGAAATGGTGGTCGCGAGGACAAAGAGCCAAATTGCGCCGATGACGGGGCCACTCACATATCCATACCGTAAGAGGCTCATAGCCCTTCCTCCCGGCTGATAAACTTGAAGAAGAAAACACTGAACACCAACAAACAGCCAAAGATGATAACCGCCACGGCAGCACCAGCACCGATATTTGAGACCGCAAACGCTTGTTCATAGACGTTGACGGTCAATGTGCGTGTTCCTGCGTTTCCGCCAGTCAATAGGAAGATGTCGTCAAACTTGTTGAACGTCCAAATGAATCGCAGCAGGAAGAGGACCGACAGAATGCCCAACAACATTGGCAAACTCAGGTACCAAAACTTCTGAAACGGCGAGGCCCCGTCCATATCCGCCGCCTCGTACATATCGGTGTCGATGGATTGAAGCCGCGCAAGGATGAACAGAAAACTGAGCGGAAAATAGCGCCAGATTTCGAACACAGTCACCATGATGAGCGCGAGCGGCCGCTGTCCAAAGAAGTTGATGGCCTCACTGGTTACCCCCATCTGCAGAAGCAGCGCATTCGCCGACCCCGAGAACGGATCAAACAGGTTGACCCAGGTAAATGCCACCGCGATCACTGGGGCCACATATGGAAACAGGTAGAGCCCGCGCAGGATGCCCTGCCCCCGGAAACTCTTGTTCAAAAGCAGTGCCGCGAACAGACCTAAAAGCAATGCCCCGACCGTGCCAAACACGGTGTAGAAGATCGTAACCCACATCACCGACCAGAATTCGTCCCCGTCAAAAACCTTGGCAAAGTTGTCGAGCGTGAACTCAAAGTTTGTCAGGATCGACTCTGCATCGCCGCGCACCTGCGGTTTGGTGCCTTCGGCGGCGTCTTCCGCCATATCTTTGTCGGCGCCATCAGCCAACACAACCGGCACACGCAGCCGTTCATTGAAACCGGGTTCTAAAGTGCCCAGCTCACAGGCAAATACGGTGCCATCCAAATCACATCCCGAAGGTAAGTCGCCGGCAACAATCAGACTTTCAGGCCAGGTGTCACGTATCGTGACGTCGGTTATTTCCGTGTCTTGGCTCGAATTTCGCAACCGATATTCGATCCGCAAGTCGTCTCCCGATCCACGCAAGCTCTCGCGCAACACGGGTGCAGGAGGCCGCAGGTCGGCGAGCCCAATGGGCTTAAAACTGATCCAGAAAATCGCAAGCAACGGTAAAATCACCACCAACGACACCATCGTGATCGTTGGTAGCAGCAAAGACCACGCCAGCCGGGCTTCGCGCTTTGCCAGCGGGCCGCGCCCTTTAGGAGGGGTTGCAATGTTCATGAAGGTCTCCGGTCAACCCATTGGTCGGAATAATTGGTATCCCCCCCCGACGGATGTCGGAGCAGGGTACCGTGCCACATTCTACTCGACGGCAGAAAGTTGCTCGTTCATGGCAGCGACAGCGGCCGCGGCATCAATTTCGCCGTCGATATACTGACGCACCACGCGGTTGATGACTTGGCTGTTGATCATTTTGGACGCGAGTCCCAGCTGACCTTCGGCAACACCCCAACGCTTGGCGACATCCAATCCACCAACAATTTCATTGATCATTGCTTGATCGTATAGGTCACCAAGAGGCGCTTTACGGTCCACACCAACAGGCAACATCGACCAGGCTTCTGAGAATTTTGATGGCTCATCTGCCGTGCCGCGACGCACCGGGAACTTGCCTTCCGGCGCAATGGAAAGCGTTTGGGTGTAGCCTTCATCCATCGAGAACTTCACAAAATCCATGGCCAGATCGGTGTCAGCGTCATTGGTGATACCAAAGTAACGCACATCGCCCCATGCGGCCCCATCTGGGTTCGACGGTCCAGAGAAATTGGTTACGATGCCAGTCTTTGATGCCAGCTCGGACGAGGTCGGGTCGTCATTGATTGTGGGCGGAGCGCTGTCGCGCAAACCGGCCAGCTCATCCAGAATAAACGGTGACCAGATGATCATCGCAGCTTGGCCCGCAAAGAACAGCTCGCGTGATTGTTTCCAGTACAGTTCGCCGGGAGGAGAGGCTTCGGCAATGGCTTTGTAGAATTCGAGCACCTCGGTGGTTGCAGCCGGATCAAGCGCCGCAGCCCCGTCATAGCTCACCGGTGAAACGCCATTGGCGAGGAACACATGCTCCAGCACCTGCGACATGAAGTTTTCATCCACTTTTGTTGCGGCAACAAAACCGTACATTTCTGGTGGGTTGTGAAGCTTCTCCAATGCGGCGACAACATTGGCAAAAGACGTCGGTGCCTCCAGGCCAGCTTCTTCGAACTTATCCGCACGGTAGACAATCATTTGGGTCCAGCCATCCACTGGTACAGAAGCGACCCCACCTTCAACAGCTGCCATCGCAAGTGGACCAGGTGCAAACGTGCCTTGGCCAAGTCCTTCGACAACTTCTGATGCAGCCTCGGTATCCAAGATACCGGCTTCTGCCCACGGCAGCGCATATTGCAGCGGATGGTAAATCACATCAGGCAAATCGCCGGCGGCAAATGCAGCCGTCGCACGTGTGCCCAAATCGGATTCTGTCACCGGAATGACCTGCACTTCGGTGCCGGTGGCCGCCTGAAACTCAGCCGCCATTTCCTGTTGCTTAGCAAGCCGTTCAGGTTGCTCCTCGGTTGTCCAGAACCGGATCGTACCCGCATTGACGGCACCCGACACCATCACCAGCGCAAGTGCTGCGCTGCTCAATAATTTGGTTTTTCTCTGAAGTTTCATGTTGGTTCCTCCCATTGGACTTCACGTTTTTGTATGTCCTTTAGACACTGCGCCAATTCGGCGGGTGTCAGACGTGGAGGCCCATCTGACCCCCGCTCAACGAGCGTGGCCGGAGCCAACTCGCGAAGTTCTTCCGGAGCAGCGCCCCGAATTCGTTTGATCAATAATGATGCGAGCCGGTCCCCCGCCTGACGGCTGTTGACCGCAAAGGTCGTGAGGGCAGGGTTTGCATAGGCGCCTTCAGGTATGCCGTCATAAGCAATCACTGAAAAATCGCTGCCAATGTGCAGTCCCAAGTCTTGCGCCACCCGGTAAGCACCAAGTGCGGCGCGATCCACAGCAAAGGTGATCGCTGTGGGTGGTTCTGCCATCATCAAAAGGGACCGCGTAGCAGCCTCTCCACCGTCATGCGTAATTGCAGGCGCCGTGATCAAGGCTGGGTCAATTGAGAGGCCGGCGGCGGCCAAACCGTCGCGATACCCGCCAATGCGCAGCTTGGAATAGGTGTATTCGCTGCCGCCCGGTACGTGCGCAATCCGCTTGTGCCCTTGGCTCGCAAGGCGTGCCGTTGCCGCACGCATCGCGTCTTCGCCTTTGATGTCGTACCAAGAACATCCTGTCGGATCTTCGGTACGCCCGAACATGATAAACGGGATGTTTTGCGCACGTAGTGCCTCAACACGCTTGTCGCGTGACCGCGTGCGCGGAAGAATGAACCCGTCCGCTTTATGCTCGTCGACAAGACGCGACAGCGTTTCCTGCACCCCGCGTTCGGTTTCGGAGGTTGCAATTGTGACGGTCCAATTCTCGGCACTCGCTGCTTGAGTGACCCCTGCGATGAAATCCGCAAGAAATGGGCGCGCGCTGTCTTCGTTGTCAACCTGAAGCACCAGCCCAAGCGACCGCACCCGTCCAGTACGAATTGCTTGAGCATGGCTGAGCGGGCGATAGCCAAGACGCTCCGCCGCCCGACTGATGCGCAACCGTGTGGAATCCGAAATATCGGTATAGCCGTTCAACGCTCGACTTACCGTGCTTTTGGTCACGCCAAGATGGTTGGCAACATCCGCAATTGTCACCCGTCTGCGGGCACGCCGCGGCTGTTCATTAGATGTTTTTGTCGTACCAGTCTGCACGAGTCATCCTCCCTTGGATGACTAGAAAAGTTTCCGAAACCGGTTTCGGCAAGAAGTTTTGGCGACTTTTTGCAAAATGGCTGAAACGGCCTTTGGCGGTTGGTGCAAAATGGATCAAAAATCAGAGATCAGAAGCCTTGCGGCTTAGTTGGTTAATTGGTCTTCTGCGGTTGAGGTATTTTTCCTCTCTCCATTGGGTCGCTCGGCTCTTTCACCGCCCAGGCTTCCACTCACACAGAAACACCCTTCAGCAGGTCTTCTTTTGCAACAGCGCCTTTTTTGCCAGCCATCATGACTTCGCCACGACGTAAGACCACGAACCTATCTGCCAACCCATAGGCAAACTCAAAATATTGCTCCACAAGAACAATCGCCATATCGCCTTTGTCTCGCAGCTGCCCGATCACTTCACCGATGTGCTGGATGATATTGGGCTGAATGCCTTCTGTGGGCTCGTCCAAGAGAAGCAATCGCGGCTTGGTGATCAACGCCCTCGCAATCGCCAACTGCTGTTGCTGTCCGCCGGACAGATCCCCGCCACGCCGGTTCTGCATTTCCTTAAGAACCGGGAAAAGTGCAAAAATCTCATCCGGTATGAAATGCTCGGCAGGTGGCAAACAAACAAACCCGGTTTCCAGGTTTTCGCGCACTGTCAGAAGAGGAAAAATCTCCCGTCCCTGCGGCACATAGCCGATCCCCTTATGTGCCAGCTTGTGTGCTGGCAAAACATCCAGAACTTCGCCCGCCAGCTCGATGTTGCCGCCCGATCTCGGGTGGGTGCCAGAAATGGCCTTGATCAGGCTGGTCTTACCAACACCGTTGGTGCCCATCACGCAAGTCACTTCGCCGAGGTCAGCTTGCATCGAAACTCCGTTGAGAATTTGAGAGTGCCCGTAGTGCAAGGTAAGGTCTTGAAGTTTCAACATAGTTCAGCGCCCCAGATAGACATCGATGACGTTTTGATTGGAGGTGACATGGTCAAGACTGCCTTCGGCCAAAACCGACCCTTCGTGTAGTACGGTCACTTTGCAATTCAGGCGGCGTACAAATTCCATGTCATGTTCGACCACCACCACAGCACGGGTTTTAGCCGCTTCCAGCAACAGGTCGGTGGTGTGTTCGCGTTCTTGAGGTGTCATGCCAGCTGCCGGTTCATCCACCAGCAACAAACGCGGTTCCTGCGCCAGTAACATGCCAATTTCCAGCCATTGCTTTTGTCCGTGGCTCAACTCACCGGATTTGCGGCTCAGCGCGTCCAGCAAACCGATTTCCTGTGCCAGGTTGGCCGTTTTCTCAAGGTCTGCTGTGCTGGGTCGATACATCAGCACTGACAACCAGCCACGCGGCTTTTTCAGCGCTATCAGCAAGTTCTCTTGAACCGTCTGATCTTCGAACACCGTAGGTTTCTGGAACTTTCGGCCAATCCCAGCTTGGGCAATTTTTGCTTCATTCATTTTCAGAAGAGACTGGGATTTGTCCCCCCAGATCACCCGGCCCTCGTCCGGCCTGGTTTTTCCGGTTACGATATCCATAAAGGTGGTTTTGCCCGCCCCGTTGGGCCCGATAACCGCGCGCAGCTCAGCGTCACCAATCTGGAACGATAGGTTGTTGATGGCACGAAAACCGTCAAAGGTGACTGACACGCCGGAAACTTCAAGGAGCGTATTCATTGGCTGGCCTCCTGTTCGCGCAAGGCGCCGTCATCAGGACCCAGGTTTGCGCCATGACGATTGGGGCTTTTGCGTTGCGTCAGAAGATCCACCAGCCCTCCCATGCCCTTGGGCGTAAACAGGGTGACAGCGACAAAAGACAAACCCAAAAGCACCAGCCACCAGTCCACCCATTTGATTGTGTAGAACCCCAGCGGAATGTCCGGTGCCTGGCCTCCGGTAAACCACGTGCTAAGAAGGCTGACAAATGCCGCACCAATGACAGCACCGTAAAGCCGCCCACGCCCACCAATTGCCACCCAAACCGCCAGATAGATCGACGCTATAGGTGCGATTTCAGCGGGATTGATGATCCCTGCCTGCGGGTAGTAGAGCGCGCCAGCGATGGCGGCGATACAGGCGGTGAATGTGAAGACCACCAGCTTGTAGGTCTCGACCGAATAGCCAAGAAAGCGCACCCGCGCCTCGTTGTCTCGGATGCCAAGAATAACAGAGCCAAGTTTGCCGGAAACAACCCAAGCCGCCAGCAGATATCCAAGGCCAAGGGCCAAAGCTGAGGCCCAGAGGAACCACAGGGACACCTCGTCCTGAGACGCAGCCACACCCGGTAGGTTCTGCAGGCCTGAGAGCCCGTTGTTGCCACGCAGGCCGCTGTCGTTTTGGAAGAGATACAAAGCCAGTGCCAATGTCATCGCCTGGGTCAGGATTGATAGGTAAACCCCGGTGACGCGGCTTCGGAAGGCGAGCCAACCAAACACCAGTGCCAACAATCCTGGTACCAGAACCACCATTGCAAGCTGTAGAAACAGACTGTCGGAAAAGGCCCAGATCAGAGGGAAATCACTGGAACCGACCACGCCGAAGATCTGGTTCCCAATGCCATCAATGATTTCGGATTTGGTGGGGGGGATTTCTGTTTGGCTGAGCGACTCGACCACGATCAGACGGGTGCGCTCATACATCAGCCACATGCCAATCATGTAGCCCCCCAGGCCAAAGAAGGCGAAATGGCCAAGCGACAGGATACCGGTAAATCCCCAGATCAAGTCCATGGCCACGGCGACCAGACACAAGCAAAGCGTCTTACCCAGTGTTTTGACAAAGCTGGTTGAAACAACCCCGACGCCGAAACCTTCAGACAGAACCGTCACAATCAAAGTGAACAAGGCCAGACAGGCAAGAAAAATCAGAACCGAAGGGTTCTTGGCAATGAAAGACCGTTGCATGGATCAATCCCCCACCGCGCGGCCTTTGAGGGCGATGATGCCCCTTGGCCGGAATTGAATAAATATGATGATGAAGGCGATCATGTAGGTCTGTGCGGCGAGCGTGTTTGACGGGTTCAGCCACTCGATCCCTTTTTGGAAGAAGCCGATCATCGCAGCGCCCGCAAGCGTACCCCAGATGTTGCCTACCCCGCCGACCACCACGGTCATGAAGCTTTGCACAATGTAATCATTGCCCAGCTCGGACGTGACTTTGGCGAAGAGACCGATAGCGACACCGGCGATGCCGGCAATGCCTGACCCAAAGCCGAAGGTCAGCATATTCACTTTGCCGGGGTTGATCCCCATTGAGGCCGCCATGCGCGGGTTTTGGGTCACTGCGCGGGTTTCTAGCCCCAGCCTCGTGCGCTTCATGATGAATAGGAAAACACCAAGGAAAACGAGCGCAAGGATGAAGATGGCGATACGAATAAAACTGATCGAGACGACATCGTTCACTACGAGTGCACCATCGAGCCAGCCCGGCGCGGTCAAAGGGCGGGCTTGCGTGCCAAAGATGTTTTTTGCCAGCTGTTGCAACGCAATTGAGATGCCAAAGGTTGCAAGCAGCGTTTCCAGTGGGCGGTCATAAAGCCATCGGATCACCAACCGCTCCATTGCCACACCGGCAGCAAAGGTCACGGCGAAGGCCATTGGGATTGCGACAATGATCGACAAGGTGTGATCCGGGATGATCTGTTGCACCACGTAGCCCGTATAGGCGCCCATCATGATGAATTCGCCATGCGCCATATTGATCACGCCCATGACGCCAAAGGTGATTGCGAGGCCGATTGCCGCGAGAAAATAGATCGACGCCAAGGACAGCGCGTCAAGTGTCAGGTCGAGGGCTTGGTTCAATCCGACCTTCAGGTTGATGGCCTTCAACGCATCGGTGGCCGCCGTTGTCACCTCAGCTGAAGGTTCTGCAAAAGTTTCGAAGAAGACATGGCTTGCAAGCGCGGTGTCCATGTCCGCTTGCGTGATAAGGGGGGGCACTTTTCCGGCGTCCGCGAGCGCCGCGTAGGCAGCATTGCGTGCCGCGTCGGTGTCCAGCTGAGCCACCGGAATGCCGCCAACACGGCCGCCTTCTATATTGGCGGCCAGTGCTGAGCGCATATCGCCAGACGAAACCAGCGCTGGAGCCATGCCTTTGGCCACCAATAGGTCATAGGCGTCGGCCTTGGAAAACTGATCAGTACCGGGCTCCAGTGTTGCGGCCACGTTTACACCGGTTGGAATGTCCCCGGTCGCTACATTGAGTGTTTTTGCCACCAACGGGTTGAGTGTCGCACGGACATCGACACCAAGTTCGCCTGACATATCTTCGATGGCATCGACACGCGTTTTGGTGTCTTGATCGTAGCCAATGGTGAGCAAGCGCTCGAGCCGTTGTTTCTGCGCCTTCAGAGTCGGATCGGGTTCACTGTCAATCGAGGTGCGCAATGGGGCCAGAAGCGCGGGACCGGGGTCTCGTTGAATTGAGGTCAGTGCATCTTGCCGTTTGGCCGCGTCCGGATCCATCAATTGAAACTGGACCAACGCTGTCGCAATCATGGCGCGGACGCCGCTGTTTGGTTTAAGTTGTTTCAGGTCACTCTTGGGATAGCTTCCAACAACATCTCCGCTGTCAAAATCTGTGAGCAGGTAGCTTTTGGTGTCGGTCTTCTCTCCGACAAAGAATAGGCCGTCAGACTTGCGCATCCATATATTTTTGGCGGCCCATGTCTCAAGCATGAGCTGAGCGTGTGGTGATCCACTGCTAGCGATTGCATCAATCACCGGGCCAATGGTCTTACGCGAGCTCTTGGCAATTTCTGCCTGATACTCTTGCAAGATGGGCTGGATGTTCGCGTCCTGCGCAGTGGCCGTTAGGCACGACAACAGAAGGGCAAACCCCGCAAAGTATAGTCTGATCATGTCGGAAGTGTCCGCGTCATTTATATGGAAGAGGGCCGAGTGTCGGCCCTCTTCACAAGAGCTCGTCTTAGTAGTTTGACAGCGTTTGAACGCAGGTCTGGGTCTCGGTGTTGTACATGCCGCAGTCCAGATCTTTCCAGTCTGACATCAGCACAGCTGACTCAGGCAGGAAATCAGTCCAGGCGTCACCGGGGACTTCACTTGTCTGGCTGATGATATCAAACTGTCCGTCGTCTTGGATTTCGCCAATCAGGACGGGCTTGGCCAAGTGGTGGTTTGGCAACATCACCGCGGTCCCGCCTGTCAGGTTCGGGTATTCTTGTCCGTACATGGCAGACCGCACGGCATCTACGTCAGTAGACCCAGCTTCTGTTGCCGCATTCACCCACATGTTGAACCCGATGAAGTGGGCCTCCATTGGATCGTTGGTGACACGCTCCTCACCCATTGTGGCTTTCCAATTTTTCACAAACTCGGCGTTCACCTCAGCATCCGCAGACTGGAAGTAGTTCCACGCTGCGAGGTGACCCACGAGATTAGAGGTATCGAGGCCTGCCAGTTCTTCTTCCCCCACGGAGAAGGCGACAACTGGAATATCGTCGGCAGACACACCCGCCGCGGCCAGTTCTTTGTAGAAGCCGATGTTGGCGTCACCGTTGATGGTTGAAATCACGCCGACCTTTTTGCCGTCAGCACCAAGAGCCACAACATCAGCCACGATTTTGGACCAGTCAGAGTGGCCAAACGGCGTGTAGTTCACAAACAAGTCACTATCGGAAACGCCTTTGCCTTTGAGATAGCTTTCGAGAATGTTGTTTGTGGTGCGTGGGTACACATAGTCTGTTCCCAGCAGGGCAAATTTCTCGACACCCAGCTCATCCAGGAAATAATCTGTGGCCGGGATGGCTTGCTGGTTTGGCGCGGCACCGGTGTAGAACACGTTCTTAGAAGATTCTTCGCCTTCATACTGCACCGGATAGAACAGCAGACCGTTCAGTTCTTCAATCACCGGCAGTACCGATTTACGTGACACTGACGTCCAGTTTCCAAAGATCACGTCAACATCATGCACCGTCAGCAACTCGCGCGCTTTTTCGGCAAACAGCGGCCAATCTGAAGCAGGGTCGACGACCACAGCTTCCAGCTGCTTACCGAGCAGACCGCCTTTTGCATTCTGCTGATCAATCAGCATCAACATGGTGTCTTTCAAAGTGGTCTCAGAGATCGCCATTGTGCCAGAAAGGGAGTGCAGAACGCCAACTTTGATGGTGTCTTCGTCAGCCATGGCGGTACCGGCCAGTGACGCAAAGACGATTGATCCGGCGAGTGTGGATTTGAGAAAATTCATATTAGCCTCCAGGCAGGGCGCGGGAGAGAGACCTTGCACATATGTGCCGATTTCTCTTACCTGTCCCCGCAACGTCATGTTGCAATTCGTGTGGCGGCCGCTTCGAGGTCCAATTCGTATGGTCGTCACACACCTCCGGTTTTTGACAGCGTGTCTCCGGCAGGTGTCCAATCGATTCTGCATTGCCGCGAAATAAGCAAACCTGAGGCACTGCAATTCCTTAACGGCCTTCGCGTATGCTTTTTTTTTGAGCTAAAATCACGGTGAGCGCGTAAAAAATAGACGATCGCTCTTGCGCAAGGCCGCAACGCTGCCAATTTGGATGGCGTTTTGCCCTCTAGACGTCAGAACCAAGAACAGTTCTACGCACCAAGAGGATTCGCCGATCACACGTCTGGCAGACATATCGCCCCTCCAAACGATGCACCCTCCGCGCGCGAAGGGCACGTTGCGCGTGGGCACAAAAATGGTTGGGAATCGTTCTGTTTTAGATGACCTTCACCAAGCCGGGTCGTTCAGATGTTTGTTCCCAAAATCCTGCAGGGCAGCGATGGATGTCGTCCTGTTGAACACTGCGGGCGGGATCACAGGCGGCGACCAATTCACTTTCTCGGGTCATTTGGCAAAGGACACCACGCTCACCTTGACGACCCAAGCTTGCGAACGGGCTTACAAGGCGCAACCCAATCAGACTGGTCAGATCCGCAACCGCCTTCGGGTCGAAGTGGGAGCACGGCTCAATTGGTTGCCTCAAGAAACCATTCTGTTCAACGGGAGTGCGTTGGACCGTCGCCTGAGCATTGATCTGGATCCAGGCGCATCTCTGCTCATGGTCGAGCCTTTGGTCTTTGGCCGCCCTGCAATGGGTGAAGTGCTGACCGATGTTCGGTTTCGCGACCGGATTGATATCCGGCGCGCGGGCACGCCGCTCTTTAAAGATGCGATGTCTTTGGCTGGAAATGTGCAGGCGCATCTGGATAGGCCATTTATCGGTAACGGCGCTGGGGCGATGGCTCTGGTGGTTTTGGTTGCAAAAGATGCGGAGCGGCACCTGGCCTCGCTGCGAGAGATGCTTTCGGAAACCGGCGGTGTGAGCCTGCTCCAACAGGATGTGTTGGTCCTGCGCCTGCTTGCGGAAGACGATTTCACCCTCAGAAAAACCCTGCTGCCGGTTCTGCGAGAGCTGCATGGTGGCGACCTTCCTCGATGCTGGATGATCTGACATGAATCTAACCCCAAGAGAAAAAGACAAACTGTTGATTGCCATGGCTGCCGAAGTGGCCCGCAAGCGCTTGGCACGGGGTGTTAAACTCAATCACCCAGAAGCCATCGCCTTGATTACCGACAGTGTAGTGGAAGGCGCGCGTGATGGCCGGTCAGTGGCCGATATGATGGAAGCGGGTGCACAGGTTGTCTCAGCCGACCAATGCATGGAGGGCATCCCGGAGATGATCCACGAAGTGCAGGTCGAAGCCACTTTCCCGGATGGCACCAAGCTTGTCACCGTTCACAAACCAATTCGTTAGAGGAGCTAGAGCCAATGAAACATATGGTACCGTTTTTGGGTGGGTTCTTAGCATCTCCAGCCATGGCCCATTCCGGAGCACATCCCCATAGTCATGGGGAGTACGCTTGGATCGCCGTGGTTCTGTCCGCAGTGATCGTGGGTGGGACGATGACTGCCGTGCGGAAACGGCGGCGCACATGATTCCCGGTGAAACATTTCCCGCCGAAGGCTCGCTCACGCTCAACGCCGGGCGCAGTGCGCGTATGGTGTTGGTGGCCAATACCGGCGATCGCCCCGTGCAGGTGGGCAGTCACTATCATTTTGCCGAAGCAAATCCAGCGCTGGAATTTGATCGTCATGTGGCCTTGGGCAGACGCTTGGACATTCCTGCGGGCACAGCCGTCCGCTTTGAACCCGGACAACGCCGGGAGGTGATGTTGGTGCCCTTTATGGGGCGGAGACACATCTATGGCTTTAATCAACACATCATGGGAGCGCTGAAAGATGCCGGGCAAGATAAGCCGGAGTGACTATGCTGCTATGTTCGGCCCCACTGTGGGCGACAAAGTGCGGCTGGCGGACACGGACCTCATAATTGAGGTTGAAAAAGATCTGATCGTGGAGCGCGCCACTGCGGCGCAATTCAGTGCAACGGGTTTGCGAGAGGATGTTTACGGAGAAGAGGTGAAGTTTGGTGGTGGCAAAGTCATTCGCGATGGGATGGGACAGTCGCAAGCCACACGCGCTGAAGGGGCCGTGGACACAGTTATCACCAATGCGCTGATCGTCGATCACTCTGGCATTTACAAAGCGGACGTCGGCCTAAAAGATGGCCGCATTCATAAGATTGGCAAAGCTGGAAACCCGGACACGCAGCCGGGGGTCGATGTCATCGTTGGGCCGGGCACCGAGATCATTGCGGGGGAAAACCGCATTCTGACTGCCGGTGGTTTTGACAGCCATATCCATTTCATCTGTCCTCAGCAGATCGAGGATGCGCTGCATTCCGGACTAACTACAATGTTGGGCGGCGGCACTGGGCCAGCGCATGGCACCTTGGCGACCACCTGTACCCCGGGTCCTTGGCATATCGGACGGATGTTACAGGCTGCGGATGCCTTCCCAATGAACCTCGCCTTTGCCGGCAAGGGCAACGCGTCCCTTCCGGCTGGCTTGGAGGAACAAATTCTTGGGGGCGCCTGCGCTTTGAAGTTACACGAGGACTGGGGGACAACGCCTGCCGCCATCGACTGCTGCCTCTCAGTGGCTGATGACTTGGACGTCCAGGTGATGATCCACACGGACACGCTCAATGAATCCGGTTTTGTTGAGAACACTGTGGCAGCCCTAAAAGGCCGCACAATCCATGCCTTTCACACCGAAGGTGCAGGTGGTGGTCACGCGCCGGATATCATCAAGATCTGTGGCGAAGAGCACGTCTTGCCGTCCTCAACCAATCCCACCCGCCCTTTTACAGTGAACACTCTGGAAGAGCATCTCGATATGCTGATGGTCTGTCACCACCTCGACAAGTCGATCCCGGAAGATGTCGCCTTTGCGGAAAGCCGGATACGCCGCGAAACCATCGCTGCTGAGGATATTCTGCACGACATGGGGGCGTTTTCGATTATCGCCTCGGACAGTCAAGCCATGGGCCGTGTCGGCGAAGTGTTGATCCGCACTTGGCAGACAGCCGATAAGATGAAGAAACAGCGCGGCAGACTGTCTGAGGAAACGGGAAACAACGACAATTACCGCGTGCGCCGCTACATTGCCAAATACACTATCAACCCCGCAATTGCGCATGGTATTGCCCATGAAATTGGCAGTATTGAAGTTGGCAAACGTGCAGATTTGGTGCTGTGGGATCCGGCCTTCTTTGGTGTAAAACCTGAGATGGTTTTACTTGGCGGTAGCATCGTTATGGCGCAGATGGGTGACCCCAACGCTTCGATCCCAACGCCGCAACCTGTCTACTCCCGTCCGATGTTTGGAGCTTATGGGCGCTCGGTTGAAAACTCCGCCGTCTGCTTTGTCAGCGAGGCCGCGCAAGACGCCGGAATTGGCGCGCGATTGGGCCTCGCCAAAGACACGGTCGCGGTAAAAAACACCCGTAACATTGGCAAATCCGATCTGCTTCTGAACACGGTAACTCCCGAGGTTGAAGTGGATCCTGAAACCTACGAGGTGCGTGCTGACGGCGAGCTTCTCACCTGCCAACCCGCCGAGGTTCTCCCCATGGCACAACGCTATTTCATGTTCTGAAGGTGCATCCAATGACCACGCTTCCCCCTAGCCGCCAAATTCGCAAACCCGGCCACTGGTCCGGTGCCTATGATTGTGTAACGCTCAACTACGATGACCGGTTCCTACGGCGCAAAATGTTGTCGACAGTGCGTGCCGAACAGTTCCTTGTTGATTTGGCGCATACAACGTCACTTGATCATGGGGACGCATTTGCCTTGGAAGACGGTCGCTTAATTGAGGTTGTTGCCGCCAAAGAAGACTTGCTGGAGGTCTCAGGTGACGACCTGCCGCGCCTTGCGTGGCATATCGGAAACCGCCATACGCCCTGCCAAATCGAGGAAGGTCGGCTGCTCATTCAGCGCGACCATGTTATCCGCGATATGCTGGACAAGATTGGCGCCACAGTACGTGAAGTAGTCGAGCCCTTCACGCCGGAAGGCGGGGCCTATGGGCACGGACGCACCCATGGCCACAGCCACTGATATCCTCACCCTCACGCAATGGTTTTCGCCTGCCTTTCCGGTAGGCGCTTTCACCTATTCACATGGTTTGGAATGGGCCATTGATGCCGGAGAGGTGGTCAACCCAGAGCAAGTTGTCATGTGGATTACCGATGTGTTGCAACATGGCGCGGGATGGAACGACAGTCTGTTCATCGGCGCAGCTTACAGCGTAAGCGCCGATGATTTGTGCGAAATCGACGCCCTTAACTGCGCGTTTGCTGCATCAGCAGAGCGACTGAAGGAAACTCGCCTTCAGGGCGCTGCGTTTTGTGATGTGGCGGGTGAGATTTGGGCCTTAGACTTAGAACGACTGACCTACCCGGTTGCCGTTGGCCGCGCCGCGCAGCTGAAAGGCTTACCGCTTGAACTCACCATCCAAGTCTACTTGCAAGCCTTCGTGTCCAATCTCGCGGCGGTCGCGATGCGCCTTGTGCCCCTTGGTCAAACAGACGGGCAGAAACTGATCCGCGCGTTGACCCCGTTGTGTTGCGCGATCGCGGAGAGCGCGACGACCGCCACTCTGGACGACTTGGCCAGTTCGAACTTCTTGACGGATATCGCAGCGATGAAACACGAAACTCAATACTCAAGGATTTTCCGCACATGACACAGATGAATGGTCCACTTCGCGTCGGTATCGGTGGCCCTGTTGGCGCCGGTAAAACGACGCTCACGGCAGCTCTGAGCGAAGCGTTGCGGGACACCCACTCAATAGGTGTTATCACCAATGACATTTACACGCAGGAAGATGCTGAGGCGTTGATGCGCATGCAGATTTTACCACAGGAGCGTATTATCGGGGTTGAGACCGGCGGGTGTCCTCACACCGCAATCCGCGAGGACGCGTCGATTAACCTTGCCGCCATCGCCGAGATGGTCGATCGGCATCCGGATGTCGAAGTTGTTTTGATTGAAAGCGGTGGCGACAACTTATCGGCCACTTTCAGTCCGGAGTTAGCAGATGTGACGCTCTATGTGATCGACGTTGCCGCAGGCGAAGAAATTCCCCGTAAAGGCGGGCCAGCCATCACCAAATCCGATATCCTGGTCATCAATAAAACCGACCTTTCTCCCTATGTGGGGGCGTCGCTGGAGGTCATGGACCGGGACGCAAAGAGGATGCGTGGCGAGCGGCCATTTGTCTTTGCCTCGCTGTGCAATCGTGAAGGCGTGGATGAGATTGTAGCCCTGCTTGCAAGTGTCGGTGGGCTGGCTACTTCAAGGCCAAGGTAGACACAATGGCAGTGTCTGATGTTCCGTTGGGTGCTATCTGCGTTTGCGACACAATGTCTAAGCTTGGTAAGGACTGAAATTGCCAGCGGGCGCTTGGCGAAGAAACCGACTGGCTGCCCCCTTGCAAGTTAACGGGCTTGGGCTGTCCGTTCGCTGAATGCGGTCACCTGCCTTAGATCGACAAGGGGCGAAAAGGTAGGAGCAAAGCGCTGCCTGAATGTCAGCTCCTTAGGCTTGGCTGTGAATTTCTCGTGAGCGCTGCGAATGCTCGCTTCTCTAATTGGGTGTCTGGGTCAAGCTCGTTTTCCTTCTTTTGAATGATCAAGGATCGCATATCCGGGTCACGCTTCTCTTCGCAGTCTGGTTTGGCGTTCGAAGTGCGCCGCTGCATGCATGTGTCGGAATGGAAGTGGAGAGCCCCGCTTTCCGGCGCGCTTCAAATTGCGCAGCAGACATTTTCGGCTTCATCCACGAACCTCGTCCGGATTGGACAATCCCGTCAGGTTAGTTGGTAGGCTACTTGTTCATGCCGTGCCTCCAACTTGTTCCTGACGGAATTCAGTGCCGTCGATCCACATACGATGAAGCAGAACGGCAAGTTTGCGGGCAACGGCGACAACTGCGCGTCGTCGACCTTTAGTACGCATCAGCCGCATGCCCCAAGATTTGATCTGTGACCCTGCCATCGTTCGCATCAACAAAGCATTAGCCGTTGCATATAATGTCGCCCGAACATCCCGGTCTCCAGCCTTCGATATTCGACCAGGATTATCGTGCTCCCCTGACTGAAAGCGCCTTGGTGTAAGACCAAAATGCGCAGCGACAGTACGAGAACGCCTGAACCGGCTCGGATCATCAACTGCCGCCTTTAAGGTGAGCGCCGCAATCGGGCCAACACCTGGTACGGTCATCATACGCATGCAAACGTCATCCTGAGTTGCCGCACGTTTCACACGCCGATCCAGTTCTAAGTCGTGTTGGAACAAGACCGCCCGCGCGTCGAGCAACGGAATGACCGCGTGCGCAAGGACATCGTCCATCTCGATCATGGGCCGCACCAGACCATCAAAGGATCCGTGTTTCCCTGTTCGGGGCACCCGCACACCAAAGATCTTCAGCAGCCCTCGTCCTTCGTTTGCCAGATCCATCGTCTTCTTGAGTAACGCTTTTCGCGTGTTCAAAAGCGCCCTCAACCCGTGGGCCTTCCGGCTCTTCATGTGAACAGGGCTGAACCAGCCTGTCCGTAAAATCTGGGCAATGCCTTTTGCATCTGTCTTGTCGGTTTTGTTCCGCATGGCAGACAACGCGGCGCTCACCTGACGCGCCTCCATACAGACGACATCGAACCCAGCTGATTGCAAACCAAAGAACAGATGTTGGCTCATTGCTCCGGCTTCAAAACCAACGCGCTCTATTGGTCGCTCAAAAGCGGTAAGACAGGCGGCGATGTCCTCGTTCGCATGGCAGCTCTCGCTCGAGCTAAACCTTGCCTTTGTTATCAATGATGCAAAGCGCACACGTTCGGAGCGACACATTTAATCCAACGTAAAATTCCATCTTCTGTCTCCCTTGTTCACGGTCATCCTGTGATCCTATCGGGAGCTCGACCAAAGCGCAGGGTCAGCCCAATTACGCATGCTTTCCGCCCTTTCTAACGGCTTCTGTTGTCGGCACCAACCGGTCATTCACAACACTGTAGTGCGCGGCGGCACAGCTTTTCCTAGACCAGACATTCGTGCGTCCTGCAGCATTTCAGCATGCCGAGTGGCTCCAATGCGAGACAATGCTGGCTTTTGCTACATCTGCTCCTACGGCTGATTTCAGCCCGAAGAAGACATTCGATTTCTGCAGGTCTGGGCGGTTTTCGGACATTCGCTGCATATAGCCCTGAGGTCTGCTAAGCGGGTCGAAACCGTTATTGATTTCAACTTGGACAATGGCAGCAATGCGCAGAAAGCGCGCTTTGCAAGCTCGGAAGCCTTTGTCACCCTTCAGATTGTGAACCGGCTCATCGCCGCCGTTCTCCCCAAGGCCATCGATCGGCAGACACTGCCTTAAAGCTAACGCCTTCGTTCATATTTTTGAGCGGGAAGTAGTTTTTTGTTTATTCTACGCGAGCGGTTGCGTTTTAGCCGGATGTTGTTGTCATGCTTTAGTGTTTCAAAAACTCGCTGCATGTCTTGCCCCATCAACACCAACCTTGCTTTGTGGGTGCGTTAGTTGAGTTTTCTAGTCTGCTTGAAGGGCGAATAGAAACGTCGGGGTGCAAGAAGCTGTTCTCGTCGCCAACGATGTGCGAACCACTCTATGGAAAATTATGTACCCCTTCCTCCAACGATTTAATGTCAATATCTGTGAACTTCGAGCAAGGCGCTTTCGGCAATAACAAGATTTGTTAAACGTTCGAATTTCCCTCTTTGCAGCGGACGACGGAACGTAATAACCTAGGCTTACATCAAGTCCAGGGAAACTTGATTTTGCTTGCGTTATCCAAGTGCGCTCCTTGGAGCGGGGGCGCGCGAAGAGGGTAACATGTCACAAGTCTCAATTTCAGATGCAATTGGTGACGCTGCTGAAAAGTTCTGCGGTCTTGGCGCATCCAGCATGATCTATGATTATGCACCAATGCTCCAAAATCACCGACCGACCGAAGTTGCATTGCCAGCATTGATTGAGGGGAGGGGATTGCCAGAGCAGATGATCCCCGACTGGTGCGGACTAAACCTGTTTCCTGACGATCCCGTTCAGGTCCACGCCATGCGCACATCCCGCCCATTTTGTTGGACCTACCATCCAGGTGAAAGCTCCCCAATCGCGCCTGCATTGAACAATAACATCGGGCACAGTGTGGCGAAGCGTCTGTTAGAATGGGGGTTGGGGCGAGGGATGACACTTCCGTTGCATTTGCCCAAACGTGGCTTTGCAACGGTGACAGCCTTTTTGACCGGGCCTGTTTCTCAGATGCCATCATTTGAGGCGTTGGCCGCTTTTACACTGGAGGCCCATATCCTGCAGGAACGGTTACTGCCGCAAATAGAGGCAGTGCGACCGCATATCCCGCATTTGACACCCCGCGAAGTTGAATGCCTGTATTGGACTTCTGAGGGGTATTCTTCCAAGCAGATCGCCCATCGCCTGAACCTCTCTGAATCTATGATTGTAAAGCACTTGCAATCGGCTTCACGTCGGCTGTCAGCACGCAACCGCACCCATGCGGTGGTACTTGCAGAGCGCTATGGCCTATTGGGTTGAACGACAGAAGCAGCACCTGCTCTGAGAAGAGAGACATCGCTGGTGTGGCTGACCAGGTGATAGCCGCGTTTTTGCAGGTCCAGCGGGCTCTCGCCAGGCAAGGCAGCGCCGCCCAGGCATTTTCCGGTTGCGAGAATGCGACGTTCTGCATTTGCGAGCGCTTGTTGGAGATTCGGGTGGTTCAGGTCCCCAAAGCGGCCAATGTCCGTGGTTAAATCCAACGGACCAAGAAACAGCATGTCAATTCCAGGCAGTTTTCCAATATCCTCAATGGCATCCAGTCCACTTTGGCATTCCAGCATAACCGACACCAACAGCCGCCTGTTTGCATTTTTTGCGTAATGGGGATCTTCGCCGTAATTGGCGGCACGTGATACAGTAAACTGCGCCCCGCGTCGTCCCAAGGGGGCATAGCGACAGGTTTCCACGATTTTGGCAGCTTGCGTGGTTGACCTCACATCCGCGATCACAACGCCATCAAAGCCTGCATCCAACATAGGCTTCAGAGCCGCCGGACTATCATCCTTGGTTCTAATCAAGACATGGGCGTCGCAAACGCTTCGAATTGCCCGAAGCTCTGCCAGAGCAGAGGCATGATCCGCGGCCGCATGCTCTCGATCAACAATCAGCACTGGGAAGCCGGCAATCCCCATTATCTCAGCAATGTCGGGATTACCGAGAAACAGAAACGCGCCGGATGTTTGCGCCCCTTGTAACAGTTGCTCTCGTAGTGACACTTGATCGGTCATGTCGCAGCCTTATTTTTTGGGCTTTGAGCATAGATCACGGGGGCCAGGCGTCAGGTTGTAAGATCTTACACCTACCCAGCAAGGTGAAACAGCGACAGGATGTTCCCTAGGTGCCCGCAATGGCACGAGGAGGACAAACGTGTTGGACAATATCCGGCAATCTGAAGGGCTTTGCCCGTTCGGGGAATTTGAAACTTGGTACCGTGTGACCGGTGATCTGGGGGCTGGCGCTGTGCCTTTGGTGATAGCGCATGGTGGGCCAGGCTGTACCCACGATTACGTCGACTCCTATAAAGCCATTGCGAGTACTGGCAGGGCAGTTGTGCACTATGATCAGCTTGGCAACGGCAAATCCACGCACCTTCCTGATGCTCCAGCTGATTTTTGGACTGTTGATCTCTTCCTAAGCGAGTTGGACAACCTGCTAGCCCATTTGGGAATAAAGTCTCGCTACGCGTTGCTCGGGCAAAGTTGGGGCGGAATGTTGAGCGCTGAGCACGCTGTACGTCAGCCCCCAGGTTTGCAAGCTCTGATAATCGCAAATTCTCCGAGTTCCTTTCCCCTGTGGGTGGAGGAAGCCAACCGGTTACGGCGCGAGATGCCAAACGATCTTCATGCACGTCTGTGTGAATTTGAGGCGTCCGAAGACTATGCGAACCCAGTCTACCAAGCAGCCACAGAAGAGTTCTATCGGCGTCACGTATGTCGGGTCTCACCTTGGCCTGAGGAGGTTGCACGTACCTTTGCCGCGATTGACGCGGATCCAACCGTCTACCACACGATGAACGGACCGACAGAGTTCCATGTTGTGGGCACATTGAAAGACTGGTCAATTAATGATCGCCTACATGCAGTGTCGGTGCCCACAATGGTCCTGACAGGACGGTTTGATGAGGCGACAGAACGAACGGCAGAGGCTTACGCCAATAATATACCTGATGCCGAGTGGCTCATACTTGGGAAGTCCAGCCATATGCCGCATATCGAGGAACATGCGCTGTGCATGGCGGTGACAAATGATTTTCTGAAACGAAAGCTGGGAGAATACTAATGCGTGTTGCAGCGATTCAGCTTTGTTCAACGACAGATATTCTGGAAAACAACTCGGCGATTGAGACTAAAGTACGTCAGGCCGCAAAAGAAGGTGCTCAGCTGGTTAGCTTGCCAGAAGCCGCCAATGTTTTGCACCCGGACCAATATCAATACCTAGAGCTTTGTTCAGCGGAGGCCGAAGATACCACTTTGGCACTTTGCAAAGACCTCGCTTCGGAACTTGGCATTTGGGTGCATACAGGATCTTTGCTTTTCTTGAGCAAGAAGGGCGACAAAATCCACAATCGCGCCCACATACTCGCACCAAATGGCCAGGCCGTTGCGGTTTATGACAAAATCCATCGGTTTGACGTGGCTTTAGGGGGGGCAGGAGACTTTTTGGAAAGCAACGTCGTTGCGGCCAGTACTACCGGACCCGTTGTTGCCAACCTTGGCGAGGTTTGCCTTGGGATGTCGATTTGCTACGACTTACGATTTCCAAAGCTTTTTCAGTCTCTTGCCCAAGCCGGGGCAAATGTGCTTTTGATACCGGCCTCCTTTTCTACGATTACCGGCCCGCTACACTGGGAGGCGCTGTTGACAGCCCGCGCAATTGAAACAGGGTGTTTTGTTATTGCGGCGGCGCAATGTGGTGAGCGGGATGGAATGGCGACGCATGGGCATTCCATGATCATTTCCCCAATGGGTGAAGTGCTTGCCCAGCTTCAGGACGCGCCGGGGACAATACTTTCCGATGTCGACCCAGATCTTGTCACGCAAACCAGAAAACGATTGCCTTGTTTGCAACAAGGCATGCCTGACTACACCGTATGACCGAACTTCTAGCTAACACAGGTGAACAATGCATTTTTGCGCTCGATCCAAATTGGCGCCGATTTTATTGCCAAAACCAACGCCAAACCTTTTGGGCAACCAAGACCGGGAAAAAAAATGACCTGCTCTCAGATCCTGAACACCCAATCAGGCCTAAAATGGAGACAGTTGCCGGACACGCACTGGTGGTACGGTCTGCGCCCGGCGCAGCGCGCCAATGCCCCTGTTTTGTTGCTGGTCCATGGTAGCGACCGGGACGTCGAGGGCATGGCTGCGCCGTTTCTCGAAGGCAACGACCTGAATGTTATCGCGCCACTGTTTCCCAAGGATGTCGAGCGTCAAGACACGGCGGATGACTACAAGTTTCTGTCCGAAAGCTCGACGGATTACGTTGCTTTGCTGGATGCCATCCGCGGCGATGCCCAGCGGTTTCTGAATGTGCCCAGTACGGACAGTTACCTGTTTGGCTTTTCTGGAGGAGCACAATTTGCGCATCGCTACGCGCTCTTTCGCGCCGAAACGCTCTGCGGTCTCATTGTCGGCGCTCCCGGGGCTGTGACGCTGCTGCGGCCAGACATTCAGTGGTGGCCCGGACTGGCGGGCGCCGAGCAGGCAACAGGGTATCCGCCACAGCTGGCCGCATTGAAGCGCCTGCAAATTTCAATTTTGGTTGGTAACGATGACTTGTCCCAAGGCCTCGTGGATCGCCCCGCTGGCAGCCGGTTTGGTTCGGCGCAGTCGGGCATGGCCGGGGCAACCCGGCTTGCACGCTGCCAGTCTCTTGCTGAAGATCTCGCTCAAAACGGGTGTGATGTTTCTTTCACCGTTCTCCCCGACGTAGGGCATCAGCTTGCCCCCTGCGCCAAGGCTGCCGCGTATGATTTGCGTGGATGGCTTAACAAAAAACAGGCAAGCCTTTCATCAATTCCCAACAGGAGTCACTAATGAAAACGTTTCTACTATCCAGTGCTGTTGCGCTTACCGCTGCTTCTTCGGCCGTCGCAGAAGGCTTTCCGGCTGGATACCCCGCAGACTACGGATCAATGGTCGAGGCTGCCAAAGAGCAGGGAGAGATTTTGATCTATACAAACCTCTCTGACAAAAACCTGGGACCCGTGGTTGAAGCCTTTAACGCCACTTATCCTGAGATTAAGATTTCGACGGTTGAGATGGGACCTTCTGAAGCCTTCTCTCGCTACGAAGCAGAAGTGGGAACCGGGATCAAAAGTGCTGATTTGATTATCGCCAATTCGATCCCTGATTGGGTTCGTGCCGCAGACGCTGGTCTGCTCAAGGATTACGCTTCCCCGGAGAAAGCCAATGTCCCCGCGTGGTCGGTGCCTAAGCCTGGCTTGTTTACCTTTTCATCAGATCCGATGGTCACAATCTACAATAAGCTGACGGTGCCGAACGAGCTGCAAGTGAACACCATGGGGGAATACTTCGACAACATCGTGGCGCACCCGGATGTGTTTGAAGGCAAAGTCGGAAGTTACGATGGCCGCTATGCCTTTGGCGGGTCCATCGGATACGCCTTTGCACGTCACCATGGCGATGCTGCATGGAACTGGTTTGAGACTGCCGGCCCGATGACACGCCCAGGTGGCGGCGCGGGAGGCATGATCGAACGTACGCTGACAGGGGAGCTGGCCTCATCCTTCTTTGTGTCTGGCCCCGTTGTGTTGAGCAAATTGGATAGCGGCATTGGCGAAGTAATTGGTTGGAACTTCCCGGCAGATGGAACACCGGTTTTCTTGCGCGGGATGGGGATCACAGCCAAAGCTGAACACGACGCTGCAGCAAAAGTGTTCCTCGACTTTGTACTGTCCGAAGAAGGCCAATACGCAGTTGCTGACGGAAAGCTGACGGCCTACCGCCCTGGTGTGAAACCTGAAAGCGAAACGTCCTATTCCTTGGACGAAGTTATCGAAGCCATTGGCGGTGAAGAGAACATGATCTTTATCGATTATGACGATGACATGGTCAAAAACTTCGAAGCCTTTAATGACCGTTGGGGTCAGGCATTCAATATGTAATCGCCACTGTGGGACCTGCAACGCAAGCAGGTCCCACGCTTTGGCTTTCTAAAGGATTTGACGATGGCCGATGTAAATGCCCCGTCTTTCACCCCCACCGCTCCCCCCAGGTTTAGTTTCAATCGAGCTAAGGCCGCGCAATGGTTCATTTTTCTCATTACCGCTGCGCTCATGCTGGCACCGGCTCTCCCCATCCTGTTGCAGGTTTTTATAGACCGACCGCTTTACGCTGAAGGCTGGGAATTTACATTTGCCAATTTGGTTGAGCTTGTGTCTTCGGAGGAGATCGGCCGGATTGCTGTAACAACCGGAGTGTTTGCGCTGTTCACGGTGATCATTGCCGAAGTTGTCGGCATTGGAGCTGCTTTGCTAATCGGGCGAACCGATATGCCCGGCCGCAAACTGATGGGCGATGTGCTGATGTGGCCACTTTATCTGTCGCATCTGATTTTTGCGCTAGGCTGGGTGGTTATTTACGGCCCCTCTGGTTTCTTTACGCAATTCATTGCGCAGCAAGCAGGCGGCGCTCCGTGGAACCTTTATTCAATTGCAGGGATGGCCGTTGTTGCCGGTATTTCACAAGCGCCGCTGGCATATTTATATTGCCTTTATGGTGCAGTGCGGTCTGTTGATTCCACGCTGGAAAGTGCCGCGCGCACAGTTGGTGCCGGTCCTTTGCAAGTGTTGAGGACTGTGACACTGCCGTTGATGGTGCCTTCCATTGTAACGTCCTCGGCGCTCAATCTGGTCATCGCAGTTGAAACGCTGTCAATTCCGTTGTTTTTGGCGCGCCCTGCACGGATCGATACGTTGTCGACCTTTCTGTATGGTGAAGGGATTTCGGCGGCAGAACCCAATCATGGGCTGGTGGCTGCGTCGTCACTTTTGTTGATGCTGCTTGTCGGTTCTACCTTGTTTGTCCAGAGGTTGTTGCTGCAAAACGGCCATCGCTACGAGACCGTCAAGGGCAAAGGCTCTCGCCCGATGCTCCTGTCACTCGGAAAATTACGCTGGCCGATGGCCTTCTTTTTCGGAACCTTGCTCTTCGTGACCGTGGTTGTGCCAATAGCCGGGATTATTCTGCGCGCTTTCACGAGTTTCTTGTCGCCATTGGTGCCTTTGAACAAAGTCATGACGCTCAACAACTTCCAGGTGCTGTTTGGTAGCGAGTCCAATCTGCGCGCCATAACAAACACGGTTGAAATCGCACTGATATCCGCGGCCTTAGGCACCATTCTAGCGGTTGCAGTGGCGCTGGTGGTGCAGCGTTCCAACTTCCGCTTCGGTGGCACGCTGGAGGCCTTGGCCTACTCCCCTCGGGTGGTCCCTGGGCTGATCATCGGCTTGGGCGTGTTCTACGCCGCTGTCATCCTGCCGCCAATGGGCTGGCTGCGCGGCAATATTGGCATCATCGTTGTGGGCTATGTGATGGCCACCTTGCCTCTGGCACTTGGGGTGGTGCAGCCCGCAATTGTGCAAATTTCCCGTGATCTGGATCGTGCAGCCCGCACGGTTGGCGCTGACTGGGTGAACGCCATGCGTCTCATCATGATCCCGCTGTTAAAGCCGGCTTTGCTCGGTAGTTTTATCCTGTTGTTTGTGTTCCACCTGAAATCTTACATCATCGCCATCTTCTTGATGGCCCCCGGATTGGAAGTCATGGGGGTAACAATGTTGTCGCTTTGGACCAACGGTGACGTTGGAGAGTTGGCGGCATTTGCCACTCTTCAGATTGTGATGGTCGCCGTGCTGCTGATCCTTGCCCGTGTCCTCTTCAAGGTAAAAATCTATGACTAAACTTACCCTCACAAACCTGACACGTCAGTATGGCACCGCTAAGGCCATCGACGGCATCAATCTCACCGTAGAAGAGGGAGAGTTCCTGACACTGCTTGGCCCCTCAGGGTGCGGAAAATCGACCACCCTATCCGCCATCGCAGGGCTGGATCGTCCAACGGAAGGGAGCATCACTTTTGGGGACCGCATCCTTTTTGACAGTAAAAGTGACACCTACCTTCCACCAGAAGCCCGTGGCTTTGGTGTGGTTTTTCAATCGTATGCTTTGTGGCCACACCTGTCCGTCGAAGACAATGTGGGTATGTCTCTCAAGCTTCGCAAAATTGGGGCAGCCGAGAGGAAAAAGCGCATCGCTGAGGCCCTGGAACTGGTCGAGTTGGGGCCATTTGCCAAACGATATCCGGGGGAGTTGTCCGGTGGGCAGCAACAACGGGTTGCACTGGCAAGGGCGATTGTTTTCCGCCCCCCATTGCTGCTTCTTGATGAGCCTCTGTCCAATCTTGATGCTCAGTTGCGGCAACAAGCACGGGTCTGGCTGAAAGAAATTCAGCGCGAATTGGGACTGACAACAATCTACGTAACCCATGATCAGGACGAAGCTCTTGCCATGTCCGACCGGATTGTGGTGATGCGAAAAGGCAAAGTGGTGCAACTTGGAACACCCGAACAGATTTATGCTGCTCCAGAGCATCCGTTTTCCGCTACGTTCATCGGGAATGCCAATAGAATTGAGGTCAATGGGGGAAACACACATGCCTCCGGAGAGTGTGTGGTGATGTTGAATGATGGCCAGCAAGTAAAGGCTATCACGCCTGAGCCCCAATTATCCCAAGGCCAGCAAATTCTAACTGTGCGGACCCACAAAATCAGCTGTGAGCCTCTTCCGGATGCGACCGAATTAGCTGTGAATTTTGGAGCCGAGAGCTACTTGGGAAACCATTACGAGCAAGTGGCGAAGGTTGCGGATACGGCGCTGAGGCTGACATTGGACAAACCAATGCCAGTCGGGCCGGGAAAAATTTGGCTTCGGCATGAAGATGCAATAGTTTTTGGCCCAGAACAGTGAGGTCAATCTATGACAAATAGCGAAGCAAACCTTCCTGACCTGGATACTGCTGTATCTGTCAAAGATAGGTTGCGCGAAGACATCGTCCTGGGCGTTTTACGCCCGGGAGAATGGTTGCGTCAGGTTGACTTGCAAGAACGGTATAACTGCACTCAATCAGCTGCCCGCGCTGCTTTGGCTGAGCTAAAGGCAGCCACGGTTGTAATCCATGTCAAAAACCGCGGTTTTAGAGTTGCGGAAACGTCCCGCAACCTGCGCGAAGACACCACCAAAGTACGGCTAATGCTTGAATTACCTGCGGTGAAAATGCTGGTGAATGAGGCTACCGCAGCTGATATTGCCAATATCCGCAGAGCGGCTGAGGATTTTGCCAAAGCAATCGAAACAGCTCCACCGCATGAAATTCGCCGTTTGAATCATGTCTTCCATCGGGCGATGTACGAGCCGTTGCAAAATGCAACGTTGACAGAACTCATCAACGATCTGCGAGAACGGGACTTGCCTGGAAATTGGTCAGGTTGGCGAGTGATCGGGAACATTCGAAAAAGCAACGAAGATCACTTTTTGATGGTCCAAGCTCTTGAAGATCGAGATGTTTCTGAAATTCAAAAGGTACTGAAGCGACATCTTTTGGCCTGGCAGGACGAGGTACCCCACCAGAGCCTTTGAAAGGGCGTGTGCCTTCAGTTCGCCCCGGAGAGGCGGGAGCGACAACAGACCTTGAAGGGGAAAAGTGGGGGCGCAGCGTGTGTCTTAAGCCGCGCGACGACTTCTCGCGGAGCATGCCACACACAAGCCACACGATATTACTGTTAACGATGATATTTTGCAGCTACTCTGGCTTCTGCTCAACTCACACATTCTGAATGCCAAGAATTGATAGTTTTGACAGCCTAATTCAATTGCTCGTGACATGCCGCCGCGAGAAGGGAGGCCATGATTGCTTCTTGAAGGGATCGATTGTTAGGCGCCTGTAGTGTGAAAGGCAAATGTGAGCCGTTCCGTTAGTGTTCACAAATTCCACTTTCAGCGCTGTGCCGCCATCGGTGGCTCATGCAGCATCCAGCATCGCGGTGGCTGTATTGGAGGGGCAGCTTTCGGGAAGGCGTCCCTGAAACTTCGCGCCTGCAACAGAGCACATTAAATGCAACGAGCGTACGCATTGGGCTGGCAGGAGGCATTGGGGCAGTTTCCTGCAAAGTCGGCTCTGTCCCGCAATCTGCAAGTTCGAGCCGGGCAAAACTTCGGTAGTGCGGCGAAGGTCCGGTCTGGCGAAGCTCCACCGCGGCGTTTGCCTATTTCGGCAACGGCAGGTTTGGGCCGTTCACTACTTTGGGAGGCAAGGCGGATAGTGGAAGTTCGCTGCCACTGCACAAAAACCCGACAGAGGATTGAAAGCGGCCATTCGAGGAGAGACTTTGGTTGCTTCAATTGCAGGCTGGGTGGGACTTAAAAAGTGATCCGCTTCTTAGGCGTCCGCGTAAACAAGATATGTTGACACAGACCATAGATCGCCAGAACCTCGCAAACAGCGAAAAAGTGATGCCTCGGCGCGAAAGTGAACCCGTGTCTCAAGTCAAAACCGAATACTCGAACGAAACGATTTGGATGCTTGCGGTGCGTGACAACCGCGATCGCGATGCCTTCGCTGCCTTGTTCGACCATTTTGCGCCGCGCCTGAAAGGCTTTATCATTAAAGGTGGTGTAAGCCCGCAGCAGGCGGAGGAGATTGTTCAAGACGTGATGCTGACGATCTGGCGAAAAGCCGACATGTTCGATCCTCATCGAGCTCAAGTGTCAGCTTGGATCTACCAGATAGCGCGCAATCGCCGGATTGACATCGCACGCAAGGAAAACCGCCCTATGCCGGAGGCGTTAAAAGAAGAACCGGAGCTTGAGCCAGACGCCAGTCAAATCCTAGGTTTAGAGCAGGAGACAACGCAGCTGAAACAAGCTCTTGCGTCTCTCAAACCAGAGCAGCGCGAGGTGATAGAGAAAGCCTACTTGGGCGAGCTGACGCATCAAGAAATCAGCACGCAGACCGGCCTGCCACTCGGAACAATCAAATCGCGCATCCGGCTCGGATTGCAGCGGTTACGCCATGAACTAAAGGACCTCACACAATGAGTGCCATAACCCATCACGTGCCGGACGCCATTTTGGCAGCCTATGCAGCTGGAAGCCTGCCACAGGCCTTTGCAGTGGCCGTGGCCAGCCATGTTTCCCTGTGCGCTCACTGCCGCGCGGCGCTTGAAGCGCATCAGGCCGTTGGCGGTGTGATTTTGGAAGACACCAAGGCTGTGGCGGTGTCGGCCAGTTTAAAGGACAGCATTCTGGCGCAACTTGATGCGCCGTTTACGCCTGAACCAGTTTACGAACGGAATGGAATCTTTCCTGGCCCTGTTATGGAGATGATGCAGGGGCGTGCGCCGCGCTGGAAAAAACTGGGGATGGGCGTACGGCAGGATATTTTGTCAGCTGACGCTCACGGATCGGTTCGCTTGCTTTATATTCCGCCGGGACAAGCTGTGCCGGATCACAGCCATAATGGGTTGGAAATGACACTTGTCCTCCAAGGTAGCTTTAGCGATGAAACTGGTCGGTTTGGCGTCGGAGATCTGGAAATTGCCGACGAAACCGTAGAGCACACGCCTGTCGCAGATCCAGGTGCGGCCTGTGTTTGCCTGGCTGCCACAGACGCAAAACTGCGCTTCAATGCGCTTGTCCCCAGGCTATTGCAGCCGCTGTTTCGAATTTAATTTCAAAGCCAGCTGTATCGCTATTGAAACCACCGAAAGCTCGGTGGTTTCTTTTTATTTCAAACGCTTATTCACAGAACCGTGAGGTGAAAATCCAGCGGCGGCGGGGACGCGTACTCCTTGTACGAACCAAATTGAAAACCGTGCAATTCCTGCACATCGACAAGGAGTAACTCAAGTGACTTTGAACCTAAAGACATCCATCGCCGCCGCCGCACTGAGCGTATCGGCAGCTGCTGCGCACGCGAATACAATCGTCGACATTGCCGTCGGCGATGACCGTTTCTCAACTCTGGTGGCGGCTGTAACTGCTGCTGGTTTGGCCGAAACGCTGTCCGGTCCCGGGCCATTCACCGTATATGCCCCAGTCAATGATGCCTTTGCGGCGCTGCCCGCCGGTACAGTTGATACGCTGCTCAAACCTGAAAACAAACAGCAACTCACTGATGTGCTTTTGTACCATGTCGATGACCGTAAACTTACCGCAGATATGATCCCTGCTGGATCCAACTATTTCAAACCACTGCTTGCCAGCGAGCGGCTTTGCATCACGTCCGGGTCAGACGGGGTGATGATCGCAGACGGCACGGGAGAAATGGCAAATGTCGTGATTGCGAATATTGAGGCGGACAACGGGGTGATCCATGTTGTGGATAAAGTGTTGCTGCCCGGCACACGCCCAAACTGCCACTGATTGGCGGACACCTCTGAAAACCAGATGAACACGCATTCAGCCGGTGATCTTGCGGGATCACCGGCTACAGTGCATTAGGCCGCGACTGAACCGGAGAAAAATTGATCATGGCACCCCTCCAGAGAATATTTGTGTCTGACAAAATGCAGACGGACTACAGCTATGAACTGACCGCGCAGACCGGAGAAGGCTTCGCCCCGGATTTTCGTCCTCACTACACGCCAGAAGAGATGCTAAGACTTGGCGTTTTTGAGGGGAAATATCTTTCCGACTGTACCAATGAGTTTCCAGACTCTTGGTTCTCTGACGCCAAAATCAGCGATCAGCCAGATGTGAGCTTGAACCATTTTGGCATCAAAAGCCGTCAACCGTTGAATGTTTGGCGCGAGAAAGGTTGGATTTACGGGCCAGACCCTCGCGGGTGGTTTCAATGGTATTGCCGATACTATTTAGGGCGCCGACTGGCTGAGATTGACCGAGTACAAATTGGCCGCTGGAAGGCATTTGCTCGACACGCTGGACAGGTTCGAGCCAATTGTTACCCAGGCGATGTGTTTTGCAGGCCGCGGCAGCGACAAGCATTACTCCAGTGGTCTTACGATCCCTTTATCTAAGACCTAACGCGCTATTTGCCGCGATAAACAAGAACATCAGGCAGACAGTCAAACGCGCGGATCACCCAAGAAAACGGTGCCGGGAAATCAGTGCGGAACCGTCGTTTTTGCATGGCTGCCACAACACGCTCTGCAGCCTTTTCCGGTGTCATCAGCATGGGCATGTAAAAGCCGTTTTTTTCCGTCAGACGGGTTTTGATAAACCCCGGATTTACCAATCTAACGGTGACGCCGGTGCCCTTTAAGTCAAGCCGCATGGTTTCTGCCAAGCTGACTAGGGCGGCTTTGCTGGCGCCGTATCCAACCGCGGCAGGCAGTCCACGATACCCAGACAAAGAGCCAATCAAAGTGATATCGCCTTGACCTCTTTCGACAAAATCAGGGACCACCTGTCCAAGAACCCGAAGCGCACCTGAGAAATTGACATCCGCCATTCGTAAGACGGCGTCGCTGTCCCAGTCCGTTGTTCGTATGGGCTCATAGGCCCCTGCATTATAGATCACTGCGTCAACAGGCCCCGCGATCTTGGCTGCCCATTTGACAGAGTCAATTTTGGACACGTCCAACGGCACCACCTTTGAATTCCGCATCAATCGGTGCAGGTCATCAAGCCGTCCTGTGTTGCGCGCTGATAGGATCAGCCGGGCACCTTTCTGATCCAACCTTTTTGCCAGAGCTCTCCCCAGACCTTCGCTGGCGCCGATAAGCCAAATCGTCTTCCCGTGAAAGTGGGTCATTTCTTAGCGTCCAGCACATCATGACCGTCGCTGATCAACCGATCCGGCGGGCGTTGTTTTTTGAGGAACGGAGCGCGTTTAAGATACAGGATCGCCGCCTGCCAATGGATCAACGCAAGAACGCGCATAGCTCCAAATGGGCGCCGGAGAGCAGCCCAAACCAGCGACCTGTTAGTTGCCGGTTGACGCGTACCAGTCAGGGTCGCCAGCACCCCCATGTCTTCGTTTCTGAACATGATCCGGATGTCGATTTCGCTGTCGGTCATGCCAAAGTTGAACTGATAGTGGCCGGCGATTTTTTGGAAGGGCGAAACATGCATGCGCTTTTCCGCAAACAGGGAGTCACCCTTGCCAATGGGGCCGAAATCTTCTTTGGCGCAGAAATAGCAATGTCGCTGACCGAAGGTGTTGTTGACCTCGGCCACAAAGGCACGTGGTATGCCATCAACCAAGGCGACCCAGAAGCTGACCGGATTAAAATGGAACCACAGGAAATTGGGTTGCGTCAGCAGCAAAACGTGTAGGTTGTCGGCAACAAACCCGCGATTTCGAAGCTCAGAGCGGAACCAGTCGGCCCCCTGACCGTCATCCCGTTCGCCGCCATGGCGATGATCCCACAGCGACCACAGATTGAACCGATTGCGCGACAGCAGGTGTGGTGTGTCAGCCTCAAAATCGGTCAACACGTAATCCACGCCGTAGGTGAACGCATTTTTCAAAGCGCCACGGCGAGCATGATGTGTTTGGGCCTGAATGTGTTCCAAAGTCATGACAATGTTACGCGCTCGCGTGCCGCTTGGATCACCTTGCCTGTCGGTTCCTCGAAAGAAAATTGATCCGAACACCAAGGCCTTACGTAACTCCTCCACAACAAAACAATGGCGAGGACAGTATGTACGATCAAAATCACGGCCCGCGTAAGAGGATAGCCATCGTCGGCGGCGGCATCGCGGGCCTTTCTGCTGCGTATTATCTGACCCCTTATCATGATGTGACTTTGTTTGAGGCTGCTCCGCGACTTGGCGGACACGCACGGACGGTGATGGCAGGAAAGCACGGCAATCAACCAGTCGATACGGGCTTCATTGTCTTCAACTACGCGACATATCCGTTCTTAACGCGTTTGTTTCGCGATCTCGATGTGCCGGTGATCAAAAGCGAGATGAGTTTTGGTGCCAGTATCGACGACGGCAAGTTGGAATATGGCCTGAACTCAATGAGCGCGATTACAGCTCAAAAAGCGAATGTGTTTCGTCCACAATTTCTCAAAATGATCGCTGACATTGTGCGCTTCGGAAAGTGTGCAGAGGCTGCGGCAGTCGATGATGAGAAGACCATTGGCGAACTGGTAGACGACCTAAAGCTGGGACAATGGTTTCGGAACAATTACCTGATGCCAATGTGCGGTGCGATTTGGTCAACCCCTGTGAGCGAAGTTGACCAGTTCCCAGCCAAGTCTCTGGTCAGGTTTTTCCGCAACCATGCGCTTTTGGCTGGTGCAAAAGAGCACCAATGGTGGACTGTTGATGGCGGTAGCATTGAGTACGTTCGGAGGCTGGAAGCCGCCTTGATCGCGCGGGGGTGTGACATTCGAAAGGGAACACCGGTTGCGCATGTCCAACGGGATGATTTTGGCGTTCACATCAACACCAAAAATGGCACGCTGCCCGCTTTTGACGAGTTGATCCTTGCCTGCCACTCAGACCAATCTCTGAAGATACTAGGGAACGATGCATCCAGCGAAGAAGCCGCAGCACTTGGCGCCATTCGCTACCAGCCCAACACCGCTGTATTACACTGTGACGTCAGACAAATGCCGCGACGCAAGGCCTGTTGGTCCAGCTGGTCTTACCATTCTCAAGACGGCGATATTGGTGTCACCTATTGGATGAACAAACTACAGGGCATCCCAGAAAATGATCCCCTGTTTGTGACCCTGAACCCAACCCGGGAAATTCCGCAGCAAGCCATATACGATGAAGTGCAGTTCCATCACCCGGTTTTTGACAAAGCTGCCCTACAGTCGCAGCAGAGCATCCGCGATATGCAAGGTCAGAACCATACTTGGTTTGCTGGCGCTTGGAATAGGCATGGGTTCCACGAAGATGGCATTGCCAGCGCGATGCGCATTGTGCGCGCACTTACCCCCCCACACTTAATAGAAGGATCGGACCATGCGGTTTACGGACAAGGCGCTGAAAACAAATTTCCTATCGACATGCGAGCAACTGCGTGATGGCCAGTTAACCCTGCGTACGCCAGAAGGCGCACGTTATCAATTTGGTCAATCCGGTCCAGAGGCGGAACTCACCATTCATGACTGGGCAGCCGTTTCGGCCATGGCGGCGCAGGGTCAGGTCGGTTTAGGCGAAAGCTATGTGCAAGGGTTGTGGGACACACCTTCTATTGAAGCCTTGATGTCTCTGGCGATGCGCAACCGGGACGCACTTGGCGCCTATGACCACGCCAGTCCGTTACATAAAGCCAAATTTCGCATGGTAGACACGATCTTGCGTAGAAACTCTCGGCGCGGGTCACGCAAGAACATTCGGTCGCACTATGACGTCGGCAATGAGTTTTATGCGCTGTGGCTTGACGACGGCATGACCTATTCTTCAGGGCTGTTTTCAGCAGGAGACACAGATCTGGCGCGGGCCCAAAGCCGCAAGAACGATCGGGTTTTGTCTCGGCTTGGTGATGGTGAGAGAGTCCTGGAAGTCGGCTGCGGCTGGGGCGGGTTTGCGGAACAAGCCAGCCAAGAGGGCCGGGACGTAACCGGCGTCACGATTTCGCACAACCAACACAGCTACGCGGAATGCCGCTTGGACGGCCGTGCAGACATCCAGCTGCGAGACTACCGAGACGTCCACGGCCAGTACGACAACATCGTTTCCATCGAAATGGTCGAGGCTGTTGGAGCCCGATACTGGCCAAATTACTTCTCCGCCCTCAAACGAAACTTGGCAGAAGGTGGACGGGTTCTGCTACAGGCGATCACCGTCAAAGACAGCTTTTTTGAGACCTACAGACACTCATCTGACTACATCCGCCAATATGTCTTTCCCGGCGGCATGCTGCTCTCTGACAGCGTGATTGAACGCCAAGCAAATCACGCTGGATTTGCGGTGCAGGACAGCTATGCCTTTGGGCAGGACTACGCGCAAACTTGTCGGATCTGGGCCCAACGTTTATGCGCTCAAAAACACCGGATTGAAGCGATGGGCTATACCGAAAACTTCTTCCGAAATTGGCAGTATTACCTTGAAATCTGTGCAGCATCGTTCGCGGTGGGACACACCAATGTCGTGCAAGTGGAACTGGCCCATGCCTAGTCTGTCACATGGCGATAATGGGCGACCTCCAACACGCCTCAACACCGGTTCCGACCAATGGAGGCGTCGTAGGGCATGTCATTGATGCACTACCCACGTGTCAGCCTCTATGCGTTGATGTTGGCGGCGGCGGGCATCCCTTTGTACATTCACCTGCCGCGGTTCGCATCGGTCAATCTTGGCATTGGGCTGGGAACCATAGGCACGATTTTGTTGGCCATTCGGCTGATTGATTTGCTTCAGGACCCACTGATTGGCTGGGGCATTGATCGGTGGCCGCAAGCCCAACGTGGCTTTGCACTGATTGCTGCTTTCGGACTGGCTGTCGGGTTTCCGCTGTTGTTCTCACTGACCAAAGGATCCAACACGGTGGTTTGGCTCGTCGGGATACTCGTGCTTTTGTTTTCTTCTTACAGCTTGGGCATGATTCTGATGTATGCGAGAAGCACAACGCTTGCCGCGACACCTGCGCCAGACGACGTAATGACAATGGCGACATTTCGAGAAGGCGGGATGCTGGCAGGCGTTGTGCTTGCTGCAATTGCGCCAGCTACTTTTGTGGCGCTGGGTGCGAGCACTCAAGGCTACCCCGCTTTCGGCGTGTTCCTGGGGGCACTTGCCGTCATATGCGCCACTGTATCGTTCCCTATATGGCAACGTCGACCGGTCGAGGGAAAGCCAATAAATGTCTCGGACCTTAGACACTCTGGTGCTTTACGCCTATTAGGCCTGGCACTGGTCAACAGCTTGCCGGTTGCTATCACCTCCACCTTGTTTCTTTTCTTTGTCGAAGATCGCCTGCAATTGCCAGGCAAAGCGGGCCCCCTGTTGATTTTGTTCTTTCTCAGTGCGGGCCTCAGTTTGCCTTTCTGGACAAAACTTAGCCAGAGACGTGGTGCAAAACAAACTCTGCTGCTTGCAATGCCGCTAGCGATCCTTGGATTTGTAGGGGCCGCGTTTCTATCAACTGGAGATTTGGTCGGCTTCGCTCTGATCTGCATCGCGTCCGGCGCAGCACTTGGCGCCGATATGGTGATCTTGCCAACGATGTTCTCGGTCGCCCTCAATCGGGTTGGATTGGAACCCTCGTTTGCCTTTGGAATCTGGTCTTTCGCCGGAAAACTAGGCCTCGCGCTCGCGGCCTTTATGGTCCTTCCGTTGCTGGAATACCAAGGTTTCGAACCCGGCACATCCAACACAGCCTCTGCACTTGCCAGCCTTAACATCTCCTACGCCATCGTCCCCTGCATCCTAAAGCTGGTTGCAATGGCTCTGGTTCTTACACTTCCATCAGAAGGCTCACCGACATGAATTTTTTGGTTGTTCTTCCTTGGCTAGTAGTCCTGGCCATGTGGGCTAAAACACTATTTTTCAGTTTTCGGTCCCAATCGCCTGAGGACTATGCCGACACGGCCCCCAAAGTGTCATTGAAATCTCATTTGTCCGGGCCGATCATTTCAGAAGGCGTGATCTTCGGGCCAACGGGAAAGGTGACAAACAGCTTTGTTGCCAAAATGGTCGGCGAGTGGGAAGGGGACACCGGCACATTGAGCGAAGAGTTCACTTACTCCAATGGCACACGTCAAAGCCGAAAGTGGTTTTTAAAACTGGGTGAAGGCAATACCTTCACCGCTAGGGCTGATGATATTATTGGAGAGGCTTATGGTGTTGTGTCCGGGTCGACCATCAAGATGAACTATCAAATTGTCCTTCCTGAGGCGTCTGGAGGCCACATTTTGTCAGTCACTGATTGGCTGTTCCTCACAGAAAATGGCGTCATCATGAATAGGTCCGAACTGCGCAAATTTGGAGTGAAGGTCGCAGAGTTGGTCGCCAACATGCGCCCCGCTCCTCCGCCAGCAAACTAGGCTCCCAACTGGGCCGGTGATCTGTTGCTGGAGGTCGGCCGCTTTCCTGTTTTTGGGTGGCTCGATTCTGGCATGCCCGCGTTCCTATCTGTAGCTCCAGGCTGAAGGCAGCGGGTCTGTGTTCGGATTTGTGTTTTTATTTTTTTGATGTCGGCTTTGGAACAGCCTCACTGCAGTAAGCGTGTGATTGCCAAATAGCGGCTTTGGGCTGGAAGCTGACCTAATCATTTTGGGCGGACAATGGTCATTCGCTGAATTTGCTCGGTAAGAGCCCCATTTTGAAGAAAGCAGCCATTCAAAGCTCCACAGAACTGCCGGTCATGGGGGAGTTTGCTCCAACAGTAGCTCTACGCAGGAAGCAGGCTTTGCAAAGTGCTGTGAACGGCCCTGAGCCGACCGTGCCCCTTAGTCCAGACGCCGCTCGCAGCTTCACTGAAGCGGCCATTCATGAAGGCCGCAGCATTTCGAGCGACCAGAGCCCGGAGTGCGGACACAAAAGCCGGTCCCATGGCCTCATGTTAAGACCTCTTTGAGCCAAAGCGAAACCGCTGTCCGCGCTGGAAGCAAATGCCTTAGAGGCGCCTTCAGAGCCAGACGCTGTGTTTTCTGATTTGTTGCTTTTTCTGGGCGCATGCTCCTTACTTGAGAAACTAAGCGGAACAAGAAGAAATTTATACGAAAGAAGGCCAATCCTTGCAGTCCATACTTGCAGAATTGGGTGCCATCGCAGACGTACCCGAAAACACGGATGAAGAACGTCTTAAGCATCGGTTTCTGATTGCGACGGGGATTGTTATGTCCAGCGGCGGGCTTCTCTGGGGGGGTGTCGCGACAGTTCTCAACCTGCATATGCAAAGTGCAATACCCTTCGGCTATGTTCTGATTACGGCAGTCAATTTTGCATTACTTTCCCGCACCAAGAACTTTGCTCTGGCACGGAGCATTCAGATCTTTGTCAGTATTCTTTTGCCGTTTTTGTTTCAGTGGTCGTTGGGCGGGCTGGTCCCATCGGGTGCAACCATGTTGTGGTCCATGTTGTGCCTGAGTGCGGCGCAATCTTTCGATGAACGCACACATTCGTTACGCTGGCTGGTCTTCTTTGTGCTGCTGACATTTGTGTCACTCATTATTGAGCTTCAAATCCCGGCTCCTGTTCATCTGTTTGAGGATCAAGAACTCCTCAGGCTTCCCTTGTATCTTTTCACCATGAACTTCCTTGCGGTATCGCTGGCAATTTTTGCATTGATCAGCATCTTCATGCAGCTTCGGCAAAAAATGGAAATGGAACTGGTTCAGAGGAACGAGGAATTGGCGCAATTTCAAAGTGCGCTGGTCCAAAGCGAGAAGATGGCGGCCATTGGTGAGTTGGTTGCCGGTGTTGCCCACGAACTGAATACGCCGCTCGGTGCGATCCGGGCCTCGAACGATAACCTGGACAGATCGATCAGCATCATTCTGTCGGGCTTGCCTGAACTCAATGAAACGGGCAATGAGGCCGAATTGTCTGGGCTGACGGATATGCTTCGTGGAATCGAAGGGGCAAATATCGCGCTGACAACCAGAGAAGAGCGTAGTCTTCGCAAAACACTAGCCCGTGAGTTGCAGGCACATGGTTTTGACGACCATTTGGAAAAAGCTGCCCAGATGGTCGAGATTGGCGTGTCAAATCTTAAGCACGGGCATCTGCCTGTCTGACGTCAGCGCTAATGGGTCCAAATAGGGCGATTTGATAAGGGAGTGTTTCTGGCTCATCGTAACCACTGAG
>NZ_CANLRL010000010.1 GCF_947493595.1 uncultured Shimia sp. | reverse complement strand
CCATGACGAGCACGAAGCGCATGGCGACCATGACGAGCACGAAGCGCATGGCGACCATGACGAGCACGAAGCGCATGATGGTCACGATCATGGACATGATCATGACCACGCTTTTGTGCCCGGCCAGATCAACGCCGTCTATGTTGGCCTAAGCAACCGCACTGCCGTGTTGGGCGTGCAGCGTGCCATTGCGACCTACAAAGTAGAACCTCTGGCCGCTGTGATGCCAAATGTCGCTTTGTTACAGCTCTGGTCCATCACCGGCACAGCGGAAAACGCGCTGCGCTTGATGTCTATGGCAGTGGTCGTGGCCAGCATGATTGGCATGGTAGTGATGTTGTCGGCCGCTTTGGAAGCCCGCCGACGCGAGTTTGCCATCTTCCGCTCGGTTGGGGCGACACCTCGCGATGTGGTCCTCATGATTGTATCGGAGGCCCTGTTGGTAACCGCCACAGGCATCGGCGTTGGTTTGCTCATCTTTTGGGCTGCCGGCTTGTTTGCAGAGCCAATTCTGGCCAACCGGTTTGGCGTCACTTTGGGCGACAGCCTCTTCACGTTACGTGAAGGCCAGTTGTTACTCACAGTCTTGTGTTTCGGCGGATTGGCCAGCCTGTTGCCGGCATGGCGTGTTTATCGCATGACGCTGGCAGATGGCTTGACCACACGGCTATAAGCCGCACAAATAGGATTAACAAAAATCACATCCGGAGGCCCCGTCATGAAAGCGCTCTTACTATCAGCAGCCCTATCATTGGCGGCCTCCGCGAGTTTCGCAGAACAAGCGCAGGAAATTGATTGGACCGATCTCGAAGGTCCAACGTCTTCTTTTGAAAATCCATTTGAAGATCTGACAGACCTGCAAATGCAAACTTTGGCGCGCATTTTGCGGCTGGATTACCTCAGTGAAACCGAAGCAGATGCAAACGCCAAAGGTGACGCCGCTAGTTTGCGGGTGGAGCTAGCCAACGAAGGCATCGACGCCGACTTCCTGCTTGAAGAGCGGCTGCGCATTATGACCAAATTGGAAGCTGAGTCTCAGGCGCCAAATACCAAACTGGTCGGCCAAACCATCCGCATGCCCGGCTATCTCTTGCCGCTGGAGATGGACGGAAATTTGGCTGTAGAGTTTTTGCTGGTCCCCACTGTCGGCGCTTGCATCCACACCCCGCCACCGCCAGCAAATCAAATTGTGCATGTGCGCTACCCTGCGGGCTACCCCACAGACAGCCTATATACACCGGTCTGGATCAGCGGCGAGTTGCGCAGCGAGTTTGACAGTCACTCGCTGTACATGGTGGACGGCGAAACAGATGTAGACGTGACCTACACGATGGACGCTAACAGCGTGGTTGCCTACGGCTCCTGAGGCTCAGGAATGCTCTTCTGCCGCGGTGGCCGCCAACGCTTTGTTGTACGCTCTTAGAGCATCCACTTGAAACACTGCGCCAAGCAACTCGGGGGGCGCATCTTCGCCGCCAAGCGTCACCACCGGCAGGAAGACTTCGCCAGTCTTTTCAAAAATCGGCATCGCACTTTCCAGCGTGGCTGTCCCGTCGACATAAAGCCCCTCAGACACCATCTCCCAGCAGCGCTCTTCTGGGGCCGCTTTGGGATCATCCTTACTCCGCATCACTTTGCCCACACCGCACATCGCCAAAAGATAGGCTTGTGGACCCGCCGCGATGTGCACGTTGCGACGTTCCAATTGGGTGAGAAAGAAAGACCCATCCACCAGCCGTGAACTCAGTGCAGTGGAGATCGACACCGCCACCATCACCGCAAGTCCGGTTTGCCAGTCCCCGGTCATTTCAAACACAATCAATGTGGTGGAAATGGGGGCGCCAAGCACGGCGGCAGCAACCGCCCCCAAACCCGCCAGCGCGTAAAGCGTGGTGGTTCCGGACACATCCGGGAAAATCGCAGTGGCAATCATGCCAAAGGCCAAACCTGTCAGCGCACCCACCATCAAGGATGGAGAAAACACACCGCCGCCCATGCGGCCTGCCATAGTGATCGACACGGCGATCACTTTCAGAACCGCAAACACCACAGCTTCGTGCAGCAGCAGGTTACCGGTCAGCGCCGCAGAAGTGGTTTCATAGCCCACGCCAATGATGTGCGGGAACCAGATGGCCAAAATGCCAAGCAAGGCTCCGGAAATCGCCGGACGCAGCCAACGCGGGATGCGCAAGTCTTCCTGCAGATGGCTGGCCATATCGTCAGCCCAGAAAATCGTCCACATCAACGCGACTGCCACCAGGCCACACAGCCCGCCCAGGATCAGGAACGCAGGCAGCTCTTGGTAGAATTGCAGCGCTGTACCGGTATTGAGCGTGAACTCGGTCACGTCGCCAAACTCCAGCCTGTTGATCACCGTACCCGCCACCGAGGCAATCACAATCGGGGCAAAGGCATGCACCGCAAAGTGGCGCAGCACCACCTCAAGCGCAAAAAGTGCGCCTGCAATCGGCGCGTTGAAACTTGCCGATACTGCCGCCGCCACAGCGCAACCCAGCAGGTCACGCCCGGTAATCCCATCCGCGTTGATCCGCACACTGACCCAGGTGGCGATCATACCGGCCACGTGCACAACCGGCCCTTCCCGTCCGGTCGAGCCACCAGAAGACAAAGTGATCAAGCTGGCAAAGGCAGAGGCAATGCCCGCTTTGCGCTCCACACGCCCCTCATGCAGCGCCGCACCTTCGATCACATCCGCCACGGAGCGCACGCGCCCGTCCGGTGTAAACTTGTTGAGAATGAGCCCCACAACCAGACCGCCAATCGTCGGAATAATCACGAGCCAATACCACGGCAAAGTGTCGGCAAAAGTATGCAGCAGCGTCACATCTTCCGCACCGTAAAGCGTGGACTGTAACCAGTGGATGCTTTTGCGAAACAAAAGTGCAGCGAACCCCGCTGCAATCCCAATGCCAAGGGCAATGATCCAAAACTGAAACTGGCTTGGTCCTTTGTTGACCAACACCTTCCAGCCGCCACGACAGGTGTCCGCCGCGTCTTGAGCGCTTTCTGCAAGGAAGGAGCCTACCGACTTCGCCATAGTGCTGCAAAATCTCCAGGGTAAGAGTGCCGAGTGTGGTTATTCCGATCTAGTCAGAATTTTCTTGTAACGCAAAGAGGTAAGCAGAGGGTTTCACGCCAAAGTGCCTGATCGTGCGTCCTTTTTACCCCAATACTTGGGAAATCACCCCATCAGGGCTTTGGCTGCCGCCCGCGCTTCTGGTGTGATGGTGTCTCCGGAAATCATCCGCGCCACTTCATCCACACGTTCACCATCATCCAGCGGCACCACGCGGCTCAAGGTTTGCCCCTTTTTGACCGATTTCGCCACCTGCCAGTGATGCGCGCCAAGTGCCGCCACTTGCGGAGAGTGCGTGACCACAAGCACCTGCCCACCTTCGGCCAGCGCTTTGAGACGACGCCCAACGGCATCAGCAGTAGCGCCACCAACGCCCCGGTCGATTTCGTCAAAAATCAGGGTCATACCGCTGATGTCATTGGTCAGGCACACTTTGAGTGCCAAAAGAAAGCGACTCAACTCGCCACCGGATGCAATCTTGGCCAACGAGCCGGAGGGCGCCCCCGGGTTTGTAGCGACCACAAACTCCACGGCGTCGCGACCGTCCGGCCCGGCTTCACCAGGGGATACACTGGTGGTGAACACCGCGCGTTCCATCTTCAGAGGGGCCAGTTCGCCCATCACAGCTTTGTCGAGTTTCTTTGCGGACTTGCTCCGTGCGGCGCTCAGCGTTTCTGCAGCCGCATCATACGCCGCTTCAGCCTCTTTCAATTCTGCGGCAAGGGCAGCGATGTCGCCTTCGCCGGCATCCAGCGCAGTCAATCGTGTGCGCAGCTCTTCAGCGTAGGTGCCCAGATCATCCGGCAACACGTTATATTTTCGGGCCAAACCACGGATGGCAAACAAACGCTCTTCAAGCTCTTCCAACTCATGCGGGTTGAAGTCCAAAGCCTCAAGGCTACGTTCCACGCCGTCGATAGCATCGGCCAGCTCATTCAGGGCACGCTCCAATGCGGCCACAGGCGCTTCCAGAGTGTCGCCTGTTTCCGCGGCGGCATCCCCCAGCCAACGCATTGCGTCGCTCATCGCACTTTCAGCACCGTCATTGCCAAGGGCCGCGTGAGCGCGCCCCACGTCCGCACGCACTTTTTCAGCGTTCTGCATCATCCGGCGGCGGGTATCGAGGTCAGCCTCTTCGCCCGGCTGCGGATCCAACTTGTCCAGCTCGGCCACCGCATGGCGCAGGAAGTCTTCCTCGGCTTTGGCTTCTTCCAAGGCAACTTGTGCCACGTTGAGCGCCTTACGTGCAGCAGACATCTGCGACCAGGTTTTACGGGTTTTGGCGCGAAGTTTCTCTGTTCCGGCAAACAAATCAAGCACGTCGCGGTGGCCTTTGGGGTCTAACAGACCGCGATCGTCATGCTGGCCGTGCAACTCCAGAAGAGTTTCAGAAAGCCGCCGCAGCACTTCACCGGAGACACGGCGGTCATTCACCCAGGCGGTCTTGCGCCCGTCACTGCGATTGATACGCCGTAGGATAAGCTCATCGCCGCCAGGTAACCCCGCGTCGTCCAGAATAGCATGGGCGGGGTGGCCCTCCGGCAGATCAAACTCCGCCAGCACTTCCCCCTGATCGGCCCCGGCGCGCACCAGCTCCGCACGGCCTCGCCAGCCAAGCACAAACCCAAGGCTGTCCAGCAAAATGGATTTCCCGGCACCGGTTTCGCCGGTCAGTACATTCAACCCCGGCTGAAACGCGAGGTCCAGTCGGTCAATGATCAACATGTCACGAATTTCAAGCGAGCGCAGCATTTAGCCTCACACAACAGGGCATGCCCCGCCCCCTGTTACAGCCATTTACCTTGCAGCGTCTGGCGATAAACCTGATTGAGCCAACTGCTGCCGTCAGCTTTGGCTTCCAGCCCGTTTTCGCGCAGCAGTTTGTAGCTGTCCTGATACCATTCGGTGGATTGGAAGTTGTGCCCGAGAATGGCCGCCGCAGTTTGGGCTTCACCATAAAGACCCAGCGACAGATAGGCTTCCACAAGACGGTGCAGCGCTTCTGGCGCATGTGTCGTGGTTTGGAAGTCTTCGACAACCACACGGAACCGCTTGATCGCTGCACTGTAGTGATCCCGACGCAGGTAGTAGCGTCCAATTTCCATCTCTTTAGACGCCAGATGGTCGAAGGCCAGATCAAATTTCAGAATCGCAGACCGCGTATATTCGCTTTCTGGATAGATCTCGATCACTTTGCGCAGCTCTTGCAAGGCTTGGAAGGTCAAGCCTTGGTCGCGGCCCACCTCGTCGATCTGGTCATAATAGGTCAGCGCCAGCAAATACTGAGCGTAAGCCGCATCTTCGTCTGCCGGATAAAAATCGATATAGCGCTGCGCTGCGGCCCGCGCCTCCGGGTAAGCCCCATCGGAATGATAGGCAAAGGCCTGCATCACCATCGAGCGCTTGGCCAACTCGCTGTACGGATAGAGCCTCTCAATTTCAGAGAAGAAAAACGCCGCGTCGGTGCCCCGGTCACGCGCCATCTCAAACTCACCGCGTTCAAAGATTTGCTCCGGCGTGAACTGCTCCATGTCAATCAAGCCACGGCGTGCATCACTGGCGCTGTTGTCACTACAGGCCACTGCAAAGGCCAAAGCCAGAACCGAACCGAGTAGGCGGGTGCGCGTTCCGATGCCTGACATAGTGCTTACCTTCTGCTCCCTGTGGGGATTACCCCCCTCTTTCACATGCTGTTAGCATAGAAATTTGCGAGGCAAAACGCCTTTGGACGGAATTGTTACGATCCGACCTTATGCGACGGCTGGGAATTCACCCATGTGCACACCAGCGCCCGGAAGGCGCGCAGCTTGCGCAGCGTCACATTCCACCAAGCGCCAATTGTCCGGGTGCGAGAACAGCTCACGCAACAGGGCATTTGTCAACGAGTGCCCGGCACGGTGGCCCTGATAATGCGCCAGCAAAGGCGCGCCGGCGAGATAGAGATCCCCCATCGCGTCCAGCATTTTGTGCCGCACGGGTTCATCCGCGTGGCGAAGCCCACCTTTGGCCTGCACGTCTGCGCCGTTAAACACCACGGCGTTCTCCGCCGGATCACCGCCCAAGGCCAAACCGTTGGCCTGCATGGCATCAACATCCGCCTGACGGCAGAAGGTGCGGCTATTGCACAGCTCACGAATGAAACTGCCATTTGCGAGGTTCAGTTCTTTGGTCTGTTGACCGATTGCCTCGTCGACAAAGTCGATATGGAAATCAATCCGCATTTCGTCAGCCGGCACAAGTGAGGCTGTCGCGTCTCCGCGCGTTACGGATACGGGCTTCAGAATTTCTATTGCCCAAACAGGCGCGCCCTGGCGCACGATGCCAGTTTTCAGAAAGCCGAGCACAAAATCCGCAGAGCTGCCATCCAGAATAGGCACTTCCGGCGCATCAATCTCGATCAAAGCATTGTGGATGCCACAGCCAGCCAAAGCGGCCATCAAATGTTCGATTGTCGAAACCGAGACGCCAGCCTCGTTTTTGATGCGGGTGCAAAGCGCGGTTTGCTCAACCACATCCCAGCGCGCCGGGATCATCGCGTCGCCAAGCAAGACGTCTGTGCGTTTGAACCAGATGCCATAATCTGTGGAGGCTGGTCGGACAGTCAGGTGCACAGTTGCGCCCGAATGTAGGCCGGTGCCCTGAAAATGAACTGGTGTCTTTAGCGTTGCTTGCACTGGTTTCCCCAAAGTGACGCGGCACACCCCATTGGCCGCAATAGTGAGGTAGGCGCTTTGTGCTGTCTTCTCAAATAAAGCTTTGTAACGGTATGAAACATCACTGTAACAAATCGGCAAAACACCGCGCACAATAACGCATTTCATTGTTTTTAAAACGAAAAAGGCCGCCCGATTGGGCGGCCTCTTCACGGTATTTCACAAATAAATTAGTTTGCTTGACGGCGCAGGAAGGCAGGGATTTCAATCCGCTCCTGATCTTCGTCCATCTGAGGCGCTGGTTCATTGGTTTGAACTGCAGGCTGCTGACGCACAGGCTGTGCGGTTTGCGCCGCGCCCTGCTCGGCGCCATGACCGGTCATTTTGTTGATCAGCGAGTTGATGCCAAACCGTGGACGCTCTTCTGCCCGAGGCTCTGGTGTAGGCGCAGGCACCGCCGGGCGGGCCGGCGCGGCAGGCGCTTTTTCAACTGCGGCTTGCAGGCGCTGCATGAGCTGCGGCGTTGGCGTGCCAGGCGCTGGACGCTGTGGCGCAACAAATCCTTGCGGTTCTTCCTCAAACATCTCTGGTTGCACAGCCTGAGCCGGAGTTGGCTGGTAAGCTGGCGCTGGCACGTCTGCGCCGGCAGATGTCGCATCAAAAGTTGGCGCAGCTGGTGCAGCAGCAACCGCAGGCGCTTCCTCTTCGAAGATGTCTTCCATCTGTTCCTGCGCTGCAGCCTGCTGAGTGTCCATTTGCTGGAACAGCGATGGTTCAGCAGCGGGCGCAACTTCAACCGCAGCCGCCGGAGCAACTTCTTCCACAGCAGGAACCTGCTGCGCGGTTTCAATGGTTGGTGTCGCAGTCAGTGGCTCACGCATGGAGCGACGCGGCAAAGGCATTGCAGAGTTGGTCTCGGCCGCATCAATACCGGTTGCCACAACGGACACACGCATGCCGCCGTCGAGGTTCTCATCCATGGTGGAACCCACGATGATGTTGGCATCGGCGTCGACTTCTTCGCGGATACGGTTGGCCGCTTCGTCCAGTTCGAACAGGGTCAGGTCGTGACCGCCGGTGATGTTGATCAGCACACCTTTTGCACCGCGCAAGGAGATCTCGTCCAACAGTGGGTTGGCGATGGCTTTCTCGGCAGCCTGAATGGCGCGATCTTCACCCTCGGCCTCACCGGTGCCCATCATCGCTTTACCCATCTCGTCCATGACAGCGCGCACGTCGGCAAAGTCGAGGTTGATCAGGCCTGGACGAACCATCAGGTCTGTCACACCTTTAACGCCCTGATACAGAACGTCGTCTGCCATGGAGAAGGCTTCGGTAAAGGTGGTCTTTTCATTCGCCAAACGGAACAGGTTCTGGTTCGGAATGATGATCAGCGTGTCGACCATCTTCTGCAGCTGTTCCACGCCCTCTTCGGCCTGGCGCATACGCTTGGCGCCTTCGAACTGGAACGGCTTGGTCACAACACCCACGGTCAGAACACCCAGCTCACGCGCTGCCTGCGCAATGATTGGGGCTGCACCTGTGCCGGTGCCTCCGCCCATACCTGCAGTGATGAAGCACATGTGTGCGCCTGCGAGGTGGTCGACAATCTGTTCGATGCTTTCTTCGGCAGCGGCAGCACCTACGGTTGCGCGCGCCCCAGCGCCCAGACCTTCGGTGACCTTCACGCCCAATTGCACGCGGCTGTCAGATTTGCTCTGCTGAAGCGCTTGTGCGTCGGTGTTCGCAACCACGAACTCCACGCCTTCAAGCTCTTTATCGATCATGTTGTTGACCGCGTTGCCGCCTGCTCCGCCAACACCAAATACGGTGATGCGGGGCTTCAGATCACCCTCGTCGGGCATCGTCAGATTCAATGTCATAGAACTGTCCGCCTGTTGTTTACCCGCCACAGCGGGCCATTTTCTGCCTACTCAGCTCCATTATTAAACAGGCTTTCCAGAATCGTCATCCCAAAAAGCGCATTTCGCCACAAAATATGGGGGAAAAATGTAAAAACTAGCGGCATCTTGCCGAAACCGCCAGATTTTGCGGGGCAAGACAAGTGTCACACAACACTAAACACCCACCCAAGACGCCACAAGGCGTCGCAGGAGATGACTATGTTTATGTTTGGAGACCACTGCTCGGCGCTCCGGACCCGCGTTTTGATCGCGGTTATCCAGAACTTAACCAAGGCTTAATCAGAGGTCACCCCCAAAAACGCGTCCGCGTCCCCTTTCTCACCAATTCTCTTTGAACCAGCGCATCGCTTTGCCAAACGGCCGTGTGTTGTAACGATCCACCGGCAGTTCGAAGTCCCACCATTCGTCCTGCGGATGTGTTGCAAACAAGCACATGCCAACGGTTGCCGCAAAGCCTGGACCTGTGGCCGCTTGCGGCAATCCATGTACCCGCATCGGGCGACCAAGGCGCACCTGCTGCCCCAAAATCTTAGAGGCCAAGCCGTCTAGCCCCGGAATTTGGCTGCCGCCACCAGTCAGCACAATCTGCTGACTTGGCAGATGCTCAAAGCCAGCTGCATCCAAGCGCGCGCGCACTTCTTCGAGGATTTCTTCCACACGGGGACGCATGATACCAATCAGCTCCGCACGACTTACGGTGCGGCGATCATGCTCCCAATCGCCGGTGTCTCCGGACAACTCAATCATGTCGCGATCGTCCATGCCGGTGGCGACAACGCCGCCATAGAACGTCTTAATCCGCTCGGCTGTGGAGGTCGGCACCTGAAGCCCCATGGAAATGTCGCCGGTGACATGGTCCCCCCCCATACGCACGGTGTCGGCAAAGATCATGTGTTTCTTCATGAAGATCGACAGACTGGTCGCCCCGCCGCCCATATCGATACAGGCCGCACCCAGTTCTTGCTCGTCTTCCACCAAGGCGGACAGACCAGACACATACGCCGAGGAGGCAATGCCCGCGAGTTCCAGATCACAGCGGCGAATACAATGCACAAGGTTTTGCACCGCCGCCTTATCAACAGTCAGCATGTGCATGTCGGTGGTCAATGTCTGCCCCACCTGCCCACGCGGATCACCAAGGCCGGACCGATGGTCCAGCGCAAAGTTCACCGGCTGCGCATGCAGCACTTCACGCTCTGCGCCATAATCCGGCACGTCACAAGCGGCCAGCACACGGGCCACATCTTGATCGTCAACCGTGTGACCTTCCAGATCAATCTGACCATCCAAACCATAGGAGCGCGGCTCAGCACCAGAGAAACAGGCAATCACGTGATCCACACGGATCTTCGCCATCTTCTGCGCCGCCTGCACAACGGTGCGAATGGCGCGCTCGGTTTCCTGCATGGTGTCGATTTCGCCAAATTTCACACCACGGGACATGATGGTGTTGGCGCCAATCACACGATAGCCGGATTGCCCCGCCATCGACCCGATACCTTCAACGCTTGCCAGCCGGTCGGTGCCGTCAAACCGCAACACCAGACAGGCAATCTTGGACGTCCCCACATCCAGCACCGCAATCACACCACGCTGCATCGCCGTTTTGCGCATCGCGCGCATGGCACGCTGGCTCTGATAAAGCTCTGTCATTGTCCCACTGTCCCTGTCGTCGTTTGGCTGGCTTGCCACCAGGCGTCTACGGCCTGCTCTGTTAGTTGTACTGTGGGCCGATGCGCCAAACGCATATCGACCACTTTTATATCTCGTTCCAAAAGCTCTTCGGCGTTGTTGAGCGCGACCACACGGTCCAGCGCCTCAACGGCTCCCTGCTCCGGCAGTTTGATCCGCTGCCCACGGTCCAGCACCAGATCCCAGCGTCGCTCACCCACGCGGACAAGCCCGATCACACGCGCTCCCAACGGCGCAGCGGCGGAGAAAAGACGCAACGCTTCCGGCACATGTAGCTCAGCGCCCTCGCCCGCAATCAAGGGCATCTGCGCATGGGCCGCGCGCGAAATCGCCGGGCCAGTGACATTGCCTTCCGGATCGACCAGCGTCAGCCCCTCATGGGTGCGCCACACCACAACCGGTGTGCGTTCCGCCACATTGAGCTCCAGAATACCCCCGGGGCGTACGCGCACAGCGACGCGGGCAATGGCCGGCAACTCTTCGACCCGCGCCCGAATGGCGGGCAAATCCAGGTCAAAGGAACTGGTGGGGAAACTCAACGATAGAATATCGCGAATGTCTTCCGAGGTGCCTTGCGATGCGCCATCCACGGTCATTGCGGACACCATGAATTCTGGCCGCGTTTCAATTTCGCGGCGCAAATCCGCCACTGCCAGATTCAAGTTCTCACGCCGGTCCGCATCAGACAGCCAGACCGTTGTCGCACCGGCCACAACAACAAACGGCACCACCACCCGCAAAAACAAACGGAACAGCGGCGTCAGCATCAACCGCTCAAAACGGTAGGCCCACCGTGAAGGCGCGTTATCGCGGCGACCCGCCGTCAGCGATCGCATGAGGCGTCCTCCACCATCCAGACGCAAAAATCAGAAAACGACAGACCAATATGTGCAGCCTGTTCAGGACTGAGCGAGGTTGGCGTCATGCCCGGCTGGGTGTTCACCTCTAAAATGATCAACCCGTCCAACCCGCGGCTTTCGTCCCAGCGGAAATCGGTGCGCGACACACCACGACAGCCAAGCACGTCATGCGCCCGCACAGCATAGTCCAGACAAGCGTCGGTAATCTCTTGCGGAATATTCGCAGGCATCTCATGGCGGGACCCACCTTCGGCGTATTTCGCCTCATAATCATACCAGCCGTCAGTGATGATATCGGTAACCCCCAAGGCACGGTCGCCCATCACGGTTGTGGTCATCTCGCGCCCCGGCGCAAAGGTCTCAACCATCACCTCATCCGGCATGGTGTAGGCCAGTTGCGGCGGTGTGTTTGCACCCTCGTTGACAATATAAATGCCAACCGAGCTGCCTTCATTGTTGGGCTTCACCACATAGGGTGGTGCCATCACATGGCGCTTGGACACCTCAGCTTTATCGGCAATCACGCTTTCGACCACAGGCAAGCCAGCCCGCTTGAACACATCCTTTGAGCGTTGCTTGTCCATCGCCAAAGCAGACGCCAGCACGCCGGAATGGGTGTAGGGAATGCGCAGCCATTCGAGCAGACCTTGCACACAGCCATCTTCGCCCCAACGACCATGCAGCGCGTTGAACACAACATCCGGTTTGATCTCTTGCAAACGCGCAACCAGATCGGGGCCTGCATCGACCTCAACCACGTCCAATCCTGCGTCCCGAAGGGCAGTGGCGCATTCACGCCCTGACGACAGTGACACCTCTCGTTCTGCGGAGGGGCCGCCCATCAATACTGCCACCTTGGGGGTTGCCTGCTCTGACAGTCCCACTGTGCCTCAATGTCCCGGACCCTTTTTGGTCCTGTTCTTATGCGAGCCCTTTTTGGACTCATTTATCACAGCCACGTTGGACTGCTCTTTTTGTCATCAGGCACGGAATGCCTGCTCGGGGTGGGCACATCGCCCTGCGCTCAAGTTGGGTCTTTGACCCTAAAGTCGGGCTTTGCGCCCTTGTTTTATTAGTCTTCTCAGTTCTTGGTTAATGACCGCTTAATGGGTTCAAACTGAGGCATCAATCCGCCGCCGGTTCGCCGACACGCATGATTTCCCACTGTAGGTCTATTCCGCTGTTTTGGAAAACCCTTTTTCGGACTTCCTCGCCAAGATTTTCCAAATCTGCGGCAGTTGCGTCACCGGTATTGATCATGAAGTTGGAGTGCATCTCGCTCATCTGCGCGCCGCCAACACGGGCTCCGCGCATACCGGCGTCATCAATCACCTTCCAGGCCTTCAAATCGTGCACATCGTCCGCCTTACCCGTCGAGGAGAAACCCGCCGGATTGCGGAAGGTGCTACCTGCACTGCGATCTTTGGTTGGCTGCGTGGCGTCACGTTTGGCAAGTTGATCTTCCATGCGCTGCGCCAGCTCTTCTTCCTCCCCGGAAGGACCTTCCAAAACAGCTTCCACAATGACCCAACCTTCGGGCAAATCCGTCTGGCGGTATTGGAAGTTCAAGTCGTCAGCTGTCAGGGTCACAACCTCCCCTGCCCGCGTCACCGCGGTGGCTTCAACAAACACATCCGCCGTGTAGCTGCCATAGCAGCCCGCATTCATACGCACCGCGCCGCCGATGGCGCCGGGAATGGTCCGCAAAAACGTCAAATCCACACCGGCTTGTGCGGCTTTGCGCGCCACATGGGCATCCAACGCCGCCACACCGGCGCGCACGCGATTGCCGTCTATTTCGATGTGATTGAACCCACGCCCCATGCGGATCACCACGGCCCTCAAGCCGCCATCGCGCACGATAAGGTTGGACCCTACCCCCATAGGAAACACAGTCACAGTTTCAGGAAGAGCTTTTAGGAACTGGGCCAGATCTTCCACATCCGCCGGCTGAAACAGGTAGTCCGCGGGACCGCCCACACGCAGCCACGTCAGGTCCGAGAGCTCTTTGCCTTCGGTCAGCTTTCCACGTGGGGTGGGCAATGTCGTCATGGTGTTTCCTTGAAGTCAAAATGCCTGTTGCGCACCGATACCGAAGCGCATGACACACAGCAAGAGCCTCTGCTTGGTTACTTACGCCCGCGCAACGCCTTGCCCATCACAAACAGAGCCCAGCCAAGGGCCAAACTGCCCGAAGTGCCAAAAAACAACCACGGACGGTAGCCTTGCAGAATGGTCAACTCATCGCGGTCCGCGCCGGTCGCAAAGATATTCAAAGACACTTCCAGCGTCAGAAGCGCCACCACCAGACAGACAATCAACAGGCTGGCCCGCATCATCAGGTCACGGCGCAGCTTGTAGCCTGTGATCAGGCCGTAAAGCGGCAGGATCAAGGTCGCAAACCAAATGAGCGCATTCAGCGCGAGGGTAAAATCAAGGATCACTTGGAGTCTCCAAACCACTCACACGTTTGATCCAGCGCCACAGGTAAACAACCGGCCAGCGCATGATCCACGCGCCCATGCACAACAACACCAGCGCCAGCCAAATACTGTTCTGCACCGTCACGCCAATCAGGATCGGAATGCCAATCGCAATCATCACATAGGCAAATTTCCAATGATGATCCTTGGACGGAAACATCGCCCGTAGGTTGGCCACGATAAGCCAGATGAATGCCGCCGTGATGGAAATGGTCATGCATCACCCTCCGGCTCATGGCGCTCTACAGGCAGGCCAAGCGCCTTGCGGCCAAAATGCAAAAGAGGACGCCGGAACATCGATACAAAGCCAAACAGAGCAGCAAATCCCAGCAAGGCGCCATGTTCATAAAAGATCACACCAATCAGCACCGGCGCGGCGATCAACAGAGCCACCCCCGGCACATATTGCTTGCGCATAGGCAAGGCTGCCACCGTTGCTGCGGCTAGCACCCAAAGGCAGGCAAGGATCAAAGTAAGGCTCACGTCACATATCCCGTCTAGGTCAGTTGCGCGCAGCCTACCGCGCGCAACACATTTGACAAGGACTTACCCCAGATGACCTGGCAACGCATTGGCCCAGGCGCTGATCGAACCGGCCCCAAGGCACACCACAATATCCCCTGGTTTTGCGGTCTCTTTCACCAGAGCCACCAAATCCGCCTCTTCGCCAATCGCCACCGCATGGCGATGGCCATGCGCGACCAACCCATTGATCAGGTCATCGCGGCTGGCGCCTTCAATTGGTGCTTCGCCCGCCGCAAAGACATCTGCGATGCCCACAACATCCGCCTCATTGAAACAGGTGCAGAAATCTTCAAATAGCGAGTGCAAACGCGAATAGCGGTGCGGTTGATGCACGGCAATCACCCGCCCGCCAATGTCACCCAACGCCTGACGCGCGGCCTTCAACACAGCAGCAATCTCCACCGGGTGGTGACCGTAATCATCAATCACAGGCACCCCGCCCATGACCTCGCCCACTTTGGTGAAACGGCGGTTCACCCCGCCAAAGGCGGCGAGACCGGCGCGGATTTCGTCAAGCTTCATGCCCAGGTGCCGCGAGATCGCCACGGCAGACAACGCGTTCGACACATTGTGATCCCCTGGCATCGGCAACGTGCAGCCTTCAATCACCGCATCCTCAGTCTGCAACTGAATGTCAAAATGCGCCACGCCTGCCCTATAGGTCAGGTTCACCGCCCGCACATCTGCCTGTGCGTTAAAGCCAAAGGTCACAACTCGGCGGTCGGTGATCTTGCCCACCAGTGTTTGCACGTCCGGATCATCGGTGCAGCACACGGCCAAACCGTAAAACGGAATGTTGGACACAAAGTCATAAAAGCCCTGATGCAGCGCCTCTTCGGTGCCCCAATGCTCCATATGCTCCGGGTCGATATTGGTTACAATTGCAATGGTCGCGGGCAATCGGTTAAACGTGCCGTCGCTTTCATCCGCTTCCACAACCATCCATTCGCCTTCGCCAACACGGGCGTTGGAGCCATAGGCATGGATGATACCGCCGTTGATCACTGTCGGGTCAAACTTGCCGTGATCAAGCAGCGCTGCCACCATCGTGGTGGTGGTGGTTTTGCCATGTGTACCGGCCACAGCAATGTTGGATTTCAGGCGCATTAGCTCCGCCAGCATCTCCGCGCGGCGTACCACCGGCAGGCCTTTCAAACGCGCTTCGTCCAACTCCGGGTTGCCCGGCTTGATGGCGGAGGAAATCACCACCACTTCGGCATTGGCGAGGTTCTCGGCCCGCTGACCTTCAAAAATGGTCGCGCCCATACCTGCCAACCGCTCGGTGATCTTGGTCGACTTCAGGTCAGAGCCCTGCACCGTATAGCCGTGGTTGAGCAGCACCTCGGCAATGCCGGACATACCAATCCCGCCAATGCCCACAAAATGGATGGCGCCCACGTCACCGGGAAGTTTGGTTGCTGCGTTCATATTATTGGTCCTTTTTGGCCAGATCTTCGACCAGCGCCACTAGGGTCTCTGTCGCGTCCGGCTTGCCTGCGGACAAAGCAGCGGTGGCCATCTGTGTGGCACCAGCCGCATTGCATAGGATGGTTGTGATGTTTTCGGTCAATGTCTCTTGGGTCAGCAAGCCTTCGGGGATCACAATTGCCCCGCCTGCCTCCGCCAACCCACGCGCATTCGCAGTTTGGTGGTCGCCCGCCGCAGCCGCAAAAGGCACCAATATGGAAGGCCGCCCGATGATGCTGATGTCCGCCACAGAGCTTGCGCCGGAGCGGGAAATCACCAGTTGCGCTTCGCTCATGCGCGACGGCACGTCTTGGAAGAAGGGCTGCACATCCGCAGAAATGCCGTGCTGTTCATAAAACGCTGTCACCCGCTCATGGTCCTCACCACGCGCCTGATGGCTCACCCGCAAGTTACGCAAAATCTCGGGTGGCAGATGTGCAATGGCGCTTGGCACCACATCGCTCAAAATCCGCGCGCCCTGAGAGCCGCCAATGACCAGCAACGACATTGGATAATCGCCCGGCGCAATGTACCCTGCCCCCGCGCGGTCCATCACCGCTTTGCGCACCGGGTTGCCCACCGGCATCCCTTCGACACCGTCGGGCAATGTTGTTGGCCATGTGCCACAGGCCACCACGTCCACCTTTTTGGCAAACACTTGATTGACGCGGCCCAAAATACCGTTCTGCTCATGGATCATGCGCGGCAGTTTCATCAACCAAGCCGCGCCCATCGCCGGAATGGTTGGATAGCCCCCAAAGCCGACAACCACATCAGGGCGGTCTTTGCGCATCTTGGACACCGCGCCCAGCACGCCGCCCAAAATCTTGAACGGCACTGACAGCTTGGCCAATGCCCCGCCACGGGCAAAGGTTGCCGAGCTCATCTCTTCAATCTCAACCGTATGTGGAAAACCACCCGTGTAGCGCGCACCGCGCGCGTCGGTGGAGAGCTTCACCCGCCAGCCTTTGCGCAGCATGACCTCGGCCAAGGCCTGCGCAGGAAACATATGGCCGCCAGTCCCACCGGCAGCAATTACTAAAAGAGGCTGTTTGCTCATCGCACCCACCTGTTAACGGGTTTGACCCCGTAAAATATCACTGATTTCGCCCTGTGGGCGGCTGCGGGTAAACGCCAAAATCATGCCAACTGCAATCCCCCCCGCAATCAGGGACGAGCCGCCGTAGCTGACAAATGGCAAAGTCATGCCTTTAGAAGGCAATAGCCGCACCGCGACCCCCATGTTGACCAGCGCTTGTACGCCGAAGATTGCCACAAGACCGGTGCCGGCCAGCCGAATGAACGGATCGCGTTCGCGCATGAGTCGGAAATAAGACCGCAAAACGATGGTGGCGTAGAGGATCATAATCGCAAACACGAGGATCAGCCCGTACTCTTCTGCAGCCACGGAAATGATGAAATCCGTATGCGCATCCGGCAGCGACCACTTCACCTGCCCTTCACCGACGCCAACGCCAAACAACCCACCTTCTCGGATCGCCTCAGTCGCGTAGCCAATTTGCGTCGTGGGATCGACAGAGCGGTCCAAAAACCCATCAATCCGGCGGGCAAAGTGCTCGGAGTTGTTATAGGCAAAATTCGCCACCGGAATGAGCGACAAGCAAATCCCACCAATCAACAACATCGGCGCGCCAGAGACAAAATACATCACGCTCCAACCAAACAGGATCAGGCAAGCCTGCCCAAAATCCGGCTGCAATGCGAGCATGACCACAATGGTCATCATCAACAGGAAAGACCAACGCCGCCCTGGCGGGCCGTTGATTTCTTCATTCGCCGCCATCAGCCAGGCGGCCACCACAACAAATCCAGGTTTGAGAAACTCCGAAGGTTGCAAGGAGGCAAAGCCCAGCGAATACCAACGCGTTGCGCCTTTGCCAAAATCGGTGCCAAACACCGGCAGCAACGCCAGCGCCACCATGGTCACGGCAAAGCCCATCACCGCCAACCGGCGCACCAGTTGCGGCGACATCATCGAGGTGACAACCATGGCCACCAAGGCTGCACCGCCGAAAATCACTTGCTTTTGCACGTAATGAAAAGGCGCAAATCCGTTTTTTGCCGCCAAGGGCGGACTGGCCGCCATGCCCAGCATCAAGCCAATCAAAAACAACATGACAATGGACGCCATGGTCCATTTGTCCAAAGTTTGCCACCACTTGGGGAGCACGGGCTCACGCGCCTGCGAAGGCAACGCGCCATACACCATCTCTGTCATCGGGAACCGCCGATCTCTGCCTCAAAACGCCCGTTTGCCGGGTCTGTGGACAAACTCTAACACCCAAACCCTTTTAAGGAAAGTAAAGAGAACCCCCAGCGGCAACTTCGCGCCCAATCGCGTGTTTCCTTTCCTCACCAGCCCCCAAGCTGCACTTAGCAAACATCGAATTGGTGATGGGCCACACCCTCGACGCCCCAATGTCAAACCATCCCCCACAAATCCAAAACCACTCAATTTATCTAGATTAGCGGTATCTTAGAAGGTTTCCGCTTTACCTAGCGCCAATGGTCCTTGTGGGCCGCAAACTTGGAGAGCCAAATGACCAACTTCCTTCGCACACTTGCTGCAGTTGCATCCCTGGTGTTGCTGCCCTTCGCCGCGCTTGCGGCTACCTCCCCGGAAACCGTCTCCGGCGCGACCACCGTTTCCCCGGAAGAAGCAGGCCAGCTGTTTGACGACGGCGTTGCCTTCATCGATGTGCGCAAACCATCCGACTTTGACGCCGGCCGTATTCCTGGCGCTGTACACTTGGACGTCAAATCTGCCCTGACCCAGGACGCTTTGGCTGAGGTTGTCGCCGCCGACGCGCCGGTTGTGTTTTACTGCAACGGCCATTCCTGCATGCGGTCCTCCAAAGCCGCTGAAATGGCGGTCCAGTGGGGTTTCTCCAAGGTCTACTATTTCCGTGACGGTTACCCTGCTTGGGAAGGCGCCGGTTTCCCGATCGAATAATCGACCGCAAATTCTATAACTATCAGGGACAGCAACCATGTCACTTTCCAACCGAATTGTTGTGGGCTTGTGTATCTTCGCGATGGCGATGACCACCGCCTTTGTTATGGGTGGCGGCGCCATACTGAAGCGGGTGGAAACGACCTTGCTGTCCCTGAACGCAGAAAATGCCAGCGTGGCGGCGCTGCAAGTGCTGCAACGCAGTGAGAAGACCCTCACCAACCATGGCCGCACTGTGTCGCGATCACGCGACAGTATGACGGCTCTGAAAGAAGGCAATTTTGCCGCCGTGCAAGAGGACCTGTCCTCAACCTTCAACCGGGCTTCCGCCTCCGGTGAGATCTCCGATCTTGTTGTTTTTGACAAAGATGCCACCGCAGTCGCCGCGTTCAGTTCGCAAAATGACAACCTGAAAAGCGCCGGCACGCCAGACATCGTGCAGCGGGTCAAAGAGAGCCGCCAACGCGCCTTTGAGATCACCCAGATTGACGACAGCCGCATTGGAGCAGTCTACGCCTTCCCGCTGTTTTCCGGCCGCAATGTGGTTGGTTACGGCCTTCTGGCGCTTGACGCGCAGTCCAGCTTGCCGGTGATTGCCGAGGCGATGCAAATGCAGGTGCTTCTGGCCGAGGTCACGCCGACGGCTGACTGGACCCTACAGGGGTATCAGGCGCCGGTACTGGCATCGACGGAAGACACCGCCGAAGAAACCGCGGCACCGGACCATACCGCTGTGACCACCACCGCGATGAATGCTCTGGCTGGCAATGATCTGACCTTTGATGTGATTGCCGCCGGTGACCAGCACTTTGTCGCCGCACGCAACCGTATTGGCGTCAATCAGGACGGTACTGCCTTTGACCTTATTCTGCTGTCCGATTTTTCCGCACAGCAAGCTGAGAAATCTGCCGTGATCTTCCAAGCCATGGGCGCCCTTTTAGGAATGATTGCCCTCTTCCTCGGCGCGATGCTGATTTGGTGTCGCCGACAGCTGCGACCGCTGCGCGAAGGCACGCAAGCCTTGGCCGCCGCCGCCCGTGGCGATGACGCGGACCCTCTGAAATACCGCAGCTCCGCCAAAGAGATCGCCGAGCTGCACGCCTCCATCGAACTACTTCTGACGCAGCGTGCCTCTGAAAAGGTTGCCGCAGAAGAAATTGCCGAGGTGGTAGAAGCCTGTGCCCGCGGGGATTTCACCGGACAGCTCAGCACCGAAGACAAAGAAGGCATCTTCAAAGAAATCTGCGTCAAAGTGAACAGTATTGGCAGCGCGGCCAACGAAGGTCTGGAAGCTGTGCGCGCAGGGCTCAGCCATATTGAAGAACAGGATCTGACCTACCGCATGCCGGACGGGTTTGAGGGTATCTTTGGCGAAATCGCCACCTCGATGAACACCGCCACCGACAGCCTGTCCGAGAAGATCAACTCGGTCTCCAAATCCGCCGCAGTGGTGGAAGGCGTGTCCTCCGAAGTGTCGCGCACCACGGACTCCGTGGCTGCAAACTCTGAACAGAACGCAGCCGCCTTGGAAGAAACCGCCGCTGCACTGGAGCAGATGTCAGCAACGGTGGGCTCCATGGCCAACTCCGCCACTGATGCCAACGCCTCCGTGGATGAGATCACCAGCCGAGCCGGACAAGGCCAAGAAATCATGCGCCTGGCCGTCGAGGCCATGTCCGAAATTGAGGCCGCCACCGATTCCATTGACGGCACTTTGGGTGTGATCGAGGACATTGCGTTCCAAACAAACCTTCTCGCACTCAACGCAGGTGTGGAAGCGGCCCGTGCCGGGGAGGCTGGTCAGGGCTTTGCCGTGGTGGCCTCCGAAGTCCGTGCCTTGGCGCAAAAATCGTCAGAATCCGCCCGACAGATTTCGGAATTGATCAAGACCACCGGTTCAACAGTTGAGCGTGGCGTGTCTCTGGTTCGTGACACGGGTGAGGCGTTTGACGAGATTGTTGTTGGCGTGAATGGCGCCACCGAAAAAATCCGCCACATTGCTGAAGCCACCAAGGACACCTCAGTGGGCATTAACGAAATCAACGTGGCCGTGGGACGTCTGGACAAGTCGACCCAGGAAAACGCGGCGGCCTTCTTTGAGGTGAACTCCTCTATGCAAGGCGCACAGGCGGAGTCCAAACTCCTGTCCAGCACAGTGGCCGACTTCAAGACAATGCCACCAAGCATGTTGGACTTTGACACCGAAGACACGCAAAGCCACGTGGCCTGATAAAGCGCTTCACAGTCAAACGCCCTCAAATCGACCGCCCCGGCTCAGTGTCTGGGGCGGTTTTTCTGTTCAATTTCCCTGCAAATTCAAATCCTTGAATAAAACCTCGACTCTCAAAGGAATAAATTGTCGCACCCATCCGTTTCTTCCTTGCAACCACCAATCAGTGGGCTGCGCCCAACAGCAGGACGCCATGGGAGGACAATATGGCTGACAACGATGAAACTAAGGACGTAAACAGCTTTTTTGCTGAAAATCCGGAGAAGGCGGACAAGGAGTTTTTTGGCCGGGTGCCAAACCCGGATCGCCGTGGCTTCCTCAAACGCACAGGCCTGGCCACAATGGCCGCCATGGTTGGCACCTCAATCCCGTTCCACCGCAACATGCCGATTGGCTTTGTACCTGCGGCGATGGCGTCTGAGGACGTTCTGGTTGGCAAAGACGGCCTGACGTTGCTCAACGACCGTCCGGTGAATGCCGAAACCCCGCCAGAGCTGCTCGACGATGCGATCACCCCAACCTCGCGCCACTTTGTGCGCAACAACGGCATTCCGCCTGTGGATGTTGATGCGGCAAGCTGGACATTGACCATCGACGGCTTTGTCGACACGCTCATGACGTTGAGCATCGCCGATCTGAAAGAAAAATTTGAAGTGGTCACCAGCGCGCTGACGCTGGAATGTGGCGGCAACGGCCGTGGCTTCTTCAATCCACCAGCCAAAGGCAACCAATGGACCTATGGCGCGGTGGCGTGTTCTGAGTGGACCGGCGTACGGCTGAAAGACGTTCTGGAAGCTGCAGGCGTTCAATCCAACGTGGTTTATACCGCCCATTACGGTGCTGACGCGCACCTGTCTGGCGATCCTGAGAAGCTGCCAATTTCGCGCGGCATGCCAATTGCCAAGGCGATGACCGACGAGATCCTGATTGCGTTTGAAATGAACGGTGCGCCACTGCACCCGCTGAACGGCGCACCATTGCGTTTGGTTGTGCCGGGCTGGCCTGCCTCCACAGCGCAGAAGTGGCTGACACGTATCGAGCTGCGCGACGTGGTGCATGATGGTCCGAAGATGACCGGCAAAGCCTATCGCGTGCCTAACCGTCCGGTTGCGCCGGGTGAAAAGGTGGCGACCGAGGACTTTGTGATCATCGAGCGTATGCCGGTGAAATCCTTGGTGACCTTCCCGGCGAATGGCGCGGATGTGGGCATGGAAACCGAAGTGCGTGGCCACGCGTGGTCTGGCGACCGCACGGTTGAAAAGCTGGAAATCTCTACTGACTTCGGCACCACCTGGCAGACTGCTGAGCTGGACGCTCCGGTGAACTCCGGTGCCTGGCAGAACTGGCGCGCCAATGTGTCGTTCCCGCAGGCGGGCTACTATGAAGTTTGGGCCCGCGCCACAGACAGCAATGGCGACATGCAGCCCTTTGCCATCGACTGGAACCCCAAAGGGTATCTCAACAACACCATGCACCGGGTTGGTCTGCGCGCCAGCTAACCCCAAAAGACGGGCGGCGCGTTGGCGCCGTCCGTTCCAAAAATTCTATCACTTCAGGAGACCGCCATGCGTATCCCCGCCATCGGGGCAACTCTGGGCCTTTGCCTCACGATTGCTCTGCCAGCCATATCCACTGCCGAAACCGTTGCCGATCTACTGCCTCAGGCAGATAGTGCCAAAGGGGAAAAGGCCTTCAAAAAATGTAAGGCCTGCCACACCGTGGATCAGGGCGGCAAGAAAAAGACCGGCCCCAATCTCTTTGGCATTGTGGGCGCGCCGGTCGCGAGTGTGGACGGATACAAATACTCCAAGGCGCTTGTCGCGCTTGGCGGCACCTGGTCTGTTGACCAGCTTGACGCCTTCCTGACCAAACCCAAAGCGCTGGTCAAAGGCACCAAGATGACCTTTGCGGGTATGAAAAAAGCCACTGATCGGGCCAACCTGATTGCTTACCTCAATCAAAACAGCGACGCGCCTCTGAGCTTTGAAGCGACACCGGCAACTGTCAACGCCAACGCGGCAGAGGAAGACGCGTATGAATATGGCATTCTCTTTGATGCACCAGGTGTCGAAGAAACCTACTATGCCTGCTCTGCCTGCCACTCCGAGATGATTGTTGCGCAGCAAGGTCTGAGCCGGGACGGCTGGCTTGAGTTGTTTGAGTGGATGGTCGAAGATCAGGGCATGGACGAGTTTGAGGAGCCAGAGCGCACCATCATTCTCGATTACCTCACGGCGCACTATGGTGAGGATCGCCCGAACTTCCCCGGCAAAAAGAACTAACGTCAAAAAATTGAGGCCCTTTGCCGATGAAACGCGGCAAAGGGCCTCCTTAATTTCGCTCAAGCAAGATCCGAAATCAGACTTTCTGACAGGGGGCTGCGGCGTCTGTTGCCTGTTTCATGGCCAAAACGGTTTTGGGTTGGGTTGGCGCATAGGTGGCCTGACGCAAGAACTCAGCAATGGCATTAAACCGACGTTGATCCATGCCCGAGGCCATCACAACAAAGCCCCGCCCATCGGTGTCCCACTGGGCAAAACGGATACCTTCCGGCACGTCCTTTGCGCTCACATCCGGCCCGGACAACAGCGTCAGACGGCAGTTGTTGCGCCCTTTGTAATGTGCAGCACTGCGGTCTCCGGACAGCACTGTCTGCTCCACCAGATACAGATTGGCCATCAGCAATTCAGGTGCCTGCGGATTGGCCTGTAAGTCAATGGTTTGAACATCGGGCACTGACGACAGTGAGTAGCTTGTGTCCAAGAAAGCCTGATGCAGCTCGACGGCCGATTTTGGCGCTTTGGATGACAAGAAAAACACGCCCGTTGCCACAATCGCGGCAGCCGCAAAAGAGGCGCAAGCCGCAAGCGGGCGCCAGTTTCGGTTTGCGGGTTGCACGGGCTCTGTCGCAGGTGGGGCAACCTCCGGGCGCATCTGTGCCAATGCACTGGACACCATCTGCACCTGCTGCAATGCCTCTTGTAACGCAGCCTCATTGGTTAGGCGCGCTTCGAAAGCCTGCACGTCAGAGACAGGCAGTTCGCCGTCCGCATAGGCGTTGACCAGGTCCCAATCACTGTCGCTTAGATCGGTCATCTTTTGGTATCCTCATCAGCCCCATCAGAGCCGGCTTCCATTGCTATGATCAGTGCGCGTCGCGCCCGGCTTACCCGACTCATCACCGTGCCATGCGGCACATCCATAATCTCAGCGGCTTCGGCATATTTCATACCCATGACATCCACCAGAAACAACACCTCCCGCATGGCGGGTGGTAAGGTCGCAAATGTCGTCCGTACAGTTATGTCTTCGGCATGATTGTGGCTTTGCGTTAGATCAATAGATAAACGGCTTTGCGTATTGGAATATTCCATGCGCACACGTTTTTTTCGTGCCTCATCCACATGCAGATTGCGAATGATCCGAAACATCCAGGGGCGCAGATCAGCCAGCGGTTTGGGGCGCTTGTCTGATCGCAATGCCCGTTCGATGGCGTCCTGGACCAGATCCTCGGAGTCATGCCGATGCTTGGATAAAGAAAGCGCATAGGCGCGCAGTTCCGGCAGCAAGACGTCAATCGTCATCACTGTGCCGCAGGCCGTTTGCAAGTAGGTGAGCTGTCGCGTCTCATGGTGCCCAACGTAATGGATCACACCTTCCACTGCCAGCTTTTGTGGATGCAAAATCCAAATAAGATGCACGCCAATTGCAATATTCTAAAAGGGTCACACCTCCCCTCGCCCCTTGACGCAAGCCGCCACATAAGGCACCCCGCGCCCATGACCTGGGACAACATAATTTTGGGCGCCGGCGCCGCTGGCATGATGTGCGCTTCGCAAACTGGCGGGCGCACGCTGGTGCTCGACCACGCCAAAGCGCCGGGTGAGAAAATCCGCATTTCCGGCGGCGGGCGCTGCAACTTCACCAATATGTACGCGGGCCCTGAAAACTTCCTGTCGGGCAATCCGCATTTCTGCAAATCCGCCCTCAGCCGCTACACCCAGTGGGACTTCCTCGACATGGTGGCGCGCCACGGCATTGCCTACCACGAGAAAACCCTGGGCCAGCTGTTCTGCGACAACAGCGCCAAAGACATCATCGCCATGTTGCGGGCTGAAATGGCACAGGCAGGTGCTGAGCTGTGGCTGGAAACCAAGGTTATCGCCGTAGGGCATGGCAGCGCTGGATTCACCGTCGCGATCGAAAAATCCGGCCGCCGCGAAACGCTGACGTGCCGGAACCTCGTGTTGGCAACCGGCGGCAAATCTATTCCCAAGATGGGCGCCACAGGTCTGGCCTATGACATCGCCCGCCAGTTTAATCTCATGGTCACCGACACCCGCGCGGGGCTGGTGCCTTTCACCTTCTCCGATGGCCGCTTCAAAGCCATTTCCGGTGTGGCCCATCCGGTGCGCGCCACCGCCAACGGCGCCGCGTTTGAAGAAGCCATGCTGTTCACCCACCGCGGCCTCTCCGGCCCCGCCATGTTACAGATCAGCTCCTATTGGCAGGAAAGTCAGCCGATCACGCTCAACTTGTTCCCGGACAACGACCCATTTGAGGAGTTGCGTTCACGGCGACAAGCGCAGGGGCGTCGCAATCTCACCACCGAACTGGCCACGCTTTTGCCCAGCCGATTGGTCGAGCATCTTGCAAGCGAGATGGACCTCTCCGGCAATCTCGCGGATCAGTCCGATGTCGCACTGCGCGCCCTGTGTGACGCTCTGAGAAACTGGGAAATGGTGCCCACCGGCACCGAAGGTTATCGCACCGCAGAGGTCACGCTGGGCGGCATCGACACCGACGGGTTATCGTCCAAAACCATGGAGGCCAAAACCGTGCCCGGTCTCTATGTGATTGGCGAAGCCGCCGATGTGACCGGTTGGCTCGGCGGCTTCAACTTCCAATGGGCCTGGTCTTCAGGATGGGCCGCCGGACAAGCAATCGCGCAGCGACCCAAAACCTAACCACCACTAGTGGTGGTTGGCTGCTTTACCAAACTCGCTGGTCAGGCGGGTCCGCAGCTTCTTCGCCGCGCCTTTCAGCGCTGCCTGAATGTCTGCCGCCTCGTGATGCGCTGACAAAGGGCCCTTGCCACGCGGGCGTGCCTCCATGGTGCACAGAATGTGATCCGGCCCATGTTTGTCCGCATTCTGGTCTTTCAGATGCACTTCCACTCGGGTGAGACGGTCGCTCATGTGTTCCAGATCGTTGGAAACGGCCAGTTCAGCCACCTCGATCACACGCTCGTCACCATGAATGAAGTTGTCGGTATTCACCTGAATTTGCATCGTCAGATCCTTTCATCGTTACACTACAGACCTATGAACGCCTGCGTGATTTACAAGGAACAAGCTCTTCATTTCCTTGCGTGAATTCAGGATAGACAGGCCAATTTCCGCCCACTTTGATGTTGATCAAACCTGCAGAAAAAGCCGTGACAGCGCTTTCCTTTAAGAAAGCGCCTGCTCGACACATTTGGCAAAATCTTCGCCACGTTTTTCAAAGCTGTTGTATTGATCAAAACTTGCTGCCGCAGGCGCCAAAAGCACAGTATCGCCCGCCTCCGCCTCTGCTGCCGCTTTGGCCACAGCCGTCGTCATATCGGTGCAAACTTCCGCCTCAATACCCTTGAGCTGCATGGCAAAGCTGGCCGCCTCACGCCCAATCACATACGCCTTCTTCACGCCGCCAGCACTCTCGACCAGTTCTCCGAGACCGCCCTCTTTCTCCAGCCCGCCACAAATCCAGCGGATGCTCTGGAAAGCCGACAGCGCTTTTTTGGCGGCATCCACATTGGTTGCCTTGCTGTCGTTCACAAAGGTCACGCCATCTTTCTCAGCGATGATCTGACTGCGATGTGGCAAGCCGCCAAAAGAGGCAAACCCGGCCTCAATCACCCGAGGCGCCAGGCCCAAGGAACGACACACCGCATAAGCCGCGCAGGCGTTCTGGTGGTTGTGGGTGCCCGGCAGTCCCTTGATAGCGCGCAGGTCAATCGACCCCGCCTGTCGGCCCTTGCGATACTCACTCAAATAACCTTTGCGGGCAAAGACATTCCACCCCGCTCTGGTCAGCTTGCGCTCCGTCGAAATCCGCATCACCCGATCATCCGCCGCCCCTTCTGACAGCTGCCCCGCCAGATATGTGCCTTCAATCTCGTCCACACCAATCACCGCCCGATCTGGACCACCTTCAGCAAACAACCGACGTTTGGCGGCAAAATAGCCCCCCATGCCCGCGTGCCGATCCAAATGATCCGGGCTCAGGTTGGTGAAAACCGCAATGTCCGGCGTCAAACTACGTGCAAGATCGGTTTGGTAGCTCGACAGCTCCAGCACCACCACATCGCCATCTTCTGCCGGATCAATATCGAGCACGCCGCGACCAATGTTGCCCGCTAGCTGCGTGCGCCGTCCCGCCTCGCTCAACACATGATGAATGAGGGCTGAGGTGGTGGACTTGCCGTTGGACCCGGTCACGGTCACCACTTTGGGCGTGACCTCAAAACTGTCCCATTGCCGCGTGGCAAAGCTGCGGAAAAACAGCCCAATGTCGTTGTCGACCGGCACGCCTGCCTCCAAGGCGGCGGCCACAACTGGATTGGGCACCGGATACAAATGCGGAATGCCCGGCGAGACAATCAGGCTTGCGATATCCTCAAACGCGCCCTGACGAGACAAATCACGGCAGACAAAGCCTTCGCCTTCCACCGTTTTCCGCGCCGTTGGATTGTCATCCCAGCACACGGCTTCTGCACCGCCCGCGCGCAAGGCCCTTGCCGTTGCCAAACCGGACCGCCCCAAGCCCAAAACCGCCACGTTGGCGCCGTGAAATCCCTGCACTGGAATCATGTGAAATCCCCCAAGTCGTCTTGCGCGCACAGTGCCTTTCCACAAGCGGCGGCACAAGTGGCAGCTTTGAGAGCCTCCGGCGGGGATATTTTGAGACTATGAATGCCGAATGGCGCAAGCCGAGAAAAAGGGCGCCCATGGCGCCCTCTGATCGCTTTATCCTGACGCTTAACGCAGCTTCAGCGTCGCAAGGCCAATCATTGCCAGGATCACCGCAATGATCCAGAACCGGATCACAATCTGCGGCTCTGACCAGCCTTTTTTCTCATAGTGGTGATGGATTGGCGCCATCAGGAACACACGTTTGCCGGTGCGTTTGAAGTAAAGCACCTGAATGATGACGCTCAACGCCTCCACAACAAACAGGCCGCCAATAATTCCCAAAACCAACTCGTGTTTGGTCGCCACGGCAATTGCGCCAATGGCGCCGCCCAAGGCCAGCGAGCCCGTGTCGCCCATAAACACCGCCGCAGGAGGCGCGTTGTACCACAGGAAGCCCAGGCCGCCACCAATCAGACCGGCGACAAAGATCAGGATTTCACCTGTTCCCGGCACGTAATGCACATCCAGATACTGCGTGAAGTCGACCCGGCCCACGGCATAGGCAATCACACCCAACGCACCCGCGGCAATCATCACTGGCATGATCGCCAGACCATCCAGACCATCAGTCAGGTTCACCGCATTGGCCGCACCCACCACAACAAACATGGCAAAGGGGATATAGGCCCAGCTGAGGTTGATAAGCACTTCTTTGAACACCGGTACCGCCAGTTGAAATTGCAGAGCTTCAGGCTGCAAATAGGTCGCCCAAACACCTGCAACACCCGCAATCAAGAACCCCAGGAGCAGGCGCACTTTGCTCGACACACCTTTGGTGTTCTGCTTGGACACTTTGGCATAATCATCCGCAAAACCAATCAGGCCATAGGCCAGTGTCACAAACAGCACCAGCCAAACAAAACCGTTGTCCCACCGAGCCCAGAGCAACGTGGAGGTCACCAGAGCACCCACAATCAACAGACCACCCATGGTAGGTGTGCCCGCTTTCACAAAATGCCCTTCAGGGCCATCGTCACGGATCGGCTGGCCTTTGCCCTGCTTGCGGCGCAACACGTCAATCAAAGGCCGCCCAAACAGGAAGCCAAAAATCAGCGCTGTCATAAACGCGCCACCGGCGCGGAAGGTGATGTAGCGAAACAGGTTAAAAAAATCACCGCCGTCTGACAGACTGGTCAGCCAATAAAACATTACGCGTCCTCGTTCTTGGATTGCGGGGCGGGATGGCCCAGTTTGCGGATGGCGTCAACCACCTTGGACAGCGCCATCGACAGACTACCTTTGATCATGACCACATCACCGGCATCCACCAGCTTGCGTACATCCGAAACAATCTCCGCAGTTGTCTCTGCCCATTGCCCTTGTTTTTCTTCGGGCAATGCCGCGTGCAAATGCTGCATCAATGGCCCCACACAATGCACCACATCAATGTCAGACATCGCCGGATGACTGGCCAACTCCGCATGCATATCAACTTCTTGCGGGCCCAGCTCTTTCATATCACCAACAAAGGCAATCCGACGCCCCTTGCCGATACGGCCCACGCCATCTGTTGGCTCCGCAGCCGCCAGCACTTCCAACGCCGCCCCAAGGCTGGTTGGGTTGGCATTATAAGCCTCGTCGATCAGCTCCAACGTGCGCTCGGTTTCCACCGGGTCCAAGTAAATGGTTTCCCGCGCGCCCCGGCCGACAAACGGCGTCCAGCGCCCCAACGCGGCCACCGACAGCGCCAAGTCAGCGCCCAATGCTTCAGCAGAGGCCAAGGCCCCCAACCCGTTCATCGCAAAATGCCGTCCCGCGCTTTGCACTTTGAACATTGCCAAATCGCCGCCGTGAATGGCACGCGCAACGGTGACGTTGCCGGTCAGCTTAACATCGCCCAGACGCCAGTCCTTGGCCGTTGCGCCAAAGTCCTGGATTTCAGCCGAGAGGTTTTCGGCATGGGTGCGCAACACGTCCGCCGTCTCGATGTCGGCGTTCACAATCGCAATGCCACCAGGCTCCAACCCGTCAAACACCGCCGCCTTTTCCTGCGCAATGCCCTCGACACTCTCAAAGGCTTCCAGATGCACCGCTGCCACCGTGGTCACCAAGGCGACATGTGGGCGGGCCATCTTCGCCAACGGTGAAATCTCGCCGGGATGGTTCATGCCAATTTCAATCACCGCAAACTCGGTGTCCTGCGGCATCCGCGCCAACGTCAGCGGCACCCCCCAATGGTTGTTATAGCTCGCCACGGAGGCATGGGTCCGCCCCTGCCCTTCCAGAATGGCGCGCAGCATTTCTTTGGTGGAGGTTTTGCCAACCGAACCAGTCACCGCCACAACCCGCGCGTCCGTGCGGGCGCGGCCGGCGTTACCCAACGCCTCCAGCCCTTCAAGCACATCGTCGACAATCAACAATGGCGCATCTGGAGACACGCCATCCGGCACGTGGCTTACCAGTGCCGCTGCAGCGCCTTTGCCCAACGCCTGCGCCACAAACTCGTGCCCGTCCCGCGCCGCCGTCAATGCCACAAACAAGTCGCCCTGCTCGATGGTGCGCGTGTCAATCGACACACCATTGCATGCCCACGCAGTTTTGGCTTTGCCGCCGGTTGCCTCAGCAGCCGCTTCAGATGTCCACAGGCTCATGCGATCCCTCCGTCCAATGCGGCCACGGCCACGCTGGCCTGTTCACAATCATCAAATGGCAACACATCCTCGCCGACAATCTGGCCGGTTTCATGGCCCTTGCCCGCGATCAACAACGTGTCACCCGGCCCCAATGCATCCACCGCCAGCAAAATGGCTTTGGCGCGGTCGTCCACCTCGGTGGCCTCTGGCGCACCCTCCATCACGGCGGCCCGGATCGTTGCCGGATCTTCGGTGCGTGGGTTGTCATCGGTGACATAGACCACATCGGCGTTTTGTGCCGCTGCTTGCCCCATCAACGGGCGTTTGGCCGCATCGCGATCTCCGCCTGCGCCGACAATCACAATCAAGCGCCCCATCACATGCGGGCGCATCGCCTGAAGCGCCGTCGCCACAGCATCCGGCGTGTGGGCGTAATCCACAAACACCGCCGCGCCGTTTTCCCGTGTCGCCGCCAGTTGCATCCGACCCCGCACGCCTTTGAGTTCATGCAGCACCTCAAACACCCGTTCAGGCTCAGCCCCGCAAGCAATCGCAAGCCCCGCCGCCAGCAACACATTTTCCGCCTGAAACCCACCGAGCAGGTTCAAACGTTGCTGATACGCCTTGCCCCGAAAGGTGAACCGAATGTCTTGACCAGTGCTGTCAAACCGCTGCGCCATCAGCGCAATGTCAGCCTCTGCCTTGCCGACGGTGATCACCCCCTGGCCACGAACACCAGCAATGATCGCCATATCCAACCCGCGCGGATCATCGACATTGATCACCGCCGTGCCATCGTCGGGCAACACGCGGCCAAACAGCCCCGCTTTGGCGTTGAAATACTCATCAAAAGTCTCGTGGTAGTCGAGGTGATCCTGCGTGAAGTTTGTGAACCCCGCCGCCTTCAATTGCACCCCATCCAAACGACACTGCGCCAACCCGTGCGAGCTCGCCTCCATCGCCGCAAAGCCAATCCCAGCCTCCTCTGCTGCGGCCAACGTGCGGTGCAACGTGATCGGCTCTGGTGTGGTGTGATTGAGCGGCGCGGTGAAATCCCCTTCGACTCCGGTCGTGCCAAGGTTCACTGCCTCAAGCCCCAGTTCTTGCCAAATCATGCGCAGAAAGGTCGCCACCGAGGTCTTGCCATTGGTGCCTGTAACAGCCGCCATAATCCCCGGTTGCTTGCCAAAATAGAGCGCCGCCGTATAGGCCAGCGCCTGACGCGGATCTTCGGCAATCACCAGCGCCGCATTGCCTGCCGCCAACTCTTGTTCAGCAATTTTGGCACCTGCCGCATCGGTCAGGATCGCCGCCGCCCCCATGCGCAGAGCAAACTGAATAAACGTGCCACCATGTACCCGCGTGCCCGGCAAGGCAGCAAAGAGAAACCCCTCTTTCACCTCACGGCTGTCCACCGCCAATCCGGTGATCGCCGGGTTCAGCCCGCCCATGGCTGTCAGACCCAATTCTGAAAGCTGTTTTGTGCCTGCTGCCATCTGTGAATGCCCTTGTTTGGCTTAGTTTGATGTCAGCGTTATATCAGCCAAAGGCGCAGGCTCAACCTCGGGACGCAGCCCCAAAAGCGGCGCCACGCGCGTGATCATTTCCGCTGCCACCGGCACCGCTGTCCAACCGGCTGTGCGGCGTGGCTGATCGCCGGAGGTCTCCACCGGCTCATCCAGGCTCAGGATCAGCACGTATTTTGGATCATGCGCCGGGAACATGGCGGCAAAGGTGGCAATCACCTTGTCCTCATAATACCCGCGCCCGCTTTCCAGCGGCTTATCCGCCGTACCCGTCTTGCCACCCACAGCGTAGCCCGGCACTTCCCCAAAGGAGGCGGTGCCTTCACTCACCACTTTGCGCAGCATCAGGCGCGATGCTTCGGCGCTGGCAAGTGTCATCACCCGCTCACCTTTTTCGACTTTCTCCTGCTTGAGAATAGTGGGCACCACTTTGGTGCCACCATTGGCAATCGCCGCATAGCCGGCCGCCAAGTGCAGCGGGCTGGCCGACATGCCATGACCATAGGAAATGGTCATGGTCGAGAGTTCAGACCAGTTTTTCGGCAACAGTGGCTGTGCACCTTTGGCCTCGACCAATTCCACTGGTGTTGGCTCAAAGAAGCCAAGCTGTTTCAGGAAATCCTGCTGCCGCGCCGCGCCAATCACCTGCGCCATACGCGCGGTGCCGATGTTTGACGACTTCACAATCACCTTGGTCAGCGTCAACTGCGCGCCGTAGTTGCGGAAATCGCGGATCTTGAACTTGCCCCACCGCAACGGCCCTGCGGTGTTGATCTTGGTTTCCGGGTTCGCCAACCCAAGCTCCATCGACTGTGCCGCCGTGAAAATCTTGAACGTCGACCCCAGTTCATAAAGCCCCTGCACCGCACGGTTAAACAACGGGCTGTCCGCCGCCTGCCCCTTCACGGGAGGATTTGGGCGGTTATTGGGGTCAAAGTCCGGCAGGCTCACCATGGAGACAATCTCGCCGGTGTGCGCATCCATCAAAACCGAGCTCGCGCCTTTGGCGTTCATCAGCTTCATGCCACCCCAAAGCACCCGCTCCGCCGCGGTTTGCACTGTCAGGTCGATGGAAAGCGTCAGCGCCTTGTCGCCATTGGCCGGATCACGCAGCGCATCATCGAAGTATTTTTCAACGCCCGCAACACCCACAAGCTCGGCGTCATGCACGTCTTCTTCACCAAAAGACGCGCCGCCAAGGATATGCGCCGCCAAGCGCCCGTTCGGATAAAGCCGCATTTCACGACGCCCAAACAACAAGCCGGGCTCACCGATGTCGTGTACCGCCTGCTTCTGCTCCGGGGAGATTTTTTTCTTCACCCAGTAGAACTTACGCCCGTCTTTGAACCGACGCTCCAGCTTCGCGGCATCCAGATCGGGGAAAATTTCCGCCAGCTTCTGCGCCGCGTAGGCCGGATCAATCATCTCATGTGGATGGGCATAGATGGAGTGTGTCTCCAGATTGGTCGCCAAAATGCGGCCCTTGCGGTCGACAATATCCGCCCGCTCCGCCTGAATACGACTACCCGCATAACTGGTGCGCGGCTCAGAGGCCTCAGACGTGCTGACAACAGCCATCCGCGCGCCAACGGTGAGAAACGCGCCCGCAAACAGCACGCCCATGATCAGCAAACGCCCCTCAGCCCGCGCCCGCCCCTTGTTGCGCATCTCTTCGTGGCGCTCACGCAGGTTTGCGCGCTCAATCTGATCCGGGTTTTCCCCGGCACTGCGCGCATGCAGGATCGACGCCAAAGGACGCAGTGGCTTACGGATCATGGCTTGGCCTCCTCAGAGGAGACTTCCACCGCATTCTCAAAGGTGATCGGCGCGTCATTAGACGGGAACGCCACCTGCTCAATGCGGCCAAACTGATCCGGGCGCAGCGGCAAAAGCTGCATGTCATTGTAGTTGATTTCTGTCAGATCGCGTAGCCGGTCCGGGCGGTTAAGGTAAGCCCACTCCGCCTTCAGCACCGCCAAACGCGCCCGCGCCTCACCAATCTCACGCTGCAAGCGCTCTGTTTCACCAATCATTGCCTGGGTACGATAGTTCTCTTGATAGGCCCAAACCGAGAGCCCAATCACCATCCCTGCGGCCAGGATGAACAACACCATCCGCATCACTTACGTCCCCCAAGTGTCGGCATGCCAATGGCTTTTTCCGCAATTTCACCAGAAGGTGCATCGGTGCGCCGCGCCACGCGCAACTTGGCCGAGCGTGCCCGCGGATTGTCTTCCAACTCATCCGGGTCCGGCCCAACAGCCTTACGGGTGATCAGCTCAAATGCCGGCTTGTCTTGTTCCGTTTCCGGCGCATAACGGTTCACATTGCCGGTCTTGCCCGCGCGGCTCTGCATAAACCGCTTCACCATGCGGTCTTCCACCGAATGAAAGGTCACAACCGCCAACAACCCGCCCGGCTTGAGCGCCCGCTCCGCCGCCATCAAGCCACGAAACAGCTCGCCATATTCGTCATTCACCGCAATCCGCAGCCCTTGGAAACTACGTGTCGCCGGATGGCTCTGACCGGGCTTGGAGCGCGGCAAACAGCTTTCTACAATCCCCGCCAATCGCAATGTTGTAGTGATCGGCTCAACCGCCCGCTCCCGCACAATGGCCTTGGCAATTCGGCGGCTCGCACGCTCCTCGCCATATTGATACAGAATATTGGCGATCTCAGCCTCTTCTGCCTCATTCACCAAATCCGCAGCGGAGGGCCCGTCCTGGCTCATGCGCATATCCAGAGGCCCGTCTTTCATAAATGAAAAGCCACGCTCTGCCAGATCCAGCTGCATGGAGCTCACCCCAAGGTCAAGCACCACCCCGTCCAAATCCTGCGCATACTCATCCATTTTGGAGAACACGCCGCCAACCAGCTCAATCTGATCGCCATAGTCGCCAACCCAAGGCGCGGCCATCTCAAACGCCAGCGGATCACGATCCACACCGTACACCTTGCCGGCCCCGGCCTCGATCAATCCACGGGTATAGCCGCCCGCCCCAAAAGTGCCATCCAGCCAACGGCCCGACACCGGCGCCACTTCACGCAACAACGGCGCAAGCAGGACTGGAATGTGAGGGCGTTTGGCGGCGGGTTCATCTGACGTCGCCATGGTTAGAAATCCTCGTCGCCATCGAGATAAATGGAGGGATCAGCGTCCGGATCAAAATCGTCGTCCGCTTCAAGGGCCTCTTCCTGGGTGGCGTCGTATGTCTCTGGGTTCCAGATCTCAAACGTGTCGCCTTTACCGCCAAAGAAGGCCATGTTCTCAAGCCCAATCTTGTCGCGCTGCTCTTTGGGCAACACCAGACGGCCGGTTTCATCCACCGACACTTCCAAAGATTGGGTGAGGTATAACTTCGAAAGCGCCAGGCGCTTTTTGCTGCCACGGGGCATTTTCATGATGCGGGCCACCACATCATCCATCGCCTCAACCGTGAAACATTCCAAGAAATCGCGTGTCTTGCCGCCGTAGACAATCACAAGGTTGGGGTTTTCGCCACTTTTCCACTCAGGGTCGCCTGCCTCAAGCACACGGCGGAACTTGGCCGGAATCGACATCCGTCCCTTGCTATCCACCTTGTTACGGCTTTCGCCGCGAAACATGAGCGCCACTGCCTATGGCCCCTTTCAACCTGTTGCTCCGACCACCCCGGGCCGGAAGGGAAAACGGCGGATTGATCTGCTGCCACTGATCAATCCGCCGCCCTCGTCCCGCTTTTGCGGGTAGTCCAGTTGCGCGTGCCACCTGGGGGGATGTTCTGCTCGCCCACGCACCGGATCTCTTTTTTTCGATGAAAGCGGGTGCCTGTATGAAACCTGACTTGGGATCGGAGGTCTTAGCGCCTCTCTTTATGTCCCGTCCTCATCGTGTAACTAGGGATGCCATGGGAATTTATGGAAATCAACAGGAATTTGTGGACAAAAATGCCTCACGCGCGACCCAAGCTCACCAAACCTCGCGATTTTGAGAGCAATTTTGTGGACGACGACACCATATTTAGGCAACCAACCCAGAAGACACCACCAAATGCAGCACACCTCTGGGCGCCAAACTTTTTCCCAAGTTTTCCCAACTTTTTTCCACATAAGGTCAAGAGCACCCCGTAACAGCCCGATCAAAAGGGCAAATCCTCGCCACTCTCAAACCGATTCGGCGCAAATCCGCTGCCATTCCCATGCGTCTCCCATGAATTCCCAGCGGGATTTCCCATATCTTTCCCACAAAATCCCAAACCGCTTCGCAACACTGTCAAACGAAGCCCTTCTAACCACTTGGCCTGCCCCGGCTCGCCTTCTAGGGTGCGGCTACCCGAGCACCGGACTTTTGGAGATAACATGGGCCTGCTTGACCCAACCGCCACGGCCAGCATGATCCGCAAGGCACAGAAACGCGGCAAACACATTCAATTTGCCGCTTTGCCGTACCGCATCCACAAAGGAAAAGCCGAGGTGCTGCTGATCACCTCCCGCGGCACCCGTCAGTGGCTGCTGCCCAAAGGCTGGCCGATGGCCGACCTGAAGCCCCACAAAACCGCCGCACAGGAAGCATGGGAAGAAGCGGGCATTCTTGGCCGCGCGCGCAAGCATTGTTTGGGCACCTACCGCTACCGCAAAACTCGCGGCCACAAACACGGCCAAACCATTCGGGTGCTGGTATATCCTCTGGAAGTGGACAAGCTCGCGCGCATCTATCCCGAGACAGGCCAACGGGACCGCAAATGGCTGCGCCCGAAAAAGGCCGCCAAACGCATCGCGCACCCCGAACTCGCCAAACTTGTGCGCAGCTTTGACCCAGCGACCATCTCCGCCAAAGGCTAACCCCCGTCGCTTGATCCCAACCGCCCCCACGCCTATGTTCGCGCCACTGAACATGGGCACCATCACAGCACAATGATCAACTACACTCTGAAATGCGCCAACGACCACCGCTTTGACAGCTGGTTTCAATCCGCCGCCGCCTTTGACAAGCTCAAGGCCGCCGGCATGGTGGCTTGCGCCGTCTGTGGCGACACCAATGTAGAGAAGGCGATGATGGCCCCACGCGTGCGCCCCGCCCGCTCGGCCGCCGCCAAACCGCAAGACCCCACACCAGTCCCGTCACCTGAAGCCGCAAGCGCGCCCAGCCCGCTAAGCCAACCCGCGTCCCCAGCCGAGCAAGCCCTCAAAGAGCTGCGCGATCATGTCGAGGCCAATTCGGATTATGTTGGCAAGGACTTCGCCAGCGAGGCCCGCGCCATGCATGACGGTGACGCCCCTGAACGCCCGATCTACGGCGAAGCCAAGGTTGAAGAGGCCAAAGCCCTGATCGAAGACGGCGTGCCCGTTGCGCCACTGCCTTTTAACATCGGCCGCAAAACCAACTGATCTCACACTAATAGGAGCCCGCCCATGCATGTCCTCATCACCGGCGCCAACCGCGGCATAGGACTGGCGCTTGATCAAACGCTGCGCGCTCAAGGCCATCACGTCACCGGCACCAGCCGCACAGGCGGCGAATGCCTGAAACTGGACGTGACCGATGCAGAGAGCCAACGCGCCATGGCACAGACGCTGGACACCCAACCCGTTGACCTGCTGGTCTGCAACGCCGGCGTGTTTCTGGACAAAGGCCAGAACCTCGCAGACGGCTATGCGCCGGATCTCTGGGCCAAAACCTTTGCCGCCAATGTCACCGGCGTGTTTTTGACCGTGCAAAACCTGCTGCCCAACCTGCAGCTGGCCCCAAACCCCAAAATCGCGATCATCTCGTCGCAAATGGGCTCCTCCACCAAAGTCGGCGGTGGCGGCTACATCTACCGCGCATCCAAGGCGGCCGCGCTGAACCTCGGCCTCAATCTGGCACAAGACCTCAAACACATCGGCATCGCCGTCGGCATCTATCACCCCGGCTGGGTGAAAACCGATATGGGCGGCGACAGCGGCGACATCACGGTGGCTGAGTCCGCCACCGGCTTGGTCGAACGATTCCACGCCCTGAACCTTGACACCACCGGCTGCTTTGAAACCTGGGACGGCCGCGCCCACCCTGTGTAACCCAACATTCACTGTCGCCAAATATCCCGGGGAGGTGGCACACATCGTGCTCCGGAGGGGCTGGCCCCTCCTCTCCCCTTGGCCTCAAGCCTTGCGCCGCCGCCACATGCGCCGCCCTGCCGCGCCAATCTGCCTTGCTTCGACGGCCCCAAGCGCGTAAACCGCCTGCGACTTACGAACTAAGGACGCGCCATGCCCGTACTTGTGATGAAATTTGGCGGCACCTCTGTCGCCAACCTGGACCGCATCCGCCGCGCCGCCAAGCGCGTTGGGGTTGAGGTGGCCAAAGGCTATGACGTGATTGTCATTGTTTCCGCCATGTCCGGTGAAACCAACAAGCTTGTTGGTTATGTGGATGAAACATCCCCCCTCTATGACGCCCGCGAATATGACGCCATTGTCAGCTCCGGTGAAAACGTCACCGCGGGCCTGATGGCGCTGACCCTGCAGGAGATGGATGTGCCCGCGCGCAGCTGGCAAGGCTGGCAGGTGCCACTAAAAACCACCTCCGCCCACAGCCAGGCCCGGATCGAAGAGATCCCAACCGACAACCTCAACGCCAAATTTGGCGAAGGCATGCGCGTGGCTGTGGTCGCCGGCTTCCAGGGCATCTCTGAGGAAGGCCGCATCACCACGCTGGGTCGCGGTGGCTCTGACACCACCGCCGTGGCTTTTGCCGCCGCCTTTGGGGCTGAGCGCTGCGACATCTACACCGATGTGGACGGCGTCTACACCACTGACCCACGCATCTGCGCCAAAGCGCGCAAGCTGGACAAAATTGCCTTTGAAGAAATGCTGGAACTGGCTTCTCTGGGCGCCAAAGTCCTGCAAACACGCTCTGTCGAGCTTGCCATGCGCTACAAAGTGAAACTGCGCGTGCTCAGCTCTTTTGAAGAACAATCCGACGAGGCCGGTACGCTGGTCTGCGATGAGGAGGAAATCATGGAATCCAATGTTGTGGCCGGTGTGGCCTACTCCCGCGACGAAGCCAAAATGACCCTGCTGTCCGTGGCGGACCGCCCCGGCATCGCCTCCATCATCTTTGGCTGCCTCAGCGATGCTGGCGTGAACGTCGACATGATTGTGCAAAACATCTCTGAGGATGGCCGCACAGACATGACCTATTCCCTGCCCACCGATCAGGTGAAACGGGCCGAGACCGCACTGGACGAGCTTAAGTCCTCCGGCGGCTTGAACTTTGCTGAGCTGGTGATCGACGAAGACGTCTCCAAGGTCTCCGTGGTGGGCATCGGCATGCGGTCGCAGTCCGGTGTGGCGGCCAAGATGTTCAAAGTGCTCTCTGACGAAGGCGTGAACATCAAAGTCATCACCACCTCGGAGATCAAAATCTCCGTGTTGATTGACCGCAAATATATGGAACTGGCGGTGCAGTCGCTGCACGACGCCTTTGAGCTGGAAAAAGCCGGCTAATCAGCCTTTGATTTTCCAACGCGCGGCCCTCCAGCCGCGCGTTTTTCTTTGCGGACCCAAAATGCCTGTTTTTGCGGCATATTGCCTCTCACCGCAGCGCCCCCGCCCCTACTACCCAAAGCACTTGCTACACCGCAGAAAACCAAGCCTTTCAAAGAAACTCCTGCGTTTTATGGCGCAAACCAATACTTTCGAATTTTCTTCACACAAAACGCTGCATCGCGGCGTATTATTGCCGCCAAGGCATCTGCATAAACCGTTTTGATTCCACGGTTGTTGTGATCTATTTGGCCCCGAGTAGCGACAAGGACCCCACCTCAGATGGTGCAAAAAACCGAGACCGAGAGCCGCAAACTTCTGGGGCGCCTGCGCGATGCCTTGGCCGAGGACAGCGCCGGGCAGGAGCGTCTGGATAAAATCACCCATCTGATTGCCACATCAATGGGCACAGAGGTGTGCTCGATCTATCTGTTTCGTGACGAAGAAACCTTGGAGCTCTGCGCCACCGAAGGCTTGAATGCGGCAGCGGTGCACCAAACGCGGATGCGGGTTGGCGAAGGCCTTGTGGGCCGCGTGGCGCGCACCTCCAAAGTGGTGAACACCGACGACGCGCCCAGCGCCAAAGGGTTTCGCTACATGCCGGAAACCGGCGAAGAGATCTATTCCAGCTTCTGTGGCGTGCCGGTTCAGCGCTTGGGCGACAACCTTGGTGTGCTTGTGGTGCAGTCCAAAGACAAACGCGGCTATTCTCCGGATGAGGTTTACGCCCTGGAAGTGGTCGCCATGGTGCTGGCTGAAATGACCGAACTCGGCGCTTTTATCGGCGAAGGCGCCGCGATGAGCGCGCTGCACCAGCAATCCGAACTCTTTCGTGGCACCTCCGGGCAGGAAGGCGCCTCCGAAGGCCATGTCTGGCTGCATGAACCCCGTGTGGTTGTGACCAATCCGGTGGCGGATGATCCCGATGTTGAGCTCACCCGCCTGAATGACGCAATCGAAGAGCTGCGCGTCGGTGTCGACAAGATGCTTGATGGCGCCAAACGCGGCGACAAAGAACAGCTCGAAGTGCTCGAAGCCTACCGCATGTTTGCCAACTCCAAGGGCTGGATGAAGCGCATGGAGCAGGACATCGCCCGCGGTCTGTCCGCTGAAGCCGCTGTGGAGAAAGAACAATCCACCGCCCGCGCCCGCATGGAGCAGGTCACCGACCAATATCTGCGCGAACGCCTGCATGATCTCGACGATCTCTCAAACCGCCTACTGCGCATTCTGACCGGCCAAGGCAGCGAGACCGGTGCAGATATGCCGTCTGACCCGATCCTGATCGCCCGCAACATCGGCCCCGGCGAGTTGCTGGAATATGGCCGAAAACTCAAAGGCATCGTGCTGGAAGAAGGCTCTGTCGGCAGCCACGCCGCCATCGTGGCCCGCGCACTGGCGATCCCACTGGTCATCCACGCCGATAAAATCACCACCGAAGCTCTAAATGGCGACCACATCATGGTTGATGGCGATCAGGGCATCGTGCACCTGCGCCCGGACGACACGGTTGTAACCGCCTTCCGCGACAAAATCGCCATGGCCGCAAAGGCGCAGGAACGCTACGCCAGCATCCGCGACAAAGAGGCCAAAAGCCGCGACGGCGCGGTGGTGCATCTGACAATGAACGCTGGCCTGATGGCGGACTTGCCGTCGCTAGAATCCTCCGGCGCGGAAGGTGTTGGCCTGTTCCGCACCGAGCTGCAATTCCTGATCCGCAACCAAATGCCCAAACGCACCGAGCTGGCGCAGCTTTATGCCCGAGTTATGGACGCAGCCGCAGGCAAACGTGTGGTGTTCCGCACGCTCGACATCGGCTCGGACAAAGTCCTGCCCTACATGGCCCCACAGGATGAGCCCAACCCGGCGCTTGGTTGGCGCGCGGTCCGTGTGGCCTTGGACAAACCCGGCGTGATGCGCATGCAGCTTCAGGCGCTGCTGAGGGCTGCCAATGGCCGCCCACTGACCATCATGTTCCCCTTCATCGCGCAATATGAAGAATACACCGCCGCCAAGGCCGAGGTCGATAAAGCCATTGAGCGTGAGACGATCCTTGGTCACCCGCTGCCGTCGGAGATCGAGGTGGGCGCCATGCTGGAAACCCCGTCCTTGGGGTTTGCCCCCAAGAAATTCTACGAAGAGGTCGATTTCCTCTCCATTGGCGGCAACGACCTGAAACAGTTCTTCTTTGCGGCTGATCGCGAAAACGAACGCGTGCGCCGCCGTTATGACACGCTCAACGTCAGCTTTTTGACCTTCCTGGAAGGCATCGTGAACCGCTGCATCGACACCGGCACGCCACTCAGTTTCTGCGGCGAAGACGCGGGCCGCCCGATTGAGGCTGTCTGTCTCGCTGCCATGGGCCTGCGCAATCTCTCGATGCGCCCGGCCTCCATTGGCCCGGTAAAAAGCCTGATCCGACGGGTCGATCTGGGAGAGCTGCGCCGTGTGATCCACGCCGCGCGAGAACGTGGCGAGCAATCCGTGCGCCCCGATGTGATGGAATATCTGCGCAGCAGCAGCTGACGGAAGTGGCCGGTCGCCCGGCTACTCTTTCCCCAAACGCTTGCGCATCCTGTCGACCAACACCTCCGGCGACACATCCGCCTCCACGGCCAGCTTGCGCAGGCCAAAATGCACATGCGCGATGTCCTGATAATAGCTGGTATAGGCGTAATTTGTCGCCGCGCCCGCCGCCGCGCCAATCACCGGCACCATCTGCGCCGCCAGCTTCTGCCCCAACACCGGCGCCAGCTTGGGCACAATCACCGTGCTGATCCATTTGGTGCCACCCATCGCCAATCCGGCCCGCTGTTCCAACATCGCCAGATCCGCGCCGCGATCTTCCTCAAACGGCCCATTCGCGGCCAACACGCGCACACAGTCAAACCGCACGCTCTCATGGCTGGGATCAAACCCATATTGCACCGCCACGCCCTGAATAGCGCGCAGCAATACAGTGATCGTAATCGGCAATTCCGCCAGCGAAGACGTCACACCGCCTACACCCCCAGCTGCGCCCAGCGCTGCTGTTATGGATGCGTTGATCCAATCCGGCTGATCTTTCACCAAACCCCGGCTGCCATCCGCCCATTTGACGGCCTGCATCAAAGCCACCTCCGTGGCCCCACCTAACCCATCCTGCACTTCATTGGGCAGAGTCTTGAGCAAGCCAGACACCGGCATGCCCAACACGCCCAGCACCTTCATGCCCAGCCCACTGGCCCCGCCATAACGCTTGGCCAGCGCATCCAATTCAGAATTTACGTCAATCTCACGGTCCGGAATGTCCGGCAAAATCTCGATTTGGGTCATGGGTAAGAGGTAAGGGCAAAGGGCGATTGTTCAACCGCCGAGCGAAGCAGTCCCACTTAAAAATGCCTTAACTATTGATTGATCAGAACGAGGCGAACAAAAGCAGCGTTGAGCCCCACTGCTGATCGCCGCACACAGTTTCGAATGTACGCTCAGCGCAAAATTGGCTGGTTCTTGACGCGACTTGGTATGATTAGTTGCGCATTCAATCAATGAGGCACTCGCGGAATTTGCTGTCGCCCTTGATCACAAGGCCAGCTCCATCGATGGCTTCTTTTAATCTGTCAGAGAGGAATATCACATCAGTCGCACGGCTATCGCGCCACAGGTCCAATTCACCAGCCACGCTAGGATCGACACAAAGCCGGTACTTGTTGTCAGTCTCAATTCGCCAGCGATGGCCGTTAGGGGTTGGCTCCACGCCGGTGGATTTTTCCGGCACCAAGCAATTTCGATTTTCCCGGAAATGTAAAAAGTACCAGCGCCCATCAACAGGCGTCGCTTGATCAGTCTCTCTAAAAGGAATGGCCTTTAGCCGAGTGGCCCCGAGGTTAAACTTTTGAAGCAAATCAAACATGGCGCCGGATAGGACAACCAAACCGTTCCTTCCCTTAAAAACATCCCGCATCTGGTCAAGAGAAACGCCTTCTTGATAGGTGGGATACATGTAATCTGGGTATTCTTCGACGCGAATATCTTGCGGTGAATTTCGTATCTCCCCAGGTAAAACGAAGCCGTACCTTTGGGCAAGATCAGCTGTTTGCTCGAGGGAAATTGCCTTCCCATCATGGCCAGGTAAATGGAAGCTCACATAAACCCCAGCCTCAGGGTCTGAAAGAAAGCATGAGTCCCAGACTTTTTCATGAGCCATTTCGGCATACCTTTTCGTTTGAAAATAATCTTTTGAGGAATGCAGCAATGCGGTCATTGGTGTGCCAATAGTGCAGGGAAGCTAAGCCCAAGTCGGTGCCCTACCCCACACTCTCCACATCCCCAACAACACCGTCCCAAGCGCCCTCTACAAGCGCCCGGCCCAGCACCCGCTCGGGATTGGTCGGCGGCGGCATCACCACGCCCACCAGCTTCTCAAAGCCAAACCGCCGATAATACGGCGCATCGCCCACCAACATCACCCGCGCCCAGCCCAAAGGCTGCGCCCGCTGCAAGCTGTCCTCGATCAGCAAACCGCCCAAGCCTTCGCCCTGATGCGTCGGGTGCACGGCCACTGGCCCCAGCAACAACGCCGTCACAGCGCCAATCCGAACGGGCCAATACCGGATCGCTCCGGCCAAGATACCGTCAGCATCCCGCGCGACAAGCGACAACCCCGCCACAGGGTCCACACCATCCCGCAAACGGTACGAAGACAGCGCCTCACGCCCCGGCGCAAAGCAGAGGTCATAAAGCGCCTCCACTTCCCACCAATCTTCACCGGTTTCCACAGCTAGCGTAATCACCTGCGCGCCTCATGCCCGTCGTTCATTTTGCGGTTTCATCGCCCCTAACATGGCGCTAGGACTGCCTGCAAACCAATATGGAGTCAGTCCGATGTTCTATCAGCCAAAAGACGGCCACGGCCTGCCGCACAACCCGTTCAAAGCCATTGTCAGCCCGCGCCCGATCGCTTGGGTCTCCACCCAGGACGCAAACGGCGTGCGCAACCTCGCGCCCTATTCGTTTTTCAACGCCCTTGCGGACAATCCCCCGCAGGTGATGTTTGCCTCCACCGGCAAGAAAGACGATCAGGCCGAGGGCAAGGACAGCCTGTCCAACATCCGCGCCACCGGCGTGTTCTGCGTGAACATCGTCGAAGAGAGCATTCGCGACGCGATGAACATCTCGTCCGGACCGCTGGGCAAAGACGAAGACGAGTTTGTGGCCGCAGGCCTGGAAGCCGCCCAATGTGACACCATCGACTGCCCGCGCCTTATCGGTGCGCCCGCCTCGCTGGAATGCCGCCTGACCCAGATTGTGCCTCTCCTGGGAGAGAACAACTTTATGGCCATCGGCGAAGTGACCGGCGTACACCTGCGCGACAATTGCATTGTGGATGGTATCTTTGACGTCACCACCTACCGCCCTCTGAGCCGTCTTGGCTACAAGGACTATGCGGTGGTCGACAACACCTTCACCCTCGCCCGCCCCGATCAGTAAACCGGGGCCTTAGGCGCGAGGGACATTTGACAAGGAGGGCTCCATGCCCCTTCCCGACCCCAAAACCGCCTTTCCGATCACCTTGCCCGATGGCAGCAAACACGCCGGCACCGTGCTGCTCTCTGCGGTGATCGATCATCCAAAATGTGACATCGGAGATTTCACTTACGCCTCCGACTTCACCCCACCAGAGGACTGGGCCAGCCACCTCGCGCCCTACCTCTTCCCCTTCAGCCAGGAGCGGCTCAGCCTTGGCAAGTTCTGCCAAATCGCCCACGGCGTGCGCTTCATCACCGCTTCCGCCAACCACGCCATGGACGGGCTGAGTTGTTACCCCTTCCCGATTTTTGGCGAGACCGTGCCAGAGGGCTACCAACCGGACAAACGCGACACTGTGGTGGGCCACGACGTCTGGCTCGGCTATGGCGCGATGGTTCTGCCCGGCGCACAGATTGGCCATGGCGCCATCATCGGCGCAGGTGCGGTGGTGCGTGGCACGGTGCCGCCCTATGGCATCGTCACCGGCAATCCCGGCACAGTGGTGAAAAAGCGCTTTGACGAAGACACCATCTCAGAGCTTTTGCACATCGCGTGGTGGGATTGGCCCAAAGAAAAGATCGAGCGCGCAATCCCGGCCATCATGGCAGGCGATGTCACGGCCCTTAAGGCAGTCTAAAACACCACCTCAGCCAGAGTGATCCACACCGGCAGGCTTATCGCCCCCAACAAAGTTGTCTGCGCCACCAGTGTCGCGGACAACTCCCGATCTGCGCCAAAGCCCGAGGCCAACACATGCGCCGCGCTCGCGGTCGGCAAGGCCGCCCAAATCACCAGCACAACCGCCACGCCGCTCTCCAGCCCCAAGACAAGCGCTAATACCGTTGCCGCCACTGGCATCACCACCAATTTGGTCGCACAGATAATACCGCTAAACGCATCCAGCCGCGCCAAAGCCCCCCAGTTCATCGTCGCCCCTACTGAGATCAAGGCAATCGGGATCGCCGCTGCGGCCAGCATCTCCAAAGGCGCCAACACAGGCGCCGGGATCGTCAAGCCTGACAGGCCCACCAGCACGCCACCCAGCGACGCAATCAAAAACGGATTGAGCGCTACCTTTTTGACGGTGCCCCACAGCCCAAAGCTGCCACCCCGGCTCAGCGCGCTCACGGCAAACACATTGGCCATCGGCACGGCCATACCAATCGCCACCGCCATCACCGCAGCGTCCGCCTTATCTGTGGTGGCAATCGCAATAAACGCCAGCGCGGTGTTGAACCGCCACGCGGTCTGCCACGCCCCGGCAAAATCCAAAAACCGCTCCGGCCCAAACCGCCGCGCGCCAAAGCCCACGACCAAACCAATCGCCAACAGCGTCCAGACCAAGGGCGCAATGCCCACCACCTGAGCAACTTCCAAAGGTCGTTGGCTAGCCGCAACAAACAACAGCGCAGGGAACAGGATTTCGAAGTTGAGTTTGTCGAGCCCCTGCCACGCATTGGCCGACAACCGCTTGCGCAGCAGCCCACCCAGCCCAACGAGCAGGAACGAGGGCAAAAGCCCGATCAGAATGGCAAGGAAGGTCATGGGATCGCTCCAGTGTGGCTCCCATCGTCTTGCAGCTCCGTTTCACAAAACACAAGACACAGCTTGGCACGGACATCGTCCGGGCCGCGCCCGACCCTCCCGTTTTGTTGGAAACAAACCTGCGGTTTGATGGGAGGGCGCTGCCCTGAAGCTACACCAAACAAAAAAGGGCCAGCCCCTCGGCCAGCCCTTTCTCAATCCAATTTGCGAGACAGCTTAGTGCCCGCCACCAAACACACCGGTCTTCACCGGATAATCCACGGCAATCTGATACTCTGGATCGTCATCACTATCGACCATCAGGTTGCCCGCCTTGCTGAGCAACTCGTGACAATCCCGGCTTAAATGGCGCAGAACAACCTGCTTGCCCGCCGCCTCATATTTGCCAGCCAGAGCCTCAATGGCCTGCAACGCCGACTGGTCCACCACCCGCGAGCGGGCGAAGTCCACAATCACATGGTCAGGATCGCTGTCCACTTCAAACAGCTCACCAAATCCTTCGGCGGAGCCAAAGAACAGCGGCCCTTCGATCTCATAGACCTTCGCGCCCGGATCACTTGCGCTTTCACGGGTGTTGGCGTGGATACGGCGCGCGTTCTGCCAGCTATAGGCCAGCGCGCTCACAATCACGCCAACCACAACCGCCACCGCGAGGTCTTCAAGCACGGTCACAACAGTCACCAGCACAATCACAAAAGCGTCCATCTTGGGCACTTTGCGCATGATCTGGAAGCTGTTCCAGGCAAAGGTGCCGATCACAACCATAAACATCACGCCCACCAATGCGGCCAGTGGAATACGTTCGATCAGAGGGCTCGCCACCACAATAAACGCAAGCAAGAACAGCGCCGCCGCGATGCCGGCAATCCGCGTGCGGCCACCGGATTTCACGTTGATCATCGACTGGCCAATCATCGCACAGCCGCCCATGCCACCAAAGAAACCGGTCACAACGTTGGCAGTCCCCTGTGCGATACACTCTTGAGATGCACCGCCACGCTTGCCGGTCATTTCGCCCACCAGGTTCAGCGTCAGCAGGCTTTCGATCAGGCCAATTGCCGCCAGGATCACCGCATATGGCAGGATGATCCACAGGGTCTCAAGGTTGAACGGTGCCAACAACGCTGGCGGATAAATCCCCTCACCAGAGCCAAACGGCACATGGAAGCTAGGGAACCCACCTTTGATAGAAGCCATGTCACCCACGGTTGGCACGTTGATGCCAAACACAATCACGATGATCGCGGTGATCCCGATGCCCGCCAGCGGCGCAGGAATGGCTTTGGTCAGCTTGGGAAGACCCCAAATGATGCCCATGGTCAGCACCACAAGCCCCAACATCATCGCCAGCTGTGGCCCAGCAAGCCACGCATCGGTGTTGGCCGGATCTTTAAACTGGGTCAGCTGCGCCAGGAAAATCACAATCGCCAGACCGTTCACAAAGCCCAGCATTACCGGATGTGGCACAAGTCGGATGAACTTGCCCCAATGCAACGCGCCTGCAATGATCTGCAAAACCCCCATCAGGATTACGGTCGCAAACAGATACTCAACGCCATGCTCGGCCACCAAGGCGACCATCACCACTGCCAACGCACCGGTTGCACCGGAGATCATGCCCGGACGGCCGCCAATCAAAGCGGTGATCAAGCCGACCAAAAAGGCGGCATAAAGCCCCACCAACGGGTGCACACCCGCCACAAAGGCAAAGGCCACCGCTTCCGGCACCAAGGCCAAAGCCACGGTCAAACCGGAGAGCACCTCGGTCTTAACCCGACCGGGTGTGAACCCCTCGTCCTGCATAATGGACAGGTTGGGGGGAGAAATATTCTTGGCCAGCATGGCCAGCGCCGCGCGTCTCATGAGTGTACCTGCGTAAATTTGGGAGTGTTCGCTTGGCGCCTCCCTAGCGGGTTTGCCCTTAACAAACAATAGTGATGGCCCGCCCGACGCCCCGTCAGAGGCATTTGCACCACGCTTGGCTGCCAGAACCGACCAAAGCTTTTCAAAATCGGCGTTTCTCCCTCACAATTTGATGACACCTCGTGATTGGACTGAACACCGCTAAGCTTAGAAAGTGCCCTAAACTGTTCCCGTTCTGGATGCCCCTATGCGCTGGTTTTTCGCCCTGTCTCTGCTTGCCACTCCCCTCGCCGCTCAGGATCAGGACGGCAATGACCGCCCGTCCAACTGGCGCGTCACTCATCACGCCATTCACGACATCTGGAACACCATCTGTGACGAACGCGACGAAGCAGGCACCTTGGCCCAACGCTGCTACATCCGTCGTGTCGACGTGTTCTCACCACAGCCCAAGTTCGCCGCCCAGTTTTTCTTTCTGACACAAACAGTAGAGGACCGGCCCGAGATCGAATTTGGCATGGAGCTGGGCACCCTCACCGCGCCCGGCAATTTTCGCGTCGAGCGCAACGGGGCCACAGTCTGGCACACAAACCGTGTCGGCTGCCTCACTGGCACCGGATGCACCTTTGATGGTGCGGCCGCCGAAACCTTGCAGACGGAAATGCTGTCAGGCGGCGAATTCCGCTTCACGTTCCGAGACCGCCATGGAGCATCCCAAGACCTGACATGGCCGCTCAAGGGCTTTGAACCTGCCTATTTTGACTACCGCGCGCAACTCGCAAAACGCGGCTTGGCTCAGCCCTGACGGTCCCTAATTTGCACCTCCGCGATACCGACACATTACAGACGCGTTACCGACCCGGCTTTTCCTTGCAATTCCCGCCCCTTGTGCGCACAACTTTGCCCAAAGTTTAGCACTGGGAGACGGGCATGACTGAGGCCACCAAAGAAACCATGATCGCCGTGATTGGCGGCTCGGGCATCTATGACATCGACGGTTTGGAAGACGCCACATGGCAGGCGGTCGAAAGCCCCTTTGGCACCCCGTCTGACGAGATCCTCACCGGACGTTTGGGTGGCGTAAAAATGGCCTTTCTGCCGCGTCATGGTCGAGGCCATGTGCACACGCCAACCTCCGTGCCCTACCGCGCCAATATCGACGCCCTAAAACGCCTTGGTGTGACCGATGTGATCTCTGTCTCCGCCACAGGCTCTTTCCGCGAAGAGATGGCGCCGGGCGATTTTGTCATTGTGGATCAATTCATTGACCGCACCTTTGCCCGCGAGAAATCCTTCTTTGGTCCCGGTTTGGTGGCCCACGTCAGCGTGGCGCACCCCACCTGCCCACGCCTCTCCAACGCCTGCTTCACCGCCGCCACCGACGCCGGTATTAAAGTCCACAAGGGCGGCACCTACCTCGCAATGGAAGGCCCGCAGTTCTCCACATTGGCCGAAAGCAAAATGTACCGCGAAAGCTGGGGCGCAGATGTGATTGGCATGACCAACATGCCCGAAGCCAAATTGGCCCGCGAAGCCGAGCTTTGTTATGCCTCCGTTGCCATGGTCACCGACTATGACAGCTGGCACCCGGAGCACGGCGAAGTCGATGTCACTGAAATCATTGCCACATTGACTGGTAACTCCGAAAAAGCCCGCAATCTTGTACGCGCTTTGCCCGCTCTCCTCGGAGCCGAACGTGCCGACTGTGAACACGGCTGCGACAAAGCCTTGGAGTTTGCCATCATGACGGCTCCGGACAAACGCGACCCGGAGATGATCGCCAAGCTTGATGCCGTCGCCGGTCGCGTATTGGCAGGGTAATTGGCGCTAGACCAAACCACATTTCACCTATTTGATGGGGCCTGCTGATTCATTTGCGGGCCCTTTTTCATGTCCTTCGATCTCTGGCTGACCTTTGTCGCCGCCTCCTCTGCCCTTCTGCTGATCCCCGGCCCCACTATTTTGTTGGTGTTGAGCTATGCGCTCACCCAAGGCCGTCAGGTCGCCGTGGCCACTGCCGCAGGGGTCGCGTTTGGCGACCTGATCGCCATGACCGCCTCTCTGTTGGGCCTGGGCGCTCTTGTGCTGGCCTCTGCCACCGCCTTTACGGTGCTCAAATGGGTTGGCGCCGCCTACCTGCTCTGGCTTGGTTTCAAAATGCTGCGCAGCGCCGGTCACGCCAGCCTGGGCGACATCAAGACATCAGCCAACTTGCCAGCCCGAGGCGTCTTTGGCCATGCCGCAACCGTGACAGCGCTCAACCCCAAAGGCATCGGCTTCTTCATCGCCTTTGTGCCGCAGTTCATTGATCCGACCTCCGCGATGCTGCCGCAATTTGCAATCCTGATCAGCACCTTTGTCACGCTCGCGGCACTCAACGCGCTGGCCTATGCTCTGCTGGCCGACCGGCTGCGCAGCCGCATTGAACGCCCGGCTGTGATGCATGGTTTGACCCGTCTGGGCGGCGTCACATTGATGGCAATGGGGCTGCTGACAGCCACGCTAAAACGTGCCGCTTAACGCGTGTTCTTCTTCATAAATTTTCGAATGAACCCACGGATTTCCCGCGCGGCGCTGGTATCGAGCTCTTTGCACAAATCCACGAAGGCATCGCGCTCTTTCTTGTCCAGCCGCAAGATCAGCTGACTGTCTTTTTTGGACTTGGACTTTGCCTTGGATTTGGCTTTGCCCTTGGTCTTTGATTTGGACGTGGCCTTGTCCGCGCCCGTATCCGGCTGTGCCTTGGTCTCTGATCCCACGTGGCGCCCACCCGTCCTGATGTCGTTGTCCTTCTGCTTGCTTACAGAGCCCTACCGTACCCCGTCCAGAACAAACTCGCCCCACCGCGACAAACTCCGCCCTTGCGCGCCGCGCTTGCATCCGCCAAACCTGCTGCGTCTGAAATTTACCACCGGAACCAGAGATGCCCAAAAGCGCCGACGTCAAAGACTACATCCGCACCATTGTCGATTTCCCGCATGAAGGCATCATGTTCCGCGATGTCACCACGCTCTTTGCGGACCCGCGTGGCTTCCGCATGGCGATTGACCAAATGCTGCATCCCTACGCCGGCACCCGCATCGACAAGGTTGTGGGGTTAGAAGCACGCGGCTTTATCCTCGGCGGCGCGATTGCCCACCAATTGAGCGTTGGCTTTGTCCCAATCCGCAAAAAGGGCAAATTGCCCGGCACCACCATCTCGCAGGACTACAAACTGGAGTATGGTGAGGCGATTGTCGAAATCCACGACGACGCGATTCAGCCGGGTGAGCAAGTCCTTGTGGTTGACGATCTGCTGGCCACCGGCGGCACCGCCGAAGCAGGCATCAAGCTGATCGAGCGCTTGGGCGGCGAAATCATCAGCTGTTCGTTTATCATCGACCTGCCTGAGCTTGGCGGCCGCAAGAAGCTTGAGGCCATGGGCATGGATGTTTCCGTGCTCTGCGAGTTCGAGGGACTGTAAAAGGGGCTTTGCCCCGTCGCCTTTGGCGACTCCCCAGGATACTTGCAGAATGAGAAGACCTAGGGCGCGAGCACCGCGCCCGGGTTCATGATCCCTTTAGGGTCCAGCGCCGTTTTGATGGCGCGCATCGCCGCCAACCGTGTCGGGTCCCCGTATTTTTCCAAATCACCCACCTTGAGCCGACCAACACCATGTTCGGCACTGAACGAGCCTCCATAGTGATGCACCAGATCGTAAATCTGCGCGCTTAGATCGTGGCGAATATCGTCATAGTCATGCCGGTCGCCGCCTTTGGGCGGAAATAGGTTATAGTGCAGGTTGCCATCTCCAAGATGCCCAAAACAGTTGATGCGCAGCGGACATTGCGCTGCAATTTTAGCGCTCATCTCGGTGATAAACTCTGGCACGGCCTCAAGCGGCAAAGAAATGTCATGGCTCGCCACCGAGCCAATCGCCTTGTTGGCCACGGGAATATGCTCACGTAGGTTCCAGAAATCGTCCCGCTGACGCGCGCTCTGTGCAATCAGCCCATCCGCCACCAAACCTTCCTCAAGCGCTTCGCCAAACAGCTCCTCCAACAGGTCCTCCGCACCCGATCCGGTGCCCACCTCGATCAGCACGGACCACTCCGGCGGTGTGTCAAACGGCAAGCGCACATCCGGCAGTGTCTCAGCGACAAAATCCATGCCGTTTTGATGCATCAACTCAAACGCCGAGACGGATTCCCCTGCGATATCCCGTGCCATGGCCAGCAAACGCAACGCTGCTGCCGGGTCGGTCACCACCACAATCGCTGTGGCCACAGACTTGGGTCGCGCAAACAGCTTCAACGTCGCCGCGGTGATCACGCCCAATGTTCCTTCGGCGCCCACCAAAAGGTTGCGCAGATCATAGCCGGTGTTGTCTTTGCGCAAACGCGTCAGCCCGTGCCAAATCTCACCGGTAGGCAGTACCGCTTCCAGCCCCAGACATAAGTCCCGCGCATTACCATAGCGCAGCACATTCACGCCGCCTGCGTTGGTTGCAAGATTGCCGCCGATCCGTGCCGTACCTTCCGCGCCAAGCGACAAGGGAAACAATCGGTCCGCCGCTTCGGCCGCCGCCTGCACATCCTGCAGGATCACGCCCGCTTCCGCGATCATCACGTTTTCCAACGGGCGCAGGTCACGCACCTTGTTCATCCGCTCCAGGGACAGGATCACCGGCTTGGCACCATCCTCGACAAGCTGACCGCCCACCAACCCGGTGCCACCGCCATAGGGCACCACGGGAACGCTGGCCGCGTGACACGCCTTTACAACGGTTGCGACCTCTTCAACCGAGCGCGGCAAGGCCACCACGCCACCATTGCCAAAGGACCGCCCACGAGGTTCTTCCAGATAGCGCGGCTCGGGGCTGCGCAACGCGCCTTCCGGCAACAGTTCGGACAGGGATTGGACAAAATCGGGGGAAGCATCATGTAAACTCATGGCCCTGATGTACGCTGCCCCTGCGGCAAGGTCTACGCGAAATCCCTTACGGGTCTTGCAGATAGCGCGGCGAGAGCACTTTGATGGTCGGCTGATCCGGCAAGTCCCGCAGACTGACGGTCAGGCTGGAACGCCCGTCGTTCTCGATCAGATATTCATCGGACATGCCGGTCAAAAACGCGCTCAATGTCCATTCCTCAAACCAATGCATCGGGATCACCACCTGCGCTTTCAACCGCTTGAGCACCCGCATCATGGTGGGCACATCCAGGCTCATGCCGCCATCCACCGCTGCCATCACCACATCCAACCGGCCTAGGGCGGCATATTGCGCGTCATTGGGCTCATGGTGCAGATGCCCCAAATGGCCGATGCACAGCCCCGCCACCTCAAAGACAAAGATTGAATTGCCCTTTTCTTCCACCCCGCCAAAACTGCGGATGTCTGTGGGCACATTGCGCACCAGCATTGATCCCAAGTCCAAGTGGTGCTCAATCCCCAGCCCATAGTCCCCCCACCCCGGCAAGACATTGGGGATCGCAGGATCGGGCGTAGCGGTCCAATGTGTGGCATGGGCGTGGTTCATCGTAACCACATCCGGCACCAGCGTGGTTGCGCCTAAAAACCCAGTGTAGTCCGTGACCACGTCAATGCCGTCATGGCTCTGGATCAGGAAAGACGCATGGCTGATATAGCTGATGCGCACAGAGTGGGTGTCCACCGGTTCGCGAAAGGATGCCTTCTGCAAGTATTCGACGCCAGGCACCTGCGCCAAAGCGATACAATGGCTTGGCCGTCGGTCCTGCGCACTCGCGGATGTCGCCCACATCAGTCCCATAAGTACTAGAAACCGCATTCTGCAGCCCTCCCTGTTTCACACAGGGTAGCAGAAATTGACGCCATTGGGGGGCACGGTTTCTTGGGCTTCTTCTTGCCACAAATATCCTGGGGAAGCCTCAGCGATGCTGAGGCTGGGGCAAAGCCCCCTAAACCTGCCCGGCCAAAGTCCGACCACGCCGGTCATGGCGCAGCGCCGCATAGAGCACATGTGTCCGCCAGCGGCCGTTAATCTGCAAATAGCTCTGTGCGACGCCTTCATACTTGAAACCGGAATTTTCAAGCACACCCCGACTTGCGACATTCTCCGGCAAACACGCCGCTTCAATCCGGCTCAAGTCCAGGCGCGTAAACGCATGATGCACCACCGCCTCGATCGCCTCGCTCATAAAGCCTTGTCGCGCAAACTGCTGCCCAACCCAATAGCCCAGCGTGCCGGCCTGAGCAGGCCCGCGCCGGATGTTGTCCAATGTGATCGCGCCAACCAACGTATTGTCGGACCGGCGAAACATAAACAGCGGCACCGCCGTGTCGTTGGAAATGGAGCGCTGCGCCCAGTACACACGGTTGGTAAAGCTTTTGCGGCTCAAATGCGTGCTGGCCCACACCGGCTCCCATGGCACCAGAAAATCCGCACTGGCAGAGCGCAGCTCCGCCCACTCGCGAAAGTCCGCATGAATGGGCGGGCGCAACGTCATGCGCTCGGTCTCGATCCGAACCTTGCGACGCGTCAGCAGCATTAAGCAGCGCGCCTCGCTTCCAAAGCGTCCAAAGTTGGCGCTGCAGACACCGGGCCATAAAGCGCCATCGCGCTGCGGGCTTGGCTCGCCATCTGCTCGGCAAAACGGCGCACGTCAGAATCACTGACACCGTCAATACGCTCAACTGTTTCTGGCAAGCTTGGGATTTTTCCCCAAATCGCCAGCATACGCGCCAAACGTTCCGCGCGGCTTGACGGGCTTTCCAGCCCCATCAGCAAGCCCGCCTTCATCTGCGTGCGGGCCCGCGCGATCTCAACAGGGTTCATGTCGTCCGCCGCGCGTTTGAGTTCATCAATGGTGATCTCTGCCAGCTCTGCAATTTGCTCGCCGGAGGTGCCCGCATAAATCGTGGTCATGCCCGTGTCAGCATAAGCCCCGGTCTGGGCAAAAATTGCATAACACAGCCCACGCTTTTCACGCACCTCCTGGAACAAACGGCTCGACATGCCGCCGCCCAAAGCGCTGGAGTAAATCTGCGCGGTATAGATATCCGGGCTGCAGTAATCCGGGCTTTCAAAACCAATGGCAAAATGCGCCTGTTCCAGCGCTTTCTCCGTGCGGTATTCGCCCCCGGCGAACCGCGCTGGCACCAGTTCAATTGCCGGTCCCCGCTCAAGATGACCAAACATCTCCTCGGCCATACGCACGATCTCGTCGTGATCCACAGCGCCAGCCGCGGACAGGATCATACGTTCCGGCCGATAGTGCTCGGTGACAAAGGCCGATAGATCTTCGCGGCCAAAGCGGCGCACATGATCGTCCTCGCCCAAAATGGTGCGGCCAATTGGCTGATCCGGATAGGCCCGCTCCTGCAACCAATCAAACACCACATCGTCCGGCGTATCCAGCGCCTGGCCGATCTCTTGCAAGATCACGCCACGCTCAACCTCGATCTCGTTGGGATCAAAAATCGGGTTCAACACAATGTCACCAACCACGTCCAGCGCCAGTGCCACGTCGTCTTTCAGCACCCGCGCGTAGTAGGCCGTGACCTCCCGGCTGGTATAGGCGTTGATGTAACCGCCCACATCCTCGATGGTTTCCGCGATCTCCAACGCGGTTCGGCGTTGCGTGCCTTTGAACGCCATGTGCTCCAGAAAATGCGCAATACCGTTCTGCGGTGCGCGCTCATGGCGGCCACCCGCACTCACCCAGATGCCAATCGAAGCGCTCTCAAGCCCCGGCATATGTTCTGTGGCGATCTGAAATCCGTTGGAGAGTGTGTGCAGTTTGACTGTCAACGCTGTGCTATCCGTTCCTTGATCAGCGCTTGCAGCGCTCCCAGTTCGTTGGGAACGCGGGTCACGCGTTCGTCTTTATCCATCATATCCGCCATATGCGGCGGCAGTGCAGGCCGTGCCCCCATCGCGGCTTCCACCGCATCCGGGAACTTGGCCGGGTGTGCCGTGGCCAAAGTGACCATAGGCACCCCGCCCAAATAGGCATCCGCGACCTTTACGCCAACCGCTGAGTGGGGGCAAAGAACTTCTCCACACGCGGTAAATTCATGGGCAATGGTGGCGTTGGTTTCATCCTCGGAGGCCCGACCACTGTCAAAATGCTCGCGCAGCGTTTCCATCGCGCCTTGCGAAATCGCAAAGGAGCCGTCCTTTAGCTCATCCATCAACTGCGCCACAGCCCCGCCATCACGGCCATAAGCATCAAACAACGCACGCTCAAAGTTGGAGCTGACCTGAATGTCCATCGACGGGCTGATCGAGGGCGTTACGCCCTCTTTGGTGTAGGCCCCGGTTTCCATGGTGCGGTGCAAAATATCGTTCTGGTTGGTGGCAATCACCAGACGCTCAATTGGCAGCCCCATCTTTTTGGCGATGTAGCCCGCAAAGATGTCGCCGAAGTTGCCGGTTGGCACGGTGAAGCTCACCTTGCGGTGCGGCGCGCCAAGGCTCACAGCGGAGGTAAAGTAATACACTACCTGCGCCAACACCCGCGCCCAGTTGATCGAGTTCACACCCGCCAGTTTCACGCCATCGCGGAAATCAAAATCGTTGAACATGTCTTTGAGTTTGGCTTGGCAATCATCAAAATCACCATCCAGCGCCAAAGCATGCACGTTGGCATCCTCAGGTGTGGTCATCTGTTTGCGCTGAATGTCAGACACGCGTCCATGCGGGAACAGGATAAACACATCCACATTGTCCAAGCCACGGAAGGCTTCAATCGCGGCAGATCCTGTATCGCCGGATGTCGCGCCTACAATTGTTACGCGCTCATTGCGCCGCGCTAGGGAGAACTGGAACAACTGACCAATCAGCTGCATCGCAAAGTCTTTGAACGCCAGCGTCGGGCCGTGGAACAGCTCCAGAAGGTAGTGATTTGGCGCCAGCTGCACCAAAGGCGCGCGCGCGTCGTGGCGGAAGTTCGCATAGGCCCGCGCGATGATGCCTTTGAACTCTTCATCGGTGAACGCATCGCCCACAAACGGGCGCATCACAATGAACGCGGCCTCTTCATACGACTTGCCCGCCAGACCTGCGATCTCCTCGGCCGACAGCGTCGGAATGCTCTCCGGCACATAAAGCCCGCCATCACGTGCCAGACCGGTCAACATGGCCTCTTCAAAGCTCAGCTCAGGGGCATTTCCACGGGTCGAAATATATTTCACGTCTCTCAGGCCTTTTTGGTTTTGCGCATCCGGCGCAGGTAATACAGGGTCATCGCCACCCAGACAATTGCCAGTCCGTACCATGTCAGGACATATTCAAGGTGATTGTTGGGCAAAGCGGCGGTATCCACGGGCAATGGTGTGGCAATCGCGCCCTTGTCACTGTCTTCACGCACAATCAACAGCACCGGTTCGGTGCCCAGCACCTCTGCCATCTGATCCACGTCACGGGCAAACCAGATATTGCCATCAACGTCATTGGCTGGCGTGTAACTATCGCGCTCATCGGGCCAATGCAGGTTGCCGACCACATCAACGGCGTGTGCCGGGCGTGCAGTGTCCTTGTCTGCGGTCTTGATCCAACCGCGATCAATCATGATCCGACGGTCACCTTCGGTCTCAAACGCGGACACCAAACGATAGACCGCGCCAGCATCGCGCGTACTGGCCAGCAGGTGGATTTCATCCTCGGTGATGGTGCCAGAAACGGCCACCGGCAAGTACTTGTCCCGCTCAACATCAATCGAGTCAGGCAGCGCCACAGGATCGCTTGCGATCCGCACATTGATCTCGGTAAGCACGCCTTCTTTCCAGGTCAGTCGCTGCAACTGCCATGTGCCCAAAGACACCAGCACCACCGTGCCCAGAATGCCAAAGAACAGAGGCAAGAACAGTCGACGCAAGGCAAGGTTCCTTCCCAAAAGAAAAAGCGCGGCAGATGCTGCCGCGCTTTGCTTTAATCGTATCCGCTCTCAAGGATCAACCTTTAGCAGGCAGGCTTATTGGCCCCAGATGTAGACCGCTGCAAACAGGAACAGCCAGACCACATCCACAAAGTGCCAGTACCAGGCAGCCGCCTCAAAACCGACGTGCTTTTCTTTGGTGAAGTGACCCGCGTTCAGACGCAGCAGGCAAACAAACAGGAAGATTGTGCCGATGATCACGTGGAAGCCGTGGAAACCGGTCGCCATGAAGAAGGACGCGCCGTAGATGTTGCCAGAGAAACCAAACGCCGCGTGGCTGTATTCATAAGCCTGGAAGCCGGTGAAGATCAGGCCCAACAGAACCGCGATGATCAGACCGTTTTTCATATCTTTGCGGTTGTCTTCATGCGCCAGTGCGTGGTGTGCCCAAGTCGCAGCACAGCCGGAACACAGCAGGATCAGCGTATTGATCAGCGGCAGGTGCCAAGGGTCAAACGTCTCGATGCCAACAGGAGGCCAAGGACCGTCCACAGCTGGGCTGTTGCCGTTTGGATCCATTGGATACATGCGGTGCTTGAAGAAGGTCCAGAACCAAGCGGCAAAGAACATCACTTCGGACATGATGAACAGAATGAAACCGTAGCGCAGACCAATTTGCACCACCGGCGTGTGATCGCCCACGTTGCTTTCCGCAATGACGTCAGCCCACCAGCCAAACATGACGTACAAAACGCCAATCAGGCCAATCAGGAACATCCAAGGACCGCTGTCGTGCATCCACACAACCGCGCCAAACAGCATGATGAAACCCGCCAAAGCGCCGAGGAACGGCCACCAAGAGGGGTTCAAAATATGATAATCGTGATCTTTTACGTGCGCCATGTTTTCCATTTCCCTCGTTGGAAGGCTTACCTTTGATTTTGCTTTTACTCGCCCACTGTCGTCAAGGACGCCAGTTCTTCGGGCAAGTCGGTTTCATAGAAGGTGTATCCCAATGTGATCACCTTGATATATTTTGCGTCCCGGTCATCCACGATTTCCGGGTCCACATAAAAACTCACCGGCATCGTCACCCGCTCGCCGGGTTGCAGCACCTGCTCTTCAAAGCAGAAACAGTCGATCTTGGTGAAAAACCCACCCGCATCATACGGCGCCACGTTGTAGCTCGCAGTGCCGGCAATCGGACGGTCGGATGGGTTGTATGCCTCGTAGAACGCCAGACCAGTCTCACCGATCCGGATCTCCATCTCGCGTTGCAGGGGTTTGAATTCCCACGCCATGTCACGCTCGATGGAGGCGTCAAACCGCACTTTGATGGTCTTATCCAGAATCACATCGCTGCCGGTCTCAGCAACGTCCGTCACACCGCCAAAGCCGGTCACACGGCAGAACCAGTCGTAAAACGGCACAGATGCCCACGCCAGCGCGCCCATCACAAGGACAACGCTGACGGTTTGCACCAGTGTTTTGTTCTTCGGGTCCATCGCCATTACTGATCCCTCTGGATGCTGGCGTTTTCCGGCTCATAGTCACCGCGGGTGACTTTCACCACGGTGAGACCAAACACAATCACAATGAAGCTCACCAAAACCAGCGCAACCCCAAGGTTGCGGCCAAAGCGGCGTTTGTGCAGTTCGTGTTGTTCGTGAAAGCTCATCTGCTTACCATCCTCCGATGCCATAGGGGGCCAACGTGGCCTCTGCCAAAATCGCACCAAAATGCAGGAACAGGTAAATCAGCGATAGGCCAAAGAACGCTTTCTCGCGTTTGTAGCCGTCCGCTTCGGAAATCTCTTCGTCACGACGCCAGATCGCAATTGCCCCAGCCACAAACAGACCGTTCAGGATCAACGCCGTGGTCAGGTAAATCGGGCCACCCACACCGGTGAACGCCATGCCAATCGCCACAACAGCAAGCAGCAGCGTATAAACTAGGATGTGGTTGCGGGTCACGCGCCGGCCATGGGTCACGTGCAACATCGGCACGCCCGCGTCTTTGTAGTCAGACTTCATGAACAGGCAAAGCGCCCAGAAATGCGGCGGGGTCCACATGAAGGTCAGCGTGAACATCAGCACGCTTTCAATCGAAATGCCGCCGGTCACAACCGCCCAGCCGATCATCGGAGGGAAGGCTCCTGCCGCGCCACCAATCACGATGTTCTGCGGCGTCCAGCGCTTGAGCCACATGGTGTAGATCACCACGTAGAAGAAAATGGTGAAGGCCAGCAGCGCCGCCGCGACCCAATTGGCCGCAAGGCCCAGCATCACCACCGCAAAACCGGACAGCGCCACGCCCACTGCCAGCGCCTCGCCTTCGGTGACCTTGCCAGCCGGAATCGGGCGACTTTGGGTGCGCTTCATCAAGCGGTCGATGTCCGCGTCATACCACATGTTCAATGCGCCGGAGGCACCGCCGCCCACTGCAATGAACAGAATGGCGCAGAACGCCACAAACGGATGCACAGAGCCCGGTGCCGCCAACAGGCCCACGGCAGCTGTGAACACCACAAGCGACATCACCCGTGGTTTCAGCAGGGCGAAATAGTCGCCAAATTCTGCGTCACCATGGCTGGCTCTGGCTTGCGTATTGATGCTTGCGTCGCTCATGTCTTCTCCAATTAAGGTGCGCGCACGGCGCACACCCTACAGGCGTTGTAGGATGCGCGGTCTCCGCGCACCCAAATTTGTCGCTTAGTCAGCGGAGGCCAGTGCCACACCTGGAAGGGTGGACATGTCGCCCGCATATTCTTCGATCGCGCCTTTCAACCACGCGTCATAGGCCTCTTGGGACACAACTTCGACGGTGATTGGCATATAAGCGTGGTCTTTGCCGCACAGCTCGGAACACTGACCAAAGAAGATGCCTTCTTTTTCGGCCTCAAACCAAAGCTGCGCGATACGGCCAGGTACGGCATCCTGCTTCACACCGAAGGAAGGGATGGTCCAGCTGTGGATCACGTCCGCGCCGGTCACGTCCATCACAACGGTCTTGCCAACGGGCACAACAACCTTGGTGTCAGTCGCCAGCAGATACTCATCGTCGTTGTAGCCGTTTGCCGCCAGCTCTTCTTTTGGCAGCAGGAAGCTGTCAAAGGCAAACTCGTGGTCGGTGTACTCATAGCCCCAGTACCACTGGTAGCCGGTGACTTTGATGTGCACTTCACCTTCTGGGATTTCTTGCTGGTTAAACAGCACTGGCAGCGAGAAGGAGCCAATCAGCACCAGGATCAGGATCGGACCAAGGGTCCAGGCAATTTCCAGCGGTGTGTTGTGGGTAAAGGTACCCGGCGTTGGGTTGGCACGACGGTTGAAGCGCACCATGCAGTAAATCAACAAACCGGTCACAAACAGCGTGATGATGGTGATGATTGCCAGGATCAGACCATCAAGGGACTGAATCTGACGGGCCAGTTCGGTGGCCGCTGGCTGAAAGCCAAGGCCTTTGGGCTCAGGCTTACCAATGATTTCGGCGGACTGCGCGATGGCAGGCGCCGCAAGTGTTGCTGCCATAAGGCCCAGGAATGTCGAGAGAATTCGCATATGTCACCCTGATCGGTTGCGGTGTTGTTCTTATCGGTGGAACAGAATCCCTGGTGCCTTTCGGCGGAATCCCGCTGTTGTTTCGCGCCTAAAAACCATATTCTCTCCCGTAGATAAAGATCGAAGCTTGCGTCAAACGGACGCTTTTTTGATTTAGATCAAATTTAGAGGCTAACCGCACATGACCCAATCCCGCTTCCAACCCTTTGAAAACACACTAGATGAGGGCACCGCGCTGCGGCATTTGCGCGCTGCGACCACGGGTGCAGATGATGGCGAGTTGTTTTTTGAACGCCGCAGTTCGGAAGCTTTGGTGTTTGATGACGGCCGGATCAAGACCGCAAGCTACGACGCCGCCGAAGGATTCGGCCTGCGCGCGGTCAATGGCGAGGTCGCCGGATACGCCCATTCTTCTGAGATCAGCGAAGCCGCCATCAAACGTGCGGTGGACACCGCCCGCCTTGCGGTTGGCAACGGCGGAGGCACACTTGCGGACGGCCCAAAGCCAACCAACCGCAAACTCTACACTGACGCGGACCCCATCGGAGGCATCGACTTCCCAGTAAAGATCGAAACCCTGCGCGACATCGACACCTTTGCCCGCGATATTGATCCACGCGTGGTGCAGGTCTCCGCCACATTGGCCGCTTCTCATCAAGAGGTGGTGATCCTGCGCCCCGATGGTCAGGTCATCACCGACACCCGTCCCATGACCCGCGTCAATGTCTCGGTGATTGTCGAAGAAAACGGCCGCCGTGAAAGCGGCTCGGCTGGCGGCGGTGGTCGTGTTGGTCTCGATGGGCTGCTTGATCCTGCTGACTGGCAAGCCAAGACCCGCGAAGCCCTGCGTGTCGCCACAGTGAACCTTTCCGCCGTGCCTGCCCCGGCTGGTCCGATGGAAGTGGTGCTTGGGCCTGGTTGGCCGGGTATTCTGCTGCACGAAGCGGTGGGCCACGGCCTCGAAGGCGACTTCAACCGCAAAGGCAGCTCCAAATTTGCAGGAATGATCGGGCAGCAAGTCGCCTCCAAAGGCGTGACCGTGATCGACGACGGCACCATTGCGGACCGTCGCGGGTCGATCACCGTGGACGACGAAGGCACGCCGTCCGGCAAAACCACCCTGATCGAAGACGGTGTATTGGTCGGCTACATGCAGGACCGGCAAAACGCCCGCCTGATGGGAGTCGCCCCTACCGGCAACGGCCGCCGTGAAAGCTACGCCCACGCCCCCATGCCGCGCATGACCAACACCTATATGGAAGGTGGTGACGCGAATCCCGCAGATCTGGTCGCCTCCCTCAAGGATGGCATCTACGCCGTGGGCTTTGGCGGCGGACAGGTCGATATTACTAACGGCAAGTTCGTGTTTTCCTGCACCGAGGCCTACCGAGTAGAGAACGGAAAGGTCGGCGCGCCCGTTAAAGGCGCCACATTAATAGGCGATGGCGCCACCGCCATGACCCAAATTAAAGGTCTGGGTAATGATATGGCGCTTGATCCGGGCATGGGAAACTGCGGCAAGGCAGGCCAATGGGTGCCGGTTGGCGTGGGCCAACCCACTGTTTTGATGGACGGATTGACGGTTGGCGGCGCGGCCACTTAAGGCAAAGCTACCTAAAATGTGAGGGGAATTCGTTTTATTTGGTCAATTCTCAATTTTTTCCTGTTTGGTTTACGTGCTGTTAACCACTGAAAGATTAATACTTGTCTTGCAAGCAGGCGGAGTTGCGGATGACCGAAGATCGAATTTCTTCCACTCACCCCCAAATCCCACCCACCACGGAGGAAGCGCGATTGACGCGGCTTCGCCTCTTGCGATCCCGACGTGTCGGGCCAACAACATATCATAAATTGATGCGGGAGCATGGATCGGCGGAGGCGGCCCTAAACGCCCTGCCCGAGATAGCAAGAACTGCTGGCGTGCCCCGGTACACCCCAACATCAATCGACGACGCAAAACGCGAACTGAATGACGGCCGTGCTCTTGGAGCACGGCCTCTTTTCTTTGAAGACGCGGACTATCCGGCGCTTCTCAAAGAAATTCCCGACGCACCGCCCATGCTGTGGTGCCTTGGAAACACCGATCTCTTCAACACACCAACAGTTGCCTTAATCGGCGCCCGCAATGCCTCCTCTTTGGGTATGCGCATGGCCAAACGCCTGGCATCCGATCTTGGCGACGCGGGGCTCACCGTGGTCTCTGGCCTCGCCCGTGGTATCGACGCCACCGCCCATGAGACCTCGTTGGACACCGGCACCATTGCTGTCTACGCCGGAGGTCTTGCCCGCCCCTACCCCTCCCAAAACATCGGTCTGGCAGAGCAGATCGCCGCCCAAGGCCTCTGCCTGTCTGAGCAACGCCCCAATATGGAACCCCGCGCCCGCCACTTCCCGGCCCGCAATCGGATTATCTCCGGCCTTGTGCGCGCTGTGGTGGTGGTCGAAGCCGCTTCCAAGTCCGGCAGCCTGCTCACCGCGCGCATTGCGTTGGATCAGGGCCGCGACGTGCTGGCGGTGCCCGGCCACCCGTTTGACGCCCGTGCCGCTGGCGCCAACATCCTGATCCGTGATGGGGCAAGCCTTGTGCGCGGCGCCGAAGATGTGCTGGAAGTGCTCAACACACTCCCCTTGCGCACGCTGCGCACAGATGAGCCTCCGGAAGAGCCTTTACCACGCCGCCCCAAGCGCAGCCTGCGCGACACCGCTGCCTTACACAGCGAGATCCTGCAGCGCCTCGGCCCCTCCCCCGTCAGCGAAGACCAGCTTGTGCGCGACATGGTGATGTCCTCATCTGAGGTCACTCCAGTGCTTCTGGACCTCGAAATGGACGGCAAGATCACCCGCCTGGCGGGCGGGCTGCTCTCAAAAACCTAAAATGCAGGAAATTTAGTGGCACCACTCCGTCAGAACAGGCCCATACGCGGCACAATACTCCGGCGCGGCCCACCAGGCCTCGCTGGACGACAGAGTATACTCCACCGCCACCCAGACGTTGCCGGACTTCTGATACATCACATCAATGTAAGGTTCTTCCCATTCTTCAAAGTAGTCGCCGCCCATGCGCATCGAAATCGGCGTCGCGTTCAGCTCAATCTTTGCGCCGCCTGGGCGTTGCGCATAAAGCCGACCATAGCCTACGTCCCCCGCAACCCGCAGGTCTTTGACCACAAATTGCACCGGCGCGCCCAGCCGCCATTCCACAATTGGGCGGATCGCACTCATCATATCTTTACGCACCTGCGTGCCCCGCGCCGGCTCTTTCCAGCTTTGCGCAATCGCGCCACTTGCCGCTGTCACCATCAAAACCCCGGCCAAAATTAAATGCTTCATTCGTTAAATACTCCCTCTGTGTCGCGCACTCTGACACGTGAAATTCCGCTATGCATTGACAATCCCCCCTTTCGCCCCACATTTTTCGCCGCCATAAGGCTCGCGCCGAGTCGAGAGGAAAATGAATGCCAGTAGTTGTCGTAGAATCCCCAGCCAAAGCCAAAACAATTAATAAATACCTTGGCTCGGACTACACGGTATTGGCCTCTTATGGCCACATCCGGGACCTGCCCGCCAAAAATGGCTCGGTGGATCCGGACGAAGATTTTGCGATGACCTGGGAGATCGGCAATTCCTCTCGCCCCCACGTCAAAGCCATTGCGGATGCACTCAAAACCGACAACGAACTGATCCTCGCGACCGACCCCGATCGTGAAGGCGAAGCGATCAGCTGGCACCTCGAAGAAGCCCTGCGCAAACGCCGCGCCATCAAGAAAGACACCAATGTGTCGCGTGTGGTGTTCAACGCCATCACCAAAGCCGCAATCACCGAGGCAATGCAGAACCCACGCCAGGTAGACCAACCTTTGGTCGACGCCTATTTGGCCCGCCGTGCGCTCGACTACCTCGTTGGCTTCAACCTGTCTCCCGTGCTGTGGCGCAAACTGCCCGGCGCGCGCTCTGCAGGACGTGTGCAATCTGTATGCCTGCGCCTGATCGTGGAACGCGAAACCGAGATCGAGGCGTTTAACGCCCGCGAATACTGGTCCGTGAAAGCCCAGCTCTCCACCCCGCGCAACCAACAGTTTGAGGCCCGCCTCACTGTGCTGGGCGGCGAAAAGCTCGACAAGTTTTCACTGGAGAACTCCACTGCTGCAGAACTGGCCGTCCAAGCCATCCAAAGCCGCGATTTGTCGGTCGCCCGCGTCGAGGCCAAACCCGCGTCGCGCAACCCGTCCGCGCCGTTCATGACCTCAACCCTGCAGCAAGAAGCCAGCCGCAAGTTTGGCATGGGCGCGAAACACTGCATGAGCACTGCGCAGCGTCTCTATGAGGCGGGTTACATCACCTATATGCGAACCGATGGCATCGACATGGCGCCGGAAGCCGTAGACAGTGCGCGCGACGCCATCGAGGCGCTTTACGGCAAGGACTACGTACCGACCAAACCGCGGATATATAAGAATAAAGCCAAGAACGCGCAGGAAGCGCACGAATGTATCCGCCCGACGGATATGATGCGCAAACCGGCCGACCTGAAGGTGTCTGAGGACGATCAACGCAAGCTTTATGATCTGATCTGGAAACGCACCCTGGCCTGTCAAATGGAAGGCGCCCGCATGGAGCGCACCACCGTAGACATCGCCTCCAGCGACCAGCAAATCGAGCTGCGCGCCACCGGTCAGGTGGTGATGTTTGACGGCTTTATGCGCGTCTACGAAGAGGGTCGCGACGATCAGGTTGTGGATGATGAGGACGGCAAGCGCCTGCCACAAATCATGCAGGGTGAGGCCATGGCCAAAAACGCCGTCTCGCCGGAACAACACTTCACCCAGCCGCCGCCCCGCTACACCGAGGCCACCTTGGTGAAACGTATGGAAGAGCTTGGCATCGGTCGCCCCTCCACCTACGCGTCGGTGATCACAACTATCCAAGACCGCGACTACGTCCGCAAAGAGAAAAACCGCCTGTTCCCAGAGGACAAAGGCCGGATCGTGACAATCTTCCTGGTGAACTTCTTCCGCAAATATGTCGGCTATGAGTTCACCGCCAACCTCGAAGAAGAACTCGATGACGTCTCCGCAGGCGACCGCAACTATAAAAACGTGCTGTCGCGCTTCTGGAAAGACTTCCACGCCGCAATTGCCGAAACCAGCGACCTGCGCATTTCCGAAGTGCTCGACATCCTTGATGACGCGCTGGCACCGCAGCTTTATCCAGCCCGTGAAGACGGCACAGATCCGCGCGTCTGCCCCAAATGCGGCGCAGGCCAGCTGCACCTCAAAACCTCCCGCACCGGCGGCTTTGTTGGCTGCGGCAACTATCCGGAATGCAATTACACCCGCCCGATCTCCGGCGAGGGCGCAGAAGGCTACGAGAAGGTCCTGGGCGAGGACGATGGCGACGAAATTCACCTGAAATCCGGCCGCTTTGGCCCATACGTCCAGCGCGGCGAAGCCACACCAGAGAACAAAAAACCGCCTCGCTCCTCCCTGCCCAAACAGGGCAAAGAGTTCCTGCCGGGCTGGGGCCCTGAAGAAGTGACTTTGGAGCAGGCTGTGACCCTGCTGACCCTGCCGCGCGAAATTGGCATACACCCCGAAGGCGGCGCGATTGCCTCCAACCTGGGACGGTTTGGCCCCTACATCATGCACCAGCTGCCGGATGAGGAAAAACCGGTCTACGCCAATCTCAAAGAGACCTTGGATGTCTTCGAAATCGGCATGAACCGCGCGATGGAGATGATCACCGAGAAGCGCAATAACCCGGGCCGTGGTCGCCGCGCCGCTGCCAAAGCGCTGCGAGAGCTGGGTGAACACCCCGACGCCGGCGGCCCGGTCAACATCATGGACGGCCGCTATGGGCCTTATGTGAAATGGGAAAAAGTCAACGCCACGATCCCGAAAGAGGTCGATGTGAAAGACGTGACCATGGAGCAAGCCATGGAGTGGATCACCGAAAAAGCTGGTAAGAAACCGGCCAAGAAGAAAGCCGCCGCCAAGAAAAAACCGGCCGCCAAAAAGAAGGCCCCCGCCAAAAAGGCCGCTGCCAAGAAACCCAAAGAAGACTAACGATCAGGCCCCTCAGCGGGGCCTTTTCTTTGCCCTGGCTTCATTTGCCCTCAAATATCCCGGGGGTTTGGGGGCTGGCCCCCAATCCTTCCCCCACCACTACCCACAAACAACCGTAGTAATACCGGGCACCCCCAGCTGGCGTTGACTCATCCCGGCCCCGCCGTCACTACTCTCCTCAATTTCCGGATAAGGGGAGACATCCATGAAAAAGGTATATGCAAATGCCGCTGAGGCGCTGGACGGCGTTTTGCGCGACGGCATGTTCATTGCCTCAGGCGGCTTTGGCCTCTGCGGCATTCCCGAGCTTCTGCTCGACGCAATCAAAGACAGCGGGGTCAAAGATCTGACGTTTGCCTCCAACAACGCGGGCGTCGATGACTTCGGCATCGGCATCCTGTTGCAGACCAAACAGGTCAAAAAAATGATCAGCTCCTACGTGGGTGAAAACGCAGAATTCATGCGCCAGTACCTCTCCGGGGAGCTGGAGCTGGAATTCAACCCACAGGGCACTCTGGCGGAGCGCATGCGCGCAGGTGGCGCGGGCATCCCGGGCTTCTTCACCAAAACCGGCGTGGGCACCGTGATTGCCGAAGGCAAGCTGGAAAAGCAGTTCCCCACCGGCCCGGATGGCGCCATGGAAGACTACATCATGGAAGAGGGCATGTTTGCCGATCTTGCCATTGTGAAAGCCTGGAAAGCGGATGAAACCGGCAACCTCGTGTTCCGCAAAACCGCCCGCAACTTCAACGCTCCTGCGGCCACCTGCGGCAAGATCTGCATTGTGGAAGTTGAAGAGATCGTGCCCACCGGCTCGCTTGATCCCGACAGCATCCACCTGCCCGGCATCTACGTGCACCGCATCATTCAGGGTGATCACGAAAAACGTATCGAACAGCGCACCGTGCGCCCGCGTGAGGAGGCATAATCATGGCTTGGGATCGCAATCAAATGGCGGCACGCGCCGCACAGGAACTGCAAGACGGCTGGTATGTGAACCTCGGCATCGGCATCCCGACGCTGGTCTCCAACCACATCCCCGAAGGCGTCGAAGTCACGCTGCAATCGGAAAACGGCATGCTCGGCATGGGCCCGTTCCCGATCGAGGGTGAAGAAGACGCCGACCTGATCAACGCTGGCAAGCAGACCATCACCGAGCTGCCACAGACCGCGTATTTTGACTCTGCACAGTCTTTCGCGATGATCCGCGGCGGCAAAATCGCCATGGCCATCTTGGGCGCCATGGAAGTGGCTGAGAACGGTGATCTGGCCAACTGGATGATCCCCGGCAAGCTTGTCAAAGGTATGGGCGGCGCGATGGATCTAGTGGCCGGTGTCGGCCGCGTGGTGGTTGTGATGGATCACGCCAACAAACACGGCGTCTCCAAAGTGCTGAAAGAATGCACCCTGCCCCTGACCGGCAAAGGTGTGGTTGACCGCATCATCACCAATCTGGGTGTGCTGGACGTGGTCGAGGGCGGCTTGCGAATCGTGGAATGTGCCGACGGCGTGAGCGAGGACGAACTGCGCGCCGCAACCGAGGCGACCATCGTCACCTAAGCGCGAAGTAAACGCGATATTGGAAAGCCCCGTCAAATTTGACGGGGCTTTTTCATTCTTAGACTAAAACCTCACTCCACCGGCGGCACATAAGGATCAGGCGTCCCCGGCGGGATCGGCGGATACGTCTGGAACGACGCCGCATGTTCATACAGCTGCGGGATCGCCTTCTCGGCCACCCAAGTATAGGGGAACAGCACGTTCTCCCGCTCATGCGGATCATTCAGCAGGTTATAGACCCGCGGCGTGTCATAGGTCTCTGTCGGTCCAAACACGCCGGAATTCTCCTTGAACATCACCTTCCAGTCGTTCCACTTCACGCCGAACACCTGCTCGCCCATGTAGACAATCACCCCTTCGCGGTTGGAGTTCTCCTGCTCACCAAGAAACAACTGAGACTGATCAATGCCATCAAAGGCGCGATCAGTCGGTACCTTGCCCCCAGCAAACGTCGCTAACGTCGGAAACAGGTCCATTGAATGCACCACACCATTGTTGACCGAGCCTGCCGGAATACGATCCGGCCAGCGCACCGCAAACGGAACCCGCAAACTGCCCTCTAGGCTGGTAAACAACGTCCCGCGCCAAGGACCGGCGCTGCCTTGAACCGCTGGCGTCGGCGAGACGTTTGAACTCCCGACCTGCAATGCCTCCGGGCCGTTATCCGCCGTGAAGATCACAATCGTGTTGTCGGCCACGCCAGCTTCTTCCAGCGCCTGCGTCACGCGCCCCAAATAAGTGTCTACCTGCAACAGAATATCCGCCCAGACACCGTTGCCAGTCGCGCCTGTGAACTCCGGATGCGCGATGTTGGGGTAATGCGTCTGCGTATAGGCAAGGTAGATGAAAAACGGGTTTTCCTCCCCCGATTTACGGTTGATGAAATCGATCGCCTTCTCGGTCAGGTCGCCGTCAATCAGCCCGCGGTATTCAAGGTCATAAGGCCGCGCAACGGTGGCAGCTTCTCCCGTTACCCCCTGCATCACCACATTGTCTTCCATATCGGCTTCGGCATACCCCGTGAGCGTCGGCCAAACCGTCACATCGGTGGTTTCAACGGCATAAAACTCATCAAAACCCTGACTTGACGGATAGCGCCCTTCGGACCAGCCAAGATGCCATTTGCCATACATCGCCGTGTCGTAACCCACGTCCTTCAGCATCTCCGCCATGGTCACTTCCCATTGGGTCAGCCCATAGACTCCGCCGCCAAGCGGAACAGTGTGATTGCCACTGCGGATACCATAGCGCCCCGTCATGGTCGCCGCGCGCGAGGGGGTACATTGTGCTTCCACATTAAAATTGGTCAGCCGCAACCCTTCCGCCGCCAAAGCGTCCATCTCCGGCGTTGGTGTGCCGCGAATGACGCCACCGCCATTAAAACCCGGCTCGCCCCAGCCAAAATTGTCGAGGAAAATGAACACGATATTGGGTTGTTCTTGTGCATGTCCGGTTGTGGTGCTCGCAAGAGAGAGAAAGGCCGCGCCCAGCAAAGAGGAAAATGTCTTCATGCCTAAGCTCCTAAAAAATGAAGCCCCATAGTAGCGGTAAGCAACCCCGTCCGGTCAACCCGAGGTTCGCCCGCGCTTCTCCGCAACCTCACCCCCGCTTGTCGCAAAACTGTTACAAGCGCCGTGCTATCCAGAAGTCAGACATGAGACAGATACGAATAAACAGGTTGATGTGATGCAGAGGGGTTGGACAGCTCTGACCCTGCATCGGCAACCGACACGTCTCCTGTCTGTTTTTCCCCAACACACGGATACAATTTATGCTGAGCTACAGCGCGGATACCGGTTGGGTATTCGAACCTTTTCAATGCGCCTTGATTGTCGCCTTCATCGCCTTTTCGGTGTATCGCAACCGCGTTCGCCGAAAATCCTTGCGCCAACGAGAAGACGGTCTCTACGTCTGGGTGGAATGGCACGGGGGCGAACGCAGTTCTGACACGGACCCATCCGAGCCTGGCGGGTTATGGGACAGCGAGGCAGATGGAGACGGCGACGGAGGCGATTGATCGGCCTCTTTTTTTGCCTGCTGCAAGGCGCCCAGCTTACTCCCCCAACATCCCGCGCAATTCTGTCTTCAACACCTTCCCATAGTTGTTCTTCGGCAGGCGCTCCACCTGCACATAGTCCTTTGGCCGCTTGAACCGCGCCATCTCCGCCAAACAATGCGCCTCCAACGCCGCCACATCCAGCGGACCGTCACAGACCACAAAGGCCACCACATCCTCGCCCCACTCCGGGTGCGGCCTGCCCACCACAGACACTTCCACCACTGACGGGTGCGTCAACAGCACCTCTTCCACCTCACGCGGATAAATATTGGTCCCCCCGGAAATGATCAGGTCTTTGCTGCGATCCTTCAGCGTTAGGTACCCCGCCGCATCCAACACGCCCATGTCGCCGGTGTGCAGCCACCGGTCTTTCAACGCCGCCGCAGAGGCCGCCGCGTTGCGCCAATACCCCGGCATCACCGCATCCCCACGCGCTAGGATTTCTCCAACCTCGCCTGCAGGCAATAGCCCCTCAGGTCCGCCAATCGCCAGTTCCACCACCGATTGCGCCCGACCAACCGAGGGCAACACAGCCTCGTCGCCTTTCGCCACCTCATCTTTGGTCAGCGCTGTGATGCACATCGGGCATTCGCCTTGTCCGTAAATTTGCGCAAACACCGGCCCAAAGTGCGCCACAGCCGCACGGATGTCCTCCACATACATCGGTCCGCCACCATATACGACGGTGCGCAGCCCAGCCCCATCGGCGCCCATCGCCTTGGCCACCTGCGTCATGCGTTTCACCATTGTGGGTGCGGCAAACATATGCACCCGCCCAAAATGCGCGGCGAGATCAAAAATCTCCGCCTCGTCAAAACCACCACTCTTCGGCACCACATGCCGTGCGCCCTTGAGCACATGCATGACGTTATAAAGCCCGGCTCCATGGCTCATCGGCGCCGCATAAAGCGCCGTATCCTCAGCGGTCACTTGATCCACATCGGCAAAATAGCTCATCGCCATGGCCACAATCATGCGATGGGTGATCATCACGCCTTTGGGTCGTCCCGTGGTGCCGGAGGTGTAAAACAGCCAACAAAGATCATCTGGGTCCCGAGCCACAATCTCTCTGTCATAACCGCGAGTATCCGGCACGGTGGCACAAACCACATCGCAGACCTCGGAGAGCACCGTCTCAAAACGCGCAGACACAAAACACAGCCGTGCCTCAGCATCCTGCAAAATCCACGCCGCCTCTTTGGGGTGCAGCTTGGCGTTGATCGGCACCGCCACCGCCCCGGCGGCCCAAATGCCGTATAGCGCAATCAGATACTCAGGGCCGTTTTTCATAAACACCCCAACCCGATCACCAGCTTGAACACCTTGTGTATCCAACCACTGCACCACCCCCAGCGCGCGGCTCAGAAACCCGCCATAGGTCTCTACACAGCGCTGCCCGTCAAAAATCGCCTCCCGCTCCGGCGCGCGCTGCTCCGCGCGCACCAACCATGTCGCAATATTCATCGCTGTCCTCCCTCTCCCAACCTCAGCAAGCCGCAAGACCGCCCACGCTGCAATCCCGTAAAACCACCAGTCCTTGCCCCACCCAAAAGGTAACGGCTTTTTAGCACTCTCATGCTCAGGTGACGCCAGAACTTAAATGCTCATTCAATTTTTGGAGTCACCATGCAAAAATCCACGCTTTTTGCCGCCGCCCTTGCGGCCCTCGCCACCACAGCATCGGCCGAAACTGTCAAACTGACCACGCTGGAATGGCCCCCATATGTGAACGCTGACGGCTCCGGCACGTCGACGGACGCGGTCACCGCCGCCTTTGCCGCCGCAGGGGAGGAGGTTGTAGCCGAAGTCTTCCCATGGAACCGCGCCGTCAACCTTGCCGCCAAAGATCCAAACTACCTTGGCCTTTACCCGGAATATTATGACGCCGGTGCCGACGTCGAAAAAGGTGGCGACCGCTGCGTTTACTCCGCCCCATTTGGCACCTCTCCAGTAGGATTCATCCACCGTAAAGACAACGCGTTCAGCTGGTCCTCCCATGACGATCTGGGCAACTACCGCATCGGCGTGGTCGAAGGCTACATCAACGAAGCCCGCTTTGACGCCATGGTCGCTGATGGCTCCCTCAAGGTGGACGCAGGCCCAACCGATGCCTCCAACGTGGAAAAAGTCGCCGCTGGCCGCATGGACGCCGCCGTGATTGACCGCAACGTGTTTGAGCACATGCTCGCCACCGAGCCACGGCTGGCAAAACACGCCGACGCACTGGTGTTCCACGAAACTCCTTTGGCAAACCACAACCTGCTGGTCTGCTTCGAAAACTCAGACGCAGGCCGCGCCGCCCGTGACCGCTTCAATTCCGGCCTTTAAGCCGCAGGAGAAGACTAAGAACGGCGCGTCCCAATGGCGCGCCGTTTACCTTTGCGCCTTCCCCTTTGGGCGTGCCTGTGCCATCACTGCGCCCCATGGAACTGAACGCTCTTGCCTTTGATCACGCCCCCGTCGGACTCTGCATCCTTGAAAACCGGATCATCCAACGGGTGAACCTGCGTTTTGGCGAAATGTTTTCTATCGCACCGGAAGAGTGCGCCAACCGCTCCATTGCCGACTTCTACGCCTCTGACGAAGATTTCCAGAAACTTGGCGAGAAAGTCTATTCCACACTTGGCGGCACCGGGCGGTATAGTGACGAACGAGTGATGCAACGCATGGATGGCACATTGTTCTGGTGTCGCGTCCGAGGCCAGTCGACCTCCCCCGAGAATCCATTTCAAAAAAGCGTCTGGTCTTTTGCCGACCTGTCTGAAGACCGGCCTGTGGTGGAACTCACACAACGCGAACGCGAAGTGGCAATCTTGACCTGTCGCGGCATGACCTCCAAAGAAATTGGTCTCGAGCTGGAGCTGTCTTACCGCACGGTCGAAGAATACCGCGCGCGGCTCTTGCGCAAGTTTGGCGCCCGCAAATTGGCGGAACTGGTTGCCAAATTGTCCGGAATGCCGCTCTAAGCCCGATTCAGGGCTGGAAACTGCGTCCATTTCCCCCCATCTGAACCCCAGTTCAGCTTTCCTAGGGGCAGCTTTTTCTCTATAAGCGCCGCAGGGGAAACCAATAAGACTCAACAGCGCATAAGCGCGTAGGGGATAGAAACGTAAAATGAGCAAACAAAATCACGATTCTGATGTGGCCTTCATCTCTGCTTTGGCAGAGCTGCTGCGGGAAAATGACCTGACCGAGCTGGAAGTGATGCGCGAGTATGGCGAAGACGACAGCCTGAACGTGCGTGTCAGCCGCCAGACACAAGTGGTTGCCGCAGCCGCACCGGTGGCCGTGGCTGCCCCCGCCGCCGCACCCGTCGCAGCCGCACCGGCCGCAGCTCCCGCTGCCGCGCCAGCCGCCTCTGAGGACGATCCTGCGAGCCACCCGGGCGCCGTCACCTCGCCAATGGTGGGCACCGTGTATCTCGCACCTGAGCCAGGCGCGCCAGCCTTTGCCGCCGTGGGCCAGACCGTGTCCGAAGGCGACACCCTGCTGATCGTGGAAGCCATGAAAACCATGAACCACATCCCGGCACCAAAATCCGGCACCGTGAAACGCATCCTGGTGGGTGACGGCGACACAGTAGAATACGGCGCACCGCTGGCAATCATCGAATAAGGCGTTCACATGTTTGATAAAATCCTGATCGCAAACCGCGGAGAGATCGCCCTGCGCGTGATCCGTGCGTGCCGCGAAATGGGCATCAAGTCGGTTGCGGTGCACTCCACCGCTGATGCTGACGCAATGCACGTTCGCATGGCAGATGAGGCCATCTGCATCGGCCCCGCTCCGGGCACCGAAAGCTATCTGAACATGGCGGCGATCATCGCCGCCTGCGAAGTCACCGGCGCTCAGGCGATCCATCCGGGCTATGGCTTCTTGTCGGAAAACGCCAACTTCGTACAGATCATCGAAGACCACGGTTTGACCTTCATCGGCCCAACTGCGGAACACATCCGCACGATGGGTGATAAGATCACGGCCAAAGACACCATGAAGGCGCTTGGCGTACCTTGCGTACCTGGCTCCGAAGGTGGTGTGCCAGATGTCGACGCTGCGCTGAAAATCGGCGAGGAATTTGGCTACCCGGTAATCATCAAAGCCACCGCAGGTGGCGGCGGCAAAGGCATGAAAGTTGCCAACAACGCCGAAGAGATGAAATCGGCGTTCCAGACCGCACGTGCGGAAGGCAAGGCCAACTTCGGCAACGATGAGGTCTACATCGAGAAGTACCTCACCACCCCACGCCACATCGAGATTCAGGTCTTTGGTGACGGCAAAGGCAAAGCGGTGCACCTTGGTGAACGTGATTGCTCCTTGCAGCGGCGTCACCAGAAGGTGTTTGAGGAGGCCCCCGGCCCCTGCATCACCCCTGAAGAGCGTGCGGCAATCGGCAAAACCTGTGCGGATGCGGTTGCCAAAATCAACTACATCGGCGCGGGCACCATCGAGTTCCTCTATGAAAACGGCGAGTTCTATTTCATCGAAATGAACACCCGTCTTCAGGTGGAACACCCTGTGACCGAAGCCATTTTTGGCGTCGATCTGGTGCGTGAGCAAATCCTTGTGGCGGCTGGCGAAGCCATGACCTTTGGTCAGGATGACCTGGAGATCAATGGCCACTCCATTGAGGTCCGTATCAACGCTGAGCGTCTGCCAAACTTTGCGCCATGCCCCGGCAAGATCACCGCGTATCACGCGCCTGGTGGCCTTGGGGTCCGGATGGATTCAGCGCTATATCAAGGCTATTCAATCCCGCCTTATTACGACAGCCTGATTGGCAAGCTGATCGTGCACGGTCGCGATCGCCCCGAAGCACTGGCGCGCCTGAACCGCGCTCTGGGAGAGATGATTGTGGATGGCATCGACACCACCACACCACTGTTCCACGCCCTGCTTCAGGAAAAAGACATCCACACCGGTGAGTACAATATTCACTGGCTGGAGAAATGGCTCGACGCCAATATGGCCGAAGGCTGATACCCTATGGGCGCGCATCATGAGTGAGGTCACACCAGACCTTTTGATGCGCGCCTATGGCATGGGTGTTTTCCCCATGTCCGAAAACCGCGATGATCCGGACATTTTCTGGGTCGACCCGATCCGCCGCGGCATCTTCCCCCTCGACAGTTTCCACATCTCCCGCAGCCTCGCCAAACGCATCCGGCGTGGTGGTTACACGGTCTCGCTCAACGCGAACTTCGAGGGTGTTTTAGAAGGCTGCGCGGACCGTGAGGAAACCTGGATCAACGCGCAGATTCATGCACTTTACATGGCGCTGCACGCGCGCGGAGAGGCCCACTCATTGGAAGTCTGGGATCGCGATGAATTGGTGGGGGGCGTCTACGGCGTGACCCTTGGCGGGGCCTTCTTTGGCGAGAGCATGTTCTCCCGCAGAACCGATGCGTCCAAAATGGCCCTGGCCTATCTGATCGAACATCTGCGCCGCTGTGGATTCACGTTATTTGACACACAGTTTGTGACCGATCACCTGATCTCACTAGGGGCGATCGAAATCCCCCGTGCGGATTATCACAAGATGCTGACATGGGCGCTTCGGCATGACGCCGACATCACGACTCACTCGTTGCCGTCGCCCTCAGAGGTGCTCTCTGCGTCTGCCTGAGCCAAGCCCGTGCAGCGCAGCACCCAAACGTCATAGCGGGCATGATCCAGCGCACTTAAGGCTGGCGAAGAGGCCACCATCCAGCCCTGGAAAACATTGGCGCCCGTGCCCTGATCTTCATAGACCGAAATAAACGCAAACGCGTCGCCATTTGGGTTTTCACTCGGATGACGGCATTGCGCCATATCCACACGCAGCGTGCCAAACTTCACTGAATAGCCGTTGTCGAGCTCAAAGTCCGCCACCTGCCCGGTCAGCTTGTCCAGCCCCCGCAACAATGCGCCCTTGCCCACCGTGGCAGCCACCACGCTCTCGCTTTTGACATCGCCTAGCGGAATATCCAGCGTCTCATATTTGAGCGGCTCAATCTCCAGCATCTCGATCTGAATCTCTTGCGCCTGCGCCATCACCGGCAGCAGCAGCGCCGCCGCTGTCACACCAAACTTATTCATCGTCACCACCGCTCACAAACTTCAGAAGCAGAGAAATCAGGCTCACAGAGCTTTGCGTGTCCTCGATCTCATCTCCGGCTTCAAAGTTAAACGGCGATCCACCCGGCAGAATTTCCACAAAGTTACCGCCCAGAAGACCTTCAGAAGACACCACCACAGCACTGTCATCCGGCAACGCAATGCCGTCCAGCACGCTGAACGTGGTCAAAGCACGAAAGGTCTGTGGATCAAGTTGGATGTCGGTCACGGTGCCAATTTTCACACCGGCCAACCGCACATCCGTGCCTACGCTCACCCCCTCAATCGAGCGGAAAGACGCATTTAACCCATAGCCGCCACTGCCCTGCCCAACACTGGCATACTGCGCGCTATAAAGCAGGAAACCGGCAGCTGCGGCAACCACAGCAGCGCCAACAAAAGTCTCTGTACGAACCGCAGACATCAGGTTTACTCGGGGCTCCAGGCCTCATAATCAGACCGTTCCACCGGCGCCTTACCATGGGCACGGATGGTGCCCGCAGGCGCATAGGCCAGCGCGGTCCCGGTCACGTTTTCCTGATGTGGAATTTCCCATTCCTTGTGCTTCAGCGGCTTCTGGCTCGGCACTTCGTCAAACGTCCGATGCAGCCAGCCATGCCAATCGGCACTCACGCGGCTTGCTTCCACTTCGCCGTTGAACATCACCCAACGCTTGGAATCATTTTCGGTGCGGTAGTAGACGTTGCCTTGCTCGTCTTCGCCCATTTTCACGCCTTTGCGCGCCGTAAACAGCTTGGTGTTCAGCGTACCGCCGTTCCACCAGGTCAAAACATTGTTGATTGTGCTCAAAATGCCCATGGGAGTCTCCGCAAATTCTTCCCTCATATGGACTATTTGACCACAAAGGTCCAGTGGCGGAACCGCGCACATAGGTTGAATGCTATCACCTTTTGGCAGCAGCCCGCCCACGCACCATGATCACAAGGCCTGAGAGTACAATCAAGGCGCTGCCAATCAGCATCCAGCTGTCCAACTGCTCGCCAAACACCACCACGCCAAGGGCCACGCCAAACAACAGGCGCGAGTAACGGAACGGCGTCACCGCTGACACCTCGCCCGTCCGCATCGCCCGCATCAACGCGCTATAGGCAAACACGCCACAGGCCACCGCCCCCACCACAGACAGCAGTGCCATCGGCGGCGGCGTGTGAAACGGCACCTGCTCCCAGATCGCGCCGTATGCCGCGCCCGCCACCACAATGGCCAGAAACCCATAAAGGCCCAAAACCGCCGTGCTCAGGCTCGCAGGCGCGGCCCGGCTCGCCAGATCGCGTCCGGCAAAACCCAACATGCCCGCAACGGCCAGAAGCGACAGCCAGCTAAAACTGTCCCCACCGGGTCGCACAATCAGCACCACGCCTGCCAGACCTATCACAATCGCCAACCAGCGCCGCCAGCCCACCTGCTCGCCGAGCACCAGCGCGGCAAAAGCCACCACCACCAAAGGTGTGGCCTGTAAGATCACGGTGGTCGAACTGAGCGGCGTAAGTGCCAGTGACAGCGTGAAGAACAACCGCCCCACAATCTCAAACACCACCCGCACCTGCATCGGGCGCGACACCACCTCTTTCGGTGCCAAAGGCTGCGATTTGGCGCGCAACCACAGCGCAAAAACCATCGCGCCGCCCGCGCCAAACAGCACCATCACCTGTGCAATCGGCAAGCTTTGCGCCGCCGCCTTGAGGAAAGCGTCCTCCACGGCAAACCCCGCCATGGCCGCAACCATGAACACAGCGCCAAGCCGATTGGCCGCGCGGTCGGTGGCAATATGTGCTGTCATTTTGGTGCCTTTACTTAGAAACCCGCGCGGTCACTTCGATCTCAATCTTCATCGCGTCTTCCATAAGATTGGCAATGATCATTGTCGCCGCCGGTTTGGCCTTGGCAAACACGTCACTGGTCACGGGCCAGCATTTCTCAAAGTCGTCGCCATTGGGCAGAATGTAGTTGACCCGCACCACATCATCGAGACTGCTGCCTGCTTCTTCCAGCGCCTTGCCAATGGTGGTGAGCGTGTTGCGACATTGCGCGGCCACATCCTCAGGCAGGGTCATGGTTGCGTAATCATAGCCCGTTGTTCCGGCCACAAAGACCCAGCCATCGGCTACAACCGCGCGGGAATACCCGATTTTTTCTTCAAACGGCGATCCGGTGGAGATGTGACGTACAGACATTGGCAGGCTCCTTGATGTGAGGTGCCCAAGACATCCTCCGGTGGTGCGGCGGTGTCAATGCGGCTTAGCGTTTCCAAAACCGTTTTGACGGTTTCTTCTGCCCCTTCAGATGCTTTCGCAGCTCAGTGAAGCCACCAATCTTTACGCCATCAATGAACACAAGCGGCGTGGTGGTCACGTGATGCTTGTCTTTGAAGACATCCGTCTCATGCCGCGTGCGCAGCACATGCTCGTCAATCTCAAACCCATGGCTCTGCAACAACTGCAGCGCAGCCGTGCCGTAGCCGCAGGTGTAGTTCGGCAAATCCATCCGATAGAGAGTCGCTTTGGGCATGACAGGCTTCCTTTTGATTTCAGAGGGATATGAAAGCCGCGCAGCGGAGCCGCAAGAGACGCCCGATCACATTGGCGTGGACTCCTCGAAATCGCCCTGCCGCAGCCACGCCTGTCCGCGCCATGCGGCGCTATCGACCACTTTTCAAGCCATCCGCCATCGACGCATAAGAGCGCCTAAGGTCGTCAACCGTCGGCACTGGCTGCATCACCCCGTCCGGCGTATTGATCCCGGCAGAAAGCACAATGGTGTTGATGAAATCAAAGATGCCGCAGACCTCCACAACTTCGTAGAGTGCGTTTGTGCTCCATCCTGCCTGCATGGCCGCTTCGTGAGCGCTCGCAATCTCTTCACGGTTCTTTTCGTGCAGGCTCCGCACATAGGTCAAGAGCGGCAGCAAACGTTTGTTTGTCTCTTCCAGCGGCCCAGAAAAGACCTCCGCGAACAGAGAATGATTAAACACGCAGTACGGCGTTGCGTTCAATTGTGAGACATAGGCGGCAATAGCCTCCCGCTCGCCCCGAGACAACTCTCCGACAGCGCACATAATGTCATCAAGTAGCCGAAGCAGCGCCTCTGAGTTGCGCGGGAACATCTTCAGCACGTCTGATAGACCCGCATCAGACTGGAGACCTGTAAAGTTCGGCATTTTCAATCACCCCGCCTGCGAAACGCCCGACTGTTCATCAGCGCGGACCTACACCCTGGCAGGGTAACGCCGGACAACGGTTTTGTCAGCTTTGACACACGGTCGCTCCATAAAGCTCCCCGACAAGGTCAAACAAAAAAGGCGCCCCACCGGGATGCCTTCCTAATCTCTCTCAGTCTGTCGCCAGACCTCAGCCCGCCTCAGCCGGCTCTTTCTCGGCTTCACCGTGGATCATCAACGGCGCCGCCTGACCGGTGGCCGCTTCCTCATTCACCACAACCTCGGTCACGCTGTCCTGACCCGGCAGCTCAAACATGGTGTTGAGCAGGATCTCTTCCAGAATGGAGCGCAGACCGCGGGCACCGGTTTTCCGTTCAATCGCACGGTTGGCAATCGCCTTCAGCGCGTCATCGGTAAACGTCAACTGCGTGTCTTCCAGCTCAAACAGACGCTGATACTGTTTCACCAGCGCGTTTTTCGGCTGTGTCAGGATGATCACCAAGGCATCCGCGTCTAGATCTTCCAGCGTTGCCAGAACCGGCAGACGGCCGACAAATTCCGGGATCAGACCAAATTTCAGCAGATCTTCCGGCTCCAGGTCCTGGAAGATCTCGCCCACGCCGCGCTCGTCATTGTCACGCACATCCGCGCCAAAGCCCATTGCAGAGCCTTTGCCGCGCTGCGCAATGATCTTATCCAGACCGGCAAACGCGCCGCCACAGACAAACAGGATGTTGGTGGTGTCGACCTGCAGGAATTCCTGCTGCGGATGTTTCCGGCCACCTTGCGGCGGCACGGAGGCCACGGTGCCTTCCATCAGCTTCAAGAGCGCTTGCTGCACACCTTCGCCCGACACGTCACGGGTGATGGACGGGTTCTCGGACTTGCGGGTGATCTTATCAACTTCGTCGATATAGACGATGCCACGCTGCGCGCGCTCTACGTTGTACTCAGACGCCTGCAGCAGCTTGAGGATGATGTTCTCCACATCCTCACCCACATAACCGGCCTCGGTCAGCGTGGTTGCATCCGCCATGGTGAACGGCACATCCAAAATCCGCGCCAGGGTTTGCGCCAACAAAGTCTTACCGCAACCGGTTGGGCCAATCAGCAGGATGTTGGATTTCGCCAGCTCAATATCGCCGGTTTTGGCCGCGTGGTTCAGACGTTTGTAGTGGTTGTGCACCGCCACAGACAGCACGCGTTTCGCGGTGGCCTGACCAATCACATAGTCGTCCAGCACGTCGCAAATTTCACGGGGTGTTGGCACGCCTTCAGAAGACTTCAGCCCGCTGGCCTTGGTCTCTTCGCGGATGATGTCCATGCACAACTCAACGCATTCATCACAGATAAATACCGTTGGGCCCGCAATCAGCTTGCGCACCTCGTGCTGGCTCTTTCCGCAGAAGCTGCAGTAAAGCGTGTTCTTGCTGTCACCACCGGACGTGTTCGACATGTCGTACCTTTCAGGCCAAATCTTGCCCCCATTTGGAGAGGGCTACCCACGTTTCATCCAGCTTAGGCCAGCGTCAAAGTGGGCACAATGCGAAAGTGCCCGACAGCGTCTTTGCGCCACCGGGCACCCAATAGTTAGCTTTCTTCGTCGTCACCTTTGGCGCGGTTTTCGACAATCTCGTCGATCAAACCCCACTCTTTGGCGTCTTCTGCGGACATAAAGTTGTCGCGCTCAAGCCCCTGCTCTACCTCTTCATAGGTGCGGCCGGTGTGCTTGACGTAAATCTCATTCAAACGCCGCTTCAGCTTCAGCGTTTCTTCGGCGTGGATCATGATGTCCGTCGCCTGCCCCTGATACCCACCGGACGGCTGGTGCACCATCACGCGGGAGTTAGGCAGGGAGAAGCGCATACCCGCCTCACCCGCTGTCAACAGCAACGAGCCCATCGAGGCCGCTTGACCAATCACCAGCGTGCTCACCTTCGGCTTGATGTACTGCATGGTGTCATAGATCGACAGACCGGATGTCACCACGCCACCAGGGCTGTTGATGTACATGCTGATCTCTTTGGACGGGTTTTCCGCCTCAAGGTGCAAAAGCTGCGCCACGATCAGACTGGACATGCCGTCATGCACCGGACCGTTGAGGAAAATGATGCGCTCTTTGAGCAGACGCGAGAAAATATCATACGCGCGTTCGCCGCGGCTGGTCTGTTCGACAACCATGGGCACAAGGGTATTCATATAGGTTTCAAAAGGGTCGTTCATATCGCCTGCCTGTTGATCGCTCTGCGGCCCGCCCGTCGGACCCTACCAAGAGAGTCTTAGTCATGGGTTTGAGGGGCTGCAAGGCCACCTAAGGTTTTTTGAGTTAAGGGGAGGTAAAGATGGGGGACTTGGGGGCGTAAATGTGCGTGGCTCCCCAATTGCCAAATCTCCGATTTGGCAGCGCCCCATTGGCCGACAGGGGCTTGCGCGACTGCACTATTTTCAACACAAGCAGCGCATTGTCAGTACGCGAAGTATTTACATGCACTTGTTGCAGGATCAAACGCGATCCAAACATAGTTTTGAGTGGCTTCCTCGGTCAGGATAACCGGCTTAGCCAAGGCCCGCCCAATTGCTCCCATCACATCCAGAACGACATCTAAATCCTGCTGCGACTTGATTTCCTTAGGATCCACATCGATTTCAATCTCGTCGACCGTAAAAAAGTGGCATTGAAAGGTAATGCCTTTTGCCAACATCTCGAGTCGATAGTGATGCTCATTGCATCTCTCAAATATCGCCGCAGGAACCTCTATTTCCGGAGAAGGGTCTCCGTCGCAAAAGAGCGTCATTTCATACTTCGAAAACGCTGCGAACAATCGGTTCCAATCATCCTCGGTAGTGTTGCGAACATAAATGTCCCGTAATGACCCGTCGGCACGAAACGCGTCTTTGCAATCGCTCCATTTCATATGGCCACGCCTTTCACGGGTCTCTTTGACTGGACAAAACCGGAGCAATTTGTGTTTTCCCAACATCTACGCGCTCTTCGTACGCAGAACATACGACCGTGGTGATTGACTTCCAATCACTGAGTTGACGGCATCCCAAACAGAAGGGTTTTCACTGCAAGCTCCCGGTAGGCGAACCGCCCCCAACGCCCTGCAAGACAGCCATCAAACCCGCTCTTCCGCAACCGCCTTCACAGCACCTTGCCTTGGTCGAACCAACGCCACACGAGCGTCATCCAACTCCACGCTGTTCATCTTTTCTACAAGTTGAATGCACGCGTCCTGAAAGGACAAAAATTCCAAGCGGCGTTCTTGCTGACTCTCGGCATTGGAAGCGCGTTCCAGTGCCCTTTGCGCAATTTCAGCCAACAAGAACGCCCGCTCCAGAAGCTGTTTTTTGGTTTCTCGCATCGCGATACTCGCTACTTGATCACAACCAATATGACCCAGTTCTCCATTAGGGAGAAAACCCACCAAACCACTCGCTTAACATTGGCCAATTCCGGCTTCGCTTCGCGCATTCTTAACGCCAAACACTCCGGTAAAATCGGGCGTAACTCATTGTATAACAACAAAATTACTCCAAACCAAACTCTTCTGAAGCACCTTTAAAACTAAATCGTCTTGCGCACTTCAACAACTTCAATAAATACTCAAAATATAAGCAAAAAAAGAACACGTTACATGAAGCGAAACCTTCCTCCGCTCAACGCACTAAAAGCCTTCGAAGCCACGGCACGGCATTCGAGCTTTTCCAAAGCTGGGGAAGAACTGAGCGTGACCCACACGTCGGTCGCACGCCATGTACGTAACTTGGAAGCCTGGCTGAAGGCGCCGCTGGTTCTCAAATCCGGACGCAACATCACGCTCACAGATTTGGGCAAAGCCTACCACGCCGAGGTTGAGCGTATCCTCAGCAACTTGGAGCAAGTAACCGATCGCCTTGTGGCCAGCGTTTCCAAGACTGTGAGACTGAGTGTAGAGCCGTTTTTTGCGCATCAGTGGTTGGATCAAAAGCTGGCTGAGATGTCAGACGCCACATCAAATGCACATTTCGAGCTCTCTGCCGAGCACAGTGCAGATGTGGTTGACCTGGACAACAGCGAGTTTGACTTGGCGGTGCGGTTTGTCTCCACTCCAAACCAAACCAAAGACATGCATATCTTTAGTCAGGAAACCATGTACCCCTATGTCTCCAGCTCCCTCGTGGCAGCAGACGACAGCCCGCAAAAGAAACTCGAGGCGCTCTTCGCATCAGATCTCATGTATTCCTATCGAAAGGAAAGATGGGCACAGTGGTTTGGAGCGGCAAAGATAACGCCACCGTCTCCGCCTAAGTACTACTGGCAAACAGACTTTCGGCTGGGCATGTTATCGGTGTTGACCGGCAAGGCTGCCATGATTGTCACACCGAGCATTGTTCAGGAGGAGCTAAAGGGTGGCCTGCTTTGCAAGGTGAGCGAGGTTGGCATTGACACCGGTGGCTTTGCTTTACTTGTATCAAAACGCTCAGAAAACCGACCTGCCGTGCAAAAAGCGCTGGCGTTTCTCAAACCACTGCTTGCATCTTACACTGTCAAATAACAGGACCCACCACCATGCGCCCCTTCGACGACCTCTTTGCCATTTCTGCCGAGCGCAAAGGCGGCTCCGACGCACTCGAAGCACAGCTCACCAAGCCCAAATCCGCCGAAGAACTCGCACAAATCCCCGAGGACCGCTGGCTGGCGCAATTCACCAAAGGTGTCTTTCAGGCAGGTTTCAATTGGCAGGTCATCGAAAACAAATGGGACGGCTTTGAGGCCGCTTTTCACGGTTTTGACGTGGACCGCTGTGCCTTCATGCATGACGAGGACATGGACCGCCTGATGTCCAACACCGACATCGTGCGCAACGGGCCGAAAATCCGCACCGTTCTGGAAAACGCCCACTTCATCCAATCCCTGCGTGAAGACGGCGGTGCAGGCAAAGTGCTTGGTGGTTGGGCCAGCACCGACTACGTCACCCAATTGGAATTCATGAAAAAAGGCGGCTCCCGCATTGGCGGTGCCACCGGTCAGTATGCCTTGCGGTTCTTGGGCAAAGACAGCTTTATCCTGTCTCGTGACGTGGTTGCCCGCCTGATCGCCGAAGGCATCATCGACAAGCAACCCACCTCCAAAGGCGCGATGAAAAAGGTGCAAGAGGCGTTTAACATCTGGATGGACCAATCCGGCCGCAGCCTGACCGAGATCAGCCGCGTGCTCGCCATGAGCCTCTAGGCGCTACTGCTGCACGCTCTGCAAAAAGGCCACCAACTCCACCACCGGCTGCGAGGTCATGATCGGCTGCCCGGTCGGCGTCTTGAGCGCCACATCCACACCTTCAAAGAAATCGCCATACACCGGCATCGGGCTGCCATGGCTCACCAGCGGATCCCGCCCATCAATGCGCTTGATCACCCGCACCAAGGGAAACTCCCCGCTATTGCCACTGCTCAAGGTCAACAGGTTGTCCGGTTTGATCATCAGGACCCCCGCCATCGGTCCGTTGCCATCCATATCAATGCCGTGGCAGGTCGCGCAGTGCGTCCGATACAGCGCCGCGCCCTCTTCCACATTCTCCGCAAATCCGGCGCCCGCCATCAAAGTGACCGCCAGCGCACACAGTTCCGTCTTCATCACACCGTCCTCCTCTGCTAAAGCGGACCTTCGGCCCGCTCTGCTCGCCCCCACACAGCTCAGTCTGCCACAGCACGCCCCGCCCCGCCTTGATCCCGATCATAGCGCGTGACACAACCGGTCCGTGCCGCCAGGAGAGCCCGCCATGATCTACGCCGAAGACCTCACGCCCAAAACTGAAGAGATCATCAAGCTCTTTGCCGACACTTTCACCGCCTCCGAGGGGGAGACCGAAGGCACGCTCATTGGCGCCATGGTGGATCAGATGCTGCAGGACCGCCAAACCGACGGCTCCCGCGTTTTTACCGCCACCGATAGCGGCACTCTTGTGGGATCGGTTCTGTTCTCGCCCCTGCGCTATGCAGAGGATGCGCGCACCGTGGTCCTGCTTTCCCCTATGGCGGTTGCCACGGATCGCCATGGCGAAGGCATTGGCCAAGCCCTGATCACCCACGCGCTGACCGTCCTGCGCGATGACGGCATAGATGTTGCCATAACCTACGGCAGCCCGGACTATTATGGCAAAACCGGTTTCTCACCGATCACGGAAGACATCGCCGCTGCACCGTTGCCGCTCAGCTTCCCGCACGGCTGGATTGCGCAATCCCTGACCTCAGCGGCCCTTACCCCACTGCAAGGGAACCCCACCTGTGTCGCGGCTCTGAACAATCCGGACCTCTGGTAGGCCTGCATTGGCAATCGCTTAGGCAAACCCAGGACACGCCGTTTTCCGCCGCCCGCCGGCCGCTTGGGCATCTTCCTGACAATTGTTTTGAAGCTTTCCCTTGTATCGCCGCACAAGCACTCCTATGTAGCGCTCGCAAACGTTTTTCTATTTCGACCACTGTCTCCCTTCAAACGGCGCTCAGTCTCTCGATACAGACCGACCTCGCCACACTGCCGCAATCATGCGGGCAGATTTTTTAAGGAGATTACGGCATGGCTACTGGCACCGTAAAATGGTTCAACACAACTAAAGGCTTCGGCTTCATCGCACCAGACGGCGGCAGCAAAGATGTGTTTGTACACATTTCCGCAGTTGAGCGTTCCGGCCTGACTGGCCTGGCTGACAACCAGAAAGTGACCTTCGACATCGAAGCAGGTCGCGACGGTCGTGAGTCCGCGATCAACCTCGCACTGGCATAAGCCAAGCGACTTAGACATTTGAAACGCGGCTCCTTTTGGGGCCGCGTTTTGCGTTGATAAGGCTGCCGATTGCCCGCGCCACCCTACGAAGGGCTTTGATCCGCCAGTTCCGGATGCAGATACGCCTCGGGATAGCCCATAGGCCGCAGTGGCCCCAAGGGCACAACCCCATTCCAGGACCGGCCAAAATACCCCTGCCGACAATGCAGCAACGACCCTGCCGCCGCCACGCCCTCCATCGCATAAACGCGACACAGCCAGCGCCACAGGTGCGGGTAGTCCAAAATCCGCGCACCATTCAACTTCATGCGCACATAGTACACCGGATCATGCCGGTAGAGCGTCGGGAACAACCGCAAGTCTGCCTCGCTAAACGCGGCGCCGCAGAGAAACGGCCGTCCGTCCGACAAAAGGGTCTCAAGGTCGTCCAATGCCCTGAAATAGACCTCAAAAGCCTGCGCATAGACGTTTTGGTCAGATGAAAACCCGGCCTTATAGGCGCCATTGTTGATCGCCACATAAACCCGCTCATTGAGCGCTTCTACGGTAGCCAACTCCTTGGTCGCCTCCGGCACCAACCGCACCCGCGATCCGTTTGGTATGGCGCTTCCAAGCGCTGCAGCGTGCCGGTCCAACATGCGCAGGATCTCGGCGCTCTCATTGTTCACAATCCGCCCAGCCACTTTGTCATACAGGATCGGCACCGACTGCTCCTCTGCCCCCTCCCGCTGATAAATCTCCTTGGCCAAACGCAGCCCCAACCCCGTCCCGGTCTCGCGCGTACACTCTGCCAAAGTCTCCCCCGTCAGCGTCGCAACCCGGCTTGGATCAAACTCCCAAAGGTTTGGCCCCGCCGGATCATCCTCTCCGGTGCGGTTGGGAAAGGCCACATCCAAGGTGATGCTGCTTTCAAGGCCAAGCACAGCCCGCGCCAAAGTCACCCGATGACACCACGGACAATTTAGCGCCACAAACAGATGATAGCGTCCCGGCTCCGGCGGAAAATCGGGATCGCCAATCGCTTGGCGAAACCCGCTCACACCGCGCACAAACTCTCCCTTGGCGCGGCGCTCTGCGGCCCGCGTTTGATCTTCTTGAACAGATGTCTCTTTTGTCATCGGGACAGCTTGCCGGACTGGGCGGTAGATGCAACCGCTTTGCCAACCCCGCAACGCCTGCGCACTTTGTTGTTACTTTTGGCCGCCCCACAAAAAGGTCACCTCCGCAAAACAGCCGCGATACCGATGTCATGCCGACGCGGATTTAAGGTGTTTTTGCTGCCTTAACCAATCGCGCAACGGCATGGCGTCAGCCGTCCACCAATACCCCGTTTTCGAGCCGCACCACACGGTCCATCCGCGCCGCCAGCTCCATATTGTGGGTCGCCACCAACGCCGCCAACCCGGTCTCCCGCACTAACGTCATGAGCGCGTCAAACACCTGATCGCTGGTTGCGGGATCAAGGTTGCCTGTCGGCTCATCTGCCAACAAAATCCGTGGCTTATTGGCCAGCGCCCGGCAAAACGCCACCCGCTGCTGCTCGCCGCCAGACAGTTCGGCTGGACGGTGTTTCGCACGATGCGCCACACCAACAGTTTCCAAAAGCTCTTTGCCGCGCTTTTCAGCATCGGATTTGCTCACGCCATTGGCCATTTGCGGCAAGGCAATATTCTCTAACGCACTGAATTCCGGCAACAAATGGTGGAATTGATAGACAAAGCCAATGTCCTCCCGCCGCGCTCTGGTGCGCCGCCGATCCGACTTTCCGCTCAAGGATTTGCCGTCGATTTCAACGGACCCGCTGTCCGCTTCATCCAACAATCCCGCGATGTGCAAAAGCGTCGATTTGCCTGCTCCCGATGGCGCCACAAGCGCCACCAGCTCGCCCGGCTTTAGGGCCAATTCCGCGCCACTCAGCACGCAGATCTCATTGGCTAAGCCTTTGTTATAAAACTTCTCTACGCCCTCAAGCGTCAACACAACATCATTCATAGCGCAGCGCCTCCACAGGGTTCATCCGTGCAGCCCGGCGCGCCGGAAAGATCGTCACCACAAAGGCCAGACCAAGCGACAGGCTCATTGCAGAGACCACATCGCCAACTTCCAACTTGGCGGGCAGACGATAAATCCCCCGGATCGAAGGGTCCCAGGCCTCACCGCCTAAGAGTACGTTTACAAAGGAAAAAATCGGATCGATATACAGCGCAAAAAGGCACCCCAGTGCCACACCAAACACCGTGCCCAACACGCCGGTAAACGCCCCGCAGATGAAAAACACCCGCAGCACCGAGCCCTCGGTCAGCCCCATGGTGCGTAGAATTCCAATGTCACGCCCCTTGTTTTTCACCAGCATAATCAATCCACTAACGATGTTCATCGTGGCGATCAGCACTAGAATGGAGAGGATCACAAACATCACATTGTCTTCCACCTCCAACGCGTTCAGAAATCCGCCCGACGCCTGCTTCCAGGTCCACACCAAGGCTCGGTCGCCAGCAGCCATCATCAACGGCACAGCCAGCGCCTCCACCTTCTCTGGCTCCGCGACCATCACCTCAATTTCATCGGCCACTCCATCGCGGTCAAAGAACAGCTGCGCTTCGGTGAACGGTAGATAAACCCGTGTGCGATCAATGTCATAGCGCCCAGCGCTGAAGATGTAGACCACCTCATAACTGCTGATCCGAGGCGAGGTGCCAAAGGCGGTTTTCACCCCATTGGGCGAGATCAATTTGATGCGATCCCCCACCCGTGCGCCCAACTCTCGCGCCACGCCAGAACCAATCGCAATGCCTTCGTTGTAGCGCGCGATGTCGCCATCACTGGTGGTCGGGTCGGCAATCCGAGGCAGCTCCGCCAAATCGTCCGCCCGCATGCCAAAGACTTCCACGCCCGCATTACGGTTGCGCAGGTTGCCCATGACCTGCCCTTTTACCAAGGGCGCCGCCCGTGTCACCCCCGGCACGTCACGCAGTTTTGCGGCCACGGTGTCAAAGTCCTTAATGGTCCGGTCAATTGCACCGGTTTCGGAAATTTCACCGCTTTGATAAACACTTACATGGGCATTGGCACCCAAGATGGTGCCAACAAATTCGGAGCGAAACCCGGCTCGCACGGCCAAGGTGGCGATTAAGGCAAACACCGCCAAGGTGATGCCAATCAGGCTGATCCAGGTCATCGTGCTGACCCCACCTTCGGCTTTGCGCGCGCGCAAATACCGCCAGGCGATCATCCATTCAAAACGGGAAAAAGGGGCTGTGCGACCTGCCATAACTGCTCCGGTTCTTGGTTGGCGCGACCCTATGAGGCCACCCGCTTAGGGTCAAGCGATCCCGACGCATCCAATCCCAACGGGCACGCCTCTGCCAGCCGCCGCGCCACCACTGCGCGCAGTTTGCCAAGCTCTTGCATCCGTGCGTCAATTTCCGCCAACTTGCCGCGTAGCAGCGTCTCCACTTCGGTCTGTGACAGCCCACCGCCAAGCCCCTGCACCAACGCACCAATTTCCTTAAGCGAAAACCCCAACGCCTGCCCCTGCCGTATCAAACGCACTATCTCAACCATACCTTCCGGGTAATCGCGATACCCATTCGGCCACCGGTCCGCACGGATAAGCCCTTGTTTCTCATAATATCGCAACGTGTCCCGGCTCACGCCACTTGCCGCAGCCAACGCCCCGATCCGCATGATTTTTTCTCCTTGACCCTGGACCTAACTCCAAGGTTTACACCTCCCCGCATCCAACGCAACTGACAAAGGATGCACCATGTCACCCACCACCTTTCACCGCCTCTACCGCGTCTCCGCCTGGTATGATTTGCTTATCACCTGGCCCTATATGACGCCGCTGACGCTTGGCCTGTTCTGGAGCGGCATGAACGGCGCCCACGCGGCCACCGGCCTGCCGCCCCTCCCGGACCTAAATGCCTATGCCGTGCTCTTCGCCAACTTCTTTGGCAGCGTCGTAATCATCTGGTCGGTGGTGCGCCTGCGCCTGAATGATCCCCAACTCGCCCGCTACGACGCCCTCGGCCGCTGGCTGTTCTCTGCCTGGATGCTCAACGCCGTCCTAAACGGCGCAAGCCCTCTGATCTGGGGCTTTATCATCATCGAATTGACCTTCGCGGTTTTGCAATCTCTTCCCGTCTGGGAACCGACACAAGTCCCTGCGACATAACCAAAAAGGCCCTCGCAAATCGCGAGGGCCTTCCAATGCTCAATGTTCAAAAAGCGTCTGGATCAGATACCGGTCACCCGGTGATCCGCATAGATCTCGATCAGCTTGGCCACCGCCGCTTCCGGTGCCAGCTCTTCGCTTTCCCCGGTCCGGCGCGAGGTCAGTTCTACAACGCCATTTTTCAAGCCACGCGGACCAACGGTGATGCGCCACGGCAGACCAATCAGATCCATGGTGGCAAACTTGCCGCCAGCTCGCTCTTTGCGGTCATCGTAAAGCGGCTCAAGACCGGCCGCTTCCAGTGCCTTCTCCAGCGCTTCACAGGCCGCATCCGCTTCTGCGTCACCTTGCTTCAGATTCACAATACCCGCGTGGAACGGAGTCACGCCTTCCGGCCAGATGATACCGTTGTCGTCGTGGCTGGCTTCGATGATTGCGCCCAGCAGACGGCTTACACCAATGCCGTGGCTGCCCATGTGCACAGAGACCTTCTCACCTTCCGCAGTCTGCACCTGCGCGCCCAGCGCGTCAGAATACTTGGTGCCAAAGTAGAAAATCTGCCCGACTTCAATACCACGCGCGGTGCGACGGCGCTCTTCTGGCACCTCGTTAAACAGCGCCTCGTCATGGGTTTCGTCAGTGCGCGCATATTTGGTGGTAAACTCCTCCAAAACGCCCTGACACTGCTCAACGCTGTCGTAATCAATCTCGCGATCACCAAAGGTCAGGTCAGTCACTGCGGAATCGTAGAACACTTCCGACTCACCGGTTTCAGCCAGCACTAGGAACTCATGGGTATAGTCGCCACCAATCGGCCCGCCATCAGCACGCATCGGGATCGCCTGAAGCCCCATACGCTCATAGGTGCGCAAGTAGCTCACCAGGTGGCGGTTGTAAGCATGCAGTGCGTCTTCTTTGCTCAGGTCAAAGTTATAGCCGTCTTTCATGTAGAATTCACGGCCCCGCATCACGCCGAAACGCGGACGAATCTCGTCGCGGAACTTCCACTGGATCTGATACATGGTCAGCGGCAAATCTTTGTAAGAGCTGACATTGCTGCGGAAAATATCGGTGATCAGCTCTTCCGCTGTCGGCGTATAAAGCATGTCACGGTCATGGCGATCTGTGATGCGTAGCATCTCTTCGCCATAGGCATCGTAACGCCCGCTCTCTCTCCAAAGGTCCGCCGACTGCAAGGTGGGCATCTGCATCGGAATGTGGCCCGCACGCACCTGCTCTTCGTGCACAATATTCTCGATCTTGCGCAGCACTTTGAAGCCCAGCGGCAGCCAGGAATAAATCCCCGCACTGGACTGTTTGATCATGCCAGCACGCAACATCAAACGGTGGCTGACAATCTGTGCCTCAGAAGGGGTTTCCTTCAGCACAGGCAGAAAATAGCGGGACAGGCGCATTGGCACTCACTCTCTCGGCTTGGGCCGGACACAAATGGAGCGGCCATCTCAAAACATTTGCCTTGGGCTAGCCCAATCAGACAGTCGAGGCAAGCCATGCGACGGCACGGATGCACCCCGGACAAAGAAGCGCCCCCCTTTACAACACCACATCCGGATCGAAAATAAATTTACAATTATCCCCTAGATTTTAGGCAACTATTAACGCTTTTCGCTTTTGATCAAACACGGGAGGGGCACTTCATGCGTTCGTTTGGGTCATTTGCTCAGCACGGACCGGTCAGGAAGCAGACCGATGCGCAAACGCTCAGGTGATTTCAACACCCCTCCGCTGATATGTTAATAAGTGAGCCAGATAATGAACACCTCGGTGGCATCAAGAATTGATCCCAAACCTGTAAGCGACACACTGTTGGCGGACCTCGATCTTGTCGACGCGGAAATGGAATCCGCTTTTGACAATTTGACATCCCTCACCCGCACCGTTCTCGATGTGCCCGTTGCCTTGATCTCTATTGTGCAACCAGGGCTGGACCGCCAGTATTTCAAAAGCCACGTCGGCCTGCCAGCGTACTGGGCTCTGGCTCGCCAAACACCGCTCAGCCATTCTTTTTGCCAACACGTTCGTGCCAAAGGTGGCCCGCTGATCGTGCCGGATGCCCGCAAACACCCTATGCTCAAACACAACCGTGCAATTGAGGCACTTAATGTGGTCGCCTACCTTGGCATGCCAATCACTTTACCAGACGGCACATGCGTTGGTGCCTTATGCGCCAATGATGACGCCCCGCGCGACTGGACCAACGAGGAGCAGCAAAAACTGCACCAACTGGCGCTTTGTGTGAATGAACAAATTGCCTTGAAATTTGCGCTGCGCACTGCCGAAGCCGCCAAAACCGAAGCAGAAGACGCCGCCCAGGCCCGCGAAGACTTCTTGGCGCATATGGCCCATGAAATCCGCACGCCGCTCAATGGCATTATTGGATCAATGGACCTTTTGTCGGACGAGCTGGACAAAAGTGATCAGAGCACCTTGGTACCAGAATTGCTGCGCACCATGGACAGCTCAACCCAAGGCCTGCTGCGCACGCTCAACGATTCCCTCGACCTCAGCAAAATCGACGCCGGCAAGCTGGACCTGGAAAACCGCCCCTTTGACCTGCGCGCCGCAGTGGTGGACGTGATTGCCCTGCATCGGGCCTCCGCTGAATGCAAAGGCGTAAAACTGATAGTTGAAGCCAGCGACACAGAAAATGGTGCACTACGACTGGGCGATGAGTACCGCTTACGCCAGGTTCTTGGCAATCTGCTCAGCAATGCGGTGAAATTCACCGACGAAGGCACCATCCACGTGCGCCTGGAAGCCAAGCCCAATACCATCAGCGCTACGGTCACTGATTCCGGGTGCGGAATGCTTCCTGAACAATTGACAGAAGTGTTCTCGGCCTATTCTCAGGCGGATCACTCGGTTGCACGTCGCAAAGGTGGCACCGGTCTGGGGCTGCCCATTGTGAAACGCCTGATCGCCTTAATGAAAGGCCAAATCACGGTCCACAGCGCCCCCGGCAAAGGCAGCACCTTCACAACCAAGGTGCCTATGCCTGTCGCAAAAGACCTCGACACCCAAGACCTGCAAAGAGCCAAAATAGCCACCGCTTTCGCCGGCAAGCGGGCGCTCGTTGCGGATGACAGCCCGGTGAATCGCATGGTGTTGATCCGCATGCTCGAAAGCATGGGAGCTGAAGTTGTCAGCGCACACAACGGCAAAACCGCACTCAGCCATGCCCTCTCAGACACCTTTGACGCGCTTTTTGTCGACATCCGGATGCCAGACATGACCGGCGATCAGATCGCGCGCACTCTTAGATCTCGCGAAAAAAGTGGCAGTCTCACGACAGCTCCAAAACTGGTTGCTGTCACCGCCAATGTCTTCCCAGAGCACATTGCCACCTACCTAGATGCCGGATTTGACCATTGCCTCGCCAAACCGATCCGGCGGGCGGATCTTTGCGCGTTGACCGAGCGCTAACCGAGCTTTTCCCTCAAAGACTTGCAACCCCAGCCGGCATGCGCAATCACTGTGACCAACGCGACAGACCGGAGTTCAGTGCTTATGGCCCTTCCCGCCCACAAACAGTTTCAGTTCTGGGGAATCTTTGTAGTTGTCTTTGCCGTGGTGCTTTGGGCGCTTGGCGATGTCTTACTGCCTTTTGTCCTGGGCGGTGCAATCGCTTACTTCCTCGACCCGCTGGCAGACAAGCTTGAGGCCAAAGGCCTGTCTCGCGCGGCCTCGACAACTGTTATCACGCTATTTGGCGTGTTGATTTTTGTGGTTGGTATTTTGGCGATTATCCCGTCACTGATCCAGCAGACTGAAGAACTTGTAAAAACACTGCCTGAGGCATTTGCTCAGTTGCGGGTCTTTGTGGCTGAGCGTTTCCCAAGCCTGTTGCAGCCAGACTCGATGATGCATCAGTCACTGCAGAAAGTCGGCGACTTCCTTCAAGACCGTGGCGGGGATTTCTTGCAATCTGCTCTGAGTTCTGCAGCCTCGCTCATCAATGTGGTGGTCCTGCTGGTGATCGTGCCGGTTGTGGCTTTCTACCTCCTGTTGGATTGGGATCGCATGGTGGCCGAGGTTGACTCGCTCCTCCCCCGCGACCACGCCCCCACCATTCGCCGTCTGGCGAAAGACATCGACAAAACTCTGGCCAGCTTTGTGCGCGGCATGGGCACAGTTTGTTTGATTCTTGGCACCTACTACGCCGTGGCGTTGATCGTTGTGGGCCTCAACTTCGGCCTTGTTGTTGGCTTTATTGCCGGTCTTGTCACCTTTATCCCTTACCTTGGCGCCCTCATCGGCGGCGCCCTTGCAATAGGCTTAGCACTTTTCCAGTTCTGGGGAGATTGGCTTCAGATTGGGCTCGTCGCCGTAATCTTTGCCACCGGTCAAATGATCGAAGGTAATGTCCTGACTCCCAAGCTGGTTGGCAAATCCGTTGGCCTGCATCCAGTCTGGTTGCTTTTGGCTCTGTCTGTCTTCGGCGCTCTGTTTGGCTTCGTTGGCATGTTGGTTGCCGTCCCAGTGGCCGCAGCACTTGGAGTGCTTGCACGTTTTGTCACTGGCCAATACATGTCCTCCACGCTCTACAAAGGGCGCAGCGAGACAGATCAAGCAAGCGCACAGGACACCGACTAAATCCAAATGGCTGAGCAGCTAAACTTCGACCTGCCCGTCCGGGCAGCCCTGGGGCGTGATGATTTTTTTGTCAGCCCGGCCAACGCCATGGCGCTTGGCCTTGTCGATCTATGGCCCAACTGGGCGGGCGGTAAACTGGTGCTCGCCGGGCCAGCAGGTGCCGGCAAAACCCATCTGACCCACGTTTGGGCCGCACTGTCTGGCGCACAGATTGTGGCCGCAACCACACTCACCAAAGACGCAGTCCCCGCATTGGCCAAGACCCCGGTTGCGGTGGAAGACGTGCACCTGATCGCCGAGAATCCGGACGCTCAAACCGCGCTCTTTCACTTGCACAACCTGACCTTGGCCGAAGGCAACACGCTTCTGCTCACCGGCAACGGCGCCCCCCTGCAATGGGGCTTGACCCTGCCCGACCTGCTGTCGCGCATGCAAGGCACCACTGTGGCCACGCTGGACCAGCCTGACGATATGCTGCTGATGGCCGTAATGGCCAAACAATTTGGTGACCGTCAGCTGATGCCCACCCCGGATGTGCTTAGCTACATTGCCAAACACATGGATCGCAGCTTTGCCAACGTCGCCCTTATCGTAGAGGCGTTGGACCAGCTGTCTCTCAGCGAAAAACGCCCGATCACCAAGGCGCTGGCCAAGCGGGTACTTGAGCAACAATAAGTCCCCGCGACACCCTGCCCTGCGCAGCTCTCTGGACCCTTTACACTTTCCCGCCTAAAGTCATCTTCTCGTTACCTGCCAATGGCATGAGAGTGACATGACCCAAGCTGACTTTCTAAAATCCGACTTCCCCGCCCCTGTTGCCTTGCCTGATTTGGACCGCAACGGACCGGACCGCTTCTTCAACCGTGAATTAAGCTGGCTCAGCTTCAACTGGCGTGTGCTCGAAGAAAGCGAAAACCCACGGGTGCCGCTGTTGGAACGCCTGCGTTTTCTGTCGATCTCCGCCACCAACCTGGATGAGTTTTACACCGTCCGCGTCGCGGGCCTGCGGGAACTTGTGCGCGAAGGCCACAACAACCCGGCGCAAGACGGCCTGTCGCCCGCAGAACAGCTTGTGCTGATCAACGCAGACGCCCGCAACCTGCTGCAAGAGCAACAACGTATGTTCAACAGCCTGCGCGACGAGTTGGAAACGCAAAACATCCACATCCTGCAACGAGATGCCCTCACCAACGAGGATCGCACGTTCCTCGCGGACGTTTTTATGAACCGCGTGTTCCCGATGCTATCGCCGCTGGCCATCGACCCGGCGCACCCGTTCCCGTTTATCCCGAACACCGGCTTCTCCCTGGCGCTGCAACTGGAACGCAAAAAAAACAAACGCAGCCTCAAGGCGTTGCTGCCAATCCCTAATCAGATTGACCGGTTTGTTTTCCTACCCTCCGCCGAAGGCACCATCCGCGCCTTGCCGCTTGAGGAGCTTCTGATCCTGCATCTGGACAGTGTTTTTCCCGGCTACAAAGCCAAAGGCCACTGCGCATTCCGCGTCTTGCGCGACAGCGACCTCGAAGTTGAAGATGAAGCCGAAGATCTGGTGCGCGAATTTGAAGTGGCGCTCAAACGCCGTCGTCGCGGCGAAGTTGTACGTCTGAAGATCACATCCGACGCCCCTGCCGGTCTCAGAAAGCTCATCATGCAAGAGCTTGAAGTCACCGGCGACGAGGTCGTCGACATCGACGGTATGATTGGCCTCGCGGACCTCAAGGAAATGGTGATTGATGATCGCCCGGACCTTCTCTGGCCATCTTTCACACCCCGCGTGCCGGAACGGGTCCAGGACTTTGACGGCAATATGTTTGCCGCTATTCAGCAAAAAGACATGCTGCTTCACCACCCTTATGAGACCTTCGACATGGTGGTGCGCTTCTTGCAACAGGCCGCGCGTGACCCCAATGTGGTGGCCATCAAACAAACGCTGTACCGCACCTCCAAGGACTCTCCGATCGTCGAGGCACTTTGTGAGGCCGCCGAAGACGGCAAGTCTGTCACCGCGCTGGTGGAGCTCAAAGCCCGCTTTGACGAGGCCGCCAACATCCGCCAATCCCGCCGTCTGGAACGGGCGGGCGCCCATGTGGTGTATGGCTTTCTGGATCTAAAAACCCACGCTAAGATCTCCACAGTGGTGCGCCGCGAAGGTGACAAGCTGGTGACCTACACCCACTACGGCACCGGCAACTATCACCCGATCACCGCAAAAATTTACACCGATGTGAGCTTGTTCACTTGTGACGCCGCATTGGGGCGCGATGCCAATCGCGTCTTCAACTACCTCTCCGGTTACGTCGAGCCTGACACCTTGGAGAACCTCGCCATCTCCCCGATTAGCCTGAAGCCCAAGTTGCTAGAGCTGATCGCGCAGGAGGCAGAAAACGCCCGCGCCGGTAAACCAGCGGCGATCTGGGCCAAAATGAACTCTTTGGTCGAGGCGGAAGTCATCGACGCGCTTTATGCAGCGTCTCAGGCAGGGGTAAAAATCTCTCTGATTGTGCGTGGTATCTGTTGCCTGCGCCCCGGCATCGAAGGTCTTTCAGACAACATCCGCGTCAAGTCTGTGGTTGGCCGTTTCCTGGAACATTCCCGCATTGTCTGCTTTGCCAATGGTCATGAGCTGCCCGCCAAAAAAGCGCGGGTGTTCATGTCCTCAGCCGATTGGATGGGCCGTAACCTCAATCGCCGCGTCGAAACCCTTGTCGAAGTCAAAAACGCAACGGTAAAGGCCCAAATGATGTCCCAGGTCATGGCGGCCAACATGGCTGACGTGGCCCAAAGTTGGGTGATGAAGCCTGACGGTAGCTTCGACCGCACCCCGGTTCCGGAAGGCGAGTTTGCCTTCAATTGCCACCGGTTTTTCATGGAAAACCCGTCGCTCTCTGGACGGGGCTCTGCGGGGGCATCTGATGTGCCTCAATTGACCCATACGGATGATTGACCCCACCTCAAGGGTGGCGCAATGTTGCGCTACCAAACAACTCTGTACCTGACGTAAGACGACCGCCATGCCCCACGATCCGCAGCAGGACCACAGCCTGTTTGAACGCCCGATTTTTGAAGACCTCGAAGCCCGCGCCCTGTCGCGTGTAGGCGTGGTGGATGTTGGCTCCAACTCGGTGCGCCTTGTGGTGTTTGACGGCGCCGCGCGCAGCCCCGCGTATTTCTACAACGAAAAAATAATGTGTGCTCTGGGTGCCGGCATCGCTGACACAGGCAAACTCAACCCCAAGGGGCGTGAGCGGGCATTGGCAGCTATCGCCCGCTTTGCCCGTTTGGCGGATTCCATGCGCCTCAATGGTTTAACTGCTGTGGCCACCGCCGCCGTGCGCGAAGCCTCTGATGGCCCAGATTTTTGCGCCGAAGTGCTCGCCACGACCGGCGTACACATCCACGTGATTGACGGCGCCGAAGAGGCGCGTCTCTCCGCCCAAGGCGTGCTCACTGGCTGGCCCGGTGCTTATGGTCTGATCTGTGACATCGGCGGTGCCTCCATGGAGCTGGCCGAAATCAACGACGGACAGGTTGGAAAACGTGTCACCTCCTCCCTCGGCCCTCTGAAACTGCGCGATGTGAAAGGCGGCAAAAAAGGCCGCCGCGACTTCATCAACAGCACATTGGATGACCTCTACCAACAGATGGGCAATCAGCGAAACCGCCTGTTTCTTGTGGGCGGCTCCTGGCGCGCCATTGCCCGCATCGACATGGAGCGACGTGGCTATCCGCTTAAGGTGCTGCACGAATACCGGATGACCGCGACCTCGGTGCGCGACACCGCCCGCTACATTCAAGAACACGACCCGGACGAGCTACGCGGCCGCTGCGGCGTCTCCAGCTCCCGTATGGCACTGGTGCCGCTGGCCATCGAGGTGCTCAAAGGTGTGTTACGCCGCTTCAAACCCCACGACATCGCGATCAGCTCCTACGGCATTCGTGAAGGCGTGCTTTATGAGCAAATGCCCGACCGCATCCGCGAACGTGACCCGTTGATCGAAGCCTGTCGCTTTATGGAGGCGAAAGACGCCCGCATTCCGGGATTTGGCAAATCACTCTACAAATTCATCTTCCCAATCTTCAAATCAGCCAAGCCGGAACAGCTGCGCCTGATCAAAGCCGCCTGTTACCTGCACGACGTCAGCTGGCGCGCACATCCAGATTACCGTGCCGAAACCGTGTTTGACAGCACCACCCGCGCCAATCTCGGCGGCCTAAAACATGAAGAACGTGTGTTTCTGGGCCTGTCCTTACTGCACCGCTATCGCAACAAATCCGAAGGCACCCGCTTTGAAGATCTTGCTCCGCTACTGAGTGACAAAGAACAACATCAGGCAGAGGTCATCGGCAAAGCCATGCGCTTTGGTGCCATGCTGTGGCAGCAGGACCGTGACAATATGGGCACACTCAAATACCATCCTAAGAAAGCTGAGCTTCACCTCAAACTGCCGGTCAGCACAGGCCCGTTGTATGGCGAAGTTGCCGAAGCCCGCTTCAATGCCTTGGCCAGCGCCCTCGGCGCCGCACCAAACGTCCGCCTAAAAGACTGACATTTTGCTCACAACATCAGCCGATCTAGAGGTCCACACCGCCTGACGAGTCCTGTTCTTCAGGGGTGTCCATCTCCTGCGGAGTCTTTTTGCGCATGATGATATCCCCATTGGGTAGCATTTCTGGCGCGTGGTAGCTGCTCCAATCTTCCACCTTGGAAAACACTGCACCAAGCTTTGGCCCCATCTCCTCTAAGAACCCCTGCAGCCCTGGCCCAATCTCTTCCATCAGGGCGGAAAACCCATCAAGGGTTGGCGCAATTTCGTCCTGCAAGCCTTTGAGAAACAGCTCCATACCCTGTTCCATCAGGCTGCGACCATTGTCTGTCTCCTCTGCCATCGCAAGCCCCGCAGGAACACAGAGGCCAACACTCACCACACAGGCTTTCAAGGTTTTCATGACAGCTTTTCCCAACTCAAATATCGATATCCAAAACCACCGGAAAATGGTCCGATGCCATCAGCAGCGCATTGCGCAGCTCTGGCATGTCCCAGCATGTATGATCTTCAAACGGATGCCAAATCCGCCAGCGTGGGTTCGCCGATCGCAGCGCCTCTGACACCATGACGTAATCCAACAGCGCATTAAGATAACGCCCCTCACGCTCGAGATGAAACCGCGCCGTTGTTGGCTGCGCCGCCAACTTATGACGCAACGCCATCGCCGCATGTGGATCATACATGCGCGCACCGCCGTTGCTGCCCAACAAAATCTCTACCGACGACCTCCCAAACAGGTCTTCAAACGCATCCAGCCCTGGACCATCATTGAGATCCCCCAAAAGGATCACATCCTCCCCCGCCGCCAGTTCTTCCTCAATCCGGCGCCGCAGCCAGATCGCCTGCGCCAATTGTTTGCGCCGGTTGGCGATGGATATTTTCATCACCTCATCGCGATTGCGCGCGCCATGGGGCGCTTTGGATTTCAGATGTGCCCCAATCACACGCAGCTCGCGCCCTGCCGCAGTTGTCACGTCCAATTCCAGTGGTGGCTTGGAAAACACCACCAAATCCTCTTTGGCATCCACATCCAGATCCAGCCGCAACACACCGTCAAACCGTGGTGCGCCTGTGGCCCCGTGCTTCCCCGTGATCTCCCCGCGCGGATCATGCGTAGGCGTCAACACCGTGGGGTCATACAATAGCGCAATCTCTTGCTGTGTCGTGTTGGCAAATCCCAAAACCGCCTTGTTCGCCCGCAGTTCAAACGCCGCCGCAAACCGCTCCAGCGCTATAACCGTATCGCGCTTGCTGCCCTGGTCCGGCGCTTCAACCACCATCACCGCATCCGCATCCAACGCAGTGAACACAGTTCCCACGGCCTCAATCTGCTGCGCCCGTGTGACTCCATTACGACCAGACCAGCCGTCATCCATAAGCAACTGATTTTGATCATCAAACAGGCTTGAGAACCACTCCACGTTATACGTGGCAATTCGCATCACGCCGCCTCGTTGATCTGGTCCCAGGCACGGTTGATATCAATCATGCGCTTCTCGGCAATCTTGACCGCTTCTTCCGGCACACCGCGCGCAATCATGGCGTCTGGATGCGTTTCCCTCACCAATTTGCGCCACTCTTTGCGGATCTCGTCCATCGACATCTCCGGCGTCACGCCCAATACCGTGTAAGGATCCGCCTCCGCATCCGGCACAAATCGCGCCCGCATGGCTTTGAACGCATGGTCTTCAACCCCAAGGATTTCCGCCACCCTCGCAAGAAAGGCATCTTCGTTTGGATGATACTCCCCATCCGCCACCGCGATGTGAAACAACCCTTCCATCAAGTCGTCAGGTCGCCCATGCACCGCCCCAAACATGCCTTTGATGCGCGTGGCGTATTCTTCAAAACCCGCCACATCCTGACGCGCCATATTAAATACCTTGGCCGCGTTGGCCTCGTCTTTCTGTGCAATCTGGAAAACTTCGCGAAAGGCCGTAACCTCATCTCGGGTCACCAACCCATCAGCCTTGGCCATCTTCGCGCCCAGAGCAATCACTGCGATGGTGAACGCCACCGACCGCTCCGGCGGTGCGCGCAGATGATCAAACACAGAGGAGAGCGACTCCCCCTGACTCAGAGCAGACAACGCCTGCGATATGCGGGACCAAATTGACATGCCGCCACCTTAGCGCTTCTTAACCAAATGGCCAGTGCTGCGTCACAGCATTTTTTGCAACAGCACCAAGTCCATCCAGCGATCAAATTTTTGCCCAACCTGAGGCATCCGCCCGACCTCAACAAACCCAAGCTGTTTATGGAACGCAATGCCACCGGCATTCTCTCCGCCTACGCCTGCCACCAAAACATGAACACCGCGCGCTTTGGCCTCGGCCTCCAAGGTATCCACCAGAACACGCCCCAGACCTTTGCCACGCGCACGCTCTGCCAGATAGATTGTGTGTTCCATTGTCCGCATATAGCCGGGGCCGCTTCGAAACGGACCAAAGGTGGCAAAGCCCAAGACCATACCGTCACTCTCGGCAACCTTGAACACGGCCTCTGACGCAATCAAAGCCTTCAACGCTCCCAACTCTTTTTCGACGGTGTTAAACGTGCTGACCCCTTCGCGGATTTCGCGGTTCCAGATGTCGGCAATCGCCGCGGCATCCGCGCCTGTTGCATCACGTAGGATCACCGCAACACCCGCGTGCCATGTGGGGTGTCAAAGGTGGCCTGCAATGCGGCCTCGCCAGGCACAAAAGCCACGCGAGGATCGGCCAGTCCAACACAGGCTCTCAACGCCTCCGCGTCAGGGTGCGCCACTTCCAGCCGCGTGAGTGCCACACCTGAAGGTGTCAGAATTTCTGCCGGTGTCACCACCACATCCCACTGAATAAGAGCGGGAAAGCGGTTGTCAAACGGCAGTACACCGCTGTTCGGCACGGCCATTCGCCAGCGCAGGTCCCCGCGCGTCAGATGCACCACCTTGCCTGCGTCCACATCAAAGCGCGCCAGTTCTTTGTCCATATCGTCCGTGCGGCAAATCCAGTTCCCCAGACGCGGCGCACCCTGCAACCGATCCAAGTCAAACCAACGCGGATAAGGCAGAGCCCCGGCCGACGGATTGGCGGCAATCGCCTCCAGATACAGCCCGTCCGCAAGGCCAATCAGCTGATTGTGTGTGCCAAAATGGTCATGTTCCCCACCGGGACCCATCTTTACGCCCAGCGCCACTTCTACATGCGCCACAGCTGCCTCAAGCGTTTCGCCTGCTACAGCCAAATGATCCAACGTCAGCATCAAAGCTCCCTCCTTGTTTGCCGCCATCAAAGCGCAAAGGCCAGAACACCACAACGCAAAGCATCAGGTGGCACAATCCTACAAGCCTTTGGGGTCGTTTAAGGTTTGAGATAAAACACAGTCGCACACCAAAATCTTTGGAACTGTGATGGCGGAGGAGATGTCCGCCTCTTAAGTCCCGTAAGTTACTACCACAAAAAGTAAAAAAGTATAACTCATGAGTTTGTACCACAAAAAATACCCCACCCAATTGTGAAAACCCGATAAGCCCTAAGACACCCCTAAAGCGAGCCGTCATATTCCTGGTCAATTTTATCTCTGCCTTGCAGAACACCATGTGAGCCTACAACATCAATAATCTCAATGAGGATGTTACCCGGGAACCCTGGATGACCTGCGCGCTGCGCGCCACCGATCCTCGCACGGGCAGAAGGGGGCGGAAAGCAGACGTTTGCTGCCTATGTCACGAAAGGCCGCTATGCGCGATTACCGTTGTCGGAAACCACCCTAACGTCTTCTGCCAGTCATAAGCGGACATACCTGATTGGAACATGGGCAGAGAGCCGACACTTGCTGCGAGTCTTTTTGTAGCCAGATTTGCGCGATTAACCAAATATCGGGATGATACTGCCGTTTCCTTGATTAAAGCGTGCATGCGCAATGGCAAGCTTTAATCGGTAACTTCATGTACGTAGATCGCGTGTAAGGCATTAAGTTTAATGAAAAAAACAAGTCGCAGTTTTTCCGTCGGAAAAATATGTTTTTTAAATAAAAAAAACATTTGACCGACTCATCATGTGTTTTTTATAGATAGAAAACCAAAGCTTTCGAAAAATGCTTTGCAGGGAGAACTAAAAATGGCCAGCCAAGTCGGCGACAAAACTATTCTGCACGCTCGAGGCGTTAGCAAGCACTACGGTGGAGTGGTCGCACTCGAAGACGTGGATCTTGATTTGCGCGAGGGAGAAGTATTGGCGGTTGTTGGAGACAACGGCGCCGGTAAATCAACGTTGATCAAAGCTTTGACCGGGGCAATTTCCAAGACCTCCGGAACCATTGAAATGGACGGCCGGGTGGTGCAGATCAATTCGCCAACGGAAGCAAAAGCCGCAGGCATCGAAACGGTCTATCAGGATTTGGCCTTGGTCAACGAGCTGTCCATCACCAAGAACATGTTTCTCGGGCGAGAAATTGTCAGAGATGATATTTTAGGGCGCCTTTTTGGCACTCTCGACTTTGGCAAAATGGACGCTGAAATCCGCGCGCTGTTTCAAAAACTCGATATTCGCATCGCTGACATTTATCGCGAGGCTGAAGCCTTCTCGGGTGGCCAGCGACAGGCGGTGGCCTTGGCCAAAACCGTGATGTTTGGCAAGCGCATTGCCATTTTGGACGAGCCAACCGCTGCGCTGGGTGTCCGAGAAAGCAAAATGGCGATGGATCTGGTGCGCTCCCTGAAAGACCACGGGCTGTCTGTGATTATGATCACGCACAACATGCAGCATGTCATGAATTATTGTGATCGCGTCATGGTTTTACGTCTTGGCCGTCTGGCGGCAGTTCGCGACGTGAAAGACGTGGATGGCGATGCGCTTGTTGGCTTGATCACCGGCGCCACCGAAGACAAGGCCGCTTGAGATGACAGACATGACTCAAAACTCTTCAACCCAGATTTCCACACCCGCCGCGGACGGTTCCAGCTTTGCAATCCTGAGACATCAGTTCCTGCAGATTTGGCAAGTTTTGGCGGCGCTTGTTTTGATTTACTTGGTGTTTTTCGTCTTGTCTGAGCCGTTCCGAAGTCTCGACACACTGTTGTCGATTTTTGGCCAGGCCTCCATTCTTGCCATCCTCGCCTGCGGCACCACGGTTGTGCTGATATCCGGCGGGTTGGACCTTTCTGTCGGCTCAATCTTTGCGGTTGTGGGCGTCATCGTGGGCATTGCTTTGGCTGAATATCAACTGCCAGTGCTGGTTGCGGTCCTCATTGGGCTGATGGCTGGCGCCGCAATGGGCGCACTCAATGGCACCATTCAGGTATTCACCAAAGTGCCAGCCTTCATCGTCACGCTGGGTGGGCTTACAGCCTATAAAGGGATCGCCGAAATCCTTGCGAGTGGGCGGGATCTGTCGCGGTTTCCCGAGAGCTTTCAAATGTTGGGCTCGGGCTACCTGGTGCCAATGCTCATCATGTTTGGCGTGGCGCTTCTGACCGGTCTGTTCCTCACAAAGACACGCTTGGGCAACCATGCTTTTGCCATCGGAGGCAACGAAGAGGTGGCCCGCCTGTCAGGTGTCAACGTGCGTAAGAGCCGGATCTACTACTACATGTTGGGCGGGGTTCTCGCTGCGACTGCAGCCATCCTTGAAGTCTCCAAGCTGAACTTCGCAATGCCAGCGCGCGGTCAGAGCTATGAGCTGTTTGCAATCGCTGCTGTGGTGATTGGTGGCACAAGCCTGTTTGGCGGCCGCGGCGGAGTTGGGAAAACCCTGATCGGCATGCTGATCATGCAGACCATCATCGTGGGGCTGTCCTATCTCGGCGTCGGAACCTCGGTTCAGCGCATCGCCATCGGCATCATCATCATTGTCGCCGTCTACTGGGACGTTTGGCGCCGACCAAGCCGCTAGCGCACATCAAATTTGAGAATTCTGACGGGCGTGGAGGAGCGCCCGCGGGAAAAGACCGCCCGAACCTCGGGCACTTTAAAAAGCCAAAGGGAGGAAGACCAATGAAAATCAAAGCACTCAAGGGGATGGTGGCATCTGTCGCGGTATCCGCATTGACCGCAGGAGCCGCCTTCGCAGATGATCTGCGCATCGCGTATACCGGTTATTCAACAGACAACACTTTTTGGATTGGCGTGGCGAAGTCTGCGGCAGCTCAGGCGGAAGAAATGGGTGTCGAACTCATTGATCTGACAGCGTCTTCTGCGGACGCTGCAGCGCAAAAAGATGCTGTGGATCGTGCGATTAATATGGGTGTTGATGGCATCATTATTGGGTCTGTGGACAACCGCGCCTTTGATGCGTCGCTGGACAACGCCAAGCGCAAAGGCATTCCCGTTGTTGCCGTCGACACTGGCATCGAACATGAGCATGTCGCCAGCCTGGTTCAGACCGACAACCTCGCGGCGGCCTCGATTGCTGGCAGCTATATTGTCGACAAACTGGACAGCGGTTCTGTCCTCATTCTTGGCGGATCTGCGGGTCACCAGACCGGCAATGCGCGCCGTGACGGCGTGAAAAACGCAGCGGAAGCTGCCGGCCACGAAGTGATTTTCCAGATCTGTGACTGGCAAGACGCCTGCGCCTATGAGACCACAGTGAACTTCTTGCAGTCCAACTCGGACATCAAAGCCATCTTCTCGGCCTGGGATCCGGGCGCTCTTGCTGCCGTATCGGCGGCCACTGAGCTTGGCAAAATTGATGACCTGGTCATCGTTGGCTTTGACGGCAACCCCGCCAACCTTGTCTCCATCGAAGCGGGCGAGCAAGCTGCGACGATCAAGCAGGACAACGCGCGTATGGGTGCCGAAGCTGTGTCAAACCTCATTGGCCTAATCAAAGGCGAAGAGGTCCCGAGCTTCACACCTATTGATGGCATTTTGATCACGTCCGACAACGTCGGCGAGTTCAAGTAAGCCCTGTCACTCTGGCCGCCTGCCATGTGGCAGGCGGCTGTTCCCAATCCAATTCGAAAGACGCTAAAACCCATGCAAGCAATGGCCATCACCTCTATTGGCGAAACTGCCTTCACCACGGTGGAGACGCCAAACCTGGGTCCGCAAGACGTCCTCTTAGAGGTTGGGTGTGTTGGTCTGTGTGGCAGCGATCTCAATACATATCGGGGCCTGAATCCGCTGGCGACGTTGCCTCGTATTCCGGGCCATGAAATTGGTGGAACCATTGTGCAATACGGGCAGGATGTACCAGTCAAATGCGCACCTGGCGCCAAGGCAATTGTGATCCCCTATACCGCTTGCAAACAATGCTCAGCCTGCCGTACAGGACGTCCAAACGCTTGTAAATTCAACGAAACACTTGGCGTGCAACGTGACGGTGGCATGGCGTCCCAATTGGTTGTTCCCTATGATCGCTTGATCCTGAACGACCAGCTTTCCCTGCATGAACAAGCCTTAGTGGAGCCTTTGTCCGTTGGGTTTCACGCGGTTCAACGCGGCACGGTCACCCAACACGACACCGTGGTTGTCCTCGGCGCAGGTATGATTGGCGTCGGTGCCGTTGTTGGCGCACTGGCGCGCGGCGCACGGGTGATTGTGGTTGAAATCAGTGACGCCAAGAAGGCAACGCTGCGCAATCTCGGCGTGCAAGACATTATCAACCCGCTCACGGAGTCTTTGTCCGATCGCGTGGCCGCACTCACCGATGGACATGGCGCAGATGTTGTCATCGAAGCTGTTGGCTTGCCCGAAACCTTTCGCAGCGCGGTGGATCTGGCCTGTTTTGGCGGGCGCGTGGTTTATGTCGGCTACGCAAAATCTGAAGTGAGCTACAACACATCACTGTTCAATCTCAAGGAGCTCGACATCATGGGCTCTCGAAATGCGACACGCACCGATTTTGAGGCGGTTATCGACCATCTCCAAGCGACGCCCGGATTGTCTCAAAAAATCATTTCGCGCGTCTTCTCTTGGGATGACGCCGCGAAGGCCTTCCCCTTCTGGGAAGCCAATCGCCAAGACATTTTTAAGGTAATGATCGACATGCAAGGCAACGGCCATGACTGACGCAACCTGCCTCACAGAACAATACGGCTTGAGCGGACAAACCGCGCTGGTGACCGGTGGCGGCACTGGATTGGGAAAAGCCATCGCAACAAGCCTTGCGCAAAGTGGTGCCAAGGTGGTGATTGCCGGTCGGCGCGAAGACGTGCTGCGGGACGCTTGTGCTGAGATTGGCATGGGCACGCGGTATCAGGTGCTGGATTTGACGGATATTACGGCCATTCCTGCCGCTGCAGCCCAATTGCACGCTGATCACGGGTCTTTTGATATTTTGGTGAATAATGCAGGCAACACTATCAAAAAGCCGTTCATAGAGTCTGATCTCGGCGACTTTGACAGTGTGTTTGATGTGCATGTACGCGGTGCCTTGGAATTGAGCCGTGCCATCATGGACAGCATGTTGAAAGCGGGAACCAAAGGGTCTGTTCTCTTCATTTCCTCGATGACCGCCTACATTGGACAGCCCAATGTGTCCGGCTACACAATCTCCAAAACTGCAATCAACGGCGTGATCCGCGCTCTGTCCGCAGAATTTGCCCAAAGCGGTATTCGTGTGAACGGGGTCGCGCCGGGTTGGATCGACACCGACGTTTTCCGCACCGCCACCAAAGGCGACCCGGAGCGTAAGGCAAAGATCATGGGGCGCATTCCCATGGGCACACTGGGCGATCCGGAAGATATCGGATGGGCCTGCGCCTTTCTGTGCGCGCCCGCTGCGAAGTATGTGACCGGGCAGGTGCTGCTTGTGGACGGCGGCGGAGCAACTGGGTTTTGAGGAGGGCAAAATGACCGACAAAGAGCTGTTTTCTATAATGAAAGAAAAGCTGTTCACTGCGGTGATTGGCGACGTTCTGGACGTGTTGGGGTATCGTAAGCAGTTTCTGCCGCAACCCATCAAACCGCTGGTCAGTGGCACCAAACTCACCGGACGCGCCATGACGGTCTTGGAGGCGGATTACCTCGAGGGCCACGGTCATGGGCCGCTGACAGCAAAACCATTTGGCCTTATGTTCGAAGCCTTGGATGACCTCAAAGAAGATGAGATCTACATCGCTTCTGGTGCTTCTTTTGAATACGCGCTTTGGGGAGGGTTGATGTCTACTCGTGCTCTGCAGTTGAAAGCAGCCGGCGCAATACTGGACGGATTTATCCGCGATACCGATGAAATAAGACGCCTTGGTTTTCCAACATTCTCACGCGGCGCGTATGCGCAGGATCAAGGGGTACGCGGCAAGGTTCTGGACTATCGAGTGCCGATTTCCGTTGAGGGTGTCGATGTGCAATCCGGTGATCTGATCTTTGCCGATGACGAGGGGGTTCTAATCATCCCGCAAGAGGTTGAAAGCCAAGCCATCGAGGATGCGTTGATTAAAGTCGCCACCGAGAACGACGTCTCCAAAGCGATAAAGAACGGCATGTCGACACAAGACGCCTTTGCAACATTCGGCGTGATGTAAGACAGTTACTTAATCTTTTAAAAACAAACAGAGCCATTTCATGTCACGTGACAATTCGACTTACAAAGACAGCCTCAACCGCAGCTTGGATTTTGTGGCGGCGTTGCCAATCGAGGATACATTGCCGTCCGAAGTTGAATTGACTCAGCGCCTCGGCATCAGTCGGACCACGGTGCGTGCTGTGCTGGCGCAATTGAATGAAAGCGGCATCATTCAATGGTCTGGGCGCACCAAAACCGTTCTGCGAAAACCGGTTGCGGCAGATTATTTTGCCAAAGAAGAGACGCTTTCGACCAGCGAGCGCGTTGAAACTCAATTCATGGAATACATCCTTGGGGGGGATCTAAAGCCGGGGACAATTTTGCATGAGAGCGAGATGGTGAGGGAATTTGGCGCAAGTGCGTCGGTGCTCCGGGAGTGCCTGATTAAGTTTTCTCGTTTTGGATTGATTGAGAAAGAACCCAACCGGCATTGGGTGCTGAGAGGCTTTACACAGGATTTTGCCATCGAACTTTTTGATGTGCGGGAGATGTTTGAGCAGCGCGCCTTTCAGGCCTTGCTTGATGCTGGACCGGACTCGACAAGGTTTGCGCAGCTGGTTGCGCTCGATAAGGCTCACGAGAGTATCATTCGCAATATCGACGCCGAATTTTTGAACTTCCCGCGTCTGGACGAGCAGTTTCATAGGATTCTGCTCGACGGTCTTGGGAACAGGTTTATCGACGACTTCTTTGAGCTGGTTTCCGTGATTTTCCACTACCACTACCGGTGGAACAAACAAGACGAACACGAGCGCAACCTTGTTGCCGCTCAACAGCACCTAGCGGTGATACGTGCGTTGGAGGCCGGCGACAAACAAAGTGCCTTGGATCTCTTTCAGACGCACTTGAATGCCGCACGAACAACACTTCTGCGCAGTGTGACATGGGACAACGAAACATGACTCGACAGCCATCAAACGATCCCCGTGTTATGACGCTTGCCGAAGGTGACAATATCGTCGTGCTAAAATCGACCATTCAGGCTGGCGAACACATTCGTCTGTCCGGGCTGGAGGTCTTTGTACCCCAGACCCTGGGTCTTGGTCACAAGCTGGCCGCAGAGGACATCCCCGCAGGGCGAGATATCGTGAAGTACGGCTTTCCCATTGGGTTTGCAGCGGCGGACATTCCGCTCGGCGCACATGTGCATGTTCACAACCTGACCAGCCGATACACCCAAGTTGAGGTGATGGAGTAACCGATGACCGCTATGATGGCTTGGCCGCGCAAAGACGGCAGGAAGGGTATTCGCAACGTTGTGTTGGTTGCGTATCTGGTGGAATGCGCGCACCACGTCTGCAAGCAGATCGCCCGACCTTTTCCGGATGGGGACGTGCAGGTTGTGGGATTTTCCGGCTGTTTTCCATCAGACTACGGTCAGGACATGATGGCCGCCCTGTGTACGCACCCAAATGTTGGGGCTGTTCAGCTCGTGTCGCTCGGATGTGAAAATTTCAAAAAGACCCAATTGGCAGAGGTCATCCGTGCCTCAGGTCGCCCAGTGGATATCATCACCATTCAAGACGTAGGAGGGACCGGTCCCGCAGTTAAGGCTGGACAGGACTGGATCAAACTGACCCATGCTCAAATCATGGCTCAACCAAAGGTCGAGATGGCGGTGTCTGAGCTGGTGATTGGCACCATTTGTGGGGGCTCTGACGCCACATCTGGCATCACCGGAAACCCAGCTGCTGGCGTGGCTTTTGATATGTTAGTCCAAGCGGGCGCAACCTGCATTTTCGAGGAAACCGGTGAGCTGATCGGCTGTGAACATGTCATGGCGGATCGGGTTGCCGATGAGGCGCTGCGCCCTGCGATCATCGCTTCGGTAGACAAAGCGGCCAAGTATTATGAAGCAATGGGCTACGGGTCTTTTTCCAACGGCAATGCCACCGGCGGACTATCGACCATCGAGGAAAAATCACTTGGCGCCTATGCCAAGTCGGGTCAAAGCAAAATAGCGGGTATCCTCCGCCCCGCCCAAACTGCCCCCGCGGGCGGGCTGTACCTTTTGGATGTCGTGCCGGACGGACCACCGAAGTATGGCTATCCAAACATCAATGACAACGCTGAAATCATTGAACTGATCTCTTGCGGCGCACACGTTGTGATCTTTGTCACCGGGCGGGGGTCGGTGGTCGGGTCGGCCATTTCACCGGTCCTCAAAGTTTGCGCCAACCCCGAAACCTATGACCGCATGTCCGGCGATATGGACGTAAATGCGGGTCGGATATTGGACGGTGGAACGACGTTGCAAGATGTCGGTGCGGAGATTGTCCAAAAGCTGGTGGCGCTTGGTCAGGGCCAAACCACCGCATCCGAAGACCTGGGCCATGTTGAATTTGTCCTGACCTATAAAACCGCGGCTCCGGCGGAGCCCGGATGTCATCCCAACTAAGGCCATTTCAATGCTCAATGACACTCATCGCCTGGCTCTTGGCACAGCCGCTCTCGCAGGCCTCTACCGCCCCGTCAGCCATTCCGCTGTTCAGGATGTTCTCACCAGCGCGTGGGACAACGGCATTCGGTACTATGACACCGCGCCCCACTATGGAAATGGCGCGTCTGAAGGTCTGCTTGGGAATTTCTTGCGCGATCGAGACGGTTGGGTGCTTTCCACCAAAGTTGGGCGTGTTCTGACACCCGACAGCGATCCGCCAGAGGTCATCAATGGCTTTCACAACGCTTGGCCGCTCAAGCAACACTTCGATTTCACGTATGACGGCATTATGCGGTCGGTCGAGGACAGTTTTCAGCGGCTTGGGTTGAACCGCATCGATATCCTGTTTGTGCATGACATTGGGGACCCCGACGCGGGCACAGACACAAATCATCACCGTGCGCAGTTGCTTGAGTCTGGTGTAAAGGCGCTGGAAGAACTCAAAGCTGATGGCACCGTGAAGGCCGTTGGTCTCGGCGTCAATACGGTGGAAATCTGCGAGGAGTTGCTGGGGCAGTTCGAGATGGACCTGATCTTACTGGCCGGACGGTACACCTTGTTGGACCAGTCGGCACGTATTCGGCTCTTTCCACTACTGCGTCAACACAACGTGCGGCTGGTGATTGGTGGGGTCTTTAACTCTGGAATTTTGGCCACAGGCCCCCGTTCCGGAGCGCATTACAACTATGCGCCTGCGTCCCCTGAAATCTTGGAAAAAGTCGCCAACATTGAGGCTGTGTGCGCGCAGCATGACACCGCGTTGCCCGCCGCGGCCCTTCAATATCCGGACCAGCATCCGCTTGTGGCGTCTACGTTGATCGGAACAAGCAAAGCGACCTCGCTGAAGCGCAACATCGCCCAGTTCAATGCGCCTGTGCCAGCCGCGCTGTGGGACGACCTCATCACCCATGGCATGATTGCAGCTGACCAATGATCATTGACGCCCATCAGCATTTCTGGAAGCTCAAACGGGGCGACTACCCGTGGCCGAATGAAACCGTCGCAGACATTTTCCGCGATTTTGAACCAGCCGACCTGGCACCGCTTCTTGCGGCTGCCGGCGTTGATCGCACGGTGCTTGTGCAAGCTACGGACACTGTCGCTGAGACCGAGTTCCTTTTGCAAATTGCCAGCGAAGTGGATTGGGTGGCTGGTGTGGTCGGGTGGGTCGATCTCGCTGTGCCAGATGCTCCGAAAGTGATTGATCGGCTGCAACAGAATTCCACCCTCAAGGGCCTTCGCCCGATGCTGCAAAACATAGAAGAAACGGGATGGATTTTGAGTGACACGGTTGCCCCCGCCTTGTCTCACATGGCTGATCTGGGGCTGTGTTTTGACGCGCTGATCCAACCACGTCATCTGGAACCCATCAGTCAAATTGCAAGATTGCACCCAAGTTTGCCTATTGTGATAGATCACATTGCCAAACCGAAGATGGGTGGCGCGCGGACGCCGGATACAGAATGGATGCAGGGCATGCGCCGCTTGGCTGAATTGCCAAATGTGCATTGCAAACTGTCCGGACTGGTCACCGAAATTGGACCGGCTTGGACGATGTCCGACCTGGCACCATTTGCAGCACATGTTTTGCAGTTTTTTGGCCCTGACAAAACTCTGTTTGGAAGCGATTGGCCTGTGGTCAATCTCGCCAGCACTTACACGGACTGGCGTGGCACCGTCGACACGCTATTGAGCAAGGTCTCCGCAGTGGATCGTGCCAAGATCATGGGTGGCAACGCCCAGGCTTTTTACGGCCTGAAAGGCCCCCGCAAGGATTAGGATTAAAATGGTACAACGCATGGGAATGGTGATTGGGATCGCTCCAGAAAATATCGCAGAATACAAACAGCTTCATGCGGAGGTTTGGCCTGATGTTTTGGCTCGTCTAAAGCAGTCCAACATCTCCAATTATTCAATTTTCCTGCGTGAACCTGAGAACCTGATGTTCAGTTACTGGGAATACACCGGCTCTGATTTTGAAGCGGATATGGCGGCTATTTCGGAGCATGAGGCCACTCAAGATTGGTGGCAAGTTTGCGGTCCGATGCAGCGACCTCTGGACACGCGCAAAGACGAAGAGTGGTGGGCAGGAATGGAGCAGGTTTTCTTTTTGCCATAAACAAAAAAATCCGCCCCTCAATTGAACAGCGCTACATGCCTGCGCAAATTTGACTTGCAGGATGAAACTGAGCGGTTTTGCCAGACAGACGTGTAACGTATCCTGCAACCAATCAGAAGCGTGATCGCCATTCGTGTTCTGCGCAGCATCGGTCATTGTGTGCTCAAAGCCGATATCCGCCGCAACAAGCTCGAATGTCCGCTCAGGGCCGTCAGTGAAGACGGCCCTGATTACTTAGATTTCTATGGCCTCTGCAATCGCAAGGGCATCCTCAAGCTCGACGCCGAGGTATCGAACAGTGCTGTCCATCTTCGTATGGCCCAACAGCAGCTGCACTGCGCGAAGGTTGCCCGTCTTTTTGTAGATTTGCGTTACCTTGGTCCTTCGCATCGAATGCGTGCCGTATGCGCTCGCCTCAAGGCCAATCGACGTCACCCAGTCACGGACGATCCGCGCATATTGGCGGGTGGAGATATGAAGGCGTTCGTGAAACCGGCCAGGCCAGAGGTGTGCGGATCCAACCATCAGCGGGTCTTGCATCCACTTTTCGAGTGAGGCGCGGGTGCCTTCGGAGATTTCGAAGCGGACAGGTTTTTGCGTTTTGCTTTGCAGAACCGATGCGCGCTCCTTGATCTGACCTGATGCCATGACATCGACAACCTTCATTTTGACCAGATCACAGCCGCGCAACTTGCTGTCGATGGCCAAATTAAAGAGCGCCAAGTCGCGATGGTTCTCAGCCAACTCTAGTCGCACCCTGATCGCCCAAACGTGTTTGGGCTTGAGCGGTCGCTTCTGACCAACGATCCGCCCTTTGTTCTTGGCAGGGCGTAGCGCGCGAATGGCAGGTAAATTTGGTGTTTCCATGACGGATCCTCCGACCCACCACTCCCTCCACAACGACAACCCGATGTTGACCGGGCAACTTATCACCGAATTGCGGCACCACCTCTGAGGTCCGGAAGAACTCGATTGAACGTTGCTGCGCCAAAGTCATATGGCGGCAATGCGCAGAAAGCGGGTTTTGCAAAGTCTTTCAGACGGCCCATTCCTGCCTTTGGAGACAAAGCCTGTCGCTGCAGCGCAGCGTCACCGAACCGGTCGTTCGCGCACGGCTGCAGCATTTTGGCGGGTTGGAGGTCAACAGTGCGGGACGGAGCTGTCGTTTGCCGAAAGGGCTTCAATGGCTGTTTCCAGCCCAAAGCGAAAATTGGACTTTGGCAACGAGGGCGGGAAGCGGCCGTTCGCTGCTTCGGATGCCGAATGGCTCCAATGCGGGCAAAGCTGCCTTTGATCGCAACTAGTGCCATGCCCGCTTTTTGGCCCAAAGCGGACATGATCATCAATCACATTGGAAGGGATTGCAGACTTTCGCTGCAAGTGCATCCTCGAAGCAGTCATAGGGACGATACCAAGTTGAAGACGTGGGGGCAACCACCAAGACCCGAGCAACAACTGCTAAAAAGTTATTCCGAAAAGGTTCCTGAAGTTCGACTTACGTGTGTGCGTCGTCAGAGTTTTTGGAACCAAGGGCGGCCTAAACTAAGAGAGAGTTCGGCTCATCTGGTTGGTTTGATTA
>NZ_CANLRL010000009.1 GCF_947493595.1 uncultured Shimia sp. | reverse complement strand
CAAGCGCCCAAATCCACGTCGGTAATACGTCGGTATCGCAACTGTATTACGGAGGTGCGGAAATACGGAAGAAACAATGCCCTTTCTCTCCCCCTACCCCACAGCGCGTGCCCGTTGCGTCTCTCGCGAGTCACAGGGACTGCAGAGACAGTAGCTGACGAGCCAGAGGCTTCAGTGCCTGCTGTGCCTCTAAGACCAATTGGGTCGCACGGGTGGTTGCGGCGGTGTGCTGACCTCCGGTTACCCGATCGGCCAGCTGACGGGCAGCCTGCGCATCGTCAGCAACGCGATGCGCCAAACCCTCCGCTTCCAACTGACGATAGTCCTGAGTAAAGTTGGCCGTGTTGGGACCGCACATCACAGGGCAACCCAGCACGATGGCTTCCCAGGGATTGTGCCCTTCTGTGTTGCCAAAACTGCCACCAATCAACGCCACCTGTGCAAGTCGATACCACAGACCCAGTTCACCAAGCGTGTCGGCCACATAGACCTGATGGCGCTTCTCGACCATCTGCCCACAACTGCGCTGCGCAAACGACACCCCTGCCCCTGCCAGCGCCTGACAGATCTCTGCCCCCCGCTCCGGCGCACGTGGTGCAACAATCAGCAGCGCGTCAGGGTCCGTTTTTAACACCTCTTTTTGGGCGGCAATGGCCACTGCCTCATCCGGCACATGACTGGAGGCCGCAACCCAGCATCGCCGATTTGCCAAAGCCCCTCGCAACTCATCCAAAGCTTCCGTATTTACGTTCAAGGGCGCAGCCGCCGGTTTGAGCGACGGCATGACCTGCGGCGCGACTGCGCCAAGCCGCTTCAAGTAATCTGCGGAGGTTGGCTCCTGTGCTGCCACAAAGGCAAACATCTGCATCAGGTCTTTAAAGCCCGACCGCACTTTGTGCCGGCGCTCAAACCCGTCTTGAGAGATTCGAGCATTGATATACGCCAAGGGGATACCACGGCCGGCAATGTCGACAATTGCCCCGGGCCAAAGGTCCTGTTCCGACCAAATCGACAGATCCGGCCGCCAATGGTCCAAAAAGCGGGCGACATAAGTGGGGCCGTCCAGCGGCAAAAACTGATGCATCACCCGGGGCGGCAGGTTTTGCCCCAAAACCTGGGCTGAACTGCGGGCGGTTGAGGTGACCAGGAAATGGGCTTCCGGCGCCAATTCCCCCATCACTTGCAACAAAGGCCGCAGAGCCAGGACTTCGCCCAACCCCACCGCATGTAGCCAGATCAATGGGCCCTCAGGCCGCGCCAACCCAGCTTGCCCGAGTTTCTCTTGCGCACGTGTGGGATCATCTTTGCCACGTGCCACGCGGCGGGCCACCACAGCGCGCATCACCGGCTGCAACACAACACGCAAGGCCAGGTAGCTGCGCAACTGCCACCCAAGCGAAACCTCTGCGCTTTTTTGCTCAATGCCCATACCAAGGTGCCCGTCCGTTGCTGTGGTTCTCAACCTTATATACACTGGCCAAAGCCCAAGACCATGCCCGGGCAAAGCGTTGCCGCCAAACAACGCTTACGCGAAAACCCACGTTAATAAGTGGTGAAGGACTTTCTGAAACAGTGCGCCTGACGCCACTGTTTGTTACGTATTTGATGCCGGATCCCAAATGTCACTGACAACATCTTTTTGGACCTTAAGCCGCTCGCTGGCCAGACGGACCTATCTGCCCTCATTCATCGCGCTTGCTGTGGTGTTCTTCTTGGCAAATTACGCTGAGAAAAGCGAGACCGTGATTGCGCAACAAGAGCAACGGGCCCTGATCAGCAGTGAAGCCAGCCGCCTGCGCGCCCAATTGGAGGGTTACGTCACCGCGGATATCCAGTTGGTGCGCGGCATGGTGGCAGCGTTATCCGCCAATTTGGACATGTCCCAGGAAGGCTACAGTGCGCTTGCAAGCCAAGTGATGGGCACCCGTCACGAATTCCTCAATATCGCACTGGCGCCGGATCTGGTTGTGAACCGCGTCTACCCTTATGAGCCCAACAAAGCGGCGCTTGGATTGGACTACAACAAGAATGAAGCCCAGCGTGCGGCCGCCTTCCGGGTGCGCGACACCGGCGACGTGGTTCTTGCCGGCCCCTTAAATCTGGTGCAGGGCGGAACCGGTTTTGTGGGACGCTTCCCGGTCTGGGACACTCGCAACGGGCAAAAGCGTTTTTGGGGTTTGGTCGCCGCTGTCATAGATGCGGATGTCCTCTACAAGGAAGCAGGGCTCTTAGATCCCTCTCTGGCCATCGACGTCGCCCTCATAGGCAAAGATGGCACCGGCGCTCAGGGCGAGCTCTTTTTTGGCGACAGCACCATTCTGGACGACACGCCGATCCTGATGGACATTCAATTGCCAAGTGGGTCCTGGCAAATGGCCGTGCGCCCCAAAATTGGATGGGCCACAGCCGCTGACGACGTTTGGGGTACCCGGATCTTCTTCCTCTTTGTTGGCCTGCTTATTTTTATTCCAACTTTTGCTGCCGGACGCCTGTCCGAGACACGTAGGCACGCCATCGATACCTTAAAGCGCCGCGAAACCGAGCTTGAGCGCCTGTCTCTTGTGGCCAAACATGCCTCCGACAGCATTATCCTGAGCACGCCGGATGGCATAATTCAGTGGGTGAACGCCGGTTTTACCCGCATGATGGGCTACAGCTCCGAGGAGGCGGTTGGCCAACACGTTGGCAAGTTGCTGAATTCAGAGAATACCAGCCCAGACACCATCCAAGCCATGATCGACCAGCGGATCCAAGGCAACCGGTTCCATTGTCAGATTGTCAACAAAACCAAAGACGGCCGGGACATTTGGGTTGGCACGAATATCTTCCCGATCAAAGACGAAGACGGCAACATCACGATGAACATCGGGATCGAGCGCGACATCACCCGCACCAAAAACTACGAGAAGGATCTGGCCGAAGCCAAGCTCGTGGCGGAAAAGGCCGATCGCGCCAAATCTGAGTTCCTCGCCAATATGAGCCATGAGATTCGCACGCCCATGAATGGCATTCTGGGCATGGCTGATGTGCTGAGCGAAAGCGACCTTTCGATCGACGATCGCCAATGTGTCGAAACCCTGCGTGACAGTGGTCACGCACTGCTTAAAATCATCAACGACATCTTGGATCTATCCCGTCTGGAAAGCGGCAAGCTGGAGGTGTCCGAGGTTGATTTCAACCTGCGCCGCTGTATCAACAGTGCGGTCGAGCTGCTGCGCCACAAGGCGGAAAAAAAGGGCATTTCGCTCACAGTGGACTATGCCGATGACCTGCCCAAAAACGTGCGATCCGACGATGGCCGGCTGCGCCAGATTGTTGTGAACCTGGTTGGCAACGCTGTGAAATTCACCTCCGAAGGCGGGGTACGGGTTCAGGTAAGCCGGGACGATGACGCGGAGCATGGCATCAAAATTGGCGTTTATGACACCGGTATTGGCATCTCTTCTGAGCAGGCAAAGCACATTTTTGACCGCTTCGCCCAGGCGGATGCCGCAACCACGCGGGCCTTTGGCGGCACCGGGCTTGGCTTGACAATCTCCGCCATGCTGGCCCGGCGCATGGGCGGTAATATCATCCTCTGTGATGACTATGAAGAAGGCGCTTGTTTTGTCGCCACCATCAACACCCAGCCTGCGTTGGGGGCCACCCCACAGGACACCGCCCCACCTGTGTTTGCTTCAGAACACTTAGATGGCGCGCGCATCCTGCTGGCCGAAGACAACAAGACAAACCGCCTGCTGGTGCAAAAATACCTGTCCGCTTTTGACGTGGAACTGATTGAGGTGGAAAACGGGCTGCAGGCTGTCGAGTTTTGCAAAGCCTACAATCCGGATGTGGTTCTGATGGACATGTCGATGCCGGAGCTGGACGGGGTGGAGGCCACCCGCATCATCCGGTCTTTGCCCATTCATCAGCCGCCCATTGTGGCGCTGACAGCCAATGCTTTTGACAGTGACAAAGACGCGTGTCTGGAAGCAGGCATGGACTACTTCCTGTCAAAGCCGATCAACAAGGCCCACCTTCTGCAGGCATTGTCGACCCAGTTGGAACACCGCAAGGCCTCCTAACCCTGTTGCATTGCGGGACCGGCGGCGCTGATTATAGCGCCGCCGTCCTCGTCACCTAGGCAGCAGGCATCCGCTGCTCAACAATTTCTGCCCACCAGGAACAGCCCGCCGGAATGGCCTCATCGTTAAAGTTGTATTCCGGGTGGTGAACCATCGCGCCGTCTTCGCCGTTGCCCACCAAAATATAGGCCCCCGGACGCTCTTCCAGCATGAAGGCAAAGTCCTCGCCGCCCATGACCAGCGGTGCTTCATCACACTGACCAGAAATCGACTTGGCCACTTCGGCGGCAAATTCGGTCTGTGTTTCAGAGTTCACCATCACCGGGTAGCCGCGGTGGTATTTGACTTCGACTGTGCCACCAAAGGTCGCCGCGATGCCGTTGCAGATGTCGTTGATACGCTCTTCCGCCAAGGCACGCATATCTTTGGACATAGTGCGCACGGTGCCTTTGATGTGCACCTTCTGCGGGATCACGTTGAACGCTTTGGACGAGGTCTCAAAGCTGGTCACGGAGACAACCACCTGATCCACCGGATCAGCGTTGCGGCTGGCAATGGTCTGCAGCGCCAGAACCGCCTGCGCGGACATCACAGTGGTGTCCACCGTGTCATGTGGCTTGGCAGCGTGACCGCCTCGACCTTCAAAGTGGATTTCAAACTGGTCGGTTGCCGCAAAGAACGAGCCCGGACGGATCGCAAAGGTGCCCAGCGGCACACCCGGCCAGTTGTGCATGCCGTAAACTTCCTGAATGCCCCAACGCTCCATCAGACCGTCTTCACACATCTCGCGACCACCGCCGCCACCTTCTTCAGCAGGCTGGAAGATCACCACAACCGTGCCGTCAAAGTTGCGGGTCTCCGCCAAATACTTCGCCGCACCCAGCAGCATGGCGGTGTGCCCATCGTGACCACAGGCATGCATCGCGCCCGGTGTTTTGGAGGCATACTCCAGACCGGTCTGCTCGTGGATAGGCAGCGCATCCATGTCAGCACGCAGACCAATCACCTTGCCAGAGCCGGTCTCTTTGCCCTTGATCACGCCAACAACGCCGGTGCGGCCAATACCGGTGGTCACTTCGTCCAGACCAAACTCTTCCAGTTTCTCCGCCACAAGCGCGCTGGTGCGGTGCGTTTCAAACAGGATTTCCGGGTTCTCATGCAGATCACGGCGCCAGGCGGTGATTTCGTCATGCAACTCTGCAAAACGGTTCTTGGTTGGCATAATTGTTCCTCGCTTAATAGTACGTTCTTAAACCGCTGGCATGCGGCGTTCGATCACTTCGGACAGAAAGCTGCTCCCGTGCGGGATTGCCTCGTCGTTAAAGTTATATTCGGGGTGGTGCAACGCCGCGCTGTCGCCGTTGCCCACCATGATGAAGGCCCCGGGCCGCGCTTGCAACATATAGGAGAAATCTTCGCCGCCCATCTTCAAAGGCGCTTCATGACACCCCCCAGACACCGCCGTAGCAACCTCTTCCGCAAACGCCGCCTGCTCATCCCAGTTGATTGTTGCAGGCGTGATGCGCTGATAGTCGACCGTGGCCGTGCCGCCAAACGTCGCTGCGACACCGGCCACAACTTCTTCCATACGCGCTTCAACCATATCCTGTGTATCCGGGTTAAACGTCCGCACGGTGCCTTTCAGCGTCGCGGTGTGTGGGATCACATTGTAGACGTCCGAGCCGGTCTGAAACGAGGTCACCGACAGCACAGCACGATCCACAGGATCGGCGTTGCGGCTGACTATCGACTGCAGCGCCAAATGGATCTGGCTGCCCATCATCGTCGGGTCGATGGTCTTATTCGGCTGCGCCGCATGGCCACCTTTGCCTTCGATCTCAATGGTGAAGAAATCCACCGCCGCCAGCAACGGTCCTTTGCGCAAGGCAAACTCGCCAACCGGCAGGCCGGGATAGTTGTGCATGCCATAGACCTCTTTGATGCCAAAGCGCTCCATCATGCCATCTTCGACCATGGCCAAGGCACCATTGCCACCTTCTTCCGCAGGCTGAAAAATCACCGCCACGGCCCCATCAAAGTTGCGGGTCTCGCTGAGATACTTCGCCGCCCCAAGCAACATCGCCGTGTGCCCATCATGGCCACAGGCATGCATCGCGCCGTCACGCTTCGAGGCGTACTCCAGCCCTGTCTGCTCCGCCATTGGCAGCGCATCCATGTCCGCTCGCAAGCCGATCACATTGCCTTTGGTATCTGTCTTACCTTTGATCAACCCAACCACACCGGTACGGCCAATGCCGGTGACCACTTCGTCACAGCCAAACGCCTTGAGCTTTTCGGCCACCAAAGCGGATGTGCGATGGGTGTCATACAACACCTCCGGGTGCGCATGAATATCCCGCCGCCATTCGGTGATTTCGGCGTGCAACTCCGCGAAACGGTTTTTAACCGGCATGTCTCTCTCCCCTGCCCCTGCTTTAGTCTGCGCTCGGCATGCGCCGCTCAATCATCTCGACAAACCAGCTGCTGCCCACCGGGATGGCTTCATCGTTGAAATCGTAGGCTGGATGGTGGCACTGTGCGCTGTCGCCATTGCCCAGGAAGATATAGGCACCGGGGCGCTCTTCCAGCATGAAGGAGAAATCTTCTGCAGGCATAATAGGTTGCACATTGGCGTCCACATTTGCCACACCCGCCACGGCCTGAGCCGCTTCCACAGCAAACTCTGTTTCACGATCATGGTTGACCGTGACTGGGTAGCCCTCTTCCCAGATCACCTCTGCTGTCGCGCCAAAGGCCAGTGCCGTATGGGTGGCAACCTCGCGAATGCGCCGTTCCGCCAACTCGCGATTGTTGTTGTCCAACGTCCGCACGGTGCCCTTCATACGCACCGTATGGGCAATCACATTGGAAGCACTGCTGTCGGTCTCCAATGTCCCCACGGTCAGCACCACGCGTTCAATTGGCTTCACGTTGCGCGATACAATGCTCTGCAAGGAGACCAAGATCTGCGCCGCCACAAGGGTTGTGTCGACCGCCTCCTGAGGCTCAGCCGCGTGGCCACCTTTGCCGGTGACCACAATCTCAAACTCATCCGCCGATGCCAAAAGCGCCCCGGGACGGATGCCAAATTCACCAATAGGCGTGCCCGGCCCGTTGTGCAGCCCGTAGACTTCTTGAATGTTCCACCGGTCCATCATGCCGTCGCGGCACATCTCCCGGCCACCACCGCCGCCTTCTTCGGCGGGCTGGAAAATCATCACCGCCGCGCCGTCAAAGTTGCGCGTCTCCGCCAGATACTTCGCCGCGCCCAGCAACATCGCGGTATGTCCGTCATGCCCACAGGCGTGCATCTTGCCGTCAACCTTGGATGCGTAATCCAGCCCGGTCGCCTCGTGGATCGGCAGCGCATCCATGTCTGCCCGCAACCCAATCACCCGCCCTTTGGTGTCTGTTTTGCCTTTGATCACCGCCACAACACCGGTCTGCCCAATGCCCGGCGTGATCTCGTCCACACCAAATTCCTTCAACCGTTCCTGCACAAAATCCGCCGTCTCATGTACATCAAACAACAGTTCGGGGTTCTCATGCAGATGACGCCGCCATCCGGTGATCTCTTCGTGCATTTGCGCAATACGATTGCGGATAGGCATGGGCACTTCCTCCTAAAGGGCATGGTTTTCCTGATCGCTGCGGCGAGACTGAACGAATGTTCATTGGCTGGCAAGGGCTCCAGCCAAAATAATTCACTTATCAAGCAAATCCCCGCCTACCCATGCGTCAACATGAGTCACCACGACAGGCTTCGGAGCGCTCGCACCACCAGGCACAAACGGCTAGACTTAAGGCATGCGAACTTGGATACGCCACCGGGCCACGATTCTCCTCCTCTTCTTTATCCTGCTTGTTGCACTCGCCAGCGGCGTCTGGCGCTACGGCTACGTGCAGGCGCTGGATCAACTGGCCCGTCGCGGCGAAGCTGACCTCGCCTTGGCCGCGGACCGCCTTACGGCACAATTGCAGCGTTATCAGGAACTTGCCGTCCTAATGGCGGAGCACCCAACACTGCTGGCGCTGAGCAAAGATCAGTCCAACGCCCAGCCCAGCGCCGACCTGCTTTTGGAGGTGGCGGACAAAACCGCTGCGCTTGATCTGATCTATGCCAGCGCCGACGGCACCATTCTGGCCACCGCCCAGGAAAACGCGATCCCGTCTGAGAACCTCACCGGCGCGCCGTATTTCACCCGCGCCTTGCACGGCGCCATTGGCACCCACCACGCCGTGGACACCCGCTTCAACCAACGCGCCTTCTACTTCTCCGCTCCCAGTTTTGGCGCAGACGGAAAAGTGGCGGCCGTCCTCACAGTTGTGGTGGACATGGCCGATGTGGAAGGCAACTGGCGCGGCGACGGCCCTGCTGTCTACTTTGTGGACGATGCCAAAGAGGTTTTCATCACCAACCGCTCCGAGCTTTTGTTTTGGCAGCGCCCGGTTGACAGCACCGGCCTCGCCCCTTCCGATGCCCCTGCTCCGGCTTTCACCAGCCATACCACCGCAGGCTATGAAATCTGGAAAATGGACTGGGGACCCTATATCCCGGAACGCGGCCTGCACATTGTGAAAGACCTGCCAATCATCGATCTTGTGGCCGAAGCCATTGTCGACGTCAGCTTCGCCCGCCGCATTGCAGGCCTTCAGGCCGGCGCTATTGCCGCCGTGGTCATGGTGTTTGGGCTGATCCTGCTGCAAGTGCTGGAACGCCGCCGCGTGCTGGCCCAGGCCAACGCCGAACTCGAAGAACGTGTGACCATCCGCACCAAGGCACTGTCTTCCACCAACGAAGCCCTGCGCCGTGAAATCACCGAACGCGAAGAGGCTGAGGCCGCCCTCAAAAAGGCACAGGCTGATCTGGTGCAGGCAGGCAAGCTTTCTGCCCTTGGCCAGATGAGCGCCGGCATCAGCCATGAACTCAACCAGCCGCTACAGGCCATTCAGACATTTGCTGACAACGGCACCCGGTTCCTGGATCGCGACAACACCGAAAAGGCTGGCGAAAACCTCACCCGCATCTCGCAGATGGCCACCCGCATGGCCCGCATCATCAAAAACCTGCGCGCCTTTGCCCGCAACGAAAACGAGCCCATGGGCCGCGTGGATCTGGTGGCCACCATCAGCCAGGCCGTGGAACTCACCGAACTGCGCCTCAACCAGGACAACATCAACCTCAGCTGGGCCGCCCATTCCTACAACATGCCCATCTATGCATTGGGCGGCGAAGTCCGCCTCGCACAGGTGTTTGTGAACCTGATCAATAACGCCGCCGACGCCATGTCCGACAGCGAGGAACGTCAGATCAACATCTCTATTGTCACGGCGCCGCGCCTCTGTGTGAATATCCAAGACACCGGCCCCGGCATCGACGCCCCCGACAAGATCTTTGATCCGTTTTACACCACCAAGGAGGTTGGCAGCGCAGAAGGCATGGGCCTCGGCCTCTCTATCAGCTATGGCTTGGTGCAAAGCTTTGGCGGCAACATTCGCGGGCAAAACTTGCCTTCCGGCGGCGCGCTGTTCACCGTCGAGTTGGACCAATGGCAAGAGGAGAGCCAGCCATGACAGCGCCTGTTCTGGTGGTCGATGACGACCCCATCGTGCGCGAAGCCCTGACACAGACGCTGGAGCTCGAAGAGTTTCCGGTGATCTCCGCAGGCTCCTTTGTCGAAGCCAAGGACCACATCACCGCGCGTTTCGCCGGCGTGATCCTCTCGGACATGCGCATGCCCGGCCGCGACGGCTTTCACCTCCTGCAGTTCACCCGCGACACCGACGCCGAATTGCCCGTGATCCTGCTCACCGGCGAAGGTGATATTCCCATGGCCGTGCGCGCCATGACCCAAGGCGCCTTTGGCTTTCTGGAAAAACCCTGCGCCCCGGCCGAACTCATCGCCGTGATCGAACGCGCCCAAAAAGCCCGCGCCATGGCGCTGGAAAACCGCCACCTCAAAGCGCAGCTCGAAACTGGCGACGCCGCCGCCCGCATCATCTACGGCACCTCGCCCCAAGCCGAAGCCCTGCGCCATCGCGCCCGGTCTGTGGCCCGCATTAACGCTGAGGTGCTGATCTCCGGCCCGCCCGGCGCAGGCATCTCCAAAGTGGCCGAGGTCATCCACCTCTGCGGCGCGCATCCCGAAGGCCCCTTTGCCAAACACACCGCCGCGGGCATGGATCCTGCCGCCTTTGCGGTTGCCGTCGAGGGAACCCAAGGCGGCACCCTCTTTTTGGACGATGTGCATTCCATGCCGATGCAGACGCAATTTGCCCTGCTCACTTTGCTGGAAACTGGCGAACACCCACGCCTGATCTTTGGCAGCGCCGCGCCGCTGGATGACGCCGTGCAATCTGGCGCCCTGCACGCCGACCTTTTTTACCGCCTCGAAGCGCTGCAAGTCCGCATCCCCGGCCTGTCCGAACGCCCCGAGGACATCCCTGTTTTGTTCCGCCACTACGTGGCCCAAGCCGCCGAACAAGCGGGCATCGACGCCCCGGAGATCACCTCCGATGTGATCTCGTCCCTGATGGCGCAGGACTGGCCCGGCAACGCCCGCGCGCTCATGAGTGCGGCCATGCGCTTCACCCTGGGCCTGCCAGGCGAGGAAACCCAAACCGCTGGCCTGGGACTGGCCGACCAAATGGCACAGGTTGAGCGATCCTTGCTTGCAGAAGCGCTGCGCAAGCACCAAGGTCGGGCCGCAGCCGCCGCTGAAGCGCTCAAGCTGCCGCGCAAAACCATGTATGACAAACTCGCCAAATACGGCCTCAAGCCCGAAAGCTTCCGATGACCGCAACGACCGACCCATCGCACGCCCCGGCCCCCGCACATCTCACCCGCCGCGCCGGATGGCTGGCGATTGCCGCCATGTTTGCCATCAACGGCTCGATTTTTGGGTTGTGGGCCAGCCGCATCCCTGCCTTCAAAGCCACACATGATCTCAACCACGCGGAACTCGGCGGGTTGCTGCTCCTGCTTGCAGCTGGCGCGATCTGCGCCTTCCCGCTGGCAGGCCGCCTCGCAGACCACTTTGGCGCGGCCCGCGTGACCAAAGCATTTGTCTTGGCCAATTTGATCTTTGTGTTAGCGCTCGCACTCACACCCAACGTCTGGCTGCTTGGCACAGTCCTTTTCCTGTTTGGCGCAGCGCACGGCGGTATGGACGTCACGATGAATGCCTGGGGCGCAGAGGTTGAACGCTGGGCCAAACGTCCGCAAATGTCGTCGTACCACGCAATGTGGAGCCTCGGAGCAGGCATCGGTGCCGCCTCTGGCTTTGCCGCCATCAGCCTCAACGCTGCACCGCTCACGCACTACGCCATTGTGGGCATCCCCTTGACCGCGCTGCTGTTTTGGCTCGGCAACATCCCGTGGACCTCTCCGCTCAACCGCGACAGCAAGGCGCCGATTTTTTCGATCCCCAAAGGCCAGCTCGTGCTGGTCGGCCTGCTCGCACTCGGTGCCTCTATGGGCGAAGGCGCCATGGCAGACTGGAGCGCGGTTTATCTTGTGGACATTGGCGGTGCGCCTGAAAACTGGGCCGCCATGGGCTATGCAATCTTCTCCGTGACCATGGTGATCATGCGCCTCCTGGGCGACTGGATCACCCACCACACCTCACCCCATTTGGCCGCCCGCGTCAGTGGACTTGTGGCCGCAACAGGAGCAGCCCTAACGGTGCTGTTCCCGGTGCCACAGGTGATGCTGGTGGGCTTTGTGATGATGGGCATCGGCTACGCTTTGATCTTCCCCCTCGCCTTCAGCCGCGCCGCCAACGACCCGCATGAAAGCCCTGGCAAAGCCCTCGCGGGAACCGCCACCTTCGGTTACGGCGGCATGTTGCTCGGCCCGCCCGTGATTGGCTTCATCGCCAACGCCACCTCACTTCGGGTGTCCTTTGGCGTGCTGGCTGTATTGGCGCTGATGATTGCGGTGTTGAGTGGAGCGTTGAAGCGGGAAAACTAGCTGTCCCGCCTTTCAGCTTGCGAAAGGGGCCTGCAAATCAGGCCCCAAGAGCGTTTTTCAATCTGATCAGCCATCAACCGGCGCAAAATGCGCACGGAAGAAACGCAGGCAATCCGGCTCATATGTGAACTTGAGACCGCGAATGTCCGCTGCGCCCTGCATCACACGCTGCACACTTTCCGCGACCACATCCATATGTGCCTGCGTATACACCCGGCGCGGCAGTGTCAGGCGCACCAACTCCAGCTTTGGCATGAAGTTTTCACCAGTGTCTTTGTCACGTCCCGCCGATACCACACCACGTTCCATAACCCGCACACCCGCATCGATGTAGAGCGCTGCTGCCAGCGCCTGCGCCGGGAATTGATCTTGCGGAATATTCGGAAGAATGGCTTTTGCGTCGAGATAGATCGCGTGCCCGCCAATGGGTTGCACAATCGGCACGCCCATCTCCATCAACCGGTTGCCGAGGTATTCGACCTGCCCAACACGCGCGCTGATGTGATCATCCTGCACACTTTCCGTGATGCCAATCGCCAAGGCTTCCATGTCACGTCCAGCCATGCCGCCGTAGGTGTGCAGCCCTTCATAGACCACCACAAGGTTACAGGCCTTCTCATAGATATCGGGATCGTTCATCGCCAAGAAACCGCCGATGTTGACCAGCGCATCTTTCTTGGACGACATGGTTGCTGCATCGGTCAGCGCGCAAAGCTCATGCACAATCTCACGCACAGTTTTGTCCGCATAGCCCTCTTCGCGCTGCTGAATGAAATAGGCGTTTTCCGCCACCCGTGTCATGTCATGCACCAACAGCGTATCGGTGCGATCACACCACGCCCGCAACGCGCGCAGGTTGGCCATAGAAATCGGCTGCCCACCCGCCATGTTCACGCAGGTTGCGATACAGATGTAAGGGATCTTCTCCGCCCCAACCTTCGCCACCAGCGCATCCAGCTTGGCCAGATCAACATTGCCTTTGAATGGATGTGTCGAGGCCGGATCATGGGCCTCATCAATGATCACATCCACAAAGCTCGCGCCCGCCAACTCTTGGTGCAGGCGCGTGGTGGTGAAATACATGTTGCCCGGCACATAATCCCCATCCGAGATCAAGATCTGCGACAGAATGTTTTCAGCGCCACGTCCTTGGTGTGTCGGCACGGTATATTTGTACGAGTAATAGCTCTCGATGGTGTCCCGCATGCGATAGAAGTTGGCGCTGCCCGCATAAGCTTCATCGCCAAGCATCATGCCCGCCCACTGCCGATCCGACATCGCGCCACAGCCGGAGTCTGTCAGTAGGTCAATATAAACGTCTTCGGATTTGAGCAGGAACGTGTTGTAGCCCGCCTCCGCAATGGCGGCACGGCGCTCATCTTCGGTGGTCATCTTCAGCGGCTCGACCATTTTGATTTTATACGGTTCGGCCCAGGTTCTGGTGGATGTGGTCATTTTTTGACTCCTTGTCCAAACGACACATAAGTGAGTTTTCACGCGGAGCCTTTGAGAGGTGCGCCACGGAAAACCCGTGGCATTTCATCCCTCCCACCAGACAAGATCGCCTGATCAAAGTGGCCGAGAATGAGCGTATCGCCGCTCCGACCAAAAACAAGAGTTTTCATGTTGTGAAACGCGCATGCGACGATTCTGCGCACCAGGGTAACCAACTTCCACGCAGCCCCGTTAACCTCTCGCCACCCCAAAACGCACCTCCGCAAAACAGTCGCGATACCGACAAATTACCGACGTGATTTTTGGCGCAAACCGGTCTGCGGCCAAAGCCTAACGCTCAGAGCGGTAGCATGCTGGTGGACTTGATTTCTTCCATAGATAACAAGGCTGTCACGTTGTGCACCTTAACCTCCGAAATCAGAGCTTGATAAAAGGTGTCATAGGCGCGCGCGTTCTGCACCTGAACTTTCAGGATATAGTCTATGTCCCCCGCCAGCCGGTGTGCTTCCAAAACCTCAGGGCGCTCACGCAGGGCTTTCAGGAACTTCTGCTGCCAGTCCGCCTCATGTTCGCTGGTGCGGATCAGGACAAAGAAACATGCCTCAAAACCAAGGGCTTCGGCGTCGAGCAGCACGGTCTGCTGCCGGATCACTCCAGCCTCTTTTAATTTGCGAATGCGATTCCACACCGGCGTCTTGGAAGAGCCCACACGTTTGGCAATTTCGTCCAAGGATTGCGCCGCATCGCGTTGCAACTCCCCGAGAATTTTCTTATCCATATCGTCGATACGCAACGCCATCCCATTTCCCCTGCTATTTGTGGAACACTGGCGTATTTCCCCAAACACCCCGGAACACACGTTTCTATTTCCGCCAGCATCTGGCGGTTAAGGGGAACAATTTCCTATATTGCTTCTAAAGTCAAACCCCGGGAGAGCCTTATGCCACGCGCATTCACACCCAAAGTCATCACCGCCAACGCCCTGATCGAAGGCGACGTGATTTATTTCACCAAAGACGACACTTGGACCCGTGATCTGGCCTGCGCCGAGTATCTCACGGATGAGGCCCACGCACAGGTGCGTTTGCTGGACGCAGAACAGCAAGTTGACCAGGTGGTTGGCGCTTACCTGGCGGACACCGCAGAGGGCGAAAATGGCCTGGAGCCAACCCACTTCCGCGAAGAATTCCGCCGCACCGGGCCGTCCAACTATTTCCACGGCAAACAAGCAGACAGCAAGCAACAGGATGGTCAGGCCGCCTGATCGGCCTCTCCTGCAGCAAACAAAAGGGTCCACCCATGTATCACTACAACGACTTTGACAAAGCCTTCCTGGCAGAGCGCAATCGTCAGTTCCGTGCACAGGTAGAACGCCGCGTCGCTGGCAACCTGACCGAAGAAGAATTCCGCCCCCTGCGCCTGATGAACGGCCTGTACCTGCAATTGCACGCCTACATGCTGCGCGTCGCCATCCCGTATGGGTCGCTGAGTTCCGCACAGATGGACACACTCGCGCTCCTCGCAGAGAAGTGGGACAAAGGTTACGGCCACTTCACCACGCGCCAGAACATCCAGTACAACTGGCCCAAACTGACCGACGTGCCGGATATGCTCGACGCGCTTGGCAAGGTTGGCATGCACGCCATCCAGACCTCTGGCAACACCATTCGCAACGTGACTGCGGACCACTTTGCCGGTGCGGCTGCCGACGAGCTGGAAGACCCGCGCCCCGTGGCTGAGCTGATCCGCCAATGGTCCACCGACCACCCGGAATTCCAGTTCATGGGCCGCAAATTCAAGATCGCCGTCAGTGCCGGTGCGCAAGACCGCGCTGTGTTGAAAGCACACGATCTGGCCGTACGCATTGTGAAAAACGACGCTGGCGAGATCGGCTACCAAATCCTTGTTGGCGGGGGCCTTGGCCGTACGCCTATGGTGGGTAAGGTTCTCAATGACTTCCTGCCGCGCGAAGACCTGCTGCCGTATATCGAAAGCACTGTTTCGGTCTGGAACCAGATTGGCCGCCGCGACAACAAATACAAAGCCCGTATCAAGATCACCGTGCATGAAACCGGCCTTGAAGAGTTCCGCGCAAAGGTAGAAGAGCGCTACGAAAGCGTACGCCCAACCTTCTCCGGCATTGATCAGGACCTGTTTGAGGACATCAAAGCCCACTTTGCACCTCCGGCATTCCGCAACGCGCCCACTGTTGAGTTTGACAGTGCTTACGACGCCAACCCTCTGTTTCGCAGCTGGGTTGATACCAATCTGACAACGCACCGCGCGCCGGGGTATTCGGTTGTTACGGTTTCGCTGAAAAAGCACGGCGAAACTCCCGGCGATGCCACGGCAGATCAAATGCGCGCATTGGCTCAGATTGCCCGTGACTATGGCCATGACGAACTGCGCATCAGCCACGAGCAAAACGTGATCCTGCCGCATGTGCACAAGTCCGATTTGCCGGCGGTCTACGCCGCGTTGCGTGAAGCGGATCTGCACACCGCCAACATCGGCCTGATCAGCGACATCATCGCCTGCCCCGGTATGGACTATTGTGCACTGGCCACCGCCCGTGCGATTCCGGTTGCCCAACAAATTGCAACCCGTTTTGACGAGCTGAAGCTGGAACATGACATTGGCCACCTACAGATCAAAATCTCGGGCTGCATCAACGCCTGTGGACACCACCACGTGGGCCACATCGGCATTCTCGGTCTAGATCGCGCAGGCGTGGAAAACTATCAGATCACCCTTGGCGGCGATGCCACTTGGAACGCTGAAATTGGCCAACGTGCGGGACCAGGTTTTGCCTATGATGAGATCGTTCCAGCAATTGAGCGTCTTGTGAACGGGTATCTGGAGCTGCGCGAGGGACCGGAAGAAACCTTCCTGGAGGCTTATCGTCGCCTTGGCCTCGCGCCTTTCAAGGCACATCTCTATCCAGAGACCCAGGCCAATGCAGCATAATGGCATAACCCCTTTGACCTCCCCTCTGACGTCGGCGATTTCGCCCACGTCAGAGCGCAAGGACCCGTTGCAGGCCAAGGTAGATGTGCTCAACGCCCGCTATCGGCATCACTCTGCGACCTCGGTCATGGAGGCCGCGCTCAAAGACCCACAGGCCGGCAAGCTGGCTCTGGTGTCGTCTTTTGGTGCCGAATCCGTTGTGCTGTTGCATATGGCCGCTGTTGTGGATCGCAACATTCCGGTGATCTTTGTCGACACCGAAATGTTGTTCACGGAGACGCTTGTGTACCAGCAAGAAGTGGCGGAACGCCTGCATCTGGATAACGTCCAGGTTATCCGTGCAAGTGACGCCACTTTGGCTGCGGAAGACCCAGACGGTACGCTGCATCAGCTTGACACCGATGCCTGCTGTTCCCTGCGCAAAACACGGCCTTTGCAAAAGGCTCTGCGTGGCTATGACGGCTGGATCACCGGCCGTAAGCGTTTCCAATCCGGCACACGCGCCGCCTTGGACTTCTTTGAGGTCGAGGACTTCACCGGCCGTATCAAAGTGAACCCGCTGGCCCATTGGGCGCCAGAAGACGTGCGGGCTTACATGGAAGAAAACCGCCTGCCCCGCCACCCGCTTGTGGCACAGGGCTACCCTTCGATTGGCTGTGCCCCTTGCACATCCAAGGTTGCGGAAGGCGAAGACCCGCGCTCCGGTCGGTGGCGTGGTCAAGAAAAAGACGAATGTGGCATCCATTTTGTGAACGGCAAAATGGTGCGAGCTGGAGAAAAGACATGACTGTGATTGTAACGGACAGTGGCTTCACCGCCGACAACTGGACTCTGGGCTTTGTGCCTTTGGACGAAGCGGCCAATGACGTTGCCGCCCTTGATGTGCCTTCCACCGCTGATCCCGCAGATGTCATTGCGCAGTTGGCAGGGGTGGAAATGGTCCGCGTGGACTTCCCCAGTTTTGCGGATGGCCGTGGCTTTACCATCGCGCGTCAATTGCGTTTGGCTGGTTACAAAGGCCGCCTGCGCGCCAAAGGCCACGTGATTTCCGACCAATACGCCATGGCACGCCGCTGTGGTTTTGACGAGGTAGAGATCTCCGAAGAGCTCGCCACACGCCAACCAGAAGGGGAATGGAAATTCCGCTCCGACTGGCAAGCCAACAACTACCAAGCGCGCATGCGCGGCTAACACATCGCAAAAAAGCGATGCGAGCTTGCGTTATGTCAAAGCCGCATCGCTGCTATCCCTTCAAAACCTCACCAGAGATGTTACATGAGGAGCGGGCAGTCCCGCCCAGTATTTGATATGACCGAGCAAAAACCCGTGACCGAATCCACCGCCCAAAAAGTGCCAGCGCTTCCTGACGCCCAGACTGTCACCGAAGTGAAGCACTATACCGACCGTTTGTTTTCCTTCAAATGCACCCGTCCCGCCTCATTGCGGTTCCGTTCCGGTGAGTTTGTGATGATTGGCCTGATGGGCGACCCTGACCCAAAGACCGGAAAGCAAAAACCTCTCTTGCGCGCGTATTCCATTGCGTCGCCAAGCTGGGACGAAGAAATGGAGTTCTACTCCATTAAGGTACAAGACGGCCCGCTGACCTCCAAGTTGCAGCACATCCAGCCGGGTGACGAGGTTATCCTGCGTCCCAAGCCTGTTGGTACGCTGGTGCATGACGCCCTGATCCCGGGCAAGCGCATCTGGTTTTTTGCCACCGGCACAGGATTTGCACCGTTTGCGTCCCTGCTGCGTGAACCGCAAACTTATCAGGACTACGACGAAGTCATCATCACCCACACCTGCCGCGAAGCTGGCGAGCTGACCTATGGCCGTGATCTGATCGAAGCTCTGAAAGACGATGAACTGTTGAACGAAGTGATCGGTGAGGGTTTCTGGAAGAAGATCAAATACTACCCGACCACCACCCGCGAAGAGAGCGCCAAGATGGGGCGTATCACCGATCTGATCCGGTCTGGCGAAGCCTATGCTGATCTGGATGTTGAGCCGCTCAACCCAGAAAGCGACCGCGCGATGATCTGTGGCAACATGGCGTTCAACCTAGAGCTCAAAGATATGCTCGAGGAAGCTGGTCTGGAAGAAGGCGCCAACTCAAAGCCTGCTCAATATGTGGTCGAGAAAGCCTTCTTGGACTAAGTCCAAAACATAGTTCCAAAAGAAAACGCCCCGACATTGGCCGGGGCGTTTTGCGTTTTGGGTACTGAAACAGTTTACATTCCAAGCGCTTGCTTTGCAGCGTCCAACGCCTGCGTTAGCATTTCTGGGTTGTTGGTGGCGCTTTCGATGGCTGTTTTGAGCGTGGTTTTCTCAATCATACCCAGCGACGATCCGTCGATCACCTCAGACACTTTCGCCATATCAAAACCGTCCGCGGTAAACACGCTGGTCAAATCCGCCAAGCCGGTTGTGGCCGCATCAGTAGCCTGCTCAGTTGTTTCTGTTACAGCCTCTGTCGCATCAGAAGCAGCTTCCGTCGTGGCATCTGTGGCTGCGTCGGTGGCCGCGCTGGCGGAGTCTGTGACCGCGGTTACGGCCTCCTCAGCGGCTTCGGTGGCCGCAGCGGCGGTATCTGCAGCGGCGGTATCTGCAGCCGCGTCTGTAGCAGCTTCCACAGCTTCAGTTACAGCAGCTTCAGCTTGGTCAGCAACTGCTTCGACCTGGTCTGTTGCAGCTTCAACAGCCTCTTCCGCTGCTTCCTGAACGGCCTCTGCGGTTGCGGCAACACCATCAGTTGCCTCTTGCACGGCCTCTTCCACGGCTTGCTGCGCCTCTTCAACAGCTTCAACAACCGGAGAGGTCTCAACAACTGGAGCGTCGGTCACAGCGTCCTTGCCGCCCTGCCCCAATACAAAATAGGCCACCACCGCAATGGCACCTGCAATCACTACAAAAATCAGATTCTTCATGGAATTCTCCAGCTCTATCTCTCCCACCCGAACAGTCCGGGCCCTTCGCCTGTTCTATTTCTGCCGCTCAACGCCCACTCTCAAGGGGGAAACCTGCCATATTTGCATCATCGCCCTAGATTCGGCGGTTGTATCGTCTGAAAAGGACGAATAAATTGGGTGCCCAAAGGCATTCACCATTGAAGGAAGAAAACCATAGCCCGCAGACCTCATAACGCACCGCCTCAGCGTGACACCGGACCCCGCGTCAACGGACGCATCCGCGCTACCGAAATCCGCTTGATTGGCGCAGACGGCGAAAACGTCGGTGTCGTGACCCCATCGCGGGCCATGGTAATGGCTGACGAGGCTGGTTTGGATCTTGTTGAGATTTCTCCAAATGCAAACCCACCTGTGTGTAAGATCATGGATTTCGGCAAGTTCAAATATGAACAGCAGAAACGTGAATCCGAAGCGCGCAAAAAGCAAAAGACCATCGAGATCAAAGAGGTCAAGTTCCGCCCCAACACGGACACGCATGACTACGAAGTCAAAATGCGCAACGTGTATAAGTTCCTGGAGAACGGCGACAAAGTCAAAGTGACTTTGCGCTTCCGTGGCCGCGAAATGGCGCACCAGAACTTGGGTCGCGAATTGCTAGAGCGCGTGGCAGCGGACACCAAAGAAATGGGCAAAGTTGAAAACATGCCCAAAATGGAAGGCCGCCAGATGATTATGCTGATCGGCCCGCTGCCGAAGTAAATCTGGCAGACCATTGAATTCTAAGAAACCCCGCCATCGCGCGGGGTTTCTTATTGGTGACATACCGAAGGCAACAAAAAGGCCCCAATCTTAGGATCGGGGCCTTTCTATTTTACTATAGGTCACTTAGCCGGCGGCAGTCACCGCGCGGCGGGTCAAAACCCCAACCAAGTGGGCCCGGTATGCCGCCGTGCCATGCAGATCAGAGATCATGCCATCTTCGCCTGGCGTCATATCGGCAATGGCGTTAGCGGAGAAGTTGCCGGACAGCGCGGCCTCAGCCTCCGTCCAACGGAACACGCCCTCTTCAGACGCGCCGGTTACCGCGACACGCACACCGTCCGCATATTTGGCCACAAACACCCCCACCAAGGCAAACCGCGAGGCTGGCTGCTCAAACTTCTGATAGTTTGACGCCTCCGGCACGGGGAAACGCACCTCCGTGAGGATCTCCCCCTCATCCAAGGCCGTTGTGAACATGCCTTGGAAATAGTCATCCGCCGCAATCTCACGCGCATTGGTGACAAAGGTGGCACCAGATGCCAAGGCCCCGGCTGGGTAACAGGCAGATGGATCGTTGTTGGCCAGAGAGCCGCCAATGGTTCCACGTGCCCGCACCGCCGGGTCACCGATGCCTCCGGCAAGAGCCGCAAGTCCGGGGTAAGCACCGGCCCCTGCAGCCACATCCGCATGGGTGGTTGCCCCACCGATACACAGCGCGCCATCATCGCCGGTGCAAATGCCCTGCATCTCGGCAATGCCCTTGAGGCTCACCAGCTTAGACGGGCTGGCAAGGCGTTGCTTCATGGTGGGGAGCAATGTTTGCCCCCCACCCAGTGCCTGCGCATCCTCGGCGCTCAGCGCGGAGACCGCATCCGCGATCGTGGAGGGTTTTTCGAAGTCGAAATTATACATGATATTTCCTCCGCTTATCCGTTCATCGCCTGCCAGACGCGCGACGGCGACACTGGCATATCGATATGGTGAATGTCATGCCCACCAGAGCGCAACGCGTCAACAACCGCGTTGATCACCGCTGGAGGAGACCCAATGGCTCCAGCTTCGCCACAGCCCTTCACACCCAATGGATTGTGCGTGCAAGGTGTCTGACTAGAGTGGTCCACGCCGTAGAAAGGCACATCACTGGCACGTGGCATGGCATAGTCCATATAAGACGCGCTCAGCAGTTGGCCATTCTCGTCATAAGCCGCGTTTTCAAGCAAAGCTTGACCAATGCCCTGACCAATTCCACCATGCACCTGACCATCGACAATCATCGGGTTAACAATGTTGCCGAAGTCATCTGCCGCGTTAAACGCCTCGATGGTGACCTTACCGGTGTCCGGATCCACCTCCACTTCACAGGCATAAGCACCGGAAGGATAGGTGAAGTTGGCAGGATCATAGAAAGCCGTCTCCTCCAAACCCGGCTCAATGTCCTCAAGCGGATAGTTGTGTGGCACGTACGCGGCTAGCGTCACATCCCCCCAAGCCACTGATTTGTCTGTGCCCGCAACCGAAAACGCACCATCTTTGAGTTCGATGTCCGCTTCAGCTGCCTCCATCAGGTGCGCGGCAATCTTCTTGGCTTTGGCAATGATCTTCTCAGTTGCCCGAACCATGGCGGAGCCGCCAACTGCCAGCGAGCGTGAGCCGTAAGTGCCCATGCCCATTGGCGTATTGGCCGTATCGCCGTGCACGATCTCAACCATGCTTTCGTCAATGCCGATCATCTCCGCGATCACTTGCGGGAAAGAGGTCTCGTGGCCTTGGCCATGGCTGTGTGAGCCGGTCATCACAACAAGGCCACCGGTTGCATTTACACGCACTGTTGCGCTTTCATACAGACCCGCACGTGCGCCCAGCTGTCCCACAAGGTTTGACGGCGCAATACCGCAAGCCTCGATGTAGCAGTTCACGCCAAAGCCACGCAGCTTGCCTTTGGCCTCGCTGGCCTTACGGCGTGCCTCAAAGCCAGACAGATCCGCCATCTTCTCCAAAGCATCCATGGTGCCGTGATAGTCACCGGTGTCATATTCCACCGCCACTGGGGTGGCATAAGGGAACTCAGTGATGAAGTTTTGACGGCGCAGAGCAATTGGGTCCACACCTAGCTCGCGCGCCGCTTTGTCGACCACACGCTCCAGTTGGAATGTCGCTTCTGGACGGCCCGCACCGCGATACGCATCCACAGGCACTGTGTTGGTGAAGACCGCTTTGACGTTCACGTAGATCAGCGGTGTTTTGTAGTTCCCCGCCATCAGCGTGCCATGTAGCCAGGTTGGAACAGACGGTGCAAAGGTCGACAAATACGCGCCCATGTTTGCGTACGTATCAGTCCGCAAAGCTGTGAAGTTATTGTCCGCATCCAGCGCCAGCTCGATCTTGGTCACGTGATCTCGGCCATGCGCGTCCGAAATGAACGCCTCAGAACGTGTTGAGGTCCACTTCACTGCACGGTTCAGGGCTTTGGCCGCAAAAGTACAGAAGGCTTCCTCAGCATAGTGGAAGATCTTTGTCCCAAAGCCACCGCCGACGTCCGGCGCAACAACCCGCAGCTTATGTTCCGGAATGCCCAGAACAAACGCGCCCATCAAAAGACGGATCACATGTGGGTTCTGGCTGGTTGTGTAAAGCGTACTTTCACCGGTTGCGCGGTTGAAATCGCCAATCGCAACACGTGGTTCCATTGGGTTGGCCACCAGGCGGTTGTTGCGCAACTCGAGCGTTGTAACATGTGCCGCCGCCTCAAACGCCGCGTCGACTGCTGGCTTGTTCTCTTCAACGAAGCCCCAGTCATAACAGAGGTTACTGGTCAGATCATCGTGCACTTTTGTGGCCCCATCAGCCAGTGCAGCCTTCATATCGACAACCGCCGGAAGCTCTTCCAGATCAACCTCAATGGCTTCAGCAGCGTCACGTGCCTGCTCCAAGGTTTCGGCTACAACGGCAGCGATCTGATCCCCCACGTAGCGCACTTTGCCTTGAGCCAGAACCGGGTGGGCAGGCTCCTGCATCGGCTCGCCGTGGCGATCCGTCACTTGCCAACCGCAAGGAATGCCACCAACACCTTCAAAATCCGCACCGGTGAAAATCTTGATCACCCCCGGCATAGCCGACGCAGCATCCAGATTGATGCCATTGATATTGGCATGAGCAATGTCAGAGCGCAAAAAATGTACGTAGGCCTGACCGTTAACTTGAATGTCGTCTGTATAGTTGCCGGTTCCGCTTAGAAACCGGACATCTTCGCGCCGCTTGGGGCTGGCGCCAATGCCATTGTCCTTAGGCATGTTAATCCTCCCTAAAATCAGAGCGGGCCAAAGCCTCACGCATCCGATTTGAAATCAAAATCGCACAAGTTCGCGCCTCCTCAAACGCGGGTCTGTGGATCACTCGGCTGCAATGCTGCTCACATCTTGCCCGCTGGCCGCCAAGATCGCTTTCACGATGTTGTGGTAGCCGGTGCAGCGGCAAATATTGCCCTCAAGATGATGGCGCACTTCCGCTTCGGTAGGTTGCGGGTTGTTTTTCAAGAGATCCGCCGCAGACATGATCATGCCTGGGGTGCAAAATCCGCATTGCAGGCCGTGGTGATCTTGAAATGCCTGCTGCAACGCATTCAATGTGCCATCCGGCGCAGCCTGACCTTCAATGGTGTCAACCGAAGTGCCTTCTGCTTCCATCGCCAACATGGTGCAAGCTTTCACGGCAACCCCATCAACATGCACCACACAAGCGCCACATTGGCTGGTGTCGCATCCAACGTGCGTGCCGGTCAGGCCAAGGGTTTCTCGAAGAAATTGACTGAGCAAAGTGCGTCCTTCGGCATCGCCGGACATTTCTTTGCCATTCACGGTCATGGTGACCTGTGACATTGGCTCCTCCCAATTTAGCTATTGTCATTGAACAAGAGTAAAGCAGCCACCATGCAACTTGAGAAGCCGTTTTTTTTAACAATCTAATTAGGCGGCGTAGACATTGGTCGTAGCTGCAAGCGCAGCACAAAACGACGCTTTTTCTTAGATGCCTTTCTCGCGTGGCATGGGGCGGATTGGGATTTCCTTCAACAATCCCCCCACCCCCATGGCCGCAATATCATCATGGGACACCTCAAGCCCGCAGATCACACGCTCCAGCACCCAATCCGCGCCATTGAGAGCAGGAGACCGGGCACAGCCTGGCAAACCAATCACAGGTTTGCCGTCAATTCCCCCTAGAAACAGTAGGTTTCCGGGGTCAACTGGCATGCCAAACCGCTCAACCTGACCACCCGCATTCCGCAGAGCCTGCGGTGCTACATCCAGCGGATCTGACGTTGCCGACGCGGTAAGAACAAAGATCATGTCCCCGGTAGCAGAGCGGATCGCTTGCGCCAATGGTTCTTCCTGGTGCGCCACCAATACGCGTTCACTAAGTGACATTCCCATGCGTTCAACACGACCAGCCATCGCCCGGCGCCCCTTATCAGATGGGGTGTTGCCAATTGTCGTCTCAATCAACGTGGCCGACTGATAGACTGGTCGCAACAGCGAGACAGCCGCCGCCGCAACATCAGTTGCCACATCAATCGAGGATGATGGCACGGCATAGGAAATAATCTTGATGGTCGCGACCATGCCCCCCGCGTCAACCCGATGATAATCCGGCACTGTCGCGACCGTAATCATCGGGTCAATCGAGTTAATCTGCTGCACTTTGTCAGCGTTGACGCGGATCACACCATAGCCCTCAGCATAGAGGTTCACCCGCCCAGCGCCCGCGCCTGTTGCTCGGACCCCCTCAATCCCAACAAGCATGGCCGCTGCCAATTTGGCTGCCGCTTCATCTTCGGGCACATCGCCTTGGTCCAATTGGGCAACAACAACGGTCTCAAACCCTGCGTCGACGAGAGCCTGTAGGTGCGTTTCTTGCAGGACTGTTCCTTTGGGGAGTCTTTTGCCGGCAACCAGGGAATGCGCCAACACGGCGTCCAATGCTGATTTGACAGGCACGGCACCAAACTTCATGTGCCTTTCCTCAACACTGTCAAAATCTCCGCCAGGATCGACACCGCAATTTCGGACGGGCTTGCCGCGCCAATGTCCAATCCAACCGGACCGTGTAAACGAGCAATGGCTTGACCCGAAAACCCGGCGTCCTGAAGCCGTTCAACCCGCTTGGCATGGGTTCTTTTGCTGCCAAGAGCGCCAATATAAAAAACATCTGACTTCATAGCGATATGTAGTGCTGGATCGTCGAGTTTGTGATCATGGGTCAACAAAACAAGCGCAGTGCGCGCATCAATTCCAATGGTTTGCAAGGCCTCATCTGGCCACTCATCGACTACAGCCTCCCCGGGAAACCGCGCCTCAGAGCCAAACGCGGCTCGCGGGTCAATGATTACGGGATCAAAACCGGCGACACGAGCCATTGGCACCAACGCCTGCGCAATGTGAACAGCTCCCACAACGACCAACCTCAGGGGAGGATTGTGAATCGCAACAAAGCGGCCGTTTTCCTCCACGCCAGATCGATCCATGCGAAAGCGATCTGCAAATCCGGTATCCGACAGTTCGCCACCGCCAGTTTCAACATTGGCAACATACGCGACCGCTTTGCGCGCGGCACGGGCCTCAACCAATTGTAACAGCACGTCCTCAGTGAGAACGGTTCCCACAGGTTCGACCAGAACCTTGATTGTGCCACCGCAGGCCAAGCCAACAGCAAAGGCATCTCCGTCGCTGACGCCAAATTCCAACAAGGTGCCCTTGCCGCTTTCAATCGCGTCGAGTGCCTCAACCATCACCGCGCCTTCGACACAACCACCAGACACTGAGCCTTCAATTTGGCCATCACCGGACACAACCATCTGCGCCCCCGTTCGACGTGGTGCAGAGCCCCAGGTTTCAACCACCGTGGCCAGGGCAGCCCCACGTCCAGCGCGATACCAGTCCAGCGCCAATTCCGGCGCTCCTTCAAGTCCTTGGCGCATTCCACCCTCCCTCAGAGCAAAAAACATGGGCCTCGTTCCACCAAACCGCAAGGTCCTCTTTTTCCATATACTTCACAGGCTCAGGACCATTATTGTAGCTCTCCAAGGAGCCGTGCCTTTTCCCCTATATCGTCGGGACGTGACAAAGCCTCCGCAAGTGCCTCTATGGAAGCTATGGAGTGGCCGGCGCGGAAACTATCAACATGCGGCAACATTGCCCGAATGCCTTGCGCCTTGGCGGCAAACCCCTCCCACCTCAGAAGTGGATTCAGCCAAATCAGGCGTCGCGAAGACAGGTGCAAGCGCTGCATTTCTTTGGTCAGCGCCTCAGGCGCACCACGATCCAACCCATCGGTGATCAATAAGACAACGGCGCCCTGGCCCATCACGCGGCGCGACCAATCTCTGTTAAAACTGTGCAGGCACTCCCCAATTCGTGTACCGCCTTCCCAATCCTGCGCTTCGGCACCCGCCGCTGCCAGCGCGGCATCTACATCCCGAGTTGCCAAATGACGGGTGATGTTGGTTAGGCGTGTGCCAAAAGTGAAGCCGTGAACCTTTGCCCATCCCGCGCCTTTTTGATTGGCAACCGCATGTAAGAAATGCAGCACCATGCGGCTGTATTGGCTCATGGAGCCAGAGATATCACAGATCACCACAAGGTTGGGCCAACGGATACGCGGGCTTTTACGGACTAGGCCAGACAGGTCTCCCCCTTGGCGCATGGAGTGCCGTATGGTGGCGCGCCAATCGATTTTGCGCCCAAGCGGATCCGGTTTCGTGCGTCGAGACAAGATTGGTTTGACCGGTAAGCTCAGGCGCGACAGCATGCGCTTTGCTTGGGCAATTTCCTCCGTGCTCATTTGCTCAAAATCCAGCGACCGCAACTTCTCCTCTGAAGACATGGTGAGGGATGCGTCGATCTCGATTTCAGTGCCGGCCTCCTCTTGCGCCACATCTTCGGGAAGGTCTTGATTGGCCCCATCAAGCAGTGCTTCTGCTGCGCGCTTCTCTCCGGCTTGTCCCGCGCGGTCCTCTTGCACACCGCGCACAGCCGGCAACATCATCGCCATCATGTGCTCCAGATAGCGTGGATCACGCCAATACAGCCGAAAAACTTGTGCAAATACAGTGCGATGTTCGGGGCGAGACACAAAACACGCATGCAAGGTCCAATAGAAGTCTTGCTTGCTGGTGAACCCTGCAGCTTCGACAGCTCGAATAGCGTCGATCACCCGCCCTGGGCCAATGGGCAGCCCGGCCTTGCGCAAAGCGCGCGCGAACCAAGTGATGTTTTGCGTCAGTTTAGGATCATCCGGGATCTCAAGCGGAAGGTGTTCAGCCATCGTTCACAACGGGGGGCCAGCCCCCCATGCCCCCCGGGATATTTGAGGCCAAATGAAGCATCAGGCAGGTTCCAGCGTTGCACGCGCCTCGTCCAGAAGGCGCTTGGCTTCTGTTCCTTGCAGTTTGGCAATGTCGTCCTGGTATTTGAGCACGGCTCCCAAAGTGTCAGCGATCACCTCGGGACTTAGGGTGAGAACATCCAAAGCCAACAAACACTTGGCCCAATCTATGGTTTCCGCAACACCAGGCTTTTTAAAGAGATCTTCCGTGCGCAGCCTTTGAACAAACGCCACAACCTCCCGGCTTAGGCCCTCCGCCGCTTCAGGTGCACGGGCGCGCAAAATTGCCATTTCGCGATCAAAATCCGGGTAGTCGACCCAGTGATAGAGGCACCGGCGCTTGAGCGCGTCGTGCACTTCTCGGGTCCGGTTGGATGTAACTATCACTATCGGCGGATGCGGCGCTTTGATGGTGCCTATTTCCGGGATGGTCACCTGAAAATCGCTGAGCGCCTCAAGCAAGAAAGCCTCAAACGGTTCATCAGTGCGGTCCAACTCATCGATCAGCAACACGGGCGCGCCAGCCAGATCAGGACGCATGGCTTTCAGCAGCGGGCGCTCCACAAGGTAATCTGGCCCAAAGAGTTCTTCCTGAAGCGCGCTGCGGTCTGCGCCTCCGCTGGCTTCTGCGGTGCGGATGGCAACCATTTGAGCAGCGAAATTCCATTCATACACCGCGCTGGAGGCATCCAAACCTTCGTAACACTGTAAGCGGATCAAGCTGCGCCCCAAAGCTGCCGAAAGCGCCTTGGCAATTTCAGTTTTGCCAACCCCGGCCTCGCCCTCCAGAAAGATTGGTCGCCCCAAGCGCAGCGCCAAAAAAACAACCGTCGCAAGCGGCCGACCACACACGTAGCCTTCTTCTACCAGAAGCCGTTGAATATCGTCGATGCTCTCAATGTCCTGCATAGGGGCGCCTTTGGCTGAAAATGCTCCGGTCACGCTGCATTGGAGCACCCGTCACGTCAAGCGTTTGCCCCCGCGACAAAAGTTGTAGAAAAGCACAAAGCCTTCCCAATTTTTGCCGCAAATGGTCTATATCTTTCCCGCAAAGGCCATCAAACAAGGCCAGATCATCAGGCCATAAAGGCCAGGGGCGTAAGGAAAAACATCGAGATGCAGGACACCGCCAACGGCTTTGACACGCCGATGCTTGGATTGTCACGGGATGAATGGCTCACGCAGCTGGAACATGTTGCGGACGCGCATGGGCACTTTCAACCGCTGGGAAAACGTCATTGGGCAACTCTGGTAGAGGACAAACCTGTCCTTCTGGTCACCTTTGAAACCATTGATAGCATTCAAAAACGAGGCGACACCGGCCATCCGTTGGGATGGGAGTTGGTGCGCGAGTTGGGCTGGTCTCACCTTTGTGTTTTGAGTGATGGAGACACGTGGTTTCGCGATCCGGAGGTGATTGCTTATTTTGATCGTCTGTCTGATGACGGCTTTTTTGATGAGTTTGATGAAGTGGTGTTTTACGGCGCTGGTTCTTGTGGCTATGCCGCCGCGGCCTATTCGATTGTCGCAACCGATGCACAGGTTGTGGCGGTGAGACCGCAGGCAACCCTATCGCCGCGGTTGGCGGGCTGGGACAAACGGTTTCCACACTCCCGAAAAATTGCTTTCGACGGGCAGTATGGCTTTGCACCTGATATGGCCGCCATGGCAGACCGTTGCTTTGTGATTTACGATCCGACCCAAAGCTTGGACGCAATGCACGCGGCGCTTTTTGCCCGTGAAAACACCGTCTTGCTACCGACAGCCCATTTGGGCGACACCCCGGAAGAAGACCTGTTGGAGATGCAAATTCTGTATCGGGTCTTGGTGAAAGCGGGCGCGGGCACATTGAGCCGTGCGGCCTTTTACAAGCTTTACCGAGCCCGGAGGGCCCATGTTCCCTATCTGGATCGCCTCTTGCGGAAGGTCTCACAAAAGAACCGTCCGTTTGTTACCGCCCTTCTCTGTGCCAACGTCGCGCGGCGCCTGAAAGAGCCGCGATACCTGCGCCACTTAAACGCGCTTGTGCAGGATGCCGATCAGGGGCGTTTGGCGAGCTAAAACCGGCGCAAAACCGCTAAGTTTTGCGCACAAAGACTAGCCACTGGTCGCGGCTTTGTGTAAGCCGCGACTATGACCCAAAATCTGACCATTGCCCGCCCCGATGACTGGCATCTGCATCTGCGCGATGGCGCGATGCTGCAAGCCGTCCTGCCTGAAACCGCGCGCCACTTTGGCCGTGCGATCATCATGCCCAACCTGGTGCCGCCGGTTGTGACCGGAGCGCAGGCCGCAGCCTACAAAGATCGCATTATGGCCGCGCTGCCTGACGGCATGAGTTTTGAACCGTTGATGACGCTGTACCTCACTGAAGACAGCGATCCGGAAGATATTGCAGCGGCCCATGCCACCGGTCTGATCAAAGCAGTCAAACTCTACCCCGCCGGTGCGACCACCAACTCCGCCAGCGGCGTTGCAGATTTCAAAAACGTGCGCGCGTCGCTGGAGAAAATGGCCGAGATCGGCCTGCCACTGTGCGTCCATGGCGAGGTCACCGACCACGACATCGATATTTTTGACCGCGAAGCGATTTTTATTGACCGCGTGTTAGATCCAATTCGCAAGGCAACGCCAGGCCTGCGCGTGATTATGGAGCATATCACAACCAGTGACGGTGTTGCGTATGTGCAGGACAATGCGACCGATCTGGGCGCAACAATCACCACGCACCACCTGATCATCAACCGCAACCACATCCTCGTGGGCGGGATCAAACCGCACTACTACTGCCTGCCTGTGGCCAAACGCGAAGAGCACCGTTTGGCACTGCGTGCGGCGGCGACATCTGGTGATGCGCGATTCTTCCTGGGCACCGACAGTGCGCCGCACCTGGATGGCGACAAAGAAAGCGCTTGTGGCTGCGCCGGTTGTTTCACCGCGACCAATACCATGGCGCTTTTGGCGCATGTGTTTGAGGAAGATGGCGCGCTGGACAAGCTGGAAGACTTTGCCTCCCGCAATGGTCCAAACTTCTACGACCTGCCAGTGAACGAAGAAACCATCACGCTTGCGAAGAATGACCAAGCCTCTGTCTTCCCAGACAAAATCGAGAGCGCCAATGGACCGGTTACCGTATTTGATCCCGGCTATGACGTGTTCTGGACTGTCGCTGACTAAGAATTTCCGCTGCCAAAGGATATCAAAATGATCCCAACCGCCTTCCCGCCAAAAGAAGAAATTGCCCGCCTGACAGCCCGTATGCTGCTGGAAATTGGCGCTGTGAACTTCAACACCGATGAGCCCTACACGCTGGCCTCTGGTCTGCCGAGCCCGAGCTATATCGACTGCCGCAAGCTGATCTCTTTCCCGCGTATCCGCGCGACTTTGATGGACTTTATGACCGTCACCGTGATGCGCGAAGCCGGCTTTGAAGCGTTTGACAACATTGCCGGTGGTGAGACCGCCGGCATCCCGTTTGCCGCACTGGTGGCCGAGCGCATGGCGCTGCCAATGACCTATGTGCGTAAGAAGCCAAAGGGTTACGGCAAAAACGCCCGTATCGAAGGCGCGATGAGCGAAGGCGAGCGCGTGCTGCTGGTGGAAGACCTCACCACCGACGGCGGCTCCAAGCTGTCGTTTGTCGATGCAATCCGCGAGACCGGCGCGTCCTGTGGCAATACTGCGGTGATTTTCTACTACGACATCTTCCCGGAAACCGAGAAGACGCTGGGCGATCACGGCGTGGCGCTGCACTACCTCTGCACCTGGTGGGATGTGCTGGCGGAAGCCAAGGCGCAGGGTGTGTTTTCGGAAGAGACACTGTCGGAAGTGGAGACCTTCCTCAAAGACCCACGCGCGTGGCAAGAAGCTCGCAAGGGGTCCTGAGCCTTTCGGCGGAAAACCGACCATGTTGAGGCTCTGAACCGCCGCAACGACACAAGATGTTGACGCAACAACGCCCGCCCTGACAATATCAGGGCGGGCGAAGTTATCCACAGGCGATCCACAAAAACATACAAGTTGCCCAGTTTGAGACCGCTGGTTTAGAACCAGCCGGGTGGGGCATTTGGGGACAGACATGAACGAAATCGCGAGCATCAATTCGGGCGAAACCGCAGCAGCAGAAATTGAGGCGCTACCGCACTCCATCGAGGCTGAGCAACAGCTTCTGGGTGCCATTCTGACCAACAATGACATCTTTGATCGCGTGGCGTCGGTGATCAATTCGTCCCATTTCTATGAGCCTGTGCACTCGCGGATTTATGAGATTGCCGCCGCCCGAATTGCCAAGAACAATCTCGCCTCACCGGTTACGCTGAAAGCCTTTCTGGAAGACGATCCAGGGCTGATTGAACTGGGTGGCCCCGCCTACCTTGTGCGTTTGGCCGGATCGGCAATTTCTTCTTTTGCTGCAGCCGATTACGCGCAAATGATCTACGATATGGCGATGCGCCGTGAGTTGATTGATCTGGGCAACAACATTGCATCGAAAGCCAAGAAAGCAGACATCAAGCTTGAGCCAAAAGAGCAGATTGTTGAGGCGGAACAGGCGCTTTACAAACTGTCAGAGCAGGGCACTTCTGAGCGCGGTTATGTCAGCTTTTTGAAAGCGGTGACCCAAGCGGTGAACACCGCTAATGCGGCCTACCAGCGAGACGGAGGTTTGGCCGGAATTTCCACCGGTTTGGTCGATCTTGATAAGAAGCTTGGCGGCTTGCACCCGTCGGACCTTTTGATCCTCGCGGGACGTCCGTCGATGGGCAAAACATCGCTGGCAACCAACCTCGCGTTTAACGTGGCAAAGGCTTATAAAAAAGGCGTCAAACCAGATGGCAGCGAGGGCGCGGTTGAAGGCGGCGTGGTGGCCTTCTGTAGCCTCGAAATGTCGGCTGAACAATTGGCGGCGCGTATCTTGTCTGAGGCGGCTGAAATCCCGTCTGAACAGATCCGAAAAGGCGACATGACCGAAGAGGAATTCCGCCGATTTGTTCAAGCGGCAAAGGATCTTGAGGCTTGTCCGCTGTTCATCGATGACACCCCTGCCCTACCCATTGCGCAGCTCGCAGCGCGGGCGCGACGCCTTAAGCGGACACATGGGTTGGACCTGCTGATCATCGACTATTTGCAGCTGTGTCGCGGTACGGCCGACAACCGTGTGCAGGAGATTGGTGAGATTTCCATGGGTATGAAGGCGATTGCCAAGGAGCTCAATATTCCGGTGATCGGCCTCTCCCAGCTGTCACGTACGGTGGAAAGCCGAGACGATAAACGCCCACAACTCAGTGACTTGCGGGAATCTGGCTCGATTGAGCAGGATGCTGATGTGGTGATGTTTGTGTTCCGCGAAGAGTACTATGTGGAGCGGGAAAAACCGTCTGATGACCGGCTTGATGAGATGGCCGCATGGCAAGAACGCATGGAGCGTTTGCACGGCAAAGCCGAGGTGATCCTTGGTAAGCAGCGTCACGGTCCCATTGGGACAGTGGAGCTGTCGTTTGAAGGGCAATACACCCGTTTTGGCAACCTTGTGCAGCCTTGGCAGCAAGGCGGCGGCGAGGAGTTTTAAGCCGCAACCAAGCGCTTTCGAATCGCCGCGTTAACTTGCGGTTTTGGCGGCGATTTGCACGTCGGTATTGCGTCTGTATCACGACTGTTTTGCAGAGGTGCGTATTTTCGACCCGCCGCAATCGGCAATTGTTAAGCCACAGTTCGCAGCAACGGGGAAAAACGCACCGCCTTTGGCCTTGACCTCGCGGGGTCAGACGTCAACAAACACCGTCATGGCTACTGCAACTTTGACAATCGACCTCGACGCCCTGATCAACAACTGGCGGGCGCTGGATGCACAGACGGAAGTGACCACCGCCGCGGTGGTGAAAGCCGACGGATACGGACTGGGCGCGGACCGCGTGGCGCGGGCTTTGATGCGCGCCGGTGTGACCCGCTTTTTTGTCGCCGCTGCCGAAGAAGGCGCAAGCCTGCGTCAGGCTGTCGGCCCGGACCCGGAGATCAACATCTTTGGCGGTCATATGCGCGGTGACACCGATATGATCAGCGACATGCACCTGACCCCGATGCTGAATTCGGTGGATCAGATTGTACGCCATGTCGAGGCGCTGCCAGCACATCCGTTTGGTGTGCAGCTGGACACCGGCATGAACCGGCTTGGCCTTGAAGCGCCGGAATGGGAAGCGGTGAAAGAACTGGTGTTGCAGCGCGGGCCAACCTTGATCATGTCGCATCTGGCCTGCGCCGATGAGCCAGAGCACCCGATGAACCCCAAGCAGTTGGCTGCGTTCAAAGAGATGACGGACGGGTTGGACATTCCGCGCTCGCTGGCCGCGACGGGCGGGATACTGTTGGGTGATGACTATCACTTTGACCTGACCCGCCCTGGTGTGGGTCTGTATGGGGGAATGCCGTTTGTGGATGCCACCCCTGTGGCCAGCCTACGCCTTCCGGTGATTCAAGTGCGCGACGTGGCCGAAGGTGAAAGCGTGGGCTATGGCAATGCCTGGATTGCCGAACGCGACAGCAAAGTCGCCACCCTTGCGGCGGGCTATGCCGATGGCCTTTTGCGGGCGATGAGCGGCAAGGTTGCCACTTTTGCTGGCGAAGATCGCTGCCCGTTGATTGGCCGGATTTCCATGGACCTGATTGGCATCGACGTGACCGATCTGTCTGACATTCCCCGTGAGGTGGAATTGCTTGGGCAACATCAGTCGGTGGACACATTGGCGGATGCGGCCGGCACCATCGGCTATGAAATCCTGACCTCAATGGGCCAACGCTATCAACGCCGGTACAAGTCTTCATGAAGCTGATCGTGGCTCCTTTAAATGCCATTGGGCGCAGCATGATCGCGTTGTTCACTTCTTTTGGGGAGGTTGTGCTGTTTGTCTGGGGCGCGCTGAGCCATATTTTCCGCCCGCCGTTCTATGGCCGCGAGTTTCTCAGCGCATTGTTCAACATTGGCTGGCTGAGCCTGCCGGTGGTCGGTTTGACCGCGATTTTCACCGGCGGCGCACTGGCTTTGCAAATCTATGACGGCAGCTCCCGGTTTTCGGTGGAAAGCGTTGTGCCGCAGATTGTGGCGATTGGCATGGTGCGCGAACTCGGCCCCGTCTTGGTGGGCCTGATGGTGGCCGCACGGGTCACAAGCTCGATTGCTGCTGAGATTGCCACCATGAAGGTGACCGAGCAGATTGACGCTCTGGTGACCCTGTCGACCCATCCGATGAAATACCTTGTCGCCCCGCGTGTGATGGCCGCCATTTTGGTGGTGCCTGCGCTGGTGGGCATTGGCGATATCGTTGGCATCTATGGTGGTTTTCTGGTCGCGACGGAAACCTTGGGGTTCAACCCAGCAACCTACATCCGCAACACCGCCGACTTCCTGCAACTCAACGATATTGTGTCGAGCCTTGTGAAAGGCTCGGTGTTTGGCGGGATAGCTGCCGTGATGGGCTGCTACGCGGGCATGCATTCTGGCCGCGGTGCGCAAGGCGTGGGCCGCGCCACCAAAAGCTCTGTGCAAGCCGCCGCGGTGATGATCCTGGCCGCCAACTTTATCCTCACAAGCCTGTTCTTTGCCTCATGATCCAGTTTGACAACGTGCATAAACGCTTTGGCCCCAAACGGGTGCTGCAAGGGGTGAACCTCGAGATTGCCAAGGGCAGTTCGATGGTGATCATCGGCGGGTCCGGCACCGGGAAATCGGTGATGTTGAAATCGGTGTTGGGGTTGATTACGCCGGACAGCGGCACCATCACCGTGGATGGGCAGAACGCCACCCAAGGAGATCGTGATGCCTTTCTCGCACGGTTTGGCATGTTGTTTCAGGGCGGCGCGCTGTTTGACAGTATGACCGTTTGGCAAAACGTGGCATTCCGCCTGCTGCGGGGCAGTCTGAAACGGCCCAAGGAAGAAGCGCGCGAGATCGCCATTGAGAAGCTGCGCCGGGTGGGATTGACGCCTGATGTGGCGGATCTTTATCCGTCTGAGCTGTCCGGCGGGATGCAGAAACGTGTGGGGCTGGCTCGTGCGATTGCAGCAGAGCCGGAGATCATCTTTTTTGATGAGCCCACCACCGGTCTTGATCCCATTATGTCCGGTGTGATCAATGACTTGATCCGCGAGATTGTGGTGGAGATGGGTGCAACGGCCATGACCATCACCCATGACATGAGCTCAGTACGAGCGATTGCCGATAACGTGGCGATGCTGCATGGCGGGGTGATCCAATGGACCGGCCCGGTTAGCCAGATGGACGCCAGCGGCGATCCCTATCTGACGCAGTTTATTTCAGGATCCGCAGAGGGGCCGATTGAGGCGGTGCGGTGACCCCAGGTGGCGTCCTGTTTTTGCTGTTGCTGATCGCTTTACCACTTACTGCTGCGGGCTTGAGCTTGGTGCGTCTTTGGCACAATGGCGTTGCAAAAAGATATGCCGCGGAAAGTGGTCTTGCGGTGGTCCTTTTTGCCATACTGATGACTGTGTCACTGGATGTGCCTGCAGAGGGGCGAACTGCCCTCCGCGCGGTGACGTTTTTTGCCTACCTGTGGCCAATGTATGCGTGGGTACGTGTTGTGCGCGCCACGCGGCTGCGCTGGTATGACAGCGCCTTGGCCTTCGTGTTGCTTGGGCTTATTGCGATACCCGTTTTCGGAGCGAGCCATTTTGAGGCGCGAAAATGCGAGGGCATTTTTTCGGGGCTAGAAACATGTCGCGGAGTCGGCTGACCCTTACCTTTTCTTAACCATTTGTTCGCAGAATGTTCGCTGTGTTTTGGTAAAAGGTAATTCGGGTATGTCAGAGAACGAGCCGCAGTCGCCGGTCACTCCAGTTGTGGGCACAACCGGCGATGACAGCATCACCACGGGCGACGGCGTTGACAGTGTCAACGGGCATGCCGGCAGCGACACGCTGACCTCCGGGGACGGCAATGACCTTGTCGCGGGTGATATGGTTGGGCGCGAGTGGGTCTTTGTTGACGGGCGGTGGGTGTATAATCCGGATGCCATTGTGCGCAACGGAGATGCCGAAAATCGCGCGTATGATGATGTGATTAGCACAGGCGCAGGGGATGACGTTGTGCTGGGCAACGGGGGCAATGACAGCCTGTTGTCCGGGGCTGGTGCGGATACCGTGAACGCGGGCACCGGGCGCGACACCGTGGACGGCGGCGCGGGCAACGATGTGCTCAACCTGGAATCTGGTGATGACCTGGCCCAGGGCGGCCTTGGCGCGGACACCGTGAATGCGGGAAGCGGCGATGATCTGGTCTATGGCGATCTGAAAAACGGCAATCTGCTTGCTGATAGCGCAAAAGGCGCCGCAACATTGGGGCAGCTCGCCGAGGCCGGTTGGCATGTGGACGCAGAAGGCGCGTTGTCGCAATCCGTCGCCACGCAAACCGGAGACACCTATACCATCAGCTTCGAGATGGCGGCCAACCTGGCGGGGGGCGCCACCAGTGGCAGCGTTGAGGTATTGTGGAATGGTGAGGTCATTGGCACCGCCTCCACCACATCCGGCGTGTTTGAAACCCATACGTTTGAGGTGAGAGGCAGCGGTGACGCGGGCGGATTGACCCTGCGTGAGGTGCCGCCGGAAAACAGCGGACCGGACATCAATATGGACGGGCCGATCTTCAGCTACCTCAAGGAGGTCAGCCTTGGTGGAGATAGCGTTGAGGTGGCAGCCTTCGCCCCCGGACAATCCAAACTGTTCCAGATGATCGACGGGCAATTAAACGTGTTTGATCCGGAAACCGAGCAATATGAAGTCGCCGGAGACCCAACCGGCCTGCGGATCAATGCCATTGGCTTCAACACCGAAGACGACCTGATTTATGGCATCGCCAAGGCCAACGGAGTGGATGCACTTGGCAATCCTGTCTCGATCCGTGACCTTGTCATGGTGGATGCCGAGGGCCATGCCTATCGGGTGGGTGAAACGCCCGTTGCGGACTACGTTGGCGATTTTGATGACACAGGCAACCTCTGGACTTTCCAGAGCAGCCTGAACCGCGTCACGATGATTGACGTGAACGCTTTGGATGGAAGCGGCAATCCGGTGGCGACAAGTTTTGACCTGCCCAATGGCCTGTTTGGTGGCCGCGCCTATGACGTGGCATATAACGCCAAGGACGGTGCTTTTTATGCGGTGGAATCCCCCGGACGAAATGGCGAGGCAGGAGCAGTGCATCGCATCGACATGTCGGATGTGCCCGATGGCGGCGCGCCGCAAATCACGTCGGTCGACATCACTGCCACGCTCTATGAAGACGGGATGACAGCCGGAATGCCCAAAGGGGCCTACGGCGCAGTCTTTCTGGATGGGGACGGAAATCTCTATTTTGGCTTGAACCGGGGCGACCATGATCTGGACGGCGGCACCGGTGCCTCCGGAGCTATCTACCGTGTAGAGGTCGACTGGGCTGATGGCGCGGCCTATGCCGAGTTCATGGCCGAAGCGCAAAGCACTGGCAGCAATGACGGCGCGGTGGATCCGCGCGCACCTGATCCATTTGCACCGGTAGATCCGGACGGCAGTGTGCTGATACGTGAGCCTGCCATTACTGGCACCGAGGGTGGCAACGACAAGCTGCGTGGCGGTGACGGGGACGACACCCTTCACGGCGGCGGCGGCGACGACACTTTGCAAGGAGGCAAAGATGACGACTTGTTGTATGGTGACAGCGGCAACGACCAGGTGTTTGGCGGCTCAGGAGATGACACCGCGGCTGGTGGTGCTGGAGAGGATAAGCTCATCCTTGGTGCCGGCGATGATGTGGGCTACGGCAATGCCGGGCGGGATTTCCTGCACGGGCGCATTGGAGACGACTCGCTTGATGGCGGGTCTGGGACCGACAAGCTGGTGGGCGGCACCGGTGCCGACACGCTTCACGGAGGCAGCGGCAACGATCATCTTTGGGGCGGCAATTGGTGGAAAGACGGCGATGCCGACACTTTTGTCACCCAGGCGGGCGGCGGCCGCGACATGATCCATGACTTTGAGGTTGACCATGACGTCATCGACCTCAGCAGCTACGGCCTTCAATACAGCGATCTTGCGGCCCACATCCAAGATCAGGGATGGGCCACCGTCATCGATCTCAGCAGTCTGACCGGCGGGGATAGCGGTGACAGGCTGATCCTCAAGTCCGTTGATCCCAGCGATCTGGATGAAAGCAATTTCCTGCTGTGAGGTGACCATGACCAAGCCAACATATGCCCCCCCCACCGCCGGGTCCGCGCTGGGCCCCACGGGGGCACCCCTGCATGAAATCACCCGGCTGATCGCGCCACTACTTGTGCTGAGTGCCGTCTCGAACTTGGCCATCTTGGTCAGCCCGATTTTTATGATGCAGGTGCTGGACCGGGTCCTGCCCACCGGAAACTTGCAAACTTTACTTTTGCTGTTGAGCATCGCCGCAATGGCACTTTTGCTTCAGGCCTTTGTGGATGGGCTGCGCGACATCACCCTGCAACGCACAGCTCGCTGGTGCGAACGATTCTGCGCGCCGATTGTCCTCGCGCAACCGCTCAGTCATCGACAGCCACTGTTGGCACGGGTCAACGACATCAACACCGCATTGGAGGGCCCAGCGGCCCGTGCGGCGCTCAGCCTGCCCTGGCTGCCGGTGTTCACCTTGGTTCTGTGGCTGATCCATCCCTGGTTTGCTGTGCTTGCAGCGACGCTGATCGCGCTGGCCGCAGCCATTCGATTGACGTCGCAAATCACTGGTGCCAGCCGGCGATCTTCCTTGCGTGCGGCCAAAGACTACGAAGCCTGCGCAATGCGTGACGCGCAGAAGGTGTCTGCCCACCCGGCCCTGTCCGGCCTGAGCCAAAATCTGTTCCAGCGCTTCTTTGCCGCTCAGAAAAACCGCAGCGATCTACAGGATCAAATGACCCCGGGACGTGTCGCGACCATCGGTCTGGAGGCCTATTTGCGCAGCTTGACCCAGCTCTTGGGACTGAGCCTTGGGGCAGCATTGGTGGTGGGAGACGCATTGAGCGCAGGCGGCATGATTGCTGCCAGTTTGATCCTCACCAAAACTGTCGCCAGTTTCGAGGCGGTTTTTGCCAGCATACAGGAGTTGAAACACGCCAGACAAAGCATGATTTCTTTGCGCCAACTGCCGGTATGCCCGCGCCAAACCAACACCGAAATTGACGGATTGGAGGGTGCCTTGAAATGTGAAGGGCTGATCTCCCCCAGAGGCGGCGGCGCGCCGCCGCGCCTGGATCGAATCAGCTTTGCCCTCTCTCCCGGCAGTTGCCTTGCCATAGTTGGCGCCTCCGGCAGCGGCAAATCCACGCTTTTGGAGGCTCTTGCCGGGGTAACACCCTGCCCCATTGGCACCGTCTGGCTGGACGAGACAGCGGTCGATACGCTGCCCCCAGACAGTCAGACCGCTCAAATTGGGTATCTGCCGCAGCAGGCACAGCTGTTTCACGGCACTCTCGCGGACAACATCTGTGGATTTGCCACTATGCCAAACGACAAGAGGGTGATCGCGGCGGCCCAGACCGCTGGAGTGCACGGCTTGATTTCGGCTCTGCCACAGTCTTATGACACAGACGTTGGTGCCTCACCGTTTGTGTTGTCAGCGGGGCAAAAGCAACGCGTGGCGCTGGCTCGGGCGATCTTTCATCAACCGCGCTATCTGTTTTTGGATGAACCCAACGCTTTGTTAGATGCGGCCGGCGAGAGGCAATTATGCGCGGTTCTTGCCCGCCTCAAAAAGCAGCGCACCACAATTGTGATGGTCATCCACCGATCAGGGCTCATGGGCCTGGCGGATCACGTGTTGGCGCTCGACAAGGGGCGTTTGGCAGACTTTGGCCCGCGGAGCGATGTCTTGGGCCGGATGAGCGGCGGTCGCCGCCGGCTGGAGGTGCCGATTTTGAGTGCCAGTTTGCAAGACGTCACCGATTGGGTTGGCGCCCAGTTTTCCCGCAGCAATGATGCCGCGCTGTCGCAACGGGCAGAACTGATTGCCAGCGAACTGTTTAATCTGGCACTGGTGGATGGCCCGCGTGACACGCAACGCACGGCAGTTTTTCTGTTTCGGTTTCTCAACGACCACCGGTGTGAAATCTCATTGACAGAAAACCGGACTACACATGCAGATAAAACAGTGCAGCGCGTCGCACGCCTGATGCGACAACCAGAGGCAAACATGTCGGACTTGCCGCGTGATGAGGCGGCAATTGCCATGCTCTCCCAACTCAGCGAGAACTTTGATGTGCAAAACCTAGACGGGCAATCGGTTTACCGCGCTGCACTTTCCACATCCGTCAAACCGCTTAATGGGATGACAGCACATTGAGCACAGAGATCGCCCACATGTCCCCCAGACCTGAGGGCGGCCTGCCGTCTCAGGTCACCCAGCCGCTCCGCGTCGGGCTCTACACCATTGTGTGCGCCCTGGCCATTTTGGGTCTTTGGGCCTGTCTCGTGCCTCTTGCCACGTCAGTCTCGGCAAGCGGCCACTTACACACACGCAAACCCAGCCTGGACATTCAGCACCGCTTTGGCGGCAAGATCGCCAAGGTCCATGTTGCGCCCCATGACGCAGTCAACAAAGGCCAAATTCTCATGCAACTGGACACATCGGACGCCGAAGCCGAGCTTGGTGAAATGCAGGCCACCCTAGCACCGATGCAGGAAGAGCGCGCCGCACTGCGGGCGGCACTGGACGGTGACTTGACGGCGCAACAGGCCGATCTATTGGCGCCTCAAACGCAGCTGGCCTTACAGCGCATGCAGGTCAGGCGGGAGGTTTTGACTCTGCGCACCGATATGACACATCAATTGGAGGTCTCTCTCAGACAGCGCGCAGAGCGCCATCATGCCAGCTTGCAGCACCTCACAAACCGGCAACACTCGATGCAAGCCCGCTTGGATCGCTACACAACTTTGGCAAATCGGGGTGCCCTGCGCGCAGCCGAAACCGAGGCCCTTAAGGAGAGCATTCTCAACATCCAAGCCGATCTTGCCCGAGAACAGGCGAAAATTGCGTCCCTTGACAGCCAAGCCACACAAGCCAAGCTGCAAGTGGCGCGTGACAAGTTGGAGTTCCGTCAGAATATTCTGGACCGGCAGGCGCAATTGGAGGAGGCGATTCCGCGCCTACGGCTCCAGATGTTGCGGCTGTCAGCGCAGATCGATCAGGCAGACATCCGGGCGCCGGATGATGGCATCGTTGCGTCTCTGCCCTATGACACGGCCGCCATGGTGATTGCGCAAGGGGACACAGTTGTGACATTGGCGCGCACATCAGACACATTGGATGTGGCCTTCCTTGCCAATCCGCAGACCATCGACCAACTCCGGGTCGGGATGCAAGGATATATGACCGTGACCGGCCTGCCGCAGCGCAACCATCCCAAGGTGCGCGTCACGCTGACATCACTGTCACCGGAAGCCCGACGCGATCAGAACAACATGATTGTGGGGTATGACGGGGTCGCCGTGATGAACGCGCAAGACCGAGATCACTTGCGCGAGGAAATGGGAGAGTACCTGAATTTGACCAGAGACATGCCTGTGCACCTTGTTTTTACGGGTCGAGAGACGACGTTTGCGGACTATTTGATCGGACCGTTCTTGCGGTTTTTGAACTTGGCTCTGCAAGATTAGGAACGCGCAGGCGTCGCAACCGAAGAGCAACAGGGCTGTGCTGAGACAAAAATGGTACTCAGCGCACATCGAATACTGGCAACACCGGTGCGCCCCGCCTGCTCGGAGCAGCCATCGTGTCGTTTGAAGGCGGCAGTTCAACCTCCAAGTTTAGGAGGTTGGCAGGAAGCGAGGTGCCAAATTCCCCGAGGGTCACAGCTTGCGTTGGCCAAAGGTTGCGCATAGCTCTTTCGCCATGACCCACGTTTTGCGCCTGTGCAACCTTTCTTTGCTGTTCCTTTTTCCCATCGCTTGGTTTGCACCATTGATGCGGGCCGGACTTTTGCCATTGTTTGGGTTGAGCGAAATTTCGATTGTGTCCGGTTTACAGTCGTTGTGGGACACGGATGTCGCGCTGGCGTTGCTTGTGACATTCCTGGCCATCTTTGCGCCGTATATGAAGGTGATTGGGCTTGCGCTGATCCAGTTTGGCATGATGCGGCGCAAGGTGCTGCCGGCGCTGGAATGGCTGGGCAAATTGGCCATGGCGGATGTGTTTTTGATCGCACTCTATGTTGTGATTGTGAAAGGCGCCGGCCATGTCACGGTGGAAACCGGGTGGGGATTGTATCTATTTACCACCTGCATTTTGGCGTCTCTGGCGATTAGTCATTTGACCCGCAAGCGGTAGTGGTCCAAAACGAGAACATGGCAAAAAGCAAAACCCAATTCAATTGCTCCAGTTGTGGCGCACAGTTTTCCAAATGGTCTGGCCGATGCGAAGGCTGCGGCGAATGGAACACCATTGTGGAGGAAGCGCCTTTTGGCGCTGGCCCATCAGGATCGTCGCTTGGCACGGCCAAGGGGCGGCGCATTGAGCTGTCCGATTTGCGCACTGAGGAAGCCCCGCCGCCACGGACCTTGAGCAATGTAAAAGAGCTAGACCGTGTACTGGGCGGCGGCCTGGTGCCGGCAAGCGCTATTCTTGTAGGCGGTGATCCGGGGATCGGCAAATCCACGTTGCTGCTTCAAGCGGCTGCGCGGTTTGCGCGGCAAGGTGTGAAGACCATTTATGTGAGCGGCGAAGAAGCCAGCGCACAGGTTCGGATGCGGGCGCAGCGTTTGGGCCTGACCGAAAGCCCGGTATTGTTGGCCGCCGACACAAACCTGCGCGATATTCTGACCACGTTGGAAGCTGAAAAGCCGCAATTGGCAATCATCGATTCCATTCAAACAATGTGGAGCGACTCTGTTGCCAGCGCGCCCGGCTCCGTCAGCCAGGTGCGCGCAGCGGCTCATGAACTCACCGCTTTTGCCAAGCGCAAAGGCATGGCGATTGTATTGGTCGGCCACGTGACCAAAGAGGGTCAGATCGCCGGTCCCCGCGTGGTGGAGCACATGGTGGATACAGTGCTCTATTTTGAAGGCGAGCGCGGACATCAGTTCCGGATTCTGCGCGCCGTGAAAAACCGCTTTGGACCTGCCGACGAAATTGGCGTGTTTGAAATGACCGGGCGCGGCTTGGCTGAAGTGGCCAACCCAAGTGCGCTGTTCTTGGCAGATCGCGGCGCGCCAAGCCCCGGCAGCGTGGTGTTTGCCGGCATTGAAGGCACACGTCCTGTACTGATCGAGTTGCAGGCTTTGGTTGCGCCCTCGCCGCACAGCCAATCGCGCCGTACGGTGGTGGGCTGGGACAGCGGACGGTTGGCGATGATTCTCGCGGTACTAGAATCACGTTGCGGGATTCCCTTTGCCGGGCTGGATGTGTATCTGAACGTGGCTGGCGGCATGAAAATTTCGGAACCGGCAGCGGACCTCGCGGTGGCCTGTGCGCTGATCTCCGCGCGCGAAGACAGTGCGCTGCCCGCCGAGACCGTGGTTTTTGGCGAAATCAGCCTATCCGGGGCCCTCCGATCGGTCAGTCAGACGGAAAATAGGTTGAAAGAAGCCCAAAAACTTGGTTTCACGTCCGCAATCGCTCCGAAAGGTGGCAAGTCCGCGAAGGTTGAAGGTATCAATCTCAACCGCATTGGGGATTTGGCAAGCTTTGTGGGAGAGGTATTCGGAGCGGGCTGACAGGCCGAGAGTTAAAAAGTGAAAATCTGGCCGGGGGCGGTCAAAGGGGACGAGAATACATGGAAGGCTTCACAATTATCGATGCCGTGGTCGCAGGTGTGATCATCGTTTCAGCGCTTCTGGCCTATAGCCGGGGTGTTGTGCGCGAAGGTATGGCCATCGCAGGGTGGATCGCGGCCGCGATCTTGGCCTTTATGTTTGCGGGCACGATACAGCCGATGGTCAAAGAAATCCCGGTTTTGGGGCAGTATTTGTCCGACAGCTGTGAACTGTCGATCATCGCCGCCTTTGCTGGTGTATTTGCGCTGGCGCTCATCGTGGTTTCGCTGTTCACGCCGCTGTTTTCCTCCATAGTGCAGCGATCTGCGCTTGGCGGCATTGATCAGGGGCTTGGCTTTATCTTTGGTGTGTTGCGCGGCATCCTGTTGGTGGCGATTGCCTTCTTTGTGTACGAAACCGTGATCACCAGCCAATCCGTGGCGATGGTGGACGACAGCCGCTCCGCCGCTGTGTTTAGCCGCATCACACGCAAGATTGATGACCGCGACCCACAGCAAGCCTTGGGTTGGATCACCACACAATACGAAGAGCTTGTGGGCGTCTGCGCACAGTAAGCGTCGCCACTTCAGTAAGACTTAAGCCCGCGCCACATGGTTGCGGGCTTTTTGCTGCGCGACGGTCTGGGCACTTGTTTGCCGCGCGGCGGGGGGATACCGTCGCAAAAATCGGAATGTTTTGGCAGCTTTACCATGCGACTTTGGATATTCATCACCACCTTGAGCCTCGCCATTTGTGTGTCGTTGGTGTTGTTTATGTTGCTGCCGCCAAACGCGATTAAAATTGCCGCAGGCACACAAGGCGGCGCCTACACACTTATGGCCGAGCGTTATCGAGACGTTCTGGCGCGGGATGGCATTGACGTGCAGATTGTGCACACCAATGGGTCAGTGGACAATGCCGAGCTGATGTCTAACGGCATGGCGGATGCCGCATTTTTGCAGGCAGGCATTGACGTGGTTGATGGTACTGCGGAATCGATAGGTGGCGTATTTTATGAGCCAATGATTTTCTTGGCCCATACCGGGCACAAGATTCCCACAAACCCAGCTTTGTGGCGTGACCTTACAATTGCGGCAGGCAAGCGTGGCTCTGGAACAGCGGTAGCCTTTGCGGATTTTCAGGATGCGGTTGGGATGGACAAAGGTGCCAACACGCTGGTGGATGTCGGTTTTTCCCAGGCGATTTTTGCGTTGCGGGCCGGTGAAATCGATATGGCCTTTTTTGTCAGCAGCATCGAGGCCCCCTATTTGCGGCAAGCTTTTGGCTATGAGGACATCGACATTCTACGCCTGTCCTACACAGACGCAATTGCGCGGCATTTGGACTATGCCGATCTGGTCGAAGTCCCTACAGGGGGGGTCTCATTGAACCCGGTACAACCGGCCGAAGCGCGACAGTTTCTGGCCCTCAAAGCCCAGCTGGTGATTGACCCCAATTTGCATCCGGCATTGGTGAACCGGCTAACCATGGCGGCTAAGGAGCTGCATCGCGGGCATGATGTGCTGACCCCGCGTGGCACTTTCCCGGAGCCACGTGGCATCGGCATCCCGGAAAACAGCGTGGCGCGGCAATTGATTGAAGATGGACCAAGTACCTGGCACAGCCTGTTGCCCTATTGGATGGCGGCGCAGGTCAATCGACTGTTCCTGCTGACCTTGCCCATCCTGTTCTTGCTGCTCCCGCTTCTGCGGGTTTTGCCAATGATCTATGCCTATTTTCGCGGCTGGCAGGTGTGGAAGCACTACGGGCGCATCCGCGAGATCGAAGCGCAGATGGGACCGAAGTGTACAGCAGATGAACTGGCGGGCATGTCCGAAGAGCTAGAAGAAGTTGATCACCGGATTTCGCAGCTGAAGTTGCCACCGGCGTATCGCCAAACAGCTTATCATGCACGCATGCATATCGACCTCGTACAAAAACGTATCACGCATTTGGAAACGCAGCTGAGCTGAGCTGCGATCAAGGAGCACTGTCATGGACGGCACAAGCGAAGCACAACTTTTCTCCGGTATTTTTAGCGCCGTGATCATCGGTGGCTTGGCCGGGTGGCTTGCCGGCAAGCTGGTGCGAGGCGGCGGCTTTGGCTTGGTTGGCAATGTGATCTTGGGCATTGGCGGTGCCATCTTGGCCAACTTCGCGTTACCATTCCTGGGGTTTTCATTTGGCGGAGGCTTTATCAGCTCGGTATTTCAATCAATGCTCGGCGCGGCGGTGGTTCTGGTGTTGATCCGCATGGCCAAACAAACCTGAGCGCAGATTGTCACAGCTTTTGTGATCCTTTCGTGACATGCCCGCCATGAGCCCTTAAGAGGAGCCTAGCACGAGAACAGGATTCGGAGCTTCCCTGTGGACAGTGGTTATGACCACCCTTTCAGCTGGCGCAGACCGCGCACAGAAAAGGCTTGTCTGCCCGCGACTCCGATTGATCTGACTTGTACCTTTGGTGCCTCGGTGCGCAGCCTCACTCAACCTAGCCTAACCTGACGAAGGGAGCCCTGCCTGTGTGCGGAATTTTGGGGATCGCCAACCGAAACCATGACGTCTTTGGAGAGATCTATGATGGTCTCTTGATGTTGCAGCACCGTGGGCAAGATGCCTCGGGTGTGGTGACCTACACCGGGGGATACTTTCGTGAACGCAAGGCCAATGGTTTGGTCAAAGATGTGTTCCAGCCGTCTGATGCCGAGACCCTGACCGGGCGTATTGGCATGGGGCATGTGCGCTACCCTACCGCGGGCAGCCTGTCCGCCTCGGAAGCGCAGCCGTTTTTTGTGAACGCGCCTTATGGCATTTACCTTGTGCACAACGGCAATATCACCAACACCGAAGCCCAGCGCGAAAAGGTGACCGGGAAATACAGCCGCCATCTGCGCACCACCTCTGACAGTGAAATCCTGCTGAACGTGCTGGCGGACAAAGTGGCCGACGCGATCAAAGTAAACGGCAGTGCCGATGCGATCCGCAATATCTTTGCGGGCGTGAAAATGACCATGGAGCGCGTGCAAGGCGCCTATTCCGTGGTGTGCCTGATCGCTGGTGTGGGCATGCTGGCGTTCCGCGACCCCCATGGCATTCGCCCGTTGTCTGTCGCTAAACGGGACGCCGAAGGTGACGGTGACGACTACGCCTTTGCTTCTGAAGATGTGGCCTTTGGCATCAACGGCTTTGACAAAATGCGTGACCTGAAGCCGGGCGAAGCCATGCTGGTGGATCTGGAGGGCAACCTGCATGAGTTCCAAGCGGTGGAAGGCAAGCTGACACCTTGTATTTTTGAGTATGTCTATCTGGCGCGTCCGGACAGTGTGCTGGACGGTGTTTCCGTCTATCAGGCGCAAATCCGCATGGGCAAAACGCTGGCCAAGCAGATTGCCGAAAGTGGGCTGGACATTGACGCAATCATTCCGGTGCCAGACAGTGCCCGCCCTGTGGCTTTGGAAGTCAGCAACATCACTGGCATCCGCTACCGCGAAGCGCTGGTGAAAAACCGCTATGTCGGCCGGACGTTTATTATGCCGGGTCAGGAAGAGCGCCAAAAATCCGTGCGCCGCAAGCTGAACGCCATTCCACGGGAAATGGAAGGCCGCAACATCCTGTTGATCGACGACAGCATTGTGCGCGGCAACACCATCAAGAAAATTGTGCAGATGTGTCGAGAAGCCGGGGCCAAAAAGGTCTACATTGCCTCTGCATCCCCCCCTGTGGCCAATCCAAACGTCTATGGCATCGACATGCCAACCAAACACGAGCTGATCGCCAACGGCAAATCCACCGATGAAATCCGGGAAGAGTTGGGCGCAGATGCGCTGTTTTATCAAGACCTTGAGGATCTGATCTGGGCGGCCAAAGAGGGCAATCCGGAGATCGAGCAATTTGATTGCTCCTGCTTTGACGGCAACTACATCACCGGTGGTGTGACGCCTGAGTATCTGGCGGCGCTGGAAGGCAGCAGCCGTGTGAGCAAGAAGATCGAAGAAGCCCCAGCACCCGGTGCAAGCTGGAACAGCGCCTCAGTGGCGCCGTCGCAGGGCTGAGGCAATGAACCTGCTGGCGCTCGACAGCCGCTGGCAGCGGTTTAATGATCCAGACTACGCCTGCAAGTGTTGCGGGCGTAGTTTTGGCGGTCTCGTTGACATTGGATTTGGCCAACCGGATTGCTGGCCCCATGGCGAGATGACAGACAGCGACACGTTGACGGTGGGCGACGATGTGCTGACCGCCGACCTTTGTGTGTTTGACGACCTGCGTTTCCTTCATTGTGTCCTGCCCTTGCCAATCCGGGGCAGTGACGAGGTATTTTTGTTTGGTGTTTGGGCGAGTGTCACCAAAGACCAATTTAAGGCCTATGTGTTGGACGCCACCGGTGAGGCTCCTGGGTTTGACGGCTGTGACGCGTGGCTGATGAATGACTTGCCGCTGTTTGAGTGCGACGAACCAATGGGCTGCGCCTTGAAACCGGCAGAATCGGCTGCTGAAAGACCCCTTCTCACGGCCAAATCCGGTCCTCTGGCACAAGCGCAAGCAGAGGGCATTTCCTTCGATCAACTGCTGGATATCTATGCGGCCAGTGGCGAAGACCTGCGCTCACATCTGTTGGGCTGATTTTCGCCACATCTGCCTTTTTTCTTAGGCAATCGCCCGCCTGTTCAGCGGTCCTTAACCATAAATAGCCTATGTCTGTCTGGCGGCACCTACCCCTCCCCTATATAGCCGCCACCACTCACAGACACAGGCAGTATCATGTCCTCCAAGACTCCTTCTCACGTGGCCGCGCAGGCCACGCAATCCGGTGTGCTGAAAAACCGCTCTCGCTTGACCCTGATCGGCGTGATGGGCAGCCCCAAAAGTCCACGCGCGCTGTTGATGACGGCCGGTGGAAAAACCCTGCGCGTTGAACTGGGAGACCGCACGCCATCCGGCAAAGTGGTTGCCATCGGCGAAGACAGCGTTGTGCTCAATGCGGGCCATGGCACCACCCGCCTGTCGATGCCAAACTAGACCTCTCCGAAATGAGGGGTTCAAACACAGGTCCCAGCGGACCTGCGACGTGCTTGCCCCTTGACCTCATGACACTTTGGACGCATTTCATCGGCCTATGAGTGATACGTCCAACACCCCCGACGCCTCCGGCGAGAAAATCGCGCTGATCACCGGCGCTTCCCGCGGCCTTGGCGCTGCCTTTGCAGAGGCTCTTGTGCCCGCATACCACGTGGTGGCGGTCGCCCGCACCACCGGTGCCTTGGAAGACCTGGACGATCGCATACAGGCCAAAGGTGGCAAAGCCACATTGGCACCCATGGACATCACCAATGCAGACGCGATGGCGCAGCTCTGCCGGTCAATTCATGACCGCTGGGGCAAGGTGGATTTGTGGATCCACACCGCCGCACATGGCGCGCCTTTGACCCCAACCGATCACATTGACGCCAAAGACTGGCAAAAATCCTTGTCGATCAACGTCGACGCGGTTGGCCGGTTGATCCCGTTTATGAGCCCGCTGCTGGGTGACACAGGGCACGCAGTGTTCTTCGAGGACAACCACGCGGGCGAGAAGTTCTTTGGCTCGTATGGCGCCACCAAGGCTGCGCAGATCGCGCTGGCCAAAAGCTGGCAAGCCGAGACCACCAACATCGGCCCTACCGTGTCAGTGCTCAGCCCACGTGGCATGCCCACCGGCACACGCGCGCGGTTCTTCCCAGGCGAAGACAAAGACAGCCTTGTGCATCCGCGCGAGGAAGCAGCACGTTTGATGGCTGAAATGGGCCTTTAACGCCCGTTAAGCTGGCAACACCGCAACGGTTGCCGTTCGCGACACCACGTGGCTTGCCCCCTTTGCACACCTCCACTAGACAGGACGTCAGCAAATATTGGGGCAGGCACATGCGTATTCTCATCACCAATGACGACGGTATCAACGCACCGGGACTGACCGTTCTGGAACAGATTGCTGCGGAGCTGGCTGGCCCAGATGGCGAAGTCTGGTGTGTGGCGCCTGCGTTTGAGCAATCTGGTGTGGGCCACTGTATCAGCTATACCCACCCGACCATGATTGCTCAGATGGGCGAACGCCGCTTTGCGGCGGAGGGCAGCCCTGCGGATTGCGTGCTCGCTGGCGTGCACGACGTGATGAAGGATACGCCTCCAGAGTTGATCCTGTCCGGTGTGAACCGTGGCAACAACTCGGCTGAGAACGCGCTCTATTCCGGCACGTTGGGGGCGGCAATTGAAGGCGCCTTGCAGGGGATTCCGTCGTTTGCACTCTCGCAGTTTCTCGGCCCGAAGAATTTCACGGCGGATGATCCATTTGAAGCTGCAGGTGCTTATGGTGCGGATGTGGTGCGCAAAGTGTTGGACGCCAACCCGAGCAACGACCACGCGTACGGGCTGTTTTATAACGTGAACTTCCCGCCTATACTGGCAGCGGACGTGCAAGGGGTGCGGGCTGTGGCACAGGGTCTGCGGCAAGGCACGCGGTTCTCGGTTGAGCCCCACAACGCGCCATCGGGCCGTCGGTTCCTTTGGGCCAAGGGTGGCGACCAGACGGTGATGACCGGCGAAGGCACCGATGCGGCCGCCAATCTCGACGGGTATATCTCGGTCACGCCGATGCGGGCGGACCTTACGGCACATGATACGCTGGCCGCGTTGAAAGGCATTGAATGACCGACCCTGACGCGCTTGCACAACGCAAAATGCAGTTTCTGTTTGCCTTGCGCTCGCGTGGGGTGACCGATCCGGCTGTACTCACCGCCATGGAAGACGTGGACCGCGGCCTGTTTGTGCGTGGTCTGTTTGCCGAGCGGGCTTATGAGGATACGCCGCTGCCCATTGCCTGTGGGCAGACCATTTCTCAGCCCTCCGTTGTGGGGCTTATGACGCAAGCGTTGGAAGTGACATCCCGCGACAAAGTGCTCGAAGTGGGCACTGGCTCCGGCTACCAAGCGGCCATTCTCAGCCATCTGTCACGTCGGGTGTATACTGTGGATCGTCACAAGCGACTGGTGCAGGAAGCGCGCGCCATTTTTGACCAGCTGGGCATCGTGAACATCACCTCGCTGATCTCGGATGGCAGCTTTGGCCTGCCCGATCAGGCGCCGTTTGATAAGATCATCGTCACAGCCGCCGCAGAAGACCCGCCAGGCCCCCTCTTGGCGCAACTCAAGATCGGCGGTATCATGGTGGTGCCCGTGGGGCAGTCGGATGCGGTACAAAGCCTCATTCGGGTGCGCAAAACCGAAAACGGGTTGGACTATGACGAATTGCGCTCGGTGCGTTTTGTGCCATTGCTTGAGGGCGTCGCGCGAGAGAATGATTGATTTGATTGGGCTTTCCCCTTGGCAAAGGGTGACGGCTCGCCCATTTGGAAGCTTAACGAAGCGAACAACAGACGCGGCTTTGGCAGCAGACCCCCGGTAGCAGGGCGCCGCATGTGAGGACATCGAGATGGCAGTTTTCTCATCTAAGAACACCCGGTTGATCGGCGCAGGACTGGCGTTGACTGTGATGAGCGGCTGTTTGGACACGCTAGATTACGACTTGCGCGGAGACATTGGCGGCGGATTGGACACCACCACTGCGGCGCAAACCGCCACGGCAACGCGGCCTGAGCCGGATGATCGCGGTGTGATTTCTTATCCAAGTTATCAGGTCGCGGTGGCCAAACGGGGTGACACGCTGGCGGATGTATCCCAGCGCGTAGGCATTCCGGCCGACGAGTTGAGCCGTACCAATGGTATCGCGCTGGATGCGCAGCTGCGCGAAGGCGAAGTGGTCACGCTGCCCCGTCGTGTGGCGGAGCCGTCAGCGGCCACAGGCGGCACCGGCATGGTCACTGCCCCCGGTGGTGTAGACATTGCCTCGCTGGCTGGCGGCGCAATCAACAATGCCGATACCGGCGTTGAAACAGAGACATTGCAACCAGCGGCAGCCCCTGCCTCGCAGGTTCAGTCAGGTGTGGAACCTGTGCGCCACAAGGTAAAACGTGGTGAGACCGCCTTTACCATCGCGCGTCTGTACAACGTCTCGGTGCGCTCGCTGGCGGAATGGAACGGTTTGGGCAGCGACTTCACCATTCGTGAGAACCAGATCCTGCTGATCCCGCCAGTTGATCCGCAGGCGGAAGCCCAACGCAAGGCAGCGGCTGCAGCAGCAGCCACAACCACCACAAAGCCAGGCGAAGGCTCGCCAACGCCAACACCTCCAAGCGCCTCCAAGCCGCTGCCGGAAGACAACACCGTTGCGGCGGCGACACCGGTTGCCAAACCGGAAAGCCCAAACCTGAACGAGCAGCAGAGCGCCAGCAAGGCGGCCATGAGCTATCCGGTGTCCGGCAAGGTGATCCGGCCCTACTCCAAAGGCAAAAACAACGGCATTGATATTGCCGCACCAGCAGGTACGCCTGTGACAGCTGCGGCGAGCGGCACGGTGGCGGCGATCACCAAAGACGCGGATGACGTGACCATTCTTGTGGTGCGCCACCCCAACAACCTGATGACGGTTTACTACAACGTGGACGGTGTGAAGGTGAAAAAGGGTGCAAGCGTGAAGCGTGGGCAGAGCATGGCTGTGCTGCCTGCGGAGAACAGCTTTGTGCACTTTGAGGTGCGTGAAGGCTTTGACAGCGTCGACCCTGCCCCCTACCTGAAGTAAGAGATCGAGGTGTCTGCGTTAGGACAACGCGACGCCTTCTCGGCCTGCCAAATCCACAAAGAACTGCCAAGCCACACGGCCGGAGCGTGCACCGCGTGTGGCTTGCCACTCAATGGCTTCGGCGCGTAGGCGGTCCGCGTCCACTGTGACACCATGGGCGACGCAATAGCCGTCGATCATCGCCAGGTATTGGTCTTGAGAGCATGGGTGGAAGCCCAGCCATAGGCCAAAGCGGTCTGACAAAGAGACTTTTTCTTCCACAGCCTCAGACGGGTTGATCGCAGAGCTGCGCTCGTTTTCGATCATGTCGCGTGGCATCAGATGGCGGCGGTTGGACGTGGCGTAGAATACCACGTTGTCAGGCCGCCCCTCGATGCCGCCATCCAGCACCGCTTTGAGGGATTTGTAATGCTGGTCATCGTGGCTGAAGCTGAGGTCATCGCAGAACAGCAGGAACCGCTCCTCACTGGCGCGCAGGAGGTTTAGGAGCCGCGCCACGGACGGCAGGTCCTCGCGTTGCAGCTCGACAATCTTGAGAGGTAGACCTTCCGCAAGAATTTGAGCGTGTACCGCCTTCACGATGGAGGATTTGCCCATACCCCGCGCGCCCCAGAGCAGCGCGTTGTTGGCGGGCAGTCCGCGTGCAAATTGGCGGGTGTTGTCCAGAAGCGTATCCCGCGAGCGGTCGATGCCCACCAGCAAGTCGAGGGACACACGGTTGATATTGGCCACAGGTTCCAGTCGGTCTGGGTCCACATGCCAGACAAACCCATCTGCAGCCGCAAAATCCGGCGCGGCCATAGGGGCCGGTGCCATGCGTTCAAGCGCTTCGGCGATACGGGTCAAAGTGGTGTCATCCATGGCGGGCCTCCTGCTGTCTTGCGCGATACAGACCATGTTCATGACGGGACAACAAGAGGCCAAAGAAAAAGGCGCACCCCAAAAGGGATGCGCCTCAAATCTCAGCCAAAGATAGACCTACTTGTGGCTTTCCGCGTCGGCGATATCCGCCTCGTCTTCGCCTTCTTCGTCGTCCTCAAAGTAAACGCCTTCGGCTTTCAACTTGGCGACCCGCTGACGGTCCACACGCCGCACCAGGAAGATCGAAACTTCGTAGAGGCCGTAGACCACCACAAATAGGATCAGCTGCGTGGTGACGTCTGGTGGGGTGACCAAGGCGGCCAGTACCAGAATGCCCACCATGGCGTATTTGCGTACGCGGCCGAGACCTTCGGCATTCACCAGACCCGCTTTGCCCATCAGCGTCAGCAGCACTGGAAGCTGGAAGCAGAGGCCAAAAGCCATGATGAACTTCAGCGAGATATCCAAGCTCTCGTTTACCTTACCAAAGAAGGTGATCTTGATGCCGCTGTCGGTTTCAGGAACCACGGCTGTGCCGGTTGGCATTTCGCTGGTTGTGCTGGCCAACAGATTGGCAAAGATCGAACTCACGTCGGTGAAGCCCAAGAAGAACGCCATCGCCAGAGGTGTCACCACGAAGTGCGCAAAGGCCGCGCCCAGCAGGAACATAAACGGTGACGCAATCATGAAGGGCAGAAAGGCACCACGCTCGTTTTTGTAGAGCCCAGGGGCCACAAAGCGCCACAGTTGGAACGCGATCACCGGGAACGCGAGCACAAAGCCCCCCACCATGGAAATGCGGAACAAGGTGAAGAGGTATTCCTGTGGCGAGGTATACTGCATCGTTGGCGACGGATCGCCCAGCGCCCGCAGGGTTTCCTCAATGGGGCCCAGCAAGAACTGCAGAGTTGGCTCCGCAATCACAAACGCCAGAATCATGCCAACCAAGAAAGCCAGCACAGAACGGATGAGCCGCGTGCGCAGTTCCGCCAAATGCTCGATCAGCGGTGCGGAGCTGTCTTCCATGTCGTCAGTTGAGCTCATGCCTCATCCTTCTTTGCCGCCGTCTTGGCCGGAGGTGTCGGCGCGGGATCATAGCTGCGTGCCGCTTTGCGAGCAGCCTTCGCCGCATCCTCTTCGCTGGCAGCGGCTTTTTCCGCGGCTTCACGGTCCAGACGTTCTTGCGCCATTTCCGCAGACTTCTGGCGTATTTTCTCTGCCGCCTCTGCGCGTTCCTTGGACAACGTGGTGGTTTGCGCGCCTGGCTCGTATGACATAGAGCGCTTCACTTCGTCGACGGAGTCATTCAACGCGCTTGTGGCAGATTTCAAAGGGTTGGTGACTTTGTCCAACCCATCGGTGGCCCCTTTGATGGTGTCGGTGACGTCTTTGACGCCCGCCTGATCAGCCGCCTGATTCATGGCAGAGGAAAACTCCCGCGCCATGCCTTTGGCCTTGCCCACAAAGCGGCCCACCGTGCGGAACATCACCGGCAGGTCTTTGGGCCCCACCACGATGAGCGCCACGATGCCAACAAGCAGAAGCTCGGTCCAACCCAGATCAAACATCTTGGATCAGCCCGCCTTACGCTTTGTCTTTTTCGTCTTCCGGCGTCACGTCCTTGGCCGCGTCTGCCGCTTCTTCCTCAAGCTCTTTGGCGCCTTCGTTTACGCCTTTTTTGAACGAGGTGATGCCTTTGCCAACTTCGCCCATGATGCCGCTGATTTTGCCGCGTCCAAACAGGACAAGAACCACAACTGCGATCAGAAGGATGCCGGGCAGGCCGATATTGTTCAACATGACTTTGTCTCCCTTGGTCGGAGGCACAATGGCCGCCTAAGTCTCATGGCAAAGTCCTACCGCGCCGGGCGCGGGGGCAAAAGGCGGATTTGCAGGGGTGTGAAGCGATATTTGGGGTTTTTGGCATCTGATTTGACACTATTATGTCAGTTGTCATTATTTTGGCGGGAAGTCGGAGAATCACACGTTATGGCCAGCTCTCAAAACCGTTCGGACCGGCTTTATGGTCTCATGGAGATTTTGAAGGACGGCAGCTTGCACCGGGCTGAGGATTTAGCTGCTGCGATGCAAGTGTCCTTGCGGACGATCTACCGAGACATGCAAACCTTGGCAAACAGCGGCGTGGCCATCGAGGGCGAGCGCGGCACCGGCTATCGCGCGAAGGCGGTTTTGACGTTGCCGCCGTTGAACTTGACGGAAGAGGAATTGGAGGCGTTGCACATAGGATTGGAGGTGGTCGGGACAGGCATGGAAGGGCCATTGCGGGCGGCGGCAGAAAGTCTGAGCGCGAAGATAGATGCGGTGTTGCCGGAGGAGATTGGCGGCGTGAGCCAAGGCTTTGGCTTTGCGGCCTACCCGTTTGCGGAAACCACTCAGGCGCTGCAATACCTAGAACCGCTGCGCGAAGCCATTCGGGCACGGCAAAAATTGCGGATCACCAGTGGAGATGAGGTGGCACGCGATGTGCGCCCTCTGAAGCTCGACTATTGGGGCCGCGTTTGGACGTTGGGTGTCTGGGACGAAACCCTTGGCCAGTTTGCAAAAATCCGGGTGGACCAGATTGCTGAGCTGACTGTGTTGCCAAGCTTGTTTGTCGAGGAGCCGGGCAAAAGCCTAAAGGATTTTCTCGCACAGAGCTAAGACGTTTCAGGTCTCAGCGGGGAAGACAAAACAGCGGTCGCGGCGAATTGTGAGCCAGAGCGGCGTGCCCTCTTTGGGCAGGAACACATTTGGCACGGTGACCTTAAGCGCGGACCCATCATGGTCCATTTTGAACTCCACCAGGCTCTCGTTGCCCATGAAGCGGGCGCGGGTCACGATGCCACGTGCGGCAACGCCGTCTGACGGGGTTGGCAATGGGCCTTTGCCTTGGCGATCAAAGTCGAGCTTCAGATGCTGCGGGCGGATGACAATTTCGACCGGCGCGCCGTCTGCAAGGCCGGGGGTCAGGAACTGCCCAAAGGGGGTTTCAGTGAGCGCGCCGTTGCTCACGGATTTGATGACGTTGATGTCGCTGAAGAATGCCACCGCCTGTTTGTCTTTCGGGGCGTTGTAGATGTTGTACGGTGCGCCCTGCTGAACGATCACGCCATTACGCATCAAGGCTATTTCGTCAGCCATGCGCATGGCCTCTTCCGGCTCATGCGTCACCAGCAACACCGCGGTGTCTTCTTCTTTAAGCACCGCAAGTGTTTCATCACGGATGCCGTCGCGCAGGCGGTTGTCGAGGCCAGAGAAAGGCTCATCCATCAGCATGATGCGCGGGCGTGGAGCTAAAGCGCGGGCCAAGGCTATACGCTGTTGCTCACCACCGGACAGAAGGTGCGGATATTTGTCGATGGCCCAGCCGAGGTTCACCTTAGCCAGAAGTTCCTCAACGCGGTCGCGTTTTTCGTCTTTGCTGCCTTTGAGGCCAAAGGCAACGTTGTCGCTCACCGAGAGATGCGGAAAGAGCGCAAAGTCTTGAAACATCAGGCCAATCTGACGGCGTTCTGGAGGAATGCGGAACACAGTGTCACAGATCAGCTTGCCGTCCACATAGATTTCGCCGCTGTCTTGCATGTCCACACCGGCGATCATGCGCAGGGTGGTGGACTTGCCACAGCCGGACGGGCCAAGCAGGCAGGTGACCTTGCCCGATTGCAAAGTCAGAGACACATCGTCCACCACCTGACGGTTGCCAAAACGGCGGCGCAGGTTGCGGATTTCCAAACGTGGTGGCGTCGAAGTGGATGTCAGCTGCACGGGAGGCCTCTTGCAATCCCCGATGTTTTTCATCGGGTTTCGCGTTGGTGTATCAGCCCCCTACCCGTGCTTCAACCCTGCGGCTCCCGATCAGGACTGCGGCAAATCCGACGGCCAGAACGATGAGGCAGATCTGCAGAAGCTGCTCGTATTTGTGACCATCGTAGAGGAACTGGGCCACAAATTCTGTGTCGCGGAACATATAGGCGGCGGCACCGTAGAGCGCGGCAAAGAAACACGCCATGTAAGACCAGAGCGGCACATCCCGGCCGCCGATCAGGCTGGCAACTAGCACCGGCGTGAGGAACATCGAGGCCGTGCCGGATACGGCGACGGCATCAAATAGGGTTTGGTTGCCACAAAGGGTCAGCGCGCCACCGGCGAGGGCAAAGACCAACATGGCAACGCGGCCGCCAGCCAGAGTGCGCGGAGCGAGTTTGAGCTCCTCGACCACAAGGCGGGCGGCGGAGCTCAGCGCGGAGTCCAATGTCGACAGCGCGGACACCAGAAGTGAGAGGATCAACAGGGTGAACACCCATGTGGGGAACATCGCGCTCCAAGTGCCGATCAACTGGCCTTCATACGCGGCACCTTCAAGCGAGGCCTGAATGCCAAAGAAACCAAACGCGATGATGCAAAGCGTGGACAGCCAAAACGCATGCAGGAAGCTTTTGCGGGTGGTGTCACGATCCGCGAGAAAGCCGCGGTCCATCATCACCGGGTCATGTACCGGATAGGAGAAAACTTGAAGTGCGGCGACCACCAGAAGCACCCAGCCGTTGTGTGGGCCAGAGGCACCGGGCGCCGTTAGGACAGCGCCGAGATCGCACTCGGGGCGCAGAACCAGCGCGACAAAGGCGATGCCAAATACCACAAGGAACAGAAGCATCTGTACCACATCGGTGCGTAGAGCTGCGGACAAGCCGCCCCAAGCGGAGTAAGCAAGAGCAACCACGCCAACGATCAGGATGGAGATGGTGCCAGCATTGGCAACATCCGGCAGCGCCGCACTGAAGATCAGGCCGACGACCAGCAAATTGGCAAAAACTTCGGACAGCAAACGTAGGGCAATCACGACGTTGTAGGCGGTGGTGCCGGGTGTGCCAAAGCGCGAGGTGAGCCAGTCTTGCACTGAGCCAGCGCCCTGCACGCGCATGCGGTTCACGATGTAGCCGCCGGTGAGGAAAGACGCGTAGTAAGCCGCATAAGCCAGCGTGCCCGCGATGCCGTAGTAGAAACCTAGGATGGCAGCATTCATGAGCGAGCGGGCGAAGATCCAGGTGGTGACCTGCGACAGCACCAAGGTCCAAAGCGAAGGCGCCTGCCCTTCTGCGGTCTGCCCGCCAAAGAAGCCCACAACCGTGGCCCGTTTCGGGGCGACCACAAGGCTGAGCAAAAGAATGGCGGCAAAGATGGTGATGAGTGTGGCGGCGTGCATGGTCGTGTCCCGTTCAGAATTGGGAACGGCCTAGCAGGCGGCCCGCTGCCAGACCAGCCGCCCCACAGAAACGTGATGAAACGTCAGAGGGTTACGTGGGTTCCGTCAGATCAAACGCCACATCCCCTAGCACACGACCGTTGACCTGAATGGCCAGTTTGTGCGGACCCGGATGCAGTTGAAACGTGCTGGCATTGACTTTGAGTGGATGCTTTTTGGCCAATGTGAGCGACTTTCCAGCAGGGATTTTGCCTTGCTTGAGTTTAAACACCTTGTCACTGCCACGCCCGTTGGGGCGATGGAAACTCAGCACATAGTCGACCATCACCGGCACGGGGGATGTGCCATCCGTGGACAGCGTTGTTTCGACTTGAAGCGCGTCGCCGATCTGGATGCAGTCGCCGCCCACTGAAAGGCTGTCCAATGTGATGGGGGCGTCTGCGTGGAACCCCAACATCGACAGCGCACCGGAATGACCTGCCTTAACCGCGGTGCGCAGGGAGTGGCGCGTCATCCAGTCCAGTTCTTTTTCGGCTTGCTTGCCTTGTTCTTTCCACTCGGAGAGTTGGCTGACCACCGTGTCAGTTGAGAGTTTGGAAATGTCGTTGAGGTGGTTGGACACCGACCGGGTCACGTAGCGTGTTGGGTCGGCGTGCAATTTTGTCAGTAAGGGCAGCGGTGCCATGGGATCGATGTCGATTTTTTTGGCCCACGGCAATTTGGGACGTGTGCCCTCGCTCACCAATCGGCGGACGTGGTAATTGTCATTCTCGGCCCAGTCATGCAGGCGGGCAAAGGTTTCGTCCGGCCAGCGGTTGAGGAAAGCGCGGATGTAGAACTCCATGGAAAAGCGCTTGGTGGCCTCTTCCAGCAGATCGAGCGCTCGATCCCGATGATTTTCAACCCCATGACGGGTGGCCAAGATGCCAGGCACCGCATGGATGAAGCGGCCAAAGTCATCGTCGGTGAGCGACGGATCAAGTGCAGGCGGCATGGCCGCTTCAAGTTGATCCGCCATGTCTGGGAAATCTGGCGCGAGGCGTTTTTCGATGCAGTCAGCAATCCATTCCATTCGCTCCATGAGCTCGCGCCCTTGAAGCCCTGCCACAACCTCGTGATGGAAGTCCTCACCATCAAACCCCGGCACTCCGGCGGCAAATTCTGCCGCCAGATCGCCGAGGCTATTTGTGTTAAACAACTCATCTTTCAGTGAAAAACCCTGGGACACACCCACACCTCGCGCCATTTCGTCTACTTTTCGCGCTTACATAGCAGAAGCAAAGGCACCGCCGTCCAGCAGAACATTCTGCCCGACGATAAAGCCTGCGTGATGTGAACACAGGAAGGCACAGGTGGCGCCAAATTCATCTGATGTGCCGTAGCGGCCAGCGGGGATTGTGGCGGCGCGTTGGGCCTGTGCCTCCTCCATGGAAATGCCTTGTTGCTCGGTCACAGCCTTGTCCAGAGACACGGCGCGGTCGGTGGCGTGAATGCCCGGCAGGATGTTGTTGATGGTCACACCTTTGCCCGCCACTTGACGCGCGGTACCCGCGACGTAGCCGGTGAGGCCTGCGCGCGCGGCGTTGGACAGGCCCAGCACCGGAATCGGGGATTTGACCGAGACAGAAGTGATGTTCACCACACGGCCCCAGCCGCGTGCCATCATGTCCGGCACCAGTGCTTTGATAAGCGCGATAGGGGCCAGCATGTTGGCGTCCAAGGCGGAAATGAAATCGTCACGATCCCAGTCGGTCCACATGCCTGGAGGCGGGCCGCCGGCATTGTTGACCAGAATATCCACGCCCTGCGCGGCTTCGATCAGCTTGGCTTGGCCCTCAGTGGTGGTCACGTCGCAGGCAATCGCCTGCACATCCACACCAAAGTCGGACCGGATATCAGCGGCGGCGGCCTCAAGTGCCTCAACGCCGCGCGCGTTCATGATCAGGTCGACACCTGCCGCAGCCAGAGCGCGAGCACAGCCCAACCCAAGACCTTTTGAGGACGCACAAACCAGCGCGCGTTTACCTTTAATTCCCAATTCCATGCGATTCTCCCCGTTGTTGTGGGGGTAAGAAATACCCAAATTAGGAATGATGCCAGCATAATGCCGGAGCCGTGGCATTGTGCTGCCACATTTGTGTGTCACTTCACTTGTTCAAAGAAAGCGTGCAGTACACTAGAGTAGGTAAGTTATGACGTCCCAAGTCCAAGATAGCTCCCAGCCCTCCCAACGCCTGCCGGTGTATCCGGCGGATGCCTTTGTGGTGACCGACGGAGCAAACCTTGGTGATTCCCTGTCTTTTGCAGAGGAACTCGTCTTTGATGATATTTACACCTTGGCGCACGACGCAGAGGAAAAAAGCCTCGCGTTGCGTACGGATAGCGAAGGTCAGCACTTCATTGCCAGCGAATACAGCCTCGGCAACAAGGGCGCACGGGTCTATCTCGATTGCGTTGCCACCTTCATGCCGCCCAGCGGCGACACAATTGAAGTTTTGGTATTGGTCGAAGTCGACCACGACGGCGGTGTGGTAGAGGTTTATGGGGCCCCATTGGCGCCGCTCACTCCCAAAGGCGACTATGTATTGGTCGGTGTTGATCGTGGCGCGGCCTCCACAAAATTGGCACAGCTGGCCTGCGTGAGCTTTACCGGCGGCACCCGCATCACTATGGCCACGGGCGAACAGCGCCGTGTGGAAGAATTGACCGTGGGTGATCGGGTTTTGACGCGCGATGACGGCCCACAAGAAGTGCGCTGGATTGGCCATGCCGTGCAACGCGCAAGCGGTGAGTTTGCCCCCATTGTCATTACCTCCGGCACACTCAACAACACACAGGATCTGCGGGTGAGCCCGGATCACCGGTTGTTTGTCTATCAACGCCATGACCATATTGGCGTGGGGCGCAGCGAGCTGCTGATCAAGGCACGCCATCTGGTGAATGGGGACACGGTCTACGCCGACGAAGGTGGTTTTGTGGACTACTACCAGATCATGTTTGACACCCATCAGATCATCTTTGCTGAGGGTATTTCGGCGGAAACCATGCAAATGGACACACGCACGCGTCCTGCAGTGCCAGAAGAGGTGAAAGAGCGTCTGCGCCCAGCGTCCAACGCGACTCGTGGCATGCCGCAGGCACATCTCGAAGTGCATGAAAGCTTGCTGGATCGTCCTGATGCGGTGGAACTTTTGAAGCGGGCGTCGTCGAAGTAGGATCCGCCGCTTTTCCTTGCGAATTGGCGCTTTGCGACCTATACGCGCGAACATGTTGGACACGCAGACAAACCGCCCCGAATTGCCGCCCGAGATTGCGCGCCGTCGCACCTTTGCGATCATTTCGCACCCGGACGCCGGTAAGACCACGCTGACCGAAAAATTCCTCCTCTATGGGGGCGCGATTCAGATGGCGGGTCAGGTGCGGGCCAAAGGTGAGGCGCGCCGCACACGGTCTGACTTCATGCAGATGGAGAAAGACCGCGGGATTTCCGTGTCGGCCTCCGCCATGTCGTTTGATTTTGGCACTTTCCGCTTCAACCTGGTGGACACGCCGGGCCACAGTGATTTTTCCGAGGACACCTATCGCACGCTGACCGCTGTGGACGCGGCTGTGATGGTGATTGACGGCGCCAAAGGTGTGGAAAGCCAGACGCAAAAACTGTTTGAAGTGTGTCGCCTACGCGACCTGCCCATTTTGACGTTTTGTAACAAAATGGACCGCGAAAGTCGCGATACCTTCGACATTATTGACGAAATCCAAGAAAACCTTGCGATTGACGTGACGCCAGCCAGTTGGCCCATTGGGGTCGGCCGTGAGTTCATGGGCACCTATGACATGCTCAATGACCGGCTCGAGCTGATGGATCGCGCGGACCGGAATGTGGTGGCCGAAAGCGTTCAGATTGAAAGCTTGGATGACCCCAAGCTGGCGGACCATATCCCAGAGCACCTGCTGGAGCAGTTGCGTGAAGAAGTTGAGATGGCCAAAGAGCTGTTGCCGGCGCTTGACCCACAGGCGGTGCTGGAAGGGCATATGACGCCGATCTGGTTTGGCTCTGCGATCAACTCCTTTGGCGTAAAAGAGCTGATGGACGGCATTGGCACCTACGGGCCAGAGCCGCAGGTTCAAACGGCAGAGCCGCGCAAAATTTCGCCCGAAGAGAAAAAGGTCGCCGGGTTTGTGTTTAAGGTTCAAGCCAACATGGACCCGAAACACCGCGACCGTGTTGCGTTTGTACGGATGGCTTCTGGCCACTTCAAACGCGGCATGAAGCTGACCCATGTGCGCACCAAAAAGCCGATGGCGATTTCCAACCCCGTGTTGTTCCTGGCGTCTGATCGCGAATTGGCCGAAGAGGCCTGGGCGGGTGATATCATTGGTATTCCCAACCACGGACAACTGCGCATTGGTGACACGCTGACCGAAGGCGAAGCTCTGCGCGTGTCCGGCATCCCCAGCTTTGCGCCGGAACTGCTGCAAGGCGTTCGGGCCGGCGATCCGTTGAAAGCCAAGCACCTCGAAAAGGCACTGATGCAATTTGCTGAAGAAGGTGCCGCAAAGGTGTTCAAGCCGATGATTGGCTCAGGCTTCATTGTGGGTGTGGTCGGTCAGCTTCAATTTGAGGTACTCGCCAGCCGGATTGAGATGGAATACGGCCTGCCCGTGCGTTTTGACCAGAGCCAGTTTACTTCGGCACGCTGGGTGCACGGTGAACGTCAAGCTGTTGAAAAGTTTGCGGATATGAACAAACAGCACATCAGCTACGACAATGATGGTGATGTGGTGTTCCTGACCCGCCTGCAGTGGGACATTGACCGCGTTGCGCGCGACTATCCGGATGTCACGCTGAGCGCGACCAAGGAAATGATGGTCTGATACACTCTGCGATTGCACGGGGTTTCCCCCCGTGCAAACATCGCCCCATGTCTGAAAAAACCCTCACCTATCCGGGCGGTTACGCCTATATGATGGAGCGCTACGACGGGCGGCGCGAGCCGTTTGATTTTGGCCCCGAAGACTTGCCGCCCTTGGATGTGAACCTGTCGGTTCTGAGGAATGCGGTTGTGCCGGAGCGCGCAACTCAAAAAGGGCCTGCCGACCCAAACACCAGTTGGTCCCGCAAACGGCGGCAGATTGCAGAAGAGTTCATTGGCGCAAGTGAACTGGCCTTTTTGAATGCTCAATTGATTTCCAACCTGCGCAAACGAGAGCATCCCCCACAAACCGCTACGCTGTTTTGTCGGCTCTGGGCCGAAGAGTCCGAACATCTGATTTCAGAGTTGAGCCTGCGGTGGCTGGTAAGTTCTGTGCAAACCTTTGCGGACCATGGGGAAACAGCGGCGCAGCGTGAGACTGGCCAAGGGCTGCGCATGTTGTTTGGCATGATGAAACTTTACGAATTTGAGCGCAGTTTCAGCGGGTTGGATCCCAACAAGGAGTATGGGTTTGGCAAACGTGTAAAGACACGGTTGCCACTCGACATGGAGCCGTTCTCGCTGATCCATGGCGGTCTAGACATCAACGTGATTGCGCCAATTTGGGAGATGGGCAAATCTGATCCAGTGATCGCGCCTTTGGTGGATTTCCTGCTGCAGGAATTGATCGAGGAGCCAGGCGGCGTGTTCCGGCGCTTGGCGCAAATGCGAGCCAAGAAAGAACGTCAGCAGGCGCGCAAATGAGCACCAAGGTTCCCACCTGGGGCGTGGTGGCAACGATCAAAGCGCCCGCCGTTGATATTTTGAATTTTGTCGCCCACCACCTCGAGCTGGGTGCCACACATGTGTGGATCTATTTGGATGCGGCCAATCCGGAGGCCAAAGAGCATCTCAAGCCACATCCGCAGCTGACAGTGGTGCGTACCGGCGACAATTACTGGATGAAGACACGCGGGAAAAAGCCGCCGATGCACCAGCCCCGCCAATCTTTCAATGTGCGACACGCCTACAATCGCGCCAAGGAAGTAGATTGGCTACTGCACATCGATGTTGATGAGTTTTTGTGGCCAGATCACCCAATCACAGACCAACTGGCCGCACTCCCAGAAGAGTGCTTGGTTGCGCGGGTCCGCCCTGCCGAGGCGATGGCAACAACTGAAAAAAGCGACATTGTGCATTTCAAGAGCTTCATTGCAGACAAGTCCAGGCGCGATCAGATTGTTGCGGAGGTGTACCCGAACTTTGCACCTTATCTGAAAAACGGCTTTGTCAGCCATGTGGCCGGGAAGATGTTTCTGCGCACCGGTCAGAAAGATATGGCAATCAAGATCCACAATGTGGTGCAGAACGGTCGCCATAACCCTGGACAGGTTGAATTAACCGACGTTGCTCTGCTGCATTTGCACACCACCAGCTGGGACCATTGGATGGAGAGCTTTGCCTATCGCCATAAGAAAGGCTCTTATCGCGAGGAATTGGGCTCCGCAGTGCCAGAAGATCAGGGCGGCCTCAATCTCCACAGATTGTTTGCGCATTTGGCGGAAGAACCAGAGGGGTTGCGGCAGTTTTATCAGGAAGTGTGTGTGGCGACGCCGGCGCTAAAAGCGAAGCTCGATGCCCGGGGACTTCTCCGCAGTCATGATTTAGGTTTGGACGCCAAAAGACAGAAACACTTCCCGCGGTTTGGGGTCTAATGTTTCCGCATTGCGCCAAGTCGTTAGCACATATTCGGTTTCATTGACCCGAGGGCGCAGGTGCGATAGAAGGCCCCGTGGATCAAAAACGCCATAGACGCGGGGTCAGACGGACCCGATCCAAAGCGCCGCTACGGGCCAAAAAGTGTCCGTAAACCACGGATACAAATGACAAAATTTTCTGACCTAAACCTCAACCCGAAGGTACTCAAAGCGATTACCGAAGCGGGCTATGAAACCCCAACCCCTATCCAGGCAGGGGCGATTCCTTCTGCATTGGATGGTCGCGATGTGCTTGGCATTGCCCAAACCGGCACCGGTAAGACGGCCAGCTTCACGCTGCCAATGCTGTCGTTGCTTGCCCGTGGACGCGCCCGCGCACGGATGCCGCGCAGCTTGGTGCTGTGCCCAACCCGCGAGTTGGCGGCTCAGGTTGCCGAAAACTTTGACACCTATTCCAAACACTTGAAGCTGACCAAAGCACTGCTGATTGGCGGCGTGAGCTTCAAAGAGCAAGAGACCATCATCGACAAAGGTGTCGACGTTCTGATTGCAACGCCGGGCCGGTTGCTTGACCATTTTGAGCGCGGCAAGCTGATCTTGTCTGACGTGAAGGTCATGGTTGTGGATGAAGCGGACCGGATGCTGGATATGGGCTTTATTCCCGATATCGAACGCATTTTTGGTCTGACACCTTTCACACGGCAAACGCTGTTTTTCTCGGCTACCATGGCACCGGAAATCGAGCGCATCACCAACACCTTCCTGTCCAATCCTGAGCGTGTCGAAGTGGCGCGCCAGGCAACTGCCAGCGAAACCATTGAGCAAGGCGTCGTGATGTTCAAAGCCTCCCGTAGGGACCGCGAAGGCAGCGAGAAGCGTAAGGTTCTGCGGGCGTTGATTGACGGCGAAGGTGACAAATGCACCAACGCAATCATCTTTTGCAACCGCAAGACCGACGTGGATATCTGTGCGAAATCGCTCAAGAAATACGGTTACGACGCCGCGCCTATCCATGGCGATCTGGACCAGTCGCAACGGACACGCACGCTGGAAAGCTTCCGTAACGGCGAATTGCGCATTCTGGTGGCGTCTGATGTGGCGGCCCGTGGTTTGGACGTGCCAAGCGTGAGTCACGTGTTCAACTTTGATGTGCCGGGCCACGCAGAAGATTATGTGCACCGCATCGGCCGCACTGGTCGCGCGGGCCGTGAAGGCAAAGCCATCACCATTTGCAGCCCACGTGACGAGAAGCAATATGATGCGGTTGAGGCGCTGATCCAGAAAGAAATCCCGCGGCTTGAAAACCCGGTGAAAATTGAGCCGCGCAAACCTCGCAAAGCTAAAGAAGATGCGGCACCGAAGGTGGAAGCAAAGCCAGAGGCGGTTGAATCCGTTGAGGCACCGGCAAAAGATGACAAGCGCAAGCGCGATGACAACCGTGGGCGTGACCGGGAAGACAACAACCGAAGCGGTCGGGACGACAACAACCGACGTGGTCGGGGCCGTGGCCGCAACGACCGGCGTGATGACGGCAACAAAGTTGTCGGCATGGGCGATCATATGCCCAGCTTTATTGCAATGAGTTTTGACGAGCGCCGCGAACAAGGAACCCAATGATCCCGGCGCGATTTGCCCCGATCCTTTTTGGCCTGATCCTGTCCGGGATGATGACCAATGTGGTCACATTTATCTCAACTTGGCATGTGGGTGGCTTTGTCCAGGACTTTGTGGCCACATGGCTTGGTGCCTGGGTCACAAGCTGGATGGTTGCGTTTCCGCTTGTGCTGGTGCTTGCCCCTCTGACGCGCAAACTCGTACAGATTTTGGTCCGCACGCCTTAAGCCTGCGGACCACCACTTTCCAACAATTCTAAGAGGCGATGCCGCCGCTTGAGGTTAGCTCAAGCGGCTGACAATCACCGTGACTTCTGGCTTTTTGCCAATCTCGTCACGGGCGGAATTGCGCACGATACGACGAATGTCGCCTTCGATCTTGTCATCATCCCGCAGGGTTTTCTCTTTGGCACGTCCAAGGAACTGCGTGACGTCTTCTTCGAGCACATCCACCAGCGGCGCTTGGGAACGGCCCAACTCCGGCAAGCCCATCAGCTCACACCAGGCATCACCCAGCGGCTCATCGTCTTCATCAAGCAGCACGGTCACGATCACATGGCCATTAAGCGCCATGCGGATGCGGTCCCGGATGATCCCATCCATGGCACCGATCTGCGTGCTGCCATCCAGATAGGTCCGCCCGGTTTCCACATAGCCCGCAATTGACGGCTGCTCACCGGAAAGATCCAGCATGGTGCCGTTCACAGCCACAATCGATGCCCGGCCGTTGTCATTGGCCAGCTTGGCATGTTCGCGCAGGTGACGGTGCTCACCGTGGTTCGGGATAACCATGGTTGGGTTTACGATGTCGTGCAGACGCAAAAGGTCCGGACGGTTGGCGTGACCGGACACGTGGTATTTGCCGGAGCTGTCATCCACCACATCCACACCCATTTCGGAGAATTGGTTGATGATGCGGAACACGCCCTTTTCGTTGCCCGGAATGGTTTTTGAGCTGAACAGGAACAGATCGCCCTCTTTCAGCGTGATGCCATTGTATTTCCCTCGTGCCAGCTGCGCGCTGGCTGCACGGCGTTCCCCCTGGGAGCCGGTGACCAGCAGCATGAGGTTTTCGCGCGGAATAGACGCGGCGTCTTCCGGGCTAACCACTTTGGGGAAGTCTGACAGAACGCCAGTTTGCATCGCTGCTTCGATCATGCGGCGCATGGCGCGGCCCATCAAGCAGATGGAGCGCCCTGCCCGTTCGCCGGCTTGTGCCAGGGTTTTCACCCGCGCAACATTGGACGCAAAAGTCGTTGCGACGACCATGCTGGACGCTTGGGAAACCAGTTTTTCAATCTCCGGACCAACGGAGGCTTCTGACCGACCTGCATGGGGAGAAAAGACATTGGTACTGTCACAGATAAGCGCTTTAACACCGCCTTTGGACACTTCAGCCCAGAGTTCCGGATCAAACGGTTCCCCCACCAGAGGGGTTTCGTCCAGTTTGAAGTCACCAGAATGGATCACGCGGCCGGCAGGTGTGTCGATCACCAAAGCAGCGCTTTCCGGAATGGAGTGGCTGATGGGCAGGAAACCCACTTTGAACGGCCCTGCATCGGTGGTTTCTGGCCATGCGGACACAGTGCGGATCATCTCTTCGGGTTGCCCTCGGTCCGCCATCTTGTGACGGGCCAAATTGGCGGTGAAGGCGCGGGCGTATACCGGAACCTCAAGACGGTCCCAATAGTGGCCAATGGCGCCAATGTGGTCTTCGTGGCCGTGGGTGATGAACACCGCCTCAAGCCGGTTCTTGTTTTCTTCCAGCCATTTGATGTCGGCAAAAATCAGATCAACGCCCGGGCTGGTTTCCATGTCAGAAAACGCCACGCCGATATCGACCAGGATAAGCCGCTCGTTGTCGGCGGGTCCGTAGCCATAAACATAGGCGTTCATGCCAATTTCGCCGGAGCCGCCAAGCGGCAAATAGATCAAGCGGTCGCTCATGCGCCCTGCTCCTTGTTGTGTGTATGGATCACGGTCAGGCCGTGCATCGTCAAATCATCTTCGATGGTGTCAAACAGGCTGTCGCCCTGCTCAAACAGAGGCGCAAGACCGCCTGTTCCCACCACTTTCATAGGGGCGCCATATTCCGCTTTAATGCGCGCAATGATGCCTTCGATCAGCCCAGTGTAGCCCCAAAACACACCGGACTGGATACAGCCAACCGTGTTGGTTCCGATCACTTTTTCAGGTTGGCTGATGTCCACATGCGGCAAGGCAGCCGCACCGGAGTGCAACGCTTCCAGCGACAGGTTCACGCCAGGGGCAATCACGCCGCCCACATACGCGCCGTCCTCGGCCACCACGTCAAAATTGGTTGCAGTGCCAAAATCAACAACCACCACATTGCCGCCGTGCCGCTCATAAGCGGCAACAGCATTTGCCAAACGGTCTGGCCCTGGCTGCGTGCCTTGGTCGACACGCGGTGCCACCGGCAGTTTGCAGTCCGGTTTGCCCACCACCAATGGGCGGCAGTTAAAAAACCGATCCGCAAAAACGCGCAGGTTAAAGACCACGCGAGGCACGGTGGAAGAGATGATCACGTCGGTGATATCCGCGTCGATGCCGTAGTGATTGATCAGCGTGGAGTACCACGTGAAATAGGCATCCGCCGTCCGCGCGTGGTGGGTCGATGTGCGCAGGGTGCAGAGGAACTTTTCCCCGTCCCAGATGGAGAACACAGTGTTGGTGTTGCCGCAGTCAATGGCGAGAAGCATGGGTAAGATCCCCTTTCACGCGGATCAGAAAAAAATATCTGCCGCGGGAATGGCCACGCGGCCTTTTGCGGTCTTCAACACGAGATTGCCCGCGCTGTCCACTGTTTCAAAGGTTCCGGTCGTTTCGTCACGGGTGGTGCGGGCGGTGATGACCTCTCCAATACGCGCCGCGCGGGCGAGCCAGGCTGTGCGGATGGGTTCAAAACCATAGGTAACAAACTGAGTTTCCCACCGAGCGTAGGCCGCGGCGAGGGCGTCGAGGAACTCTTCTGGAGTGACAGAAGCGCCTGTTTCACTGAGTAGAGATACAGGCGGCGTTGCTTGAGTTTCCACGGCCCCCGTATCAGGCGCATGGGCCAGATTTACGCCGATGCCGATGGCGATATGGCTGACGGCACCGCCTGCCATACCCGCGCTTTCCAAAAGGATGCCTGCGACTTTACCGCCGTTCAGAAGCACGTCATTGGGCCATTTCAGCGCCAGGCCATCAGGACGGCCAGTGACCGCGACAAAGGCGTCATAGAGCGCGAGAGAGGCCACAAAGGAACGCAGGGCCACTTGATCCGGTGTTTCGGCGGGACGCATCACCAGCGTGCCGGCAAAATTACCAATTGGATCAACCCACGCTCTGCCGCGACGGCCACGGCCTTGGGTTTGGCGCAGCCCCAAAATCCACTCCGGACCAGCCAACTCTGGTGCGATGCGTGCAGCTTCGGCATTGGTGCTGTCCACTTCGGCCAGCACGCGGCGACCGTATCCTTCTGGCCAAGTGTTCATATCAGTGTGATCTTTCAACGATTGGTCAAAACAGCAACGCGCCCCGGTGGGGCGCGTCACGTTCAATTGCTTGTCTGTGCGATCAATGTGGCATCAGAGCGGCCGCAGCAGCCTGAGCGGCGGCATCCACACCAAAGAAGTTGACGATACCAAGCAGCATGATCGCCGCACTGGCCATCAGCAACACCTGCTGAACCAAGGAGCGCGGAGCGTCCAAAGCGTCGCCCTCTTCGCCAAAGTACATGTAGAACACAATGCGCAGATAATAGAACGCGCCGATGACAGAGGCCACAACACCGGCAATTGCCAGCCATGCCAGACCACCTTCATAGGCGGCGCGCAGCACGTAGAGTTTGCCAAAGAAGCCAAGGAACGGCGGCACACCTGCCAGAGAGAACAGCAGAAACAACAGCGCCAGCGCCCGACCGGAAGATTGCTTGCTGTACATGTTCAGAGAGGCGATGTCTGTCACCGGCTGGCCGTCTTTTTCCATGGACAGGATAAAGGCAAACGTACCGACGTTCATGGTGACGTAAATCGCCATGTATACCAGCATCGCTTCGACACCCAGAGCCGTACCTGCGGCCAGACCCATCAGCGCATAGCCCATGTGGGCAATGGAGGAGTAGGCCATCAGGCGTTTGATGTTGGTTTGGCCAATCGCGGCGACAGCGCCGAGGAACATCGACAAAACAGACAGCAGCGCAATGATCTGTTGCCAGTCACCGACCACACCACCAAAGGCGTCAAACAGCACGCGAGCAAAGAGGCCCATCGCCGCCAGTTTTGGCGCCGTAGCAAAAAACGCAGTGATTGGGGTTGGCGCACCTTCATAGACGTCCGGTGTCCACATGTGGAACGGCACAGCGGACACTTTGAACGCGAGACCGGAGATCACGAAGGTCAGACCAAACAGCAGACCCAACGGGGTGTGACCGTGGCCAACCGCATCGATGATGCCTGCAAATGTGGTGGTGCCGGCAAAGCCATAGACCAGCGAGGACCCATAAAGCAGCAGTCCGGAGGACAGAGCGCCGAGCAGGAAGTACTTCATACCGGCTTCGGTGGATTTCACACCATCTCGGCGCAGGGTGGCAACGACGTAGAGCGACAGAGACTGCAGCTCGAGACCCATGTAAAGGGTCATTAGGTCGCCGGCGGACACCATGGTCATCATCCCCACCATGGCCAGCGCCACGAGGATCGGATACTCAAACCGCAACATGTTGCGGCGCTGCATGTAGTCCGCGCCCATCACGAGCACTGCGGCACCAGCCAGTAACATCGCCACTTTGGCAAAGCGAGAGAAGGCGTCGTCGTGGAACATGCCGTTGAAGGCGATGTTTTCACCTTCGCCAGAGATGCCAATCCACACCGCGAGGATCGCAAACACCCCAGCAGTGAGCCAAGTCAGCATCGGCGCCATTTTGTCTTTGCCGGTGTAGACCACCGCAAGCAGCGCCAGCATGGCGTAAATCGCCAGCAGGATTTCCGGCAAGATGATATTCAGGTCAGCCTGGATCATATCTCAAGCGCTCCTTAGTGCGATGCCGACTGGCTGGCGGAAGCGCCGTGTGCCAGTGCGGTGTCATAGTTGGAAATCAGGTTCTCGACGGAGGGACCAATGATGTCAGTGACCAGGGATGGGTAAACGCCCAGGATCAGCGTCATGGCAACCAGTGGGGCGAAGATCATCTTTTCGCGGCTTGTCATATCGCTGATGGTCTTCAGGCTTTCCTTGATCAGGTCACCCATCACAACGCGGCGGTAGAGCCACAGCGCATAGGCTGCGGACAGGATCACTCCGGAGGTGGCGATCAGTGCCACCCAGGTGTTGACCTGGAACACGCCCATCAGGGTCAGGAATTCGCCGACAAATCCGGAGGTGCCTGGCAGGCCAACGTTGGCCATAGTGAAGAACATGAAGATCAGCGCGTAGGCAGGCATGCGGTTCACAAGGCCACCGTAGGCGTCGATTTCACGGGTGTGCATGCGGTCATAGATCACGCCAACACAGAGGAAGAGCGCGCCGGAGATGAAGCCGTGGCTGATCATCTGGAAGATCGCGCCGTCGATGCCCTGTTGGTTCGCGGCAAAGATACCCATGGTCACGTAGCCCATGTGTGCCACCGAAGAATAGGCAATCAGCTTCTTCATGTCTTCTTGCACGAATGCCACCAGCGATGTGTAAACAATCGCAATCGCTGACATCCACATCACCAGAGGTGTCATCACCTCAGCGCCAATTGGGAACATCGGCAGCGAGAAGCGCAGGAAGCCGTAGCCGCCCATCTTCAACAGGATAGCTGCAAGCACAACGGAGCCAGCTGTCGGTGCCTGTACGTGGGCATCCGGCAACCAGGTGTGTACCGGCCACATCGGCATCTTTACGGCGAACGAGGCGAAGAAGGCCAGGAACATGATGGTTTGCATGCCGCCGATTATGGTGACGCCCATGACGCTCATGGTCTCAGAGGCAAACTCATGTGCCATCAATGTTGGAATGTCGGTAGTACCCGCGTTCACAAACATCGCGACCATCGCCACCAGCATCAGCACGGAGCCGAGGAACGTGTAGAGGAAGAACTTGAACGACGCATAGATGCGGTTGGCGCCGCCCCAAATCCCGATGATCAGGAACATCGGGATCAGCCCTGCTTCGAAGAACAGATAGAAGAGCACCAAGTCCAGTGCCATGAACACGCCAAGCATCAGCGTTTCAAGCAGCAGGAAGGCAATCATATATTCCTTCACGCGGGATTTTACGTCCCAGGACGCCCAGATCACAAGCGGCATCATGAAGGTGGTGAGCATAACAAACAGGATCGAAATGCCATCAACGCCCAGTTTGTACTTCAGCCCCATCAGCCAGTCGCGTTCTTCGACAAACTGGAAACCTGTGTCGCTGGGGTCAAACCCGGCGAGCACAAACAAGGACATCAGAAAGGTGATGATAGTGGCGGTCAGGGCAACGCGTTTGGCGTTGCGCTGAGCCATTTCATCCTCACCTCGCAGGAAGACCAGAAGGATCAAAGCTGCAAAGGTCGGGATAAACGTGACCAGGGAGAGCAAGCTGTCGTTCATTAGTGCGCTCCTCCGCTGAGCGTCATCAAGGTGATGAGGGCAACGATGCCGATCACCATGGCAAGGGCATAGGTAAAGACGTAGCCAGTCTGGGCGCGGCCTGCGAGACGGGTGACCCAAGGCACAAAGCCCATAGCCACACCATTTAGGGAGCCGTCGATCACGTCACCGTCACCGCGTTTCCATAGGAAACGGCCGATGGCAGCTGCCGGACGCACAAACAGGAAGTCATAGGCTTCATCAAAGTACCACTTGTTCAACAAGAACAAGTAAAGTGGACGTTGTGCTGCTGCCAAACGTGCTGGCATAGATGGGTTCCAAATATAGAACCACAGCGCAAAGACCAGACCGATGACCATCGCGATGAAGGGGCTGATCTTGACCCATTTCGGGGCATGGTGCGCGTCATCCATCACGTGGTTGTCAGGGTGCGTAAAGACCGCGCCTTTCGGCGCTTCGCCGTGGTGCGCGGCTTTCACAGCAGCATGGCTTGGATCGTCATGCGTTGCAGCATGGTCGTCACCGTGTGCATCGTCTTTCGCGTGGTCATCCCCATGAGAAGCTTCTTCGCCGTGGCCTTCGCTGCTTTCAGCATGGTGCGACGGCACGCCGTAGAATTTATTCACAGTGTCGTGGTCACCAAAGAAGGAGCCAAACCAGATCATCCCAGCAAAGATCGCGCCCAGCGAGAGTACGCCCAGCGGGATCAGCATGACCATAGGGCTTTCATGCGCATGATCATGGGTGTGCTTGTTGCCACGGGCTTCGCCATAGAAGGTCAGGAAAATCAGGCGCCAGCTGTAGAAGCTGGTGAACAGCGCAGCGATGACCAACATCCAGAAGCCGTAACCGCCTGCGGTGCCTGCCCATGCGCTTTCGATGATCGCATCTTTCGAGAGGAAACCAGCAAAGCCGATGTGCGTGAGCGGGATGCCAACGCCGGTGATCGCCAGCGTTCCAATCATCATCGCCCAGTAGGTATAGGGAATCTTCTTACGCAGACCACCATAGTTGCGCATGTCCTGCTCGTGGTGCATCGCGTGGATCACCGAGCCCGCGCCCAGGAAGAGCATTGCCTTGAAGAAGGCGTGGGTGAAGAGGTGGAACATCGCGGCGGAGTAAACACCAACACCAGCGGCCACAAACATGTAGCCCAGCTGGGACATTGTGGAATAGGCGATCACGCGTTTGATGTCGTTTTGCACAAGGCCGATGGTTGCTGCGACAAAGGCGGTTGAAGCACCGATGAAAACGATAAACGCTTTGGTGTCACCGGCGTATTCGATCAGTGGCGACATGCGCGATACCAGGAAGACACCTGCGGTTACCATCGTCGCGGCGTGGATCAGGGCAGACACTGGGGTGGGGCCTTCCATCGCGTCCGGCAACCATGTGTGCAGAAAAAGTTGCGCCGATTTGCCCATTGCACCAATGAATAGCAGGAAGGCAATCAGGTTGGCCGCGTTCCAGTCGCGCCACAAGAAGTGCAACTCCATTTCGGCCAGTGCCGGTGCAGCGGCGAAGATGTCGTCAAACTTGATGCTGTCTGTCAGCATGTAGATCGCGAAGATGCCGAGCAGGAAGCCAAAGTCGCCCACGCGGTTGACCACAAACGCTTTGATCGCGGCAGCGTTGGCAGATGGCTTTTTGTAGTAGAAGCCAATGAGCAAGTAAGACGCGACGCCCACGCCTTCCCAGCCGAAGAACATCTGCAGGAGGTTATCCGCAGTCACAAGCATCAACATGGTGAAGGTGAAGAAAGACAGGTAGGCGAAGAAACGCGCCTTGTAGTTCTCGTCCTCTGTCCAATGCTCGTCATGCGCCATGTAGCCAATGGAGTAGAGGTGCACGAGGGCCGAGACCGAGGTCACCACAATCAACATGATCGCAGTCAGACGATCCACGCGGATGGACCACGCGGTGTCGAGGTGACCGGATTGGATGAAATCCAACACATGGATTTGTTTGACCTGCGAGGCGTCAAGGCCAAGGAACACAATCCAGCTCAGCAGACAGGCCCAGAACAAGATCGCGGTTGTCAGGTATTGCGCGGCTTTTTCACCGATTAACCGCCAACCGAACCCAGCAATCAGGGCGCCAACCAGCGGCCCAAAGAGAATAAACGTTTCCATGATCGCTTAGCCTTTCATCACGTTGACGTCTTCGACCGCAATCGAACCACGGTTGCGGAAGAAGGAGACCAGGATCGCGAGGCCAATGGCGGCTTCTGCGGCCGCCACGGTCATCACAAACAGCGCGAAGACCTGTCCGGTGAGATCGCCCAGGAAGGACGAAAACGCCACCAGGTTGATGTTCACAGACAGCAGGATGAGTTCAATCGACATCAACAGAATGATGATGTTCTTCCGGTTCAGGAAGAGGCCGAAAATGCCGATGACGAAGAGCGTCGCCGCCACGCCTAGGTAGTGTTCCAAACCAATCATATTTGGTCCCTCGGTTCTTTTTATCTCTTCAGGCGGGCTTAGAGCCCCTGCCCCGGTTTTACGTCTTTCAATTCCATCGCGTCCGCTGGGTCGCGCCACATCTGCTCCAGCACATTCTGACGCTTCACGTCTTTGCGGTGGCGCAGCGTCAGAACAATTGCACCAATCATTGCAACCAACAGGATCAGGCCGGACAGTTGGAACAGCAGGAAGTACTGATCATACAGGATCAGGCCCAGAGCCGCGGTGTTGTGGGTGTCGGTTGGAGTGGGGGCTGCGCGCAGGCTTTGCGCCGTGTCGGCAAATTCCCAAGGACCAAATACGATGCCCAGTTGCATAAGCAGGATTGCACCAATCAGCAGCGAGAGCGGTAGGTATTGCGCCATGCCCGCTTTCAGCTCGGCAAAGTCGACATCCAGCATCATCACCACAAACAGGAAGAGCACAGCAACCGCGCCCACATAGACAATGATCAACAGCATCGCGACAAACTCTGCGCCCAGCAAAACAAACAGCCCGGCGGCGCTTAGAAACGCCATGATCAACCAGAGCACCGAGTGCACCGGGTTGCGGCTGATGACGGTGCAGAAGCCGCCAACGATCACACAGATCGAAAACAACCAAAATGCATAATCCGCGATGGTCATGTGTCACTTCCCTCTTTGTCCGCCAGAACCTCTTGCACCAGTTCCATGGCGCGGGTGGTGGCGGGAATACCGGCGAACATCGACATTTGGCCGATGGTCTCCACGATTTCTTGTTTTGTGGCCCCAACCTCCACCAAATGGCGAAGCGTGAGGCGGATTTGAGCGTCTCCTTGTGCACCCAGCATAGTGAGCGCGCCAAGGGTCAGCAGCAGGCGGGTCTTGGCATCCAAGCCGCCTTTGTTCATCGAGTTGCCAAAAAACATCTCCATGACGTCTTTGGGCATGGTGGGCCAGAGCGCCTCAAACCCTTTGGGCGTGAACGATTCCAGCGCAGGATTGAAGGATTTCGCCATCTCCTGATACTGGGCGAACATCGCCTGATATGGGTTTTTGCTGTCGCTCATGGTCCTAGGTTCCTAACTCAGCGGTATGGCGCGTCGATTTCGAGATTGCGCGCGATCTCGGCTTCCCAGCGGGCGCCGTTTTCCAGAAGCTTCTCTTTGTCGTAGAACAGCTCTTCGCGGGTCTCGGTGGCAAATTCGAAGTTTGGCCCTTCGACAATCGCGTCCACTGGGCAAGCTTCCTGACAGAAACCGCAGTAGATGCATTTGGTCATGTCGATGTCATAGCGGGTAGTGCGGCGGGAGCCATCTTCGCGCGGTTCCGCGTCAATCGTAATCGCCTGTGCCGGACAAATCGCTTCACACAGTTTACAGGCAATGCAGCGCTCTTCGCCGTTTGGATAGCGACGCAGGGCGTGTTCGCCGCGGAAACGTGGAGACAGCGGGCCTTTTTCGTGTGGGTAGTTCACGGTGGCCTTAGGCTTGAAGAAGTACTTCATGCCCAGTTTGAAGCCGCCCAAGAAGTCCTTCAGCAGGAAGTAGCCAGCGGCGCGTTTGTAGTCGATTGCCGTCATATCAGCCTCCGATGGCCCAGCGGGCATAGGCACCGCCGAAAAGTTCAAATTTCGCAAGGAACGACACCAGCACAACCCAAACGAGGGACATGGGCAGGAAGACTTTCCAACCGATGCGCATCAGCTGGTCGTAGCGGTAGCGCGGGGAGATGGCTTTCACCATCGAGAAGATGAAGAACACAAAACAGATCTTCAGCAGCATCCAAACGATGCCGTCAGGCAGGCCGGGGATTGGGGAGAGCCAACCGCCAAGGAACAGCAGCGACACCAGTGCACACATCAGCACGATGGCCACATATTCGCCAATCATGAACAGCAGGAACGGGGTGGAGGAGTATTCCACCTGATAACCTGCCACCAGTTCAGATTCCGCTTCGGGAAGGTCAAACGGTGGGCGGTTGGTTTCCGCCATGGCCGAGATCAAGAAGAGGAACATCATCGGGAAGTGTGGCAGCCAATACCAGCTGAAGATGCCGTAGTTGCCGTCTTGTGCGTTCACGATGTCACCGAAGTTCATCGAGCCGGTGGTGATGATCACACCGATGATGATCAAGCCCAAGGACACTTCGTAAGAGATCATCTGCGCTGCGGAGCGCAGGGATCCCAAGAACGGGTATTTGGAGTTGGAGGCCCAACCGCCCATGATCACGCCGTAAACTTCCAGCGAGCTGACCGCCATCACATAGAGAATGGCAACGTTGATGTCAGACACCACCCAGCCGTCATTAAACGGGATCACAGCCCAGGCGATCAGCGCCATGACCAGGCTGACCATTGGGGCGAGCAGGAAGACCACTTTGTCCGAGCCTGCTGGATAGACGATCTCTTTCACCGCGTATTTGATGAAGTCAGCAAAGCTTTGCAGCAGGCCAAAGACGCCCACAACATTGGGGCCCCGGCGCAGCTGTACAGCCGCCCAGATTTTCCGGTCAGCGTAAAGCAGGAATGCCAGCGCCACCAAAAGCGGCACGACAACCGCCAGCACCTGCCCCAAAGTCAGGAGCAAAATGCCGAGGTTCGTGGTGGTAAAGAATTCAGTCATGGGTCCTCACACCGTAGGTATTCCGTTGTCTTCGCAGTTCGCGACAATGACTTCAGCGTCAATTGTCTTGAGACCACGGGGCAAAGCGGCGGAGATGGTGTAAACTGCATCTCCCGACCACAGGTCGCCCTGATTATCTGTTGTTGTGCGCACATGGCGGGCAAAGCCGAAGCCACGAATGAGCGCATATTGTGCCGCTGCACATTCCGCGTATGCATGCACGTCACTTTCGTCCCGTGCGCCGGTCATTGCGACGTGAAAATTCACCAGATCGCCTTCCAGCAGGCGGGTGTCCACGCCTGCGTATTTCGGTTCAAATACCACCTCCTCACGCATCACATCCGTTTCGGGCTGCGGGGTGCAGGCCGACAGCCCGGCCAAAGCGGCCGAAGCAAGCAGGATATGAGGGCGCGTGAAGGTCATTCGTTTGGCTTATTCCGCAGCGATTTTGGCATTGTTGCGCGCTTTGGCTGCGGCAGAGAGTTCTGCCATCAGCGTGCTGGCGCGTGCAATGGGGTTGGTCAGGTAGAAGTCGGTGACGACCGCTGGAAAGCGGCCTTTTTTCAGCTCGATTGGCGCAATCGGTTGCCACTCGTTTTCGACAAACTGATCGATCTGTTTGAGGTGCGGCACCGCGGCCACCAGTGCCTGACGCAGCTGCGCGAGACTATCATAAGCCAATGGCGCATCCAGTTCAGCGCTCAGCGCTCGCAAGATCGCCCAGTTCTCTTTGGCCTGGCCCGGTGCAAAACCGGCGCGCATGGCCAGTTGAGGACGACCTTCGGTGTTCACAAACAGGCCGTTTTCTTCGGTATATGCCGCCGCTGGCAGGATCACGTCTGCGCGGTGGGCACCGCGATCGCCGTGGCTGCCCTGATAGATCACAATCGGGCCTTCGCCAATTTCGACTTCGTCGGCACCAAGATTGAACACCACTTCCGCGCCTTCAAGTGCTTTGGTCATTCCGCCTTCGGTCACGGCGCCTACATCCAGCGCTCCAACACGGGAAGCAGCGGTGTGCAACACCAGCATCTTGCCGCCCATCTTCTCGGAGGCAGCCATACACTGGCTCAGTACCGCAACGGCGTCGCCTTCACCAAGCGCACCCTGACCAACAATCACCACCACGCCGTCTTTTGGCTCAGCAGTGGCCGCCAGTTTCGCCAGTGGGGAACGACCCGGACCGGCCATGGCATAGTCATAGGTCAGATCCATGTCAGACTGGCCAATTACGGTGACGTTGGCACCTTTGGTCCATGCCTTACGAATACGGGCATTCAGCACCGGCGCTTCGTCGCGCGGGTTAGTGCCAATCAGGTAGATTTCTTTTGCGGTATCGATGTCTTCGATAGAAGCGTTGCCTACATAGGCCGAACGATTATCCGCAGGCAGCGGCGCACCGTTGGTGCGGCATTCGATGGAGCCTTCGAGGCCTTCAACCAACTGCTTTAGAGCAAAGACCGCTTCGGTTGGGGCCAGATCGCCGACCAGCGCAGCTACCTTTTTGCCTTTCATCACGTCAGCGGCGGCGGACAGCGCCTCACCCCACGTGGCGGGCTTCAGCTTGCCGTCCACACGCACGTAAGGTTGGTCCAGACGCTGACGACGCAGGCCATCCCAAACAAAACGGGTTTTGTCAGAAATCCACTCTTCGTTCACGCCATCGTGGTTGCGCGGTAGGATCCGCATCACTTCACGGCCTTTTGTGTCCACACGGATGTTGGAGCCAAGCGCGTCCATCACGTCGATGGTTTCTGTCTTGGTCAACTCCCAAGGACGGGCGGTGAAGCTATAGGGCTTGGAGGTCAACGCGCCAACTGGGCACAGGTCGATGATGTTACCCTGCAGGTTGCTGTCCAAAGTCTGGTTCAGATAGCTGGTGATTTCCGCATCTTCACCACGACCAGTCTGGCCCATCTGGGTGATGCCCGCAACTTCGGTGGTGAAACGCACACAGCGGGTGCAGGAAATGCAGCGCGTCATTGTGGTGGACACAAGCGGACCGAGGTCCAGGTCATCCACCGCGCGTTTGCCCTCCTTGAAGCGATTTTCGCTGATGCCATAGGCCATGGCCTGGTCCTGAAGATCACACTCGCCGCCCTGATCGCAGATCGGGCAATCCAGCGGGTGGTTGATCAGCATGAATTCCATCACGCCTTCACGCGCCTTTTTCACCATGGGTGAGTTGGTTTTCACCACCGGTGGCTGGCCTTCGGGACCGGGGCGCAGATCACGCACCTGCATGGCGCAGGACGCGGCAGGCTTAGGCGGACCGCCAACAACCTCAACAAGACACATACGGCAGTTACCGGCAATCGACAGGCGCTCGTGATAGCAGAAGCGCGGGATTTCCACGCCTGCTTCTTCACAGGCCTGGATCAGGGTCATCGCGCCCTCTACCTCGACTTCGGTCTCGTCGATGATGATCTTGCGGAGGTCAGACATCGCTTATTTCGCCCTCAAATACACGCCGATCGCGCTGTTTCGTTCGATTTCCGCGCGACCAAGCGCACAGACAGATTCCGGATCGTCCAAAGAGACACCTTTGTGCTGCAAAAAGGCATCGCCACGTTGGCGCATGCGCTCTTTCTCTTCGTCCGACTTGATGAATGCTTTGATTTCTTCGTCGGTATAGCCAAGCTTGCGCGCCTTGCGCACCAATCCCCAGCCATCAGCCACACCTTTGAGCTTGCGCGGCTCGATGGTGTCGCAGTGTTCGCTGAGTTCATAGGCCACCAACGCCCAATACAATGGATCGCTTATTTCCTTCACCTCACGCAGAGGCGGCTTGGCGGCGGTTGCGCCACTCAAAGCCAGGGTTGCAGCCACAACAACGGATGTCACACGGATCATTTGCTCACTCCTTTAACAATGGCAAAGGGACCCTTTGCCAAGGAGGACAGAGGCAAAAGCCCCTGTGATAGGCAATAACAGCCGGGATATGTCGGATAACCGATCACGGGCGGCAGTATCCTTCGAGTCTGATTTTGTCATCCACAGGGATGATGGTTTCTGTGTCCGGGCCGATCACCCAATCCATTTTTGAGGTGCCGTATTCTTTGATGCAGTATTTGACGGCCTCATAGCCACCGGCCTGTCGCGCCCCGTCCAAACTTTGGTTGGCGCGGGAGACAATCACCTCAAAATGGTCGCGTTCTTCTTTGGAAACCTGATCGGCCTTGGCCTTGTACTCAAAACCTTCAAAGGCAATGCGGTCACGCTTGCTCTTGAAGCTCGCACGCCAGTTACCGCTACAGCCCGATAGTGCCGTGGCAGCAATGAGCAACCCGACAACAATGGCTGGCGTTTTCCGCTGGCAAGTGAACTTGGTCTTGAGCATTCTTGGTTTTTACTCCGCAGCAAAGGCGCCCATGCGCCCGGTATTGTTGGCTTTGATACGATCTTCAATTTCCTCGCGGAAATTGCGGATCAAACCTTGGATTGGCCACGCGGCTGCGTCGCCCAAAGCACAGATGGTGTGGCCTTCGACCTGTTTGGTCACGTCCCACAGCATGTCGATCTCGTCGATCTGCGCTTCGCCACGCACAAGACGATCCATTACACGCATCATCCAGCCGGTGCCTTCGCGACACGGGGTACACTGGCCACAACTTTCGTGTTTGTAGAATTTGGACAGGCGCCAGATCGCTTTGATGATGTCGGTCTGCTTGTCCATGACAATCACCGCAGCGGTGCCAAGCCCGGAACCCAGATCGTTGCGCAGATAATCAAAGTCCATGATCGCATCGCGCATGTTCTCGCCACGCACACAAGGCACCGACGAGCCGCCCGGGATCACAGCCAATAGGTTGTCCCATCCGCCGCGAATGCCGCCGCAGTGTTTGTCGATCAGCTCCTCAAAGGAGATCGACATCTCTTCCTCAACAACACACGGGTTGTTCACGTGGCCAGAAATGCCAAACAGCTTGGTGCCAGCGTTGTTTGGACGGCCAAAGCCTGCAAACCACTCGCCACCACGGCGCAGAATGGTTGGCACAACAGCGATGGATTCCACGTTGTTCACGGTGGTTGGGCAGCCATACAGACCTGCACCCGCCGGGAACGGTGGTTTCATGCGCGGCATGCCTTTTTTGCCCTCAAGGCTTTCCAACAACGCGGTTTCTTCACCGCAGATATAGGCACCAGCGCCGTGATGTAGGAACAGGTCAAAGTCCCAGCCGGAGCCGGCCGCGTTTTTGCCAAGCAGACCTGCATCATAGGCTTCGTCAATCGCGGCCTGTAGTGCTTCCCGCTCGCGGATGTATTCGCCACGGATGTAGATGTAGCAGGTGTGCGCGTTCATCGCGAAAGAGGCAATCAAGGCCCCTTCGATCAGCGTGTGCGGATCGTGGCGCATGATTTCGCGGTCTTTACAGGTGCCGGGCTCAGATTCATCGGCGTTGATTACCAAGTAAGCCGGACGACCATCGCTTTCCTTCGGCATGAAAGACCACTTCAGACCGGTTGGGAAGCCCGCGCCGCCGCGCCCACGCAGGCCGGAGGCCTTCATGGTGTCGATGATCGAATCCCGCCCCTGCTGGATCAGCTTTGCGGTGCCATCCCAATGGCCGCGCGCCTTGGCGCCAGCCAGTGTGCGGTCATGCATACCGTAGAGGTTGGTAAAGATACGGTCTTGATCTTTGAGCATCCCGTTACCCTTTGTCTGCCTGACGCGCGCGCCAGATCTGATAGATGTTGACCAACGCCCAGATCAGCGCGGCCATTGCAGCAAAATCAAACAGAAGCGCAAAGCGCCCTGGCAATCCCGCCATCTTTCCAATCACGTTGAGAGCCAGCCAAATCAGAATGGTTCCGGCGATTACCACCGAAACCATGCGGCTTTTGCGCGCCAAGTCCTGATCCGATTGTCTCTCAGTCATTTATCAATCCTCGTAGACGTCGCCTTTGGCGACTTTCTTGGAGAACTCTGTTTCTTCGCCCGCCGCCAGCAATTTGGCCTGATCCACCCAGCCATCACGCTCAATGCGGCCTTTGAACGACAGTTTGTCGTCCATGTCTTCGATTTCTGCCGGACCCCAAGCAGCGATCTGCGCAAAGGTGGTCACACCGTTAGCGTGCAGCTTCTTCTCCAGCGCCGGGCCAACGCCCTTGAGCTGTTTCAGATCGTCGGCGGTGTCTGCTTTGGCGGCTTTCTTAGGTGCAGGTTTCTTGGCCTTAGGCTTGTCCGAATTGGTCTCAGCCTTCTCAGCTTTCGGTTTGGCGGCTTTTTTGGCCTCTTCCGCCTGCTTAACAGCCGGCTTGGGTGTCGGAGCTGGCATTGGCGGCTGACCTTCAGCAGCGCGCCCGGCAACAACGCCGTCCTTGCCAACCCAAGGGGTCAAAATCGGCACTTCCGTGCCGTCGATGCGTTTGATGGAGTCGCCAATATCCGTCGCCAGCTGCGCGGACGCGTTGTATTGCGTCTTGCCGCTGTCGTATTCTTTGAGGCTGGTCAGACCGGAAAGCGGCTCAGAGGAATAACGGCCGTTCTGAGGGCCCGGTGTTGGCACCTTGCCAGCGGCCAACTCATCCAGCATTGTGGCAAACCCGTCGGCGGTCAGGTCTTCGAAGTAGTCTTTGCCAATTTGCGCCATTGGCGCGTTAGTGCAGGCACCAAGACATTCAACTTCTTCCCAAGAAAACTTACCGTCTGCGCTCAACTGATGTGGCTTCGCAGCAATTTTCTCTTTGCAGACAGTGATCAGGTCTTCGGCGCCACAGATCATGCAGGACGTGGTTCCGCAAATCTGAATGTGCGCGACGGAGCCAACCGGCTGCATCTGGAACATGAAGTAGAAAGAGGCCACTTCGAGCACGCGGATATAGGCCATGTCGAGCATATCGGCGACGGTTTCAATCGCGGGCTTAGACAGCCAGCCTTCCTGTTCCTGCGCGCGCCACAGAAGTGGGATCACAGCGGAGGCTTGGCGGCCTTCGGGGTATTTGGTGATTTGAGCCTCGGCCCAAGTCTGGTTGGCCTCGGTGAAAGCAAAGCTTTCTGGTTGGTCATGATACAGGCGACGGAGCATTAGTTTTCGAACTCCTCAAGCGGAATACAGGTCGCGGAGGCCGCGTCCCCCGGAATGTCCTCGCCCTTTTCCTGGGCGTTAAAAGCAGCATCGGTGACGTTTAAACGACACATGTAGCTGCCGTCATCGGTCTCGACGAGAACAACGTTGTCACGGATGTGCAGGTAGCCATTTGAATTGGCGACCATGTCCGGAAAGGAGGGATCAGCCGAGGCTGTTTGGCAGCTCAGTGCCAGAACAGCTGCCCCAATAGAAACGCGCGTTTTCATCGGTCGATCTCCCCGAACACGATATCCATGGTGCCGATGATGGCGGCCACGTCGGCAAGCTGGTGGCCGGTTGCGATGTGGTCCATCGCCTGCAGGTGCAGGTAGCCCGGTGCGCGCAGCTTGGCGCGATAAGGTTTGTTGGTGCCATCAGCGACCATGTAGACGCCAAATTCACCTTTGGGGGCTTCGACGGCGGCATAAACCTCACCAGCGGGCACGTGGAAGCCTTCGGTGTAGAGCTTGAAGTGGTGGATCAGGCTTTCCATCGAGGTTTTCATGTCACCGCGTTTGGGCGGGGTCAGCTTGCCACGAGACAGTACGTCACCGGTGGCTTCACGCAGTTTCACAATGGCCTGACGCATGATCGACAGCGACTGGCGCATTTCTTCCATGCGCATCAAGTAGCGGTCGTAACAGTCGCCATTTTTGCCAACCGGAATTTGGAACTCAAACTCATCGTAGCATTCATAAGGTTGCGCACGACGCAGGTCCCATGCGAGGCCGGCCGAGCGTGCCATAACGCCGGACATGGCGAATTGCAGAACCTCTTCTTCGTTCACGACGCCAATGTCGACGTTGCGCTGCTTGAAGACGCGGTTTTCGGTCAGCAACCCGTCGATGTCAGCGATCACTTCCGGGAACTCAATCGCCCATTCTTCGATGTCATCCACCAATTGATCTGGCAGATCCTGGTGCACACCGCCGGGGCGGAAGTAGTTGGCGTGTAGACGCGCACCACAAGCACGCTCATAGAACACCATCAGCTTCTCACGCTCTTCAAAGCCCCACAGCGGCGGGGTCAGCGCGCCAACGTCCATCGCCTGTGTGGTGATGTTCATCAGGTGGTTCAGAATACGGCCAATTTCGCAGAACAGCACACGAATGAGCTGCGCACGACGTGGCACCTCGGTGCCGGTCAGCTTTTCAATCGCCAGACACCATGCATGTTCTTGGTTCATCGGCGCCACATAGTCGAGGCGATCCAGATAGGGCAGGTTTTGCAGGTAGGTGCGGCTTTCCATCAGCTTTTCAGTGCCACGGTGCAGCAAGCCAACGTGCGGGTCGCAACGCTCGACAATCTCACCGTCCAGTTCCAGAACCAGACGCAGCACGCCGTGGGCCGCAGGGTGCTGCGGGCCGAAGTTGATGTTGAAGTTGCGGATCTGCTGTTCGCCGCTCAGCGCGTCCACGCTGCCGTCGTCAAATTTGGAGCCGTCCATCATTTCGCGTCCCCTTTTTCGTCACCGGGCAGGATGTATTCAGCCCCTTCCCACGGAGACATGAAGTCAAACTGTCGGTAGTCCTGTGTCAGTTGCACAGGTTCATAAACCACGCGTTTTTGCACTTCGTCGTACCGCACTTCTGTGTAACCGGTGGTCGGGAAGTCCTTGCGCAGAGGGTGGCCACGGAAGCCATAATCCGTCAGCAGGCGACGCAGGTCCGGGTGGTCGGAGAAGATGATGCCGAACATGTCGAACACTTCACGCTCAAACCAGTTTGCGGAGGGGTGCACCGGCACAACGGAGGGCATCATCTCATCTTCGCGCACAGAAACGCGCAGACGCACGCGGTGGTTCTGATACATGCTCAGGAAGTGGTAGACGACATCAAAGCGCTTGGACCGCTCAGGATAATCCACGGCCGTGATATCCACGAGAGTGGAGAAGCGACAGGTCGGATCGTTGCGCAGGAATTCCACAAACGGCGCGATGTTGGCTGGGGCCACATCGATGGTCAGCTCGTCAAATGCAACATCCCAACCAATCACACAATCCGGGCGTTTGAGCTCAATGTGAGCACCAAGTTCTTTCAGGGCTTCGGTCATCGTTCAATTGTCCCCGTGCGGCGGATTTTGCGTTGCAGCTGCAACAGACCGTAGAGCAGCGCTTCGGCGGTTGGCGGGCAGCCCGGAACATAAATGTCGACCGGCACAATGCGGTCACAGCCGCGCACAACAGAGTAGCTGTAGTGGTAATAGCCGCCGCCATTGGCACAGGAGCCCATGGAGATCACGTAGCGTGGCTCTGGCATCTGGTCGTAGACCTTGCGCAAAGCAGGCGCCATTTTGTTGGTCAGCGTACCCGCCACAATCATCACGTCAGACTGACGTGGGGAGGCGCGCGGGGCGATACCAAAGCGCTCCGCATCGTAACGCGGCATAGAGGTGTGCATCATCTCAACCGCACAGCAGGCCAGACCAAAGGTCATCCAATGCAGAGAGCCGGTGCGGCCCCAGTTGATCAGATCTTCCGCGTTGGTCAGCAGGAAGCCTTTATCCTGAAGCTCGGAATTCAGCGCCTGGGTGACAACTTCCTTGTCAACACCAGCGGTGTTTGCGCCCGTCATCACTCCCATTCCAGAGCTCCTTTTTTCCACTCATAGGCAAAGCCAATGGTCAGAACCGCGAGGAACACCATCATCGACCAGAACCCCACCATCGAAACATCCTTGAAGGCGACGGCCCAAGGGAAGAGGAAAGCAATTTCCAGATCGAAGATGATGAAAAGGATCGAGACGAGGTAGAACCGAACGTCAAATTTCATACGCGCGTCATCAAAGGCGTTGAAACCGCATTCATAGGCCGAAACTTTTTCCGGGTCCGGGTTGCGGACGGCCAAAACAACGGCTGCGAGAATGAAAACAAGACCGAGACCGATGGCAACGGCAGCGAAGATGAGGATGGGAAAATATTCCCGAAGCATCTCTTCCAAGGGTAGCTCCTTTCATGCACGCCAGCACGGTGCAGTCAGATGGCTGTGTAGACTCTCTGCGGGGTTTACCCCTGCCCTATGGCGGGGTCAACATTTAGCGCAAGTTTTGAGCAGGGCGTGACTTTGATGTTTTAGGATTGAAAACAAATACTTAAACAATTCTCACATCTATGTGCGGCATTAAGCCGGTGTCAAATTTTCCAACCAGCCTCTTGAAACAGGACAATTTGACCCTTGATTCCAAATCCGCGCCTACCCAAGCGTTTCAGTCGGAAAATGAGTTTCATCCTTGCCAATTCACGGCATCCGCCCAGATGCATAAAAACCGTGATGTACCGGATATTTAGACGGCTTCAGGTGTGGAGGCCCAATAGAGCCTCCACGGAGCGTCTTTGGCTTCACGACGCCCAGTTTGGCTTTTGCTTGGCAAAGAATGCACCAATGCCATCTTTGGCCTCGTCGCCTTCCCAGCAGGCCACCAACTCACGGATGGTGTGGTCAATCACATCATCGTCAATGGTTGGGCCTAACTTGCGCGCAAGCGCCTTGGCCCGGGCCACAGCCCCCGGCGCGCAGGCCAAATAGGGTGTGACTTCAGCCTCGACCGCTGCGTCCAATTCATCTGTAGGTACCGCCTTTGCCAAAAGCCCCAAGGTGACTGCTTCAGGCGCTTTGAACAATCGGGCAGACATAAAGACTCGGCGCGCCATGGCTTCGCCCATGCGCGACAGCACATAGGGGCCGATGGTGGCTGGGATCAGGCCAAGTTTGGTTTCCGTCAGCCCCATGGTCAGCGTGTCCACGCCAATCGCTACGTCACAGACACTGGCCATACCGACCCCACCGCCAAAGGCATTGCCCTGAAGTCGGCCAATCAACGGCTTTGGCATGGTGTTAAGCGCTTGCAGCGCCTCGGCCAGCTTGCGTGCTTCAACAAAGCGCGTGTCTGGATCCGCCGCCATCTGCGCCTGCATCCAAGCAAGGTCCCCCCCGGCGCAGAAGCTCTTTCCGGCGCCGGTCAGAACGACCACACGAACTCTGTCATCTGCACCAAGCGCTTCAGCAGTTTGCTTTAACTCGACAATCATTTGCCCAGACATGGCGTTGTGCTTTTCCGGACGGTTCAGAGTGAGCGTGGCAACGCCGCGGTCGTCAATGTCTATGGTCAGAGTTTCAAACATGGGTGTCCTCGTGTTTGGTGGCCTGCATTGCCGCGAACAGGCGCAAGATCGCCCCTTCTCTGCTCAGCTGGCTGGCGTCCAGGTGAATGTCAGCGTCGGGAAAGGGCTCAAACCGGCGGTTTTGCACTGCTTCCCAAGTGGGCAAGGTATGCCCTTCAATGTCGTTTTCACGTGTGTCTACACGCCGCCTGTGCTCAGCCGGATCGGAACACGTGATCACCACATCCAGATGATGGTGGTGTTTGGAAGGCTGTCGCCAGTCCCGGCGGGTCAGTGCGATAGGGTTTACACTGTCCGCAATAACATCAAACCCTTGATCCAAAGCTGCGCCGGCGACGGCCTGAGCTGCGGCGTAGCCACCATCTGCGAGGTCATCACACGTCATGTGAGACTGCCGCATCGCAGCTTCCATCTCGTCTATGCGCAAATGTAAAGCGCCGGCTTGTTCCGCTAGAGCACGGGCAATGGTGCTTTTGCCAACACCGGGCAGCCCAGACAAACACAACAGAACCGGCATTATTGCCCCCGCATGGCCCGCGCCATCTCTGCCGCTTGCGCCAGAACGGCGGTATCGAGGCCTGTCTCGTAGCCCAGCGCCTTAAGGCGCGCATCCACGGCTTCTGTGGCCACATTGCCTTTGGCCCCTGGCGCATAGGGGCAGCCGCCCAGACCACCAACGGCGGCATCAAACACCCGCACCCCAAGTTCCAGAGACGCTTCGATGTTCGCCAAGGCACGGCCAGCAGTGTCGTGATAATGGCCTGCCAGCATGTCGGCAGGCACCACGTCCAACACGGCTTTCAACATAGCCGAAATGCTCTCTGGCGTGCCTTGACCGATGGTGTCGCCCAGGCTGATCTCATAGCAGCCCGCGTCAAACAGGTGCTTCGCGACTTCCACGACTTTTTCAGGCGGTGTCGCTCCATCGTAAGGGCAATCAGTGACACAGCTCACATAGCCGCGCACAGGCAGACCGATTTCTTTGGCCGCGGCCACCACAGGCGCAAAACGTTCCAGGCTCTCCGCGATGGTGGCGTTGATGTTGGCTTTGGAAAAGCCTTCAGAGGCAGAACCGAAGATTGCAATCTCATCTGCCTTGGCAGCCACTGCCCCCTCAAAGCCGCGCATGTTGGGTGTGAGAGCTGCGTAGCTGATGCCTTCAGCGCGGATAATTCCCGCAAGGACTTCCGCCGAGTCCGCCATTTGCGGCACCCATTTGGGGCTGACAAAACTCGCTACCTCGATGCGCTTGAAACCCGCTTTGGACAGGCAATCCACCAACGCAACTTTCTCAGATGTCGGGATTTGGCGCTTTTCGTTTTGCAGCCCGTCCCGCGGGCCCATTTCGAAAATTTCAACGGTTGTGGACATGGTCAGGCCCCTTGCTCCGGCAAGTCATAGAAGTCTTGCGTGTAAAACTGCTGTTCCCCTTCAGCGGCCTGCGCCGCCTGATAGGCCGGACGCGCTTCAATCCGGCGCAGATAGGCCGTGGTCAACGGGTAGCCATCAAACCGCACATATCGGCTGGCGCTTTCCAGCGTGAAACCCATCATCACATCCGACGCCGAAAACCCGCTTCTCAACAAAAACTCCCGTCCGTCGGCCAACGTGCCCTCAACTGCCTTCAAAGCAATCGCCAGCCGTTTGGTTTCAATCCCCATCACAGTGGGAGACTTCATCCAATCTTTGGGCAGGAACAGATGCTGCATGTTGAGGTTCTGAATGCCCGCCGCGATGGTCTCTGCGTAATACAGCCATTGCAACCAGTCAGCCCGCTCCTCACCGCCGACCTCTGGCATCAAGCCATGCCCCTCGCGGGTTTCGCAGAGGTACTGCACAATCGCGCCGCTTTCATAGAGCACCCGTCCGTCGATTTCCAACGCCGGCACGCGCCGGGCGGGAGACATAGCTTTGAAGTCAGGCTGCTGCAATGAGCCGTCCATAATCTGGTACGGCACGATCTGCACCGTTTCCTCCAACTCGTGAAGCAGCCAGTTCACCCGAAAGGACCGGCTGCCCGCAATGGAATGCAGGACCGCACTCATGTCTCGTCTTCTTCCAACAGGATTAGGGCCGTACCGTCCTCGACTTGTGCGCCCTCGGTGGCCAAAACATCCGCCACGACACCATCACGTGGAGCGAGCAGAGAATGCTCCATTTTCATAGCTTCCAAGATCGCCAGGCGGTCGCCTTCGCTCACCTCTTGTCCGGCCTCCGCAAAAATCGCTTTCACAAGGCCTGGCATCGGTGCGGCAATCACGTTGCCGCCTGCCCCGCCTTCGTCTTCACGGTCCAGCGGATCCACGACAGTGAAGCGATAGCCGTTGCCCCAGAACACGGTCAGCTCGTCGCCGTTTTGCGCGGTACGCGCGGGAACTTTGACTGTGTCGACCCACCAGCTGCCGCCTTTGAAAGTGACGGTGTGCTCCGCCTCACCGACGTGAACGCTGTAATTGCCGGTGTCATTCACACGCACATCTACATCGATACGCTCTTCATTGTGGATCATCGACACGCTGTGTGTGAGCGGGGACCACAGTACCAGCGTTTCGGCCGGCGCGGATCCGTCCAGTGGCCGCAATCCCAACGCTGTCAGCGCCGCAACCGAACGGGCTTTGGTGCAGGCCGACGGCTGTACTGCAAGCGCGTCGATGTGGCGCTCGATCAGGCCGGTGTCAACGTCGCCCGCCACAAAGTTGGGCTGCGCCGCGAGCAAGGCCAGAAAGCTTACGTTGGTCACGGTGCCGCCCACATCAGTCCAGCGCAGCGCGCGTTCCAATTGTTTCAAGGCAATCTCACGGGTCGCCCCATGCACCACCAGCTTGGCAATCATCGGGTCATACCACGGGCTGATTGTGTCGTCTGCCCGCACACCGCTGTCGATACGCGCCGCTGCAGGGAACTCCAGATGCGACAGCGTACCGGTCGCGGGCAGGAAGCCTTTGGGTACATCTTCAGCATAGATACGCGCTTCAAAAGAGTGGCCGGTGATGGTCAGCTCGTCTTGCTGTTTCGGCAGCGGCTCACCTGACGCTACGCGCAATTGCCATTCCACCAGATCGACGCCGGTGATGGCTTCGGTGACGGGGTGCTCCACCTGTAGGCGGGTGTTCATTTCCATGAACCAGAACCCGTCCGGGCGCAGGCCATCAGAACCGTCCACGATAAACTCAATGGTGCCCGCGCCTTTGTAGTTGATCGCCTCGGCCGCACGTACAGCAGCGTCGCCCATTGCCGCGCGCATTTCTTCGGTCATACCCGGAGCAGGCGCTTCTTCGATGACCTTTTGGTGGCGGCGTTGCAGCGAACAGTCCCGCTCAAACAGATGTACCGCCTTTTCGCCATCCCCAAAGACCTGCACTTCGATGTGACGCGGGCTGGTGACGTATTTCTCGATCAATACATCCGGGTTGCCGAAGGCTGTGGTGGCTTCGCCCTGCGCCGACGCCAGCGCATCCGCAAACTCCGCGGGTTTCTCAACAAGACGCATGCCTTTGCCGCCGCCGCCCGCAACCGCTTTGATCAGCACAGGGTAGCCGATGGCCTCGGCTTGTTCGGCCAAAAACGCCGCGTCCTGATTGTCACCGTGATAGCCCGGCACGACCGGAACGTTGGCCTCTTCCATAAGCGCTTTGGCAGCGTCCTTGAGCCCCATGGCTCGGATGGCTTTGGCAGATGGACCGATGAAGGTGAGGCCTGCAGCCTCGACAGCCTCCACAAACTCAGGGTTTTCCGACAAGAAGCCGTAGCCGGGGTGGATACCCTGCGCGCCGGTGTCCAGAGCGGCTTGGATGATCACATCGCCTTTAAGGTAGCTGTCCGCTGGCGCGGCACCTCCAATGTGCACGGCTTGATCTGCCAGCGCGACGTGTTTTGCGGTGGCGTCCGCGTCGGAGTAGACAGCAACGGTTTTTACCCCCATGGATCGGGCGCTTTCCATCACGCGACAGGCGATCTCACCACGGTTGGCGATTAGAATTTTTTCAAACATCGGGTGGTCCTTTGTGTTGAGACGTCGGACCGGGGGCTGCCTGCCCCCGGACCCCCGGGGATATTTTGGGCCAAGAGAAGATTACATCCGGAACACGCCGAACTTGGTCTCCTCAATTGGTGCGTTCAGAGAGGCTGTGAGGCTCAGGTGCAGCACGTCGCGGGTTTTGCGCGGGTCGACAATACCGTCATCCCACAGGCGGGCTGAGGCATAAAGCGGGTGGCTTTGTTCTTCGAACATGTCCAGCGTGGGCTGTTTGAAGGCGGTCTCTTCCTCCGCGGACCACTCCCCGCCTTGCCGTTCGATGGCATCGCGTTTGACCGTTGCGAGTACACCCGCCGCCTGTTCGCCGCCCATCACGGAAATGCGGCTGTTAGGCCAACTCCAAAGGAAGCGTGGACTATAGGCGCGACCAGCCATGCCGTAGTTGCCTGCGCCAAAGGAGCCGCCGACCAACATGGTGATTTTTGGCACTTTGGTGGTGGCCACTGCGGTCACCATTTTCGCGCCATGGCGGGCGATGCCTTCGGCCTCATATTTCTGGCCAACCATAAAGCCTGTGATGTTTTGCAAGAACACCAGTGGGATTCCGCGTTGCGAGCAGAGCTCAACAAAATGCGCGCCTTTGGCTGCACTTTCCGAATAGAGCACGCCGTTGTTGGCGATGATGCCGACGGGGCAACCTTTCACATGGGCAAAACCACAGACCAGTGTTTCGCCAAAGCGTTTTTTGAATTCATCAAACCGGGAGCCGTCGACCACCCGGGCAATGACCTCACGGATGTCATACGGCGTGCGCAGTCCGCCAGGCACCACACCGAGGATTTCTTCGGGATCATACGCAGGCTCTTCTGACGCCTGCCAATCAACGGTTTGTGGTTTGGTGCGGTTGAGGTGCTTGAGTGCATCGCGCGCCAAAGCCAATGCATGGGAATCGTCATCCGCCAGATAGTCTGCCACACCGGACAAACGGGTGTGCACATCGCCGCCGCCAAGATCTTCGGCACTTACAACCTCACCGGTTGCTGCTTTCACCAGTGGTGGGCCTGCAAGGAAGATAGTCCCCTGCTCTTTTACAATGATGGTCACGTCTGACATTGCCGGCACGTAGGCACCACCAGCTGTGCAAGAGCCCATCACAACGGCGATCTGCGGGATGCCTTTGGCGGACATATTGGCTTGGTTAAAGAAGATACGGCCAAAGTGGTCGCGGTCTGGGAACACTTCATCTTGCTGCGGCAAGTTCGCACCGCCGCTGTCCACCAGATAGACGCACGGCAGGTTATTCTGCTCCGCGATCTCTTGAGCCCGCAGGTGTTTTTTGACAGTCATCGGGTAGTAGGTGCCACCCTTAACGGTGGCATCATTGCAAACCACCATGACCTCTTGCCCGTGGACACGGCCAATCCCCGCCACAACACCGGCACAGGGTGCGGCGCCGTCGTACATGTTATGCGCTGCCGTCGCGCCCACTTCCAGGAACGGCGAGCCAGGATCCAGCAAACCCGCCACACGCCGGCGCGGCAGCATTTTGCCGCGGCTTTCGTGACGTGCGCGGGATTTTTCCCCGCCACCCATACGAGCCTTTTCCGCCACCTGACGCACATCATCAATCATCTGAAGATGCGCCGCGCGATTGGCGGCAAATTCCTCAGACGAGGTGATCACTTTGGATTGCAACTTACTCATTGTCGTATCCCATTCTTATGACAGGCGTGGTGTGTGATCTCACTCCACCAGCCCATCCGCTTCCAGATAGAGCGCCTGTTCGGCGGTCATATACATCAGGCAACTCACCGTCGCCGGACCACCGCCCGTGCCGCCGCCCCAAAGTGAGCGTTCGTAATCACAGGTGGCGTCGCGATAGGCGATCCAGGCGCGTTGCATGTTCTTGAGGGCATCGCCCTGAGACGGCGCGGCCGAGCCCAGGGCGGCCATTTCTTTGTCTGTGGCCTTACGCGTTGCACGGACCGCCTTGTAAGCGGCGTTGAGACGCTGGTCCCAATAGGCCCGCTCCTGATCAAGGCATTGGCTCATGCCGTAGGTGGACCAGCCACCCTCAGTGGCCTCCATACAGTGATTGGCGGAATTGCCGATACATGTGGTGGGGTTCTGACTGTCCGTCATCGCCGCCAGACAGGTTTCGGTTGCGACGGTCGAGAAACCCGCCCCCCCCTCTGCCAGCGCCACAGTGCCAGTGACCACTCCTGTCGCAAATGCCAAAATCTTCCACATGGTTTGATGCCTTTCAAAACGCTGATTTGCCTTGAGGGTAAGCGAGAAGGCTGTTCCCGCCCAACCCCACAGGGCAAATTGGCGCTTCGGAGCCCTTACGCCTGCGCTGCCATCAGTTCGCGGCCAATCAGCATACGGCGGATTTCGCTGGTGCCTGCGCCAATCTCCATCAGCTTCGCATCGCGGAAAATCCGACCCACAGGGTTATCAGACAGGTAGCCCGCGCCACCCATGGCCTGCACCGCCTGGTGCGCCTGGGTCATCGCTACTTCGGATGCGTAGAGACAACACGCCGCGGCGTCCTGACGGGTGATGCGGCCTTCGTCGCAGGCTTTCGCACATTCATACACATAGGCGCGTGCAGAGTTCATCGCGGTGTACATGTCGGCGATTTTGCCCTGCATCAGTTGGAAATTGCCGATGGATTGGCCAAACTGTTTGCGCTCCACCATGTAGGGCATGATTTCGTCCAAACAGGCCGCGATAATGCCGGTGCCGATGCCCGCCAGAACCACGCGTTCGTAATCCAATCCGGACATCAGAACCGCAACACCTTTGCCTTCTTCGCCAAGAATATTCTCGAACGGCACTTCTACATCTTCAAAAATCAACTCTGCGGTGTTTGAGCCGCGCATGCCCAGCTTGTCGAAATGCGGCGAGGTGGTGAACCCCTTCATCTCTTTTTCGATCAGGAAAGCTGTGATGCCGCGCGGGCCTGCATCCGGATCGGTTTTGGCATAAACCACCAGCGTATCGGCGTCTGGACCGTTGGTGATCCAGTATTTGTTGCCGTTCAGAACAAAGCGATCGTTGCGCTTCTCGGCACGCAGCTTCATCGACACCACATCTGAGCCGGCGGAGGGTTCGGACATGGCCAGAGCCCCAACATGCTCACCAGATAGCAGGCGCGGCAGGTATTTGGCGCGCTGCTCATCGGTGCCGTTGAGTTTAATCTGGTTCACACAGAGGTTGGAGTGCGCGCCGTAGGACAAGGATACGGACGCGGACGCACGGGCAAGCTCTTCGACCACAATCACATGTGCCAGATAGGACATGCCGGCCCCGCCAAATTCTTCTGGAACGGTGACCCCCAACAGGCCCAATTCGCCAAACTCTTTCCAAAGCTCATTGGGGAATTCGTTTTTCAGATCGATCTCTGCGGCCATCGGTTTGATGCGCTCTTGCGCAAAGCGGTGCACCATCTCGCGCAGCGCGTTGACGTCTTCACCCAGGTCAAAATTCATCGTGTGCATGAACATGGGACACCCCCTTCAGTTATTGAACAGTTGTTCAATAACTAGACCGAGTCGCAGCACGGATCAAGAAATTTCACGCCACCCCAAGCCCCACACAACAAAAAAGGCGACGCAAACTGCGCCGCCCATTTGGTATTCTCTTTTATATTGAGAGCCTTGCGTTAGGTCGCTGCCCGCGCTTCCAAAGCCGGATACCGCAAGGCCAATGTGACGCCGCGCGCCACAAAACTGACCATCAATGCCAGCCACAAGCCATGATTGCCCAAACTCGGCAAACAAACCGCCAACGCAGCAAAGTAGATTACGGTTGAAAGCAGCATCATGTTGCGCATGTCTTTGGTTTGCGTCGCGCCAATAAAAACGCCATCCAGCATAAAGGGTACAACACCAAGCATGGGAGAGAGCACCACCCAAGGCAGATAGTCCCGCGCCAATGCCCTAAGAGTCACAGAGGATGTCATGAGGTCCACAATCCAGCCGCCGGCAATCCAATAAACTGTCGCGATAAGGATCGACCCAAGCACCGCCCAGACGGAAGCCAAATAAGTGGCTCGCCGCAACCCGACGCGGTCTTTGCCACCAAAGGCCTGGCCTGCGAGTGTTTCCACAGCAAAGGCAAAGCCATCCAGCGCGTAGGCCGTAATGTAAAGGAACTGCAACAGCACCTGATTTGCCGCCAGTGTGTCATCCCCAAAATCCGCTCCCAGAAACAAGAACGACATGAAGATTGCCTGCAACATCAAGGATCGCAGCAAAATATCGCCATTAACTGCCGCCATTTCCCGCAAGGCTGCCCGATCCAAAACACGCGCCTTTTCTTTCCACGCAGGGTTTTGGAAAACGTCGCGACACAACCACACAGCCAAAGCGCAGCCCGTCACCTCGGCAATGACAGTGGCAATCGCCACACCTTCAACACCCCAACCCAACCCAAGCACGAACCATAGGTCGAGCAGAATGTTGACGCCGTTCATCCAAAGCTGAATGACAAGCACGGCCTTTGTACGCTCCTGAGCAATCAACCACCCTGTGAGGCCGTAAATTGCAATCGCCGCTGGAGCAGACCAAATGCGGAATTGCAAATACTGTTGAGCCAGAACCTCAACTTCCGGAGAAGCTGGAGACAGCCAAAAAGCTGCTCGGAAAAACCAAACTTGGCCGACAATGAGCAAAAGCCCCGCCACAACGCCAATCATCACCGCACGGGTGAGCATCGCGGCCACTTCACCGTACCGCCCTTCCCCTTTGGCGCGTGCAGTTAGGCCTGTGGTGCCCATCCGCAGGAACCCGAAAATCCAGTAGAGCCCTGCAAGAATAACAGCGCCAATGCCCACAGCACCAATGGGCGCAGCTTCGCCCAACTGCCCGACGACACCTGTGTCCACTGCACCAAGGATAGGCACTGTGGCGTTGGACAAAACAATCGGAAGGGCGGTGTGTAAAATGCGCCGGTGAGTGATTTCGCCAACACCACTCGCTTGCGGTCCTTCATTCATCTTTGGATGGCATCAAGAAATGGCCGGTGGCCTGCGCAAACAACACGTCGCGCTGATCTTGCCAAGCCTCGACATGTACAGAGGCATAACGACGGCCGGAGCGGTTCACCCGCGCACGGGCATAGGCATCGCGAGGCAAACCGGATCGCAGGTAGTCCACTGTGAAGTCTATTGTCTTGGGCAAACGGGGCAAATGGCCTTCGGTCAGGCTTTCCATGGAAATCCGACCGCTCTCGATATCATCCCACAACCCGGACCAAGCCAACCCAATCACCGCCGTGGTCTCAAGAAAGCCCGCCGTCACGCCGCCATGAATGGCGGGTAAAAGTGGGTTGCCAATCAGCTTATCATCAAACGGCAAAATGGCGGTGAGCTCATCACCACGGCGTTCAAACTCGATGCCAAGAAAATTAATGTAAGGCACACCATGCACCAGCGCAGAGAGCGCTGTGTCACGGCGTTGTTTGACCACCTGTACGGGTTCTGGGCGGGGGCGTGGCATACTCAGCTCCTCTGCACTGTAAAGGCGCCGGTTGCCGTGGCAACGGGACGAGCGTCGTCATCATCAAACGCGGTTGCCCGCACAAAGGCCACCGAACGGGTGATGTGGTAACACTCGGCTTTGGTGCGCACATTCTGCCCCGGCGTCGCCGCGCGCATATAGTCAATTCGCAAATCAATTGTCGCGGTCCCGGACGGTGAAGATGGATGGCACATCGCGGCCGCACCGCAACAGGTGTCCATCAAGGCCGAAACCGCGCCGCCGTGCAAAACCCCGGTTTCCGGATCGCCAACAATTTTGGCATCATAGGGCAATTCCATTTCTGCTTTGCCGGCGCCAATGTCCGTCAGCCGCATGTTCAACGCCTTGCAATGGGGAATCGCATTGATGAAATGCTCCGCCATTTTTGCTTTGTCCGGTTCCATGTCCTGCCTCCGACTGGTTTTCGTCCTTTATGAGCGCCATTTGTCGCTGGCTTCAAGGGGGCGGTTGCTCTTGCTGCGGATGCAAACTAAGTTTCGCCCCCAAGGAGGCCCCGCAAATGTCTGATACTCGCATGACTTTTAAGGAAATGTGCGCCCGTTTTGACGTCACGCCCAGAACGCTGCGTTATTATGAGTATATCGAGCTCTTGCAGCCGGAACGTGAAGGTCGCAGCCGTTTTTTTGGCCCTCGTGAGATCGCCCGCATGACCCTAATCATGCGCGGACGCCGCTTTGGCATTAAGCTCGAAGACATCCGCCAGTGGCTCATGATTTATGAGAACGATGGCACCTCCGCACAGATGCAGGCCTTTGTTGAAATGGCTGACCGCCAGATGGCGGAGCTTGAAGAACAGCGCCAACAACTGGATGAGGCGATGCGGGAACTGAAGGCACTGCGGGACGAAACTGCGGGCTTCCTCACCAAGGCCACCTAAACCGTGATCTCTTACTGAAACACGCTGAGCAAATATTGGGCGCCCATTGGGCGCCTTTTCTTTTGCTGCCCCAAACTGCTCCCGATGCGCAGGATATCGCTTAAGATGAAAAAACTGATCCTACGTCACTTCAATTTGTGACGTGACGTCTTACTTACGTTAACGTCAAGCTGTATAGTAACCCAATTCCCGAAGCCCATTTTGTTCCCAACTTCCGTAAGAAAGGACGCAACGATGAGCGAAGAAACGATGACCATTCGCGAGATGTGTGACGTCTATGACGTGACCCCTCGTACCCTGCGTTTTTACGAGTCCAAGGAACTTTTGTTCCCCGTTCGCGAGGGCCAAAAGCGTTTGTTCACTAAACGTGACCGCGCCCGTTTGAAACTGATCCTGCGTGGCAAGCGTTTTGGATTTTCTCTCGAAGAAATCCGCCAGCTGCTCGACCTATATGACATGGGCGATCAACAGGCGACGCAGATGCAACGCACCTATGAAGTGGCCAAGCACCGCCTCAAAGACATGGAAGAGCAACGCGACGAGTTGAACGAAGCGATCGACGATCTGCGCGAACAACTCAAATGGGGCGAACAGTTCCTATCCGATCTCACATCGCAGAAAGACGCCGCTCAGTAAGCGACGCACACCAAATTCCGTCTCGGATCATCCAAAGGGAAGAGCTATATGCCGATTTATACCGCGCCCGTAAAAGACCTGCAGTTTGTGCTGCACGACGTATTGAACGTCTCCAACTCCGACATTCCAGGCTACAGCGACCTGGACGCCGACTTCACCAACGCCGTGCTGGAAGAAGCTGGCAAATTGACCGGCGAAGTGTTGGCGCCTCTCAATGTTGTTGGCGATCAAGAAGGCTGTCGCTTGGAAAACGGCGTTGTGTATACGCCGACAGGTTTCAAAGCCGCATTTGAGCAAGTGAAAGAAGGCGGCTGGCCGGGTCTGGATATGCCCGAGGAATACGGCGGACAGAACATGCCACAGGTGCTCGGCACAGCAGTTGGTGAGATGTTCTCCTCCTCCAACCAAGCGTTCACCATGTATCAGGGTCTGACCCACGGTGCAGCGGCGGCGATCCTCGCCCACGGTACCGATGAGCAGAAAAGCAAATGGCTGCCGAAAATGGTCTCCTGTGAGTGGACCGGCACCATGAACCTGACAGAGCCACATTGCGGCACCGATCTGGGTCTGATGCGCACCAAGGCAGAGCCGCAGGACAACGGCAGCTACAAAATCTCCGGTCAGAAGATCTTTATTTCTGCTGGCGACCACGACATGGCGGACAACATTGTCCACCTTGTTCTCGCCAAAGTGCCCGGCGGCCCGGAAGGCATCAAAGGCGTATCTCTCTTCATCGTGCCCAAGTTTATTGTGGATGACGAAGGCACCATCGGTGCGCGCAATGGCGTGTCGGTTGGCAGCATCGAAGAGAAGATGGGCATTCACGGCAACTCCACCTGTGTGCTGAATTACGATGAAGCCGAAGGCTACCTGCTGGGAGACCTGAACAAAGGCATGCGCGCCATGTTCACCATGATGAACGAAGCGCGTCTGGGTGTTGGGATGCAGGGCCTTTCCGCCGCTGAAGCGGCCTACCAAAACGCCGTGGAATACGCGAAAGATCGCTTGCAGGGCCGCGCCGTAACTGGGGTTGAAAACCCGGATGGCCCAGCAGATCCGTTGATCGTGCACCCGGATATCCGTCGCTCTCTGATGGATCAGAAATCTTTTGTGGAAGCGGGTCGCGCGTTCATTCTGTGGGGGGCTAAACTTCTCGATGAATCTCACCGCAAAGGTGACAAAGACGCTGATGGTTTGGTCTCTCTGATGACCCCGGTTATCAAAGGTTTCCTGACCGATGAAGGCTACGACATGACGGTCAAAGCCCAGCAGGTTTATGGCGGCCACGGGTACATCGAAGAGCACGGCATGAGCCAGTTCACCCGCGATGCGCGGATTGCGATGATCTACGAAGGCGCAAACGGTGTTCAGGCTCTGGACCTCGTGGGTCGCAAGCTGGCAGCTGACGGCGGCAAGCACGTGATGGCCTTCTTTGAGCTGGTCAAAAGCTTCTGCAAAGAAAATGGCGAAGACGAAGCGCTGAAGGATTTTGTTGGCCCGCTAAAGCAAGCTTCGAAGGATCTGCAAGCCGCAAGCATGTACTTCATGCAAGCAGGCATGAAGAACCCGAATGATGCTCTGTCTGGTTCCAACGACTTCATGCATCTCTTCGGTCATGTTTGCCTGGGCCTGATGTGGGCCCAGATGGCCAAAGCCGCAAACGCGGCATTGGCCTCTGGTGCCGAAGACAAAACCTTCTACGAGACCAAGCTGACCACCGGCCGCTACTACATGGCGCGTCGTCTGCCAGCGACCGGCATGCACCTGGCGCGTATCCAATCCGGTGGCGACACCGTGATGGCGCTGGCCGCAGACCAGTTTTGATCCGGTTGGGCGGGGCCTCCCCGCCCTCCACTCGTGTACCGGCGTCGTAATGGAGGACAGATGCCCAAACGTTTTCGACTGACCCGCCGTTTCCCTGTTGCGATGACAGAGGATGGGTATCGTAAGCTACGCAGTTTTGCGACGGAGGCCGGTCTGGACGAAGGTGAGGCGCTCTCGTTTCTGTTTGAGAACTTCGACGCTGTAACAGACGACGACCAACTGGCGCATCGCTTGCGCCAGTTCAACGCGACTTTGGATGACCGCAAACGGTGATCAAGCCCGCGCAGACATTTGCCAAGGGGAGGACGGCATGACAATCAAACTCTACTGTTTTGGGGAAAGTGGCCATTCCTACAAAGCTGCTCTGGCATTGGAACTTTCCGGTCTCGAATGGGAGCCCGTGAAGGTGGACTTCTTTGCAGGCGAAACCCGCTCCGATGAATACCGCCAGAACGTAAATGAGATGGGTGAAGCGCCGGTGCTTGTGGATGGCGACTTTAGCCTGACACAGTCCTCGGTCATTCAGGATTACATTTCCGAGAAAACCGGGAAATTTGCGGGGCGCGACAACGATGAACGCCGCGAAATTCTGCGTTGGCAATTCTGGGATAACCACAAGCTCAGTTCGTTTGCAGGCATGACCCGCTTCCTGATCAACTTCATGCCCGAAGACAAACAGCCCAAAGAGGTGATTGCCTTCAATCAAGGCCGTCTCAAAGGCGCCTATGACATTCTGAACAAACATCTTGAGGGACGTGACTGGATTGTGGGCGACAGCCTGACCAACGCGGACCTGACCTGCTGTTCCTACCTCTACTATCCAGAGCCCTTTGGCTTTGACCGTGCCGAATGGTCCAACATTGACCGCTGGCTATCCAATATTTCGCAAACGCCGGGGTGGAAACACCCCTACGACCTGATGCCCGGTTCCCCTGCGGACCGCGCCTGATCTCGCCTGATAATAGGAGACCACAATGACCGAAGCCTATATCTATGACGCCGTGCGCACGCCGCGCGGCAAAGGCCGCAAAGATGGCAGCCTGCACGAGGTGACCTCCGTTGCCCTGTCCAAGACTGTTTTGAACAGCCTGAAAGAGCGCAACGGCCTGGAAGGCCACGCCGTTGAAGACGTGATCTGGGGCAACGTGACCCAAGTGAAAGAGCAAGGCGGCTGCTTGGCGCGGACCGCTGTACTCGCTTCCGATCTGGACGAAATCATTCCAGGCCTCTCGATCAACCGCTTCTGCGCGTCTGGCATGGAAGCTGTGAACCTCGCGGCGAACCAGGTCAAAGGCGGCGCAGGCGATGCATACATCGCTGGCGGCGTTGAAATGATGGGCCGCGTGCCGATGGGCTCTGACGGGGCCGCAATTGCCGTAGATCCATCTGTCGCTATGGACATGTATTTTGTCCCACAGGGCATTTCCGCCGACATCATTGCGACTGAGTACGGTTTCACCCGTGATCAAGCGGACCAATTGGCCGTAGAATCCCAACGCCGCGCCGCAATGGCGTGGGAGGAAGGCCGGTTTGATAAGTCCATCGTGGCGGTCAAGGACATCAACGGCCTGACCATTCTGGATCGCGACGAGTACATGCGTCCGGGCACCGACATGCAATCCCTCGGTGGCCTGAAGCCTGCGTTTAAGGAACAGGGCGAAGTGATGCCCGGTTTCGACAAGCTGGCGATCATGAAGTACCCCCACCTTGAGAAGATCAACCACATCCACCACGCCGGTAACTCTTCCGGTATCGTGGATGGCTCTGCTGGCGTACTGATCGGCAACAAAGAGTTTGGTGAGAAATACGGCATTAAGCCACGTGCGGTGATCAAACAGACCTGCAAAATTGGTCTGGACCCAACCATCATGCTGACCGGTCCGGTCCCTGCGACACAGAAGATCCTGAAAGACGCAGGCATGGCGATCTCTGACATCGACCTGTTTGAGGTCAACGAAGCCTTCGCTTCGGTGGTGATGCGTTTCCAGCAGGCGTTTGACGTTGATCCGGCGCTGGTAAACGTGAACGGCGGCTCCATCGCGATGGGTCACCCACTGGGCGCCACCGGCGCGATCATCATCGGCACATTGCTGGACGAGCTGGAGCGTCAGGACAAAGAAACCGGCCTGGCCACCCTCTGCATCGCGTCCGGCATGGGCGCGGCCACCATCATCGAACGCGTGTAACCGGCTGACATTAGGATAAGAGACATGACTGATTTCACAATGAAAGTCGGCGACAACGGTGTCGCCATCATCACATGGGACGTGAAGTCCAAATCAATGAACGTGCTGAGCCGTGAGGCTTTTGGCGACTTGGAAGCTTGCATTGACGAAGTGCTGGGCAACGACGACATCAAAGGCGCGGTAATTACCTCTGGCAAAGACACATTTGCCGGCGGCATGGACCTGAACGTGCTTGGCTCCATCCGTGCGGATGCTGGCGACGAGCCTGCGCAAGCGCTGTTTGACTTCACTATGATGGGCCACAAGTTCCTGCGCAAAATCGAGCGCGCGGGTATGGACCCAAAGACCAACAAAGGCGGCAAGCCCATCGCTTCTGCCCTGCCCGGCACCGCGCTTGGGATTGGTCTGGAACTGCCGTTGGCAACCCACCGCATCTTTGCCGCTGACAACCCAAAGGCAAAAATTGGCCTGCCGGAAATCATGGTTGGCATCTTCCCGGGCATGGGCGGCACCACGCGCTTTATTCGCATGATGGGCGCCATGGCGGCCTCGCCGTTCCTGCTGCAAGGCAAGATGGTCGATCCGAAGAAAGCCAAATCCGCGGGCATCATCCATGAAGTGGTGGACGATCCTGTTGCAGCCGCAACCGAATGGGTGTTGTCGGCTACAGACAAAGACATCCTGAAGCCTTGGGATGCCAAAGGCTACAAAATGCCAGGTGGTGAGCCGTATCACCCAGCGGGTTTCATGACCTACGCAGGCGCGTCGGCCATGGTGAACGGCAACACATGGGGCGTGTACCCAGCGGCCAAAGCGCTGCTGTCTGCCGCCTACGAAGGTGCACAGGTGCCGTTTGACACCGCGCTGAAGATCGAAGCACGCTGGTTCGTGAACGTGCTGATGAACCCGTCGTCTTCGGCGATGATCCAGTCTCTGTTCATCAACAAAGAAGCGCTGGAAAAAGGAGCAAACCGCCCGGACGTGCCGGATCAGTCCGTCAAAAAAGTCGGCGTTCTGGGCGCAGGCATGATGGGTGCAGGCATCGCGCTGGTGTCCGCACAGGCCGGTATGGATGTTGTGCTAATCGACACCAACCAAGAAGCGGCAGATCGCGGCAAAGCCTACTCCGAGACCTATCTCGACAAGGGCATCAAGCGCGGCAAGGTCACGGCAGAAAAAAAAGAGGCCATGTTGGGCCGCATCAACGCCACCACTGATCTGAACAATCTGTCCGATGTCGACCTGATCATCGAAGCGGTGTTCGAAGATGTCGGTGTGAAAGCCGAGATGACCAAGAAAGTCGAAGCGATCATCCCTGAGGATGCGATCTTTGCCTCCAACACCTCGACACTGCCGATCACTGGTTTGGCGGAGGCCTCGGTGCGCAAAGAGCAGTTCATCGGCATCCACTTCTTCTCCCCAGTGGAGAAAATGGCGCTGGTGGAAATCATCAAAGGCAAGGAAACCGGCGACCGTGCGGTGGCCAAAGCGCTCGACTATGTGCGTCAGATCCGCAAGACGCCGATCGTTGTGAACGATGAGCGCTTCTTCTACGCCAACCGTTGTATCATTCCTTACATCAACGAAGGCGTGATGATGGCGGGTGAAGGTGTCGGCCGTCCGTTGCTGGACCACGCAGCACAGTTGCTGGGCTTCCCGGTGGGGCCAATTCAGTTGGTGGATGAGACCTCGCTGGATCTGGGGGCAAAGATTGCCAAAGCCACGAAAGCAGCCATGGGGGATGCCTATCCGGCCTCCGTTGCGGATGACGTGACCTTCTGGATGGTCGAAGAGGGCCGTTTGGGCCGAAAGGCAAAAGCTGGCTTCTTTGACTATGATGAAAAAGGCAAACGCGGCGACTACTGGACCGGCTTCAACGAGAAGTTTCCGCTTCTGGACGAACAGCCTGATCTGATCGAAGTGCAGCATCGCCTGATCTTTGCGCAAGTTCTGGAAGCCGTGCGGGCGCTGGAAGCGGGCGTGTTGGAAGACATCCGTGAAGGTGACGTGGGCGCAATCCTGGGTTGGGGCTTCATGCCTTGGTCCGGCGGGCCATTCAGCTGGCTCGACATCGTTGGTGCCGCCTGGGCTGCAGAACGCTGTGACCAACTGGCCGAGAAATTTGGCGATCGGTTTGCCTGCCCAGCACTACTGCGTGAGATGGCAGACAAAGGTGAGACCTTCTATGGCCGCTTTGGTCCAAAGGCCAAAGCGGCAGCCTAAACGCATCATTTTAAACACAAAACGCCCGGTAGCCTATGCTGCCGGGCGTTTTATTTTGTGAATTTTCTACGCTGCGGCTAGCATCATCTCTGGCTTCACAGACACATTCCGCACCGCGCCGCTTTCCAGCATGGTCATAGCTGTTTGCACCGGCACCATGTTGTAGTTCGCCGCCCGACCAAAACGGGGCCGCACACCGGCACGTACGCCCCAAATGCACTGGGAAAACAACAGTGCCCCGCCGTTGACAAACACCATCTGATCATCAGCAAATACCGGCAGGATAGCCTTAAGCGGCGTGGTTGGTTCCACGCGGTAGGTGCCGCTCAATACGTCCAAAGCTGCGCCAGGGATGACAGAATAGGGATCGCCCCATTTGTCGCGTACCGACGGGCTTTCGACGAGAACCCCTTCCCCCGGTTGCACCAAGAGATTTCGCCGATTCTCCAAGGCGCCGGCGGGGACAAAAATCGGCCAAAGCTGGCGCGGGGTCACGTGGTCGTGCCTGAAGATCGGATCTGTCGCCAAAGCGGTGACACGCTGAAACCCAGCGTCAAATGTGAGGACTTCGTCGCCGACATGCAAGCTGTCTACAGTGGCCCAGCCACCCGGCGTGACCACACGGGTGCCTCCCACAAACCCACATCCCGTGGTTGTGATCACCGGCCGCAGGTTGGATTGGCGGCGCCTGGCCGCCAAAGCCAACCGGGCTTTGTCACGAAGTGTTCCCACCATATGTTCCATCGAGTATTCGGCCCCATCCAAATAGTCATACGGCTCTTCATTGTTTTTGAACCGCAGGTCCGATTGTTTGGTGCCAGCCTCTACAATTCGTAAACAATCTCAGCAGGCTGTTCTGCATTTAGTTCAACTGAGAGAAGGCTCAAACTGAATGAAATTTGAAACAGCGCCCGCTTGCCATTACCTTTGCCGCAGCGCTGCGCCAGACCTTGGAAACAGCCCCCGAAACGCATGATTGTTTCAAGAATACCAACTAAGGCGTGCGTATTATTACCGTCTTCCCTTTTGAAACGACATCCGCAAGATTGCATCCAGCATTTAATGGGAGGGTTCGCCGATGGGTTGGATGTCTGATGAAACTGGTTTGGAAAAATGCGCGGCAAATTATGTACCCTTGTCCCCCCTGTCGGGGCTGAAGCGTGCGGCAAAAATCTTTCCAGACCGCCTCGCCCTGGTAGATGGAGAGATTCGCCGCACCTATCGGGAGTATCACGCACGATGCAGCCAGCTGGCCAGCGGCCTCGTCAGTTTGGGTGTGAAACCTGGCAACGTGGTTGCTGCGCTTCTGCCCAACACGCCGGCCGCATGTGAGGCGCATTTTGGCGTGCCTGCCTGCGGCGCCGTACTGAACGCGATCAACATTCGCCTTGATATCGCGACGGTGACCTACATCTTTGAACACGGGGAAGCCAAAGTGGTTTTGGTCGATAGCGCGTTCCTCGAGCTTGCCGAGGCCGCTTGCGCCGCGATGACCACCCCCGCCCCCACGCTGATCGAGGTGGCAGCCCCGGAGGCAGGTTTTCCGGCCACCGGACGGCACCAGACCTATGAAGACCTATTGGCGCAAGGCGACCCTGTGTTTGACTGGATCATGCCACAAGACGAATGGGAGAGCATCGCGCTCAACTACACTTCAGGCACGACAGGCAAGCCCAAGGGCGTGGTGTACCACCACCGTGGCGCCTATCTGAACGCCATGGGACAAGTGCTGAGCTGGCGCATGACATTGCACCCAGTCTACCTGACCATTGTGCCCCTGTTTCATTGCAACGGCTGGTGCCACACGTGGATGATGCCGATGGTGGGTGGCACCATTGTCTGCTGTCGGGACATCACAGCGCAGGCGATTTTCAACGCAATTGCAGATGAGGGCGTGACCCACTTTGGTGGCGCCCCTATCGTGTTGAATATGCTGGTCAATGCGCCGGAAGAGCAGCGCCGAGCGTTTGATCACGTTGTCGAAGTCTTCACCGCTGGCGCCCCCCCTGCGCCGGCCACTTTGGCCAAGATCGAACCGATGGGTTTTCACATCACGCAAGTCTATGGCCTGACCGAAGTCTATGGTCCGGCCACAGAATGCCTGTGGGATGACACCCGCTGGGACGACCTAGAAGGCCATGACCGCGCCGCGATCAAAGCCCGCCAGGGTGTGGCGATGCCCTTCATGGACGACATCACTGTTCTTGACGACAAAATGGCGCAAATTCCTATGGATGGTGCCGCAGATGGCGAGATCATGATCCGCGGCAATGCGGTTATGAAAGGCTATTTGAAAAATCCCGAAGCCACCAAAGAAGCCTTTGCCGGCGGCTACTTCCATTCTGGCGACATCGCGGTACAGCATCCCGACAGCTACGTACAAATCACCGATCGCGCCAAAGACATCATCATCTCTGGTGGAGAGAACATCAGCTCTGTGGAAGTCGAAGGTGTGCTGATGCATCACCCTGCAGTGAACCTTGCAGCGGTTGTGGCCAAATCAGACGAGAAATGGGGCGAAATTCCCTGTGCCTTTGTCGAACTCTTGGACGGTCAAACGGCAGAGGAGAAAGAGGTGATTTCTTTTGCACGAGAACACCTTGCAGGATTCAAAACCCCAAAGAAAGTGGTATTTGGCGAATTGCCTAAAACCTCTACAGGCAAGATTCAAAAGTTTGCCCTGCGCGAAAAAGCCAAGAGCCTGTAGGGGTGCTTGGCAATCGCCATCGCTGACCTCAACATCCAAGCAATCTTATCAAGGCGAGAGGCACCAACCCTCGCCTTGATCAAAGATGGGAAATCAAGCAGTCCGCAAAGCCGCATCCAAATCAGCGACCAAATCATCAGGATCCTCGCACCCGACCGACAAGCGAATGAGATCATCACCGATGCTGATTTTCTCCCGATGCTCTTCGGCCACTGCCGCGTGGGTCAAGGATGCGGGATGCTGAATCAGGCTTTCTACACTGCCAAGACTGACCGCGAAGTGGAACAAACGTGTCGACGTCAGCACACGCTCCACCCGGTCAAGCCCGCCCTCCAATCGCAATGAAATCAGCGCGCCAAAGTTTGCCATCTGCTGTGCAGCGATGGCATGGCCCCGATGGGTTTCCAAGCCGGGATAAACCACTTGAGAAATCCCGTAAGCACTTGCGTTTTGAGACAGTTTTTCAGCAATAAACGCTGCCGAAGACGCCTGTCGTTCAACCCGAAGAGCCAGCGTGCGCAAAGACCGCAGAAGCAGTGCACAATCGCTTGGGCTCATCACCGCGCCAAGCGCGTTTTGCAGATAACCAACACGTCCCGCCAGGCCTTCCGGTGCCCTTTCCGACACCGACAGCACCCCACCCAACAGGTCCGAATGCCCGCCAAGAAATTTGGTGGCGGAATGCATCACCACATCAACGCCATGATCCAATGGCAACTGACCGCAAGGCGACGCAAAGGTACTGTCACACACCGTCACCGCCCCTACGTCGCGCGCGATTTGGGCCACCGCCTGTAAATCTACAATTTTTAACAGCGGGTTGGACGGCGTCTCAAACCACATCAGATTGGCACCCTGAGCCACTGCCCTCAAAGCTTCCGCGTCGGAAAAATCAACCAGTTCAACATCATATCCAGCCATCGCAGGACCAACCTGGGCCAACAGTCGATAAACACCTCCATAGAGATCTTCGTGCGCGACGATCTTGGCGCCCGGCTTCAGCGTTGCCAGCATGGTTGACGCAGCAGAGAGGCCGGACGGGAACACAAAAGCCGCCTCCGCGTTTTCAAGATCCGCAAGGCAGCTTTCCACCCGCTGCCGAGTTGGGTTGCCAGATCGGGAATAATCATAGCCTCGGTTTTTTCCGATACCGTCCTGCACGTAGGTTGTGGCCGTGTAGAGAGGGGGCACCACCGCACCGGTGGCAGGGTCGGGCTCATGACCGGCATGGATGACGCGGGTTGCCAAGGAGGTGCGGTTTTTGGTGCTCATGGTTTTCTCTCTGCGGATAAGGGCTTAGCGGGATTGGCTCGTTATCTCAGAGGCGCTGAAAAGAGCAAGCCGTAACTGCTGAGCAAAACCATCCTTCGTCTCCCAGGATAGCAAACAACACTCCCCCCTTGGCACGCCCCCACCCAAACCGAACACCTTTGGCAAAAGCCCGCAGATGCGACGCTGCAGTGCAAAAAAGTTGCGGCATTTTGGGAAACGCTCTGATAAGGTTACCGCAACGACCAAAAATGGCGACGACATGAGCAGTACTCCAAAAATCGAAGACGACATGCGCGAGAAGATCATCTCGCAACCAGATGTAATTCTGGAAGACCGAGACCTGATGCGCGCATTGATTGCCGCCAATGAAAAAACCATGGGTGGCAACATCGTTGACCTGCGCGGCATCGCCATGGAGCGGCTTGAATCGCGTTTGGATCGGCTGGAAGACACACATCGCAGCGTGATCGCAGCAGCTTACGACAACCTCGCTGGTACAAATCAGGTGCACCGCGCCATACTACGGATGCTGGATCCGGTAGAATTTGAAGGCTTCCTGCACGATTTGGGCGGCGAAGTGGCCGATATTTTGCGCGTGGATGCAGTGCGTTTGGTGCTGGAAACCGAAGCGGAAACCGAGGGTGACGCCAATATCGCACGTCTTGGAGATGTTTTGTCGACGGCGGCTCCTGGATTTGTGGAAGACTATTTGACCGGTGGACGCAATATACCACAGCGGCAGGTGACGTTGCGCCAAATACAGGGTGGGGGTTCGGTGGTCTATGGTGATGACGCCGATTGGATCCGCTCTGAGGCCTGTCTGAAGTTGGACTTTGGCTCTGGCCGCCTACCCGGCTTGCTGGTCATGGGGGCTGAAGATCCGCACCAGTTCACACCGCAGCAAGGCACTGATCTGTTGACGTTTTTTGCCGGTGTGTTTGAGCGTGCCATGCGCCGCTGGCTGGCGTGATAAGCCCTGCGGCCAGTGACGCGGTTGCGCGGTTTCTGGCCCATAAAACAGCGTTGCAAGGCGCGTCCGAGAACACCGTTGCGGCTTATCAAAGAGACCTCACAGAATTCCTGATCTTTATGACGATGCACAAAGGCGGGCCGCAGGGGCTGGCCCCTTTGATGGAGCTGGGTGTGCCGGACATGCGCAGTTGGATGGCGAGTGCGCGATCCAGTGGCATTGCGCCACGCTCACTGGCGCGTAAGCTCTCGTCCGTAAAGAGTTTTTACCGCTGGCTGGCCGACAAAGAAGGATGTGATCCGACGGCTGTTCTCGCAACCCGCGCGCCGAAATTTCAGGCCAAACTGCCACGCCCTTTGAGTGAAGGCGCAGCCAAGGATGTGATTGAGACCGTGGAGTTTCAATCACAAGAAGACTGGGTGGGCGCACGGGATATCGCCGTGATTACAATGCTTTACGGATGCGGATTGCGCATCTCTGAGGCGCTTGGCCTGACGGGAGCGGATGTGCCCTTGCCCAATGCGCTGCGCATTGTTGGGAAAGGCGGCAAAGAGCGGGTGGTGCCGGTGATCGACACGGCACGCGATGCGGTGGCGCGCTATATTCGTCTTTGCCCTCATACACTTAGCGAGGGTCTTCCGTTGTTTCGTGGGGTGCGCGGCGGGGCGCTTAATCCACGACAGGTGCAGAAGGTTATGCAGCAAACACGGCAGCAACTGGGCCTGCCTGCGAGCGCCACGCCACATGCGATGCGACACAGCTTTGCCACGCATTTATTAAGCGCTGGTGGGGACTTACGCGCCATTCAGGAACTCTTGGGCCATGCATCCTTGTCAACGACGCAGGCCTACACCCAAGTCGATGCGGCGCGATTGATGGAAGTCTATAACAAGACCCATCCGAAGGCGTGAGTTAACCTCCCTATTTTGGCGCAAAAATCACGTCGGTATTCTGTCGGTATCACGACTGTTTTGCGGAGGTGCGTTTTGTTGCGTGTAAAGGTTAAGTCTGCGGGCGTTGCGTGCCAGTCGGGATCACCTCATACCCCGGCTCTTCCGGCTCATCATCGAGCATCTCCGGGGGGAAGCCGGGAGCGAGGACGGACAGGCCGGTGGCCTCTTCCAGCCGCTTGATGATGTTGGGGCTGAGCTCGCGCGCGCCAAAGCGGGCAATGGCGTCGTCAAACATCGAGATCATCAGCGGGTTGAGTTCTAACGGCACCCCTGCCCTGTCGGCGACGTCTTGGAATAGGCCGATGTCCTTTTTGACCAGATCCATGGTGAAGGAGATATCGCGCGAGCCATTCAGAATGACTTGGCTCTCAGTTTCGTGGCTGAAGGAGTTGCCGGAACTGATGCGGATCGCCTCATAGGCGGTGTTGAGGTCCATACCGGCGGCGGCGCAGGTGGTGAGCGCTTCGGCGGAGGCCACGAGATGCGCCGTGGCGAGGTAGTTGGTCACCACCTTCAAAACGGAAGCGGAACCAAGCGGGCCGGTGTGCAGGATACGGCGGCCCATGGTAGTCAGGAGTGGCAGGATGCGCTCAAAGGTGTCGCGATCACAGCCTGCGAAGATGGCGATGTTGCCGGTGTCGGCGCGGTGGCAACCGCCGGAGACCGGGCAATCCACCGCCGCGCCGCCACGTGCGATCACCAATGCGCCGAGGCGTTTGACCTCGGCCTCATCCGTGGTGGACATTTCCATCCAGATTTTGCCCTCAGTGACTTCAGGCAGCATCTCTTGCATGACCGCATCGGAGGCCGCGGGGGATGGCAGGCAGGTGATGACCGCATCGCAGAGGCGCATCATTTCGGCGGGACCGGACACGGGTTTAGCCCCGGCCCCGCATTTCTCCGCCACAAGATCGGGGTTGAGATCATGCACATAAAGGTCTTTGCCGTTGCGCAGCAGGCTGCCGGAGAGTTTGCCGCCGACATTGCCCAATCCGATGAAGCCGATTTTCATAGCTGTCCTCCTTTGGTTAAGGTCAGACTGCGTGGGAGAAATTGCGCCAGCAGGCCTGATACCGACAGGGAGTGGACGTTTTTAGCTTTTGAGCAAACGGCCAGGGGCGTTGGCGGCCAGTTTTGCGCCAGAGAGTTTGACCATGTGCCAGGCGAGGGCAAGATTGCTGCCAAACACCGGCTTGTCGAGGTCGGCCTCTAGGCTGTCGATCACATCCAAGGTTTGCAGGTTGGTGCAGCTGAGAAAGACCGCATCCACGTCTTGATGCCCCACTTGCAAGGCGGCGGCTTTCACAGAAGCGGTATCAATGCGGGCGACGTTTTCTTCGCCTGCCTCGCCAAAAGACACCAGATGCGGCACGGCAATGCCTGCGGCCTCAAAGGCCTGTTTCACCGGCAGGGAGACGCTTTCGACATAGGGCGTGACCATGCCAAGGCGGGTGATGCCCAAGGCTTTGCAGGCGGCGATTGAGGCCGTGAGCGGATCGGTCACGGCGGGCGTTTGCACGCCTTGTTTGACCAGATCAGCAACCTTCTCTGCGCCAATCATGGTTGTGCCAGACGTACAGCCGTAGCCAACTACATCGAAGTTTGCGGCGGGCGGGAAAAGGGATGCGCTGGCAGGCAGGGTTTTGGACATTTCCAGCAGCGTGTCTTGTGTGACTTCCGGGTCCGAGGGCACCCGGCTGGTGTAGATGGAGAGATCGCGGGACGGGAACAGACGGCGAAAGTCCTGCTCCAGCGTTTCGTCAAACTTGAGCACGATCAGGCCCAGAGTGGTCTGACCGGACGCCGGGGTGCCAAGGGTGAAAGGGACAGTCTCCATGGGTGTTACCTCAGAATGGGCAGGGTTGCAGCGGCGCGGGAGGAGAGCAGCTCCGGGCCGGTGTCGCGCAGGACGATGTTTTCTTCATGCACTTGAAACAGGCCGGGGGCGATTTCGACGCCCGGCTCCAAGGTGAGCACCATGCCTGCGCGCAGCTCAGTGTGGTCATGGGGCGTGAAGCTTGGCCATTCGGTGAGCGTGATGCCCAGACCATGGCCAAGGCGACCGCCACCGGGCGTGGCGCCTTGCTTGGTCAGGCTATCGACAAACATGGCGTGCACATCGCAGGCCTTGTGGCCGGGGCGCAGGGTGGCAAGCACGTGGTCGGTGGCTAGATAGAGCTGATCATAAGCGCGTTTGGCGGCGTCGTCGGCGTGACTGATGGCGAAGTTGCGGTCAAAGTCACAGAAGTAGCCGTCCAGCACCGCGCCGGTGTCGAGCATGAGGATGTCGCCAGCCATGAGGCGTTCATCACCTGCCGGAGAGATCACATCTCCGTAGCCGCCCTGCCCTGCGCCGCCTGCTGTATAGCTGACCCAATCAGCCCCCTCCTCTAAGAGAATACGCTGAAAGTCTCGGAAGACTTGACCGTGAGTGTTGTTTTCAGAGGCGTATTCAGTGATGCGGGAGAAGGCGCGGTCTGCAATGGCGCAGGCGGCGCGGATTTTGGCGACTTCGCCATCGGATTTGATTTCACGGGTGCGTTGCACGGTGTTGGTGGCGTCGACAAAGCGGCGCGGGGCGAGGTTTTGTGTGAGCTGGAGGTAATCCCCAAGCGGCATGCGCAGGTGGGTTTCCAGGCCCATGGGCAGGCCGATGGTGCCGGCCTCGGGCACGATGTCAGCAAGGGTTTGGGAGAGCAGGCTAACGCCGTCGTCGCCGGGAAAAGGCGCATCCCATGTGCGGATGTCGGTGAGCCAGGTTTTGGACATCAGGTCCGCACCGATGGAAGGGATCACGGCGATGGGGTCGCCTTGCGTGGGGATGATCACAAACCACGGGCGGGCGGGGCTTTCCCAGAAGCGGGTGAGGAAGCCTGTGGTGTAGAAAATGTCGGCCTGTGAGGTCAGCAGGAGTGTAGTTTCGCCTGCGTCTGTCATGGCGGCTTGCTGGCGGGTGATGCGGGTGCGGAACTCTGCTGGTGGAAAGCCACGGTCAGGCATCTTCTGGCCCTTCGGAGACGAAACACAGAACGCGGGCGTCAGTCGGCAGATCGGGACGTTTCAGGAGCGCGGCGGCGACACCGGCAACGCCGGAGGGCGTGCTGGCGATGCCATGGGACTTGAGCGTGTCCACTGTGTCCTGCGCCTCCTGCTCGGAGATGGTGACAAAGCTGTCCGCATCCATCGCAAGCCCGTTGAGCGCCACCATGGAGGCCGTTTTGCAATCCAAGCGCCCCATATCGGACACAGGTCCGGTGGTGTCGACCAATTGGCCAGCACGAATGGATTCAATCAGCGCGGGGGCGGCTTCGGGTTCCACCACGGTGACATGTGGCGCGTCACCCCACGTGGTGCGGGCATAGGCCGCGACGGCAGCAGCGAGGCCGCCTACGCCAGCCTGTAGAAAGATGTGGGTGGGTGGCGCGGGGATTTGCGCAGCGGCTTCAGAGGCCATTTGCAAATAGCCCTCCATGACGCGGTAGCCGCTGTCTTCATACCCGTCCCATGTGCTGTCAGAGAGCAAAGTCCAGCCATTGTCTTTGGCGGCTTGCGCGGCGGCCTCCATGCTGGCTTCGTAGTCGTCACCGGCCCAAGCCACTGTGGCGCCTTGCGCCTCCAGACGTTTGCCAAAGGCTTGTGGCACTGTGTGGGAGAGGTAGATCACGGCTTTTGCGCCAAACACACGCGCGCCAGCGGCGACGGACATGCCGTGGTTGCCCGCCGAGGCGGTGACATAGGTGCGGCCCGTTAAAGCGGTTGCCCAGTCGTTGGGTTCCGTGCGGGCCGCATCATAAGCGATGGCGTAGGCGGCACCGAGAGCTTTGAAGGAGCCAAGCCCCATGCGGGAGCGCTCGTCTTTGATGTGTAAGCTGTGCACGCCCAAGGTGGTGGAGAGATCCGCCATGTCTTGCAGTGGGGTCTCGGAATGGGCTGGGCACAGGGCGAGCAGCTTGGCAACGGCGGTGGCGTCGCGGCTCGGGAGGGTCTCGGATTGGCGCGTCGGCAGGCCGTGGCCGCGGTGTGGGTTTTGCAGGGTTTCGGTCATGGCTCAGAGTGGCTTTCGAGGTAAGATTTGAGACGAGTGACCTCCCCTGCCCGCATGCGGCCGTCGCGATTTTCAAACAACGCACGGACCTCGGTGCCTTCAAAGGCCAGATCATCACCAACATAACCGCGATGGACCAGGCGGTAGGATTTGGCGGTCCACTCGACGATCTCCATGCGGATGGTCAATGCGTCGCCATCGGTCAGTGGGCGGCGGTATTTGGCATGGGTTTCCATCAGGCCCAACCCCACGGCGTCGAGGTGTTCACAGACAGCGGCGTGGCCGCCATATTGCTGCAAAAAGCGCTGAAAGGTGCCGTCCATCCAGCGGTAGATGTTGGGGTAGTAGACAATGCCAGCCGGATCACAGTCGCCAAAGACAACGTTGTGGTGATTTTCGAAACTAAAAGGCATGGCATGAGTCCGACTGAGATTTCTTTGACGGTCAGAGTGAGCGGGGTTGCGGGGAAAGGCAATGGGCTGTGCAGGGTTGACAGGAGAGGGTTCAGAACCAAAGGCTAGCGCAAAGATTTGGGCAGAATGCTCTGAAATCGCCACAGGCTGAGCGTAGTGCCCGCAGTTTCCCGAAAGGAGCCCCAACATGGCCACCAATTTGGATGACATCGACCGTCGCCTGCTTACGGCCATTCAGAAGAACAACCGACTGACGGCGGATGAGTTAGGGGAGATCGCAGGCATCTCGCGCTCCGCTGTGCAACGGCGGCTGAAGCGGTTTCGCGATGAAGGGATCGTGGAGGCGGATATCTCTGTGGTCTCTGCGAAAGCCGTGGGGCGGCCAATGACCTTTGTGGTCGAGGTGGAGATGGAGCGCGAGCGCACGGACCTGCTTGATGAGTTCCGCCGCTCGATGCTCAAGCTCGATGATGTGCAGCAATGCTACTACGTCACCGGTCAGGCGGATTTTATTCTGGTGGTGACCGCCCCGGATATGACCGCCTATGAGGAGTTCAGCCGCCACGTGTTCAACGACAATCCCAACATCCGGCGGTTTCACAGCAATGTGGTGATTGATCGGGTGAAAGCGGGGTTGCAGGTGCCGGTGTGAGCGCTGTGCCACGTCGGCAGCCGCGCACTGGACGTCAGGATCAGGGACCAATCACAGGGGTCGGAAAGGCCTGTATCACCACAAAGGCAACAATGGCTGAGAGAATAAGGAAGAGGGCTGCAACTTTCAAATCGCCGCACCAAGAGTGCCGACGGCAGTAGGCGGTTATGTGTTTCATGTCTGTTCTCGCGTGTTGATGACACGCTACAGATGGTAGCGCCAACAGAGACTGCATTCAGAAATCGCGACAGTGATTTGGGATGCGGCGCCAAAAGCAGCCAAAGGCAATTGGCACTCAAAACCAGATGGACCCGCGAATGGGCTTCAAGGCGGGTTGTCGATTGTGTTGGGAACCGCATAAATCACCAATGACGCCACGCCATAGGCGATACCGAAAAACATGGCGGCCAGCAGGATGTTGCGGCAGAAATCGTGCTTCTCACAGAATTTTTGAAAACGCCCCATGGTTGGTCCCAGTGCCAAGGTCCGGTTGAGATAGGGCCTTCTGCATTGGCACAGAAGCTCAAAAACCGGACATGTTACTGGGGCAGCGTGCCGGTTTTGGATGGGATGCGACATGGGAATGGGGGGAAGCTGATCCCCAGAACCGGAGGTTGAAGCACGTCAATATTGCTAGCGCAATGGAAGCAGACACAATACGGTGCCCAGCGAGACTACAAAAAACAGAATTGAGGCCGGCTGATGACATCTTGGAAAGCGAAGATTGTGATCGCGAGCCTTCTGATGTTGGGGTTAAAAACTCTTGCCATCTCTGAAACGGTGCGTTCCCCCTCACCGTTGCGATATTTTGTTGCTGCAGACAACGAAGCATTTGCTGAGAATATGATAAACCTCTTAGATACATATACTCTCGTCTACGACGGCACGTTTGGCACACATGGTCGGCAGGTCTCGCAATTTATTTTTCTGCAAAAGCGCGATGCAATTTCAAATGGAAAAATCGCGAAGACGGTATTGAAAGGGATCGATGGCAGCGTAAATCAACAACTGCTCAGTGAGCATTCAGAAAGCGACGAGTGCTTTGTTTCGACGTATCCAACCGAAGATGGCTGGCCGGTAACATTTGTTATCAGCACAACTGTCGACAATCAGAATGGATCACTACAGTGTTTTGCGGTCGGCCTGTCGTATCATGTCACGGAGCGCGTACCGGACGATCCGCAGCAATCTTGGAGGAAGACGTATCTTGATCTGTTGCAGGCTGGGGCTGTCAACGAGTAGCGCCATAGGAAACTTAGCCCGCCTTACGAAACCCAGCTTGGTTCAGGTTTGCGGCGACGTAAATGTCCGTCCAATGCTTGACCTAGTTAACTCCCACTGAACTGAAGGTCGATTGGCTCTCAGACAAGAGTCCCACATAGGCCTCTCGCCATTTGGATGGAACAAAGTCGTCTAAGCTGCCCTTCACAAATTTGTACAAACCAGCAGTGAGGCATTGGCTCATATACTCTGGAGCCTCGTTGTCTACACTGTGAACTACCAAAAGAACCCAGCGTTTTTCTAAGCCAACACTAAAGCTTTGTACAAAGCAGTGCCCTGAGTTGGCTGGAAGTTCCAAAATGAACTCCGCCACTTTTGGATCAAACTCAGTCAAGGCATCAACTGCTAGTCGCCCTTGCACGATGAAATCGTCCCCTGATGCAAAAACAAAATTCGGTTTTGCAGCCACCCAAGGTTCGTTCGAAACAACAGTTTCGCGAATTTGGCCAATTGTGCGAAAAACCGAAAGCAATTCGCCTGCTTTCCTTGTGGTGTGAGGATCATCCGAAACCACCGCTGCCATTAGCACTCGTGCTGGGGAAACGTCAGAAGCAAACCCTTTCACGGGATGCAGTGCCAAGACAACTGCGGCGACCATCACACATAACTTCAACATGCTATCCCTCAAAAGGCGCGGACTAAACGACTGTAAACGTACATTCCCACTAGTGAAGTGGCTGGCCTCAAAACAAAAAAGCCGCCCCTTTCAGGGCGGCTTCCTTGTTTCAACCTATCGGGTCAGCCTTAGTCGATGATCGCGTTCAGGGTGGCGCTGGGGCGCATGACTTTGGCTTTCAGCTCCACGGATGGGCGGAAGTAGCCGCCAATATCAGCTGCTGGACCTTGGGCCGCAGCGAGCTCGGCCAGGATGGCTTCTTCGCCGTCTGCGAGCGCTTTGGCCACACCTGCGAATTCGGCTGCTAGGTCGGCGTCGTCAGACTGTGCTGCCAGTGCCTCGGCCCAATAGCGGGCGAACCAGTAGTGGCTGTCGCGGTTGTCTGGCTGACCGACTTTGCGCGATGGCGAACGGTTGTCGTCCAGAATGCCTTGGGTTGCGGCTTCAGCTGCCACACCGAGAACACCTGCTTTGGCGTTGCCTTTGACATCCGCGAGGAAGTTCAGGCTTTCACCAAGGGCACAGAACTCGCCCATGGAGTCCCAGCGCAGGTGGTTTTCTTCGACCAGCTGCTGCACGTGCTTTGGTGCGGAGCCACCGGCACCGGTTTCAAACAGGCCGCCACCTTTCATCAGCTTCACGATGGAGAGCATTTTGGCGGAGGTGCCCAGCTCGAGGATCGGGAAGAGATCGGTCAGGTAGTCACGCAGCACGTTGCCGGTGATGGCGATGCTGTCGTTGCCGGCGGTGATGGTTTTGAGCGACTGTGCGGTGGCCTCACGAGGCGCCATGATCTGGAACAGGTCAGCTTTGCCAGCCGCCGCGAGCGCCGGGGTCACATATTTGATCAGCTCGGCATCGTGGGCGCGGTTTGCGTCCAGCCAGAAGATCGCCTCGGACCCGGTCAGGCGCTGACGGTCCATCGCCAGTTCGATCCAGTTCTCGATTGGGGCTTTCTTCACGGTGCAGGAGCGCCAGATGTCGCCGGTGTCCACATCGTGAGAGTGCAGCACGTCGCCGTTTTCCAGAACGATGCGGATGGAACCCGCGGCTGGGGCCTCAAACGTGGTTGGGTGAGAGCCGTATTCCTCGGCTTTCTGCGCCATCAGGCCGACGTTGGCGACGGAGCCTGCGGTGGTCACGTCAAGCGCGCCATTGGCTTTGAAGAAGTTGACGGTTTCGTCATAGACAGTCGCGTAGCAGCGATCCGGGATCACACAGTTGGTGTCACCTTTGTTGCCGGCTTCGTCCCAGCCCTTGCCGCCTGCGCGGATCACGGCTGGCATGGAGGCGTCGATGATCACATCGGACGGCACGTGCAGGTTGGTGATGCCTTTGTCGCTGTCGACCATGTACATGGACGGACGGTCCAGCGCGGCGATCTCGGATTTGATGGCGTCGGCGTTGTCGAGCGTGTCGATCGCAGCCAGAACAGCACCCAGACCGGAGTTTGGAGAGCCGCCAGCGGCGGCGATGGCCTCACCATGGGCGTCCCAAACCGGACCCAGCCATGCTTTTACCGCGTGGCCAAAGATGATCGGGTCGGAGACCTTCATCATGGTGGCTTTCATGTGCAGGGAGAACATGGTGCCGTCGGCTTTGGTGTCTTCAATCGCGTCCGCGAGGAAGGCGCCCAGCGCTTTGGCGGACATGAAAGTGGCGTCTGCGATGGTACCTGCGGCCAGCGGGTAGCTGTCCTTGAGCACGGTCACGGAACCGTCTTTGCCAACAAATTCGATCTTCGCATCACCGGCTTGCGCCTCAGAGATGGTGGCGGATTTTTCGTTGGCGTAGAAGTCGTTGCCCGGCATGGAGCTGACTTTGGTCTTGCTGGAGCTTTCCCAGGCGCCCATGGAATGTGGGTTGTTCTGAGCGTAGTTTTTCACGGCGCGGGCGGAACGGCGGTCAGAGTTGCCTTCACGTAGTACCGGGTTCACGGCGGAGCCTTTGATGCCGTCAAAACGCGCGCGGATGGCTTTGTCTTCGTCAGACTGCGGGTCTTCTGGATAGGACGGGATGTTGTAGCCCTGGCCCTGCAGCTCTTCGATGGCCGCGACCAGCTGTGGCACGGAGGCGGAGATGTTTGGCAGCTTGATGACGTTGGCGTCCGGTGTTTTCACCAATTCGCCCAGCGCGGCCAGCTCATCAGATTGACGCTGCTCTGCAGTCAGGTTTTCAGGGAAGGTGGCAATGATGCGACCGGCAAGGGAAATGTCCGGGGTGCCAACGGTGATACCAGCGGCGGACACAAACTTGCGAATGATCGGCAGGAAGGAGGCGGAGGCCAACTCAGGCGCTTCGTCTACAATGGTATACAATATGTCGGGCGATTTTTTATCAGCCATGTTTCTCACTACCTTTTTTGCGTCAGGGGTGTTCTGTGACTTGCGGGATCAGGTCGGGATGACCTGACAAAATCCGAATGGTTCTCCTCCGCCCTCGCGCAGACTCAAAAGCCCGCACAACAGCAGCGTGCGGGCTTCGTATAGGCCGATGGGGCGCAAAGATCAATTCTCGGTTGCCGCTTAGGCAGAGGCTTTTTGCCGCGCTGCAGCCATGTAGCTGTCGATGGCGGCAATTTGCTGCGCGTTGAGGCGCAGACCCAGCTTGGAACGGCGCCAGACCACATCGGCGGCGGCACGGGCGTATTCCTTCGCCATGAGCCAGTCGACCTCAGCAGCGGTGAGCGTGGCGCCAAAGTCTGCGCCTAGATCAGCGGCAGATTTTGCGGCCCCGAGCATCTCCGGTGCTTCGGTGCCATAGGCGCGGATCAGGCGTTTGGCCCAGGCATCGTTTAGGAAGGGGTAGTCGCGTAGTAGCTCGGCAATCTTGTCCCCCACCTGATGCACCTCAAAATCACCCCCGGGCATGGCCACACCGGCCGTCCAAGGGGCTGTGGCCTCCGGGAAGAACGGCGTGAGTTTCTCCATCGCCGCTTCGGCCAGCTTGCGGTAGGTGGTGATTTTTCCGCCAAAGATGTTGAGCACCGGTGCGCCACCATCATCCAGTTTCAACACATAGTCGCGGGTCGCGGCCTGCGCAGAAGACGCGCCGTCGTCATAAAGCGGACGCACACCGGAATAGCGCCAGACGATATCCTCCATGGTGACGGGCTTCTTGAAGTAGTTAGAGGCAAAGTCGCAGAGGTATTGCGCCTCTTCATCGGTGCAGGTTGGGGCCACGTCAGCGTGGGTGTGCTCCTGATCGGTAGTGCCGATGAGAGTGAAATCTTCCTGATAGGGAATGGCAAAGATGATGCGCCCGTCGGTGCCTTGGAAGAAGTAACAGCGGTCGTGGTCAAACAGGCGTTTGGTCACGATGTGGCTACCGCGTACAAGCCGAACGCCGGCAGAAGAATTTTGCTGGATCACACCACGAATGACATCCGCCACCCAAGGGCCACCGGCATTGACCAGCGCCTTTGCGCGAGTGCTGCGGCGCACGCCGGTGTCGACGTCTTCCATCTCGATATGCCAGAGGCTGTCTCCCCGTTGCGCGGAGATCACTTTTGTGCGGGTGCGAATGGTGGCGCCGCGCGCCTCGGCATCGCGGGCGTTCAACACCACAAGGCGGCTGTCTTCGACCCAACAGTCGGAATACTCAAAGGCTTTGACAAATTTCTCTTTGATTGGCGCGCCTGCTTCATCGATTTTCAGATCCACGGTGCGGGTGCCGGGCAGGATTTTCCGCCCGCCGAGGTGGTCATACATGAAGAGCCCCATGCGGATCAGCCAGCTGGGGCGACGGCCTTTCATCCACGGCATGACCACACTCAACAGTTTTGAGGTCGGCGTGTCGTTTTCAAAGCGCATGTCTTTGTGCATCGGCAGCACAAACCGCATCGGCCAGCTGATGTGCGGCATGGCGCGTAGCAGAGTTTCACGCTCGATCAACGCTTCCCGCACCAGACGCACTTCGAAGTATTCGAGATAGCGCAGACCGCCATGGAACAACTTGGTTGAGGCCGAGGACGTGGCCGAAGCCAAATCGCTCATTTCCGCCAGTTCCACCGAGAGCCCCCGCCCTGCTGCATCGCGGGCAATGCCACAGCCGTTGATGCCGCCGCCAATGACAAAAAGATCCACCGGATTTTCGGTTTGCGCTTCCATAAGAACACCTTCGAACATTTGCGCACCCTTACGAACCCAAAACGCGCATATCGTCAAGGAAATTCTCTGTGACTCCACGGATTTTCGTTGAAAATCCACCCGCCGCCTGCCACTGAAGGTGGAAGCAAACGAAAAGTAACGAACATGCTGAGCAGTTTTCGCGAAAGAGAAATCCTCGATATCGCCCGCAGCGAGGGCAAAGTCACTGTTGAAGGGTTGGCCGCGCGCTTTGACGTGACCGTGCAAACCATTCGCCGCGACCTCAATGAAATGGCCAACGCCGGTAGGCTGGAGCGGGTACATGGCGGCGCGGTTCTCCCCTCCGGTGTGCGCAACATTGCTTATGAGGAACGCGGACGCGTGAACGCGGATGCCAAAGCGGCAATGGCGGCGCGCTGTGCGGCGGACATCCCCAATGGTTCCGCCCTGTTCATCAACATCGGCACCAGCACAGAGGCACTGGCAAGCGCCTTGCTGGGCCACGATGGCCTGCTGGTGGTGACCAACAACCTCAATGTGGCACGGATATTGTCCGGCAACGCGCGCTGCAGCGTGCTTTTGACTGGCGGGCGGCCGCGGGAAGAAGATGGCGGATTGGTCGGCCCGGTGGCCGCGCGCATGGTGGCCGACTTCGCCTTTGACTATGCCATCCTGGGCTGCTCGGCGGTGTCGGACACCGGCGTGGCCTATGATTTTGACATCGACGAGATTGCCGTATCCCACGCCGCTTTGGCGGGTGCGCGGGAAACCTGGCTTTTGGCGGACCACTCTAAATTCCAACGCAACGCCCCCGCGCGGATTTTGGACTTCGCCGACGTGGCCCGGCTCTACACCGATGACATCCCGGACACATTGGCCGAGGTTTGTGCGGCGAAAGACACTGCGGTTCTGTCTGGATAAGCCAACCGGTTGCGATGGAAATTCGTTTTTCCCGCCCGTGCCGTTGACAAGCTGGCGCGGCTATAAGAAAGGTGACGGCGCAGGGTGACCTGCTGGCCGTTTGGCGATGGCCCCTTAGCTCAACTGGATAGAGCAGCTGACTTCTAATCAGCAGGTTGAGGGTTCGAGTCCTTCAGGGGTCGCCACGGCTGTGTCACACGGCTTGCCTAAGCTCCACTGAAAAGGTCCGCGGGGCTAATTTTTGCGCAGTCCAGTTGGTGCAGCACGGCCGCACTTAAGGAAAACGCGTCATCCAGCGCATCGTGTTCCCGAAGCAGCCCAGTCTCGACACCAAAAAAGCTGCTGAGACTTGCGCTGTTGGTGGTGGCGATATCATGTTCTGACATCGACGCCTTTTGAAAAACTGATTTCAGGTTGCCAAATCGGTTGGCAGGAATGCTTGGCTGTACCCCCTGCACAAAGCAGCTCACGCCCAAGGCAAAAAGCTCATCTTTTCCCCAGCTCCACAGGCGGCTTCCGCGCGAAAACCTGTCCAAGGCTTCAAGCGCCGCTGCTATTCCAACGCCCTCTGCCCGCAGTCTTTCGTTGGTGATGCCGGTCAAAGCGACAAAATACGGGTCAAGCTCACATAGCGCGCCAAACCTGTCCTTGGGCAAGACAAGGACATTGAGACTATCCTCAACCCTGGCCTGACCTTCCAAATCAATCAGAACGGCGCCGATCTGAACCAACAGGGGGTCTGGATCGTCAGCGGCGGACCAAAGCCGGTGCATTGCGCCCTCACAGGACAAATACTCTGTGTCAAAAATCACCAGCTTTGACATGTGTGCTTTCCGCCTTTGACCGGTCTGAAAACCATCTGGGTCATCCACTTTCTGTGGCGTGGTGTGAGGCTTTCGAACATCCGGCCAGCGGTGACAGGTCGGCGCTCTGACCGCGCGCAAAGCCTTTGGGGACGGATTGGCCAAACAGGTGACACCTGCCGTCGCGCAATATGCCCAAACAGTCCAGCTCTGTAGAGAGTAGTGACATGGAGGCACTCAAACCCGGCTTGAGTTGGCCATAGATGTGCTGCAGACCCACGGCTTGCGCCGGGTTGGCACTCGCAAATTTCGCGGCATCGCCAAGGCTGGCAACGGTGTGTTGGACAAGGGTTTGCACCGCGTTTGCCATCGTCAGGTGGGCGCCTCCAAGGGTGCCGTCATCCCCGGTCAATCGCCCGTGTTTCAGGCGAATTCGACGGCCATACAGCGTCATTTCCTGCGAGCGGCCATTCATAGTTTGCATCGCGTCTGTCACCAGACAGAGGTGATCCGGCAAGGCCCGCACGGCCAGGTTTAAATTGTGCGGATGCACATGATGACCATCCGCCACGATGCCCGCGTAAAAAGCACCACCGCCCAACACCGCACCAACTGCGCCCGGCTCCCGCGGGGTCATCTGGCTCATAGCGTTGAAGAGATGTGTGCCCCCCGTAACGCCGGATTGCGCCGCCCGTGTCATGTCCTCGAAAGTTGCTTCGGTATGCCCCGCAAAAAGTGTCACGCCAGCTTGCTGGAGCTGTTGCAGCATGTGAGGTGGCTGTTCTTCCGGTGCCAGCGTGACAAGAAGCGGTATTTTTGCGGCGGCCTCACACAGCAGGTCGACATCACTTTGGCGCAACGGCCGAATGAAGTCCTTTTGATGTATGCCTGGCCTGTGGCGGGAGATAAACGGTCCCTCCAGATGGAGCCCCGCAATCCCTGGAACCCCAATTGCAACCGCCTCAGCCACAACCTCAATTGCCCGGCGATAGTCGCTGTTTGGTGCGGTTGTGAAGGTCGGAAAGATATGGGTGGCTCCGCCAAGGGCGGAGGCTGCGACCATCGTTTCGAGACCGGAAATAGTCAGGTCAAAATTGAATTGCACATCTCCTGCGCCATTGATCTGCAAATCGAGAAAACCCGGCATCACAATGGGAACGCGGAGCGCATTTGAGGGGACGTCGTTTTGCGGAACGTCACCATGAACGGTGACAATCCGGCCTTCCGCCACACCAATCAGCGCGTGGGGCTGGCCGTGCCGGGACACGCCATCATACATCATATCTGCATACACAAAGGTGCGGGCCTGAGGATCAGCCATCGGACACGGCACTTTCCTGCCCGTCCGGATGCACCAGCTGATAGTAACTGCGCAGCTCGAGATCGCGCGCAGCCTCTTCATCCAGCATCACCGTTACTTTCTGGTGCATCTGCAAAGCACTTGCCGGACAGCTTGCCGCCAGCGGTCCCTCAATCATTGTCTGTACCGCCGGCGCCTTGGAACTGCCGGTGGCAACCAGAAGGCACTCATCAGAGGCCATAATTGTTCCAATCCCAACGGTGAGCGCATATCTCGGCACCTGCTCCATCGTGTCAAAGAAGCGGAGATTGGCATCGCGTGTGCTCTGGGTCAGCGTCTTGAGCCGTGTTTTAGAGACCAAGCTTGAGGTCGGTTCATTAAAGCCAATGTGCCCGTTCACCCCGATTCCGAGCAGTTGAAGATCTATCCCGCCAGCCCCGGATATGCGCGCTTCGTACTGTGCTGCGGCCATCTCCGGGTTGTCGCCCTCCGACGGCGGGATATGGGTCGCACCCGGATCCACGTCGATGTGGTCAAACAGATGGTGGTTCATATAGGTGCGATATGATGCAGGGCTGTCGCTCGAAATGCCCCAGTATTCGTCCAGATTGAAGGTGGTTACCTGCGCCCAACTGGCGTCGTGTTGGTGGCTCTGCTTGACCAGTTCGGCATAGACATCCTCCATCGTGCCGCCTGTCGCCAATCCAAGCACAGATTCAGGATTGCGCTGCACTGACATCAACAACTGCCGCGCCGCCTGTACTTTGACCTCCTCGGCCGTTTTGAAAATCAACACCTTCATGACAGGTTCCCTTTGGCTACCGCAGCGGACAGCGCACCGTACATCGCGCTGTGCTTGCCCAACCCTGCAGGTACGAGTTGGGGTTGAAATTGCTCCGGCTCCCGAGACAGGTGACGCCGCACGCCACTGAGGAAATCATCCGCCAGCCCAACGCCCCCGCCGAGCACAACCCGCTCGACTCCCAAAACGGCGGCCAGATTAGCACAGAGTTCGGCAATGGCAGCGCAGGCATTATCCATCAGGGTTTGCGCCCAACGCTCCCCCGTCGCGGCCGCGGCAAAAACTTGATGGCATGCAAAACCGGGATAGCCCTGCTCTGCGGCCATGGCCTCTATGGCGCGGCCGGAGGCAATGCTCTCGTAGGTGCCAACACGCCCACATCCGCAATTGCGATCTCCGGTTCTGCTCACCATTGCACCAACATGCCCCAACATCCCGTTTGGCGACTGCAGGGGCTGGCCGTTCAACATAAAGCCCGCCGAAATCCCTGTAGATACGGTCAGATACGCCAATGAGGCGACGCCCTGCCCGGCTCCAAAGCGAAACTCGCCGATGGCGGCGGCCTGCGTGTCATTGAGCGCGACAACGCCAGGCCCCATCGCGTTTGACAAACAATCCACCAGGGGCAGTTTGTTGAGATCTTTCAATATGGTGTGGTTGACGGAAGACCATAGGCCCTGCTCATCCAGCTTACCGGCAACAGCCACGCCAATTGGCGCGCCAGCGGTGTAGCCTATGTCACGGGAAATATGCGCCAGGTCACGCACCAGGGCATCCGGCCCATCTGCGCTCCTTGTCTTGCGTACAAGCGCGTCTTGAACCTGCCCCGCAACAATCGAAACCGCCGCCAGCTTGGTTCCTCCCAAGTCCACCGCATATCCATTCAAATCAGCCAACGCGCACATCACCATTGCCTACATCCCGCTTTGGCAGAGCTTCATAAAATTTGGCGGTGTTCACTTCCAGACGCGTGAGAACCGTGCCGACAGTCACGCAATCCGCGCCGGCGTCCAGCGCCATCCGCGCCCATTGCGGTGTGTCATAGCGCCCTTCCGCCATCACAAACCGCTCCAAAGCGCGTAACTCCGTCACAAATTTGAGGTCTGGAGACGTGTTGTCGCCTTCGGTCTCGAGCGTGTACCCCGACAAGGTGGACCCAAGAATGCGCGCGCCATCTGCGACGGCAGCTTGGGCATCCGCCATTGTGGCGCAATCAGCCATCGCAAGGCATCCCCGCGCTAAGATTTCCCGCACAAGTTCCGCGCAGGCAGTGGGCCGCACGCGGTCTGTTGCGTCATAGGCAATCACATCGGCGCCTGCCTGCGCCAAATCCACGACGTCTTGCACCCACGGCGTGATGCGCACCAAACTGTCATCCAAGTCGCGTTTCACAATGCCAATGATCGGCTGTGTGACACCGGCCCGCACAGCCGCCACATTGTCCGCGCCCTCGATGCGCACGCCAACAGCCCCGCCGGCAATGGCTGCTTGGGCCATGGCCAATATGATATCGGGGCGGTCCATCGGGCCGTCATCCACCGGCTGGCATGACACCACCAAACCGTTTTGTAGCTGTTTCAGTATCGTCATGCCTACCTCATCAGACTTGGCAGGCCGGTGGCCAGAATTGGGAAGGTACACACCAAGACCAGCACAATCAGCGGCGGCAACAGCCATGGCAGAATGGCTTTGGCCAGGCGCTGATAGGGAATCTCCCCCACCTGGGCGACAACAAACAGAGCCATCCCCATGGGCGGGGTCAGGATCGAGATCATCAGGTTAAGCACCACGATGATGCCGAAGTGCACCGGATCAACGCCAAAGCCCAACGCCACGGGCACCAAAATGGGCACCACCACAAGCAGGATCACCAGAGACTCGATGAAGGCACCCAGCACAAAAATCATGAGGTTCACCGCGATCAGAAACGTCAACTTACTGTCTGCGATCGCCAGAAACAGGCTGGCCAGTTGCTGTGGCGCTTGTTCGCGCGCCAGAACCCACCCCAGCAATCCAACACCTGCGATGATCGTAGCGATCGCAGACGAGGTCACCGTGGTGTCGTAAATCGCATCCCACAGCCGCCGGAACGTGAGTTCGCGGTAAAACAGCAGGTCGATCAGGATGGCATACAGCACGGTGATGGCAGCGGCTTCGGTTGGCGAGAAATACCCGGAGAAAATGCCGCCGACGATGACAACAGGTGTAAGCAAGGCAGGGAGCGACTTCACAAACATGCCTGTGATCTCGCCGGCGGGCTTCACTGGGTCCGTCGGGTATTCACGCTTGCGGGCAATAAAATAGACCATGCACATCAGGGCCCCGGCACACATAACGCCCGGCACAATGCCGCCCAGAAAGAGCTGTCCAATGGATGTGTTGGAAATCACCCCATACAAAACCATTGTGATGGAGGGCGGCACAAGCGGACCAATCATCGACGACGCCGCGGTGACGGAACCGGAGAACTCATCGTCATAACCGGCTTCGCGCATGGCTTCGATTTCCATTTTGCCAAGCCCCCCGGCGTCGGCAATTGCGGACCCCGACATGCCCGAGAAAAACAGAGAGGCCAGAACATTCACATGGCCCAGACCACCTGTGATGTGCCCAACCAAGGCACGGGCAAAGCCAAACAGGTGATGTGTGATCCCGGCGGAGTTCAAAATGGCCGCGGCCAGAATGAACAGCGGCACCGCCAACATGGGAAAGCTGTTAAGCCCGTCCACCATGCGTTGGGCGGCAAAAGTTAGGCCAAGGCCGGAATAATAGAAGTAGCCCATCGACACAAAAATCATGCCAATGCCAATTGGGACATTCAGCAGGACCAGCAGGAGCCAGCCCACAACAACACATAACAGCACCATGTTCAGGCCCCCTCTTGTTCGACTGATTTGAATGACGTGATGTTTTGGAGCAGGCGCCAGAAAATGCGGTGCACGATCAACACCAGCGCCACAAAGGCGGAGGCGTAGAGAACCGCATCCGTTGTCGGCAACGTCACCGTTTCATTGTTCCATGTGCGCAGGATTGTTTTGTAGGCAATCCAGACCAGATGACTGGCCAAGGCGATGTAGACAATGTCGACAAGGATCGCCCAGGTTTTCTGAACAATTGCCGGCAGAAGGTCCATCAGGAAGCCCATGCGCAAATGCGCGTCGTCCCGCTCAACCGTGCCAATGCCAATCAGGGCCATCCAGACCCAAAGCCAACGTGCAAGCTCCTCAGTCCAAATTGGCCCAACCACCAAATTGGTCCGCCCAACAATCTGCAACACCATGACAAAAAACAGAACGATAAACAAAACGGAGGCCACAGAGGCTTCAAAACCGTATTTTCTTTTCATTCTTTCCGCCCCAAGAGTAGAGAATTGGAGGAGGCGTCGCAGCCTCCCCCAACAGCTTTTCGTGGCTTACTCGCCGCGCACTTTTGCGATTGCGCCCGCGCCAAACTCACCTTCCAACTCATCGTAATACGGCTTCATCGCCGCACGGAATGGGGTTGTGTCAGGTTCGGTGATGGTCAAACCACGCTCTTTGAACGTGTCCACCAGCTTGGCTTCGGCTTCAAATGTCAGGCTGTCTGACACCTCGCCACCTTTGGCAACAGCGGCCTGAACCCAGCCTTTTTCTTCATCGGAAAGGTTGCCCCAGGTGGAAGTGCCAATCTGAATGGCGCCCGACGCAATGAAGTGATTGGTCATCGCGATGTGGCTTTGCACCTCATAGAACTTCATCGCTTCGATGGTTGGCAGCGGATTTTCTTCCGCGTCGACCTGATTGGTTTGCAACGCAAGATAGACTTCCGCAAAAGCAACTGGGGCCGGTGTCGCGCCGGTGTTTTTCGCATAGGCGATCAGGAACGGCACGTTTGGCGTGCGCAACCGCAGGCCTGCCATGTCATCCAACGAATTGATCGCACGGTTTGAAGTGGTTTGACGTGTGCCGTAGTACCAGACATCCAGCAGATGAATGTTGGCTTCATTCATCTTTGTCGCCATGTCCTGCCCCCAGGGGCCGGCCACAATTTCTTGCAGGTGATCAAAGCTGTCGACCACATAAGGCGCGCCAACCAGCTTCAACTCAGGAATGATATAGGACATGTCCGGATAACCGGTCATCACCATGTCCAGCTCGCCGGCTTGAACCTGCGCCACCATGGCTTTGAAATCACCAAGAGAAGAGGATGGGAAGAGATTGACTGTCATCTCGCCGCCGGACACTTTTTCAAGCTCATCTTTAAATGCGAGCGCGCCCTGGTACACGTTGGACACTTCATTGTCCTGCATACCAAACGTCAGTGTTTTTTCGGCAAAAGCCGCCCCTGACATCAAAAGAGAGACAACCGTCCCGGTGATTAGTTTATTCAGCATCTCATATCCTCCTTGCTGTTTGTTCACGGCTTAACGCCGCTTTGTGTTAGGCTTCCTCGATTGATTGGGTCTCACTCTGCAGCGATTTTGGCGCTGCCAGTCGCGACCGATAAGATCGCTCAAGGTGGCCATCCATTTGCTTGGTTGCGGTGACGACATCCCCGTTGAGCACCGCCTCATAGATCGCGCGATGTTCTTCATAGACCAACGCATCCATATGGCGCGGGCTTGGGGAATTGGGGCGATGCGCCAACATCGTGCTCACAAACATGTCGTGCAGCTTCAAAATGATCGGGTTGCCCACAACCGCGACAATGGAGCGGTGAAACGCAATATCTGTGGCCGGAAAGGCATCTGTACCCACCGATTCCAGGTTCTTTTCCAGAGCGGCCTGCATTTTGGCCACTTGGATATTGGACGCGTTTTCGGCGGCAACCCGCACGGCGCCAGCTTCGATAAACTGACGCATTTGCTCCAGATGCGCCGCACTTTCAGCATTCCCGAGAATTTCGCGAATGTGGTCGCCAGCCAGCGTAAACACATCCTCCAAGGACGGCGTTGTGACCCGGGGGCGTTTCCCCGTGCCGGTCGAAAGAAACCCGCGCATGTGCAGATTGGACAAGGCTTCCCGCACGGTGGGGCGGGAGGTTGAAAACTGGTCACATAACTCACGCTCAGTTGGCACTGCATCGCCAACTGACAATGTTCCATCTTTTATCTGCGCAATGATCGACTCGGCGATCCGGGCGGCGGTTCGCTTGGGGGTGTCGTTTCGCATTTCCAATTCCGGCGACATTCCAATTCTCCTGAGCTTGGTGGGTCATTGGGCAAAAGACCTAACAAAAGGATCTGCAAACCACCACCTGAGCTATCAACTTGCCTCATTTGGTATTTCCAAAACTATTTTTTGTCAAACCATACTTTACCAAAAGTTCCATTTGGGATACCAAAAAGCCAATATGGAGTCAGCGGGGATGTCAGACCTCCCCCTTGAACGCGAAGCAATCGTGAGGAAATTATGGGTAAATCACTTGAGGGCATGTATGCCGCACTGTTGACGGGCTTTTCTGACAGCGGCGCCTTTGATGCAGGCAGACAGACGGCAATCACGGAGTATGTTCTGCGGCAGGGCCTGCAGGGCATTTACATCGGAGGCAGCAGTGGCGAGTCGGGATTGATGTCCACGGACGAGCTGTTGGCGCAGCAGGCAGTCATTGCGGGACTCCCGGACGCGCAAAACGCACAGGTGATCGCACATGTTGGGCAACCCAACACCCGTGATTCCATCGCCTTGGCAAAATCCGCCGAAACCTTTGGGTTTGCGGCCCTGTCGGCGCTGCCACCGCACTCCTACCCGTTTTCCGATGAAGAAATCTTTCACTACTACGCAGAGCTTGCCGCCGCGACTTCTCTGCCGCTGATTGTCTACGAGGTGCCGGTGCGCACCGGGCGGCCGCTGCCGCTTGCATTGCTGCAACGTCTGCTGGATTTGCCCAATGTCGCCGGGATCAAATTCACCTCCACCGACCTCTTCAAACTGTCAATGTTGCGCCGAAGCCGGCCGGACAAGACCTACTTCTTTGGGTTTGACGAAATCTTCGCTGGCGCGGCGGCTTTGGGCTGTGATGGCGGAATTGGCACAACATACAATGTGTTCGGCAAGCTATATGTCGAGCTCAACAAAAGTGTGCTGGCATCCGATTTGCGCCAAGCGCAGGAACTTCAGGACATCTCTCAGCGCTTCGTCGAAGTTCTTTTGGAAACAGGCGTGATACCTGGGGTCAAGGCTGCGCTGAGATCCATCGGAGTCGACGCAGGCTTTGCACGAGGGCCCCTCATTGAACTGGACACAAAGACGGAAGAACGCATCGGTGCCTTTTTGCAATCCGCGCCAGTTCAAAGCTGGTTGTCCTAAAGCGCAAGCCTCATGAACCATACAAGGGCGGCACATTTGATGCCGCCTGCCCCCTCCTCCAAGGCGCTGTTTTTGTGCTTGCCTCAATCAAACAGAGTTTTGTGACTGCGCGGTGCAGTCACAGGAACCCTAAGAATAGTCACGTATATTTCACCCATGTTTACCGCGCAAACACAGCCAACCCGGCAATTATGTGATACGCTGAATCATAGTTGCAAGGAGTAGAACGCGCGCGCCTGACGTTTTGAAGGGCAAAAGGGGACAGCAACAAAAAAGGATCGATCAGCAGAGACAACGCGTAATGAACACCAATACCTTTTCGGTCGCGACGCTCGAGCCAGAGCTTAAGCAGCTGTATTTTCTGTGGCGATCCGCGGCAACGGCCGCGCCGCTGCCACAACTCAAAAACATTGGGCTACCTTTCCTGCAAGCCCCGCCCAGTATCCTGTCAATTTATGAGATTTTGCGGTCCCACACCGGGGAGCCTGTCGACTTCAAAGGGCTCTATGTGCGCAGCAAGCTCAACAAAACGCTGAGCAAAACCTTCACGGGAACCTGGCTATCCGATCACATTGGCAAGGGCCCAGGCTCCAAGATGTGGAGCGCGTTTGTGCGGGCTGCAACAGAGCCCTTCCCGCTGAACATCACCCTGCCCTACACAGGTCCGCTCAAAAACTATCACAGCACGTCCGAGCTTTACCTACCAATAAGTGGAGACCGACATACGGTGGAGTTTGTGATGGTGGGCGTGGTTCTAAAGCCGGCCGACTATGGAGAAGTGGTTGATTTCCCTGGACATCGGCGAAACGGGACGCAGTCCTGATTGTTAGAAAAAGGGCGCCTGTGACGCCCATCTTTTGCAACGGAACGGCTTGCCCCCTGTGTCAGCCGCCTTGGCGCACTTCCTTGATCCAGGCCACAATCAAATTGCGGCTTTCCTGATCCATCTCGATCGCGTTGGGGGGCGGCATGGCGTGGGTGCGGCCCGCTTGCAGATAAATCTGCTCAGCATGGCGTGCCACATCTGCTTCGGTTTCCAGCACCACGCCTTTTGGGGCCCAGTGCAAGCCCTCCCAAGAAGGCTCACGGGCGTGACACATTGAGCAGTTTCCGGTGACCGCATAGTAAGCGTCTTCAAACCCCTCGGCGGAGGCGAACTTCTGCTCGTAGGCGGTCAGTTCACGGGCCTCGGATTCCTCGTAGGTCTCGCCGCTCTGCGCGGTGGAGAGCCAGGCGATGGTCACCATCAGCAGCGCAGTAATCAACCAGGTCCAGAGCGGGCCTTTGCCGGTGCGGTGCATGGTGTTGAAGTAATGGCGGATGGTGACACCGGTCAGGAAGATCAGGCTGGCGATGATCCAAGCATACTCGGTGGCGAAGGCCAGCGGGTAATGGTTGGACAACATCAGGAACACCACCGGCAGGGTCAGGTAGTTGTTGTGGGTGGAGCGCACCTTGGCGATCTTGCCGTATTTGGCATCCGGCGTGCGGCCGTTTTTCAGATCATCCACAACGATGCGCTGATTGGGCATGATCTGGAAGAACACGTTAGCGGTCATGATGGTGGCGGTGAAAGCCCCAAGGTGCAGCAGCGCGGCACGGCCGGTGAAGATCTGGTTATAGCCCCAGGACATCACCACAAGGATGGCAAACAACAGCAGCATCAGCAGGGTTGGCTGCTCGCTGAGCTTGGATTTGCACATGAAATCATAGGCCAACCAGCCAATGGTCAAGGAGCCACCAGAGATCAGGATGCCCTGAAACAGGGTCAAGTCGGCTTTGGTTGGGTCCAGCAGGAAAAGCTCACCACCCACCCAGTAGACAATCATCAAAAGCGCGGCGCCGGAGAGCCATGTGGTGTAGCTCTGCCATTTGTGCCAGGTCAGGTGCTCCGGCATTTCGGACGGCGCCACGAGGTATTTCACGGTGTGATAGAAGCCACCGCCGTGCACTTCCCATTCTTCGCCAAATGCGCCTTCTGGCAGGTGTTTGGCCGGTTTCAGCATCAGGTCCAATGCGATGAAATAGAACGACGCGCCAATCCATGCCATGGCGGTGATGACGTGTAGCCAGCGCACCGAGAACGCAATCCAGTCCCACAAAATAGCCATATCGTACATGGCGGTCTCCCCTAGATTCGAATTTTGATCAGTCTACGCGACAGGGCTTTCTTTCGGAATTCCCTCTAAATGCCAAGCAGTATCAAAAATTTCAGAACAATGAAAAATCTACACTATCTGCTGGGCTGCACACAAAAAAGGCGCGTCCGAAACCAGAGCGCGCCTTTGCAAAACTGTTTTGCCCTAAAGCCTTAGCTGCCACGATAGGTGGAGTAGCCAAACGGCGAGAGCAGCAGTGGCACGTGGTAGTGCGAGGCCTCCGACATGCCAAAGCGGATTGGCACGATGTTCAGGAAACGCGGTTCTTCCGGCGGGGTGCCGCAGGCGTCAAGGTAAGCCCCGGCGTGGAAGATCAGCTCATATTCACCGATGGCGAACTCCGCAGCTGGCAGGATTTGTTCATCGGTGCGGCCATCATCGTTGGTGACCAAAGATTTGAGTTTGGTGCGGGTCTCGCCTTCGATTCGGAAGAGATCAATTTTCAGGCCCTCAGCAGGGCAGCCACGGGCGGTGTCCAGAACATGAGTGGTCAGATAGCCGGTCATGGATGTGTCTCCTGATTGTTTGTATTGGTTTTAGTCCGGTTGGGGCGCTGGAGGCAAAGCCTGTCTGAGGCGATGCACTTTCCGATTTTTCTTGAAAAACAAACGCGATTATCTGGCATATCCAGCAATGCGCGTTACGGTGCGCGGACCGCCAGACCAAATACAAGAGAAAGACCCCGATGACGATCTTGGAACTCTGTGTGCTGGCATTGGCCGGATTTGGCGCTGGCGTTGTGAACACGATTGCGGGGGGCGGGACGTTTTTGACCTTCCCGGCGCTGGTCTGGGCCGGGGTGCCGCCGGTCGCGGCCAATGCCACCAGCGCGGTGTCGGTGTTCCCCGGCTATCTGGGCGGAGCAATAGGATTTCTGTCAGAACTCAAAACACTGTCGCGGGCGCAAATGATCCGGCTCACCGTCATCACGCTGGCGGGCGGATTGGCGGGGTCGCTGTTGTTGCTGGTGTCGTCCAACGAGGTGTTTTCCTATGTGGTGCCGTTTCTGTTGATGTTTGCCACAACGGCGTTTTTGCTGGGGGCAAAGCTGCAGGTCTGGGCACAGGAAAAGGCAAAATGGTTCAAGCCGGAAGGCGCTGTGGGACTGTTTTTGGTCAGCGTCTATGGCGGCTATTTTAACGGCGGCTTGGGCATTGTGCTGCTCGCGCTGTTTGCCATGTGGGGCTGGCGTGACATTCACCTGATGAACGGGGTGAAAAACGGACTGTCGTTTGCGCTGTCCGCCATTTCGGTGGTGACATTTGCCGTGGCAGGCCTGGTGGTTTGGCCGATGGCGGTACTGATGATGGTGTTTGCGGTCTTGGGGGGCTACAGCGGGGCTTTTGTCGCCAAGGCCATTCCGGCTTCCGTGGTGCGCTGGATCGTGGTCGTGATCGGCTACGGCATGAGCGCGGTGTTTCTGGCGCGGTTGTTTGTCAGCTGACCCGATGATTGGAGCCAGCTGACAAGCGTTTTGTCGATCAGGCGGATTTGAGCACCGGCGCTGGTGCAGGGGTAACTGCAAGTGCCGCCGTGCCGTTTTTCTGCGCCACGCCAGCAACATAGGTCTCTGCCACAGCGCGATCATCGCCCAGAGTTTGCAGGATAAACAGCTCTTCCGACAGGCTTTCCGCGCGCTGCACGCGCAGGTCCATGGCGTGGGTGGCGTGGGAATCCAACACCACCACATCCGCATCTGAGCCTGCGGCCAGCGTGCCGATTTTGTCGGACAGGCCCAGCACCTCCGCGTTGCCACGGGTGATCCAGTCAAAGGCGCGCAGCGGGTGCAGTTTCTGCTTTTGGAGTTGCAGGATTTTGTAGCCCTCATTCAGTGTCTGCAGCATCGAGTAGCTGGTCCCTGCCCCGATGTCGGTGGCAATCGCGTTCTGAATACCACGGGCGCGCAGCCCGCCGTCGTCAAACAGACCGCTGCCCAGGAAGAGATTGGAGGTTGGGCAGAACACCGGTTTCGCCTGCGTTTCGGCCAGTACATCAATCTCGCGCGGGGTCAGGTGAATGGAGTGGCCCAGCAAGGTTTTGGGTGTCAGCAGGCCGTAGCTTTCATAGACGCCCAGATAGTCCGGCGCGTCGGGATACAGCTCTTTGGTGAAGGCAATCTCGTCGTGGTTTTCGCTCAGGTGGGTCTGCACAAAACACTCGGGGTGCTCCGCCACCAAAGCCTGCGCCATCTGCATCTGTTCTGGCGTTGAGGTGATGGCAAAGCGCGGGGTGATGGCGTAGTGCGCACGGCCCTTGCCATGCCACTTGGCAATCATCTTTTTGCTGTCGTCATAGCTGGATTGCGGCGTGTCGCGCAGAGCATCCGGCGCGTTGCGGTCCATCATGACCTTGCCACCAATCATGCACATGTTGCGCTTTTCGGCTTCAGCAAAATAGGCCTCCACCGATGCGGTGTGCACCGAGCAGTAGGAAACAGCGGTGGTGGTGCCGTGGCTGGTCAGCAGATCATAGAAGTGTCCCGCCATCGCGGTGCTGTGCTTGGGATCTTCAAAGCGAGTCTCTTCGGGGAAGGTGTAATTGTTGAGCCAGTCCAGAAGCTGTTCGCCCCAGGAGGCAATCACCTGCACCTGCGGGAAATGCACATGGGTGTCGATGAAACCGGGCAGCAGCAAATTTGGACGGTGGTCCTTGACCGTGGCCTGTGGCGCCTGCGCCGCAATGTCTTGGTAGACACCGGTGGCTTTGATCTTGCCGCCTTCGATCAGGATCGCGCCGTCCTTGATGTAGGTATAGGCGTCGGTGTCCATCTCATCCGCAGGGGCGGCGTGGAAATCCAGAATACGGCCCCTCAGGAGCGTTTGGGTCTCTGTGTGTGGCATGGTCGGGTCCAATGTGGAGGAATAAAAAGGTGCGGGCCGCCGAAGGACAAGGCTGGCCCGCACAAGGGCGTCCGGGGAAGTGGACGTTATTCGGCCGGTGCCGGGACCTCATCCACCACCGCGTTTTCGTTCACGAGGTCGTCCTCTTTGTGAAACAGCGGGTAGATGTAGAGGAAGGCCGCGGCGATGAGGTAGCCGGAGGTCACACCGTTAAGTGCAGGCCACTGCAGGCTGGCACCATGGATGATACCAAAGGCAGACATCACGGCTGCTGCGAGGGCAAAACCACCGGCGTTGCGGAAGCGGCCATCAATGACGCTGGCGACAATGGCACCCCAGATTAGACCGGTCAGGATTGCGCCCTGTGAGAGAGCCAGATGTCCTTCGAAATGCGCGCCTTGCTGCAACAGGGCGGCGGTCAGGGCCTCATCACCGAGGTTTGGCAGACCCGCCACGCCTACGGCACCCAATGCACCCATCAGCGAGCCCCATTTCACCATCAGGAAAGAGGACACATGCGGCATCATCGCGATGGTCACCGCCGCCATGTGATCGGTTTTCACCGAATGTGCCGTATTGGTAATCAGGCTGAGCGCAACAAACACCAGTACCGGAGCCGCGGCTGCGGTCGGGATCAGGTTGTTGAGGAAAGCAAGCAGACCGAAGAAGGCTGCCAGCGGGATCACCGCGCCCACGCCAATGATGTAGCCCGCATGTGCGCCCATGCGCTTATAAGCCGGGTGGCCGATATAAGCGGTGGTTGGAAAAGGTGAGCCAAAGACCGCACCGACCATGGTGCCCAGACCGTCGGTGATCTGACAGGTGGCCACAGGGTAATGGTCCCCCGCCGCTTCGGCGCTTTCCACGTTGTTCATGGTTTCGATGAAGTTGTAGATCTGCACCGGCACCAACACCAGGAACAGCTCCGGGTTGGCAAACAGATACTGGATGCCTGCGATCAGGTCACCAAAATATGGCAGCGGTGGGTAGAATCCAACGCCATCCAGGCTGAGCTTGGCTTCGCCAATGCCAAAGGCCACCACGGTGCCGACGATCAGTGCGAGCAGACCGGCGGGGATGTTGTATGGCAGGCGGAAGCGGCCCACGAGCCCCCAAAGGATGATGATCATCGAGGCAAAGCCGATGAACGGGTTTTCAAACACGGTCGCCAGCGGCACAGTGCCAATGAACACCAGCGCGATGCCGCAGAGCGTGCCCAGCATACCGGCGCGTGGGGTCACACGTTTCAGCCACGGGCCAATCACAGCGCCCATTGCGGCGACGATTCCGCCCATGAAACCAGCGCCGATACCGACCTGCCAAGCCAGCATTGGGTCATTGGTGGACCAGTAGATCGGGCCAATCACGCCAAACAGATAGACAAACATCACCGGTGTCGAGATGCCGTAGGGCAGCGCGGTTACATCGCGGCCATGTTGCGCGGCGGCGCGTTTGGCCAAACCAACATAGACGGCGATCCCGGCCAGAATGGCCACGGCTGCGCCCGGCACGATGCGACCATAGACAATCTCAGCAGGCATCTGGAACACAAATTGGCAGACGCCAGCAAGCACCATCAGGTTGATCAAATTGTCGGTGAAAAGCGCCCAAAAGGCACTAAAATCGCTGCGATCAAACAGCTTGTAGGTATAGCTACCATCCCTCATGTGGGACCTCCATTTGCTAACCGAAGGGATGCCGCCCTCTCCTCAAGGTGACATCTCTTGGCGTGAACTCACTGGGCTGCGATATGCGGTCCAGTGCCCCGAAGTTGGGGAGTTGCGGCAGTTTCAGAGGTCAGCGCCGGAATCACTTCGGCCACATCAGAGGTGGCGATCCCGGCAGGCCGCATTTTGCGGCTACCGCCTGCCCACGAGGGGCAGATCAAGGGCGCGACGGACAGGCCATCGCGATATTGGGTGCGTGCGGGAGACTGGGACAAATCGACATCAGACCGCGCGTGGGCACTGTCTTTCTGAGCCGTCTTGTCCAAGCAATGTGCCATCTGGCCTCCCCTATCGCGCAGGTATCGCGCGCGTGTGGCCTTAGTTTTATCGGCTGTGACTACGGGGCAAAACGGCGCAAATCGGGAGATACTTTCAATGGATTTTTGAATAAAACGTCGCGTAAGGCTGAGAGCGGCAAACGCCAAAAACAAAGCACCCCCGCAGCCCAATGGGCAACGGAGGCGTGTGTTTTCAAAGGATTAGAGAGGCTTAGAAATCGACCTCGATGGCGATGCCTTTTTCCACCGCCAGATCAACGACGGCAGCAGCCACCGCGAGATCCTGCAAGCCCACACCTGTGCCATCAAACAGGGTGATTTGCTCCGCCGAGGTGCGCCCCGGGTTGGTGCCGTTGATCACCGCGCCGACTTCGGCCACATCACTGACCTCAATCAGCCCTTCGGCCACCGCGTGTTGCGCCTCGCCGATGGTGATCGATTGCGCCACCTCGTCGGTGAAGACGGAGGCTTTCGCCAGAAGTGCGCTTTCGACCTCTTGTTTGCCTTTGGTGTCCGTGCCCATGCAGGCGATGTGCGTGCCGGGCGCCACATGATCCGCCATCAAGGACGGTGCAAAGGCTGAGGTGATCGAGATAATTACGTCAGCTTCGCCCATGCCATCGAGCTCCACTGCCTCAAAAGGAAGGCCCGCCTCAGAGGCGACTTTCTCAATGTTAGGCAGCATCTCCGGATGGTAGTTCCAGCCGATGACCTTTTCAAAGCCGCGCTGCTCCAGCGCGGCGCGCAATTGGAAAGTGGCCTGATGCCCCGCGCCAATCATGCCAATGACTTTGGCATCTTCGCGGGCCAGATGTTTGATCGACACGGACGACGCGGCAGCGGTGCGCAGCGCGGTCAAGAGGTTGCCGCCGACCATGGCTTTGGCCTTGCCGGTGTCCGGATCAAACAGGAACACGGTGGACTGGTGGTTGATCAGCCCGCGCTTTTCCAGGTTGTTGGGCCAGTAGCCGCCCGCCTTCATGCCCAGCGTCAGCCCCGCCTGATCAAAGCCGCCTTTGAAACCATAAAGCGCGTCTTCGTGGCCGATGGCCTCACGCACAACCGGAAAGTTATAGGCGTCGCGCGCGGCCATGGCGGCAAAGACTTTTTCAACCGCATCAAACGCCGCCTCACGGGTCATCAGATCGGCAATTTCGCGTTCAGGTACAATCAGCATGGTGCTCTCTCATCAGAAATTTGAATGCCCGCGCGTCAATGCCGGAAGGGAAAGCAGACACGCGGGCACAAATCCGGCGCCCCATACGCCGGAGGTGTTTTTTTGGTAACGGGATCAGTAGGCGCGGCCGCGAGCGGACACAGGCCAAACCGTTTCCACCTTGCCGTCGCGCACCCCAACGTACCAGTCGTGCACATTTGCGGTTGGATCGCAGTGGCCCGGCACCAGCTTGAGCTTGTCATTGACCTTCAACGCGCCGGTTGGGTCCATGACCACACCGTGTTCATCCGAGCATTTGATGTATTCCACATCGTCGCGACCAAAGATCACCGGCAGGCCGCTGTCCACGGATTGCGCCTTCAGCCCTGCGTCCACGATGGCTTTGTCGGCTTTGGCGTGGCTCATCACGCTGGTCAGGATGAAAAACGCGTTTTCCCACTCACCCTGGTCAATCCGGTTGCCGTCCTTGTCCAGGATGCGGCCGTAGTCTGCGTCCATAAAGGCGTAGGAGCCACATTGCAGCTCGTTGTACACACCGGAGTTGCTCTCAAAATAGTAAGAGCCGGTGCCGCCGCCGGAGACCAATTCGCAAGCAATGCCTTCGGCTTTGAGGCCGTCCACCGCGTCCTGCACCTGCGCAATCGCCACGTCGAGCTTGGCCTTGCGGTCCTCGTAGCTGTCCATGTGCTGCATTGCGCCCTGATAAGCCTGAATGCCGGTGAACTTAAGGTTCTCTGCTGCTCCAACAGCCTTGGCAATCTCTACAACGGCCTCAGTTGTGGTCACGCCACAGCGGCCCGCGCCACAGTCGATCTCGACAAAGATTTCCAGTTCGGTGCCATGCTGCACGGCTGCGGCTGAGAGGTCGGCCACATTGGCGACGTCATCCACGCAGACAATTGTGCGGCTGCCAAATTTGGGCAGGCGGGCCAGACGGTCGATTTTCGCCGGGTCACGCACCTGGTTGGAGACCAGAATGTCCTTGATGCCACCACGGGCAAAGACCTCGGCCTCGGACACTTTTTGACAGCACACACCCACGGCGCCGCCAAGGCTTTCCTGTAGCTTGGCCACATCCACGGATTTGTGCATCTTGCCGTGCACACGGTGACGCATGCCGTGGGCTTTGGCGTAGTCACCCATTTTCTTGATGTTGCGCTCCAGCGCATCAAGGTCCAGCACAAGCGCCGGAGTTTGAATGTCTGCGGCGTCCATGCCCGGCTTGGCCGGAATGTCATAGCCCACTTCGTAGTTGTCGAGATTGGTCATGTCTTTCATGTCCTTATCCTCTGTCGAAAATCGTATTGTGTGTGTTTCAGGCGGTTGCCAGCCAAGGCAGCTTGTCCAGATCGACGTTGCCGCCAGTGATGATCAGCCCGACGCGTTTGCCCTTGAAGGCCTCCGGGTTTTTCAGAACTGTCGCCAACGGCACGGCGGAAGAGGGCTCCATCACGACGCGCAGGTGCTTCCAGGTGAGCTTCATCGCGTCGATGATCTCTTGCTCAGACGCGGTGTAAATCTCGCTCACGTGGTTGGAGACAAAGTGCCAGGTGCGCTCTTTCAACGGAACCAACAGCCCGTCAGCAATGGTTTTTGGCGCATCATCGGCGATGATGTGTCCGGCTTTGAAGCTGCGGTAGGCGTCATCGGCCTGTTCCGGCTCTGCGGCAATCACCTGCGTTTCCGGCGCCAAGGTGGAGAGCGTCAGGCAGGTGCCGGAGATCATGCCGCCGCCGCCAATGGGCGCGACCACCATGTCCAGACCGTCAGTCTGTTCGATGAATTCTTTGGAACAGGTCCCCTGCCCCGCTATCACGCGATGATCGTTGTAAGGATGAACAAAATCGCCGCCTGTGGCCGCTTGCACCTCGGCAAAGGTCGCCTCACGCGACGTGGTGGACGGTTCACATTCGGTGATCTTGCCGCCATAGCGACGCACGGTGTCTTTCTTGGCCTGTGGCGCCGTGCGCGGCATGACCACGTTGCACGGGATGCCGCGCTTCATGGCCGCGTAACTGAGACAAGACGCGTGGTTGCCGGAGGAATGTGTCGCCACACCCTTCTTGGCCTGCTCGTCATCCAGTCCAAAGACTGCATTGGCCGCGCCGCGCACTTTGAACGCGCCGGGTTCTTGGAAGTTCTCACACTTGAAGAACAGCTCCGCACCGGTCAGTTCGTTGAGGTAGTCCGACACACGCACTGGGGTGCGGCGGATGTGGGGCTGAATGCGCCTGTGCGCCTCCAGCATGTCCTCATAGGTTGGGATATACATGTCGCTGTCCAACATCAGGCCGCGTCCTTCTGCGCCGTCGCAGTGTGGCCACGGTAGAAATCTTGTGCGGCGGCAACACCACTGCCCAGTTTGATGTCCAGACCAAGGTCCACCATGCACATCTCTGCGGTGGCGATGCCGGAGAGCGCCATCACGTCGGTCAGGCTGCCAAGGTGGCCGATACGGAAGACTTTGCCCGCAACCTCGCCAAGCCCCACACCAAAGGCGACGCCGTATTTCTCCGCCGCGTGGGTCACAATATCAGTGGCGTTAAAGCCCTCCGGTGTTTTGATCGCACTCACGGTGTCGGAATAAACCGACGGGTTAGCGGCGCAAAGCTCCAGCCCCCAGGCACCGACGGCGGCGCGCACGCCTTCGGCGATGCGGGTGTGGCGGGCAAAGACGTTGTCCAGACCTTCGTTGAGCAGCATGGAGCAGGCTTCATTCAAGCCATTCAGCAGGCCGACGGCAGGCGTGTAAGGGTAAGCGTTGGCGGCATAGCCTTTGGCCATGTCGTGCACGTCAAAGAAGGTGCGCGGCAGTTTGGCGGTCTCGGTCGCGGCCATGGCTTTGGCGCTGAAGCCGACAATCGCCAGACCAGCAGTCAGCATGAAACCTTTCTGTGAGCCGGTCACAGCAACATCCACACCCCATTCGTCCATGCGGAAGTCCATCGAGGCAATCGAGGACACGCCATCGACAAACAGCAGCGCCGGGTGGCCTGCGGCATCCAAGGCGCGGCGCACGGCGGCGATGTCAGATTTCACACCGGTTGCCGTCTCGTTGTGGGTGGCCAAAACGGCTTTGATTTCGTGGTTGGTATCTGCGGTGAGGATTTCCTCGTAGCGATCCGCTGGCAAGCCTTTGCCCCACGGGGTTTCCACAACCTGCACATCGAGGTCGTGGCGCTGGCACATATCGATCCAGCGGTGGCTGAACATGCCGTTGCGTGCCGCAAGAATTTTGTCACCGGCAGACAGTGTGTTGGTCAGTGCGGTTTCCCAGCCGCCGGTGCCGGTGGACGGGAAGATGAAAATCTCCGCGCTCTCGCTTTTGAGCACTTTGCGCACACCCTCACGGGCGGGGTGCAGGATTTGACCAAACAGCGGCGAGCGGTGGTCAATGGTTGGCATGTCACACGCCTTGCGCAGGCTCTCCGGGATGTTGGTTGGACCGGGAATAAAGACAGGGTTTTGGAAGCTCATGGTTGGTCTCCTTCAAGCGTTGCAATCAGGATAGCGGGTGCGCCTCAGGCTGAAAATTTTTTTGAAAAATGATTTCAGAATGACATTTTTCAAAATTATTCAATGTTGTCAGATGCTTGATTTTTTCATATTGTGAATGTGTTTTTCAACAATTTCAAAGGGGCAGTTTATGGTTTCGCAAAAGAATACAGAAAATGACGGTCCCAAGGCCCGTGGACGTCCACGTGATTGGCACGACAAAACGGCACAGAACACCATCAAATCGCTCGATCGCGCGATGGAGGTGTTTGAGTATCTCAGCGAGGAACAGGGCAAAACCCTCTCGCAGATTGCCGATGAGATGGGGCAATCCCCGGCCACGGTGTACCGAATTCTGGTGACACTGGAGACCCGTGGATTGGTCGAGTTTGAGGGCCGCGAACAGCTTTGGCACATTGGACCGCGTGCCTTCATTATTGGCGCCCGTTTCCTGCGGCGCACCAGTCTTGTGGACCGTGCACGGCCCGTGATGCGCAAATTGATGGAACTGACCGGGGAGACCGCCAACCTTGGCGTGGAGCGCGAAGGACAGGTGCTTTTCCTCAGCCAAGTGGAAACCCACGCCAGTATCCGCGCGTTTTTCCCACCCGGCACCCTGTCGCAAATGCATGCGTCGGGCATTGGCAAGGCCTTACTGGCACATATGGAAGCGGGCCGGCGCAATCGGCTGTTGGCCAACGAACAGCTCACGGAGTTTACCAAACACACCATCACCGATGTGGATGCCTTGCTCGAAGACCTGCTCGCCATTCGGGAACGCGGCTATTCAGTGGATGACGAAGAGCGCAACATGGGCATGCGTTGTATCGCGGCACCGGTGTTTGATTTTAATGGCGAAGCGGTGGCAGGCATATCCGTGTCTGGACCAGCCAGTCGTGTGAGCGCAGAGGAAACCGACCGCCTGGCAAAGGCCGTGACTTCTGCAGCAAAAGAACTGACCCTGGCAATTGGCGGGGAGGCCACAGCATCTTGAAAAATGTTTGCGCTACCATTTATGTGGAGTCAGAGAGGGAGGCGCGACATGCCCCAGAACACAAAGGGCCAGGCACTTATCGTGATGGGTGTCAGCGGCGTCGGTAAAACCACGGTGGCGCGGGCTTTGGCGGATCGGATCGGCGGGCGCTACATCGAGGCTGATGAGTTTCATCCGATGGAAAACGTCGCAGCCATGGCAGCGGGAACACCGCTGACGGACGCGATGCGACAGCCTTGGCTGGAGCGGCTGGCGATTGCGATGCGGCAGGCCCGCACATCGCAACCGGACACACCTGTGGTGGTCGCTTGCTCCGCACTCAAATACAGTTACCGGGATATATTGCGGGCTAAAAACCCTGAAGCGATCATCGTCTATCTCAAAGCGGATCCCGACATGATCCGCGCCCGTATCGAAGCCAGAACGGACCACTTTATGCCGCCAAGCTTGTTGGACAGTCAGCTGGCCATACTGGAACCGCCTGCACCGGATGAGGCCTGTGTGCCCGTTGACGCCAGCCTGTCGCCTGAAGGCACCGTGGCCATGGCATGTGAAGGACTGGCCCGCAGAGGCAACGCGGGTACATTGACATCCTCCTGACACCGCAGGACACATGAAAGAGCGCACCGCGATTTGAGCGGCACGTACCCCTTGAAGACAAGGAACACACCGATGACGCTTGCAAACTTTGGCCTCTATGGACTTGGCACAATGGGCACCGCCCTGGCGCATAACATCGCTGAAAACGGTTTTGATCTGCATGTGGCTTCCTATCGCAAAGCCGATATGGACAGGTTTGTCACTGAGGCGCCGGCTTTTGACGGCAAATTCACCGGCCATAAGAGCCTGGCCGACATGGTGCGCGACATGCCCGCGCCGCGCGCGATCATCTTTCTGATCCCGGCCGGACAAGCGGTGGATGACGCGATTGCGCAGGCCCGGCCCCATATGCAGCCCGGCGATGTCTTGATTGATGCGGGCAATTCGAATTTCCAGGACACCCGCCGCCGCGCGGCTGACCTTGAGGCCAGCGGGTTGGCCTATATGGGCATGGGAGTGTCCGGCGGCGAGTTTGGTGCGCGCACCGGCCCGTCGATGATGGTGGGCGGCACGGCCTCGGTCTGGGAGGCGATGCGCCCCATGCTGGAAGCGATCTCGGCCAAGTTTGAAGGTGCGCCTTGTGTAGATCATGTCGGGCCGGACGGCGCGGGGCATTTCGTAAAGACGGTGCACAACGGTATTGAATATGCCGACATGCAGCTTTTGGCGGAGAGTTATGGCCTGATGCGGCAGGGTTTGGCGATGTCGCCAGCCGAGATTGGCGCAGAGTTTGAGCGTTGGAACAATGGGCCAATGCGCAGCTACCTGGTGGAGATTTCTGCTAAAGTTTTGCAGACCGTTGATCCAAAGACGGACACGCCGCTGGTGGATGTGATTGTCGATACAGCGGGTCAGAAAGGCACCGGCCGTTGGACCGCGATTGAGGCTCAAAAGCTGGGGGTTGCCGCCAATACGGTAGAGGCAGCGGTTGGCGCTCGGGTGTGGTCCGCCGGCCGTGAGGCGCGTGCCGTTGGCGAAGAGATTTTTGCACCAGCGCGTGGCGCGGTTGAACTGACCTCTGCGCAGATGGAACAAGCGGCTCTGGCCGCGCGCGTCATTGGCCACAGTCAGGGGTTTGACCTCTTGGCCAGCGCGTCCGAGGAATTTGACTGGGGCCTGGATCTGTCGCGCTGTGCCGAGATTTGGCGGGCGGGGTGTATCATTCGATCTGAATTGCTCAGCGGCATTGCAGACGCCTTCCGCAACGCGCCACCGGCGGGATTGCTGGCGTATGCGCCGGAGATGGCAATCACGCTCAAAGATACGGTTCCCGCCTTACGCGCTGTGGTGGGCACGGCCATCGCCGCGGGCCATCCCGTGCCGGTGATGACAGCCGCACTGGCGTGGTTTGATGGCATGACACAAGCGCGCGGCACGGCGGATTTGATCCAGGGGCAGCGCGATTTCTTTGGCCGCCATAGCTTTGCGCGGGTCGACGGGGGCAGCGGCCATCATGGGCCGTGGGCGGACTGATCCCACGCAACTAAAAAAGGGCCGCCAAAGCGACCCTTTCCAACTCATCTTAGCGAGAGCATTAAGCCGTCAGACCCTCTGGCTCGGCCAGACCGTTGGCGCGGCAACAGGCCGTCACGGTGTTGGCCAGCAGGCAAGCAATGGTCATCGGACCAACACCACCCGGCACAGGGGTGATCGCACCGGCCACAGCAGCGGCGCTTTCAAAATGAACGTCGCCCACCAGACGGGTTTTGCCTTCGCCTTTTTCCGGCGCAGCAATGCGATTGATGCCAACATCAATCACAGTGGCACCTTCTTTGATCCAGTCGCCCGGCACCATTTCCGGACGGCCCACCGCTGCAATCACAATGTCGGCACGTTTCACCACATCCGGTAGGTCCTTGGTGCGGCTGTGCGCGATGGTCACGGTGCAACTATCGCCCAGCAAAAGCTGTGCCATTGGCTTGCCCACAAGGTTGGACCGACCAACAACAACAGCGTTCAACCCGGACAGAGACCCCAGTTGATCGCGCAGCAACATCAAGCAGCCCAGTGGAGTACAGGACACCATGGCCCGCTGCCCAGAGGCCAGCAAACCGGCGTTAACAACATGCAGACCGTCAACGTCTTTGCTCGGATCAATGCGTGCCACGATGTCTGTTTCGCTCAAGTGGTCCGGCACAGGGAATTGCACGAGGATACCATGCACAGCAGGGTCGTTGTTCAGCTTATCGATCAACGCATAAAGCTCGTCTTTGGACACGTCGGCGGGCAATTTATGCTCGTAGGAGTTCATACCGACCTCAACGGTCTGCTCGCCTTTCGAACGGACGTAAACCTGCGAAGCAGGGTCTTCGCCAACCAACACCACAGCCAAACCCGGCGTAATGTCGTGTTCCTCTTTCAAGCGCGCCACATGGCCCGCCACTTTTCCGCGTACAGTGGCCGCAAAGGCCCGTCCATCGATGATTTGTGCGCTCATCACGCTCCCCTTTATGATCTGCCCGGGGCGCGCCCCGGTGGGTGCTCTCACACGCGCCGCTCCTTGCGCGTCAGTCTAATTTGATGGTTTTGGCTTCCCGAGCAATGGACCAGTCAATCAACTGCCTCCACAAGGTCTCGGCAATCTCGGTGTCCAGCCCCTCTTGCGCAGCGGTCTCTTTGACCTTGGCAACAACGTCTTCGACGCGGGCTGGAATATTGGCAGGCAGGCCTACGCCGGTTTTGATTTCGACGGCGCGGTCGATGTAGGTGGTGCGCAGCGCCAACAGGCGGACCAATTCGCGGTCCAACGTATCAATCTGCGCACGCAGGGATGGCATATCAGGACAATCGGCGGGGCTCAGCATGGCATCCTCTCGCAAGTGTTGCGCATGCCCTACCCCGCCTAAGTCCAAATCGCAATGCGTCAGAACAGTCCCTCGACCAGACCTTCCTCATTGATGCGGATATTCTCCGCAGCTGGATGACGTGGCAGGCCGGGCATGGTCATGATCTCACCACAGATCACCACAATAAACCCAGCGCCCGCGCTCAGCCGTACCTCACGCACCGGCACGGAGTGACCGGTTGGTGCGCCGCGCAGGTTAGGATCGGTGGAGAAGCTGTATTGTGTCTTCGCCATACAGACCGGCAGGTGACCGTAACCCGCGTCTTCCCAAGCTTTGAGCTGATCGCGGATTTTCTTATCAGCCAGAACTTCGTCCGCACGGTAGATCGAGGTTGCGATGCGTTCGATTTTCTCAAACAGCGGCAGCTCGTCTTTGTAGAGCGGTGCAAATTGGCTCACACCAGCGTCGGCGATTTCCGCAATACGGGTCGCCAGCTCTTTGGTGCCCTCAGAGCCTTTTTCCCAGTGCTGACACAGGATTGCTTCAGAGCCTTGGCCTTCAACGTAGTCCATCACCGCCTGCACTTCGGCGTCAGTATCGGTGACAAAATGGTTGATCGCCACAACAACCGGCACGCCGAACTGTTTCAAGTTGCCGATGTGACGTCCCAGGTTGGCACAGCCTTCGTTCACCGCATCGACGTTTTCCGCACCAAGGTCTGCTTTGGCCACGCCGCCGTTCATTTTCATCGCGCGAATGGTGGCCACCAACACAACCGCGTCAGGTGCCAGACCTGCTTTGCGGCATTTGATGTTCATGAACTTCTCAGCACCCAGATCGGCACCAAAGCCCGCTTCGGTCACCACATAATCCGCAACCTTCAGCGCGGTGGTGGTGGCAATCACGGAGTTACAGCCGTGGGCGATGTTGGCAAACGGACCGCCGTGCACAAAGGCCGGGTTGTTTTCCAGCGTCTGCACCAGATTTGGCTGCATCGCGTCTTTCAGCAGAACGGTCATCGCGCCGTCCGCTTTGATGTCACGCGCGTAGATCGGGCTGCGGTCACGGCGGTAAGCGACAATCATGTCGCCCAGACGTTTTTGCAGGTCAGCCAGATTGTTGGCCAGACACAGGATCGCCATCACTTCCGACGCCACGGTGATGTCAAAGCCGGTCTGACGTGGGAAGCCGTTGGCAACCCCACCAAGCGAGGTCACGGTGTCACGCAGGGCGCGGTCGTTCATGTCGAGCACACGACGCCAGGTCACACGGCGCTCATCAATTTCCAGCTCGTTGCCCCAGTAGATGTGGTTGTCGATCATCGCCGACAGCAGGTTGTGCGCGGAGGTGATTGCGTGGAAGTCCCCTGTAAAGTGCAGGTTCATCTCTTCCATCGGCACGATTTGCGCGTAGCCACCGCCTGCGGCGCCGCCCTTCATGCCGAAGTTTGGCCCCAAGGAGGCCTCGCGGATACATACAGCGGCTTTTTTGCCAATCGCGTTCAGACCGTCGCCCAGACCCACGGTGGTGGTGGTTTTACCTTCACCCGCCGGGGTTGGGTTGATCGCTGTCACAAGGATCAGTTTGCCGTTTTCACGGTCCTGCACCGAGTTGATAAACTCCTGGCTGATCTTGGCCTTGTCGTGGCCATAAGGCAGCAGATCATCACTGCCAATGCCCAACTTTGCGCCAATGTCCTGGATAGGCTGCTTTTTCGCCTCACGGGCGATTTGAATATCGGTTTTAAAGCTCATCGTGACCCCTGTCATATAATTTGACGCTCTCTCACCTCATTTGTAGCGCCGAATACACGGCAAAGAGATGCGTTTCCGACATATCCGGCGCTTCTTGCGTCGACATAAGAGGCGCCGGTTTCGTTTTGGAGACGTTACGTCAGGATCATGCACAAGGACCACCCTTAGTGGATCACAGCTGGATCACGATTTGCGGGCGCGTTCCAAGTGGCTCCACACCGGTTGATCCGGCACAAACAGGCGCATCCTGTCTCCCACGGAAAGTGTGCCCGCCCGCTCGACCCAGGCGGTCACACCCCGTTTGTCCTTGGCGGCGGCCTTGAACTTTGGCCCATAGCCGGGGTGCGCCCCTTCGATCACACGACCGGGCAACACACAGGGGCGGTTCTCCATATCCACGGTGATGGTCACCCCATCCGGGCCTTGCAGGCGCGCGTTTGGTGGCACATGGGTGAAATCGGGAATCCCCTTGAGCACGACGGAGGCGCCAACCCAGGCCGGGTCCACGGCCTCAAGCCCCATTTCAGCGGCGATCATGTCCAACTCTTCCTGAGACAACACCGACAGTTGGCGCACGTTTATAATTTCCGTGCCGCGCTCATAGAGGGCTTTGACACGCACACAGGACGGCCGCGTCAGGCCAGAATGAAACTCACCCGCGTCGCCACCCAGGGCGAGGTCCAGCGACGGCACCGGCGCGGCGCTCAGATTTTCTTCGGAATTGGCCACCCGGCCAAGCCAGACCACCTCGGCCTCAAAAGTTGTGGGTTTTAATGCAGGCATGTCGCGCTTCCTCGTCACTGTTCTACGCCGGAACCTAGAGGCAGTGTCGAGATCAGACAATCAAAGATGGCTGATGGAGATGTTCACCATTTGTGACCAGCGCCTTGCGTAAAAAAAAGAAAAACCCCGAAGCGCCCTCACGCTCCAGGGTTTCATGGTCTTGGGCCTGTCCCTCAGGTTAGGCGGTGGGTTCCGGCTCTAGTCCGCCATCCCCACTTGGTTTATTACGTGGCTTGGTTTTTGGAATGGCAGTCACGCTTGGCGCGTTGCCTTCGTCGTTGCCGTCATCATCGTCGCTGGCATGGGGTGGTTCGCCATTCATGACCCGCTTGATTTCATCACCGGTCAGGGTTTCGTATTCCAACAAGCCTTGCGCCAGACGTTCGAACTCTTCGTTCTTGTCTTTGATGATGCCAACCGCACGCTCATAACCTTCGTCAATCAAGCGCTTCACTTCGGATTCGATCATCTCTTTGGTGGCCGCAGACACCGAGAAGCCACCGGTGTTGCCTTGGTAACCCGCCGCCGCTTCCTGATAGTCGATATTGCCAACTTTATCAGACATGCCCCACTGCATCACCATGGCACGTGCCAGACCGGAGGCCTGCTGAATGTCGCCGGCCGGGCCATTGGACACTTCGTTTTCGCCGTATTTGATGATTTCAGCCGCTTTGCCCGCCATCGCCATGGCAAGACGCTGATGACACTCTTCTTTAAAGAGGTTCAGGCGATCCATCTCCGGCAAGCTCATCACCATGCCCAACGCACCACCGCGCGGGATGATTGTTGCCTTATAGACCGGATCACATTTTGGCAGGTGAATACCCACAATCGCGTGGCCAGCTTCGTGGTAGGCGGTCATTTCTTTTTGCTCTTGGGTCATGACCATGCTGCGCCGTTCGGCCCCCATCATGATCTTGTCCTTGGCAAATTCAAAATCTTCCATGGTGACAAACCGGCGGCCAACGCGGGCGGCTGTCAGCGCGGCCTCGTTCACCAGGTTGGCAAGGTCCGCACCGGAGAAGCCAGGCGTCCCACGCGCAATGATGCGCAGATCAACGTCAGGGCCCAGTGGGGTCTTGCGCGCGTGCACACCAAGGATTTTCTCGCGGCCTTTGATGTCCGGGTTGCCCACGGTCACGTTGCGGTCAAAACGGCCCGGACGCAGCAGCGCAGGGTCCAGCACGTCACGACGGTTGGTCGCGGCGAGAATGATCACGCCTTCGTTGGCTTCAAAACCGTCCATCTCCACCAGCAATTGGTTGAGTGTCTGTTCACGCTCATCGTTGCCACCGCCGTAGCCTGCGCCACGGTGACGGCCCACGGCGTCGATTTCGTCGATAAACACGATGCACGGCGCGTTTTTCTTGGCCTGCTCAAACATGTCACGGACACGGGAAGCCCCCACACCAACAAACATCTCCACAAAGTCAGAACCGGAAATGGTGAAGAACGGCACACCAGCTTCGCCTGCAATCGCACGTGCGAGAAGCGTTTTACCGGTGCCGGGAGGGCCAACAAGCAGCGCACCCTTGGGAATTTTGCCGCCAAGGCGGGAGAATTTCTGCGGGTTGCGCAGGAATTCAACAATCTCTTCGAGCTCTTCTTTGGCCTCATCAATGCCTGCCACATCATCAAAGGTCACGCGGCCATGCTTTTCGGTCAGCATCTTGGCTTTGGATTTGCCAAAGCCCATCGCGCCACCTTTGCCGCCGCCTTGCATGCGGTTCATGAAATAGATCCAGACACCAATCAGCAGAAGGAAAGGCAAAAGGCTGATCAGGAAGGCTTGCAGACCGGAGGTTTCCTGGCTCTCGGCACGTACATCAATGCCTTTGTCCGTCAGAAGCTTTGTCACCTCTGCATCACGTGGCAGAATCGCCGAATTGGTCGAGCCATCTTGCGTCTGATAGCGCAGCTTTTCGCCATCAATGACCACATTCTGCACTTGCCCGGCTTCCACCGACGCCACAAAGTCCGAATAACTGCTTTCACGGCTTTGCAGCGAGCTGCTGTCTCCGCTGAACAAGTTGAACAAAGCCAGGATCAGTAAAAACAGCACGACCCAGAAAGCTACATTTCTCGCATTGCCCAAGGCAAGTCTCCCTTTCAGAACGCCCGTGGCCTATCACGTGCGCGTACAGAGTTAAATAGAGATCGCGGGGCCGTAATCAATGCGATTGTGTGCAATTTCAGGCGTAAGGCGCGGCCAGTGTTGCTTATGTGCGCAGAAGCTGTGCCGTCCAACCTTCTGTCAGCCCGGCCAACGGTGCGGCGATCAACGTATCCCCCTGCCAGACAGCGGGGGTGGCCCAAAGGCTTTGTCGGGCATGGCCAGTATCGCGCCAATTTGGAATTTTTGCGAGTCCTTCTTGACCCAAGGCCTTAATTTTAAGGGTTTCGGATGGGGTGCCCCCGCTGCAGGAGACACGCCAGCGCCGATCCCACACGGCCTCTGGGACGGTGACGCTATCGCGCACAGCCGACCATTCCCGAGTCACGCGAAGCTGCGTCTCTGATGGCAAGATCAAACAGCCGTGAAGCGGCTTTGGGGTTTGAGACGTCATCGCCTCCAACAGCGGACGATACCGCGGGCGATAAGCGTGTCCGGACACTTTGCAAAGCGCCTCAGCCAACGCTTTGCTGCGCAAAGCCTCCGGCGCACCGTCAAACGCCGCCCGGTTGGCCACCATGTCACCCACGGGTTCTTGTTCAAAAAGCGCGCCTATTTGGCGCTCTGCCCAGTGCAGCACGTCTTGCTGGCGGCGCATGTGGGCGGCGGTTTGTGTAAGCCGCTCAACAGTCAGCCCCAAGGGTGCCAGTGTCTCAAACATCTGACGGGCCTTCACCCGGTCAAAGCGCGGGTCTTCGTTGCTTGGGTCGTCCGCCCAAATGATGGAGTTTTGCTGCAAATGCTGACGCAGATCGCCCCGCGTCACGTTCAGCAAAGGACGCAGCCATGTCAGCCCGCCTCTTTCCCGCACCTCCGACATACAGGCCAAACCGTCCACGCCAGACCCACGTGACAAACGCATCAAAAAGGTCTCGGCCTGATCGTCCTGCGTATGTCCCAAAGCCACATGCCGCAGTCCGTTTTCTTTGGCCCACCCGTCAATTACCTGACGCCGCCCATCGCGCGCGGCATTTTGCAAATTGCCCACGCCGTCCCATGTCCACGGCAAAACGTCATGTTTCAGACCACGCTGCGCGGCATAGTCCGCCACCAGCGCCAATTCGTCCGCTGCCTCAGGGCGCAAGCCATGGTTCACGCTGACCACGGCCAACTCCGCCCTGCCCCATTGCCGTAAAAGGTTCAGCAAGGCCATGGAATCGCCACCGCCACTCACGGCGACGCCAATTTTTTCAGGAAAGTCTGTGCCAAACGCCCGGTCGAGAGCGTTTGAAAGTTGGGTCAGGAGCACTGCAAGGTGACCATTTCCGCCTGAGCTTCGGTCACAAAGGCCCCACCTGGATAGCGCACGCCCACTTCGTTGAGCGTCACACAGGCCTCATTGGTCTGTCCCAAGGCACCGAGAGATTTGCCAAGACGGAACAACGCTTCTGGTGCTGTGCCGGATTGCGGCGCACCAGAATAGGCTTCCAAGAACGCGCGGGCAGCGCCAGTCAGGTCAGTTTTGCCCTCAAGCGCCTGGCCGCGACGCAGATGCGCCTCTGCCTCAAGCGGGCTGCCGGGATAGGTTTGCACAAAGGTCGAGAACTGGTCCGCCGCCGCGCCAAACTCCCCCGCGTCCAACGCGGTCATCGCCCGATTGAAATCCGCCTCTTCGCCCACGGCCAGTTCGGTTGGCGCACCATCACCTGACCCACTGTCTTCGCCACCTGTAGACGGCACGGTATCCACGTCGCCCCCCAAGGTCGTGGTCTCGCCCAATTGGCTCAAATCGCCACCTTCAAGCTCCACAAGGCGAAATTCCAGATCACCAATGCGGTTGGTGCCGTCGGTCACAACACGCTCAACACGATATTGCAGCTGTTCCGTCTTACCGGTGAGGACCCGCAATTGCTGCTCAATCACATCCACCCGCTCCAGCGTGGTCGCGCCGGTCACAATGGTGCCGGCGGACCCCGTGGTGGAGAGCTCCCGTTTCAGGTGCTGAATTTCCACATAAAGAACGGAGAGTTGCTGGCGAATGTCGGCCAGCGTTTCTTCGCGTGTCTGGGCCACGCCCATCATCGGCGCCACGGCAAGCGCAAGCGCGCTCAGGGAAGCAAATACGTGCGCTTTCATCTGTCTCTTACCCCGACAGGTTGGCGGTCAGCACCGTGACCGCGCGGCGGTTTTGGGCGTAACAGCTTTCTTCTGAACAAATTTCGATTGGGCGCTCTTTGCCGTAACTGACAGTGCGGATGCGGTTTGACGCCACCCCTTGAGAGACCAAAAGCTCCTGCACCGCGCTGGCGCGGCGCGCGCCCAGGGCCAGGTTGTATTCACGGGTGCCCTGCTCATCGGCGTGACCTTCAATCACCGCCACATAATCCGCGTTCTGCATCAGCCAGTTGGCCTGTGCCAGAACCACCAAGCGGCCCTGCTCGCTCAAGGTTGACTGATCCACAAGGAACAACACCCGATCCCCAACCGCTTCTTGGAAGTAGGCGATGGAAGATGGGTCGGCACTGCTGCCCAGGTCGCTGCCGTTGCCGGCGCCAAAGTCATCATCGTTGCCAAACCCACCTGGGTCCGTACAGGCCGCCAGGGAAAGTGCAGCCACTGTCAGCACTGCTTTTGTCCATAGTTTCATGCGTATTGCCTCGCCTCTATACCCGTCGCCTCAATTGCATTTTGTGCTCTTCTTATGACGCTGTCTTATCACAAGCTGCTGTGCAAGCAAAACGCGGGGGTTTCTTACTTTATTGCAGTGGGGACCAGGCAGGGTCAGAGCCACCGCCATTGATCTTCACCGGTTTCAAATTCCGTCCAGACACATCCACCGAGTAAAGCGACGCCGCCCCACCCGCACCGCGGGTTTCGCGGGTGAACATGATGACACGCCCGTTTGGCGACCAGGTTGGGCCTTCATCCAGGAAAGATGCGGTCAACAGGCGCTCTTCGCTACCATCGGTGCGCATCACGCCAATGTGGAAGCGGCCTTTGTTCTGTTTGGTGAAGGCAATCAGATCACCGCGTGGCGACCAAACCGGCGTGCCGTAGCGGCCTTTGCCAAAGCTGATGCGGGTGGCCTCGCCGCCACCTGCCGACATGACGTAAAGCTGCTGTGTACCGGAACGGTCGCTTTCAAACACAATCTTGCTGCCATCCGGACTGTAGCTCGGTGCAGTCTCAATCGACGGCGTTGACGTGAGACGCTGACGTTTGCCGGAAGCGATGTCCATTTTGTAGAGGTCGGTGTTGCCACCTTCGGTCACCGACATCACCACGCTTTTGCCATCCGGGCTGAACCGTGGAGCAAAGCTCATGGTGCCGCTTTCGTTGGACAGCACCTTGCGGCGCACGGAGCCAACGTCGAGCACATAGACCTGCGGGAAGCCGGTTTCATAGCTGGTGTAGAGCACGCGATCCCCCGTGGGCGAGAACCGTGGTGCCAGCACAATCGAACTGCTGTCGGTCAGGTATTGCAGATTGGCGCCATCGTAATCCATCACCGCCAGGCGTTTCTTGCGGTTATTCTTGGGACCGGTTTCGGCCACATAGACCACACGGCTGTCAAAATAACCGCCTTCGCCGGTGATCCGCGCGTAGACCGCATCCGCCACTTTATGCGCCATGCGCCGCCAGCCATCGGTGGTGCCTTTGAACCGCAGGCCACTGCCCAGCTCGGTACCCGCAAACACGTCATAGACCCGGAACTTCACTTCAAGCTGATTGCCGCTCACCGACACACCACCGGTGATCAGCGCCTGTGCGTTGACCGCCTTCCAGTCAGCAAACTGCACCGGACTGCCAAAGTTGGTGATCGAGGAGATATGCGCTTTGGCCGGAATTTCCCGGAACAGCCCCGTGCCGTTGAGGTCCGCCGCAATCACGCGGCTGATGTCCTTGGACACCTGATTGGAGCCTGGGGTTTCCGCGACAAAATCCGGCACCGCATAGGGCATCGGCTCAATCACACCGTCGGTGATTTCGATTCGCAGGGGCTGGCCTTGGGCCACAACCGGTTGGGCGAATTGGCCCACCGTCAGGATCCCGATCACTAGGGTCGCAAAAAGTCTCATCATCTGGACCTCATTTTCTCCGGGTTAAATGTAATCTCAACATCCCGCCAATGGTCATATTTTTCTGCGGGTAGGTCGAAGCCGCTTTTCTGGCACCGCAACACGGCACGGCGCGCGGCGGCAAAAGCGGTTTTGGCGGCAGCTTCATCGCCGCCTTCGTAACTCAACATGCGAATATCACCCTGAACCTTGCCGTTTTGATCCAGGCTGAGTCCCACCACCACAGTCACATCCGCGGCACGGGAGCCAACATCCACCACCCAACATTGCTGCACCGCCACGCGCAGCCCGTCTTTCTCTCCACGGGTGAGCGGCGGACCGGAGGGGGCGGTTGGCGTGGACTCGGTTGGCGCAGCGGCCTCGGCCAGCGCAGCAGCAATCGCATCTTCTGCCGGTGTTGGTGCCGGTTCCGTCACCTTTGGACGCAGACGCGGGCGCAACGAACGCGCGGGCGCGGCGCTGACAACCTCTTCCTGTTTCGGCTCGGTGGCAATTTCGGTAGAGGCTGCCTCAGGTGCGGTGTCTTCCTTAACCTCTTCCGCCGCCTCGCCCGCTTCATCCGGCTTCGTGGCCTCTTGCAAGGCATCGGCTATGGCTGTGTCCGGCTCAGGTTGCGCCACAGGTTCCGGGGCCACGCGCTCCACAGGCGCGGGCACGGGCTCTACCGGCGCATCCGGAATAATCACAGCGGTGTCGGCTTCAGGCGTTGGCAGTTGTGGCGTGGGTTCTGGCGCGACTTCCGGTTCCGGCGGCGTTGGGTCAGCAAGATCGGCCACATCCGGCGCAACTTCCGGCTCGGCCTCAATCGGCTCGATGGGTTCCGGCTGCGGCACCACAGCATCTTCAGGCGCCACCACTTCCGGAGCAGGCTCGGTCTCTTCCGGTGGCTGCGGCAGGGCAATCTCGGTGGAGGTCTCCGGCGCGATTTGGCTTTGGGTCAGCGCCTCAAATTCGGCTGTGGAAATCATCGCGATGTCCACCACCTCCATAGGCGGCGGATCGGAGTCAAACACCCCGCCCAACAACACCCAGCCAATCAGGCCGGTGTGGGCAACGCCCGAGATATAATGCCCAATATGCACCTGCGCGCCCTAGTTATCCGTCCCGCTTGGGTCGGTGCCATCCAGCGCCGGGCCACCCATGTCGGTCACAAGGCCCACATCGCTAAAGCCACCCGCGTTGAGCGCGCCCATGACCTGCACCACCGCTTCGTAAGGAATGGCTCCATCCGCACGCAGATACACCCGATCGGACTCGCGTTCTGCCGCAACCGCGCGCAGCTTCGGGATCAGATCTTCGGCGGCAACGGGTGTGGTCATAATGGTGATGCCAAGGTTCGCATCAATGGTAATGGTCAACGGCTCTTCCTGCTCACCTGGCAAAGGGTTGGCGGCTGTTTTGGGCAATTCCACCGGCACGCCCACTGTCATCAGCGGCGCAGCCACCATGAAGATAATGAGCAACACCAGCATCACATCCACAAAGGGCGTGACGTTGATCTCGCTCATCGGTTGGCTGGAACGGCGATTGCGGCGGCGACGTTTGCCGCCTCCTCCGCCGGATTTCATAACACCCGCGCCCATGGCTTAGGCGTCCAACTGGCGGCTGAGGATGGTGGCAAACTCGTCGGCAAAGGCCTCATAGCCCGATACAATCCGGTCGCTGTCCGCGCTGAGTTTGTTGTAGAAGATCACGGCAGGGATCGCGGCCAAGAGGCCAAGCCCGGTTGCCAACAGGGCCTCAGCAATGCCCGGCGCCACAACGGCGAGGTTGGTGTTCTGTTGGGCGGCAATCTCGATAAAAGCGTTCATGATGCCCCAAACGGTCCCAAACAACCCAACAAACGGTGCGGTGGACCCAACCGTGGCGAGGATTGGCAACCCGTGTTGCAGCTCGTCGGCCTCTTTGGCAATCGCCACATCCATCGAGCGGTCAATCCGGCTGGTGGCATTGGCAATCAACCCGCCGTCTTGGCGGTGGCTGCGTTGCCACTCGACCATGCCGGAAGCAAACACCCGCTCGGAACGGCCTTTGGGTTCCGGTCCCAGCTCCTCAAACAGCTTGTCCAACGGTTCACCCGACCAAAACGCCCGATCAAACCGCGCGGCCTCGCGCCGCGCCTTGCGGTACATGATGTGTTTCTGAAAAATCACCGACCAAGACCAGAAGGATGCCACGATTAGCATCACCATCACCAGTTTTACGGTTAAAGTTGCGCGCGCAAAAAGTGCCCACATCGAGAAATCGACTGCTGCGTGTTCCATATAGCCTGCTCTGCTTTGTGGCCCTCTGTCGGGGCCTTGTTTGCGAGCAAACGTAACGGGTTTCTACGGGGAAAGCCAATAAATTGGCGTCGCTCGCGGGAAATTGCCCGCTTTAATGCACCATTTGGCGGATATTCGCCGGTAAACGCACTGGCTGGCCCTGCTCATTCATACACACCACGGTGACCATGGCGTGAAACAGCACCTCTTCACCGCGTTTCACCCGCTGTTCCATCACCAAACGTGCAGCGGTGACATTGGCCACCTCGGTTTCCACAGTCAGCAAATCGTCCAGCACAGCGCTGCCCAAATAGTCACATTCCACACGGCGCACCGCAAAGACAATGCCCTCAGCCTTCATTTCCAGCTGATCCATGCCAATCTCGCGCACCCACTCGCTGCGCCCACGCTCGATGAATTTGAGGTAGTTGGCATAATACACAATGCCCGCCATGTCGGTGTCTTCGTAATAGACGCGGATCGGCAAGGTGTAAGGCATTGGCAGGTCTCCACAATAAGATGACCTATGGGTAGGCAAGCAGCCCAGCCATTGCAAGTGTTGGAAGCGGCCCCGCGCCAATCGCGGAGCCGCTCAAGGTAGTTACCGCCCCACACCGGCAAAACGCACGCCGCTCAGGTCGGCCATCTCGCGCTTCCAGGTGGTGATGTCATCTGCGTTCAGATCCGACAGGCTGCTATGCCCGCAGGCGCGTGCCAGCACCTGCATCAGCTCAACACTGGCACCAAAATATCGCGCGAGCTTTTCCGCGCCAATCTGCACGTCCAGCTTTTTGCGCAGCTCCGGCTTCTGGGTCGCAATGCCCACCGGGCAGTTGTTGGAATTGCACATGCGTGCCGCGATACAGCCCACCGCCTGCATGGCCGAATTGGACACCGCCACCGCATCCGCGCCCAGCGCCATGGCTTTCACGAAGTCTTCGGCCACACGCAGACCGCCGGTGATCACAAGAGAGACCTCGCCACCGGTCTTGGCATCCAGATGCTTACGCGCCCGCGCCAAGGCCGGGATCGTTGGCACTGAGATGTGGTCGCGGAAGATCAACGGCGCGGCCCCGGTGCCGCCGCCACGACCATCAAGGATGATGTAATCCGCACCAGCTTCCAGCGCGAAGTCGATGTCCGCCTCGATGTGATTGGCCGAGAGTTTGAAACCAATCGGAATGCCACCGGAGCGTTCCCGCACCTCATCAGCAATGCGGGCATAGTCCTGCGGCGTATGCAGCTGCGGGAAAGTCGACGGTGACACCGCGCTTTGTCCCGGCTCCAGACCACGTACCTCGGCAATCTTGCCCTGTACCTTTTCGCCGGGCAGATGCCCGCCCGTGCCGGTTTTGGCCCCTTGCCCGCCTTTGAAATGAAAGGCTTGCACCCGCTCAACCAGCTCCGGCTTCCAGCCAAACTGCGCGGAGGCCAGCTCATAGAAATAGCGCGAGTTTTCCGCCTGCTCCTCGGGCAACATGCCGCCTTCACCCGAACAAATCCCGGTGCCTGCCAGCTCTGCGCCACGTGCCAGCGCGGTTTTTGCTTCTTCCGACAGCGCGCCGTAGCTCATGTCAGAGACAAACAGCGGAATGTCCAACCGCAACGGCTTGGCCGCCCGTGGACCAATCACAACCGATGTGTCCACCGGCGCATCATCCAACAGCGGCTTGCGCGCCACCTGGGCTGGCAGGATCTGAATGTCGTCCCACTGCGGCAAATCTTTGCGCGGCACGCCCATGGAACCCATCTCGCCGTGATGTCCCAGCTTGCTCAGCCCATCGCGTGCAAGTTCGTGTATCCGCGCCACGGTGGGTTCTTCGGGAGTGGGCACAGCCTGCGGCACATCCGATTGCGGTTTTGGAGCAGGGTCGCCTGCCTTGGCCTCCCCCATGCGGGTATGCGCCCCGTCACAAAACGGCGCATTGGCACTGGCTTTGCATTGGCACAAAAACGCATCACCGCTTTTCTCGGCGGTGAATTTCTGCGGTTTCATCTCTGTTCCCGCGTGGCTGCCGTCACAAAACGGCTGATTTTTGGATTTCCCGCAACTGCACCAGAAATAGGTTTTACCTTCTTCCAACTCCACTTTGACGGGTCGGGTCGCCGCAATAATGGGCACATCACCTGCCATGTCACACTCCTTGTTCGCGTTTGGCTACACAAACAGAGTGCCTCAAATAGCGGGTTCACAAAACAGGTGCCACTGCACAGCCAGCACTGCACACGCGCACATGAGCACCGACTCACTCGACCTGAAGTGCGAAATTGTGGGATTTAGTCGAGTCGCAGCCGTGCAAACAAGCGCAGCGCGTGGCTCGCGTCTTCCGCTGCCACCGGCATCATCCGGTCATAGGCGGCGGCAATCACCGCCGCGATTTCCGGACGCAACACGGTTGCGCCACTTTCCGGCACCACGGCCAAAGGGGAAGTCTCCGCAAAAGCTTTGGGTCCCCAGGCCACAATGGTCTGCACCGCCTCGCCCAAGGCCAGCGCCTCAGCCGGAATTTGCGACATGGCATCATTCATGCGCAGGAAGACAAAAGCCGCTTGAATGCCGCCATCGTTTTCAAAGCGGAAGGCGCGGTATTGGGTGGCGTCCGCCTCTTTCAAACGGCCCACCAACGCCTTGAGATCCGGGATCAAACGCTCAAGATCCGGCACCTCCAGAAGCTCATCCCATTCCCGGAAGAAAAACATCATCAGGTTACTGCCAAGCTCTGGATCGGTTTCGGCCATTTGATGACCCACCAAGGTCACCACAGCTTCCAGCGCCCCCTTCACAGTTTCCAGAGTGGCATCCTCGACCCCAAACACCACAGGCGAAATTGGGCGTCCCCAGCGGGCAAACCCGTAGCTGCCATCGTGGCGGGTAAACAGAGTTTCAACGTCCTGCGGTGTCATATCGGGCTCCTGTCAGATCGCCCGCTATGTGCCGCCAAGCCACGCCTAAAGCAAGCCCTTAGGCCAATTCACTGGCCCAAGGTGGGTTGGCCCCGGCCCGCGATACGGTCACACCCGCCACTTTGGCCCCAAAGGCCAGTGCCGCCGCCGCATCTTCCAGCGACAACTCGCGCACCTTGGCTTTGGTCAGCACACCAAGTTCTGCAAGTTTGGCCAAAACGCCAGCATTAAACGTGTCGCCCGCGCCAACGGTGTCGACAACCTCCGCTGTTGCGGCCGCCACGGACAGTTTATGCCCGCTGGTCACATAGGCGTCTGCACCTTCGCCACCACGAGTCACCAGCACCAGCGCAGGGCCCTGATCGATGATCTTCATGGCGCGTTCATCCAGAGTGTCATCACCCGGCACAAGCCACTGCAAATCCTCGTCGGACACTTTCACGATATCAGCCTTGGCAAACATCTTTGCCAATCGCCCGCGATAGGCCTTCTCGTTGGCAATAAATCCGGGCCGAATGTTCGGGTCCACCATCACCGCGCGTCCCGCGCCCTCGCGCTCTAGCAACTCGGCATAGGTGTCCGCACAGGGCTCCACCGCAAGACTGATCCCGCCGAAAAACAACGCTTTCACCTTGGGTTCCACCGACACAAGATCAGAGGGCTGGATCATGCGGCCAGCGGTGTTTTCATCATAAAACGAATAGGTTGCCTGCCCGCTGCTCAAATGCACAAAGGCCATCGTGGACGGACGTTTGGCGCGAATGAGGGCCGAAGTGCTGACGTTGCTGGCGACCAGCTCGGTCATCAGAATGTCGCCAAAACTGTCGGTGGAAATGCCACTGACCAATCCCACACGTGCGCCCAAACGGCCCAGCGCCACGGCGGTGTTGAACACTGCGCCGCCGGCATGGGGCACAAAGCCGGTGCCGCCCTCAACGGTCTCACGCGGGATCATATCAATCAGCGCTTCGCCACAACACAGGATCATGTTTGCCTCCTCAGGCCAGCCATTTGGCGTAGTCGCTCACCAACAGGTGGGTTGGCGCGACATCTTCTTCGATCTCAGCAAACCGGCCAATCGGCTCGCGGAAGATGTTGTCTGTTTCATCGTCATTCACGGTGGAGACCTCGCCAATCAGCACATCGCCCCCCTCGCCCCAGAACGCGTGCCAGTCACCCGGCATCAGGGTCAGGCTCTCGCCCGGCGCGAACTTGAGCTTTTCGCCAGGCGCAAACGAACGCGGAATCCCATCACACATCACCATACCACCGCGGTCCTCGGCAAAGTTACCATCGTCGTCAGAGCCAAACAGCTCCACGACCATAGTGGCCCCACCACGGTTAATAATGTCTTCCGCTTTGATCACATGGGTGTGCATTGGCGAGAGCTGATCCTGACGCGAGATCAGAAGCTTCTCCGCATAACACATGCCGCCACCACGCTGTAGATCGGCCAGACGCCCGTTGCGCAGAGTGAACAAAAACAGCCCCATCTCGTCAAACCGGCCCGCGCCATAATCGGTGATGTCCCAGCCGCAGCGTGCCTGAATAAGTGCCTCGGCCTCTTTGGCCCGCGCCTTGAACTCCTCCGGCGCCCAATAGGCAAAGGGTGGCAGTTTAAAGCCGTAAGAGCGGATCATCTCATCCGCAGCCGCCATAATGTCATTGATGGTAGAGCGTTTCATCTCAGTCTCCCAATGCTGCCAGAGCTCTCGGCAGCCTTTAGCGCTAACAATTTTCACCCTCCCTAAGCCACAAGTTGGCGATCGGGCAACGAAAAATAGCGAAAATTCAAAAATTGCGGCGGCTAAGCAAAGAATGGGCCCTCACGACAATTGCGAGGGCCATCTAATTTAGAACGTACGCACATCCGTGATCGTCTCCGCGCCAAACCGATCGCTTAGGATATGAGCGCAAATCTTCGCTGCTGTGTCCTCTGCCTTAGCCAAGCCACCCTCGGCTTTCATCGATTTGAACTGATCCAGCAGGGCAAAATCCTCCTCCGGTGCAGAGCGAATGGTCGCTTGCATGCCGGTGTCAATCACACCCGGTGCGATGCTTTCGGCCTTGAGACCAGAAACCGCGTCTTCCACCATCGCGCGCGCGTGCATGTCCATGGCCGCTTTGGTGGCGCAATAGACGCTCCAGCCCGTGTAGGCGTTGCGCCCCGCGCCGCTGGAGATATGCGCGACCCGACGCTCCGCGCCTTCGGTCGCCGCAACAAATGCATCGCTCAGAATCAGTGCCGCGGTCACGTTCACTGCCAAGGACTGGGCAATCTTGCCTGCGTCCTGACGGCCAATTGGGGCGATGGGTTCCACAATGCCAGCGTTATTGATCAACACAGCCTCGCTTGCACCTTCCAAGAATTTGGAAAACTCCGCGCCGGTGGCAAAGGCTGTCACAGCCTCTGTGTCTCCCAGATCAAGCGCAACCTCGGTCAGCCCTGCCATATCCGATCCAATGCCGGAACGGGACAGGCCCAGAACCTCGTAGCCCGCTTCAATCAGGCAAGACACCATACCCGCGCCAAGCCCCTTGGAATGGCCCGTGATAATCGCCTTTTTCATCCTTTTGCTCCCACAAGTTAATTTGTGAACCATCTCTACGCGGCTTTCACCGCAAGGTGCAATTACTTGATGATCAGAATGGCGCGGAAATCATTCACATTGGTGAGCGTTGGCCCTGGCACCACCTGCGCGTCGATCTTTTCAAAGAAACTATGGGCGTCATTTTCCGCCAAAGCTAGAGCTGCGTCCACGTTCTTCGCCTGCGCTGTCGCAAGCGTGTCAGGCCCAATCACCGCGCCGGCCACCTCTGCCGCGCCATCGACACCGTCGGTGTCACAGGCAATCGCATGGATGCCTTCTGCACCGTCCAGCGCCAGCGCCAAAGCCAGCGCGAACTCCGCGTTTGGCCCACCTACGCCATCTCCACGCCGTGTCACGGTCAGCTCTCCGCCAGACAGAAGCACCCGAGGCCCACGCCCCACTTTGGCCTTAGCCAACTCAGCCTGCGCTTGCGCCACATCGCGCGCTTCGCCTTCCAGCGCATCCCCAAGGATTTCCACGCGCAATCCGGCAGCCTCTGCGACCTCCTGCGCCGCCTGCAGCGATTGCAAGGGCGAAGCAAACAAGATGTTTTCTGTGGTCGACAGCCGCTCATCATCCGGCATCACCACACCGGCATGCGCCCGCGCGGCGGCCTCGACATGCTCCGGCAAAGTCACGCCAAACGGAGCCAATGCCGCCAGCGCGCTGTCCAGGCTCTCCGGCTCCTCAACTGTGGGACCAGAGCCAATCATGCCCGGATCGTCACCCGGTACGTCCGAAATCAAATAGCTCACCACTTTGGCTGGATAGGCTGCCGCCGCAAGCTGTCCCCCTTTGGCCTGACACAGATGTTTGCGCAGCGCGTTCATTGCTGAAATCGGCGCACCGGAGGCCAGCAAATCCGCATTCACTTGCTTCAATTCATCAAGCGTCACGCCTGGAACCGGCGCGGTCAGCAGTGACGACGCCCCGCCGGAAATCAAACACACCACCGTGTCTTCTGCACTTAGACCGTGCATCAGCTCCAGCATTTCCAGCGTCGCCGCTTCGCCCGCCGCATCCGGCACAGGATGCGCCGCAGACTTAATGGTGATCCCTGTACAAGGCCGCTCGTAACCGTAGCGCGTGATGACCAATCCCTCGCAAGGCCCCCAGGCGCTTTCCAATGCCTCTGCCATGCGCGCACTGGCCTTGCCGGCGCCAACCACAATCAACCGGCCTTCAGGTTTTTTACCCAAAACGCCCGGCAAAGCAGCCATCGGATCGGCCACCGCCACCGCTTTGGCAAACAAGTCCCGCAGCAAACTATCTGGATTGATGTCCATACTCATACTCCCCCCAAATGCACATGTTCTCCCGCCCTTTGGCACCCGACCACATGCATATCAGAAACTGCACCAAAGGAGATGTTTCCGCTAACATGCACAGTTTTACAGGCGGAGCAAGCCACCGCCTCTGTACCTGCTGCACGCCCGCCTTTCCAAGCCACTCAACCTGCCCTACTGTGCCGCGACTTTCTTAGACCAAGAGCGCCCCATGGCTCAGATCAGCCTGAAACAGCTTCAAGCCTTTGTGGCAGTAGCCGACTTGCAAAGCTTCCGTCGTGCGGCGGACCGGCTGAACACCACGCAGCCCAATATTTCCACCCGCATCGCCGGTCTGGAAAGCCAAATTGGCCACTCGCTGATGGCTAGGGATGCTGGTTCCGTACGGCTCAGCCCGGTGGGGGAAAAGCTCCTGCCAGAAGCGCGCAATGTCTTGCTGGCAATGGACAGGTTCCTGCTTACCGCAGCGGATGACACCCTCTTTGACGGCACCCTGCGCATTGGCGTGACCGAGATGATTGTGCACACGTGGCTCGGCGAGTTCTTCTCCGCGCTCAAACAGCGCTTTCCCAATATCGACATGGACCTGACCGTTGATCTGTCGGTGAACCTGTCCCGCGATTTGACGGAGCGCAGGATCGATCTTGCCCTGCAAAGCGCCCCGTTTGAACGCCAGATCAGTGGCAACGCTGATCTTGGGCCCCTGCCAATGTTGTGGGTCGCCAGCCCCAAACTGGACCTGTCCGGCAAGGTGCTCAGCCTGCACGATCTGGCGCAACATCCAGTTTTGACCCACGCCCGCGGCACCATTCCCTACAACCAGATGCAGGATCACTTCGCCGCCTTCTCCGATGTCTCAGTCCGGCATGTCTCCTCCTCCAACCTCGCTGCCTGTCACCAAATGACCCGCGACGGGTTGGGCGTGGCCTGCCTACCCGAAGCCATGGTGCGCGAGGACTTGGCCAATGGCACTTTGGAGCCCCTGCGCTACCTCTGGGTGCCCGACGCGCTGCAGTTCTACGCCCGCTACGACGCCGACACCTGCCCCAGTTTTGTGGAGGCTGCAGCGGAATTGGCGCAGCAAGTAGCGCAGGCTCATGCCGCAGGATAAATTTTCTCAATCCAATTCATGAAATCTAATAATTGGATTTCATGAAGTCTGCGCTCTACCCTTCGACACAAGACAGAAGGAGGCGCAATCAGATGCCATCACACAGGACCCGCTTGGGCGTCGACATTGGCGGAACCTTCACCGATGTGGTGCTGGAAATCGACCAAAAGCGTTTTTCCACAAAAGTGTTGACCACCTACGCCGCGCCGGAAAACGCCATTGTGGATGGCATGCATCAGGTCTGCGCCAAGGCCGGTGTGACACCCACCGCCATCGACCAAATCATCCACGGCACCACGTTGGCCACCAATGCGTTGATCGAGCGGCGTGGCGCCAAGACCGCGCTGATCACCACAGAAGGCTTCCGCGATGTGATCGAAATGCGCACCGAAAGCCGGTTTGAGCAGTATGACCTGAACCTCACACTTCCAGAGCCGCTTTTGCCGCGCAACCGCCGCTATGTGCTGCGCGAACGCATGGATGCCACAGGTTCCGCGCTGATCCCGCTGGACCGCGCCGACATCGAGGCGCTGGCCGACGAGCTGGCCGAAGCCAACTACGAAAGCATCGCTGTGGGCCTGCTGCACTCCTATGTAAACGACGCTCACGAACGTCTGATCGCAGAGGTTCTGGCGGAAAAACTGCCCGACGTGATGGTCTCGTTGTCCTGCGAGGTCTCCCCGCAGATGCGTGAATATGAACGCTTCAACACCACCATCGCCAACGCCTACATCAAGCCCCTGATGAAGTCTTACCTTGGCCGCCTGAAAGACCGGTTGGCGGACGAAGGCGCAGCGTGCCCTGTATTCCTGATGCACTCCGGCGGCGGTATCATGTCGTTAGAGAGCGCCGCAGATTTCCCCGTGCGTTTGGTGGAAAGCGGCCCGGCTGGCGGTGCGATTTTTGCAGCCGACATCGCGGCCAAGCACGGCCTCAGCAAAGTGCTGAGCTTTGACATGGGTGGCACCACCGCCAAAATTTGCCTGATCAAAGATCAGACACCCAAAACCGCCCGCGTGTTTGAAGTTGCCCGCACCTATCGCTTCAAAAAAGGGTCCGGCATGCCAATTTCGATCCCGGTGATCGACATGGTGGAGATTGGCGCAGGCGGCGGCTCGCTCGCCCATGTGGACGCGATGAACCAAATCCGCGTTGGCCCGGAGAGCGCTGGGTCCGAACCCGGACCGGCCTGCTATGGCCGAGGCGGCGACACCCCCGCCGTGACTGATGCCGACCTGATCCTGGGTAAGCTTGATCCCAACAACTTTGCGGGCGGATCCATCCCGCTACATCCCGACAATTCAGCCAAGGCGCTGGACACCGTGATTGGCCAAACGCTGGACATGGACGCAACCGAGGCGGCCTTTGGCCTCGCGGAAGTGGTGGACGAAAACATGGCCAACGCCGCCCGCGTGCATGCGGTGGAAAACGGCGAGGACCTGTCTGAGTACACGATGATTGCCTTTGGCGGTGCCGCCCCGCTGCATGCCGCAAGGCTGTGCGAAAAACTTGGCGTCTCCCGTTGTCTGGTGCCGCAAGGCGCGGGCGTCGGCTCCGCCATCGGCTTTCTGCGCGCACCGTTTAGCTTTGAAGCCAACCGCTCTGTCTTCATGCGACTGAGCGATTTTGACCCCGCCAAAGTCAAAGCCCTGTTTGACGACATGTCTGATGAGGCCACCCGCTTTGTGCGCTCCTGTGATGCGGATGCAGACATCCTGCGCGACCAAAAAATCTACATGCGCTACGCCGGACAGGGCTGGGAAATCCCCATCTCCCTCACCGCCGAGCAAGCCGCAAACCCCGACGCGCCCACCTTCCTGCGCCTGTTTGAAAGCGACTACAAAGCGCTCTTTGGCCGCGCGGTTGAGGGCATGGAGGTGGAAATCACCGTCTGGAGCGTGAACGCCTACACCGCTCAGGACGCGGCCACGCCCCTTGCAGACACAGGCACGCTGACGCCCCTCGGTCCAACCATGACACGCCCCCTCTTTGATCCGGCCTTGGCCCAAACCGTGGACGCCGCCGTCATCGCCCGCGCTGACCTGCCAACCAGCCATATCGCCCAAGGGCCAGCCGTGGTGACCGAAGATGAGACCACCGTGGTTGTGCCCGCCAGCCGCGAGGTACTGACCCACGCCGACGGCACGCTGGACGTGCGCACAAAGGAGACCACGCAATGACCGAGCACAGCAAAGTTGCCTATCAGGTCATGTGGAACCGCATGATCTCCGTGGTCGAAGAACAGGCGCAAGCGCTTGTCCGCACGGCCTTTTCCACTTCCGTGCGCGAAGCGGGCGACCTCTCTGCCGGGGTTTACAACGAGGCCGGAGACATGCTCGCCCAAGCGGTGACCGGCACCCCGGGCCATGTAAACGCCATGGCCGACGCCGTGGGCCATTTCATCCGCCGCATCGGGCGCGACAACATGTTTGAGGGCGACGTTTATCTGACCAACGACCCATGGGAAGGAACCGGCCACAAACACGACATTACCGTGGTCACGCCATCTTTTCACAACGGTGCGCTGATCGGTTTTTTTGCCTGCACCGCGCATGTCACCGACATCGGCGGGCGCGGTTTTGGCGCGGATGCCAATGACGTACACGAAGAAGGGCTTTATCTGCCAATCATGAAGTTTGCCGACCGGGGCACGGTGGATCAAACCCTGCTGGCGCTGATCCGGGGCAACGTACGGGAGCCGGATCAGTTGGTTGGCGATATCTACGCGCTGGCAAACTGCAACGAGATTGGCCACCGCCGCCTGATCGACATGGTGGAAGAGTTTGGTCTCTCCGATCTGACTGGCATCTCCGACTTCATCCTGACCAATTCCCGCGAAGCCACTTTGGCGCGCATCAACGCGCTCACACCCGGTGAAGCTGAAGGACACTTGCGCATTGACGGCTACGACACACCGATCGACCTGCACGTCAAACTGACCATCGAGAAAGACCGCATTCTCAGCGATTGGGACGGCACGTCCGGCCTCGACAAAAAAGGCATCAACGTGCCGCTGGTCTACACCAAGGCCTATGCCTGCTACGCATTAAAATGCGCCATCGCTCCGGAAATCCCCAACAACGCCGCCTCATTGGCCCCGTTTGAGATCACCGCGCCGGACAACAGCATTGTGAACGCCAAGTTCCCGGCCCCGGTCGCGCTGCGTCACGTGATTGGCCATATGGTGCCCGACACGGTCTACAACGCGCTCGACAAACTGCTGCCCAACACCGTGCCCGCCGAAGGTGCGGGGTGTTTGTGTAACTTCCAGGTCTCCCTGCGCCCCCGCATGGACGGCGACGCGCCAGCAGATGCTGTGCGCGCCGAGGTGCTGACTTTCAACTCCGGTGGCTCCGGCGCGCGCCCCTCATTGGACGGCATGAATGCCACCGCCTTCCCCTCTGGCGTGATGACCATGCCGGTGGAGGCCACCGAACAGGTTGGCCCTGTGCTGATCTGGCGCAAAGAGCTGCGCCCGGACAGTGGCGGCGCGGGCGAATTCCGTGGCGGTCTGGGGCAATACATGGACGTCGGCGCACGTGAGGGCCACGAGTTTGACATCTCCCTGATGCTGGACCGCGTGGACCACCCGGCGCAAGGCCGCCGCGAGGGCGGCGCCGGTGGGGCCACCCGTCTGGCAAGGTCTGATGGCGCTGCGGTGCGCGGCAAAGGCAAACAATTCATACCCCACGGCACAGTGGTGCAAATGGGCTTCCCCGGCGGCGCTGGCTACGGTAACCCAAACCGTCGTGATCCGGCGCGTGTCAAACGCGACCTTGCGCTTGGCTACATCACTCCGGAGCACGCCGCAGAGCATTACAACATATCGGCAGATGAGATTGCCGAGGCCCTTTCGCGGGCCAAACGGGGGGAGATTGTCTAATGGCAGCAGGCGCAATGGCCACCAAGCCAACCAAAACAACTTACGACGTGGTTATCATCGGTGGGGCGATCATGGGATCCTCCACCGCATGGTTTTTGTCCAACAATCCGGATTTTAGCGGCTCGGTTCTGGTGGTGGAAAAAGACCCATCCTACGAATTCAGCTCCACTGCCCACACCAACTCCTGTATGCGACAGCAGTTTTCCAATCAGCTGAACGTCCAGATCTCGCAGTTCGCCGCCGATTTTGTGAAAAACCTGCGCAAGCATATGGGCGGAGATGACCGCGTGCCGGAGTTGGATATTCAGAACTACGGTTATCTCTATTTGGCGGACGACGAAGACTTTGCCCAAACCCTGCGCGACAACCAAAAGGTGCAACTTGCTGCCGGGGCCGAAACCGAACTCCTGAGCGCAGAAGACATCGCCGCGCGTTACCCTTTCTACAATGTGGACGACATCCTGCTGGGTTCGATCAACACCAAAGACGAGGGGTATTGGGACGGCGGCGTGGTGTTTGACTGGTTCCGCCGCTCCGCCCGCGAACGTGGTGTCGAATATGTACAGGGCGAAGTGGTCGCCATGGCACGCGATGGCGGCAAAGTCACCTCGGTCACCCTCGCCTCAGGAGATGTTGTGTCCTGCGGTCAGGTGGTGAACGCGTCTGGTCCGCGCGCCGCACGCACCTCGGAAATGGCCGGCATCCATATGCCGGTGGAACCGCGCAAGCGCTTCACCTGGATTTTTTCCGCTGAAACGCCGCTGGATATGGAACTGCCTCTCACGATTGATCCCTCCGGCGTGCATTTTCGCCAAGACGGCCCTGAAACATACCTAGCTGGATGTGCCCCCGATCCGGACCCGGCTGTGGGTTTTGACGACTTCCACATGGATCACAACCGCTGGCAGGATCACGTCTGGCCGATCATCGCCACTCGCATTCCGCAGTTCGAGGCGATCAAAGTTGGCGCCGAATGGGCCGGACACTACGCCTATAACACGCTGGATCAAAACGCGATTTTGGGCGCCCATCCCGAGATCACCAACTTCATATTCCAGAACGGATTCTCCGGCCACGGGCTGCAACAAAGCCCCGCCATGGGCCGTGCCGTGGCAGAATTACTGACCTACGGGGAATTCCGCACCCTAGACATGGCGCCCTTTACGTTTGAACGTGTGCTCAACAATGATCCCATAGTTGAGAAGGCCGTGATCTAATGGTGCAATCCAACCCGTTCCTGACCGCAATCCGCGATGGCAAACCGCAAATTGGCCTCTGGGTCTCACTTGGCGACCCCCTGACCACCGAAGTGGTCGCGGGCGCAGGCTATGACTGGCTGCTCTTGGATATGGAGCATGGCGCGGGCGAGCTCTCAGACGTGCAGGCACAACTGCAAGTCATCAAAGGCTATGACGGCACCGCCATTGTGCGCCCGGACTGGAACGACCCAGTGAAAGTAAAACGCCTGATGGACGTTGGCGCGCCGGGGTTGCTCTTCCCGATGGTGCAAAACGCTGAGGAAGCCGCCGCCGCGGTGGCCGCCACGCGCTACCCCCCCAAAGGCATCCGTGGATATGGCGGCACCACGCGCGCCACAGGCTTTGGCCGCGACAAAAACTACACCGCAACCGTGGACGATCAGACCGCCGTGCTGGTGCAAGTCGAGTCCCTGCAGGCGCTGGAGAATGTCGACGCTATTGCAACCACCGATGGCGTCGATGGGGTCTTCTTCGGTCCCGCCGACATTGCCGCCGACATGGGCTACCTCGGCCAAGCCATGCATGACGACGTCTGGGCCAAAATCCTGCCCGCCGCCATGCGGCTGATTTCCAAGAAAATCCCCGTTGGCACCCTGGTGCGTGACGTGGGTTTTGCCCGCCGCCTGTTGGGCGCGGGGTTCACCTTTGTCGCCTGCGGCTCGGATGCCGGCCTTTTGGCCCGCGCCGCTGACACTTTACTAGAAGACGTGAAAGCTCCCTGATCATGAAGAAACTTGTCCTCACCGGCGCCGCTGGCCGCCTTGGCTCCTACCTGCGTGAGCCGCTGACCAAACTGGCAGATGAACTGGTCTCCACCGACATCACTGAGGACATTGGCACGCTTTATGCGGGTGAACGCTACGTGCAGGCCGATCTGGCCGACTTGGATGCCATGCTCGAGGTGCTGAAGGACGCCGATATGGTGGTGCATTTTGGCGCCATTGGCGATGAGGCCCCGTTTGAGGAGATCCTCGGCCCCAACATCATCGGCGCACATAACGTCTGGGAAGCCGCCTACCGCAATGGTGTGAAACGGGTGGTTTATGCCAGCTCCGTACACGCCGTGGGCATGCACAAAATTGCCGACAACATCGGCATCGACGCACCGCACCGCCCCGACACTTTTTATGGCCTCGCCAAGTGTTTTGCCGAAGACTTGGGCCGCATGTATTGGGACAAACGCGGAGTAGAAAGCGTTCACATGCGCATTTTCTCTTGTGCGCAAGTGGTGGCCCCGCGCTCGCTTTCCACATGGCTCAGCTATGAGGATCTGATCCGCATGGTCACCGCAGCAATCACCGCGCAAACCGTTGGCTTTTCAATTGTCTACGGCATTTCCAACAACGACCGCGCCCCGGTGCACAACACCGGCGCTGGTCACATCGGTTACAAGCCGCAAGACAACGCGGAACAGTTTGCCGAGGCCATCCTTGCCGACGCGCCGCCAGCCGACCCAACCGATCTGGCGCAGATGACCATTGGCGGGCCGTTTGCCACCATTCCGCTGGGCGAGAGCGGTCTCGCAAAAATGACCATCGTGGACGACAGCAAGAAAGCCTAAGCGCCTTTTACGTCCACGCGGGGGGCCACAGACATTGGGAAAATCGCGATCAGGAACAACACCATCGCCGCCACCCAAAGCCCCCCGGCCAGCATCAGCGTAAAGTCGTACACCGCCATCAAAAAGCTCTGCCCGACCCAGCGCATCAGCGCGGCAGCGGCCATGGCGCCGTAAGCCCACACCACAGGCTTTGGCGCAATCAGCGCCCGCCCGGTGTGCCCCAACGCGGCGCGGCTCATCACCGCCAGCGTCATGCCACCGACACAGCCGATGCCCAGCACGTGAATGGCCGCCAACTCCTGACCAATGCCAAATCCAGACAGCCCCCATAGGATCAGGCCAAGCGCCAGAAACCCCATGCTGATGTGCAGCGACCATAGAATGGGCTGGCTTGTGGTCCACAGGCTTTTCCACCCGCTCAAGCGCAACAACTGCGCCGCGCCAGCCACCAATGCCACGCAGGCCAACAGCACACCAATGCCGCTCATCGCGGCCCAGGGCAGCACCAGCGAAGTCACAATCGAGGCTTTGTTGAGAATGTCTGGTGTTTTGGGCCAGTCCGCCTCCGGCACCTCTACACGCTTCATGGCGTTGCGTGTGAATGCCGGTGTGACCCGGCCTCCCAACACGCCAATCAAACCAACCAAGGTCATCAGCCCGCCGTTGATCCCCTGACGCGCGGTGTCATCAGTCAGGCCGGTCCATTCCAGATGCACCAACAGGTTGCTCACCCAAAGCGCCACCAGCATCGACAACAAGATCATGTTCTGCGGTTTGGGGCGTTTCAGCAGTTGGCTCAGGATTTTCCACGCCAAAACAGGCACAAACGCCAGATCCGCGACCATTGCTGCCATTGGGGGCACCACACCCAGCGGCCACAGGGCGATGCGCCCGATCAGCCACAGCCCAAAGACACCGGCAATAAACCCGATCCGCGCGCCTTTTGCGCCGGTCCAATTGGGCACTGCGGTTAGGAAAAACCCGCCAATTGCTGCTGAACCGTAGCCAAAAATCATCTCATGGGCGTGCCACTGGCTCGGCGCCATCTCAAGAGCGTCCAGCCCAGCGCCGCCTGCGGCCAAGGACAAGGTCCAAAGTATCCCTGCCCCGGCGCCAAACACGCCTGCTGCAAGGAAGAAAACCCGAAAACCTTCGGAGAAGACACGAAATAGCGCGGACATGACTCACCTGATAAATTACCTGCTCCCGGCCAAGGTAAGTCGGGAGACTTTGCGCAGACTTGACCAAAACCAAGCCGGATCGACAAAGTGAGAAAAAGTCGCAGCGAAAACGAAAAAGGCCGGAACGCGCAACGCTCCGACCAAACCACATTCCTGCCTTTGCTGATTAGGCAGCAACCCTGCCAGCGTCATCCTGTGCCTCGCAAACCGCAGGGTCTTCATCATCCGCGATGTCTGCCAAAACAAACTCACCTACCAGATGCGACATTGAAGTGGTGTCGCGCTGCATCGAGCCCACAGCGGCGGCAGTTTGCTCAACCATGGCGGCGTTTTGCTGGGTCACATTGTCCAACTGAGACAGGCTGCTGGAAATTTGGCTCAACCCTTCGGACTGCTCTTTGGAGGAGTTCGCCACCTGTGATGTGAGATTCGCAACCGATTCAACTTTGTTCACAATGTTCCCCAAGACTCGCCCGGCCTGATCCACCATCTCAACACCGTTCTCCACCAGATCAGACGAGGCTTTGATCAACTCGCTAATCTCGGCCGCCGAGTCTGCGGCTCTCTGTGCCAAACTCCGCACCTCTGAGGCCACCACGGCAAACCCGCGCCCGGCGTCACCTGCACGCGCGGCTTCCACCCCTGCGTTGAGTGCCAAAAGGTTGGTTTGAAAGGCAATCTCGTCAATCACATCCGTAATTTGTGAAATCTGCGCTGATGATTCGGCAATCTCGCGCATCTTGGCCACGGTTTCCCGCATCACGTCCTGCCCGGTTTGGGCCTGCTGATGGGTCTGCGCCATCATCGTGTCAGTTTCCTGGGTCGCGCTGGACGACGACTGCACGCTTTTGGTGATCTCTTCAACGGACTGCGTTGTTTGCTCCAGCGTCGCAGCCTGTGTTTCCGTGCGCCGCGCCAGATCATCCGCGCCGGAGTTCACTTCAGCTGCTGTCAGATCAAGGTCATCGGTGGCATTTTTGATCGAGCACATCACCGCGCCCATATCCTGTTGCAGCTGATTGAACCCAATACGCATGCCATCATAGCGCGCGGGAAAATCGCTACTGTCTGGCCCTGGGATCTGCTGCGACAGATCTTTGTTGGCCATCCTCTGCATGCCGTCTTGCAAGTATCCGAAGGCCAGCGTCTGTTCCGCCTGCTGCGCCTTGAAGTAGGCTTGGATCACCAGGTTCATATCGAGGGTAAAGGCGCGCGTCAGAGCAGAGAGCTGCTGCGCGATTTCTGCCTTGGCCATTGGGCCCATAAACTTGCGACCCCGCTGCATGAGGCGGGTTTGGATATAGGACGTGGCGCGAGAATACCCAGCCAAATAGAGATCAAACGGCAGTTCAATGCGAAAGTGTACTTCGCCGATAGTTTGCGTGGCCTGATAAAAGCTCTCATCAAACTGCCCATTCAGAAGCATTGTCCAATGCTTCTTTTGCTGGCTGCGGGCGTGGGCCAGCATCTCGTCAGAATTAAAGAACTTGGCCGCGCCTTCCTGCGCCATTGCATAGTCATAGAAATAGTCGAGAATTTCGTCCAACCAAGGCGTCACTCTGGCACCCGCGCGAATAAGCGCGTCACCATCCTTGCCGTCGAGTCCAAATTGCGTCACGGCGGCAGTCAAAGTTGTAGTCATCGTTAATAGTACCTTCGTTCCCTGGTATAGAATTCCGATACCAATCTAGGGAAATGATCCTTAACAGAAGGCTTACAAATGTCCTGCCATGTGATGGCTTCCAGCGGAATGGTAAATTTTACTATTTCCCCTGAAGTACTTAGGCGCGACCTTCACATATTGGATCCCGAAACGAGGGCAAAAAGCGCAAAATTCAAAGCCAGTCCAATCACGCGTTCCGCATGAAACCCGCAGTGCAGGCACAGCTTAACAGGCACAAAAAAAGCCCCCCGCACGTCAGTGCGAGAGGCCCAAATTCTCTGGGCAAAACGCCCTTTTATCTTAGGCCAGCGCTTCGATGCGCGCACCGGCAAACTGATCCACCATGGAGCGGCCAGCGGCCTCATCCATCAGGCACAGCGCGGTGGACAGCGCATCTGCCACAGCGGCCTTTGGTGCGGACACAGAGGCCAGCGCCTGAACGCTTGCTGCGCCGTTTGGCAGGAAGATGTGACCTTCGGTGCCGGACAGAACAGTGGCCGACGGCGCGGAGGTTGCCAACGCACGGTCGGTCAGGGTCACGCGGGCAACGATGTCACCTTCTGGCGTGGCCACACCGGCTTTCCAGCCAGCGCCATCCGCCTTGGTGCCCAGAGCAGCCACTTCGCCCATATCCATCAGCACATTGGTCAGGCCTGCATCTTTCATCAGCGCCACAACGCGGTCGGTGACGTAGCCCTGCGCGATGCCGTTCAGGGTCAGCGCCATACCGTCGGAGTCAAACTTCACAGCAGCTGTGTCAAACTGCACGTTCTGCCAGCCCACGAGGCCCTGCGCATTGGAGACGTCACCTTTGCCACCCTTGGCCAGCCACAGCGGCTGCACGGATGGGTCAAACGCGCCGCCGCTGGCTTTGTTGATGCTGTCGCTCAGGCTCAGCACTTCCAACAGCTCTGGCGCAGGCGCGGACAGAACACCGTCACGGTTCAGCGTGGTCAGCGCGCTGTCGCGGTAGAGGGAGAAGATGCCTTCCAGACGGGACAGCTCAGCTTCCACCGCGGCAAAGATTGGCGCCGCTTCAGAGGCGCTCATACCGGCAATCTTCATCTGGGCAGGCGCGCCCAGCGCAATACCAGACCAGGTGGCGGTTTCGGTTGCGGCAACGGCCATGCCCGCAGGCACAGCGGCGCTCGCTGCGGCGATGGTCAGAAAACGGCGGCGGTTCAAACGGGTCATGACGGGGTCTCCAACGTCTGATCTAAATCTATCGGTCCAAGGACTGCTTCGGTGGGAATAGCATCCAATGACATAATTTGCCCACCCCATTGGGTCGCAAAATTTGCCGCATCTTGCAGTTCTTTGAACGGAACCACCTCCTGAGCGCCCATTCCACCGGCCACTTTGGCCCCAACCACAAAATGTGCGCCCTCTGCGAGCACCCAGTTTTCGATTCCCGGCTGCGCCCAAGATTGCGCCTCGCCCATGTCGCTCACGTATACGCCGATGATTTTGGCGTCCCGCTCGGGGCTTTTAAGATAGGCCACCATGTCGCGAGTCTGCGCAAAGAACAGCGGCGCGGGATAGCCTTCCAAGTGGATCTGGCCTTTGGGCCCGCCATGTTCCGCGACATTCATCTGACAAAAGAAGCTCAGCGCCTCTTCGGTCAAGGGCACCGGATCAGGTGGCGCCACAGCGGCCTCTTCCTTACAGGCGGCCAAAGCCAATAGCGCGGCCGCAATCAAGGGTAGTCTCATGGTTCCACCCTCCGGAAGGCCAGCCGGGCAAAAGCAAAGCCCAACAGAGGCCAGATTGCCAGAGACAACGGAGCCGCCCAACTTGGCAAGGCAGAAGCCGCACCAACCATACCACTGGCCAAGGCCACGCTTTCAGAGCTGGCAATGTTCCACAGACGGAAGGCGTCCGCCGGATTGGCCACCATCAGCCAGGGGAACAGGGTCTCGGTGAACCAGCCGCCAGTGTCCATCACCACTGCGCCCAGCAGACCTAGATCATACAGCACCACAAAGATCAGCCAAAGACCTGCGGCCATGCCAGCGGCCGCCGTGGCGGATTTCGCAAGCGAAGACACCATGTATCCCAATGTCAGAAACACGCCGCCCAACAGCACCGAGGTGCCGATAAGGCGCAGAAGCGCCAAAACGCTGTCTTGCCCTGCGCCGCCCATGTAGGCTGCGATGGCCCCCGCCGTGCCAAAGCCAATGGTCATGGCGATGGTCAGTGCCGCAAGGTGCGCCGCAAACTTGCCCAACAGGATTTCGCCCCGTCCGGCTGGATAGCTGAGCAACAGGCCCAAAGAGCCGCGTTCCGCATCCCCCGCCACGGCATCAAACGCCATCATCAGCGCCAACAGAGGCGCGAGATAAACGGACAGGGTGGTCATCGACGTCACGGAGACCGTCAGCATGTCCACGCCCAGAGTGCCGGTGGGCGCGCTACCTGCAAAGGTCAGCGCCAGCGCAAACAGCACCATGATCAGGGTTGCCATGAATAACCAGCGGTTGCGCGCCAAAATGCGCATCTCCGCCTGTGCAATTGCCAGAAACCGCATCAGTGCAACTCCTCTTTGGCATAAAATCTATACAGGTCTTCGAGCCGTGGCGGGGTGATATCCACATCCGCCACCGCGCCGCCCATCTCGGCAATCTTACGCAGCATTTCCATTTTGCCTGCGGCGTCGATCTCGATTTCCACCGAGGCGCCGTTCATACGACGCCCGCCAGTGACTTGAACCAGCGCTTCGGCGTCCGAAGTGGCGCGCACACGCATCTTGGTGCGCAATCCAGCTTTGGCAGACAGACCTGCCAACGTGTCATCGGCCACCAAATGGCCTTTGCGCATAATCGCAATCCGATCCGTGCGCGCCTCAACTTCGGTCAATGCGTGGCTGGCGATCAGCACGGCACAGCCGCCCGCAGCCAACTCGTCAATGATGGCGTAGAGGTCTTGGCGGGAAATTGGGTCCAACCCGCTGGTCGGCTCATCAAGCAAAGCCAGCTTGGGTTTACCCAGTAGCACTTGCGCCAAACCAAGACGTTGCCGCATGCCTTTGGAATAGGTGCCAATGCGCCGGTCCAACGCATCCGCCAGCCCCACACGCTCCAGCAAGCCGGCAATATCAGCCTTCTGCCCCGCAAGCCTTGCAAACAACGTCAGTTGTTCACGCCCTGTCAAAGCCGGATGAAAACTCACCGCCTCCGGCAAAAACGCCGTATCCGCACGTGCCGCTCCGCTGCCCGGCTTGTGGCCCGCAATCTTCACACTGCCACCGCCCATCTTGGTCAGGCCCAACACCGTTTTGATCAGCGTCGACTTGCCTGCACCATTGTGGCCGAGCAGGGCCACCCGTTCGCCAGAGGAAACCGTGAGGTCCACCCCATGCAAAACGCGCGTTTTGCCCCGATCTTTCACGAGGCCTTGTATGTCTAGGATCTTATCCATCTTGGTCCACCTTCTCGGCCGCCGCTGGCCGAATGGGTTTCATCAAAGGGTGGCTGTCAATCACGCCCCCCGGCAACAACGCCGGAAAAGCTGATTGCGACCACCGCACCATCTGCACCGCAGGTGAGCCGAGCAGCATTTTTGCCGCCGGTTGGCTCCAGAGCACATGGTCCATCGAGTCGTTTGGTCGATAGGGGCTGTCCGCAAACCCGTCGCCGTTTACGTCAAAGGCTGCATTGTCGCTCCAGTAGTTGCCACGGCCCTCCTCGGACCATTCATGCCACTTGGTGGAGACAAATTTCACCTGCGTGCGATTGCCCACAAAGGCATTGCCCACAATCCGGTTGTCCTGAGAACCAGCTGTAAAGTGAATGCCAATGCCACAGCCCTCAAACCAGTTGTCGGAGAAATCGTTCTTGTTGGAATTATAGAGGAAGGTGCATTTCTCCTTGGCGCCCTTCACATAGTTCCCGGTGATCTCACTGCGGTTGGCATAGTTTAACATCACCCCATGTTCGCGGTCATTGATCGACACGTTGTTTTTGACCTTCACATGGGTTGTGAACATCACCGCATAGCCCAGATCATTGCCGATGCTGACATTGCCGGTCACTTCGGAGCGGTCCGCATACATATAGTGCACCGCAAAGCGCAGCTCGCGGAACAGGTTGTCCCGGAAAATGTTGCGCTTGGACGAGTTCACAAAAATCCCGTCGCGCCCCCATTTCACGTCATTTTTCTCAACCACAGCGCCGGGTGCGTTCCACACATAAATCCCGTTGCCGCGGCGGTTCATCAACCGGTCCTGCCGTCCCTCAATACGGTTGCCCGCCACCAGCGCATCTTTGGCGCCGTGAATGTCGATTCCGTAGAGGTTGCCTAGCAATACATTGTCCAAAATCTGCGGCGCATAGGCAGTTTTCTTCAACTGAATACCGCTGTCGATGTCCTCGTGCCGATCGCCAGAGCCAACCACTGTCAGCCCGCGCACCACCACATCGTCGCCTGTCACTGTAATCACAGACCCGTTGCCCTGCCCATCAAGGGTGGCATGGCCCTGCCCGTCCAGCGTCACGGTTTTGTCCAGCACCACCGTCTCATTGTAGGTGCCAGCAGCGAGGCGAAGCACGTCACCGTCCTCCGCCTGCGCCAGTGTCTCGGAAATGGCCCCGTCCCGCAACGGCACGTCCCAGTCAGCCGCCAAAGAAGCGGAGGCCAACAGAGCAAACACAACGGAAAGGGACCATTTCATCATGACTTATGCACCTTTTGGCTCAACAAACATCCGGCCGCGCATTTCCATGTGCAGCGCGTGGCAGAACCACTGGCAGTAGAACCAGTGTACACCGGCCCGAGCAGCGGTGAAGGTCACAGAAGCGGTCGCCTGTGGGCCCACTTCCATCGCCACACCAAAGTTCGCCATGCAGAAGCCGTGGGTCAAATCGTCAATGTCATCCAGGTTGGTGACAATCACAGTGACCTCATCGCCTTCGGTGACAGTGAAGTCCTCGATGGCAAAGTTTGGCGCCTGGCTCGACATGTAGACGCGCACTTTGTTGCCGTCCCGGATGATCTGATCCTGCCAGTCGTCCAGATCCACGCCGTCCGCTTCCGCTTGCTTGCGGGTATCTTCCCAAATTGGGTCGTTACGGTCATAGGCGTTTTTCGGGTTCACGATGTCACGGCGTACAATGATGCTGTCATGCGGTTCGGCAAAAGTTGGCCCATCATGCACCACTTTCATCTCGCTGCCTGTGATGTCGATCAACTGCTCGTTCTCTGGTTTCAAAGGACCGGTGTTCAAGAAACGGTCTTTGGAGAACTTGTTCATCGAGATCAGCCACTTGCCGTCGGCCTCTTTGGTTTCACCCATGGAGGTCGAGTTGTGGCCCGGCTGATAGTGCACATCCACTTTCTCAAGGATCGGATCCACATCTTCACCGGCATACTGTTTCACAGCCGCTTCAAGGTTCCATTTCACAACCTGAGAGTCGAGGAACAAGGTTGTGAAGCAGTTGCCCTGACCGTCATACGCGGTGTGAAGTGGGCCAAGACCCAACTGTGGTTCTGCCACAATTGCGGAGCGTGGATCGGCGTCTTTGTAGAACACGTCGTCCAGCTTGGTCACATCCATCACGGAGACGGTTGGAGACAGCTTACCAGCGATACAGACGTGCTTGCCGTCTGGTGCGGTGTTGATGCCGTGTGGCGAGTTTGGAATTGGCACGTAACGGGTGTAGTTTTTGTTGGAGCCCTTGCGGCCATCCACAACCTTCACGCCGTTCAGTTCCTGATAGTCGCCGGTCTCGATCGCTTTCTCGATTTCCGCGATGTTGAAGACAACAACGTGGTCCAGTTCGCTCTCGGTCATCTCCGCCAGGGTCATGCCCATCTCGGAGTTATAGGAAGTCGAGTAGGCGTATTTACCTTGGTAGTCACAGTCGGTGTTGTCGAGGTTACCCGAAACAATCACCTGCCACGCCACTTCCATGGTGTCGCCGTCAATCGCCGAGAAGATGTTTACGTACTTCTCTGGCTCGTTCAGGATTTTACCGTCATTCACCAGCGGTGCTTCGTGCTCGCCGTTTGCAAACACATAACCGGTACGTGGGTATTTCTGTGGACGCAGGCCGTGAATGTCGTGTGCGTTCGGGATCTCGATGATCTTGTCACACTTCATCACGTCACAACGCACACGCGCCACACGGGTGTTGGCTTTGTCGTTCATGAACAGGAAGCGACCATCGTAGGTGCCGTCGGTGAAGGACATGTGTGGGTGGTGAAGGTCACCGTTGTCGTAGGTCACCTTGCCGTTTGCGGCGAGGAACTCTTTGGTTTTGTCGGTCAAGCCTTCGGTCAGAACCTTCAGCGATTCATTGGTCTGGCCCCAACCGGTTGCGGAACAGCGGTTGAACACAGGCACACGCATCAGCTCACGCATGGATGGCACGCCGAGCACACGCAGTTCACCACTTTGGCCGGAGGACCAGAAGCCGTAGTATTCGTCCAGTTCACCTGGCGCCATGGAGGCCTTGCCAGCGGCGGCGGCTGGGCTAGCGCCACCGACCAGTGAACCCACACCGGTACCGGCCAGAACCGCGCCGGTCGCTGCCGCGCCCATCACGCCACGACGGCTGACTTTCATATTTTTCAGGTCTTCAGACATTGTTCCCTCCTTAAAGGTCTATGCAGTCTTTGCATTTGGATGATTGGCCGGAGCAGATTTCTTCGGAATCTTGATCTCAGCCGAGCCCGTTTTCTCGCGCCGCTTAAGCTGGCGGATCACAACAGGACATTTGGCTTCGCTCTGATAGAGCACCTGACAATGCAGGCAGTTCACGCATTCGTTGGGGTTGATTTCCCCGGTTGGGTGAATGGCCTGTACCGGACATTCATTGGCACAGGTCTGGCACGGGCTACCGCACTCTTTGTAGCGACGCAGCCAATCAAACATGCGCATACGCGCAGGGATCGCGAGTGCCCCACCCAGTGGGCACAGGTAGCGGCAGTAGAAGCGTTCAATGAACAGCCCCGCCACCAGCAACGATCCGGCAAACACAACAAACGGCCAGTCACGTACAAATTTCAGAATGATCGCGGTTTTGAACGGCTCGACTTCGGCCAGTTGCTCCGCAGTTTCCAAAGACGCCAGCGACACGCCAAACAGTCCTAGGAAGATCATGTATTTAATCGGCCACAGGCGCTCATGCAGCCCCCACGGCAGGGTCCATTGCGGCACTTTGAAGTAACGCGCAATTTGGTTGGTCAGCTCTTGCAGCGCACCAAACGGGCACAGCCAGCCACAGTAGGCCCCGCGGCCCCAGAACAGCAACGCCGCAGCGATGGCAAACCATTGGATGAACACCAGCGGATCCATCAGGAAGGCATCCCAGGTGAAACCCGAACGCATCGAATTTGCCAGCGCCATGATATTCACCACTGACAACTGCGCATTGGCATACCACCCAATGAAGAACAGCGTGAACGTCAGATAGCCAATCCGGAACCAATAGAACCGGCGCGCGTTCCAAGTGGCTTGGAATTGGAAGAAGAAGACAGCGGTCAATACCAGAAGCATCACGCCAAGGATGGCAATTTCTGTGACTTTGTCTTTCCAGATGCGCTGCCACAAAGCGGCCTTCGCCGCCGCTTCATCCGCAGCACTGTCTACAACTGCCGCCACAGGCAAAGGCAGCAGGTAGTCATCAGGAAGACGATACCCAAGGTCCCAGGTCAGGAAGACACGGTCAAGCGCGCCCACCGAGCGTTGCACCAGAAGCTGCAAACGGAACGGTTGCGCCGGATCAAACTCCGCTTCCGCCGGAATTTTAAAGAGCTCCAGCTCGACAAAGCTTGGGCTGTCAGTGGTTTCCAACGCCCGCAGACGGCGGTGCTGTTTGTCAAAGAAACGCACCGAGTTGTCGCCTTGGATCAGCTGGATACGGTCAAAGATGCCGCCCCGCACATAGCCGGAGCCTTTGAAGCTATACTTGCCGCGACCCAACACCAGAATGGCGTGTTCACCTTCATCAAGCCATTCAACAAGGTTTTCATATTCATTGTCACCCAGCAGCGAGCGGCCAATCGACGGCACAGACACCAGTGCCATATGCATGTCGATAAACGTGTCGTCCAACTCACCTTTTTCTGGGCGTTTTGCAGCGCGTTCGTCATCCATCTCGGCAAACGCTTGGTTGACTTGCCCCACATCCAGCGTCATCCGCCGCACAGAGCCGTCGCCTGCCAATGTGGTCCAGTCCTGAACCGCTTGATTGGCCATGTCCAGCTCACGCTTCGGGCCGGTTTCTTGCACCGCAAGCCCACCCAAGCCTAAGGCCCGCGCCACTTTGATGCCGCCGCGCACAAGGCTGTCGTCAATGATCATGATCGTCACAGTGGCGCCGGAGATGATATCGAGATCATGCCCCTCGCCGCCTGTTTCCGCCTCAACCTTCAGGTCAAGACCAGCGTAACCTTCGGTCAGCGTCACCATTTTGCTGTTGGGAATGCCAATCAACACAATTGGCTCGCTGTGTTTCACCAGCTTCACACCGGTCAGCACTGCGTCGTCGTCAATGGCTGCGACCACATGGATCGGCTTGCCCGAATATCCGGTGGTGCCGACAAAATCAGAGGTCAAAAACGCCCAAGCCACGGTCTCGCCGCCCTTGAGCACAGGCGCGACTTTCACGTCCTCGCGCACCGGGCCAAACGCGTCGGCCCCCTCTGCCAGTTCGGCAGGATCTAACTCTGTTAGGAAAGACGCCAGGCTGTCGGCTTTGGCTACATCTGCCATCATGAGCCCAAAGGCACAGACAATTGCAGACACCCAGGTCGTAAATGCGCGCTTCACAATCACAGCGCACCTCCTTCTGTCGGGTTCGCTGTCATCACATGGCCCGCGCGGGCCATTTCATTTTTATATTGGGGCCCACACGGCGGCCCGCGGGTCATCGGGCGCTCCCACGCCTTGCTGACAAACACAGCAGAGTCCGCCTTGCACACCACCACTGACATAGCAACGCCATCAGCTGCGCCCAAAGCAACAACGCCGGCATCAATTCCGGAGACACCGGCGCACGTCACGCAGGTCAGACATTTGGGGCAGCCGCCGTGGCTCGGAGACTGCGGCGCGCGCTTTTCAACGGAGCCATCTTCCCGCAACCGCACCATCACCGGTCCGGCATCCGCACAAATCTCGATCCAATCGCCACTTTGATCGCCACTTGCATTGGCATGGGCCATCTGTGGCACCATCATTTGCACCACCAACGCGACAACAGCCAACAGCCCGGTCAAAGACCGGCTCAGGCGTGCGCAGGTAGGCGAATCGGAGGACATTGGGCGCTCTCAAGAACTATTTCTTGCGCCCTTAGTAGCCGCCCTCACCCTCCAGCAACTTGATCCTTATCAAGCCGCGCGTTTCATTTCCGTCAAAAACTCACCCCAGCGGAAAAACTTAGCCACCCTGCCCGCCATCGCTTACCAAAGCTTAACCCTAACCCTTTGCATTAAAACAAAATCCCACTCCAATCCGAGGCAAATTTCACATTCATGAAACTCTCGCAAAAAGTGCATTTTAGGACCTCATTAAGCCCCTCCTCCTACGACCAAGGACACTAAGGAGTGAGTGGAATGACGACTTTTACGGGGTATTTGGTTAGTCTCGACGTGGGATCAGACGGACTGGGAACCGGGGACGAAATTGACTCTGGGCTTGGCGGCGCCAGCATTTTCACACAAGAAGACATGCCAATCGGCACCGGATCCGTGGCCTTCCCAGGCACAAGCACAATCACCGGCACATTTTATACGCAAGACGGACAGGCCTACTTCGTGCCCGACGACTCAAATGTCGATCCAGGCAACAGTCTTGGCTATATCGACAGCTTCACGGAAGCCCTCGAGGGCAGCCGTGGAGACGATGCCATCCGGGATTTGGACAACAGCGACGATGTCATCCATGACACCGATAGCGATATCTATGGCAGTACCGGCAACGATATGGTCTTCGCTGGCGGCGGCAACGACACCGTTGTCTTTGGGGATGGCAACGACAGCATTTACGGTGGCGAAGGCGATGACCAAATAGGTCTCTGGACCACCGGCTCGGGTGACAACGCGCTCGACGGCGGCGCTGACAATGACGTCATCATCGGCGGTAGCGGCAATGACCAGATCACCGGCGGGACCGGTGACGACACCATGTATGGCGCAGGCGGCGACGACACCTTTATTGGCGGCGACGGCTCCGATCAGGTCTGGGTGACCGACACTCAGCACAACGCGGTCATCGACGGCGGCGATGACGCCAGCGGCTGGGATTTGGTGGGCTTCTCCAACTCCACGTCTACGGACGGTGTGAACGTCACCTTCACCGGCGACAAATCCGGCACCTATGATTTCAAAGGCACCGATGGCTCCGGCAGCTTTGACGGCATTGAACACATCGCCGGCACCAGCTTTGGCGACACCATCGACGCCACCAACGTGACCACCTTCCAGACGTTGGAAGGCTTTGGTGGGGACGACTCCATCATTGGCGGCAGCGGCGACAGCTACATCTACGGGGGCGATGGCAACGACACCATCGATGGCGGCGACGGCAGCGACAACATCTACGGCGGCAGCGGTAACGACGAACTGAAAGGCGGCAGCGGCAACGACAACTTCTACATTGACGAGTCCGACGACGTCACAAATGTCGACGGCGAAGGCTGGTGGGACGAGGTCTATTTTGACGCCGCAAACACCAACGCGGGCGTGAATGTCACCTACAGCGGCGACAATGCGGGTTCTTACTCTTTGGGCGACGCTTCCGGCACCTTCGCCAATGTGGAAATGCTCAACACCACCTCCAACGATGATTACATCGACGCCAGCGCGTCAACCGATGGAGAGCTGGCCTCTTTGGTCGGCGGCAATGACACTTTCATTGGCAGCAGCGGCGATGACGAGGTCTGGGCGGGCACCGGCGATGACAGTATCGAAGGCGGAGACGGCAACGACGAGCTTGTTGGCGAAGAAGGAAATGACGTTCTAGACGGTGGCACCGGCGACGACACAATCTATGGCGATGAAGGCGACGACACCATCACCGGCGGCTCCGGCAACGATGAGCTTCACGGTGGGGACGGCAACGATGTGTTCAATGTGTCTGCCACAGCTGGCGCGGACAGCGACGACGACGAACTCGAGGCTGCTGTCCTGGACCTTGGCGGTTTTGGCGAAGTCGAACCTGCCATAGCCGAGCTGCCTGGTTTTGAACTCAGTTTGGACGACGATGACGACGTCGCGGAAATTGATGTCTATGATCCTCCGTTGGAAGATGACGCGGATGCGGCTGATGATGAGGTTGACGATGACGTTCTAGAGCCCGCAGTCATGCCGGGAGACGACAACGAAAAAGAAACCGACGACGATGATGTCACAAACACGGTGACCATCGACGGCGGTGCCATGCATGATACGCTCAATATCGACGCGGGCGACTACGATACAGGTGCAACCGTCACTTTCACCGGCAACGCTACTGGCACCTTCGAAACCGGCGGCGTCAGTGGCTCGTTCACCAGCATCGAAGAAATCCACACCACCGAAAACGCAGACTCCATAGATGGATCGGCCGCAAGCGAAGGCGCTACTTGGGTCACCGGAGGCGGCAATGACACCATTATTGGCACCAGCGGCAATGATACCATCGCAGCTGGTAGTGGTAATGACAGCGTTTCTGGCGGTGACGGAAGTGACACTTTTGTACTCGACGATGGCAGTGGCGTTGACACGATTTCCGATTTCCAAATTGGTGGCGAAGAGTTTGACCAGTTGGACGTGTCCGAGCTGCACAACGCAGCTGGTGAGCCGGTGACAGTTCATGACGTGACCGTCCAGGACAACGGCACGGGCCATGCTATCTTGTCTTTCCCCAACGGCGAAACGGTCCAACTCATGGGCGTCGACCCCGAAATCCTCGACAAGCCGATGTTGCACGCGATGGGCATCCCCTGCTTCACCACCGGCGCAATGATCACCATACCGAGCGGCGAAATCCCAATCGAACATCTGCGTGTGGGGGACAGGGTACAAACGCTGGATCACGGACCACAGCCGATTGTCTGGATTGGCAAACGCCATCTGACACAAGCGGACCTGCTAGCCTTCCCGAAACTGCGCCCGGTGCACATCCGCGCTGGCGCGCTTGGCAACGATCGGGACATGCTGGTTTCGCCACAGCACGGCATGATGACCACGCAAGACGGCGACACACCGCAGTTGGCGCGCGCCATTCACTTGGCCCGCAACGGCGGCCCCGGCTTTCGCATTGCGCAAGGCGTGCGTGAGGTGACTTACTATCACCTGATGTTTGGGCGCCACGAGGTCATCATCGCCGACGGTGCCCCGTCGGAAAGCTTCTACCCCGGCCCCATGGCAATGGGCGCCCTCGGCACGGCAGAGCAGCGCGAGATTGCCCATCTCTTCCCGGCGCTTCTGACCGGCAAAGGTGCGGCCACCTACGGCCCCACCGCCCGAGGGTTCCTCAAACGTCGAGAGCTGACCCGCGACACCGCGGCGCGGTTTGAGCCCAAACGCGTCTTTGCCTGACACCACAACAAGGCCCGCTGTGTGCTTCCGCCGCGGGCCTTGTTAACACATGAGTTAACAAAAAAACGCACCTCCGCGAAACAGTCGCGATACCGACACGATACCGACGTGCCAAATCGACAATGGTTAAGCGTTAACCCGCAAGCCGCGGTACTTGATCATCACAAAATTGAAGGGGCCCGAAAGCCCCTTCGTATTCGTCATAAAAATAGTGTCGTCAAATCTGGACCACCACCTCAGACACACACCCGACGGCGAAAACGCATTGAAAATACCTCACATCTTCTGTGCCGGACCGAAACGGTCCCCCAACTTAGCAAAAGCAGAAAATGCCCAGCCCACGATCAGTCTTGGGGAGACCGATGTGCAACCTCTTTGAAAACACCTCGCCACCACTCACTTGATGTCAACGAACCTGTCAAATGCAAAAAAACACCATAAAATCAAACGCATTTTCTGCTGCGGCCATGTTGGAACCGGATACCCACTCACCTTCACTAGGTGTTGTTTTTGCAAACCAATTGGGCTCGGATCAAGTGGCAAACAATTGCCAGTATCAAAGATCCACCAACCCCAGAAGCACCGCCTTGGCCACCGCTTGCGAGGTGTTACGGGCCTTGAGTTTGGCTTTGGCGCTGGCAATCGGCTTGTTCAAAGTGTTTGCGCTGATGCACAGGCGATCGGCAATCTGCACCCGATCCAACCCCAAAGCGGACCAGTAGATGTAATCCTTCTCCCGCCCGGACAGGCGCACCACGCCATCCTTGTGCTGTTCCAGCATGCCGCTGTTGAGCATTTCAGCCACCGCGCGCAGCGATGTTTCATGTTCTTTCCAATAGGCAAAAAACTCAGCATCTGATGTGACGTGCCCGATATGCAGACCAATGCCGGACGACACCGGATTCCGAGAATAATGAGACAACAGAAGGGTTTGCCCCCAAATCATACCCAAATCATTCTCGAACTGATGCAACCGCCGGTTTGCCGGTGTCGCGTCGTAGGTGTCAGGATCATCATTCCAAAAAATCTCTTCCTGACCGCGCAATAACAGTTCGGTGCTGATGTCCTCGTCCAGCAGGCGATCTTTGCCCACCGCCTCTTCCCATTCGGCAACGTAAGAATGACGGAAAAAGCTGGCCTCGGTCATTTTACCGGGGGTTGCCAGCCCGATCATCGGAATAACGCCATAGCCGACACCGTCCACGCCCAGCGTCCCCAATGCCGTCAAGCAGCACTGCCACAACGCGTCGCCATCCTTTGCCTGCTTCAGGTCGCCTGCCAACTGGCCAATCAGATCTAGCTTCATCCGCGAACCTCCCGTTTGTCCGCCCTTGGACCGTTCTGACGCAGCGTGACCACGGCAGTGATCAGCAGGAAGGTGGCAAAAATCAAAGCACAGGACACAAGCAACCCATGTGGATCCTAAATCTGCATAGCGGTGCCATTGATCAGGGGGCCAAGCAGCGCGGCGGCGGCATACACAGTGCCAAACACTGCGTTTGCGGAAATCAGCGCCTGTCCGGAAAAACGATCCCCAACCATGGCCAAGCCCACCACATAAAACGCTCCGGCACATGCGCCCCACAGGGCTATTAGCATCAAGTACGCGATTGGATAGGACATGACACACGGCATGACCAGCGAGCTCGCCACCCCCATAGCCGCGCACCCCGACAAGACAGGCAGTCGCCCCACTTTGTCTGACAGGATGCCTAAAGGCACGGAGCCCAGCAGGTTACCAAGCGCAAAAGCGGTGATTGTGTTAGCCGCGATATCTGCGCCCAACCCGATGCGCAACGTGTAGACGGAAAGCAAGTAAGCAGGCACATCTTCGTACAAACCGTAACAAATCACCGCTGCAATCGCCAAAGGCGTCACCGAAGAAACCAAGCGCAACGACACTGGCGAGGTGGGTTCTGAAGCCATTAGCTGTGCCAAAGGCAGGGCTGCCAACACTACCCCGCCCAACAATAACGGCAAAGCCACTGCGCCGAAGGCCAGCCCTCCAGACGTCCCGAACTGCGGCTGCATGAGACTGCCAGTGGCGATGCCAAACAGAAAACAAAATGCATAAAGACCTATGGTGCGCCCCCGAATTTGACTGGGACTGGTGGCGTTGAGCCAGTATTCTAGCACGCGAAACACCATGCCAAGGCCGCCGCCCAAAGCAAACCGTCCCAGCAACCAGAGGCTGAAGCTTGTAAAATAAGCCAGACAAGTCAGCCCCAGAAGGGCAATCCCAAGAAACGCCAGAAGCAATTGTTTGGTGGAAAACCAGCGATGCAGCTGGGGCAAAAACGGTGTGACAAGCAACCACCCTAGCGCTGGCATTGCTGCGTTGAGACCAATGCGCGCCGCCCCCACACCGCTTTGCTCAAGCAGAATTGCCAAAAGCGGGAACGAGACACCGTACCCAAACGTCAAAAGTAAGACCGTAAAAAACACCGAGATGGTCAGTCTCGTCACAGGTAACACCTTAAACGTCAGGGCAAATCACTACTTACAGATAAGGCCAAAGCTAGTCGCAAACCTGCGCCAGGATCAAGCAGCCCCTAGGTTGAAATTTACACCAACGTCAGTCGCTTTCGTTCTCATCCCGACAGGCCTGGATACTGCTCAGCCCTTTCATGCTACCGGTGAGGTCAATCTCCTCTGACGTTCCGGACCCGCCTTGCACCAGGACTTTGGTGCGTTTGCCAAACTCCTTGGCAAATTCCGGATTGTCAAAAAACGCATAGCCACCCGGCAGGCCATTTTGGAATGCACCTGTGACCGTACCTTGAAAGCGGCTGTCACCGAAGTCGAAGAGAACGCTGCCTTCTGCGCCCTCCTCCACCCCGTCAAAGGCGGCGTTGTAAGCGGCAAAGAAAGCGCCGTTTTGGTCGGGCACCACGCCAATTTGCACCAATGTGCCGCTATCGAAGGTTTTTTCCATATAGCAGCCGTTTCCATTGGCCGGGTTGGTCCGCACGGTCCAATCGCCCACGGTGGCAAACTCCGGATGGGTTTGCGCGAAAGTGGCTGACGGCAGCAGGAGAGAGAGGCAAAGCCAGAGGCGGGTCATAGGTCACTCCGAAGCTTGTTCAAGTTGGAAGATGTCGGGGGTGCAAGGTTTGCGGTTTGCGGGCATTTTGTCCGCCCCATCGGCACGACGGCTGCGCGAGCCACCAACCAGCAGTTTAAACTGCGGATCGGACAATTTACCATTGACCTCAAACGGCCAGGCGCTGCGCGCCAAGGGTTGGCCGACGCGACGCGGTTCAGCCCGGATGGCGATGGCATCTTTCACCCAATCCACCATGCCGCGCACCACCATTTGCACGCTGCGGGTTTCGGCCACCACCTGCGTGAAGGTGACATTGCCCGCGTTGATTTTCACCGGGGCTTTTACGCAGACAATCTCGGTTTGACCTGCGGCAAACTCCTGCGAAAACAGCCAGGGGAAAATGCCGAGACCGGCAAGTTCCAACAGGCTGGTGGCGATGGCCCCGTCGCGCATGTTGAGCGAGGCGCTCCCGGCCATGGAGTTCATGAAGGCTTTGCCGGAGGTGATATTGCCGGTCACATCGACATTGGCTGACAGTTTGCCCCGCGCGGGAATACCAACCTCTAGCGCCTTGAGAATTTCGCCAAAATCCCAGCCGCTGGTGCTGCCCTGAATGCGCGCGCGATCAGGGTTTTCAATGGCATCCATGGAGGCGGTGACCTTGAAAAAACCAGGACCGTAGTAGAGCTCGATGGGGCCTGCTTGAATTTGGCCCTCCTTGGCGATCAGCTCGCTGCTCATCGAGGAGGTACCGGCGTCACCGACAAATTCAGCCAGCTCCAAAGTGATCGCCAGATCCGTTTCGGTGAGGATGCGTTTGAGGCTAAAGACGTTGCTTTCCTTTTCTAGCACCAGAGGCTGGATCGGTGGGCGGCCATCATCCGCCTCTTGGGCTTTGGCCTCCTTCGCGGTTTTGGCGGCCTTGGCGCGTTTATTGAGTTGCACGAGGATTTTGCCGCCTTCACGCAGGTCCACAAGGCGCATACGGTTGCTGAGGATCGCCCCGCGGATCACATTGATCTCCTTGCTGAGATCGAAAGTAAGGTCCGAGGTGAGATCCGTGCCGTCCGCCTGAAAATCAAAGCCAAGTTTGGCTTCTTTGGCCGCCCCCTCAAGGGTAAAGCCGGTCGCGAGCGTCGACACCCCCACGGGTTTCAGGCCCAGCGCAGTCAGGAAAGGTGCGGTGTCTGCAACACCAAATTGCAGGTCCAGCTTCATGCCTGCGAGTTCTTCAATGCTGGCGACCACCACATCTGCGTTTAATGTCCAGAGGTCGGTGTCGACGGTTTGGGCCTTGAGTTCACGCAGGCTCAACTCGCCGTCGTTGTCGTTGATGACAAAGTCCGCTTCCACACCGCCAAATTTCGCGACCTCCTCGGGGGGCAGGTTTTTAAGCAAGAGCTCGGCGGACCCTTGCAGATGGCCGGTCAGATCCACAAAGGCGAGGTTGAAGACATCGCCAATATCCCCTTCGGCGGTCAGATAGGGCGCGTCCTCTGGCCCTGCCTGAAGCGCGATGTCGCGTAAGCCTAGGGTTTTCTGCTCTGATCGATAGACATTGCCGATGGAGATGGGGCCTACGCGGTCGAGGCCCTGCTCAAAGGCGTTGGTCTGGATGAGCAATTCCTCAAAGGTCAACCGCTCCCCGGTGTTGACCACATGCGCCTGAATTTCGGTGAGTTTAAGGTCTTTCAGGCTGTTGGCATCTGCAGGCGGCTGCCCTTCCGGATGCAGGCGGGCGTCCATTTGGAAGTCAAATCCAGCGCGGGTGAAAAGGTTGTCAACATCGCCGGTCACGGTCACGTTTTGGCCTTTGCTCAGATCCAGTGTGGTTTGTAGGTTTTCCAGGGTCAGCAGTTGCGGCGCGCTGGTGACGTCCACCGACAGAGTGCCCACGCCTTCAAGGCTGCGGGCGAGGCCAAGCACTTCAAATACATCACCAATTTGACCGGTAGTGAGCTCGAGACGCGCGGTATAGCCTTGCGCGCTGTCGGGCAGTCGGGCGCCATTGTAGCTCAGCGAGATGTCGCCAAACTCCAGTTGATTGGTGAACGGCGCGCTGTCGGGAAATTTGCCGTCCCAAGTGAAAGCCTCGCCGTTGAGCGTGCCAGCGCCGGTGACGGAGGCGAGTTGGCCGTCCTGAAGCTGCTCCAACAGGATTTTCTCCAGCGCAAAAATAAACTCAAAACCGCTTTTCTCATCAATCGAGGCAAGACCAATGTTGGTGAAAGATACTGTGCGGTCACTGAGGAAGGTGATGATCGAGGGATCGGGCAGATCGTCCGTTGCGGCGCTGTCTACAGTTGATGTGGTTTCTGACGCTTCTGCCGCGTCTTCCCGCGCAACCTTGGTCCAACTGGTGGTGCCATCGGCCTTGGTGATCATGTTCACCTGCAGCCCGTCAATGGTCAGATTGTCTATGTCGATGCGGCGGTCCAGCAAGGCGGGCAGATCCAATTCCCATTCCAACAGGTCCAGCCGAGCCAGATTTATGTCGGTAATGTTCTCGCTGGGTATGCTGGCTCCGGAGACGTGCACTTTGGTGGTGCCTGCCAGGACAACGCGCACGTCGCCGTCAATCAGGAAAGGCTGGCCGATTTGTTCGGTTAAAAGATCCGCGACAAAGTCTTTACGAAAGCCACGGAACAGCGGCGTCGCCAGCGCAGCCCAGATCAGAGCGCCCAGCGCCACGGTGAGCACAATCAGCCCGGTGAAAAATCTCAAAATCCAGCGTTTCAAAGCCTGTCCTTTCGCAGAGTGCTTAGGAAGTCCGTCAATTAGGTGAGCGCCCCTGCCTTTTTGACTGCGCGGTAAAATGGCTGCGCGCGTGAAACAGAGGCTCCGTCAAAGATGTCTGTCTCTACCTTTGCACAGGTTTGGGTGGATTGAGAACAGCTTAGCTAGACAGGACATGTTCAAAGGCGCTGACGGCCGTTGGACGGTGGGACAGCGGAATTGGGCGGGGTTGTTTACCCTTTGTTAAAGCCCTTTGGTCGCGGCATTGGCGTGTTCGGCCGCCACAAAACCGCCGTAACACTTTGTAAATAAAACCACTTTCCAAACACACGATCCCGTTGAGCGACCAAAACACTGCAAACCCCTTCACAATGTCAGGATTCAGCTTCGCCGCTTATTCGCGTCAAACCTGAATGGAGTGCCACACCGCTTGCGCGTTGCTGCCACGATTGGAACACATTTCCTCCACAGCTTAGCCGTGAAGGTGAGAACTTGCTGCCGCATTTCCTCCTGGTCGCATGATAGAGAGGAAGCTGCGTAGATGGATTGCGCTGAGGAAAACGTGACTGTGCTGCCTGCGGGCACCGAGCTTTTGCGCGGGCAGTACCGGATCACGCGCAGTTTGGGCCAAGGGGGATTTGGCCTGACCTACCTCGCGCGCGACAGTCTAAACCGTGTGGTGGTAATCAAAGAGTGTTTTCCCGAGCAGATTTGCCACCGAGTGGGTGCGCAGGTGGTGCCGTCCGGGCCAGAAAGCGCGCCGTTTTTTGCGTCGGTTTTGGAGCAGTTTCAGGCCGAGGCACATCAGTTGGCCGAATTGGACCACCCGCGCATCGTCGGTGTACATCAGACGTTTGCCGAAAACGGCACGGCCTATACGGCGATGGATTTTGTCGAAGGTGTGGACCTGCATGAACTGGTCGACCACGCGCCGGGGCGGCTGACGCCGACTTTGGTGAACAAGCTGCTGCGGCAGGTTTTGGACGCGCTGAGCTATTTACATGACCGGGGCGTGCTGCACCGGGATGTGGCGCCGGACAACCTGATCCTGAGCGCCAATGGCGACGTGACGCTGATTGACTTTGGCGCGGCTTATTCCTCCGGGGAAGCCGAGGGCGGGCAAAGCCAGCGCATGTTGGCGGTGAAAGACGGCTATTCGCCGCCAGAGTTCTATTGCGCCGACGGGGTGCAAGGCGCCTATAGCGATCTGTATTCGATGGGAGCGCTGTGTCATTTGGTCTTTACCGGCGAGGCGCCACCGGACGCGCAGACACGGCTGGAAACCGTGGATGCAGGGCGGATGGACCCCTATGTGCCGCTGGAGTCGACGGATTTTGAAATTGATATCCGCCTCAAACTGGCCACGGATCGGGCGCTGGCCTTGGAACCCAAAGACCGGTTGCGCTGTGCAGATGACTGGCTGGCGGTAATGGATGGGCCCATTCCCAAGCCGCTCGCTGTGTTTGATCCGGCGGTGATTGGTGTGATCGAAGAGCTTGTGAGCAAGACCAACAAGGTGCTGACACCGGGGTTGCCGAAGGCGTTGCAAAAGCCACTCAAAGTACTGGAAGAGGCGCGGCAGGTGCCGCCCCCACCCAAGCAGTACGTCGATATTTTTGGCGATCCGATTGACGACGTTGAGGCCTATCTCAAGGAGCAGGATCGCCTGTGCAAGGCGCGTGCCAGAACGCCAACGCGGCTGTTGCAGCAGGGCGATTTCCTGCGCCGGCCCAGCTCGGAGGGGCCGGAAGCGCCTGCGCCCCCCAAGCCGGATGGCGAAAGCCTACTCCACAAATTCCGTGACCGGTTGAAGGGTGACCGGTCAAACCCCAACACCCGTCTATTTCTAATATGAAGGGACATCCCATGCGGTTCATTCGCGATATTATTGCTGAGAAATCCCAATCGGCTGGTCAGGCCGACAGCACAGCGTTGCGCTATCCGTTGCGATTGCGGGAGCAGGACCGTGCGGATGTGGCCGAAGAGCCGACACCAACGGTGCATATCGAGGCAGAACCCGCCCAGCCTGCGCCAGACGCCGCCGCGTTTGTGGCCCCGCAACCACCGGAACCTACAGAGGCGCCAGTGGATTTGTCCGCGATTTCTGCAGCTTTGACCGCGGCTCCTGTAGAAACCCCTGTCGAGTTGGAAATGCCGCAAACAGAGATCCAAAGCGATCCGTTTGGCAATCTGTTTGCAGAGGAGGCGCCGCAAGACGCACTGGTAGAACAGCCATTTGAAGCGCCGCGGATGCTGGAGCCGGAAATGGCGCCCGCCCCACAAGTCGCGGCCCCGCCCCCTGTGGTAGAACCCGTTGCGCCACCGCCAACACAGCCAGAGCCAGCGCAAGTGGAACCTGTCCCTGCGGAGCAGGAAGTGGATCTGGCGGCGTTGCAGGCCAATATGGCGGCCGCTAAGCCAGCGGCGGGGCGTGGATCCAAAGGGCGCGTGAAAACCCGGTTGCTCGGGTTTAGTGCGCCCGCCAGTCAGGCGCATGATCCCATGGCGCAAACCCGCGAAGCGCCGGTGTCGGCGCAGGCGCAGTTCCCTGTCGGCTGGCTGGTGGTCGTGGAAGGCCCCGGCAAAGGCGCATCGTTTTCGCTGCATGACGGATTGACCCAGATCGGGCGTGGGGAAGGCCAGACCGTGCGGTTGGATTTTGGCGACACGACGATTTCGCGTGAGAACCATGCGGCGATTGCGTTTGACGGTGAGCAGCGGCGGTTTTTCTTTGGCCATGGCGGCAAAGCCAATCTTGTGCGGCTGAATGGCCGCCCGGTGTTGAGCACAGAGGATTTGGACAGCAACAGCCTTATTCGAATTGGCGAAACTACATTGCGGTTTGTGGCCCTGTGTGGCGAGGACTTTGCCTGGGGTGACGCGGATGCGGGGCGCAGCGACCTTGGCTGAGCTGAGCTTTGATGTGGCCACCGCGCTCTCTCTGGGCGCGCGGGAGAGGCAGGAGGACACCGTGGTGGCCGACTTCCCGCTGGGGGCGCCGATGGGATTTGCGGTGCTGTCGGACGGCATGGGCGGGCATTCCTGCGGAGACGTGGCCAGCGGTATCGTGGCGACAGAGTTATTCAGTGAGTTGAAACTGTTGAGCGGCGCGCCGGAGGAAATGGAGCGCAACATCGGGCCCGTTTTGCAGGAGGCCGTGGCAGCGGCCAATAGCTGTATCCAGCTGTATGAGCGGCAGAACTCAGATGCGTCGGGCATGGGGGCCACGGTGGTGGCGCCGGTGATTTTTGGCGCGCGGCTCTATTGGGTCTCTGTCGGGGACTCGCCGCTTTATCTGTGGCGCGCGGGCCGGCTGTATCGGTTGAACGAAGACCACTCCTATGCGGCGCAGATTGATTTGATGCAGGCGCGCGGGTTGATGGATGCCGATGAGGCGCAGAACCATCCGGATCGCAGCGCGCTGATCTCGGTTTTGGCGGGGGCGGAGATTGCCAAGGTGGATTGCCGCGCCGAGCCGATGACGTTGCAAGCTGGGGATATTGTTCTGGCGGCCAGTGACGGGCTTCACACCTTGGCTGACGAAACGGTGGCGGAGGTTTTGCAAGAGAGTGCAAAAGCCACTGGTCAGGAGATTAGCGCGGCGTTGCTTGCAGCCGTGCGCGCGGCGGGCTGTCCGGAGCAGGACAACCTGTCGCTGTGCGTGATCAAGGCGGTGCATCGGGCAGAGGCACAAGAGGCCAAACCAGCACCGTCGCCGCAACCGGCGCGCCCGCGCGCCACCGGAGAGGTCGTGCAAATCGATCGACGGGCGCATCGCGGCACGGTGCGCACCATTGTCAGCCTAACGCGAAAGGTCGGGAAGTGATGCAGACACAACCAGAGCAGATCGTTGGGCAATTGCACTCCGCATTGGCGAGCGGACATGTGCCACGGCGTCAAAAGGCCTTTGGCGAAGAGATCCTTACCCACCTGACTGAGGCGGTGCGTGTGGTGGTTCTGGGCCGTTCGGGCAGCGGGAAAACCAGCCTGATCAATATGATGCTGGGTGGCGATGTGATCCAACCGCCGCAAGACGTACCGATTGTTGAGGTGGTCTACGGCGCAAGTACGCAGGCCACAGTGACCTGGGCGGATGGGGCGACGGAAACAGTAACAGTTCATGCGCTGGACGATCGGACGCGAGGCGCGGCGCGGGTTACATATGAGGTGCCAATCGACAGCCTGAAAACACAGGCGTTTGTGGAAGTGATGCAACCCAATGATCCCGCGGCGCAACAGGCGTTGATGCAAACGGCCTTGCAGGAAGGCCAAGTGTTTGTCTGGTGCAGCGAAGGGTTTGATGCTTCGGAACACGCCATTTGGGACACGGTGCCGGATGCCATTAAGGACCACAGTTTTCTGGCCCTGACCAAGGCGGACCGGCATATCATGACCGGCGGGTTGGCGGACCAGTTGGCCGCGCTGGAAGAGAGCGCGGTGGAGGCGTTTCTGGGACTGCATCCGGTGGCCACGTTGCACGCGCTCAAGGCGCGGGCGGGCGGTGAGGCGCAACAGGAGTTGTGGGCAGCATCTGGTGGCCAAGAATTGGTCGAGGCGGTTGAGGCGCAGGCGCGCAAGGGGCGGGCGGCGGACTTGGACCAGGCGCGGTTGCTGTTGGCGCAGTTAGGAGAAGTTGTGGAAGCCGCGGGCGACGACGTGCCCCCTGCCCCGCAGCAAACACCTGTGTCGAGCAAGCCAACTTTGGGCAGCGAAACCGCGCTGATGGATCAGTTGCAAACGCTGCTGCAAACGGCGGCGCAGGAGATGTTGTCCGACTTAGATGCGGGAAAAATCCCCAATGCGGATGGGTTGTTGTCGCGCTGTGCCGACACTGTGCGGGCTTTGACCTCGGTGTTGGACGCAGAAGCAGGACAGGATCCGGCGGCGACGGATTTGCTGGATGACGCCCGCGACGGGGAAGACACGTTGATGTTGTTGCAGGTCGAGCAGAGCCCGACGGCGGCGGAGGACGGGATCATCCTGTTGTTACAACTCCGCAAAGAAATAGGCGCGAGGGCACAGGCATGAACATGCAAATTCGGCAAGAGAGCAAGCCCGAGGTGCGCACATCGCGGCGGATTTCCAACCTGCGCACAGGGTTGGAAGGTCTGGGACAACTGGGGCAGGATCTGGACGAGTTGGATCATCTGTTGGCGCAACTGTCACAGGTGGCTGGCAAAAATTCCGCCAAAACCGTGGAGCGCCTGCGCAAGGATGTGGCGGGGTTTGAGCCCACCATCACCGTGCTTGGGCAGGTGAAATCTGGCAAAACCACTTTGGTGAACGCGATGGCTGGCTGGGCGGATTTGCTGCCGTCAGATGTGAACCCCTGGACCTCTGTGGTTACCTCGCTGCACCTGAAACCGGCGTCGCGTCCGGCGGAAACCGGGGCCAGCTTTCAGTTTATGACCGAGGACAATTGGGACCGGTTGTTGAACCAAGGCGGGCGGATTGGCGAGATGGCCAGCCGCGCCGGTGCGGAAAGCGAGTTGGCCAAGATTGGCGAACAGATCGAGAAGGTGCGCGCCAAAGCGCAGAAACGGCTGGGCAAGAAATTTGATCTGTTGCTGGGGGAGATCCACAACTACGGCTATTTCGACAAGAACCTGTTGGAGCGCTACATCGTTCTGGGCGACGATTTTGGCGAGGCGGACAGCGAGCAAGGACGGTTTGCGGATATTCTGTCCTCGGCGGATCTAACGCTGAACTGTGACACCGTGCCGGTGCCGCTGTGCCTGCGAGACACGCCCGGTGTGAACGACACGTTCATGATGCGCGAACAGGTGACCATTCAGGCGCTGCGCAGCAGTAAGATCTGTGTCGTGGTTCTGTCAGCCGGTCAGGCGCTGACCTCGGTGGACATGGGGCTGATCCGGCTGATTTCGAACCTGAAGTCGCGCAATGTGCTGATCTTTGTGAACCGGATTGATGAACTGCCGGACCCGGCCAATCAGGTGCCCGAGATTGAAGCCAGCATCCGCCAGACATTACACAACAAACAAGGGCCGGAGGATGCCGAGATCCTGTTTGGCAGCGCCTATTGGGCCAACAAAGCGCTGAGCGGTAATATTGAAGGCATGCCGGAGGTGGCCAGCAAGGCCTTGTTTGATTGGGCAGAAATTGCGCTGGACCAGCAACATGGACAAATGCAACCGCATGAAATGGTGTGGGAGCTGTCCGGTATGGGACACTTGTACCGTGCGCTGTCGGAGCGGGTGATCGAAGAGCAAGGGCAGCAGCTTTTGCAAAAGACCACCAACGCCGCGCTGACGGTTGCAACCAGCGAGTTGGCGGCAGGCATGGTGCAGATCGGAGCCAAACAAGGCGGCAACGCTAACCTGTCGACCTATGATGCCCTCAAAGAATTTCGCAGCATCGCGGCGTTTCACCATCAGACCTTTGCAGAAGAGTTGGATGCTGCCATAGCAGACTATCACACCCGCGCGGATCGGGCGCATGCGAAGTTCATTGACCGGGCGTTGCGGTCGTTGCTGACGCATTTAGAGAACTACGGCAAAGACATTGTCTGGGACTACGATCCGGTGGGGCTGCGCATGTTGCTGCGCACCGCCTATTCGGCCTTTGGCGCGCGGGTGCGCAACTTGGCGCAGGCGCGGTTTGAGGCGGCGATGACGGATGTGGCGATGCTCTATGCCAACACCTACGGGCACGCGGTGGAGGGTATCCAGATGGCCCCCCCTGCCCTACCCGACCTGCCCGCCCCGATTGCGCTGGGACAGACCATCGCGCTGGATTTCAACGACGGCTGGTGGATTTCCTGGTGGAACCGCATTCGCGGCTTCAACGCATTTTCCAAGCGCTTCCAGAACCTGATCGCGCGGGAAACCGAGGATTTCATGTTGCAGTCCAAAGGCATTCAGACCGAGCAGGTTCGGGCGCTCGCAACCAGCTGTTTGCGCGAGTTCTTTGAGCAGCATGACGAAATCATGCAGGACATCAGCGCCGCGCCGCAAAGCGCGGAGATCGAGAAGCTATTCCAAAGCGGCGAGGAAGGTCAGAAGCGCGCCCAGCTGGACGCGCTGACCACGCAGTTTGACGCACTATTGCAAAGTACCATGGTTGAGGCAGGAGGGAGCTCCCAATGACCGCTCAGGATGTAGAAATTGTGGCCCAGCAGGCATTGCGCAAACCGCGCATTGCCCTAATGGGGGAGTTCAGCGCCGGCAAAAGCACGTTGATGAACCTTTTGTTGGGCTGTGACCCAATGCCGGTGCGCATTACCGCCACGCGGGTGCCGCCGGTCTGGGTGAGCCATGGCGCGCGCGGGGCAACCTTGGTGCGTGACGACGGCTCGGAGGCGGCGTTTGACGGGGCAGATATTTGTGAGGCTCCGATGGCGGGCTGTGAATTGATCCGGTTTTCGATGGATTCCGACATTCTCAACCTGTGCGACCTGATTGATATTCCCGGGATTTCCGACCCTAACCTGAAGCATGAGACCTGGTTATCGCTGATGGATGAGGTGGATTGCGTGATCTGGTGCACCCACGCAACGCAGGCCTGGCGACAGTCCGAGGCAGCATTATGGGAGCAGGTGTCCCAACAGATCAAAGGGCCAAACCACTTGGTTGTGACGCAGTTTGACAAGCTGCGCTCCGAGCGGGACCGCGCGCGGGTTTTGGCGCGGCTTGAGGCGGAGGCTGGCGACGCATTTGATGCAATTGTCCCGATTGCTACGCTGGAGGCGATCAACGCAGGCATGGATGAAACCGCCTGGCGCAACAGCGGCGGGGCGGCTTTGATTGAACGCATGGTGGCAATGCTAGTGGGAGAGGCCGAGGCAATGGCCGCTGCGCAAGATGATGTTAACGCGCCCGCCGTACAAGATACAGAAGCAGATTTGCCCGAAGCAATAACGGCACCGGCCGCATCACCTGAGGTGTCCTGCGCCAAAAATGATGGGCCAAAAGTGATGCCCCGACGGGTGCGCCCAAAGGCACCCAATCCGGTGCGACCTTCGAGTGAAGAGTTACTAGACATGCCGCTGCACGCCCTTGGCGTTGGTGGTGATATTTGAGGTGATCTCTTGCCTAAGTTGAAGGCCAGTGGAGATCGCGTAACGTTGGAGGACAGCGATCTGTGACGGTTGCAGACTGCCTAGATGCCCTACGATCCGACATTCCCGGCTGTCAGGTGGCAGCATTCGGGGATGTGGCCGCGCATCTGATCCTCAAAGCGTCCCATGACAAGGCGATGCCCCGGGAAAGGCTGGATAACCTCTGTGCCGAAGCGGCACGGTGTTTTGTGGCGACCGAGAGCTTAGGGGATCCAAAGGCCACCACTCAAGACAGCATTGTGCTGACCGCGCAAGACATGCGGATCTATGTCCGGGCGCAGGGCCGTGTGGATTTCATTTGTCTGCTCTGTCCCTTGGACTGCGATCCCCAACTTGTTGTTCCCAAAGGCATAGCCGCGCTGACCAAAATGGCGGGGGACGCGTGATCGCGCCGCGCAAAGATATCCTTACCGCCTCAGACACCGAGGTGGCGGACGCACGCGCAGCTATGCGGCGGCTGACAGCGCCGATGACGCCGGCCTATGGCACGTGGCGCAACTTTCATTCTGCGGCGGAGGCCGTGCTGGCCGTCATTAGCGAAATTGGCGAGGTGGTGCTGGCGCGAACAATTGCTGTGTCCGCGCAGGACTGCGACGCCGCGCTGCTGCTGACCATCAGCAACCGGCACTTGGTGGCGCTAGAGGGGATTTCTCTGGATGCCAGTAATGCCGAAGCGCAAGACGTCGTAGCAGCGATTGAGCGGGCGCTGGATGGCGCCAAAAGCCTGCGGTTTGACATTGCCGCGCGGACGCCTGAGATGCCAAGCTCGGCCCGATCATGGTCCTGTCAGGCATTGTTGGAGACGCTGGAAGCGCCGCACGAGAATACGGTCACGCCTGCCATTATTGCAGATGTGAAGGCGCTGTCTGTTGCCTGGCTTGAGGCGGAGGTCGGTGTGGAAGCTGGCCCGGATGCGGCGCTGCGGGCGTTGCACCATATGGCCAAAGCCCGTGGGAATTTTGTGGGGCAAGTGGACCAGTTCCGGCAAGATCGCCCCCACTTGGCACTGTTTTCCATGACAGAGCAGATATTTGCCGTCGAAGTCAGTTGGCAAGGGAACTTGCTGCTGGCGATCTGCGAGGCATCCACGCGGGAAGATCTGCTCGCGATGTGGCGCGGCTTGGTCGCAGAGACGTAATCCAGGCAATTTCCGGCGACTAAATGTATTGGCTTAACGGCTGTGTACTTGCGAGAACCCCCAACCTGTATTACAGGTATATAGCTTAGAGATTCCTGTTGCCCGCCGAGACCCGAAACATCATGCAGAGCCCGCTCGACACATTGGACCGCCGCCCGCTGTACGCGCAGGTGGCCGAGGGCATTGCCGCGATGATCAAGGATGCGGGGCTTGCGCCAGGTGATGATTTGCCGTCTGAAGCGGAGCTTTGCGAACGCGCTGGCGTGAGCCGTGTTGTGGTGCGCGGTGCCTTGGCGCAGTTGGCCGGCGCAGGCCTCATCAAGATTTCCAACGGGCGGCGGGCGCAGGTGATGTCGCTGGATGGCAATGTGTTGACCGCATCGTTGAGCCAAGGACTGGCCACGGCGCAATTCAGCGTTTTGCAGGCTTTGGAAGTGCGCAATGGCATTGAGGCCAGTACCGCCGCTTTGGCTGCGCAAAACCGGAGTGACGCGGATTGTGCCCGGCTCTCGACACTGTGTGATCAGATGCAGGACGCCTTGGAGGATGCCGACAGTTTTGCCGAGCTTGACTATCGCTTTCATCTTGCGGTGGCCGAGGCCACGGGCAACCCGCTTTACGTCTACATCGTGCAGTCGCTGCGCGAGGTGATCGAAACCTCGGTGAGTGCTGGGCGGTTGGCGCAGCCCAGGTCCAAGGACCAACAGCGTATTCTGTCCGACCATCGCCGCATTCAACACGCAATTGCCAATGCAGATGCCACCGCCGCAACCATGGCGATGAAAGACCACTTTGCCGCCGCCAACACTGCGCTTGTGCAGGACGCGGCGCCTCAAATTACTGGATCCTGAAAATGTCCCATCCCGCCCCCAAACCGCTCGACATCCTGTGCTTTGGCGAACCGATGTTTGAGTTTTCCTTTGTGGACGCGGACACCATTCGTCCTGGCATCGGTGGCGATGTGTCCAACACCGCCGTTGCCGCCGCGCGGGCCGGAGCACGAGCCGGGATGTTGACCCATCTGGGATCGGACAATTTTGCGGAGCGTATTCTGCAGCTTTACGCGGATGAAGGCATTGATGCCTCCCGCGTGGTGCAATCGCAGACGGCTCCGACCGGACTGTACTTCATCGACTACGGACCAGACGGGCATCGGTTTTCCTATCGGCGCGCTGGATCAGCAGCGAGCTTGGTCGGGCCGGAGGATTTGTCGCCCGAAATGTTTGAAGGCGTGGGCGTGCTGCATATCAGCGGGATCACCCAGGCGATTTCCGCGTCCTCCTGTGCGGCCACAGTGCGTGCGGCAGAACTCGCCCAAGCGGCGGGGGCGCGGGTGTCGTTTGACACCAACCTGCGCCTGAACCTGTGGTCAGCAGAGGACGCGCGTCAGGCGCTGAAACAAATCTCGCCGCTGGTCGATATTGTGTTCCCAAGTCTTGAGGATGCGGAAGCGCTGTTTGGAACGTCTGGTGTTGATGAAATTTGCCAGCGGTTCCTTGCGGAAGGCGCAGCACTGGTCGTGCTGACGCTTGGTGAGGACGGCGCGGTGGTGGCGGATGCCAACGGGCAAGTGGCCGTGGCACCGTGCAAGGCCGCTCTGGTGGATGCGACCGGCGCAGGCGACACGTTTGATGGCAGTTTTCTGGCGGAATATGCGCGCACCTCTGATGCCGTGACGGCGGCGCAGTTTGCCTGTGCGGCGGCATCGCTTTCGGTGGAAAACGTCGGCGCGGTGAAGTCTATTCCAAAGCTGGACGCCATTCGCGCGCGGCAGGGGTAAACCGCCGCGCCGGGGAATGGATTTAAGTGGGCGATTTGGGTGCGTAGTCTGCCGGGTCCAAGCTCTCCGGACGCCCCGGAAGCGATAGGTTGCTGACCGAAAGCTGTTTTCGAGCAATCACTTTGCCTTTGCGGATCACGGCGAGGCGGTCAGCACGCAGGCGGATGGCCTCGATCTTGTCGCGCGCTTGCAGCAGCACAAGATTGGCGGCGCAGCCTTTGGCAATGCCATAGCCTTCCAGCCCCATGATGTTTGCCGAGTTTTGCGTGACCGCGTCAAAGCACCAGGCCATGTCCTCGCGGCTGGACAGCTGGCCGACGTGCAGGCCCATGAAGGCCACATCCAGCATGTCAGCCGTGCCCATGGAGTACCACGGGTCCATCACGCAATCAGAGCCAAAGCCCACAGTGATGCCGGCGTCCCGCAGCTCGCGCACGCGGGTTTGGCCGCGCCGTTTGGGATAGGTATCGTGCCGCCCTTGCAGCATGATGTTAATCAGTGGATTGGGAATGGCATACACGCCCGCTTCGACCATCAGCGGGATCAGCTTGGAAACGTAGTAGTTGTCCATCGAGTGCATGGAGGTCAGGTGTGAGCCAGCAACCCGTCCCTGCAATCCCAGCCGCTGTGTTTCATAGGCAAGCGTTTCGATGTGGCGGCTGTGCGGATCGTCACTTTCATCACAATGCATGTCGACCATTAAGCCGCGGTCCGCAGCGATTTCACAAAGCTGGCGCACAGAGTTTGCACCGTCCGCCATGGTGCGCTCAAAATGCGGGATGCCTCCAACCACATCGACGCCCATATCCAGCGCGCGCAGGGTGTTGGCCATCGCAGTTGGATCACGCAGAACACCGTCTTGCGGGAAGGCCACCAGTTGCAGATCGATGTAGTCTTTGACCTGTTCACGCACCTCAAGGAGCGCATCAACGCCTTTCAACTCATCATCGCAAGTGTCCACATGGCTGCGGATCGCGCCCAGCCCCATGGAGACCGCCAGATCGCAATAGCGCAGCGCCCGTTGGATGATGTCATCGACACTTTGTACTGGTTTGAGTTCGCCCCAGAGCGCGATGCCTTCGAGCAGCGTGCCGGAGACATTCATGCGCGGCGTGCCCAGCGACAGCGTGGCGTCCATGTGGAAATGCGGGTCCACAAAGGGGGGCGACACGAGGTAGCCGCTGGCGTTGACAACCTCGGCTGCCTCCGCTGTGATGCCAGCTTCAACAGCGGTGATCACGCCGTTTTGGCAGGCGATGTCCACACCGGTGCGCCCGTCAGGCAGGGTCGCGTTTTTGATGATCAGATCAAACATGAAAAATCCTAGCGTTGGCCTTTGAACCACGGCGTCAGAAGTGCGCGCGGATAGTCGGCTTTTCGGGCCGCCACCACAAGCGCGATGATCGACAGGATGTAGGGTGCCATCAGGAAAACCTGCCCCGGCAGCAAGGCACCCACTTCGGTTTGCAAGCGCACTTGCAGCGCGTCAAAGGCGCCGAACAAGAGCGCGCCCAGCAGGGCTTTGCCCGGCTTCCAGCTGGCAAAAATCACCAGGGCGATGCAGACCCAGCCGCGTCCGTTCACCATGCCAAAGAAGAAGGCGTCAAAGGCCGACATTGTCAGGAAGGCACCGCCAAGTGCCATCAGGGCAGAGCCTGCCACCACGGCCCCAATACGCAGCCCGTAGACCGAGAGGCCTTGGGCGTCGACGCTGTCAGGGTTGTCGCCCACAGCTTGCAGGGCGACGCCCAAAGGAGTGCGGTTGAGCACATACCAGACCAGCCCCACCATCAGGATCGCCAGCCATGTGAGCGCGGTTTGTTGAAACAGCACCGGCCCCAGAAACGGCAGGTCCGAGAGCAGCGGCACGTCGAGCGGCTGAAACGGCTCAATGCGCGGCGGGGAAGACACGTTGGGCAGTGCGGTGCGATAGGTGAAGTAGCTGACCGAGGTGGCAAACATCGTCACCCCAAGCCCGGACACGTGTTGAGACAGGCCCAATGGCACGGTCAGAATTGCATGGATCAGACCAAAGAAAGCCCCCGCGAGCGCAGCCACCAACACGCCGCCCCAGAGGCCCGCGCCCAACCAGACGGCCATCCATCCGGCCATGGCCCCGGCGGCAAAGATGCCTTCGATACCGAGGTTAAGTACGCCGGTTTTCTCGCAGAGCAAGGCCCCAAGCACGCCAAAGATCAGCGGTGTGGCGATGCGCAGGGAGGCGGCCCAGAAGCTTTCGCTGAGCAGGATTTGCAGAATGTCCATCATGCCTGCTCTCCTTTGGGCGTTTTCACCAAAGCGATGCGGTAGCGGGCGAAGAAGCCGCCAATCAGCACGCAGAGCAGCGACATGGAGACCACGAGATCCGCCAGATAGGACGACACGCCCATGGCGCGGCTCATGCTGTCGGCACCGACAAACACGCTGGCGATGAAGACCGCGGACATAACCACCCCAACCGGCGAGAGGCCAGCGAGCATGGCGACCACAATGCCGGTGTAGCCAAAACCGGGGCTGAGGTCGGCTGTGAGATAACCTTTGAGGCCAGCCACTTCGCTCACACCGGCCATACCGGCCAAAGCGCCGGAAACAATGGCGACGCTCATCAGGGAGCGGTTGACGCGGATACCGGCATGTTTGGCGGCTGCGGCGTTTTCTCCCACTGCGCGCAGTTTGAAACCCCAGACCGAACGCGCCAGCATGAATTGTGCCACGCCAGCACAGACCAGCGCTATGATCAGGCCGGAATGCACGCGCATACGATCCATCAATGGGGGCAACATGCCTTGGTCCAAAATCGGTGGGCTTTGCGGCCAGCCAAGGCCCATGGGGTCTTTGAGAGGGCCTTCGAGCATCATTTGCAGGAAGATAAGGATCACGAAGTTCAACAAGAGCGTGGTCACCACCTCATCCGCGCCAAAGCGGGATTTGAGCACAGTAGGCACCGCCATACCAACGGCCCCTGCCGCGCAGCCAAAGAGCACGATCAGCGGGATCAGCACAAAGCTGGGGGCGTCGATGGCTCCCGCCCCGATAGCCACGGCAGCCATGGCACCAAGGTAGAGCTGTCCTTCAGCCCCGATGTTCCAGAGTTTGGCCCGGAAAGCGAGCGCGGCGGCGAGACCGGTGAAAATCAATGGCGTGGCGCGGGTCAACATTTCGGTGAAAGCAAAGGTGGAGCCAAACACACCTTTGAACATTTCCTGATAGGCGGTGGTTACATTGGCCCCGGCAAATGCGAGCGGCAGAGCCGCCAAAGCCAGCGCCACAAAGGCGGAAAGCACCGGGATGCCCAACGTCATCAGGCGTGAGGAAGACTGTCTGGGTTCGATGCGGATCATGTCAGTTCTCCCGCCATCATCAGGCCAATGTGTTCGCGATCGCGGCTATTTGCTTCGATTAGGGCGCCGTCGTGGATCACCATGATGCGGTCCGCGAGGCTCAACACCTCATCGAGGTCTTCGGAAATCAGCACGATGCCTGCGCCACGAGTGCGGGCCTCCAGCAAGCGGCGAGCCACTTCGGCGGCAGCCCCCATGTCGAGGCCGCGCGTCGGTTGGTTGGCGAGGATCAGCTTGGGGTTTTGCTCAAACACCCGCGCCAGGATCAGTTTTTGGATGTTGCCGCCGGACAGAAGCCGCGCACGGGCGGTCACGCCGGGGCCGCGCACGTCATAGTCGGCTGCCAGCCGATCGGCGTTGGCGCGAATGGCATCGCGTTTCAGCAGGCCATTGGCCTGTACCCCCGGCTCATCCAGCCGTTCGATAACCATGTTTTCGGCCACGCTCATCGCGCCGACGATGCCGTCATGGTGGCGGTCTTCCGGGATACGGCCGACCCCGGCGTGGATCATCTTGCGCGGGGTTGGATTAGCGATGGCCGTTTCGTCCACCGTCAGCGTCCCGCCGGTGGGCTGGTTCAAACCGGAGATCACCCCCGCCAGCGCGCTTTGGCCATTGCCAGAGACGCCGGCGATGCCAAGAATTTCATGTTGGTGCACTGTGAGGGTGACATCCTCAAGCGAGTCCCGCTTGGAGCGGCCTGCCACCGACAGGTTTTTCAACTGCAGCACCGGCGCACCCGGCGGCAACTCGCTGCGTGGGGTTTCAGGCGTGTCGGCCCCAACCATCATTCGCGCAATGACACGTTCGTCCGCCTCATCAGTGGCAATCTCACCCACCTTTTCGCCATGGCGCAACACAGCGATGCGGTGGGAAAAGGCCAGAACTTCGCGCAGCTTGTGGGAGATGAAAATCACCGACAACCCTTCGCGGGTCATGGCGACAATGCTGTCAAACAGCGTGTCCGCTTCTTGCGGCGTCAGAACGGCGGTGGGTTCATCCAACACCAGAATGCGCACATCGCGATAAAGCGCTTTGAGGATTTCGACCCGCTGGCGTTCGCCCACGCTCATCTTGCCCACGGGCACGTCAAGCTGTGCCTGAAGGCCAGTGTGTTCCATGATCCGCGCGATCTTGGCGCGGGCACCTACGCGGTCGCGTTTGAGCATCCGCAAAGGCTCGGAGCCCAGCACGATGTTATCAAGTGCATTGAGGTTTTCGGCCAGCGTGAAGTGCTGGTGGACCATGCCAATACCGGCGGCCAAAGCCGCTTGTGGATGGCCCAGCATAAGAGGGTGCAAGGCGCCTGCGTCGTCGGCCACATCCACAGTGCCCTCATCGGGCATGTAGTGCCCAAAAAGCATGTTCATCAACGTGGTTTTGCCAGCGCCGTTTTCTCCCAACAGCGCCAGCACCTCGCCGCGGTGCAAGGTCAGATCCACCGCGTTATTTGCCACAACGGAGCCAAACCGCTTGGTCAGCCCGTTCAAAGATAAGACTTTATTCTGTGTCACAATGTGAAAAGGCCGACCCCGAGGATCGGCCTCCCCCCAAATCAGTTGTCAGAGACCGGACGGTCGTCGTTCACGTTCACACGGAACATGCCGCCCATGATGTCGGCCTCTTTGGCGCGCACGGCATCTACCACATCGGCTGGCACCAGTTTGTCATCCAGCACCAGCGAGCCGCCGCCATACTGCATGAAGCTGAACTGCCCGTAATCCGCCGCCTCAAAAGTGCCGCTGGCGACGCTTCCGATGGCTTTGTCGATGGTAGCTTCCATGTGCCACAGGGCGGACGCCAGAACGGTGCCCGGGTAGTCGCCGGAGGTGTCGATCACGTTGCCTATGGCTTTCACGCCCCGCTCCACAGCGGCGTCAGACACGCCAAAGCGCTCCGCGTACATGATGTCCGCGCCCGCATCCATCATCGCAAAGGCGCTTTCCTTGGCTTTGGGTGGATCATACCAGCTGTCGATGAAGTTGACGATGAACTTCACATCCGGGTTCACCTCGCGTGCACCGTCCATGAAGGCATGCATCAGGCGGTTCACCTCTGGAATGGCGTAGCCACCCACCATGCCGATCACGTTGGACTCAGTTGCCTTACCGGCCACCATGCCCGACAGATAGGACGGTTCGTGAATCCAGTTGTCAAACACTGAGAAGTTTGGCGCCACCGCCCCGAATGAGGAGCCCATGAGGAAGGCGGTTTCCGGATAATCCCCGGCCACTTTGCGCGCCGCGCGCTCCAGGCCAAAAACTTCGCCCACAATCAATTGCATGCCCTGTTCGGCATATTCGCGCATCACGCGTTCATAGTCTGTGTTGGCCACGTTTTCGGAAAACACATACTCAATGTCGCCACGCTCGGCAGCTGTATTCAGCGCCAAATGGATGCGGCTGATCCACTGTTGCTCCACCGGCAGCGTGTAAATGGCCGCGACTTTCACAGCCTCGGCAGCGGCAATTCCTGCGGACGCAAGAACGCTTGCCCCCAATGCGGATGCGAGCAGCACCCGACGAGACATCTTTCCAACGATCTTCATAGATAACCCCCTGATTGAACCCCTCCAATCTCGACAACTTTGACCGTTCGATCAATCCATTTGTTTGCAAATGAGTTTTTTACTACAAGATACGGCGACTGTGCGGCAAATATTTAGACACCATGCTGAACGACAAGTCTGGTTCTGAGGAATTCCGGCCTAGCATCTCACACAGAACACTTTTGGTCTTCTGAGAGAGCTGGAAGACTGTGTAACAGGCATACAGATGCCGCGACCAGACATGGTGATACGTCCGTCCTCCTCCAATCGATTGAACACACGTACGGCGGCAGAAGTGCACGGGCCTCGATTTTATGGTGATCACTTGCGAGCTAGGCGCGAAGTTGTGTTACCAACTGCGTTATGCGCGCGAGGGGCTACAAAGGCCGCGGGAGACACAGAACACCCCAAAACTTTTTGTCCCCCTTCTGGTAAAGCGCCAGATCTTCGGAAAACTCCCCACGTGAAAACCCACCGGAAAGCAACGACACGGCGCCGCTGCCAGCAGGCTGCCATAAACTTTGATCATAGAAGCCACATTGGCTGCCGAAGCGAGAAGAAGAACGCATAAAGACTTCAGTGACTGGACCACATATGAACGTGGCCAGCTAAGGACGCTGTCTTGCAAGTCCGCTGATCACGTTCCTGACCTTCTGTTCGGCTACCAATGCATCTTGGCCCTGAACTCAGAAGATACCACGCCCACTTCTTGTTGAAGATCATCAGACAGAGACCTACAGCCTACGTTCGTGTGAACAGCGCCAAGTTTGTGGGCAGAAATCACTCTGAACCCAACCTCCCCAGGTTGCAATTCCGACAATCGCAATTTTGTTCTAATGCCAACGCCGAACTTCAGCGGGCCGAAAAAGAGACCGTCACATTTCGCACGCAAAGGCGATAAACGAACGGAAATCGCCCCTGATCCTAGTGACTGCGGGCATCGAATTCATAAATCGCTTTGCGGCTCAAATAGGAGCAATCGCGAGTGACCGGATGGCTGATCGCCTCAATCAAATCGTTCCGCTTTACAGGTTTTCCAATCACGCCATCAACGCCGGACCTCAGGCACAACTCCACTTGAGTTTTGTGCGTATTCGCCGTCAGCGCAAAGATTTTGCAAGGTGCGAGCCCCAGATCCAGCTCAAGTTTTCGGATGTGCGACGTGGCATCGATTCCGTCCATAACGGGCATTGTCACATCCATAAAAATCGTCGTGGGCCGTAACGCCTTGTACAAATCCAATGCCTCCAACCCGTTGCTGGCAAAATCCACTATGACCCCCACTGTTTCCAATAGTTTTCCGGCCACCAGGCGATTTGTTTTGTTGTCATCGACGACAAGAACCCGTCCTGAACCCAGCGTGTTTTGGCAAGTTTCCAAGCTGGCCGTTTCCTTGCCATAGACGGAACGCCCCAAATCTGTTCTCATTTCGGGATTGAGAACCTGTTCAATTTCTTCACTTCTAACCGGCTTGAGCCACGTCGCCGAAAAATCTACGAGGTCAGTTTCAGCAGATCTGTACCGGAGGGGCGTTGAAACCATCAAGGCATGCGCACAGTGGGCAGACTGTTTGTTGAACACTGCTCCAAAAGCCGTCTCCTTTCGGTCAACGTGATCACCATCCCAGATAACCGTTTGGTATTGACCACCGTAATTCAGAACCTGTTCAGCATTTTCAAACGCAAACACGCGGCAGTTCATCGCCACTAGAGTTCGTTCCAAGACTTCATTTGACTCAGTTCGAGGCCCCACAATGGCCACATCGTAGGTGGGTTCCCGCCCCTGCCGATCGTTTGATTTTGGCCTCGCTCCGGGACAGACTGGCAAATTTAGGCTCACAGTAAAACAAGACCCTTTACCAACACGAGAGCTGACTTCGATCGCGCCTCCCATTTGCTCGGCCAAGGCCTTGGAGATCGCGAGGCCCAAACCGGTCCCCTCAACCGCATTTTCCGTGTCTTGTTGGATTTGCTCATAAGCGGAAAACAACGTGCTCATTTGATCTTTGGGGATCCCTCGCCCGCTGTCCACGATCGCCAAAGACAGCTGAACCGCTCCATCAACAATTTCATAGGCTGCTCGTAAACCGAAATGCCCATTGTCTGTGAACTTTAGAGCGTTCCCGAGGTGATTGAGGAGAACCTGCCGGATGCGCGCGCTGTCACCGATGAAATAAGACGGCATCGTGTGCGGGTATTCAATCCAGAAGTCTAGGTTCTTATCATGTGCCAACGGCTGTATCAGCCCGGCCGCTTCATAAATGGTATCCTTTAAAGAAAACCGCTCATTGGCAAAGGTGAATTTACCTTCGGTCGCTTTGGAATAGTCCAAAATGTCATTTATGATACCTAAGAGGCTGGTCGCCGAGCCTGCAATGGTTTTCAGATAGGACCTCTGTTGCGGGTTCAATGCACTGTGTTGCAACACCTCTGTCATGCCTAGGATGCCATTCATGGGCGTGCGGAGTTCGTGACTCATTCGGGCAAAAAACCTGTCTTTCGCCAGGCCCGCCGCTTTCGCCTCCTCGTTTGCCTTCGCAAGGTCTCCTGCTTTTTGCTCCAACTCTTGCTGATGCTCGTAGTACTGCGTCACATCCGAACGCAAACCAACAAGATCGCCGTTTTCACTTTCAACTTCCTGAATGCGAAGAAATTTGCCACCTGGCAATTTGCGCTCAACGGGCGCTCTCTTTCTGTTTTCACGATCAAGACGTTCCGCCAGCCAAGCGTCCTCTTGCCCTTCTGCTTCAGGATACTGCCCATGTTCGATCCCATAACGCATGATCGATTCAAACGTCGCTCCAACTTTGATTGCTGGCGCAGTATGTTTGTAGAGCTCGGCGTATTTCGCATTAAACGCCACCAACACGTCGTCGCGATCAAACATCGCGAAACCTTCAGGAATTGAGTTCACCGCATGTTCGAAACGAGATTTCACCTTTTCGACCTCACCCTGGGTTGCGTTCAACCGTGCCCGAAGTGTTTCACGTTCGGTTACATCAACAAAGCAACAGAATATGCGTGCGTCGTCAGCCCCAAGTTGGGCAGAAAGTGCAATCTCGAAATCAAACCAACGCGTATCACTGCCGGTGTCTGACACGTTTAGTGCGTTTCTCAACCGGATCGAATCCGTCTTTTTTTCTATCAAGGCTTTCTGCAGAAAATCCGCCGTTTGACTGTTTAGAAAATGCAATGGAGATCTGTTCAGGCATTCACCGTCTGGGCGATGAACCAGTTTGGTACAGGCAGAGTTCATCCAAACCACCTTCGTAGTCGAAAGCCCCCCAGCGCCTTCCAGCGCCAAAACAAAAGCCGGATCTCGCTGGGTCAGCAGAACCGAAGAAAGAAGATCATTTACCGACACCAAATCGTCCTTTCGAACCAATCCTCTAATTCTGTGCAGGAAACCTTAAGGATCTATGAAATGGCATTGATCAGCCCCACCTGAGTGGTCCAGTTTGAATGATCCAGTACTGTTTCCAATTGGGAGTGTAGAGGCCACATCACCGGTCCGAGCAGTGGTTCACTGCTTACTCAGTTTGGGCAATGCTAACCCCAAATTTTTGGAAGCTGCCTTTAAAACGCTCAACCAGAGGGGCCTCCGCGATGTACCGTCTCTGTGCGTCGTCAGAGTTTTTGGAACCAAGGGCGGCCTAAACTAAGAGAGAGTTCGGCTCATCTGGTTGGTTTGATTA
>NZ_CANLRL010000008.1 GCF_947493595.1 uncultured Shimia sp. | reverse complement strand
TGAACTTGATCATTGGAAGTCTCCAGAAAATTTGTGTCAGGCATGGGAGGCGGGATGGAACACCCCGCGCTCAACCAGTTGTGTCAGCCGAAATTACTCGGTTGCGATGGCGCCGGAAGTCGCGTCAGCGGCGTTCAGAGCCTGCGCTGCTTCGGTTGTCAGGTTGCCAGTTGTGGTTTCGATAGCAGTGAACGCTGCAACGGCCAGGCCAACTACGGCTGCGGTCAGAACAACCCAGTCAACAGTTACTGCGCCAGCTTCGTCTTTGCGGAAGTTTTTGAAAAACTTGATCATGATGTGTCCCTCCAAAGGATCATATTTACGTAACCACCGTGTCGTGCGTTGTTGGCGTGTCTCTCTCTTGCCAGCCCGACTTGGTATGACAGCAATATCCCCCTCGAATGGGGCGGGAATTGGGCGCAAGTGGTTCGATTTTGGATCAAATGCGGAATGTTGTTGTTTGCGGTGTAAGGCGTTGATTTAAAGTGGTAACTTTCTTCATTGTTCGTTAACCGCTCCAGCCATTGTGTGAGGATTGGGGCCGAATCGATAGACTTAGGCAGCAATGAGGCAGCAAAACTGGCCTGAGCGCCCAAAATCTGCGAAACTGGCGGAAAATGACCCGAGCAGGCGATCATCATGTTGGTACAAAAGTGTTTGTTGGCGGTGGCAGTGGCCGCCTTTGCAGGATTTTGGGCACCCGAGTCGGCTTTTGCCGAGGGGCCCAAGCCGTTTCCGGATTTCTCTGCAAAACGCGTGAAGCCGCCTCAGGCCGGGCAGGGTAAGCGAATTACTGTGCAGATTGCCCCTGCGGTGGTGCCGGAGTCGCAGGCCTCAGAAGGCACTGAGGAGGTTGCGCCGGGCTCGGGCGTTGGCGCGATGGCGTGGTTCTGGGAAGAGGTTTCGCCAAAGCTGGATGACACCAGCCCCGGCCGTTTGGAAGGTGCGCTTAATAAAATGTCCAAACCGCCAGAAGGCAAAGCCGTGCCAACGCCGCGCCTGACCACGTTGCAAGCCATTGTGCAGGGCCACGGCATCGACATTCTGCGCAGCACCATTGGCACGCAGGTGTCCCCAGCTTTGGTTTTAGCTGTGATTGCGGTTGAATCCGGTGGCAAGGCGGATGCGGTCAGCGGCGCCGGAGCAGAAGGTCTGATGCAGTTGATGCCGGACACCGCCGCGCGCTTTGGCGTGGAGGACAGTTTTGACGGGGCTGGCAATATTGCCGGTGGCGCGAAGTTCCTCGACTTCCTAATGAACAAATTTGACGGCGACCCAATTCTGGTACTGGCCGGATACAATGCCGGTGAAAACAGCATCACCGAGCACGCGGGCGTGCCGCCCTATGCAGAAACACGAGCTTATGTGCCAAAAGTGTTGGCCGCCTTTCAGGTGGCGCGGGCGCTGTGCATGACGCCGCCGGAGCTGATTTCCGACGGTTGCGTTTTTGCACAACGCTGATCGTCAGCAGTTTGGCACGTTCACCGCGAGGCCACCCAACGAGGTCTCTTTATACTTCTCGTGCATATCCGCACCTGTCTGCCGCATGGTTTCGATCACTGAATCCAGCGGCACAAAATGCTTCCCGTCGCCGCGCAGGGCCAGAGAGGCCGCAGAAACCGCTTTGATCGCACCAAGCCCGTTGCGTTCAATACACGGCACCTGAACCAGACCTTTGACCGGATCGCAGGTCATGCCGAGGTGATGCTCCAACGCGATCTCAGCGGCATTTTCCACCTGCTCCGGTGTGCCGCCCATTACGGCGCAGAGCCCGGCGGCGGCCATGGCGGAGGCAGACCCCACTTCAGCCTGACATCCGGCTTCGGCACCAGAGATAGACGCGTTGAACTTCACCAGGCCACCAATGGCGGCGGCGGTGAGCAGGAACTCATCAATGCGCGAAGCCGTGGCGCCGGGCACATGGTCCAGCCAATAGCGGATCACTGACGGCATCACGCCTGCGGCCCCATTGGTCGGTGCCGTGACCACTTGGCCACCTGCGGCGTTCTCTTCATTCACCGCCATGGCGTAGGCGCTCATCCAGTCATTGATCGTGTGAGGTGCGTTCAAGTTCATGCCGCGCTCGGCTTGCAGCGCGTCATGGATCGCCTTGGCGCGACGGCGCACATTTAAGCCGCCCGGCAGGATGCCGTCCGTGGTCAGGCCGCGATCAATACAGTCGTTCATCACCTGCCAAATGCGGGCACAGCCCTTGGATAGGCTGTCATGACAGCCACGTGCCACTTCGTTGGCTTTCTTCATCTCGGCAATGGTCTTGCCAGAATGCTCCGCCATTTCCAGCATCTCGACGGCTGATTTAAACGGGTAGGGGACCGGTGCGCCCTCATCCGTAGCTTTGCCTTCGCTCAGCTCTTTCTCCGTTAGAACAAAGCCGCCGCCAATCGAATAATACGTCTCCTGCAAAATCACGTCGCCTTGGGCATCGGTTGCCATCAGGATCATCCCGTTGGCATGACCGGGCAGGTTGGGGCCAAAGTCAAACTTCAGATCTTCACGAGGATTGAATTTCAAAACCGGCAAGCCGTCAGGCTGCACGGTTTCAGTTTCGCGGATGTGGTCCAGCGCGGCTTCGGCTTTCTCATGGTCGTAGCTGTCTGGCAGGAACCCGGCGAGACCCAGAATGGTCGCGCGGTCGGTGGCATGGCCGACGCCTGTGAACGCGAGAGAACCATGCAAGGAACCTTTGAGGCCGTGGAATTCAAACGGCGAGGCGCGCATTGTGTCAAGGAAGCGGGCAGCCGCCACCATTGGCCCCATAGTATGTGATGATGACGGGCCAACGCCCACTTTGAACATGTCAAAGACAGAGAGAAACATAAGTCTGGTGGTCCTTCAGCCTGGGCGCGCGGTACTAGAAGACGTTTTAAGATGACAGCCGTGATTTGAGCAGTGCAAAAACGACGTTTCCGATAGGAAACACGCGCGACGAGGCGGGTCAACCACAGGATAGGTGCGAAAAGGGGGCTTTTATGGACGCAAACCACGGTCCTTGCGCACATTTTCCGATATTCCCCCCTCGCGCCTGCCGGGCTTCTTTCTTATAAAGTCTCAAAGCATGCAGGGAGTTGCCGCAATGACCGGAGAGTTGTCGCCCATCGACAAGGCCAAATTTGTCGCCGCCAAACGCGCCACCGACTATGTTGAGGATGGCATGCGCGTGGGGTTGGGCACCGGTTCGACCGCCGCGTGGTTGGTGCGCTGCCTGGGCGAAATGGTGCGTGACCAAGGTCTGCGTATCAAAGGTGTGCCGACGTCAACCCGCACTGCAGAGCTGGCCCGTGAAGTGGGCATTGAAGTCATCAGCCTTGATGAAGCCAAGTGGCTCGACGTGACCATTGACGGCGCGGATGAATTTGATGCGGATCTCAACCTGATCAAAGGTGGCGGCGGCGCGCTGCTGCAAGAGAAGATTGTGGCAACCGCATCGGATCAAATGGTTGTGATTGCGGATGTGGGCAAAGAGGTCGAGACGCTGGGCGCTTTCCCTCTGCCGGTAGAGGTGGTGCCTTTTGGCTGGCAAACCACACAGGCATTGATTGAAGAAACCCTTGTGAGCATGGATGTTCTGGGGCGCAACAGCACACTGCGCATGAATGGCGCGGCCCCCTTTGTAACCGACGAAGGCAACCACATCCTTGATCTGCACCTCAACCGCATTGGCGATGCCCGCCAACTCGCACTTGTGATCAACCAGATGCCGGGTGTGGTTGAAAACGGGCTGTTCATCGATATTTGTGATGCGGTGGTTGTGGGCTATGGCGATGGCCGCGTGGAAGTGCGCGACATCAACGCTGGCACAATCGAAGAGGCGATGCTCGACTTCGCAGAAACAGACAATCTGTTCACCGATCTGGTGGACTAACAAAAAGGCACATCATGTCCTTTGATTATGATCTCTTTGTCATCGGCGGTGGCTCCGGTGGTGTACGGGCTGCGCGCGTTGCGGCAGCCGAAGGTGTAAAAGTCGCACTGGCAGAAGAAGACCGCTATGGCGGCACCTGTGTGATCCGGGGCTGCGTGCCCAAGAAGCTGATGGTGTTTGCGTCCGAATACGCGGGCATGGTGGACGATGCACAGGCCTATGGCTGGGACATCAAAGCGGGCGCGTTTGACTGGGATGCATTCAAAGGCAAATTGCACGCCGAATTGGACCGCCTCGAAGGCATCTACCGCAACCTGTTGAAGAACAGCGGCGTCGAAAGCTTTGATCTGCGCGCCAAGATGGTGAATGCGCATACGGTTGAGTTGTCTGACGGCACGCAGAAAACCGCAAAGCACGTTCTACTGGCGATGGGCGGACGTCCGGTATGGCCTGATGTGCCGGGGGCAGAGCTGGCAATTAGTTCTAACGAGATTTTCCACCTCGAGAAACTACCTGAGAGCATGTTGATTGTGGGTGGCGGCTATATCGCGTCTGAGTTCGCTGGCATCATGAACGGCCTTGGCGTGAAAACCACCCAGTTCTATCGCGGGGAGCAAATCCTGCGCGGCTTTGACAATGAAGCTCGGACGCTGATCAGCGAAGAAATGGTCACGCGTGGCATAGATGTGCAACTCAACACCAATGCGGTTGCCCTTGCCAAAGACGGTGACAAAATTCGCGTGACCGATTCAAACGGCAAGGAAAGCCTGTTTGATCAAGTGATGTTCGCCACGGGCCGTGCGCCAAACACCGATGACATGGGCCTCGAAGAGATCGGTGTGAAACTGGGCCGCAAAGGCGAAGTGGTGGTGGACGACTACAGCCAGACCGGTGTGCCGTCGGTGTATGCTGTCGGTGACGTGACCGACCGCGTGAACCTGACGCCTGTCGCGATCCGCGAAGGTATGGCCTTTGTGGAAACCGTGTTCAAAGGCAACCCAACAAAAGTGGATCACGAGCTGATCCCAACCGCGATCTTCACACAGCCTGAAATGGGCACCGTGGGTCTGTCGGAAGAAGAGGCGGCAGAGCAGGAGCCGGTGGACATCTATTCGACCAGCTTCAAGCCCATGCAGCAGGCCTTTGCTGGCCGTGCAGAGCGCGTGTTGATGAAGCTGATCGTCAGCAAGGCGACGCGCAAGGTGTTGGGCTGTCACATTGTGGCACCGGGCGCTGGTGAGATGATCCAGCTGGCAGGCATTGCCGTAAAAATGGGCGCCACCAAAGAAGACTTCGACCGGACCGTGGCGGTGCATCCGACCATGTCCGAAGAACTGGTGACTATGAAAGCCCCTGTGCGCAGCCAATAGGCGGCACATGGGTTGATTTTTTTGGCGCAACCCTCAGGTTTAGGGGAGCGCCAAATACGATTTAGAAAGGGAAGATCCCGAATGGCAGGAAACAGCGGCGGCCCCTGGGGAGGGGGCGGCAACAACCAAGGCGGAGGCAACCAAGGTGGTGGCAATCGCGGTAACAACAACGGTGGCGGCCGACGTCCCCCTGAGGGCGACGGCCCGCAGATTCCCGACATTGATGACCTAATGAAAAAAGGTCAGGATCAGTTGAAGGTCTTGATGGGTGGTCGCGGTGGTCAAGGTGGTGGCAGCCAAAACGGCAGCGGCCAAGGCGGCGCCGGCGGCCCAGGCTTGAACAAAGGCACCGTGGCGATTGGCGCATTGGTGGCGGCCGGTCTTTGGGCTTTCTCAAGCTTTTATTCCGTCAAACCGGAAGAAAAATCCGTTGAGCTGTTCCTGGGTGAGTATTACGCCACTGGCGAACCAGGTCTGAACTTTGCACCTTGGCCATTTGTCACCGCAGAGGTTTTGCCGGTTACCAACGAACAGACCGAAGAAATTCCCGGACGTGGCACAGATGGGTTGATGCTGACCGGTGATGAAAACATCGTCGACATCGACTATCAGGTGGTGTGGAACATCTCCGATCCGGCGCAGTTCTTGTTCAACCTGCGCGATCCGCGCGAAACCATTCGCGCCGTGTCTGAATCCGCGATGCGTGAAATCATTGCACAGTCTGAGCTTGCGCCAATCCTCAACCGCGACCGTGGTGTGATCGCTGACCGTCTGCAAGAATCCATTCAGTCGACATTGGACACTTATAACTCTGGTGTGAACATCGTCCGGGTGAACTTTGACGGTGCTGATCCCCCTGAAGAAGTCAAAGACGCTTTCCGCGAAGTGCAATCGGCTTCGCAAGAACGTGACCGTCTGGAGAAACAGGCGGATGCTTATTCCAACCGTGTGACTGCGGGTGCCCGTGGTGAAGCCGCGCAGATCCTCGAAGAGGCAGAAGCCTACCGCGCACAGGTTGTGAACGAAGCTGAAGGTGAAGCCAGCCGTTTCTCGGCGGTTTTGACCGAATACCAAAAGGCTCCGGAAGTGACACGCAAACGTCTGTATCTTGAGACCATGGAAGAGGTTCTTGGCGACATCGACAAGGTGATCATCGACGAACAATCCGGGGGCTCTGGTGTGGTGCCGTATCTGCCGCTGAACGAGCTGCGCAAGGGGAGCAACTGATATGAAAAAGACAACGTATCTTTTGCCAATCCTGGTGATCGCGATTGCTGGTCTTCTGTCTTCGATCTTTATCGTGGACGAACGCGAGAAGGCTTTGGTGCTTCAATTTGGTCGGGTTGTGTCGGTGAAGGAAGACCCTGGTCTGTCCTTTAAGATCCCGCTCATCCAAGAGGTTGTTACCTATGACGACCGCATTCTGAGCCGTGAAGTGGGCCCACTTGAAGTGACGCCACTGGATGACCGTCGTCTGGTCGTGGACGCCTTTGCACGGTATCGCATCGCAGATGTGAACCAGTTCCGTCAGGCGGTTGGTGCTGGCGGTGTTGAGTTGGCGGAGCGTCGACTGGACAACATCCTGCGGGCGCAAACCCGTGAAGTTCTCGGTTCGGTTCGGTCCGATCAGGTGCTCTCCACAGAGCGTGAGAGCCTGATGAACCGCATTCGAGATAGCGCAATCACCGAAGCGCGAGCGCTTGGTTTGGAAGTGATCGACGTGCGTTTGAAACGCACCGACCTGCCACAAGCCAACTTGGAAGCGACTTTCGCCCGTATGCGGGCAGAGCGTGAACGGGAAGCGGCAGACGAGATTGCCCGTGGTGAAGAAGCTGCACAGCGCAAGCGTGCGCAAGCCGATCGTACCGTGGTGGAACTTGTGTCTGACGCCAAACGTCAGTCCGAGATCTCTCGCGGTGAAGCGGACGCGGAACGCAACGCAATCTTTGCGGATGCCTTTGGCGCGGATCCGGAGTTCTTTGAATTCTACCGCTCGCTCAACGCGTACCGTGCATCGCTGACCGGTGGCACCTCTTCGATGGTGCTCTCACCGAACAGCGAGTTTTTCAACTACTTTGGCGACTCGCAGGGGCGCTGATGGTTGAAACCGCACTTCTGGCCTTTGGGCTGGTCTTGGTTTTGGAGGGGCTGGTGTACGCACTGGCCCCTTCTATTGTTGAGGAGCTGCTGGAAATGCTGCGCAGCTTCAGTGAGGGTCAGCGCCGCACCATGGGGTTGATGGCCGTGGCGCTGGGCGTTCTGGTTGTTTGGATCGCCAAATCTCTTGGTGCGTGACGGGCCCGGAAACAAGGCCGCAGGCCTCCGGGCAGCGCCCGACCGCCCCCCATGGGCGGGCGCTTCTGAGCACATTCGCCATATTGCGTGTGGATACTGCGCTACGGCGTGACTGGCTTACTGTGAGGGTATCGCGCCCACCCGCGGACGGGCGCTGCCCTTCTGTTTCAACAAACAAAAACGCCGCGAGACTCACTCGCGGCGTTTTGTGTTTCTAACGGTTTGAGCGCTTAGATGCGTTCAATCGCAATGGCCGTGCCTTCCCCGCCACCAATACAGATCGCAGCCACACCACGCTTCAGCCCACGCTTCTCCAGCGCGTTCAGCAAGGTGACCATGATGCGGGCGCCAGACGCGCCAATCGGGTGACCCAGCGCACAGGCGCCGCCGTTCACATTCACGATGTCACGGCTCAGGCCCATCTCATGCATGAAAGCCATCGGCACCACAGCAAAGGCTTCATTGACCTCCCAAAGGTCAACATCTTCTTTCTTCCAGCCAATCTTTTCCAACAGCTTCTGCGCCGCCGGAACCGGTGCCGTGGTGAACAGGCCTGGTGCTTGCGCATGGCTGGCATGGCCGACAATCTCCGCACGCACCTTCAGGCCCTGCGCTTCAGCAGCCTCTGCGGAAGCCACTACAAGCGCGGCGGCACCGTCAGATATGGACGAGCTGTTTGCCGCCGTCACTGTACCGTCTTTGCGGAAGGCTGGTTTCAACTGTGGGATTTTTTCCGGCCGCGCGTTGCCGGGCTGTTCATCAGCGGCAATTTCAACCTCACCCTTGCGAGTCTTCAACGTGACAGTCGCGATCTCGCCTTCAAACGCGCCAGACTTCTGCGCTTCCAGAGCATTTGCCAGAGATTTCAGCGCATATTCGTCCTGCGCTTCGCGGGTGAATTGGAAGCTCTCTGCACAGTCCTCAGCAAAGGTGCCCATCAGGCGGCCTTTGTCATAGGCGTCTTCCAAACCATCAAGGAACATGTGATCCACCACCTGCTGATGGCCAATCCGCGCGCCGCCGCGCATTTTGGGCAAAACGTAAGGCGCGTTGGTCATGCTCTCCATGCCGCCCGCGATCATCACGTCCCGGTCGCCAAGGGCAACGCTGTCAAACGCCATCATCGCGGCCTTCATGCCAGAGCCACACATTTTGTTAAGCGTTGTGGCAGGCACGTCCTCACCCAGACCACCTTTGAAACCGGCTTGTCGTGCTGGGGCTTGGCCCTGACCAGCTGGGAGAACACATCCCATCAGCACTTCGTCAGCGGTGGTTGCGCCCGCGTCCGCAAGCGCTGCACGAATCGCGGTGCCGCCGAGTTCGGCAGCTTCCACACCGTCAAACGCGCCCTGGAACCCACCCATCGGCGTTCTGGACGCCCCTGCAATCACTACTTTTTTCATGGTTTTTGCTCCTCCGCAGTCCCGTCACAATCAATTGCTCTTGGCCTTGCCTGAAAATCTTTGCAAGGATGTTACAGAGTTCTTTGCGCCAATTGAGGCAGGCGTGCAATTCCGTAGATCCACGGGGCATGCTTACACATTGGTAACCATTGCGGCCTAGACTGTGCCAAGGACGAAAGGTGAAGGAGACGTCATATGAATCTGTCGAGTAAGGCAGAGGGTGATGCCCTGGTGGTATCTGTTCACGAAACACGGATTGATGCATCCGTGGCCATTCAATTTAAAGATCGCATGCGCGAAGAAACCGACACGGCAGATGGCCGCGTTGTCCTAAACCTGTCCGAGGTGGATTTTATCGATTCCAGTGGCTTGGGGGCCATTGTGGCTGCCATGAAGCAACTGGGCGGCAAAAACCCATTGGAATTGGCCGGGCTTAACGAAAATGTCGATAAAGTTTTCCGATTGACCCGTATGGACACTGTGTTCCGTATTCATAATTCTTTAGATGACGCATTTGTCGTCTGACCATTTGATCTGATGTTAGGGACAAACCCCAGATTGATTAAACCAAAGGCTGATATCCACATTGAGCTCAAGGGCACCCCAACAGAGGTGCGCAATGCGCTTGAGACTCTGCGTCATAAGCTGACCGCACAAGAGTTTGCCGCCTGTAATGCAGGTGTGCTTGAAATTGTGTTGGCTGAGGTGCTCAATAATGTGGTGGAGCATGCGCTGGCCGGGCGAATTGACGGCCAGATTGTGATCGCCTGCAACTACGTTGATCGATGCTGGTTTGTCGAGGTGCGGGACAACGGGGCCGAAATGCCGGACAGTCAATTGCCTGATGGGGAGATGCCTGATCTGGATCGCGACCTTTTGGACATGCCCGAAGGCGGCTTTGGCTGGGGGCTGGTACGCTCTCTGGCGCAAGACATTGGCTACCAACGCCATGCTACCGGGCACAACGCGCTCAGCTTTCGCGTCCCCGACTAAATAGCAAACCTAGGCCTGACGTGGTCCAACGGTTGCATCACACGTAACTCCCGATAAACTTCACAAGTGAATTAGGGAGACGTCATGCGAGATTTTCATTTTCCGGGCCGGTCACCAGTGATGGCGACCAATGGCATGTGTGCCACCTCCACGCCTTTGGCGGCGCAAGTGGCGGTGGATATTCTGCGCCAGGGTGGCAACGCCATGGACGCGGCGATTGCAGGCTCTGTCCTTCTGGGCATTTGTGAACCCGCGTCGACAGGCATTGGCGGCGATTGTTTTACGCTGGTGTCTCCTGCGGGCAGCGAAGAGGTCTTTGCTTATAACGGCTCTGGTCGTGCGCCTGCAGCGGCGGATGCTGCTGATTTGCGCGCGCGTGGTTTGGATGCGGTGCCGCTGTTTGGCGTTGAGGCGGTGACAGTGCCTGGCGCCATCGATGGTTTCTGCGCCCTGTCGGAAAAATACGGCAAGCTCGGCATTTCTGACAGTCTGGCCCCGGTGATCCACTATGCGGAAGACGGTATTCCCGTGGGGCCGCGCTCTGCCTTTGACTGGCATCAGACTCAAAGCAACCTGCAAGGCCACGGGCGGCGGCATTACCTGCGCGATGGCAAGTCACTGAACAAAGGCGACATCTTCCGCGCACCGGGCCAGGCCGAAGTGCTGCGCCGCGTCGCTGCGCAGGGCCGTGATGCCTTCTACACCGGCGAGATTGCCGAGGACATGGCCACCACCCTGCGCGCCATGGGCGGCGTGCACACGATGGAAGACTTCGCCACTACGGCGGGCAATGAAGCCACGCCGATTGGTGGGACGTACAAAGGTGCCGAGCTGTTGGAGCATCCGCCAAACGGGCAGGGCGCCACAGCAATCCTCCTGCTCAACATTCTCAAGCATTTTGACATCGCCTCGATGGATCCGTTTGGCGCAGCACGCACCCATATCGAGGCTGAGGCCGCCAAACTGGCTTATGACGCGCGCGATCGATTGATTGCGGATCCGGATCACACCACGCGCACCGCGCATATGCTGGCACAGGAAACCGCAGACAAACTCGCCTCACTGATCGATCCGAAACGCGCCATGGCCGCGCCCGCACCGCTGACCGAGGCGGTGCATAAGGATACGGTCTACCTGTCGGTGGTCGACAAAGACGGCATGGCAGTGTCGATGATCTATTCGATTTTCCACGCCTTTGGCTCTGGCATTGCGTCTGACAAGTTTGGCATCCTGATGCAGAACCGCGGCGGTGGCTTTACCCTGCAAGAGGGGCATCCCAATGAGCTCAAAGGCGGCAAACGTCCGATGCACACCATCATCCCCGGTATGATCCGCCGCGAAGGCCGTGTGGAAATGCCATTCGGCGTGATGGGTGGACACTATCAGCCCAACGGCCACGCGCGGGTGCTGTCCAACATGGAAGACTTTGGGATGGATCCGCAAACCGCGCTGGACTCCCCGCGTTCCTTTGTCGAGGACGGCGCGTTGAAGCTGGAACGCGGCTACAGTGACAGCGTAAAACAAGATCTCGCGGACATGGGCCACAAGATTGTTGTACCGGACATGCCAATCGGCGGGGCACAGGCCATTCGCATTCACAAGAATGGCGTGCTTGAAGGTGCCTCTGATCCGCGCAAAGATGGCGCAGCGATAGGATATTAAGCGATGGCGATCACACCAATCAAAGAGCTTGTTGATGCCGCCAAGGCGGAGATCACCAGCCTGAGCCAGGAAGACGCCGAAGCCAAAGTTGCGGCCGGTGAAGCGTTGTTTGTCGACATCCGTGATCCGCGGGAATTGGAGCGTGAGGGGCGCATCGCAGGCGCGTTCCATGCGCCGCGTGGGATGTTGGAGTTCTGGATTGCTCCGGACAGCCCGTATCACAAAGAGGCGCTTGCGACCGACAAAACCCTGATCCTGTTCTGTGCAAGCGCTTGGCGCTCTGCCTTGTCCGCGAAAGCGTTGCAGGACATGGGCGTGGAGAATATCGCGGAAATGGAAGGTGGGTTTTCGACGTGGAAGAAGCGCGGCGGCCCGATCGAGACCCCTTAAAAACCAAAAAACGCCGGACCCTTGCCGCCCGGCGTTTCCCATCCCTTCTGGATGTGCGCTTAGTTCAGCGCGTAATGCAGTGGATAGGCCCCATCTTCAAAAGGCCCAAACATATCGTCCAAATCGGGGTGGCTTACCGGTTCGCCGGAATAGTCAGCGATCAGGTTTTGCTCAGACACATAGGCCACATAGTAGCTCTGATCATTTTCTGCCAGCAGGTGGTAAAACGGCTGATCCTTGAGCGGACGGCTGTCTTCCGGAATGGCTTCGTACCACTCCTCTGTGTTGGAGAATTCGGGGTCCACGTCAAAAACCACACCCCGAAACGGGTGTTTGCGATGACGGACAACCTGACCGAGGTAATATTTTGCGCGTGTTCTAAGCATGTATTGCAGCCCCTACATCCCAAAGATAAACGCTGCAAGGGGGCTTTGTCCAACTTTAGCCGAATTTTAGCGGGAAACAGTCTGTGAACTTAATCTTAACAGTTCTGGAAATTGTCGCGCCGGTCTTCTTGGTGGCCGGTGTGGGATTTGCCTGGGTGAAGGCTGGTTTTGAGTACCGCATTCAATTTGTTACGCGCCTTGCCATGACACTGGCAGTGCCCTGTCTGATCTTCACCGCGCTGATGAAAACCGAGGCCGATCTTGCAGACTTGGCCAAGCTGACTCTGGCCGGGACATCAGCTTATGTTGTGGTTGGCGCCGTTGGATGGGCGCTTTTAAAGGCCGCTGGTATGAGCCTGCGGACCTATTTGGCGCCGATCATCTTTGGCAACACCGGCAATCTCGGCATCCCGCTGGCTTTGTTTGCGTTTGGTCAACCTGGGCTTGAGGCTGCCGTGGTTATGTTGGCCGTCTCCGCGATCCTGTCCTTCACCTGGGGCATCTGGATTGTCGCGGGCGAGGGCGCTTTTGGCAAAATGATCAAGGAGCCGATGATCTGGGCCACGCTCTTGGGCGCGCTGTTCTTGATGATGGATTGGCATACACCTGTCTTCATTACCAACACCTTGGATCTGATTGGTCAAATGGCGATTCCTATGATGTTGCTCACCCTTGGCGTGGCGGTAGCGCGGCTCACGCCGGGGCGGGTTGTGACCGCTATCTGGCTCTCGGTGGTGAAGCTGCTGATCTGTGCTGCCGTTGGTTGGGGCATTGGGCTGGCTTTTGGCCTCACGGGCACATTGTTTGGGGTGCTGGTGTTGCAAATGGCGATGCCGGTGGCCGTGACTGCCTATCTGTTGGCTGAGAAATATGAGGCCGACAGCAACGCGGTCGCCGGTTACGTGGTGGTGTCCACGCTGGTTTCTGTGATCGGCTTACCGATTCTACTGGCATTGCTGCTGTAATTCCGGCTTTGTGATTTACCCTCTGTGGAAAAATCCGCTAAAGTGGCAAAAAACAAAGAATGAGCGAGAGGCAAATGAGCAGAGTTCTCTTCGCGCTGATGGTTGTGCTTGTTGTTGCGTCCTGCGGCAAGAAGGATACCTCTGCGCCCCGTAACTTGGATAACGCCTGTGCGATCCTGAAAGAAAAACCACATTTCCGTCGGGCGTTTGTCTCCACGAAACGCAAGTGGGGTGTGCCAGTATCGGTGCAGATGGCTGTTCTGTATCAGGAAAGCAAATTCATTGGCGACGCCCGCACGCCTCACAAATACGCGCTGGGCATTCTGCCAATGGGCCGTCAGAGCAGCGCTTATGGCTATGCCCAGGCTTTGGATGGCACCTGGGATCAGTACCGCCGCGAGACCCGCAACCGCAGCGCCAAACGCGACAATATCAAAGACGCCTCTGACTTCATGGGGTGGTACTTCAATGAATCCCGTGACCGCAACGGTGTCTCACTGAGCGACGCGCGGGCGCAGTACCTCAACTACCACGAAGGCCACACTGGCTATGCGCGCGGCAACTACCGCAACAAAGCCTGGCTGGTAAAAGTTGCAGATGACGTGGCGAGCCGTGCGGCGACCTATCAATCGCAACTCAAGAGCTGCTCGCGTTTGCGCTGAGAACGTCACCATTCCGTGAACAGAAAGTGAGGCGCACCAGTTTTGGGGCGCCTTTCTTCGTTGTGTTGCGCCGACAGCTTGAGAAAACACACCGGAATCCGCTTCTGAGCACACGGGAGGCGGGCAATAGAGTGGCAAAATTCACCGCTTGACATTTCTGACTAAAACAATCAGAAATAGCCGCAGTAGCCACCCAGCAGGGGAGCCAACACATTGATACGGACCAACGGAGAGTCCCATGACCCTGCAAATGCAAGCTCCCGAAATGGCAAACGCGCTTCCCGTCCATGACGCCAACCAATTGACCGGTGACAACGGCCTGGCTCACATTCGACTGAACGACCAGCTTTATACGCTGCGTATCACCCGCGCGGGCAAGCTGATCCTGACAAAATGAGCGGCGCCCCCCACAGAGGTGGGCAGCGTGTTGGCCTGCTCGAAGACCTCGGCGATGTGGAACGGCTGGCGGTGCGTTGGTTGCGCTCCTGGGGGCGGGATCCGGTGGGGATTGCGCATCTGGAGTCCATGCTCACCGTGGGGCTAGGCCCGGATCAAGCGCGTAACATCAAAGGTGTTTTTGAAGACCTGATGGAAGTTGGCCGCCAATATGGTCGCCGCGCACTGTGCCGCCATGGTTGTCACTGTCGCTGCCTTGGCGCAGATGAAGCAGTCTTTGCCCATTTGATTGAGGCCGGAGCCAACGGAGATCAGGAAGATGCGGCGCTTCTTGCTTCCCTTGTTGTGCGTCCGGACATGGCGATGTGCTTTGCTGGCTTGGCGGCGGAGTTCGGCATGGCCCTTCATAAAGTGGCCCGTGCGGCGCCCGCTCGTCCACAGATTTCGACACCGGTTTCGGCCACAGTGCATTAACCCCTGTGGCCAGACCGTGGCTGTCCATTCACTTTTTTCACAGAGCGCTCACAAGCATGTTAGGCGGCGCGACGCGCATGTGGTTGCCATTGCTTCGTGAAATGCCCACACTTCTCCTCATACGCCGGGAGCACCTCGGCAGGTTTCAAGTACACCAAAGGAGAACCCAAAGTGTTTTCTGACACCCTTACGTACCCCGACACCCAACAGCGCAGCTGGCGCATAGCCGGGCTCGCGTTTTTGTCCATGCTGTTTGTTATGGCGCAAACGCTGATTGCCCAGGCGCGTCCCGACAGTTTTGCCGATCTGGCGGACAAAATCAGCCCATCCGTGGTGAACATCACCACCTCCACGGTTGTGGCCGGTCGCACAGGTGGCCCTCAGGGCATTGTGCCCGAAGGCTCCCCGTTTGAGGATTTCTTCCGCGAATTCCAGGACCGTCAAGGCAATGAGGGTGACCAACCACGCCGCACCTCCGCGCTGGGCTCCGGCTTTGTGATTTCCGCAGATGGCTTTGTGGTCACCAACAACCACGTGATTGAAGGCGCTGACGAAATTCTGGTCGAGTTCTTTGAAGGGGGGGAGCTTCCAGCCAAAGTTATTGGCACCGATAAGAATACCGACATCGCCCTGCTGAAGGTCGAATCTGACGAACCGCTTGATTTTGTCGTGTTTGGCAACAGCGATACCGCACGGGTGGGCGATTGGGTCATGGCCATGGGCAACCCGCTGGGCCAAGGTTTCTCGGTCTCCGCTGGTATTGTCTCCCAACGCGGGCGCTCTCTGTCTGGTGCCTATGACGACTACATTCAGACCGACGCCGCCATCAACCGCGGCAACTCCGGCGGTCCGCTATTCAATATGGACGGCGACGTGATTGGCGTGAACACCGCGATTCTGTCCCCGAACGGCGGCTCGATTGGTATTGGCTTCTCCATGGCCTCCAACGTGGTCACCAAAGTGGTGGATCAGCTCAAAGAGTTTGGCGAAACCCGCCGTGGTTGGCTGGGTGTGCGCATTCAGGATGTGACCGAAGACATGGTGGATGCGGTAGAGGGCCTGAAAACGGCTGCGGGCGCCATGGTCACCGATGTCCCTGAAGGTCCGGCGATGAAAGGCGGCGTTCTGGCTGGCGATGTCATTCTGAGTTTTGATGGCCAGAGCGTGAAGGATGTGCGCGGCCTGGTGCGTACTGTGGGCAATACCAATGTCGGAAAAACCGTCGATATGGTGGTGCTGCGGGATGGCAAAGAGGTGACGCTTGCGATCACTCTGGGCCGCCGGGAAGAGGCGGAAGGCGCAGTGCCGGCCAGTCAGTCAGCGCCCTCTGGTGACCCAGTGGAAAAAGAGATCCTTGGGCTGACAGTCACTGAACTCACCGACGAGATGCGCGAAGAGCTTGGCGTGTCTGAGGGCACCGATGGTCTTGTGGTGAGCAACGTGGACGAGATCTCCAAGGCGTATGAAAAAGGCCTGCGGGCGGGTGATGTGCTGACCGAAGCGGGGCAACAGAAGCTGACCTCGATTGCTGATCTGGAAGACCGCATCGAAGAAGCCAAAGAGGCGGGCCGCAAATCCCTGCTGCTGCTGGTGCGCCGCGCCGGTGAGCCTCGCTTTGTGGCGCTCAACATCGAAGAATAAGCTGTTCCACGATCCAAAACAGAGAAGGGCGCCCGCTGCGGCGCCCTTTTTCATGTCTTCCTGAACGGGATCAGCTTTCCCGTGGCACTGCCACCAATCCCAGTCGCCGCGCGCTTTCCAGCGATAAGATGGCACTGTCGAGCCCCTCTGCGCTTTGGTATCTGCGAATGGCCGCCCGCGTGCGCGCATCCCGCTCGGCGGTGATGCTGCCGTAAAACAACCCACGCACCTTGAGGGCGCGCTGCAAAGAGGCGGTGAACTCTGCGGTCCAGACCTCCACACAGGGTGTTTCAAACCACAGTTCACGGCGTTCTTGCACAATGCGCTGTTGGGTCTCTGTGCGGAAAATCCCCGGTGCAATCACGGTGCCATCTGCCAAAACTTCCGGCGGCTGCACCATGACCTGCTCGCTCACGGTTTCCACCACGGCCGGTGTGACGTGCCGGCCCCAGCAACTGCCAGGCCGCGCATTGGGCGGCGCGCCGGCATCTTCGGCGCGTACAATCTCGGGCTCGTTAAAGGCGGCGATATAGGGCGCGGAGGCAATTTGATCTTCACACGCCGTCAGGCTCCCCAGCGCCAAAAGCGCTGTGGCGGCCAGAACCGATCGTGCGGCAAAATCTGCGGGCATGCTCGCGCCTCATGTGTTTTGCCCTGTCATACCGCGTTTTGCGCCGCAGCGAAACGCGTCATTTGTCTGAAGGTTCTGGCGGTGTGACCAAACTGTCCAAGAGCGGCGAAAGATCTTCGATCCGTTCGGCAATCACATGGGTGACATTGTTCTCCCGCTGAATGCGCCCGGTGACCCTGAGCAGCCGCCCGGCAATCACCGCGCGGCGGAAATGCTCATAAAGGCTGCGCCAGACAATGATATTTATCACGCCGGTCTCATCCTCCAGCGTGACAAAGATCACCCCTTTGGCGGTGCCGGGCCGTTGCCGCAGAATCACCAGCCCCGCCACGGTGATCCGCGCGCCATTGGGGGGCTCGATCAGGCGATTGGCGGTCAAAGCCGCTGGTGGGCGCGGCCAATCCGCAGGCCGGGCATATCCAAGCCGTGGTGATGTTGGAGGCGATGTGACAATCTGCATAAGAACAAATATAGAACATTTGAAATTTGTCGCAAGGGGAAGGGGGGCTGGTCGCAAATGGGGGTGGAAGCGGCGCAAGGCCTGACCTAACTAGGGATGCGAACAGTTTCTCAAAGGAGCCAGACATGGCCAAAATCACCTATGTCGAGCACAACGGTACCGAACATGTTGTGGAGGTCGCCAACGGCTTGACCGTTATGGAAGGCGCACGTGACAATAATGTTCCCGGCATCGAAGCCGATTGTGGTGGCGCCTGTGCCTGCTCAACCTGTCACGTCTATGTGGATCCGTCCTGGGTGGAAAAAATTCCGGCCAAAGACGACATGGAAGAAGACATGCTGGATTTTGCCTATGAGCCCAACCCGGACACCTCTCGCCTGACCTGCCAGATCAAGGTCACCGACGCGCTGGACGGTCTGGTTGTCAAACTGCCAGAAAAGCAAATCTGATGGTTATGGCGCGGCGTCTTCTGTCAAATACGCTGCGCCGTTTCACGCGCCGCGCAATGATCGCGGCGGGTGTGGGGCTGATGGCGGCTCCGGTGATGGCAGAGATCACGTCCGCCCGCTACACAGACGAAACCTCCCGATATGCCCATGGAGTGCTTGGTGATGCCATTGAGTACGGCACGCTTGAGCTGACCTTGAAGGGGGGCAAGCGTCTCACACTCACGCTCCCCCAAGATCGCGTCTTTGAAGACATTGCACCGCGTCTGGTGGATATGGATGGGGATGGCGCGCCTGAAGTGATTGTGGTCGAAAGCAGCCAGACCGGCGGCGCTCGCCTCGCCATTTACGACCAAAACGGCCTGCGCGCCGCCACGCCCCACATCGGCCAACGCAACCGTTGGCTCGCGCCCATCGGGGCCGCAGATCTCGACGGCGACGGTCACATAGAAGTGGCCTATATCGACCGGCCCCATCTGGCCAAAACCCTGCGCGTCTGGCGGTTCCAGGATAACAAACTGACCCAGGCGGCCTCACAAGCTGGCCTGACCAATCACCGCATCGGCGAAGACTTCATCTCCGGTGGCATCCGCGATTGCGGCGACGGCCCGGAAATGATCACGGTCAATGCCAACTGGTCAGAGGTCATGGCCACAGGTTTTGACGGCAAGGCCCTGTCACCCCGCGCCCTTGGCCCTTTCAAAGGCCAGACTTCCCTCAAACGCGCGCTGGACTGCAAAGCGCCCTAGGATTCTCTTTCTAAAAATATCCCGGGGTGAATTGGTCGCAGGCCAAGAGGGGCTGGCCCCTTCCGCCCCCTAGCGCACGGTCCCGTCGCTCGCTGAGTAAATATGCCGCGTGCCAATCGCGCCCAGAGATTGGAACAGGCTCGCGGTGTTGGACACGCCAAACTTCTTCAAAAGCTTGCCGCGATGCACCTCCACCGTACGGTTGCTCATCTCCAGCTTGATCGCGATCTCCTTGCTGGTCAGCCCTTCAGCCAAGAGCGAAAACACCTCTCGTTCACGGCGGGTCAGCGGATGGTAAGGTCGTGTGTCTGAAATATCCGCAAAGCTCCAGACCGCGCGCTGCAACGGGTCTTCCGGCGTAAATGTATGCCCGCGCACCCGACACCAGAACATCTCACCCCCGCGCCGCATCATCACGCGTTCATCCCAATAAAAATTGCCCTCGCGCAGCTCCTGCACACCGCGATTGCGGATGTTGGTGAACTCTTCCTGCGTGGGGTAGAGGATCGCAAAGGTGCTGTCTTTGAGCGCCGCGCGCTCGTAACGGAACATCTCGGCAAAGGTGTCGTTGCAATCGCGGATCACCCGGTTTTCGGTGACCACTATGCCCACCGGCGCAAAGCTGAACGCCAGTTCCACAAAATCGCCCGTGGCGTAGGCTTCTTCCACCGAAATGGTCATGTCATCTCCCCCAATTCAGGCGGAGAATAGGGCGCTGCACACCTTGGCGCAACGCCCGCAAAACTACCTATTAGAGCGCGCGCCAGCCGATGTCGCGACGGTAAAACCCGCCAGGCCAATCAATCGCATCGACCATGGCATAAGCCTGATCGCGCGCTTCCTGCAGGCTGGCGCCCCGCGCGGTGACGTTCAGAACACGGCCACCGGACGCGGTGATCTGGCCGTCTTTCTCGGTGGTGCCCGCGTGGAACACCATGTTCTTGCTGTCGGACGTGATGGCGTCCAGCCCGCCAATCACAGAGCCCTTCTCATAAGACCCGGGATAGCCATTGGCCGCCATCACCACGGTGATCGCATGATCATCGGCCCAATTCACCTGCGCCTCATGCAGCCGCTCTTCAGCCGCCGCATGTATCAGATCCATCGCCTGTGCTCCTAGCCGCATCATCAGCACCTGACACTCCGGATCGCCAAAACGCACGTTGTATTCCACCAGGCGTGGCTGACCGTCCTTGATCATCAGACCGACGTAGAGCACACCCTGATACGGCGTGCCGCGCTTTGCCATCTCATCAATGGTGGGCTGCACGATCTCATCCAGCGCCTTTTGCGCAATCTCATCGGACAACACTGGCGCAGGCGAGTAAGCGCCCATACCACCGGTGTTTAGGCCCGTGTCGCCTTCGCCCACACGCTTGTGGTCTTGCGCGGTGCCCACAGGCAGGGCGGTCTTGCCGTCACACAGGATGAAGAACGAGGCCTCTTCGCCTTCCATGAACTCTTCGACCACCACTTCGGCCCCCGCGCCACCAAAGGCGCCGCCAAACATGTCGTCTACCGCATCCAAAGCGGTTTGCAGGTCCATCGCCACAATCACACCTTTGCCAGCCGCAAGACCGTCGGCTTTCACCACAATGGGTGCGCCTTGCTCGCGGATGTAGGCTTTGGCGGCTTCTGCATCGGTGAAGTGTCCATAGCCCGCCGTGGGCGCATTGGCCGCGTCACAAATCTCTTTGGTGAAGCTCTTGGAGGCTTCCAATCGTGCGGCTGCCTTGGACGGTCCAAACACCAGCACGCCCGCTTCGCGCAGCCGGTCCGCCACACCGTTGGCCAGCGGCGCTTCTGGGCCGACAATGACAAAATCAATCGCATTGGCCGCCACAAAGGTCACAACCTCGCCGCCATCCTCGATGTCAAAGCTGGCGCATTCCGCGATCTGCGCGATGCCCGCGTTGCCCGGTGCCACAATCAGCTTGTCGCATTTCGGGTTCTGCATCACCGCCCATGCCAGTGCGTGCTCACGTCCACCGCTGCCGAGAATAAGAATGTTCATGTTGCCGCCTTCCGCTTGGCCTCCGCTTTGCGGCGTTCTAAGGTGGCTTGGCACAGGAAACAAGGGAACTGAGCAGCGCACCCATGTCTGATCTGATCGACGACCCAAGAGAGGGCGAAAACGCCCCGGAATTCAGCGTCACCGAACTCTCCGGCGCGATCAAACGTATGATCGAGGGCGAGTTCTCCCATGTGCGCATAAAAGGCGAGATCGGGCGGGTATCTTTTCCGCGCTCGGGGCATGTCTATCTCGACCTGAAAGACGACCGCTCCGTGATTGCAGGTGTAATGTGGAAAGGCGTCGCGGCGCGTGTGTCCACCCGTCCCGAAGAAGGCATGGAAGTGGTTGCCACCGGGCGGCTCACCACCTTCCCGGGCCAATCCAAATACCAACTGGTGATCGAAGACCTGAAGCCGGCCGGTGTCGGCGCGCTGATGGCGATGCTGGAAAAACGCAAAGCCATGTTGCAGGCCGAAGGCCTGTTTGCGCAGGAAAGCAAAAAGCCGCTGCCCTATCTGCCGGAAATCATCGGCGTGGTGACCTCGCCTAGCGGGGCCGTGATCCGTGACATTCTGCACCGCCTGCGGGACCGCTTCCCGCGCAAAGTGCTGTTGTGGCCTGTCGCGGTGCAGGGGGAGCAATGTGCCAAACAGGTGGCCAACGCCATCAATGGCTTTAACCAAATGACCCCCGGCGGGGCGATGCCGCGTCCGGATCTTATCATTGTCGCCCGAGGCGGTGGCAGCATCGAAGACCTCTGGGGCTTTAACGAAGAAGTGGTCGCGCGGGCCGCTGCGGCCTCTGATATCCCGTTGATCTCCGCTGTCGGCCACGAAACCGACACTACGCTGATTGACTTTGTCTCCGACAAACGCGCGCCAACCCCAACGGCAGCGGCTGAACTGGCTGTGCCGGTGCGGCTCGACATGCTGGCTTGGGTTGAAGAACAAGGCGCGCGCCTCACTCGGGGGCTGGAGCAAGGGTTGCGCCAACGCGACCAACGCCTGCGGGATCTGGCCCGTGCGCTGCCGCGTGCCGACACCCTGCTGCAAACCCCGCGACAGCGACTTGATGCAGCGACGGATGCTCTGCCTCGAGTCTTGCAGGCTGGTGTGCAGGCGCGTCGTGTTACCTTGGCGCAGAAAAGTGGTGGATTGAGCGACAAGACGTTGCTGCGGATTATCGCGGTTCACAAGCAAAAGCACCAAGGGTTCAGTGACCGTCTTTCACAGAAAGCGCTCGAGCGAAACATTGGCCTGAGAAAGGAAAAGGTCTCGGAACTTTCGCGTCGTCTTTCAGATGGAGGCACCCGTCAGGTGCAAACACTGAAAGATCGTCTCGCCTCATTGGACCGGATGCGTGAAACGCTCAGCTACACCGCCACGTTGCAACGCGGTTACGCCGTGGTGCGCGGGGATGGGGCTTTGGTGAAAACCTCCGCTGAGGCCTCCGCCGCCAACGCTTTGGAAATTGAATTTGCCGATGGTCGCCTGTCCGTTGGGTCAGGGGGCGCAGTTGTCCCATCTGCACCGCCGCAGCCTGCAGCTGAAAAGCCCAAGCCTGCGCCAAAACCCAAAGCGAAGAAAACGCCGCCACCTGAGCAGGGCAGCCTGTTCTAAAGCTGTCGCTTAGACCCCAACATCTGGCCCAAGGCACAACATCTCTTCGGAGCTGTCTTCGATCTCATATAGCAGCCGCCCGTCCGGCTCATTTTCAAACTTGGCGCGCAGGCCGCGGGAGTCCTCATAGAAACTCCAGCACTGAGCCCCGGGGCTGTCCTCATAGACAAAACAGATCTGACCGGCCTCCTCGTACCAGTAGCCATCTTTGCACTGGCCACTGCCGTCCAGAAACGCCCACCGTACCCGCCGATCTGACAGATACTCTTCCACGCCGTAGCGCCGCCCGTCCGCCTCATAAAACAGGGTCTTGCCTGACACATAGGCTTCAAATTCGGCGGCCGACATGGCGTCTTCTGCCGCCGCCGCGCTGCTTAACAGCGCCAAAACAATGCTCACATACTTCATGGCGCCATGCTGCCTGAGGTGTGGGCAGCAATCCAGTCTCATTGCTGTGATGCGCGCAGTTTTGCCACTCTCAGTTTCTCAACACGGGGATCCATCACCCGCCGCCATTGGCGCGGCCAGAGCGCCAGAATTGCCATTAACGGCAATGACTGCGGCAGGATGGGCATGGTCGCCTTGTCCAGTTGCAAGGCCGGGTAGTCCCGCGTGGGCACCATATGGTGGTCCGAATGACGCGGCGCATTGAGCATCAGCGCGGAGGTATAAAGTTGCGGCGCGTTCCAGCTGTGCTCTGGCCCCACCGGTTCCGGCTTGCCGTTCTCGTGTATCTGCCGATGCAAACCATAGTGCTGCACATAGTCTGACAACAATAGTTGCATGCTGCCGTAACTCGCCAGCGCCACATAAGCCACCATGCCGCCCAGCCCTGCCAAGCGCGCCGCCACCGCCAGGCAGAGCACCGCGCCGCCGACATAGATCAAATAGGGATGCAGCAGGGATTTGCGGGCACCAGCTCGCTTGCGCATCGCGGTCTCCGCCTGCCATCCGGCGACAAAGGATCCAACCCACGCCCGCGGCCAGAATTGATAAAAATTCTCGCCCTCTTTGGGGCTATTGGGGTCTTTGTCAGTTGCCACCCAGATGTGATGCACCTTGGGGTGCGCCGAGGTGTGATGTCCAAACAGCAGCGAGATATAGACCCACATGCCCAGCCTGCGCGGAAACCGCGCTGCTTTGTGGATCAACTCATGGGCATTGGCATTGCTCACCTGTCCAAAGAACAGTCCAAACGCGATGAAACAGCAAACCTTGGCGCCAAGGCTGATCCCTGTGGCACCCGCCAAAGCCAGCACGGCAATCACCATCAGCGGAAAATGCGCGAGGCCCAGCACCAGCGACAGCTGCATCCCACTGGGAAACTCGCCATCCGCACCGGTTTTTACCGCTGCGCCTTGCACCAACCGGTCCATCACATGAATAAGGCTACCCATATAGACCAGCGCAGCGACTGCCCATAGACCACCCAACAGCCCGCCAAGCGCCAGCAGCACCACGGGAATCGTTGTCGCGATCCAGAACCAAGCCATGTGTTTTCCCTTTCAAAGAGCCCACGCGCTTTGTATCCGGGCAAAATTACTCCTTCGTTTCCGTCCTGCAAAGCGGTGACGAGGGGTTATTTTCAGTGGATTGCAATTTTCTTGAGGAATCCCGCGCCAACCCCATTGACTCGGCCCCAGCCATCATTAAAAGGCGGGCTTCAAGAGATTTACACGGGGTATCTGTGCCCCGGCGCAGGAGAAGTACAATGGCGAAGCCGACGACCATCAAGATCCGTCTGAACTCGACCGCGGGCACGGGCCATTTCTACGTGACCAAGAAAAACGCACGCACGATGACCGAAAAAATGGTCGTCCGTAAATACGACCCGGTGGTGCGCAAGCATGTCGAGTACAAAGAAGGCAAGATCAAGTAAGATCGCTTTCTGAGACACATGCAAAAGCCGCGCCAAACCAAGGCGCGGCTTTTTGCTTTTAAAGAAACCCGCGCCTGAAAAACAAAAAACGTTTTCTTCAGGAGGGTTTCCAAATGCCCCATCCATTCTTTATCCGCCCCGCCAGCCTTGATGACCGCCAGGCCGTTTCTGACCTGTTTGCTCAATCCTATCCGGATTTGCTGCCGCAGGACTATGAAGAAGCCGTGCTGACGGAGGCGCTGCCGCTGATCACCAAAGCGCGCGCGTCTCTGCTGGCCTGCGGCACCTATTTTGTTGCCGAATGTGCAGAAACCGACGCCATTGTCGGGGCAGGGGGCTGGACGGATCTCAGCCCGTCTCGCGGCGTAAGTGGCACCGATCTTGGGCACATGCGCCATGTGGCCACCCGCCCGGATTGGCTGCGACGCGGTGTTGCACGCACATTGATTGATGTGTCCCTGGCTTCTGCAGAGGCGCATGGTATGCGTCAAATGAGTTGCATGAGCACGTATACCGCTCGGCCTTTTTATGAAGCTATGGGCTTTGAGGAGACCACCGAGGTGGAGCTCACATTGGCCCCTGGTGTGCATTTTCCGGCCATCCAGATGCGCCGCAACCTTTGCGCCCCAGAATACGCGTGACACAAAAAAGGCCGGTCGCAATGACCGGCCTTTTCTATTGCTATGCTATGCGGATCACTCGCGGTTGCCGAGGAACTGCAGCAGGAACATGAACAGGTTGATGAAGTCCAGATACAGGGTCAGCGCGCCCATGATCGCAGACTTCGCCAGCCACTCGCTGTCACCCATATGGGCGTGCTGGATGTAGTCGTTCTTGATCTTCTGCGTGTCATATGCGGTCAGCGCAGCAAAGATCAAAACACCAATGGCAGAGATTGCAAACGCCATCGCAGAAGACTGCAGGAAGATGTTCACAATCGACGCCACGATCAGACCGATCAGACCCATCATCAGGAAGGTGCCAAGACCGGACAGGTTCTTCTTGGTGGTGTAGCCATAGAGCGACAGACCCGCAAAGGCGATCGATGTGATCAGGAAGGTCTGGATGATCGACTCACCGGTGAACACCAGGAAGATCGAGCTGATCGATGCGCCCATCAGGGCTGCAAACGTGTAGAAGAACAGCTGTGCGCCAGCGGCGGACAGGCGGTTGATCGCCATGCCAAAGCCAAACACCATCGCCAAAGGGGCAAACATGATGACCCACTTCAGAGGGGAGGCATAAAGCGCATTGCCCAATGATGTCAGCATTTTTGCGCCGGTCGCAGGATCGGTCGCAACGGCCAGGCCGGACAGCGCCCATGCTGCGGCGAAAGTGATCAGCATGCCAACGGACATGTTGCCATACACTTTGTTCATGTGGGCGCGCAGACCCGCGTCGATATGAGCCGCGCTGGCGGTCGCCGTGCTGCGGATCGTGTCAAATTCAGCCATCAAAGCCTCCGAGTTAACTTTATTGCCCCCAGAACCTGACGTTCAGAGGGTTTCATCAGAGAATATCGGTGACGGGAGGCGTGAATTCAAGGATTTCCGCCGTCAAAACCGGCGAAAATCCGCATCAATGTTAACGTTTGTCTTATCCGCGCCAATGCGCTGGCACATCCCAGGCGGAGCGGCTCAATTCGCAGTCCACATCGGCTTGGGTCAGGCCCATGTCGTGCAGGGCGGCGGCGTCCAGCCGGGCCAACTGGCGGCGCTGGCGCAGGACGGCAAAGGCCTGCGTCAGGCGGGACAGGGAAAACTTGGAACCACGGGAGCTCGCGGATGAAGTGGTGATGAAGGCCATGGGTCGTTCCTTTCCTGATTTGCGATTGGTCTTGGTCTGTGCATCAAATTACTTGATGTATATCGGTGGATGCGTGTATTTAGAAAGCGAATGTTTGTGACGGACTTCATCACGTTTCATGATGTGTGTTCAAGAACAGTGATCTAAAGGGAGACAGCCATGCGCAATCTTGATGTAACCACGCTCCGCAGTTTTGTTGCCGTTGCCGATATGGGCGGTGTGACAAAGGCGGCTGGCTTCCTGCATCTCACCCAATCGGCGGTCTCTATGCAGCTCAAACGTCTGGAAGAGTTAATTGGTGTCGCGCTTTTGGACCGCTCTGGGCGTGGCATTGCCCTCACCCCGGCGGGGGAGCAGATGCTTGGCTATGCCCGTCGTATGGTCACGCTCAACGATGAGATCATGCGCCGTTTGAGCCATGATGAGTTTGAGGGCGCGGTCACACTTGGAGTGCCACATGACATTGTCTACCCGACCATCCCGCGCGTCATGCAGCAGTTCGCGGCCGCTTTTCCGCGAGTGAAAGTCAATCTGTGTTCATCTTATACGCTGGAGCTGAAACAGCTGTTTGATAAGGGCGAGATTGACTTGATCCTGACCACGGAAACCAACACGCCAGATGGCGCTGAAGGATTGTGTACCTTGCCACTGGTCTGGATTGGCGCACCGGGGGGGGCGAGTTGGCGTCGCCGGCCATTTCCCTTTGCCTCTGCCCGTCAGTGCCTGTTCCGGCAGCGGGCAATTTCGGCGCTGGATCGTGCAGGCATCGAATGGGATTCCGCACTGGAAACAGAATCGGATCGCACGGTAGAGGCAACTATTGCGGCGGATCTTGGGGTTGGTGAGATGTTGCTTGGCACCGAGCCGCGTCATCTGGAGGTCATCGATCATGGTGGCGCGCTGCCCGAACTGGGCGAGCAGCACATCAACATGTATGGCGCAGAGCAGGCCAAGGGCGATGTGATCGCCCATTTGGCCGAATTGATCCGCAAGAGCTTCCTGTCCATGCACGCACCGGTCGAAAGCCCGCCGCGGCTTGGGGTGGTGGGTTAACCTCTAGTCCACCGTCACAACCACCTTGCCGGTGGAATTGCGACTGCGCAGAAGTTCATAGGCCTCTGCGGCCTGCTCCAACGGCAAGACATGGCTGACATGTGGTTTCAGCTTTCCCGCGCCGTACCAGTCAAACAGGGTTTGCATGCTGCCGGTCAATACCCCCGGCTTGAACGACAGATACCCGCCCCAATAGAGGCCAATCACCGTCAGGTTTTTCACCAGTAAGTGGTTGGCCGGAATTTGCGGCACCTCTCCGCTGGCAAAACCCAATGGCAATAGACGCGCCTCGGGGTTGCAGGCGCGGAAGGCGGCTTTGAACTGATCCCCGCCCACAGGGTCATAGACCACATCCGCGCCACCCAGGGCCTTCACTTCTGCACGGATGTCGGCGGTCTTGGCGTCGATCAGGTGATCCGCCCCTGCCGCTTTGGCCACGGCAAGCTTGTCGGCACCGCGGGCACAGGCAATTACATTGGCGCCCATCAGCTTGCCCAACTCAACCGCTGTCAGGCCAACACCTCCGGCCGCGCCCAATACCAGAAGGTTCTCCCCCGGTTGCAGCTTGGCGCGATGGTCCAGCGCGACGTGGCTGGTGCCATAGGCCACAGGGAAGGCCGCCGCATCTTCATAACTCATGCCTTTGGGCATCGGCACGGCGCTTTCGGCCGGATAGACGCCAAACTCGGCCAGCCCACCGCTGCCACCAAACACCAATACATTCGAGCCAACCGCAGGCCCATCGGTGTCCGGCCCCAGCGCGTCCACCACACCCGCCACTTCCATGCCCAGCGTAAATGGCACCGGAGGGGTGGCCTGATAGCTGCCTTTGATCATCAGCAGATCGCCAAAATTCAACGCGCAGGCTTTGATCTTCACCCGGATCTCGCCGGGGCCGGGTTCGGGGTTGGCAATATCAACAAGGCTGGGGGCGGTGTCATGGGACGTTACTTGAAAAGCGCGCATCTTAATCTCCTGATCTCAGGTTCGAATACACATGCGTCCGCGATCAAGTCAAAGCTGATCCCTTGAAAACAGAGGATTGCGACACGACGTCACCCTCTGGCTGAGCATTTAACGGAGTAGAAAGTGCTTAACATGACAATCTCCGATTGAATGGGCTACTCTATCCAGAAGGGGTAAGACACATTCTTTCCCTTGATTATAAGGCGAAAACTGCTAAGGTGAATTATCGCGAAAGGGATGCGCGATAACTTCACTAAACGAATTGGTGACGCTGCTGGCGGGCTGCTAGGTCCTAGGCTGCGACCCGATATTTAATTCGGAAGGAGACGTGTGATGACACATCCAGTGGACGTGCATGTTGGCAAGAAAATCCGCCAACGCCGGTGGCTGACGGGGATGACGCAGCAACAACTGGCCGAGCAAGTCGGGATCAAGTTTCAACAGATTCAAAAGTATGAAACCGGTGCCAACCGTGTCAGCGCCTCTCGACTTTGGGACATTTCCGACGCTCTGGACGTGCCGGTCAGCTTCTTCTTTGAAGGTCTCGAAAGCGACAGCGATGGCGCAAGCTCCGGCAGCGTGCCTGCCGACATCATGGCTGACAAAGAAGCGCTGGATCTGATCCGCAGCTACTATGCCATTCCGGAGAACCAGCGCCGGCGCCTGTTTGAACTGGCCCGCGTCCTGTCTGACGTCGCTTGAGTCCATTCCCGCTCTGGTCTAGCCATGGCGCGAACGCCAGAGCGGAGACTGTGACCGATGACACCAGAACAGAACGACCTGATCGCTGTGGCGGATGCCATGGCTGATGCGGCCCGCGCGGCCATTCTTCCCCACTTTCGCAGCACGACCCTCACCGCAGACAACAAACTGTCTGAGGGGTTTGACCCTGTTACTGTGGCAGATCGCGCCGCGGAGGAAGCAATGCGTGCCGTTCTCGCAGAGCGCCGCCCGCAGGACGGCATTTTTGGCGAAGAGTTTGGAAAAACCGAGGGCAGCAGTGGCCTGACCTGGGTGCTGGATCCCATCGATGGCACCCGCGCGTTTATCTCTGGCACCCCAACCTGGGGGGTACTGCTTGCGTTGTCTGATGACACCGGCCCGATCTATGGCGTTGTCGATCAACCTTACATTGGCGAGCGCTTCAAAGGCGGCTTTGGCATCGCGGAGGCTGATGGGCCACATGGGGCCATGCCGCTCAAAACCCGCAACACAGCCATCTTGGCGGAATCGGTCATCTTCACCACTTTCCCCGAAGTTGGCACCGAGGCAGAGCGCGCAGGCTTTGAACGTGTCGCCTCCCAGACCAAACTCACCCGTTACGGCATGGATTGCTACGCCTACGCGCTTTTGGCCGCAGGACAGATCGATCTGGTGATCGAGGCCGGACTCAACGCTTATGACATTCAGGCGCCCATCGCGGTGATCGAGGCCGCTGGCGGCATTGTCACCAATTGGCAGGGTGGCCCCGCACATGAGGGCGGGCAGGTTTTGGCTGCCGCCAACAAAGAGTTGCACGCACAGGCTTTGGCGCTCCTGCCACAGGCTTAAGATGCACCACCCTTGATTGCGGCCCCGCCGCTTCGCTATGATGCACGGGCACAGCGAGTCCTTTGCCCGCATTCTGTCGCTGAGCCTCATATCGCTACCGAATCGGGCCCTCTTTAGGCCCAAGGAATGCGCATATGGCACAAGCCTCTGAAACTCTGATCAAATCCGCTCAGACTGTTCTGACCATGGATGATGACCGTCGCGAACTGGCGGCGCATGACATCCGAATCAAGGATGGCGTGATTGCCGAGATTGGCGAGAATCTCACAACCGATGGCGAAACCGTTTTTGCCGATGGCTGCGTGGTTACGCCCGGCTTGGTGAACACCCACCACCACCTCTACCAAACTCTGACCCGGGCCGTGCCGGGCGGGCAGGACGCGCTGCTGTTTGGCTGGCTCCAACGGCTCTATCCGATCTGGTCACGTTTTGGCCCGGAAGAGATGAACATCTCCGCCCAAATTGGCCTTGCCGAACTCGCGCTCTCCGGCTGCACCCTGACCTCGGATCATCTCTACCTCTACCCAAACGGGTCGCGCCTTGATGACACCATCGAGGCCGCCAGGGAAGTGGCGATGCGTTTTCATCCCACCCGTGGCGCCATGAGCATCGGCGAAAGCGACGGTGGCCTGCCACCGGATTCTCTGGTCGAAAAGGAAGACGCCATCCTCAAAGACGCCATTCGCCTGATCGACAGTCACCACGACGCCCGCGACGGCAGCATGGTGCGCGTCGGCGTGGCCCCCTGTTCGCCATTCTCCGTGTCTCGCGAGTTGATGCGCGACGCCGCCATTTTGGCGCGCGACAAAGGTGTGATGCTGCACACCCATTTGGCGGAAAACGACGAAGATATTGCCTATTCACTGGAAAACTTCGGCTGCCGACCCGGTCAATATGCCGAGGAACTGGGGTGGGTGGGCGAAGATGTGTGGCACGCCCATTGCGTGAAACTGGACGAAAGCGAAATCGCACTTTTCGCCCGCACAAAAACCGGCGTCGCCCATTGCCCCTGTTCCAACTGCCGGCTCGGCAGTGGCATCGCCCCGGTGCGGGCCATGCGCGACGCCAAAGTGCGGGTGGGCCTTGGTGTAGACGGATCCGCCTCCAACGACGCCGGCAATCTGGTGGCAGAGGCCCGTCAGGCGATGTTGCTGCAGCGAGTCGCCCTGGGCGCGGACGCCATGTCCCCCCGCGAAGCGCTCGAAATTGCCACGCGAGGCGGGGCAGAGGTGCTGGGGCGACACGATTGTGGCCAGATCGCCGTTGGCAAACGCGCCGACATCGCGATTTGGGATGTCACCGGCGTGCACAGCGCGGGCAGCTGGGATCAGGCGGCGATTCTTCTGGCTGGTCCAACCACCGTGCGCGATCTTTTTGTCGAAGGCCGTCAAATCGTGCGCGACGGCCATATGACCAGCATCAACCTGTCTTCGGTGATTCAACGGCAGAACGCTTTGGCAACGCGACTCGCGGAAAGCCTCTAAGCGAAAACACCGGCGGGCGCCATCGCGCCCGTCGTTACAAGCCATTCAGATCATGCGGAAAAAACAAAAGGCGCCGGGAAACCCTGGCGCCTTTTTGCGTTTGATCCAAATGGAGCGGGCGAGGCGATTCGAACGCCCGACCCTAACCTTGGCAAGGTTATGCTCTACCCCTGAGCTACGCCCGCACCGTTTGGATGGCCGTGATTTAGCGCTCCCCACGGGGGACCGCAACCCCCAATTCGAAAGAAATTCACACAATCCGCAGAAAGTTTTTAAGTCACTGAAAAGAGGCCCAGAAACGCGAAAAGGCGCGGATAAATCCGCGCCTTCATCACTCTCTCCACGAGGGAGATATTGGAGCGGGCGAGGCGATTCGAACGCCCGACCCTAACCTTGGCAAGGTTATGCTCTACCCCTGAGCTACGCCCGCTTCCTTGGGTGAGGCGTGAAATATAAAGAGTCTCGGCGGGCTGCAAGTGGAAAATGTCGCCTTGCCGAAAAAAATGTGATTTTTGATTTTTTACCGACGGAACCCTCAACAAGGCGCGTACAACCTCCCATGACAGACACCACACAGACACTCAGCCGCCGCAGCTTTCTGGCCATGCTTACGCTGACCCCGGTCGGCGTTTTGGCGCACGCCGGACATGGCATGAGCCACTTGACGGTCACATCCACCGTGACCCGCCGCCGCAAACGTCGTCTCGACCTGGTGCTGACATTCTATAACGCCGGTACCGAGCCCATGACGTTGGAAGGCATCTTCGTTGATGTCGCCAAACTGTCAGGACAGAAATTGCCCTTCACCGTGCCAGCTGGCGCATTGGAAGAGCAAAAGCTGACCCTGCGGTTTGATGATGCGGTGCCCGGCATATTCACCATGCTGTTGGACTTTGGCGCGGACGGGCAGGGGCCTGTGACCGTTATGCCGTAGGGGTTTTCTGGAGGGAACCACATGACTTTGTTGGAAAACGTGAAGCTCGGCGTCTTGGCCGTGGCCATTGTCGTGGGGGCTGCCGCAAGCAGCGATGCCCAGGGCCGCCCCCCTATGCGGCAACACACCGCTACCGAATCTGAGCCGCTGCGTCTGGTGAAGGCCACCAAGAACGCGGGCCGTTCTAAAGTGAGCACCTCCAAGAAAGGCACCAAGCGGGTGATCTCTGCCAATGGCATCCCTGCCCATAAAGTTGGTCGGTTCCCCAACAGCGGCAATCCTCACCGCATCAAGGCGCAAAACCACACATTCAAGATGCCGCTCACGCCGCAGAAAACCGCACGCAGCACACAAAGCCGCATGGGTATCTTTGGTGTGGCGGTCAACGGCGTGCCGTTTGATCCCGGCGCGGCAGAGTTCTGGCGCGGCAACCCGCGCTCCGGCTGGCAGTATGAAGCTTTGGGCGGCGCGGTGCCGCTGGGATTGGATGCCAATTACGCCCATGTGCAGCCCACCGGCGCCTATCATTATCACGGCCTGCCGGTGGGGCTGATGCAACGACTCGGCTGGTCGCGCCAAGCGGAATCGCCGCTTATCGGCTATGCGGCGGACGGCTTCCCGATCTACGCCATCACCGCCACGGTAAATGGCCGCGTCACGCAAATGACCAGCTCGTATCGCCTCAAATCAGGCAACCGCACCGGCAACGGACCCACTGGCCGCCACGATGGCACATTTGTTCAGGACTATAGATATGTCGCCGGGGCAGGGACGTTGGATGCGTGTAATGGCGCATTCGTGAAAACCGCGAACTACCCGCAAGGCTCCTACGCTTACTTTCTCACGGATAGCTTCCCAGTGATCCCGCGCTGCCACAAAGGCGTGCCGGACCCCAGCTTTCAAAAACGTCGCCCAAGGTAAGTCGCCGCAGAATTCCGAAGGGTGACAACCCGGTGTGTGTTTCTGCACTGCACCCTTTGGAAGCCCCTGAAACGCCCGCGCCCCAATGCGGGCGTTTCTTCATTAAACACGTGGGGTGGGCGCTGCGCGCATCAGTCCCATAAGTTCCGCTCCCGGCATGGCTTTGTTCGCATAGGCAAACTCCCCGTCCTGCAACACCGCGCGCATCGCTTGTTGCACCGCGCCGTAAGCCAACCGCGCTAATGACCCGCCAACGCTGACCCGCTTAACGCCAGCCTCAGACAGCTCTCGAACGGAAAAGAAAGGTGGGCGCAGTCCCATCACTACGTTCACAGGCTTACTCACCTCCGAGCAAACAGTCCGGATCGCGTTCAAATCGGGTAATCCCGGCGCATAGAGCACATCCGCCCCCGCCGCCTCAAACGCTTGCAGTCGCGCAATTGTGTCCTTCAAGTCTGGCCGTCCGTGCAGATAGTTCTCCGCCCGCGCGGTCAGCACAAACTGGTGTGTCTGCGCCGCTTCTGCCGCCGCCGCAATCCGCTCCACTGCCAGCCCCAAGTCCATGATGCCGCCGTCGTCACCGCCGGTGGCATCTTCAATCGAGCCGCCAACCAGACCAACCTCTGCCGCCATGGCAATGGTCTTGGCGCAGGTTTCCGGCGCCAGGCCAAAGCCATCTTCCAAATCGGCAGACACAGGAAGATCTGTCGCCGCCACAATACCCGCCGCATTGGAGAGAATCGCCGACCGCGTCATGCTGGCCGCCCCGTCCCGTAGGCCCTGTGTCACAGCGGCCCCTGCGCTGGTGGTAGCCAAGGCCGCGAATCCCTCCGCCGCCAGCACCCGCGCGCTGCCCGCATCCCACGGATTGGGCATCACAAACGCCGCGTCGCCATGATGCAGGTCCAAAAAAGCGGTGTATTTCTGATCTCTACGCATGCACTGATTCCTATGTGGCTCCCACTACCGTAGCGTGAAATTAGAACAAAGTTGGAACAAAAAACCGCAAAAGCCGGCCAAGACCCGCGCCCCTGCGACAATTTTTTTTGATCTAGGTCAATTACGGTGATTGCGACCGCGCGCCCGGCACCCTAAAACGACCGGGAACCAGGCGTAAGCGGGAATCCGCGCGCCCAGATATAAATCAACAGGAGGCAACGCATGGCAGACGCAGCCATTCAAGGCCAGGACCATCACGACGAGCGCGGTTTTTTCACCCGCTGGTTTATGTCCACAAACCATAAGGACATTGGCATCCTTTATCTGATCATCTCAGCCCTGGCTGGTTTGATCTCCGTCTTCTTCACGGTGCTGATGCGCATGGAGCTGATGGATCCGGGTGTTCAATACATGTGTCTGGAAGGCGCGCGCTTCTTTGGCGGCGGTGACGGTCCCTGTACACCAAACGGCCACCTGTGGAACGTTCTGATCACCTACCACGGTGTTCTGATGATGTTCTTTGTGGTTATCCCGGCGCTGTTTGGCGGCTTTGGCAACTACTTCATGCCATTGCAGATCGGCGCGCCGGATATGGCGTTCCCACGGATGAACAACCTGTCCTTCTGGCTCTACGTGGCCGGTACCCTGCTGGGTGTCGCGTCGATGTTGGCGCCAGGTGGCGGCCCGGTAATGGCGGACGGCAGCCAACAACTTGGCTCCGGTGTGGGTTGGGTCCTGTATCCGCCGCTCTCCACCAACGAAGCTGGCATGTCGATGGACCTCGCGATCTTTGCGGTGCACGTCTCCGGTGCCTCTTCGATCCTGGGGGCGATCAACATCATCACCACTTTCCTGAACATGCGCGCCCCTGGCATGACCCTGTTCAAAGTGCCTCTCTTTGCATGGTCCATCTTTGTGACCGCCTGGCTGATCCTTCTGGCCCTGCCAGTTCTGGCCGGCGCCATCACCATGTTGTTGACCGACCGTAACTTCGGCACCACCTTCTTTGATCCAGCCGGCGGCGGCGACCCGATCCTGTATCAGCACATCCTGTGGTTCTTCGGCCACCCGGAAGTGTACATCGTGATCCTGCCAGGCTTCGGCATCATCTCTCACGTGATTGCGACGTTTGCGCGTAAGCCGGTCTTTGGTTACCTGCCAATGGTTTGGGCGATCATTGCGATTGGTGCTCTGGGCTTCGTTGTATGGGCGCACCACATGTATACGGTGGGTATGTCGCTGACGCAGCAGTCCTACTTCATGCTGGCCACCATGGTCATCGCGGTGCCAACCGGGGTTAAGATCTTCTCTTGGATCGCCACCATGTGGGGCGGCTCCATCGAGTTCAAAACCCCAATGCTCTGGGCGTTTGGCTTCCTGTTCCTCTTCACCGCAGGTGGTGTGACCGGGATCGTTCTGTCGCAAGCTTCCGTGGACCGCTACTACCACGACACCTACTACGTGGTTGCGCACTTCCACTACGTGATGAGCCTCGGCGCCGTGTTCGCGATCTTTGCCGGTATCTACTTCTACTTTGGCAAAATGACCGGCCGTCACTACCCTGAATGGGCGGGCAAGCTGCACTTCTGGATGTTCTTCATCGGTGCCAACCTGACCTTCTTCCCACAGCACTTCTTGGGTCGTCAGGGCATGCCACGTCGTTACATCGACTATCCGGAAGCCTTTGCATATTGGAACAAGATCAGCTCCTACGGTGCGTTCCTGTCCTTTGCTTCCTTCCTGTTCTTCTTCGGTGTGGTGTTCTACTCGCTGTTCCGCGGCGCGAAAGTGACCGAGAACAACTACTGGAACGAATACGCAGATACTCTGGAATGGACCCTTCCATGCCCACCACCAGAGCACACCTTCGAAATCCTGCCAAAGCAGGAAGACTGGGACAAAGGCCACTCTCACTAATGTGAGGCCTCTCAGGTAACAGATCAAAGAGGCCCCGGCGCAGCGATGCTCCGGGGCCTTTTCTTTTGCACAAAGGACCACTTTGGATGTCATCACCGGAAGACTTTGCAAAGATCAAGGCGGACATGGCTTCTGTTTATGAGCGCAACGCCGCAGCCTGGGATGAGGGCCGCGATACGTCCTTGCGCGAAAAAGACTGGCTGACCCGCTGGCTTGAGGGGCTGCCTGTTCCATCGAAGGTACTTGATCTCGGCTGCGGCGCTGGACGACCTCTGAGCGGTTACCTGACAGACCTTGGCCATCACATTTGTGGTGTAGACGCCAGCGCCGCCATGATTGCGCGTGCAAGGTCCAATGTCCCCGCCGCGACATTCCAAGTCGCAGACATGCGCAGCCTTGATCTGGGCCAGACCTTTGACGCCATCCTCAGCTGGGACGCCTTTTTTCATCTCAGCCCGGAGGAGCAACGCTCAACCCTGCCAGTGATCCTGAAACACCTCAAGACCGGAGGGCACCTATTGCTGACAGTGGGCGATGACGAGGGCGAAGTCACCGGCAGCGTAGCGGGCGAACCGGTCTATCACGGCAGCCTGTCTCCCGCCGAATACCTCGACACGCTTCAAGCCGCTGGCTTTGCCGAGATCACCTACACCCCTAACGATCCCTCAGTTTTGGGCCGCTACGTGCTTTTGGCCCGCGGCAAAGGCGCGACATGACCTACACAGACCAAACCCCCGTCTTCTCTTCCCCCCAATATCCCGGGGTGAATTGCGCGCCTGCGCGCAAGAGGGGCTGGCCCCTTAGTCCGCCAAGCCCTGTCTAATGCCGCATCGCTGGACCTCCTCGCCAAACCCGGATCAGCCCGTCCTGACCCTCTGGCCGTACCGCTCCCTGCCACGCCGGGGCTTTGCGGCAATGATTCTCTTCGCCTTTGGCATGAGCTCCATCCCGCTTTTGGGCCTGTTGGGCTCTGTGGCCCTCTGGGGCATCCTGCCATTTATTCTGGTGATGGTTGCTGGGCTCTGGTGGGGGCTGGAACGCTCTTACAAAGATGGTGAGGTTCTCGAAGAGCTGACTTTGGCCGACGATATCCTACGTCTGCGCCACACACCCGCTCGCGGCGCTGTGAAAGAGTGGGAGTGTAACATCTATTGGACGCGCGTTGAGCTGCATGCCCATGGCGGCCCTGTCCCCAACTATGTGACCCTCACAGGAAATGGCCGTACCGTGGAGATCGGAAGTTTTCTGAGCGAAGACGAGCGCAAACAGCTCTACGTCGAACTGGACGATTTTCTGAGGGCAAAGGCCACGCGGCAACCCTGAGCGTGTCGCGAGAATGCGCCGTTGCGCGGGCGCTGCGGTCATTTTCAGAGCGAATCGGCGGGTGACGTGAACGTCAAAAAGCGCACCTCCGCAAAACAGTCGGGATACCGATGCTTTACCGACGTGATTTTTGGCAGGGTTGCGCTGCACTGCAGCAGGTTAACAACAGGGATTTTTGCGCCAAATGCCGTCTCCTGCTAGGCTGCTTTATCACCGCCAGAATTGGGGAGGATTCCATGGCTGTTACTTTGCAAGTGCTGTATCCGGTGGGCGACGGCACCACCTTTGACCACGATTATTACGCCACCACCCACATGGGGTTGGTCGGCGAACACATGGGCGCACATATTAGCAGCGCGCAGGCTTCCAAAGGACTGGCCGGTGGTCCGGACACCCCGGCACCATTCCACGCCATTGCGACAATTACCTTTGCAGATCAAGACGCTATGGGCGCCGCCATGAAAGCCGCAGGGCCGGTTATGGCGGATATTCCCAACTTCACCAACGTGCAGCCACAGATCTTGATTGGCGAGATTTACGACTGAGACAGGGCGTCGATTACGGCGCAAATCGCGCGGGCAGACACTGTTCCCAAACCTTCACCGGCGCAGCAAATTCAGATCGAAACTGCGCCGGTCTCCGTTTGAAGCGCTTGCGCACCGCATTCACCTTGTCGCCGATTTCAAACCATTCGATCATGCGCCGCACATGTCCCACCTGCAGCCCAAGCGTTTGGGCCGTTGGCTTGCCTATGGAGCCTTTGTGTTTCTCGATGGCGCGCAACAGAGAGGCTGGATCTAAGGCGTTTGCATCATTGGAAAAATTCTCAATCCAGCTCTGGTTTTTATACGCCGCCAAAACAGTCTCCATGGAAGGCACAATTTGCGCCAGGCCATAGGGGCATCCGGTGTCTGTTTCTGCCACAACCGACACCGTTGGCGCCAAATCTTCGTAGACATACAGCCGATAGCCACGCTCTTGATAAGGCTGGAAGCCCGTCAAACGCTTGCGCCACACCGCGAGAATTGCCCCCACAAAGGCGACGCGATAGGCGGTGGTGATCCACTTGTGATGATCCGCCCAGTATTCCAACGCCCAAAGGTGAATGTGATTGTCTGCGGAATGCATGATCGGGAGATCTCCTACAAAGCGCAAATCTGTCTCTTGGCACTCCCTCAAAAAGTTCGCCAGTTCGGGGCAGCGATTGCGTGTGAATTCAACTATCTCCATGAAAATCCATTTAAAAAGGGCTCCGCCAATGTCGGAACCCTATAATAGATCTGCATTTTGGCAAAGCTTACGCCATCCCACCCCGCACCAGCCCATTGGCAATCTGCGCATAGGCTTGCGCCATGTCGCTGTCACCGGCAGCAATCGGCGTGCCGCCATCGCCCGCCAGACGCGTGTCCAGATCAATGGGCAGTGCGCCAAGCAGTGGCACGCCAAGCTTTTCAGCCTCCGCCGCCACGCCGCCGTGGCCAAAGATATGCGCTTCATGTCCACACTTCGGACAATGGAAAAGGCTCATGTTTTCAATGAGTCCCAGAACCGGTGTCTTGAGTTGATCAAACATGCCAAGCGCCTTGCGCGCGTCGAGTAAAGCCACGTCCTGCGGCGTGCTCACGACAATGGCCCCGGTCAGTTCTGTCTTCTGACACAGCGTCAGCTGCACGTCCCCTGTGCCGGGTGGCAAGTCGACAATCAACACATCCAAATCGCCCCACTGCACTTGCGTCAGCATCTGCTGCAACGCGCCCATCAACATCGGGCCGCGCCAAACAACCGGCTTGTCCTCTTCCAGCATGAAGCCCAGCGACATGATTGTGACGCCATGCGCCTCAAGCGGAATAATGGTTTTGCCGTCAGGACTTGCCGGGCGTTTGTTGACGCCCATCATGCGCGGTTGGCTTGGGCCGTAGATGTCCGCATCCAGCAAGCCCACTTTGCGGCCTTGTTTTGCCAGAGCCACAGCCAAGTTAGAGGACACGGTCGATTTGCCCACGCCCCCTTTGCCGGACCCAACCGCCAGAATGCGATCCACACCCGCCACTTTCATCGGACCAGCCTGCGGTTTGGGGTGTCCGCCAATTTTCAGGCTAGGCGGTGCGGATTTGGGGGCAGGGGCGCTGTCATGGGCCGTCAATGCAACCTGAACTGAGTCGACTCCGTCCATCTGTGCAACGGCCGCTTCCGCCATTTTGCGCAACGGCTCCATGAGTCGTGCTATATCGGGGGTGGGTGCTTCAATAACAAACTGCACATTTTTTTCGCGAATGCTCAATGCGCGGACAAAGTCCCGTGAGATTAAATCGCCCCCGTCGGGCAGAGCAATTTTTTGCAAAACGGCCTGCACCTGTTCTTTGTTGACGGACATGCACAACTCCTATGCTGCAAGTGCACAATAAAGGCACCGTTTGAGATTCCATGTAAGAATCCGTTTACATTTCTTCAACCAATTCCGCACGTTGGTTAATTTTTCGGCGGTTTACCTTTACGTAACGTCTGGTATTCGCTCGACGCATAACTGCTTTGCGAAGGCGGCTATTGTGCAGATGCAGCATCACCCTATATCACCATCACAACAGCGAACAGACACTCTAGCAGACTGAGAGAAATGACAATGGCATATGTAGCAAGCACATCTTCTGTGACCGCACCTAAAGCCTCTGGCCTTTCGGTCCTTTTCGCAAACGCAGCAGAACGCTTCCGTCAGTACCGCGTTTACCGCGCGACGTACAACGAGCTGAACCAGCTTTCTGACCGCGAACTGGCCGACCTGGGTCTGAGCCGCTCCATGATCCGCCGCTTGGCGATCGAAGCAAGCCGCGAGGCATAAGAATTCGGAAGGCCGCTCCTCCCTCAGGCCTTCCACTACTGCGACGATACCTCTCCTCCTCCCTGGTGTCGTCGTAGCGAACACAGGACCAGAACGGTCCACCGAGCTCAAGTTGCTCCTCTCCTCCTCCCTGGAGTGACTTGATCTAAGCGGCGACACCTCTCCTCCTCCCTGGTGTCGCCGCATCGAATTCGGGCCCAAAAGCCCAACGGTATCAAGAGCCCTCTCTCCTCCTCCCTGAGGGCGCTTGAAACTAGAGCGACGGTGCCTCTCCTCCTCCCTGGCACCGTCGCACTCAAAATTCGATCCCGTCGCGGGGTCACCGGTATCAAGACGCTCTCTCCTCCTCCCTGAGCGTTTTGTGTGAAGCGCGGCGACATCTCTCCTCCTCCCTGATGTCGCCGCTGCCTTCTCTCTCCAAATCCCTGATGCACAACAAAAAAGACGCTCCGAAGAGCGCCTGTTTTTGGGGTTTCTTGCCTTACGCCTGCACGCTGGGGCGGCTGGCTATCTTGGCAAGCCAGGCTTGCGTCGCTGTGTTGTCCTCCGGCGGTGTCATCTTCACGATCCGTGCAAAGTCGCAGAACACATAACCGGTGATGTCTGCCATGGTGAACGTGTCGCCCGCCAGCCAGGGGCTGTCCTGTAGCCTCTGTTCCAATGTGGCGTAGAACAATTGCAGGCGTTTGGCGCCCCTTTCAGCCAGCTCTGGAATTTGCTCGTAGTTGACAGCTCCTGGCAGTGCGCGGCCTTTGAGGGCAGGGGAAGCATTGCGCAGCGTTTCGGCAATCGACATGCCGCCATGGAACTCGCAAATCGCGTTCCACATAAGCACTGAACCCTTTTCGTCCGGCGTAGTGCCCATCAAAGGTGGTTCCGGATGCATCGCCTCAAGGTAGCCTGCAATCGCGATGTTTTCGGTCAGGTTCAGCCCTTCGTCCGTCGTCAGTACGGGAACGGTACCGTGTTGATTCAGCGCCAGAAATTCTGGGGCGCGGTGGCCGTCATTGCGCAGGTCCACTTGGCGGGTTTCAATCTCCAGCCCTTTCTCTGTAATAAACATCCGTGCCCGCCGCGGGCTGGGCGCTGTCGCGCAATCGTAGAAAATCATGAGGCTCTCCAGTCTGGAGTTCACCTCAACGCATGGCGGCGCGTGCTGTCAATATCTCCGCGGGACATCGACGTCGGGTCAAAACGGAATGTCATCTGATGCACTGACAAAACGAGCGACGACCTTCTTTTCCCCAGCTTTTTCGAAGTTGATGGTCAGCTTGTCACCCTCAATTCCGGTCACAGCGCCATAGCCAAACTTTTGATGGAATACGCGGTCGCCAACGGTGAAGCTGCTCACAGCGGTCAGATCAATCGCGGCAGCTTTGCTTTCTTTGGGCTGGCTGGTGCCATATTGCCCTGCACGGGATTGCAGGCGTTTCCAGCCTGGAGAATTGTACCCATCTGCTTTCATGGCAGAGCTTTCCAACCCTGACCGGCCAAAGCCACCGCCAGAATCACGCGCCCCTCCGCTGTGGCCATACAGGCCGGGCGGGGTGAGGACTTCGACATTTTCGTCAGAGAGTTCATCAATAAACCGACTTGGCATTTGATTCTGCCATTGGCCAAAAACACGTCGATTTCCAGCAAAGGAAATTGTGCAAATCTCTTCGGCTCGCGTGATGCCCACGTAAGCCAAACGCCGCTCTTCTTCGAGGCCCTTAAGGCCGGTCTCGTCCATGCTGCGTTGGGACGGGAACAACCCATCTTCCCACCCCGGCAGGAACACAGCCGGGAACTCCAACCCTTTGGCAGCGTGCAGCGTCATGATCGAAATCTTCTGCTCCGCGTCTTCGCTTTCATTGTCCATGATCAGGCTGACGTGCTCAAGGAAGCCTTGCAGATTGTCGAACCCTTCCAAGGCTTTGACCAGTTCTTTCAGGTTCTCAAGCCGCCCCGGTGCTTCCGGTGTTTTGTCGTTCTGCCACATGGCCGTGTAACCGGCCTCGTCCAGAATCACCTGCGCCAATTCCACATGGCTCAGTTCGGCATGGCCTTCCTGAAAGCGCATGGCGGTCTGCGTGGTGCCATCATCAATGACGTCGTCGTCATCCAACGGCACCTCGATAACCGGCGCGGTGCCTTGCTTGCGCCAACGGTCTATTCCGTCTATCAAGATGCCCAGCTCTTTAGCGCCTTTGCCGCCAATGCCCTTTTCTTCCAGCAGGATACGGGCGCCTTCCACAAGGCTCACGCCGTTGGCGCGCGCACAGGTCTGGATTTTCTGTTGCGCCACATTGCCTAACCCGCGCTTGGGTGTGTTCACAATGCGCTCAAACGCCAGATCGTCGTCCGGGCTGACCACCACGCGGAAGTAGGCCATCGCGTCGCGGATTTCCAAACGCTCATAAAAACGTGGCCCGCCAATCACGCGATAGGGCAGTCCGATGGTGAGGAACCGATCCTCAAACGCGCGCATCTGGTGGGAGGCGCGGACAAGGATTGCCATGTCTTCCAGCGACTTGGGGTCACTGCCACGCGTGCCGCGCTGCATGGCCTCTACTTCTTCGCCAACCCAGCGGGCTTCTTCATCTCCGTCCCAATGACCAATCAGACGTACTTTCTCGCCCATGTCAGCCTCGGTCCAAAGCTCCTTGCCAAGGCGGTTTTCATTGCCGCGAATAACATTGGAGGCCGCAGCCAGAATATTGCCGGTGGAGCGGTAGTTTTGTTCCAGCCGCACCACATGCGCACCGGGAAAGTCCTTCTCAAACCGCAGAATGTTGCCCACTTCTGCGCCACGCCAGCCGTAGATCGACTGGTCGTCGTCGCCAACACAACAGATGTTTTTATGCGCCGAGGCCAGAAGCCGAAGCCATAGATACTGTGCGACGTTGGTATCCTGATATTCGTCCACAAGGATATAACGGAACCAGCGCTGATAGTTGGACAGCACATCCGGGTGATCTTGGAAAATTGTGACCATATGCAAAAGCAGGTCGCCAAAATCCACTGCGTTGAGTTCTTTCAGACGGTTTTGATACTGCGCATAGAGCTGACCACCCATGTGGTTATAAGCTCCTGCATCAGCGGCAGGCAGTTTCTCCGGTGTCAGTGCGCGGTTCTTCCAGCCATCAATCAGAGAGGCCAGTTGCCGAGCGGGCCAGCGTTTGTCATCGATATTGGCCGCTGCGACCAATTGCTTGAGCAGGCGCAATTGGTCGTCAGTGTCCAGAATCGTAAAATTGCTTTTCAGACCAACCAACTCCGCGTGGCGGCGCAGCAGCTTCACACAGATCGCATGGAAGGTGCCCAGCCAAGGCACGCCTTCAATCTGCTGTCCCAACATATTGCCGACGCGGTCTTTCATCTCGCGGGCTGCTTTGTTGGTGAAGGTCACCGCCAAAATCTCGTTTGGTCGTGCGCGATTGGTGTTGAGCAGGTGCACAATCCGCGCGGTCAGGGCTTTGGTTTTGCCGGTGCCGGCGCCAGCCAACATCAAAACTGGACCGTCCAGTTTCTCAACCGCTTCGCGCTGTGCCGGGTTGAGCTGGTCGAGGTAAGGCATCGGGCGTGGGGCCATGGCCCGCGCCGACAAGGACGCGCCTTCGAAGGCGTCAAATTCGTCAAAACTGCTCATGGACGTTACCCTATCGCAAAGCTAGCTGAGGCAAAAGCCTGTTCTTCTTATGTTCCAGTGATGGTTGCGCGGTAAAAAGGCAAGTCGCGCTGGACATTTTTTGGGAGGCATAAGACGGTTATCTCATGGATTTGCATACCCAATACCCCGCCTTAAGTGATCTGCGATCTCGCGCGCAAAAACGGATTCCCAAATTTGTCTGGGAATATTTGGACAGCGCGACCGGGGAAGAGCGGAGCAAAGCCCGCAACAGGCAAAAACTTGATGAGATCTTGTTTGAACCGTCCATTTTACATGGTGAACTGTCACCGGATGTTGCGACATCTTTCCTGGGGCAAGCCTATGATGTTCCAGTTGGAATTGCGCCGGTGGGCATGTCCGGGCTGATCTGGCCAGCCGCGGAACAGACCTTGGCGCGGACGGCGATATCCGCCAACATGCCTTACACGCTCAGCACAGTCGCAACGCAGACTCCAGAAGACGTTGCACCTCAAATTGGACAAAACGGATGGTTTCAGCTCTATCCGCCGCGTGATGAAGGTATCCGCAAGGACCTTTTGAAGCGCGTGAAATCTGCTGGGTTTACCACATTGGTGCTGACGGTTGATGTCCCAACAGCCAGCCGCAGAGAGCGGCAGGTGCGGTCCGGCCTCACGACGCCGCCGAAACTCACACCGCGTCTTTTGGCGCAGGTGGCTTTGCGGCCAGCTTGGGCTTTGGCAACGGCGCGGTCAGGTATGCCGCGCATGAAGCTGATCGATGATTATGCCGGACAGGTGTCCGGGTTAAGCTCCACTGCCCACGCAGGATACTTGCTGCGCACCTCCCCGGATTGGGACTATGTGCTATGGCTGCGGGACAATTGGGAGGGGGCTTTTGTTGTCAAAGGCGTGCTCCGCAGCGAGAACTGTGCGAGGCTTGAGGCCATGGGCGTCGATGCGCTGTGGTTGTCCAATCACGCAGGCCGCCAGTTTGATGCAGCGCCAGCCCCCATTGAAGTTTTGCCAAAAATACGCGGAGCCACTGCGCTCCCATTGATAGTGGACAGCGGTTTTGAAACCGGCCTTGATATCCTGCGGGCGCTGGCCTTGGGTGCAAATTTTGTGATGATGGGGCGGCCGTTTCACTATGCCCTAGCGGCGTTGGGAACCAAGGGTCCCGCGCATCTCGTGGATATCCTCAAGCAGGACTTGCGAGCAAATATGGGGCAGCTTGGTTTGGAAGACCTGACAGAAGTACCAAGCAAGCTGCGTCCCTTCTAGTTTACTATTTGGCGGTCAGATCCTTTGGCATGGCCTCAAACGCGGTTTGAGCGTTTACCGTTGGTAGGCCGGATGGAATCCACCCCTTGCCGCGCGGGCCTCCCAACATGCCTTCGGTTACGTCCAACGTCCCATCAATGCCGTTTTGCGCAAAAACGCCCATCAACCGGCCGCTGCGGTTGCCGCTTCGACAAATCACGGCGACCTGGTGGTTGGGATTACGCTCCAGAACCGCCATGATCCAACGGCCAAAGTCGGGCTCGCGCATGTCGAGTGGCCAGGCGCCTTCGGCCACGCCGCTGTCTTGCCATTCTTGTGGTGTGCGCACGTCAATCAGGATCAACTCGCCAGATCGCATGCGGGAGAAAGCCTCCTCCGCTGTGAGTGTTTTGGGGTTTGCCAGTGCGTCGACTGGGATCAAAGAAAGTGCGGCAAGGGAAAAAGAGAAGCGACGACGGGTCAGCATTTTTACATTCCATATTTTGATTGTTACGCAGATGGCGTGAGACTTTGCGCAATTCAACTGCGCAAAACCGCCGTTCACGGTAGTTTTATTCCGTTCGGAAACAACTCGAGTACAAAATGTAACAGAAATATTTCAGAATCAGGGTCAGTGGGTATTGCGCTGCGACGCGGCATGCTTGTAGCAATTCGTCCAAACACCGACAGTGCCAAAGAGGGGACACCTGCCGATGCCTGAATTTTCCAAAATCCTGATAGCCAACCGTGGCGAGATTGCGATCCGTGTGATGCGGGCTGCAAACGAGATGGGTAAGAAGACCGTGGCGGTCTTTGCGGAGGAAGACAAATTGGGTCTTCACCGTTTCAAAGCGGACGAAGCCTATCGCATTGGCGAAGGAATGGGCCCGGTTGCTGCCTATCTGAGCATTGATGAGATCATCCGCGTGGCCAAAGAGTGCGGCGCAGATGCGATCCACCCGGGCTACGGGCTGCTGTCCGAGAACCCGGACTTTGTGGATGCTTGTGCGGCAAACGGCATCACCTTTATTGGCCCTAAAGCCGAAACCATGCGCGCACTGGGCGACAAGGCGTCGGCGCGAAACGTCGCCATTGACGCGGGCGTGCCGGTTATTCCTGCCACCGAGGTGCTTGGTGACGACATGGACGCCATCAAGAAAGAGGCCGCTGCAGTTGGCTATCCCCTGATGTTAAAAGCATCCTGGGGCGGCGGCGGTCGGGGTATGCGCCCGATTTTTGGCGAAGACGAGCTGGAAGAGAAGGTGCTTGAAGGCCGTCGTGAGGCGGAAGCTGCCTTTGGCAACGGCGAAGGTTATCTCGAAAAGATGATCACCCGTGCACGTCACGTTGAGGTGCAAATCCTCGGGGACACCAAAGGCAACATCTACCATCTCTATGAGCGCGATTGTTCTGTTCAGCGCCGTAACCAGAAAGTGGTAGAACGCGCGCCGGCGCCGTATCTCTCCGAAGCGCAGCGTGAGGAAATCTGTGAACTGGGTCGCAAGATCTGTGCCCATGTGAACTACGAATGCGCTGGCACCGTTGAGTTCCTGATGGATATGGAAAGCGGCAAGTTCTACTTCATCGAAGTTAACCCGCGGGTGCAGGTGGAGCACACTGTGACTGAGGAAGTCACCGGTATCGATATCGTTCAGGCGCAAATCCTGATCGCAGAAGGTAAATCTCTGGCCGAGGCCACGGGTAAATCCAGCCAGTACGACATCCGCCTGAATGGCCACGCTCTGCAAACCCGTGTGACCACGGAAGATCCGCAAAATAACTTCATCCCGGATTACGGCCGCATCACGGCGTATCGTTCTGCGACAGGTATGGGTATCCGTTTGGATGGGGGGACGGCTTACGCAGGTGGCGTGATCACCCGTTACTACGATTCTCTGCTGACCAAAGTGACGGCCTGGGCTCCGACGCCGGAAAAGGCGATTGCCCGCATGGACCGCGCATTGCGTGAATTCCGTGTGCGCGGTGTGTCCACCAACATTGCGTTTGTGGAAAACCTGTTGAAGCACCCAACCTTCCTCAACAATCAATACACTACCAAGTTTATTGATGAGACCGAGGAGTTGTTTAACTTCGAGAAACGTCGCGATCGGGGCACTAAGGTGCTGACCTATATCGCAGATATTTCTGTGAATGGGCATCCTGAAACAGCCGACCGCCCTCTGCCGCCCGCTGATTTGAGAGAGCCTGTGCCACCAGCGAAGCATGGCACGGTCAAGCCGGGCACGCGTAATCTCTTGGAAGAGCAGGGGGCGCAAGCGGTCGCGGATTGGATGAAGGCGCAGAAAAAACTTCTTTTGACCGACACCACCATGCGCGACGGACACCAATCGTTGCTCGCGACCCGCATGCGTTCGATCGACATGATTAAGGTTGCGCCGTCTTATGCTGCGAACCTGTCTGATTTGTTTTCGGTCGAATGTTGGGGTGGCGCGACATTTGATGTGGCGTATCGCTTCTTGCAGGAATGTCCGTGGCAGCGTCTGCGCGATCTGCGCGCCGCCATGCCGAACGTGATGACCCAAATGCTGCTGCGCGCCTCCAATGGCGTGGGTTACACCAACTACCCTGACAACGTGGTTCAGGCCTTTGTGAAACAGGCCGCAGATACCGGTGTGGATGTGTTCCGCGTGTTTGACAGCCTCAACTGGGTGGAAAACATGCGTGTCGCAATGGATGCGGTGGTTGAGAGCGGCAAGGTCTGCGAAGGCACTATCTGCTACACCGGTGACATTCTCGATCCAAACCGCGCCAAGTATGACGTGAACTACTACGTGTCCATGGCCAAAGAGCTTGAAGCCGCGGGCGCGCATGTGTTGGGGCTTAAGGATATGGCGGGCTTGTTGAAGCCAGCCTCCGCGCGGGTTCTGATCAAAGCGCTGAAGGAAGAGGTTGGTCTGCCAATTCACTTCCACACACATGACACATCTGGCATCGCAGGCGCCACTATTCTGGCCGCGACGGATGCTGGCGTAGATGCTGTGGACGCGGCTATGGACGCCTTTTCTGGCGGCACATCCCAACCATGCTTGGGGTCGATTGTAGAGGCTACACGTAATACGGATCGCGACACAGGCCTTGATATCAAGGCTGTGCGTGAAGTCAGCGACTATTGGGAAGGTGTGCGCGCGCAATACGCAGCGTTTGAAAGTGGTCTCGCAGCGCCTGCTTCTGAGGTCTACCTGCACGAGATGCCTGGCGGTCAGTTCACCAATCTAAAGGCACAGGCGCGCAGCCTTGGCCTGGAAGAGCGCTGGCACGAGGTCGCGCAGACCTATGCAGATGTGAACCAGATGTTTGGTGACATTGTGAAAGTCACGCCGTCCTCCAAAGTTGTGGGCGACATGGCGTTGATGATGGTCTCTCAAGGTCTGACACGTGACGAGGTTGAAGATCCCAAGACCGATCTGGCCTTTCCGGATTCGGTTGTGGACATGATGCGCGGCAATCTTGGTCAGCCGCACGGTGGCTTCCCTTCCGCGATCATCGACAAGGTGCTCAAAGGTGAGAAACCAAACACCGAGCGTCCAGGCAAACATCTCAAGCCAATTGACCTCGAAGAATCGCGTGCAGAGCTTTCTGGTCTGCTAGAAGGGTTTGAAGTCGATGATGAAGATCTGAACGGATACCTGATGTATCCAAAAGTCTTCCTCGATTACATGGGCCGTCACCGCCAATATGGTCCGGTGCGCGCGCTGCCCACCAAAACCTTTTTCTACGGTATGGATCCCGGCGACGAGATCACCGCTGAGATTGATCCAGGCAAGACGCTGGAAATTCGTCTGCAAGCCATTGGTGAAACTGACGAAAACGGTGAAGTCAAAGTCTTCTTCGAACTCAATGGCCAGCCCCGTGTGATCCGTGTGCCCAACCGTCTGGTCAAGGCGTCCACCGCTGCAAGGCCGAAAGCCGAAGTTGGCAACGCCAATCATATCGGTGCGCCCATGCCAGGGGTTGTCGCTTCTGTGGCGGTGGCTGCTGGTGCACAGGTCAAAGAAGGCGACTTGCTGCTCACAATCGAAGCCATGAAAATGGAAACGGGCATCCATGCGGAACGTGATGCTACAATCAAAGCTGTACACTCCGCAGCCGGTGGACAGATCGATGCCAAAGATTTGTTGATCGAACTAGAGTGACTGGCATGCACCTGTGTGCAAAAGGTGTATCCTAAAAAGAAAAGCCCCATGCAGTGACAACTGCATGGGGCTCTTTTTTGTGAAAAGGAAAGCCTTACTCAGACTTTTCTTCAGCTTCAGCTTCTGCTTCAACCGCAGGCGCGAGAGATGCCAGGTATGCGAAGACGTCTGCGCCACCTTTTTTCAGCTTGAAAGACATCTTGGACTTTGTGGCGTAGCCGTTGTCACCCAGCCATGCTTTTGGATCGGTCACGTAGGCAACCAACATCTCTTCGGTCCAAACGGCACCAGCGTCTTTGGCTTCCAGAAGGCCTGCGCCGTATTTGAAGTCTTCAGCGGCAACGCCGCGACCAACAATGCCGTACAGGTTGGGGCCGGTTTTGCCGCCTTTGTACAAGACTTCGCCATCCGGATTTACAACAGAGTGGCATGCCTTGCACTTCTTGAAGCCTTTTTCACCGGCCTCAACGTCGCCTTCGGCAGTGGCGGGCGAAGCGACAAGTAGGGCCGCCGTGGCTGCTGCAACAACAAACTTCATGAGAGATTCCTCGTTAGATGTTCAAAAAATTGACGCGTATTTCCTCGGCTGGAGTTTCAGCCATAGGGGCGCGATGTGCAAATCAATTTCCATTGGAATAGGACCATTGGACGCCATCCGCGACGATCGGGCGCGGCTTTGGCTCTGGTCGACTTAGAAGCGAAAGAGAAGTTTCAGCGCAGCTTTGGTGTTGTCTTTGTCAGCACCGGAGTGTTTTGCGCGATTGGTTGGTTGAAACAGCTCCAGGTTCAGCGCAAGCCCCCGGTCGAGCGGGCGCTCCAAACCTAGGCCGACAACACCATCCGTTGCACCGGGCTGGTTGCCGCCGGAGAACACGCCATAGATAGCGGTGTCTTCCAGTTGAATGCGGATACGGTCTTTGACGGTGCGCTTGGCAGCGTGTTCCGAGGTGTGGCCTGTGTTGGCAAAGCGAGAGAGACCGAGACGGCGAGGGGCGTCTTCAGCGGATGCCTCGTCGGTGTTGGTCAGTGCCAAAGTGCCAGCGAGACCGTTGTCGAAGTTCCCCAACCCTTGCAGAAGAGACGTATCCATTTTCGCAACAGATTCTTCTGCCAATATAGCACCCGACAGCGGAGCAAAGGCAATGAATGCGCAGGTGAATGCAATTCTCAGCAGCATAAAACGTGTTCCCCAAGGGCGCGCTGTGTCACGTGAGGATCACGCAAAGTTGGCAGCTTCACAGGCGAGGTTCCTTAGCCTCACACTATCGTTGAGGTGGTTAACAATTCGTTTTCATTTCGGCATCCGAGGGGATGGTGACGCCCTTGAGAAAAGGTTGGTCAGCCGCCAAAAGTCTGTTCAAACTGCCGCCTTAGCGCCACGTCTACGTCGTCCATTGTGACTGGGAGGCCCAAGTCGACCAAAGATGTCACACCGTGCTCCGTAATCCCGCAAGGCACAATGCCGTCAAAGTGCCTGAGGTCTGGCTCCACGTTGAGTGAAATGCCATGAAAGCTCACCCACTTTTTGAGACGAATACCAATAGCAGCGATCTTATCTTCTGCTCTTTCACCGTTCGCCTGAAGAGGCTTGTCATCACGTGAAACCCAAACACCGACTCGCCCGTCGCGAATTTCGCCGGTCAGGTTAAACTCTGCCAGTGTTGCAATGACCCAGGTTTCAAGCTGTTTCACAAAGACGCGAATGTCTTTACCGCGCTTGTTCAGGTCCAGCATCACATAGACAACCCGTTGCCCTGGTCCGTGGTAGGTATATTGACCACCGCGCTTGGCTTCAAACACAGGAAACCGATCTGGATCAGTCAAATCTTCGCGCTTAGCGGATGTGCCTGCTGTATAGAGGGGAGGGTGCTCCAGAAACCAAACGCATTCTTCTGCCTCTCCTTTCGCGATCGCCTCCGCTCGCTGTTCCATAAACGTGAGCGCTTCGTCATAGTCGACTAGAGTGTCGGATTGAATCCATTCCACCATTTGTGAGCCTCATCCCGCTGTCGGTTTACCGGTGACCTAAGCGCCCCTCGCCGCTGGTGCAATCTTTCTCCGGGTTTTAGCTTTGAATTCAAGGCAAGTTTGAAGGAAGTAGGCGGGATCCCGAAAAATTCTGGATCATCGTCATTTTTTGCTTCACATCCCCAATCAGCAGCGGTATTAGCCCCACACCCACCAGGGCAAGTGCGGTCGTGGCGGAATTGGTAGACGCGCAGCGTTGAGGTCGCTGTTCTTTAACCGGAGTGGAAGTTCGAGTCTTCTCGACCGCACCAAATCTCTCAAAAGATTTGATTTTCAAGGGCCGATCACTCGGCCCTTTTCTATTTGAGAGCAGATTTTTCTTTAGCCTACAATGAGCTGTTTGAGCTGCAACGCTTCATGCTCAAGCTCTGTAAGACGGTAATTCACCAAATCGCCAATCGTTACCATGCCAATGAGGCCGGAGCCGTCAGCAATTGGCATGTGGCGGAAACGCCCTTCATTCATGCGTCGCAGAACGGACACCATGGGTTCGTCAGGCGTGCACGTTTGTACGGCTGTGGTCATGACGTCAGACACTTGTTGCGGCAGGGTTTGGCCGGGTGTGTCAGCAAGCTTTCGGACGATATCGCGTTCTGACAGGATCCCTTTCAATTCGCCATTTGCGTCTGTGACCAGAAGGGCACCAATGCCACGCTCTTTCAGGACTTTGACCGCGTCTCCCAGCGTGTCTTGGGGGCGAATCGAAAAAACACTTCCGCCTTTTTGATCCAGAACCTTTTGCACAGTTGCCACGTCAGAAGACGTATTTGTGTTCGTGGATTGGCTCATGGTTTTGTTTTTTTCCTCAGCCTTGCGGTTTGGGGCTTGGTAGGAACTGGGCATTGAGGGCTCCTTGCGTAGAAAATTCTCTGTCTTTATGTGTCCAGCCTAACTGCTGAAACTGCTTTTGGGGAATTTTCTTTTGCCTGACGTTGTGCTTTCGCCGTGGCTTGCCACTGTGCTTTTTGTTTTGGCTTGCCTTGCAGGCCATCGCTACCGTCGTGCTTGGAAAGAAGAGGGGCCACGTTGGCAGCTGTGGGTATTTGGGCTGATCGCGGCTCTTTGCCTATTGATTGTTGGTTTGGTGCCGCTCGCCACAAATGGATAAGGCGCCCTTTTCTAATCATTGAGACGTGTTCGCGGGTTAGGTGCGTTCGTCTTCTTGCATTTGTTCTAACATCTTCTTGGCGCGTGGGCATTGCAGCCGTTCGCGTAGCGGGCTGTCCGGATCAATGTCCTTGCTGCACACGACACATTTGTCTGAGCCGCTGATGGCATTCAAGCCGCCACAGGACCCCTTGATGGTGCGTCCGCGAAACATCACGCCAACGGCCATTCCAAGCGTCACCAGAAGCAACAGTACAAAAGTGAGCATAAAGGTTTCCATCGCTTGGTGTCCTTTGAAGAGGTTAGCTGTGTTGAATGCTGGCGAATTGATCGGTGGCGTAGGTTTTGAAGTGCATCTTACCAGATGTGACCTCACGGTCGATAAACAAGGCCGCGAGATTTTGCCGCTCTGCAATTTCCATGCCGCGCTGTCGGCCAAGCACCAACAGGGCGGTTGCCCAGGCGTCTGAGAGCATGGCGTTTTGGGTCAAAACCGTGACCGAGGCTGTAGCGTGGGTTACGGGGCGGCCGGTTGTCGCATTAAGGATGTGGCTGTAGCGGACGCCATCTTGTTCGAAGTAGTTTCGGTAGTCGCCTGATGTGGCCATGCCCAAGTCGGACACGCTGAGAACCTTAAGAAAGCTGCGCTGACGTGCGTCTGGCGTTTCTATGGCGATTTGCCAGGGCAGTCCTTCGGCATTTTGGCCGGACGTGATGATATCGCCGCCGATCTCTACCATAAAGTCGGTGACGCCAAAGCTTCTGACGATGTCGCCGAGTCGATCAACCCCGAACCCCTTGCCGATAGCCGAGAGGTAAATTTGGGTGTCGTCGTGGGATTTTGTAAGTGTGTTGCCGTCGAGCGTGAGAGCGTCAGACTGACCCACAGACTGCATTCCGGATGTAACAGCAGCAGCGTCTGGAACGCGGCCAGTCGGTTTCTGTGCGCCAAACCCCCAGAGATCAATCAAGGGGCCAAGGGTGAGATCAAACTGTTCGTCGCTGGCATGATGCACTGCTTGAGCAGCTTGCATGAGCGTGAACATGTCAGCGCTCATTGAGAAGGGCGTATTGGCCTTGAGCGCATTGATCTGGGAGATCTCAGAAGTCGGGTTCCAGTTCGACATTTTCTGGTCGACGTCCTGTAACGCCGCATCAATTGCGACTTTCAGAGCGTCTTTTTTCAGACCGCTATGCGGCTCGACCGCCACAATGGTGTATGTCGTGCCCATTGTTTGACCGCTCAACAACAGGTCCGCTGCGCCACGTTTGCAGGCAGCAAGCGCCAACGTCATGAAGATAAAGCTGCGTCGAGAGAGCCGGGTCATTTTAGGAAATTCTCAGTGAGTTGTGGCAACAAAACTGGGCCGCGGCCCAGATCATCAGGGCTGCGGAGCATCCGCGCTGTTGCTGACGATCTTTATTGCTCTCAAAGGGGAGAAACAATAGAAAAGTGGCAGTTTAAGGGCTGGTTGCGCACGCGTGGAACGCGTATAGGCATGCGCGACAGATCAGAAAATCGAAGACGAACCAGAAACGACGGGATGTGATTGACGTGCAGCATTTTGCGCTCAAAAAAGGCCTGAATCTTCCGATCACCGGTGCGCCGGCTTCGGGAGAGATACACGACGCTGCCCCGGTGAAAACCGTGGCCGTGTTGGGAGGCGACTATATAGGACTGAAGCCGCGTATCTCCGTATCAGAAGGAGATGTGGTGGCCGCAGGGGATCCACTTCTTGCGCATAAGGACACAATGGACGTGAAAGTCGTCTCTCCCGTGTCTGGCCGTGTGAAGGCGATCAATCGCGGCGCACGGCGGGTTTTGCTCAGTGTGGAAATCGAAGTTGATTCTTCGGCGGCTGAACCAAAAGACTTTGCGGCTGTGGGCGACGTGTCCACCCGCGCGGGTCTGGTGGAGCGGCTTTGTGCCGCAGGTCTGTGGACTTCGTTTCGCACGCGGCCTTATTCGAAGGTGCCTGCTCCAGACGAAACTGCGGCAGCGATCTATGTGAACGCGATGGATACCGAGCCTTTGGCTGGTGATCCTGCGGTTGTGATTGCTGATGCAGGAGATGCCTTCGCTCAAGGCTTGGCTGCAATTACTAAGTTGACCGACGGCGCGACGTATCTTTGCCATGCGCAGGGGGCCAATGTGCCAAGCGCGGATGGCGTGACCGTGGCGACCTTCTCTGGTCCGCATCCCGCGGGCTTGGCTGGTACGCACATGCATTTCCTGGAGCCACCGTCGGCGTCCAAAACCGTATGGACCGTTGGATACCAAGACGTGATCGCCATTGGCCGCTTGTTGGAGACTGGCAAGATTGACGCCAGCCGGGTGATCGCTCTGAGCGGCCCTCTCTGCGATAATCCGCGTTTGGTGCGTACCGTGGAAGGGGCTTCGCTGCTTGAACTGACCAATGGGGAGATTTCCTCTGACCTTCCGGTACGTTTGGTTTCTGGTTCGGTTTTGAGCGGTCAGGCTGGCGAAGACGTGGTGACGTTCCTGGGGCGTTATGCGCGTCAAGTGACCATCATGGAAGAGGATCACAAACAGATCCCAATGGGGTGGATCCGGCCGATGCCGTCGAAATACAGCCTTTTGCCGGTTCTGGGTTCCGCCTTTTCCAAGAAGCTTTACCCCCTGAGCACCAATTTGAACGGTGGCCGTCGTGCGATGGTACCACTGGGGACCTTCGAAGAGCTGATGCCACAGGACTTCCTGCCGACACAACTGCTGCGGGCGTTGTTGGTGATGGACACCGACGAAGCGCAAAAGCTGGGTGTACTGGAACTGGACGAAGAAGACCTTGGTCTTGTTGGTTTCTCCTGTCCTGCAAAATATGAATATGGCGAAGCACTCCGCGATAGCCTGACCAAGATTGAGAGGGAGGGTTAACCATGGGGTTGCGCAACTTCTTTGATCGTATTGAGCCGCATTTTGTAAAAGGCGGCAAATACGAGAAACTATTCCCGATCTATGAAATGGTCGAGAGCTTCATCTATACGCCAAAGACCGTGACCAAGGCTGCGCCACACGCGCGGTCTTACGTCGACATGAAACGGATCATGACCTACGTCGTGATCGCGACCATCCCCTGTATCATCATGGGGCTGTATAACGTCGGTCTTCAGGTCAACTCGGCTTACGAGACAATCGACCCATCCGGTTGGCGTGCGTGGATCATCTCCATGCTGGGCATAGGCTTTGACGCCTCAAACCCGCTGGCAAACTTTGCACATGGGTTGCTGTATTTCTTGCCCATCTACATCACCACACTGGTTGTTGGCGGTATTTGGGAGGTGCTGTTTGCCACAGTACGTGGCCACGAAGTCAACGAAGGTTTCCTTGTAACCTCTATGCTCTTCGCACTGATCATGCCCCCCGCTGCACCATTGTGGCAGGTGGCGCTGGGCATCAGCTTTGGTGTTGTGATTGGCAAAGAAGTTTTTGGCGGTACCGGCAAAAACTTCCTCAACCCAGCTTTGACAGGGCGTGCCTTCCTCTATTTCGCATACCCGGCAAACATGTCTGGTGACACGATCTGGACACCTGTTGATGGCTTCTCAGGTGCGACAGCGCTGTCGATTGGCGCATCTCAGGGCTACCAGGAACTGGCCGCAAACGGCATGAATTGGATGAACTCCTTTGTGGGGACTGTCCAAGGATCTATCGGCGAAGTATCCGCACTGGCTTGTCTGATTGGTCTCGCATTCCTACTGATCACCAAGATTGCCAACTGGCGCCTTGTGGTCGGCTGTATGGCTGGCATGATCGGTTTCTCTTTGCTGCTTAACGTGATTGGTTCCGACACCAACCCAATGTTCGCAATGCCATGGTATTGGCATTTTGTTGTGGGTGGCTTTGCCTTTGGCATGGTGTTCATGGTCACCGAGCCGGTGTCGGCCTCCCACACCAATATGGGCCGCTACATCTACGGGGCGTTGATTGGGTTCATGGTTGTCATGATCCGCGTCATCAATCCAGCTTTCCCGGAAGGCATGATGCTCGCGATCCTCTTCGGTAACGTCTTTGCACCGCTGATCGATTACTTTGTTGTGCAAGCAAATATCAAACGGAGGGCCCGTCGTAATGTCTGACGCTTCCAATCAAAACAAAGGGCCTATTGCGCGCTTTCTGTCGGCTCCGCCAGATAGCGTTGGTAAGACGGTCTTCATCGCCGTCAGCCTGTGCCTTGTGGCCTCGATGATTGTGTCTGCTGTGTCTGTGGCGCTACGCCCGTTGCAGGAGCAAAATAAGCTCAAGGATAAACAGGCCAACGTTCTTCAGGTGGCTGGTCTTTTTGAGCCGGGCATGGACGTGCTGGAAGGGTTCAGCGTGTTTGAACCTCAGGTGGTTGAGCTGGAAACTGGCACCTTCACCGACGCGTTTGACGCGGCAACCTTTGATGACCGCGCAGCGGCGGCTGACCCTGAACTATCCGTGCGTCTGAGTGACGACCCGGCAGGCATTGGCCGTCAGACAAAATTCGCAACGGTCTACTTGCTGCGCAATGATGACGGATCTCTGGATAAGGTGATCCTGCCGATCCATGGTTATGGCCTTTGGTCTACGCTTTACGGCTTCATCGCGCTTGAAGAAAACGGCAACGACATCTTTGGTCTACAGTTTTACGACCACGGTGAGACGCCCGGCCTCGGTGCCGAAGTGGACAACCCGCGTTGGAAAACGCTGTGGGGTGGTAAAAAACTGGCTGATGAAGACGGCAGCTTACAGATCACTGTTGCCAAGTCTGTGCCGCCTGCCGGTGCTGATTATCATGTTGATGCGCTTGCTGGTGCGACGCTGACGTCTGTTGGGGTCGACAACCTTGTGCGGTTCTGGATGGGCGAAGCTGGCTTTGGCCCGTTCCTTGAAAACCTCAAAGCAGGAGAGATCTGATGGCTCAGACAAAAAGAGACCTTCTGGTCGACCCGCTTGTCGACAACAACCCGATTACGCTGCAAGTGTTGGGCATTTGTTCTGCGCTGGCGGTGACCTCCTCGCTTCAAGTTGCCTTTGTTATGGCACTCGCAGTGACGGCGGTTACTGGCTTCAGTTCGATGTTCATTTCGGTGCTGCGCAACCAAATCCCGGGCTCGATCCGGATTATCGTGCAGATGGTGATCATCGCGTCTTTGGTGATCATCGTGGATCAGGTTTTGAAAGCTTATGCCTATGACGTCTCCAAGACGTTGTCGGTGTTTGTGGGCCTGATCATCACCAACTGTATCGTGATGGGCCGCGCGGAAGCGTTTGCAATGAAAAACCCACCAATCGACAGCTTCATTGATGGTGTCGGCAACGGCCTTGGCTACGGCGCGCTGCTGCTGGTTGTGGGCTTCATTCGAGAGCTGTTTGGCGCAGGCAGCCTGTTTGGCATCACCATCTTGCCTACCGTGAACAACGGTGGCTGGTACGTGCCAAATGGTATGCTGCTGCTGCCACCCTCGGCGTTCTTCATCATTGGTTTGCTGATCTGGGCGGTGCGTGCCTGGAAACCGGAGCAGGTGGAAGAGCGTGAATACAAAATTCAAGTTGTGGAGGGCCACTAATGGAAGGGCTTCTCTCTCTAGCCGTAAAGGCCGTCTTTGTTGAGAACCTTGCGCTCTCCTTCTTCCTCGGCATGTGCACCTTCATTGCCGTGTCCAAGAAGATCTCGACCGCGCTTGGTCTGGGCATTTCTGTGATGCTGGTACAGGCCATTACGGTTCCGACCAACAACCTGCTTCTGACCTACCTGTTGGCGCCTGGTGCGCTGGCATGGGCAGGCTTCCCGAATGTGGATCTGACCTTCCTTGGCCTGATTTGCTACATCGGCGTGATTGCGGCGATGGTTCAGATCCTTGAGATGGTCCTCGATAAGTTCTTCCCGCCGCTCTACAATGCGCTGGGTGTGTTCTTGCCGCTGATCACAGTGAACTGCGCCATCCTGGGTGGCTCTCTGTTTATGGTGGAACGTGACTACAACATCGCGGAAAGCGTGACCTATGGTCTTAGCTCCGGCTTTGGTTGGGCGCTGGCAATCACCGCAATGGCCGGTGTGCGCGAGAAGCTCAAGTATTCCGACATTCCCGATGGTCTTCAGGGCCTAGGCATCACCTTTATCACCGCGGGTCTGATGGCTTTGGCCTTCATGTCCTTCTCCGGCGTGAAACTCTAAGGGGTAGGCGAGATGGAAACATTTACTCTAGGTGTCGTTCTCTTCACCCTAATCGTTCTGGCGCTGGTGACCATCATTTTGGTGGCGCGGTCCCGACTGGTGAGCACGGGCAACGTCGAAATTACCATCAACGGTGAGAAGACAATTTCGGTGCCAGCTGGTGGCAAGCTGTTGCAAACCTTGGCGGAGCAGAAACTGTTCGTCCCGTCTGCTTGTGGCGGTGGTGGTACCTGTGCGCAGTGTAAGGTGCGTGTGCATTCCGGAGGTGGGTCAATCCTGCCAACAGAAGAAAGCCACATCACCAAGCGTGAAGCGGCTTGCGGTGACCGCCTGTCTTGTCAGGTGGCAGTGAAGCAGGACATGGACATCGAAGTGCCTGAAGAGGTGTTCGGCGTGAAAAAGTGGGAGTGTACTGTGCGCTCCAACGAAAACGTAGCAACCTTCATTAAGAACCTTGTTCTGGAACTGCCCGAAGGTGAGGACGTGAACTTCCGCGCTGGTGGTTACATCCAGATTGAAGCGCCTGCTCACAAATTGAGCTACAAGGACTTCGCGATTGAGGAAGAGTACAAAGAGGACTGGGACAAGTTTAATCTGTGGCAGTTTGAGTCTTCGGTCTCTGAACCGGTCGAACGCGCATACTCCATGGCGAACTATCCGGATGAAAAGGGCCTGATCATGCTGAACGTGCGTGTGGCCTCTCCTCCTCCGGGCAGCCAGGGTATTCCACCCGGCCAAATGTCGTCCTACATCTTTAACCTGAAGCCAGGTGATAAGGTGACGATCTCCGGTCCGTTTGGTGAATTCTTTGCCCGCGACACCAACAAAGAAATGGTCTTCATTGGCGGTGGTGCTGGTATGGCGCCGATGCGCTCGCACATCTTTGACCAGCTTAAGCGTCTGCAGAACCGCGATCGAAAGATCTCTTTCTGGTACGGTGCGCGCTCCAAGCGTGAGATGTTCTTTGTTGAGGACTTTGACGGATTGGCGGCGGAGTTTGACAACTTCGACTGGCACGTGGCTCTGTCCGATGCCCTTCCAGAAGATGATTGGGGCGGCTACACCGGCTTTATCCACAACGTGCTGTTTGAGGAATACCTCAAGAACCACCCAGCCCCAGAAGACTGCGAATACTACATGTGCGGTCCTCCCATCATGAACCAGTCTGTAATCAACATGTTGCTTGATCTGGGTGTCGACCGTGAAGACATCATGCTGGATGACTTCGGCGGTTAAGCAAAAAGACTAAGAATATGAGACGCCGCTCTTTTGGGGCGGCGTTTTCTGTTGCGTTGCAAAACAATCTGGTTGGCCTCGCAGTGCCGAGGTGGCAGGGTGCCCGCCTCTGGAAACCAAGAAGCGAACAGGTAACCTGATGGCCAAAGCAGTGTTCTTGCAAGGTGCGTTGATGCGCCATGTAGCCGTGATGTCATTGACATCGTCGGTGGGTTTGATGGCTATTTTTGCTGTCGATTTTGTTGATATGATCTTCATCTCGATGCTGGGCAACAAAGCCTTGGCCGCGGCTGTGGGCTATGCTGGCACGCTGCTGTTCTTCACCAATGCGATCAACATTGGTTTGTCGATCTCCGCAGGGTCGTTGGTTGCGCGCGCCATTGGAGCAGATCAGGTGGCCCGAGCGAGGGAATATGCGACGTCGGTGGCACTCTTGGGGATCTTGATCGGCCTGGTAATTCCAGCTGTGGTATTTGTGTATCTTGATCCAATCCTGACGTGGTTGGGCGCTGAGGGAGACACTTTGGATTTGGCCAAGCGCTACGTTGGAATTGTGATGCCCACCATGCCGGTGATGTCGCTTGCTATGGTAAGCATGGCAGTGCTGCGGGCGCATGGAGACGCTCGGCGGTCGATGATGGGGACCGTATTTGGCGGGGCCGTGAATGCCGCGTTGGATCCTTTGCTTATCTTTGGCTTCGGGCTGGGCTTGGACGGTGCCGCTTATGCTTCGGTCATCGCGCGCGCTGTTATGTGCGCTTACGCCGTTCTGTGTGTTGTCCGGATCCATCAGGGCTTTGCAGCGCCATCGGCGGGCATTGTGCAGAGAGATGCCAAAGCGATCAGTGCCATTGCTGGGCCAGCGATTTTGACCAATGTCGCCTCACCAGTTGGGACGGCGATTGTGACTCGAGAAATGGCACGTTACGGCACGGATGCCGTGGCGGCTATGGCAGTGATTGGTCGGTTGATGCCTGTGGCCTTCGCGGTTGTGTTTGCGCTTTCTGGCGCCATTGGCCCGATCGTGGGGCAAAATTTCGGAGCAGCGCTTTTTGATCGTGTGCGTGGAACGTTGAAAGCGGGCTTGCAGTTCTTACTGGCTTACACGCTATTGGCGGCACTCATCCTGTTTGTTGCGCGGGGCCTGATTGCTGATCTGTTTGAAGCCGACGGCGAGATGCGTGCTTTGATCTATCTGTTCTGTGGGCCGCTGGCGCTGCTGCAGTTCTTCAACGGCGTGATTTTTGTGTGCAACGCCTGTTTCAACAACCTCGGTCACCCCATTTTTTCGACTTATGTGAACTGGGGACGGCACACGCTGGGCACCTATCCGTTTGTGATTGTTGGCGGTCTCTACTGGGGCGCGTCAGGCGTGTTGATGGGGCAAGCCATCGGCGGGGCATTGTTTGCGGCAGTGGGATTGGCCATGGCCATAAAAACAATCAACCGGCTCAGTCGTCCTGAACCGGTTGATCCGTTTGCAGAAGAAAGCACGCTGCATCACATTAGCGGACGCCGAAATTGGTGAGTTAGCGTGGCAGCTTGGAGGCGTCGCGCGCGAGGACTTCGATTTGATCCCATGCGCCCTGCTTGACCAATTTAGACGGGGCGACCCAACTGCCGCCTGCGCAGACCACATTGGCCAGTGATAGGTAGTCTGTGGCGTTTTGAGGGTTTACGCCACCGGTGGGGCAGAAGCTGATTTGGGGGAGAGGGCTTGCCAGTGACCCAAGGAATTTAGCACCGCCCGCAGCTTCAGCAGGGAAAAACTTGAGCATGTTGTAGCCACGCTCAAGTAGCGCCATGGCTTCAGACGCGGAGGCGGCCCCAGGTAGGAGGGGCAGCCCCTCTGCCTCACAAGCAGCCAACAACGTGTCGGTTGCCCCCGGAGACACGCCGAAGGTGGCGCCCGCATCTTTTGCGGCTTTGACGTCGTCAGGTGTCAGCAATGTGCCTGCACCAACCACACCGCCGGGTACGTCAGCCATAGCGCGGATTACATCCAGTGCTGCCGGTGTACGCAGCGTGACTTCCAGCGCTGGAAGGCCACCTGCAACCAAGGCTTCTGCGAGAGGCTTAGCATGGGCGACATCTTCGACCACCAGTACCGGAACAATGGGAGCGGCGTTGCAGATCTTCCGCGCCTGAGCGCTGGCTTCTTGGGGAGTGATAGACATCGAAATTTATCCTTCAAAAATGGATGCGCCGGTGGCGGCTGGCCCCACAGCATTGCGGAAGGCGGCAAAGAGTTCGCGCCCAGTGCCGTGTTGATAAGACGATAGGTCTGCAGTCGCCAGCGGGCGACCATCAAAATCGTCGGCCAAGACTTCCAGTGTTCCGGCCTCGGCATCCACGCGGACCAAGTCGCCATCGTGGAGTTTGGCAATTGGGCCGCCGTCCAGCGCCTCAGGAGAGACATGGATTGCCGAGGGGATTTTGCCGGATGCGCCCGACATACGCCCGTCGGTGACAAAGGCAACCTTGAGCCCCTTGCCCTGCATGATTGACATCAATGGCGTCAAGCTGTGCAACTCCGGCATGCCGTTCGCTTTGGGGCCTTGGAACCGCACCACAATGACAGTGTCTGTGGTAAGCTCGCCGGCTTGAAAGGCCGCTTTGACCTCGTCCTGATCATGAAAGACGCGCGCAGGAGCCTCAACGAACCGGTGCTCCGGAGCCACGGCCGAAATTTTCATGACCGACATGCCAAGGTTGCCAGACAGGCGAGCAAGACCACCGGTTGGCTGGAACGGGTCTGTTGCCGGGCGTACAATTTTGTCGTTGAGCGAAGTTTTGGTGCCCGGCTGCCAGGACAAGGCGCCGTCGATAAGCTTGGGTTCGTGGGTGTAGTTTTCCAGCCCTTCACCGGCCACTGTTTTGGTGTCCGGATGCAAAAGGTTTGCCGACAGAAGCTCGCCAATCATATATCCAAGGCCTCCGGCGGCGTGGAAGTGGTTCACGTCTGCCAAGCCGTTCGGGTACACCCGCGCCAAGAGCGGTGTGATGTCGGACAGCTCCGCAAAGTCTTCCCAGGTCAACACAATGCCGCCAGCGCGCGCCATGGCAATCAGGTGGATTAGAAGGTTGGTCGAGCCACCTGTGGCGTTCAGGCCGATGATGCCGTTCACAAAGGCTTTCTCATCAAGGATGTCGCACGTTGGCGTGTAGTTGTTGCCCAGAGCGGACAAGGACAAAGCACGGCGCGCGCCTTCTTCGGTCAGCGCATCGCGTAGATCCGTATTTGGCGAGACAAAGCTAGAGCCGGGCAAATGCAGCCCCATGAACTCCATCAACATCTGGTTGGTGTTGGCTGTGCCGTAGAAGGTACAGGTGCCAGGTCCGTGATAGGCGGCCATTTCCGAGGCCATCAGTTCCGCGCGGTCCGCTTCTCCGGCGGCAAAGCGTTGGCGAACCTTGGCTTTTTCGTCGTTGGAAATGCCTGTGGCCATTGGGCCCGCGGGTAGGAAGACTGCTGGGAGATGGCCGAAGCTTTGGGCGGCGATTACGAGGCCAGGCACAATTTTATCGCAGACACCCAGGTAGACAGAGGCGTCAAAGGTGTTGTGGCTGAGTGCTACACCCGCAGCCAAAGCAATCACGTCTCGCGAAAACAGCGATAGCTCCATGCCCGCTTCGCCTTGTGTCACACCATCGCACATTGCAGGCACGCCACCTGCAACTTGTGCTGTGCCGCCCGCTGCCCGCGCGGCATCGCGCAACAGGGACGGGTAGCGCTCAAACGGTTGGTGGGCGGACAGCATATCGTTGTAGGCGGTCACAATGCCGAGGTTGCCCGCTGATCCCTTGGCCAAAGCGGATTGATCGCCACCTGCACCTGCATATGCATGTGCCTGTCCGGAACAGCTCAGATGCGCCCGCGCAGGCCCCTTGTTGGCCGCCTGCGCCATGCGCTCCAGATAACTGTCACGATGTGGTTTGGAACGCGTGATGATGCGTTCAGTGATTTTTTCGACGGTTGGGTGGAGTGGCATGGGGACCATCCTTCCTAGTAAGGGAGTGGGGTGAGACTTAGTCGCCGATGGGGCGCCAGCGCCGCCCACCTCGATGCATCAGCATAAGGGCTTCTTCAGGACCGGAACTGCCAGGATCATATGGGACAGGGCGCTGATTTGCCTCTTCCCAAGCCGCAATTAAAGGATCTGCCCAGGCCCAAGCGGCCTCAACCTCATCGCCGCGCATAAACAGCGTTTGATCACCTCGGATCACATCCATGATCAAGCGCTCATAGGCGTCTTGCGACATTAGGCTGTCGCCCAAGGCGTCCGCAAAGGACATGTCCATGTCAACTTCAGTGAGACGCATACCCCCGGGACCGGGTTCTTTGATGGTTGTGCGCAATGTGATGCCTTCGTCCGGTTGCAGTCGGATGATCAGGGCATTGCCTTTGCGGCCTTCCATTTTATTTGGGAAGATGTTGTGTGGCGGGTCTTTGAACACCACGGCAATTTCGGAGGCGCGGTCACGCAACTGCTTGCCGGTCCGTAGATAAAACGGTGTGCCTGCCCATCGCCAGTTGCCAACTGACAGCTTCATGGCGATGTAGCTTTCCGTGCGGCTGTCGATGTTTTCAACATCCTCTAAGTAGCTTTGATTGTCCCGGCCAGCTCGGTACTGACCACGGACAATGTCATCCAAGAGAACCGGTTCCAAAGCTTCGATGACTTTGACTTTTTCGTCTCGCACTGAGTTTGAGGTGAACTTGCTGGGCGGCTCCATCGCGATCAAGCAGAGCAATTGCATCAGGTGGTTTTGCACCATGTCTCGCATGGCACCGGACTGATCATAGTATCCCCCACGACCAGCGACACCAATGCTTTCAGCAACGGTGATTTGCACGTGATCGATATGGGTGGAATTCCACAGCGGCTCAAACAAGGAATTGGCGAACCGCAACGCCATGAGGTTTTGCACGGTTTCTTTGCCGAGGTAGTGGTCAATCCGGTAAATCTGCTGTTCGTCAAAATGCTTCAGCAGGTCTTTGTTGAGCGCTTGTGCGCTTTCCAGGTCATGACCAAAGGGTTTCTCAACAACAATGCGACTTTCTTGAGTAGCAATACCATTGAGGCTCAAACGCTCTGCAATGGCACCAAAAAGTGAGGGAGAAACAGAGAGATAGAACGTGCGAACCGTTCCCTCACGCAAAACGTCCTTCAGGTCCCGCCACCCGGTTTCCCCCATCGCGTCTATGTGTACATAGCTGAGATGTTCGAGAAACTCGGCAACCATTTCTGCGGGCCGCAAACTTTCCTCGACAAATTCAGCAAGTGCGGTGCCGATCAAGGCGCGGAACCCGGCGTTATCCATGTCGGAACGCGCCGAGCCAATGATTTTGGCGTCTTCTGGCATTTGGCCCGCGCGAAACCGGTGGAAGAGCCCTGGTAGGATTTTGCGGCGGGCGAGATCGCCCGTTGCGCCAAAGATCACTAGGTCAAAGGGTTCGACTGGGATTACGCGTGCAACCATAACAGTTTAGCCTTTCAGAAGTGCGCCCATGCGGCGACCGGTGTCGAGCATACGATTGGAGAAGCCCCACTCGTTGTCATACCAGCTTACCACACGCACCAGGCCTTCTTCAGTCACACTGGTTTGGGCCGGTGCAAAGACGGAAGAATGTGGGTCGTGATTGAAATCCGCGGACACCAATGGCGCTTCTTCATAGCCAAGTACACCCTTCAGAGGACCTTCTGCTGCAGCCTTGACCGCTGCGTTGATTGCCTCAACTGTGGCCGGTGTGTTGGTGTTGATCACCAGATCCACCATGGACACATTGGCGGTTGGAACGCGGATGGCGGAGCCTTCGAGTTTGCCTTTAAGGTGCGGGAGAACCAGAGAAATCGCGCGAGCGGCACCGGTGGAGGTCGGGATCATCGACAGCGCCGCAGCGCGGGCGCGGTAGAGATCTTTGTGGTTGGTGTCATGTGTTGGCTGGTCGCCGGTGTAGGCGTGAATTGTGGTCATGTAGCCGGTTTTGATGCCAAACGCGTCGTCCAGTACCTTAGCAACAGGAGCAAGGCAGTTGGTGGTGCAGGAGGCATTGGAGACGATGATATCGTCAGCGGTAAGTGTGTCGTCGTTGACGCCATAGACAATGGTTTTGTCGGCATTTGCGCCAGGGGCTGAGACCAGCACGCGCTTGGCGCCAGATTTGAGAAGCAATTCTGCTTTGTCTTTTGCGGTGAAAATGCCTGTGCACTCATAAGCAATATCAACGTCGGACCATGGCAGCTCTTGCGGGTCGCGGATGGCTGTCAGGCGGATCGATTGATCGCCAACTTTCATGGTGTCACCGTCCAGCGAAACTTCGGCGTTCAGGCGGCCGTGGACGCTGTCGTATTTGAGCAGGTGCACCAAGTGGTCGTTAGGGGAAAGGTCATTGATTGCAACGACTTGAATGTCGTTGGCACCGCTTTCGATGAGGGCGCGCAGCACGCCGCGGCCAATGCGGCCAAACCCGTTGATGGCAATCTTGATGCTCATGTCATTCTCCAAACATGCAAATCAGCGCTTTCGGTAGCGCCACCGTTAGCGCTATCGCTACAAGGAAATGCAACGGGAATCAAGGGGAGGAATTAACTTCTCGACGGGGCGCTTTCGGGGTTGCTTTGGCCTGGGTTGTGTCAGACCATCCGACCATGGGAAAAAAGCTTCTTCTCAAGGACATCGCCAAATTGGCAGGTGTAAGTGAAATGACGGCCTCACGCGCAATGCGCGGGGCGCAAGACGTTTCGGAATCGACCCGCAAAAAGGTTGAACAGATCGCGCGGGACGTTGGCTACGTGCCGAATCGCATTGCGGGCGCTCTTGCGTCCAAGACCGTGAATCTGGTTGGCGTGGTGGTACCCAGCCTGAATTCTTCGGTTTTTCCTGAGGTGTTGTCTGGCATCAGCTCGACTTTAAAGGCCACCGCTTTGAAGCCCGTGATTGGCGTCACCGGTTATGATTTGCAGGAAGAAGAAGAGGTTATCCGAGAGATGCTGAGTTGGCGGCCCACCGGGGTTGTCATCGCCGGTCTGGAGCACAATGACGCTGCCCGAAAAATGCTGGCCAACGCTGATTGCCCGGTTGTGGAAGTCATGGATGTGGACGGAGATCCCATCAAGCACTGCGTTGGGATTTCCCATCTTGAAGCCGGCCGCAAAATGGCGCGCACCATTTTGGACGCCGGTTATAAGAAAATTGGCTTTGTCGGCACCAAGATGCCGCAAGATTACCGTGCCGAAAAGCGTATGCAGGGCTTTGAGTTGGAGCTTAAAGAAGCTGGCTTGTCGTTGTTTGATCAGGAACTTTATTCCGGTGTGTCCTCAATTGAGACCGGCAACAAATTGACGGAGCTTTTAACGCAGCGCTCGCCGGAGCTTGAGTGCATCTATTTTTCCAGCGATGTGCTCTCCATTGGCGCCTATATGTACTGTCTTTCCAAAGGGCTTTCAGTGCCCAAAGATTTGGCGATTGCTGGGTTTAACAACTTGAATTTGCTCAAAGGTTTGCCAATGCCGCTGGCAACCACGGATGCGCATCGGTTTGAGATCGGGCAGAAGGCGGCGGAAATTATCCTTGCGGCGCAGAGCCCGGACAGCCCGGCGCAGGTGATGAAGTTGGAGCCAGTTGTCACAACAGGGCAGTCGCTTTAACGCGCGTCTCGGATTGCGTCGGCAGTCAATTTTGCAATCTCCGGCCATGTCCCAAGTGGTGGCAAGGTGATGCCGGTATATTTTGCTTTTTCAAGGGCTTCCGGGATATCCTGGCGACAATGGTCACCTTCCAGTGCAAAGAAAGGCAAGCAGAGGCTTTGTTCTGGAAGAGGGCGGGCAGCGTCGGCTATAAATGGTTCTTCTTCGACAAAACCCACAGAAATTTCCAAGGCCTCAAATCGCTTTGAAAGCGCGTCTTGAAAGGCAAATGCCGATTCGGCTGCCTTTGGGCCTTTTGCCGAGCCATGGGCTGCCAAAAGAAGGTGCGTTTCACCTTGTAGCCAATTGCGGTCTGCCAGCTCGGATTTGACACGGTTGGCCGCCACATCCGGCAACTCTGGATGAAACCCCAGCGGCGGCAAAACCTGTAATTCCGCGTTGCCTAGTCGATCCGGTAGCATCTTTGAAACAAAGAAACCGTCCGCCATGAACATGGGGAAAACCAAAGATCCGGATGACATTTCAGATACTTGGCGTTCCAATGCGTGTGGCATTGCAAGGGTGGCAGCGCGAATGGTCCAGTTGGGGAGATGCCGGTTCACAGCCGCGGCGAACCCTTGCAACCACTGCTCCGGCGGCTCTGGAGCGGACGGTTGACCGTGTGCAACGATTAGGGCTTCGCGGGGCGTCTCGCTCATGCAGCCGGGGCCTCAAACGCTGCTGCGAGGTCATCGGGCAAGTCAAACTCCCGCAAAGCCCGTGACCGCGCGTCGGCGGACATTTTTCGGGCGGTTTTCACAACGATACTGAGCACTTTTTCTGGACTGTGTTTGGCCGCAAAGGGCGCGAAGTAGTGTTTGATGAAGACAAAACAGATAACATCTTCAAGAGCTTGCACCTGATCGTTGCGTTTGATGCCTTCCTTGCGCAACATGGCACCCGCTGCGGTAACGTCATCTTCGTCATACCCCGCTTCGGTCATAATTTCGCAAACGCGGGTGGCGTGATGTGTACCAAGATCCCGGCGCCACTTTAGATAGCCCGCGCGACCTTCCGGATAATCCGCGCGTTTGAGAACCCAGCGTTCAATATGCTGACCGCGGGATGCGATCTGTAACGCCTCGGAAGCATTGGGAAAAATCCGGTTGCACTCTTCGGTCATTCGTTGACCGTAGAGCAGTGATTCTGGCTGCCCATTGTCAAGTTTCGGGTCTTTGGCATTGGCGGTGTCAATGGCGTCCAAGGAGGTTTGAAGACGGGTCATGGGCTGGCTCCGAGCTGCTTTAATGAGGTGTTTTTAGGGGGTGATGCGGCTGGCGAAAAGAGGCAAAAATCCACGTCGGTATTGCGTCTGTATCGCGGCTGTATTGCGGAGGTGCGTATTTTGGATTTCGGGGCAAAGATTTACGTGCCGGTAAGAATGGCGCGCAGCTGATCCAAGTCCAGAGGTTTGTGCAACAGGGGCGCTTGAAGCGCCTGACATTGTAGTTTCAGATCCGGGTCACGATTGGCACTGATGACACAGGCGGGCAGGGGGCCGTAGGTCTTGCGCAATTTGGCAATAAGCTCGGTTCCGGTGGCGTCGTTGTCGAGTTGGTAATCAGCCAGCACCATGTCGGGCGCGATGTCGATTTCGCGCAGCAGGTCGAGGGCTTCGATGTCGCTGCCGCACGCGAGTACATCGGCGCCCCAGTTTTCCAGGGTCATGGAAATGGCGTTGCGCAGCTCGGTGTCGTTTTCGACCAAAAGTACGATGCGATGGGCCAGTGGCGCAGTCGGCTCCGGGGTAGGCAAGGGGATGTCGGTGGGAGCAGTTTGTTCTGTGTGCAACGGCAGTGTGATGCAGAAGCGCGTGCCACGGCCGGGTTCGGATTGCATTTGCATTGGATGCGCCAGAAGACGGCAGGCGCGTTCCACAATGGCCAGACCAAGGCCCAGCCCTTCGGCAGGGCTTGCAGCGGCGTTTACACGGTGGAACTCGTCAAACACTTTGGCTTGCTGTTCCACCGGGATGCCCGGTCCGGTGTCCCAGATTTCCACCACCATCTGGTCGCCGCGTCGACGGGCAGCGACCAAAACGCGGCCCTCGTCTGTGTAACGCAATGCGTTGGCAATGAGGTTTTGTAGAATGCGACGCAGGTAAGTGGCATCAGAGTGCACGGTGACGTCATGGCTGCGGAGATCGAAGCGGAGGCCCTTTTCGCGGGCGATGGGCGCAAATTCGTCGTGTAGCTGGCCCAGCAGAGCGCCCAGTGGGATCTGTGTGTCGTGTACGGCGGCGCGGCCACTGTCGAGGCGGGAAATGTCGAGCAATGCCCCCAAAATGTGTTCAACGCTTTGCAAGGCGGACGAGGCTTTGGACAGGCGCTCACGTTGGTCGGGCTCTTCGAGATCGGTTTCCAGCGAGGCCATATAGAGTTTGGCTGCCGACAGCGGTTGCAACAGGTCGTGGCTTGCGGCGGCGACAAATCGGGACTTGGACGCGTTGGCGCGCTCGGCCTCTGCCAGAGCGTCCTGAAGTTCCAGGGTGCGTTCCTGCACGTGGCGCTCAAGGGTTTCGTTGACTTGGGCCGTAGCGCGTAAGGCGCGGCGTTCTGTTGTGATGTCAGCGAAAGAGATCACAAAGCCGCCGTCCGGCATGTGTTGGGCAAAAACCGCAAGGATACGATCTTCCCCCAGTTCCACCTCAAAAGACAACGGTGCGCGGCGCCCATCGTGGGCGGCCCAGTGGGCCAGAGCCTCGGCGTCGGCGGTTTCCAGAAAGGCCAGCTTGCGCGAGAGCTGGTCAAAGATGGTGTCAAACGGCAACCCAAGGTGAAAGTGACGCAGAGGGATGGAGAGCAGTTCTCCCATGCGCCGGTTCCACCCGACAAGGCGGGCTTCGCGGTCAAAGATGCCGACGCCCTGATCCAGATGTTCTAGCGTGGCTTTGATCAGGCGGGCTTGGTCGTCGAGCAGGCGCTCGCGCTCTTGTCGCTCGATCAACATCATGTCGGTGACGTCGGTTTGAAGCACCACAGTGCCGCCGTCGCGGGTGCGATGTTCGGACACCTGGATCCATTTGTCATTTGCGAGGCGGGCGTTGAACACTACGTGCTGTTCGCGGTGGCGCAGCAGACGCTGGTCGGCCCATTGGTTGGCGGTCATACCGTCGGGCAGCTCTAAAAACGCACTTTGAGAGACGATGTCGACGTAGTTGGCAAATGGTAGGCCGGGTTTGAACAGCGGGTGGATGTCGCGCATGTGTTTGCCAAAGCGGGTGTTACAGAGCACCAGTTTTTCGTCGGCATCAAACAGCGCAAAGCCTTCTTGTACGGTCTCGATCGCGTTGGCGAGGTTGGCACGGGCGGCTTCGGCTTCGGCGTTGGCTTGGGCAAGCGAGGCGTTGGAGGTGTTGAGCAGGTCAAGCGCGTGTTCGAGTTCGCGGGTGCGGGCGGCGACCTCCTCCTCGAGCATGACGGCGCGTTCAAATTGGGCATAGGCCACGCCGGTGGTGTCGGGGCTGGCCTCGGCACGGCGCATGAGCGTGTCGACGATTTTCAGGAGCTTCTGATTCTGGCGTTCCAGCGAGTCCTTTGGGTCGATCAATGTGGCGTCGGTCATTGCGGCGTTAGTCCGTTTCCGGTGGGTAGATGGCAACGCCGGTGAAGGTTTGATTGACATGCATCGAATTGACCTGCTCGCCGTAGGTGGAGAAGCCCACCACATTATGTTTGGCGAGGACGCGGGAGATGTCACCCGTTATCTGTTTTTGCGTGGCTTCCACACGGCGTAGAACACAATCGCAGCCCAATATCAGGGCGGGTGCTGTTTCACACGTCAGGGCGCTGAGTTCGCGATCGAGATGCGCAACCATGTCTTCGGGCTCGGCCAGCGTGAGCACGACACCTTCGTCAATTGCGGAGAAAAACTGCAGATCGCCGTTTTCCGCGACTTGCTGAATCGCGCGCACATGGGTTTGCTCGCCAATGCGCACCACAACCGGATGTGCGGCAAAGGTGAAGGTGGAAAGCTGTTCCGGGTCTTTGCCAAGGATACGGGCATATTCGCGGGCCGCTGGCTCGGCGTTGATTTCGTGAACACGACGGGTGCTCGGGTTTGCGCCGGTGACAACCATGCGCTGTTCTGTGGGCTGGAGGTGGTCAGTCTTGAAGACATGCACTGGGCAGTTGGAGCGCAGTTGCACCAGGACGGCGGCGTTGCTGCGAAAAGCGGATTTGTACAAGACGTGGGTCTGCTGAAAATCCTCTCCGTCCCCGGCGGATCCGCCAAACAAGGGCACGGGACCTAAGCCCAACGACAGGTCGGCGGCCAAAGCGTCTTCGCGGGTGGAGAGGCCGTCGACCATGAGAAAGGCAAATTCGGATGTCCAGCATGGGTGGCTGGCGGCCAGTGCTTTCCGGTTGTGGATCATCTCGGTGATGCGCGCTTCTGCTTTTATTTCCGAGAGGTCCTCCACAAGCAGAGTGCGGGCGGCAAAATGGGTTTGTGGCAGGCCAATGGCGACAATTTCACCTTCGGTATAGCCGTTTTCGGCCAACTCCCCTGCGGTGGTGCACCCGACAACTTCCGCTGCGCCAAAACGGCCAGCGATATCGCATACAAATTTCTGCAGGTTGGTGTTTGGCGATACAAACAGAACAACCAATGCAAAAGGGTCCGGACCCAATGCCGCGACAAGTTGGTCAACCGCATCGGGCGCGTCACAAGGGGCAAACCCTGTGCGCACAATGTGAGACCCGTCTAAGGGTGTGCTGGCATCCATGCTGGCGTTCCTCCCGCAGCTCTCCTCAAAGCCGCTCGTGGCAGATTAGGCTGCCTACCCGCTGCTGCGCAAGTGTTCCTCAAAGCTGGCTTCTTTGGCGATCAGGACCGCCTGTGTGCGCGAGTGAACGCCAAGTTTGCGCATGATCGCAGTCACATGGGCTTTCACCGTGGTTTCTGCGATCGACAGCTCAAAGGCAATTTGCTTGTTGAGTTTACCTTCGCAGATGAGATCCAGGATGCGAGCCTGTTGTGTGGTCAAACTGGCCAGACGCGCCACGGCGTCTTTTGTGGCGTTGTCCTCGTCGCAGGTCGGCATATGGCCTTCGGGCACAAAATTTCGGTCTTCGGCCAGGGCCTGCAAGGCGCGGCGGAACATATCGCGTTGGCTGTGTTTGGGCACAAACCCGGCGGCGCCAGCATTCAGCGCGGCGTTGATGATCCGTGTGTCGGCCATGGAGGACACTACCAGCACTTTGGCGTTGGTGGCCTTGCGTAGGCGTAGCAACCCGTCAAAGCCGTCCACATCCGGCAGGTTCAGGTCCAGCACGACCAGATCCGGGTGTGGTGCATTTTCCAGGCGGGCCAAGGCGTCTGTCAGGCAAGGTGCAGTGGCCACGTCCGTGATCGGCGCGATGGCCTGTAAGGTCATGACCAGAGCGTCACAGAACAGCGGATGGTCGTCGACCACAAGGGCGTTGGAGAAGCGTTTGAGAACTGGCGAAGCGACATCATTTGGCATGGCAGTAGCCTAGCAGAGAGTGGGGCCACGCCAAGGGGGTCAAAGGTCGTATCTTGGCGGGCCTAGGGAGCGCATCGGGTTTGGGCAAGGCTTTGCCGAAAAAACAATTCCCCCTTGGGAGGTCGTGACCTCATCCCTAGGTGGTAGGGTATGATGACCGCAACAGAGCCGGGAGCCTTTAAATGACACTTACAACGATCAAATCCGCCGGCGTGGGGGCGGGCCTTGTTATGGCGATGTGCCTCAGTGCGGGAAGCGCGATGGCTGATTTTCAAAACTTGCAGGGATCGGTGCTTTACCGGGAAAAAATTGCCTTGCCGCCGGAAGCGTTGGTGGAGGTCACGTTGGAAGACGTGAGTAAGATGGATGTGAAATCGACGGTGTTGGCGAGCCAGACATTAAAACCTGCGGGGCAGGTGCCGGTGGATTTTCAGCTGAGCTATGACGACGCCATGGTTGAGGCACGCGGTCGGTATTCGGTTCGAGCGGTAATCCGAGTCGGGGAAGATGTACTTTGGCGCAGTACGCAGAGCTTTCCGGCATTGACCTATGATGCCCCTGAAACAGTGGATGTGGTGGTGGAACGCATGGTGAAACGAGATGCGACCGGCTTGAGTGGCAGCAATTGGTTGGTTGCGCAGATCAATGGCCAGGTTGTTGAAGCTGCGCAGGGGCCCCTTCTTCAGTTTGGAAGCGATGGTCAGGTGAGTGGAACAAGCGGGTGTAACCGTTTCTCCGGAGGCTACACGGCGACAGGGGGGCAGTTGGAGTTTGGACCGCTTGCAACCACACGTATGGCCTGCCCTGGCCCGTTGGATCAGCAGGAGAAAGCCTTCTTTCAGGCACTGTCAAAGGTGGTCGGATTTGAAGTGCGCGACGGGATTGCCGTTCTGCTGGATGCAGAGGGTACCGAACAGATGCAGTTGATCGCCGAGTGAAATCAATTACCTGAGACTTGACTGATCCAAATCAAAGTTGGCCGTGGGATTTTGCGCCAAATCTGCGGCCAACAACTTGAAGGAGACAGTCATGCTGCGACTGGCAATGATTCTGCACATCTTTATTGGGTCCACTTTGGCTGGGGTCGGTGTCATCGCCGCTCTGGTGGCAGGTGTAAACAGCGGTTTGATGCTGTTTGTCTATGCGCTGATCGGCTTTGTGATTGCGTTCCCTGCCAGCTGGAAAGTGGCGCAGGCGCTTTACGCGCGTTGATCCAAATCCAACCAGGCTTGCACTGATGCGATGAACTCCCGTGGTTTTTCTGCGTGAAGCCAATGTCCGGCGCCTGTGATTTTGGCAAAGCGGGCTTTAGGGAATTTCTCGCGGATTGTCGGGCGTTGCGCATGGGTGACGTAGTCTGAGGTGGCGCCGGACAGGAAAAGAGTTGGGCCACCATAGGCGCCGCCAACCTGTGGGAAGTCCAGGATTTTGGGCATCTCTCGGTCCAGAACATCGAGATTGAGGCGCCAGCGCTGCTCTTTCACGTCCAGGGATTGGGTGAAGAAGGTTTGCAACGTGGTGTCATCCAGATGCTCGGCCAATTGCGTCATCGCATCGGAGCGTTTGCTGACCTTGGACAAGTCTACGGCGCGCATGGCCTGGATGTTTTGATTCTGGTCGTGGCTGTAGGCGACTGGGGCGATGTCCGCGACAATCAGGCGGTTGACTAAGTCCGGTTGGCTGAGGGCAAGCACCATGGCGGCTTTGCCGCCCATTGAATGGCCCAACACATCCATTGGTTTGCCCTGCGCTGTGATAACTTCGGCAAGGTCGGCGGCCATGTCTTTGTAAGAATGGCTATCAAACCAAGGGCTTTGGCCGTGGTTGCGTTGGTCCACGCAGAGAATGCGGCGGGTGGTGGAGAGCCGTTTGGCAATGGCGCCCCAGTTGCGGCCGGAGCCAAACAGCCCATGCACAATCAAGAGGTCGGGTTCTGCGGTGGCGGTGCCATGTTCGATCAAGTTCAACATAGCGGTGTGATACCGCGCTGGGCTGGTGGGTTCCAGAGTTGAGTGTTGTGCGAGCGCAGTCTAGGGTGCGCGGATGATGACGACGCAGGACATTCAGGCCAAAGAGGCGCGGCTTTTGGAACTGGCCAAGGAGAAATTTGGCGTGCGCGCCAAGACCTTGAGCCGAGCCATGAAGAAGATTGGGCGCCGAGTGCCAGCGCGGTTACATCGGCAGTCGGAGGTGCTTGTCGAGGCGCAGCGTCTTGGCGCGCATCCAAAGCTGATGATGCAGGTGGATGCTGTGGCTGTGGGCAAGGCGTTTGATGAGATCGTTGCGCACCTGGAGGCCATTGACGTGGCGGATCGGCGCAAAGGTGCATTGCTCAATCTGGCAGCGGCGCTGGTGTTCAACCTCTTGGTGGTTGTGGTGTTGGTGATCCTTATGTTGCGTTGGCAGGGGCTTGTTTAAGCGGTTTTTGGCGCGCGGTCGCAGTCCCAGACGATATCAGGCGCGCCTATGAACCGCCCCATGCGGGTGAGTTCTGCGTCCAGTTTGGCGGCGCGTGCTTCGGTCCAACGCACGCCGGTTTCTGCCCAAAGCTGGGTGATGGTGATCTCCCCTTTTTTGCGATTGGCCTTGGCTTCCAGACGTCCTACGAAACGGTCTCCCTCTAAGAGAGGATAGACGTAGTAGCCCCATTGCCGTTTGGCGGCGGGGACGAAAATTTCGATGCGGTAGTCAAAGCCAAACAGGCGGGAGAGCCGGTCGCGGTCGCGGATCACCGGGTCAAACGGATTGAGGATGCGCAGGCGGGAGGTCGGAGCGGTGATTTGGTCCAAGCGCTGGGCAATGTCGGCGGAGGCTTGCATGGGCACCCACTGGCGGTTTGCGGTTTGCACCTCGACGTCGATCAGGTCGGCGTGTGCCATCCAGTCTTTCACTTCCGCTGTGTCCACAGCTTCCCAGAAGCGTTTGACGTCGCCGGAGGTGCCAAAGCCAAGGCGATCGACGGCTTGAGTGCAGAGCCAATTGACTTGGTCTCTGTGGTCAATCTGTGCGTCGCGTAGGGCATCGGGGATGACGCGTTCTGGAAGGTTGTAGAATTTCTTGAAGTTGTGGCGATAGCAGGTGGCCAGCTCGCCAGCGTACCATAGGTAATCCAGCGCCTGTTTGTGGGGTGGGCGAGACCACATTTCTTTGGGGCCTTCGATCTTGGTGTCAAAAGCCTCAGTCGATAGGGCGCCTTCGTCAGCGATGCGGGCCTTAATGTCCTCGGTGCTGACTTGAGTTAGGGCGGTTTTGAACCAGCCTTTTTGATCCATGCGGGATTTGCGGCGCTTAAACTGCGTGCGCCAGTAGGGATAGGTTTCGATGGGCAGAATGCTGGCGTCGTGGGTGAAATGCTCAAACACCGTGCGATCTTCGGCTAGGAGCTTGTTCAACATCGGCTCGCGGTAGTTTTGATTGCGCGACCAAAGAATATGGTGATGCGCGCGTGACAGGACCTGAATGCTGTCCAGCTGAACAAAGCCCAGCTTTCTAATGATGGCGCGTGGGTCGGCGGGGCCGGTGGGGGTATCAGATAGGCCTTGCAGCGAGAGCCAGAGGTGGCGGGCGTCACGGTTTGAAATGCGAAAACTCATGGGTGCACGCTAGGGGAGTGCGTTGAACAAAGAAAGAACATTTTGCGGATTGGCCGGCGGACTTGGCATTTGTTTTGAGGGCGCGTATGCCTGAACGCGGTTCAATATGTGGGGCACTATGGCTGGCAAAGTGGCAGAGCGGCGCGCGGCGTTGCGTGTGAAACTGATCGAATTGGCGGAAACGCAGATTGCGACAGGGGGCTTGTCGTCGCTGAAGGCGCGGGAACTGGCCAAAGGCGCGGGCTGTGCGGTTGGGGCCATTTACAACGTGTTCGACGATTTGCACGATCTTGTACTTGAAGTGAACGGGCGCACGTTCAAGAAGCTCGGCGCGGCGGTGGCGGCATCTTATGACGGCAGGGAAAGCCCGCGCCAACGACTCATTCTCATGTCCAACGCCTATCTGGAGTTTGCTGCCGCGCATCCGAAACTGTGGCGGGCGTTGTTTGATGTGGAGATGACTGAGGGCGGGGAGGTGCCGGAGTGGTATCTGTCCTCGTTGGGGGCGCTGTTTGCCAATATTCGCGCGCCGCTGTCGGAGCTTTATTCGGAGATGGGCGAGGAGGAACTCGGGTTGATGACTCGTGCGATGTTCTCCTCGGTGCATGGAATCGTGCTTTTGGGGTTGGAGAATCGCATCTCTGGCGTGCCACCGGTGCACATTCGGACCATGATTGCGCAAGTTTTGTCCCGGCTTGGGCCTAAAGTAGTCTTGGAAAGTTAAGTAAAAACAGGTGCTTCAAAGAAAAGTGAACATCGTTCAATTATTTTCTTGAACGATGTTCAGGAAAATTCTATCACCCTATTTGTGAACGATGTTCAAAAAAATGGAGGGACAGATGTTCGGAACTTTGAAAACTTTGATTGTGGGGGCAAACGCCCGGGCCGAAGAACAGGTGCGTGACGTCTATGCCATTGAGCTGATTGATCAAAAAATTCGCGAAGCGAGCGCAAACCTGAAGGCGGCAAAGGTGGCTTTGGCCGGTTTGATCCAGAGGGAGCGCGGTGAGCAGCGCCAGATAGAAACTTTGGAAGGCCGCATTGTGGATCTGCTAGCGCGTGCCAAACAGGCCCTTGCAGAGGGTCGAGAAGATCTGGCGCAGCAAGCAGCGCAAGCGATTGCGGATCTGGAAAACGAGTTGGCGGGGCGTCAGCAAACTCAAGCGCGCCTGGAAGCGCGGATTATGCAGCTGCGCCAGAGTGTGGAAACCGCGCACCGCCGTATCATTGATCTGAAGCAGGGGGCCGTATCGGCGCGCGCCATGCGTAAGGAACAAGGCATTCAGCGCAAGGTGAACCGCCATTTGGGAGGGGACAGCCCGTTTGAAGAGGCTGAAGCACTGATTTCCCGCGTGATGGGCGAAGATGATCCGTTTGAACAGGGCGAAATTCTGCGCGAGATCGACAGTGGCCTGAACCATGGCGAAATCGCGGGGCGCATGGCGGATGCAGGATTTGGGGATGCGAGCAAAGCAACTGCTGCGTCCGTGATGAACCGCCTGAAAACCCAACCCAAGTAAAACCGCCGCTTTCGGCAAGACAATATTCAAACTCAAAAAATTCGGAGAAATCAACATGACTGACCGTAACGACAATTCCACCATCGTAATGCTCAACATGGCCGGTGTGGCGCTGGCCTATATTCTGCTCGGTATTTCCCTTTGGATGTCGACGGATGTGCCGCTCTCCACCAAGGGCTACTGGGGTATGGGCATTGTGTTGCTCACCATAAGCCTGATCAATGTTGTGAAGTACCGTTTTGACAATCAGCAGCGTGATGATCGCATTCGCCGCATTGAGGAAGTGCGTGACGAAAAAATGCTGGAAGAGGCGTTGTTGGATACGAAGCCAAACGTCTGAGGAGGCGACTAAACGAAGACGGCAGTTGGGGCGTGTCCTCAGCTGCCTTTGATGTTGGTCGGGCTAGGTTTTTGCCTCGGCCATCAGCCATTTGCGAAATGCCCGTTCCTTGGCGTTGAGCGGGCGCGGCAACGTAACCAAATGATAGCCAAGGTCGGTGCGGGGCAGGCTGGTGATCTGCACAAGCGTGCCAAAAGCAACTTCCCTCTCTACCAGGGATCGGGGGTGTACAGAGACCCCCAAGCCAGCCACGGTGGCAGAGAGCACAAGCTCATTGGTCTCCAGCGATGTCATCTCCACAGTGTTGAGGTCAAGTCCGGCGTCTTCCACCACTTGGCGCCATTCCAACATGTGCAAATCCATCAGCCACGGGTAGGTCCCAGCGTCTGTGAGGCTGATTTCCGAATTTGTTTTGAGCAGCTTAGGGGAGGCAACTACCCAAAACTCCCCCGACGTGAGCAATTCGGACGACACCCCTGGCCATTGCCCATTGCCAAACCGGATCGCCATGTCAAAGCCATCGCGGCGCAGGTCAATCAAGCTCACACTTGGGTTGATGCTGAGTGAGATCTCCGGGTGTTTCTGCCAGAAGCCGCCGATGCGTGGCATCAGCCAGTTGGCGGCAAAGGATGGCGTGACACTGACACTGAGCGGGCGGTCTTCTTTGGAACGCTGAAGGGCAGAGACACCTTCGGAAATCACCTCAAAACCGTCGGAGAGATGTTGCGCCAGATGACGACCTTCTTCGGTGAGGGCCACGCCGCGGCCGGATCGAAACAGAAGCGGCGTGGACAACTCCGCCTCCAAGCTGCGGACATGTTGGGCAATAGCAGCATGGGTGACATTGAGTTCTCGAGCCGCGGCGCTGAGGTTTTGATGACGCGCAGCGGCTTCAAAGGCCCGCAGGGCGGCGAGAGATGGCAGAGTGGCCCAATCCATACTGTAAATCCAGCTTACATATTGAATGTCATATTGAGTCGATTTTCAGGCGCGAGTCCACCATGTTTGAAACAGATCAACACAAGGAGTACCAAATATGTTGGGAATTCTTTCAAATAGCTTTCAGGTAGCCACCCGTCAAAACCATTGGAGTGACAAGGATGCGACGGCTGTATCTGAAGCGAAACTACAGCCACATTGGCGCGAGGATCGCCGAGAGCGGTTTGTGCGCAAAAGCGCGATGGATCAGGCTGCTGAGAGTGCACGTCCAAAGCTGTGGGGGAAATAAAAACGCCCGGCCGTGAGAGCCGGGCGGTATTACTGTTGGAGCCGCTGTTCTTACAGGTTTGGGTACAGCGGGAAGCGGGCGCAGAGATCGGCCACTTTGGCGCGGACAGAGGCTTCCACCTCGGCATTGCCCTCTTCGCCGTTGGCGGCCAGGCCGTCGACCACTTCGACAATCATGTCGGCAATTGCGCGGAACTCTTCTTCGCCAAAGCCACGGGTGGTGCCCGCGGGTGTGCCCAAGCGCAGGCCGGAGGTCACCATCGGCTTTTCCGGGTCAAACGGGATGCCGTTTTTGTTGGTGGTGATGTGCGCGCGGCCAAGGGCTTTGTCAGCGATGTTGCCGGTCACGGCTTTCGGGCGCAGATCCACCAACATCACGTGCGTATCAGTGCCGCCGGTGACGATGTCCAAACCACCTTTGATCAGCTGGTCCGCCAGGGCCACAGCGTTGGCGCGGACTTGTTTTTGGTACTCTTTGAATTCAGGGCGCAGCGCTTCGCCAAAGGCCACAGCTTTGGCAGCGATGACGTGCATCAACGGGCCGCCCTGAATGCCCGGGAAGATGGCCGAGTTCAGCTTCTTGGCGATGTCGGCGTCGTTGGTCAGGATCATGCCGCCGCGTGGGCCGCGCAGGGTTTTGTGCGTGGTAGTGGTGGCAACGTGTGCGTGTGGGAATGGCGATGGGTGCTCACCAGCGGCAACCAGACCAGCGATATGCGCCATGTCGACCAGCAGGTAGGCGCCAACCATGTCCGCAATCTCACGGAAGCGGGCGAAGTCGATCTGACGTGGGATGGCGGAACCACCGGCGATAATCATCTTAGGCTGGTGCTTTTTGGCCTGCGCTTCGACCTGATCGTAGTCGATCAGGTTGTCGTCGCGGCGCACACCGTAAGATACGGCATTGAACCATTTGCCGGATTGGTTTGGACGTGCGCCGTGGGTCAGGTGACCGCCAGAGGCCAGGTCCATGCCGAGGATGGTGTCACCTGGCTGGATCAACGCCTGAAACACACCTTGGTTGGCTTGGGAGCCGGAGTTTGGCTGCACGTTGGCAAACTCACAGCCAAACAGCTCTTTGGCGCGGTCGATGGCGAGGTTTTCGGCCACGTCCACATGTTGGCAACCACCGTAGTAGCGGCGGCCCGGGTAGCCTTCGGCGTATTTGTTGGTGAGCACGGTGCCCTGCGCTTCCATCACGGCAGCGGACACAATGTTCTCAGAGGCGATCAATTCGATCTCGTCGCGCTGGCGACCCAGCTCGTTGGTGATCGAGCCAAACAGCTCCGGGTCGCGGGAGGCGAGGGATTCGGTGAAAAAGCCAGCATCACGGGTGGTGGACATGGGCATGTGCTCCAGATCAGGGGGTTCGCGTTGATGCGGTTCCTAAAGGAAAGGTTGTTGTGTTGAAAGGTCTCAAAGCGACGCAAAACCTTGCCTGACCGCCGAAGATGGTGCAGGGGATAAACATATGACGCCATAGGAAACCTTTGGCAGGGCGGGGAAACCTGCTGGTGTTTGACTGGAGCTGGGACCGATATGTCCGAAAGAATCGCCTTTTTGGCCAGCAACGCGCCGGTGGCGCAAACCGCGCGGGCCGCATTGATTGGCCGCTATGGCAATGTCGCGCCCGAAGAGGCAGACGTGATTGTCGCACTCGGTGGTGATGGCTTTATGCTGCACACGCTGCATGACACACAGGCGCTGCCTGCACCTGTTTACGGTATGAATCGGGGCACGGTGGGGTTCCTTATGAATACCTATTCGGAAAGCGATTTAACGGAGCGTTTGGCTGCGGCGGAGGAGGAGAAGCTCAATCCCTTGGCGATGCGGGCGACCTGTGTCGACAACTCCGTGCATGAGGCGCTGGCGATCAACGAAGTGTCTTTGCTGCGGGCAGGGCCACAGGCGGCCAAGCTGCGCATAAAGATTGATGGCCGGTTGCGTATGGAGGAGCTGGTGTGTGACGGCGCGCTGATCAGTACGCCTGCGGGCTCCACCGCCTATAATTATTCGGCACATGGCCCGATCTTGCCAATCGGTTCCGATGTGCTGGCGCTTACCGCAATTGCACCATTTCGACCACGACGATGGCGCGGGGCGTTGTTGCCAAAGCAGGCAACGGTGTCTTTTGAAGTGCTGGAAAGTCACAAGCGGCCGGTGATGGCCCATGCGGACAGCCGGTCGTTTGAAAATGTGGCCGCTGTTGAGATCCGCTCAGATGAGAGTGTCGCGCACAGGATCCTGTTTGATCCGGGCCACGGGTTGGAAGAACGTCTCATCCGCGAACAGTTTGTCTAACAAAAAAGGCGCGCCCTCGATTTGGCGCGCCGTCCTGGTTTCTTCTTGCCCCAAATATCCCGGGGGCGCGGGGGCTGGCCCCCGCTCCGGTGTTACGATTTGGCGTAGCCAATGCTTTGCAGGGCAACGGTGATTTCATCCAGAATGACCGGATCATCAATGGTCGCTGGCATTTTCCACTCAGTGCCATCAGCGATGCTGACCATGGTGCCGCGCAGGATTTTGCCGGAACGGGTTTTTGGCAGGCGATCGACCACAACAGCCAGTTTGAAGGCCGCCACCGGGCCAATTTTTTCGCGCACCAGTTTCACAACTTCTTTCACCACCTCAGCGTTGTCGCGATCCGCCCCTGCGTTCAGGCAGAGGAAACCCACCGGCATCTGGCCCTTGAGCTGATCGGCCACGCCAATCACCGCGCATTCGGCCACATCCGGGTGCCCCGCAAGCACCTCTTCCATACCGCCGGTGGAGAGGCGGTGGCCTGCGACATTAATGACGTCATCGGTGCGCGCCATGATGTAGACGTAGCCGTCTTCGTCAATCATGCCCGCATCGCCGGTTTCATAGTAACCGGGGAAGTTGGTCAGGTAGGATTTTTTGAAGCGGTCTTCTGCGTTCCACAGAGTTGGCAGGGTGCCCGGTGGCAAAGGCAGCTTGCTGACAATTGCGCCCAGTTCACCTGCGGGCAGTTCGTTGCCGCCCTCGTCGAGCACTTTCATGTCGTAGCCCGGCATGGGCAGGGAGGGGCTGCCGAGTTTCACTGGCAAAAGCTCAATGCCCACGGGGTTGCAGATCGCGGGGTAGCCCAGCTCCGTCTGCCACCAGTGGTCGATGATTGGTTTTTGTAGCTGGTCTTGCGCCCAGATGATGGTGTCCGGATCGGCACGTTCCCCGGCGAGGAAGACCTGTTCCATGCAGGAGAGGTCGTATTTCTTCACAAATTCGCCTTTTGGGTCTTCGCGTTTCACGGCGCGGAAAGCCGTTGGGGCAGTGAAGAAGGTTTTGACCTTATGTTCGGAAATTACCCGCCAGAAGGTGCCAGCGTCAGGTGTGCCCACGGGTTTGCCTTCAAACACAATGGTGGTGTTGCCATGGATCAGTGGCGCGTAGGTGATGTAGCTGTGGCCGACAACCCAGCCTACATCGGACGCAGCCCAGAACACGTCGCCCGGATCGACGTTGAAGACGTTCTTCATCGTCCAGTTCAAAGCGACCAAGTGACCGGCAGTGTGGCGCACCACACCTTTAGGTTGGCCGGTGGTGCCGGAGGTATAGAGGATGTAGGCGGGATGATTGCCTTCGACAGGCACACACTCGGCTGGTTCCACACCGTATTGGAAGCCGTGCCAGTTAAAATCGCGACCTTCGATCAGCTGCGCCACTTCTTGTTCACGTTGGAAGATCACGCAGAAATCCGGCTTGTGAGTGGCAAGCTCAATGGCGCCGTCCAGCAGAGGTTTGTAGTGCACCACGCGCCCTGGCTCGAGGCCACAGGAGGCGGCGATGATGGCTTTTGGTTTGGCGTCGTCGATGCGCACGGCCAGCTCGTTGGCGGCAAAGCCGCCAAACACCACCGAGTGGATCGCGCCAAGGCGAGCGCAAGCCAACATGGCTTCGAGCGCTTCGGGGATCATCGGCATGTAGATGATGACGCGGTCGCCTTTTTCCACACCTTTGGCGCGCAGAGCGCCTGCGAGGGAGGCGACACGGTTGCGCAGCTCCACATAAGAGATCTCGCGTTTGGAGTGGGTGATGGGGCTGTCGTGAATAATGGCGGTTTGCTCGCCGCGACCTGCCTCCACGTGGCGGTCCACGGCGTTCCAGCAGGTGTTGACCTTGGCGTCGGAGAACCACTCATACATGTGGTCGCCTTTGTCAAAGAGCGCTTTGCTGGGGGGGGTATCCCAGTCAATCGCGTCTGCCGCTTGCATCCAGAATGCTTCGGGGTCGTTCTTCCAGCCGTTGTAGACGTCCTGATATGACATGGGTGTCCTCCTATCCTTACCCAAATGGATAGAGGAGGGGCTGTCGTGGCGGCAAGTCTTGGGGAGGCGGGCGTGGCAGATTATCGCGGAAAATTTGCAAGTCTTTGCCGAGCGGCGCTGCAAATTTTTGCAAAGAGGTGGGTTTGCTTGGGCTTCGCTGGAAACTGAGGAGGTCTTTGCAAAGTTGCGAAGTTCAGAAATGCAAAACGCGGCGGGAATCACTCCGCCGCGTTTTCGTGTGCTAGTCATGGCGGCTTAGCCGTATTGCGTCACCGGCGTTCCGGCGATAGCGGCCATGTTCAGCAGGCCGCGCGCAGTGATCGACGGGCTGACGATATGGGCGCGGTTGCCCATGCCCATCAGGATCGGGCCGACCTCCAGCGCGTCAGCCCGCATTTTCAGGATGTTGCGCACGCCTGACGCGGCATCCGCATGGGCGAAAACCAACACGTTAGCGGCGCCGTTTAAGCGGGTGCGCGGGAAGACGCGGGCGCGCAGATCGGGGTCAAGCGCGGTGTCGACGTTCATTTCGCCTTCATAGGTGAAGTCGCGTGGGCGGCTGTCCAGAATCTCAATGGCTTCGCGCAAGCGCTTGCCGGAGCCTTGTTGGTGGTTGCCAAACTGGCTTTGCGAGCAAAGCGCGATGTTGGGTTCCAGGCCAAAGCGGCGCACATGGCGCGCGGCGCCGATGGTGATGCGGGCGATGTCCTCGGGGCTTGGCAGTTCATGCACTTGGGTGTCAGCAATGAACAGCGGGCCGTCTTCGAGGATCATCAGCGAGAGCGCGCCGTGGGGCGACAGGGATTTGTTGCCCAAAACCTGTGTGATGTAGTTCAGATGCCAGCGGTATTCGCCAAAGGTGCCGCAGATCAGGCTGTCAGCCTCTTCACGGTGCACCATGATTGATCCAATTGCGGTGGAGTTGGTGCGCATGATCGCCTTGGCAAGGTCGGGCGTGACACCTTCGCGCTCCATCAGCTCGTGGTAGCTGTTCCAGTAGTCGTAGTAGCGCGGATCATTTTCCGGGTTCACGATTTGGAAGTCCTGGCCTGGACGAATGGAAAGGCCAGCGCGTTCGCATCGGGCGTCGATAACTTCGGGGCGACCAATCAGAATTGGGGTTTCTGTGGTCTCTTCCAGGATCGCTTGTGCGGCACGCAGCACGCGTTCGTCCTCACCTTCGGAGAACACAATGCGGCGCGCGGCTTTGCGCGCCGTTTCAAACACGGGGCGCATCAGCAAGGCGGACTTGAAGACCGATTGGTTGAGTTTGTGCACGTAGGCGTCGATGTCGTCGATCGGGCGGGTGGCGACGCCGCTGTCCATGGCGGCCTTGGCCACGGCGGCGGAGACGACGCCAACCAAACGGGGATCAAATGGTTTGGGGATCAGGTATTCCGCACCAAAGGTGAGCTGTTCGCCCTTGTAAGCGGCGGCCGCTTCGGCGGAAGTGGTGGCGCGGGCAAGTTCAGCGATACCGTTTACACAAGCCACACACATTTCGTCGTTGATTTCAGTGGCGCCCACATCCAGCGCGCCGCGGAAGATGAAAGGGAAGCAGAGGACGTTATTGACCTGATTTGGGAAGTCGGAGCGGCCGGTGGCTATGATCGCGTCAGGCGCCACTTTGCGGGCCAGCTCGGGCATGATTTCCGGGGTTGGGTTGGCAAGCGCAAAAATGATCGGCTGCGCGGTCATCTTCTCAACCAGCTCAGGCTTAAGGACTCCAGGGCCGGAAAGGCCTAGGAACATGTCAGCACCGTCGATCACGTCTTCGAGGGTGCGCAGGTCAGTTTTCTGCGCAAACTCCGCCTTCTGCGGGTTCATGTCGTCTTCGCGACCTTCATAGACCAGCCCGTGGATATCGCAGAGCCAGACGTTTTCGCGTTTTACGCCCAGCTTCAGCAGCATGTTGAGGCAGGCGATGCCCGCCGCGCCGCCACCGGTGGAGACAATTTTGATGTCTTCGAATTTCTTGCCTGCGACCTGAAGCGCGTTGGTGGCAGCTGCGCCCACAACAATGGCGGTGCCGTGCTGGTCGTCGTGGAACACTGGGATGTTCATGCGCTCGCGGCAGAGCTTTTCGACCACAAAGCAGTCCGGTGCTTTGATGTCTTCGAGGTTGATTGCGCCAAAGGTTGGCCCCATGGCGCAGACGATGTCTGCCAACTTCTCCGGGTCCGCTTCGTCCAGCTCGATGTCAAAGCAGTCGATATTGGCAAATTTCTTGAACAGGACCGCTTTGCCTTCCATCACGGGTTTGGAGGCCAGTGCGCCGATATTGCCGAGGCCGAGGACCGCAGAGCCGTTTGAGACCACCGCTACAAGGTTTTGCCGGGCCGTATAAAGCGCGGCGTTGGCGGGATCGTCTTTGATCTCGAGGCAGGCTTCTGCGACGCCGGGGGAGTAGGCGCGTGAGAGGTCGCGGCCATTGGCCAGTGGCTTGGTGGCGCGGATCTCCAGTTTCCCAGGCTTTGGGTTGGCGTGGTAAAACAGGGCGGCGTCGCGCAGGGATTGATTGCGGTTGTCGGACATGGCGGACCTCATAGTGCGCGGGGCGCAGCGGCGGTTTGTGGGGTGGTTGAAATTTGGTTCAGCATTAAACTAATTTTTCTTCTGTGGGAATGGGCAAATGTGCCTTGATGAAAAGCCCTAAAATTTCACCGTTGAATTTTTGACCATTTGGTTACATTCTCGGTAAATTCTGCCGTGAGGTCACAGTGGGGAGTGGGAATGGAAGAGATCAGAGCGGAAGTAAGGTTGCCAACGCAGGAACTGCGCGATGACATCCCCTTTTACACCAAAGTGCTCAAAATGCGGATGGATATGATTTATCCGGCGGATGACCCGACGGTTGCGGTGTTTTCGGGACACGGCCTGCGGTTGCGTGTTGAGAAAGGTGTAAGCGAGGCGCCGGGGTGCATTCGTCTTTTGACGGATGATCCAGATGGGTTTGCCGGAGGCGCGCGGGAACTGACGGCACCAAACGGCACAAAGATCGAAATTGAAGACCTAAATCCGCCGCTGGTGTTGCCGGAGGTGCAGCATTCCTTTGTGGTGCGACGATTGGCGGATCAGGCGCCATGGGTGATTGGCCGGGCGGGCATGCATTATCGGGATCTGGTGCCGGACCGGTTGGGCGGGGCGATGATTGCCAGTCATATCCGTATTCCCGATGGCGGTCCGGTGCCGGATATGGTGCATTACCATAAGGTGGGCTTTCAGCTGATCTTCTGCGTCAACGGTTGGGTTGACGTGCTGTATGAGGATCAAGGTGGCATGCGCCGTCTCAACGCGGGGGACTGCTTTATCCAGCCGCCGGAAATTCGCCATCGGGTCTGCGAAGCCAGTGATGATCTACAAGTGATCGAGATTGGGGTGCCAGCGGATCATGTGACCGAAATTGACCATGAAATGAAGTTGCCAACACCACAGGAGCGGCCAGACCGCGAGTGGGATGGGCAGCGATTTGTGCATAATCTGGCAGAAGGCGCGGCTTGGGGCGGCTTTCGATTGCCGGGCTTCATAGCCCGAGACACAACCATTGCAACCAACACGAAAGATGTGGCGGGGGTGCAGGTGATCCGTTGCGGAGAAGGTGCACCGCATTGGGCGTGCCATGATGCGGAAATACACTTTACCTTTGTGATGAAGGGCACGATGGTTTTGGAAGGTGAAGGGCGGGAGCCGCATGCCTTGGAAGCCGGGGATGCCTTTGTGATCCCGCCAGGAATGAAAACCCGATACGCCGATCCAAGCGCGGACATCGAATTGCTCGAAGTCACGCTACCGGGGGCGTTTAAGACGAAAGTGACAGAGACATGAGCTTGGAAAAATCGGCTTTTGCCGTGCGCGAAAACGCCTATGCGCCGTATTCGAATTTCAAAGTGGGAGCGGCAGTGCTGTCTGAGGGCGGCGAAATTTACGCTGGCTGCAATGTAGAAAACATTGCCTACCCAGAGGGCACTTGTGCCGAGGCTGGTGCGATAGCGGCGATGGTGGCCGCGGGTGAGAGTAAGTTAACTGAAGTGTTTGTTGTCGCGGACAGTAAGCAGCCGGTCAGCCCATGTGGAGGATGCCGCCAAAAACTGGCTGAGTTTGGCGCATCGGACACGAAAGTGACACTGGCCAATCTGGACGGAGTGCGCGTGACGATGACGATGGCGGAGCTCCTACCCGGGGCGTTTGGCACCGATCATATGGACGCAGACCACCAAGACCGCGACTGATACAAAAGGAGAAACCCATGGATGCACGGGCCATTATCGCGCAGTTGCGCAAAGGCGAAGACCCCAGCCGTGAAGAGCTGGCCTGGTTTGCCAGGGGCTTGGCGGATGGCACGGTGAGCGATGCGCAAGCCGGGGCATTCGCCATGGGCGTATGTGTGCGTGGCTTGTCTGAGGAAGGGCGCGTGGCGTTGACGTTGGCGATGCGCGACAGCGGCGACACGATGTCTTGGGATTTGCCGGGACCTGCGCTCGACAAACACTCTACTGGGGGTGTTGGTGATTGTGTGAGTTTGGTGCTGGCACCGGCTTTGGCGGCCTGTGGGGCTTATGTGCCGATGGTGTCTGGTCGCGGGTTGGGACACACCGGCGGGACGTTGGACAAGCTGGAGGCCATTCCGGGCTATCAGACCGGGTTGGATGAGACGCAATTTGATAAGGTGGTGCGAGAGGCTGGTGCGTCTATTGTCAGTGCCACCGCAGAGATCGCACCTGCGGACAAACGGCTTTACGCGGTGCGGGATGTGACCGGGACGGTGGAAAGCCTGGATCTGATCACCGCGTCGATCCTGTCCAAGAAGTTGGCGGCGGGGCTGCAAGGACTGGTGTTGGACGTAAAGGTTGGCAGCGGTGCATTTATGAAGACGCTGGAGGACGCCGAAGCTTTGGCGGACTCTTTGGTGAGCACAGCCAATTTGGCGGGTTGCCCAACAAGCGCGTTGATATCGGACATGAGCCAACCCTTGGCACCGTCACTTGGCAATGCGCTGGAAGTGGCGGAATGCATGGAGGTGCTCTGTGGCGCTAAAGGTGGTCCCTTGGCGGAGTTGAGTGTTTCACTTGGTGGCGTGTTGTTGGCCAATGCCGGATTGGCGGCGGATGTTGAGGCGGGCGTTGCCAAGATGGTTGATGTGTTGGCCAACGGGCAAGCGGCAGAGCGCTTTGGCAAGATGGTTTCTGCACATGGCGGACCGATGCGATTTGTTGAGGAGTGGCGGCGGTTCTTGCCAGAAGCTTCGGTGATCCGTGAAGTCAAAGCACCTCGTGACGGCTTTGTGACTGCTATTGAAGGCGAAGCGCTGGGCCTTGCTGTTGTGGGTCTTGGCGGCGGGCGCATGGTGGAGAGTGACGTGATTGATATGGCGGTTGGCTTTTCTGACGTGGTGCGGCTGGGTACAGAGGTCAAAGCCGGTGATCCGCTTTTGCGCGTGCACGCAAGCCGCGAAGACAAGGCGGACGCTGCCGCGGCGGCAGTTGTTGCAGCCATGGACATTGGCGATCAGATGCCGGATATGCCGCCGCTAATCCATGAAAGGAGCCGTTGATGGCACGTGCATTTCTGGTTGTGATGGACTCGGTTGGCATTGGTGGTGCACCAGATGCGGCGCAGTTCTTCAATGAAGATCGCCCCGACACTGGGGCAAATACCTTGGCGCATATAGCACAGGCTTGCGCGGCGGGAAGGGCCGAAGAGGGGCGCAGCGGGCCGTTGAAGCTGCCCAACCTGGATGCCTTGGGCCTTGGCGCTGCCTGTCGGTTGGCCTCTGGTGACGCAACGCTGGGTTTGGATGCGGAGCCACAAGGGGTTTGGGGGGCGGCAACGGAAGTTAGTCCGGGCAAAGATACGCCATCCGGCCACTGGGAGTTGGCCGGCCTGCCTGTGCCCTGGGACTGGTGCTATTTCCCCAAAGAGGAGCCATGCTTTCCAGCCGATTTGACCAAATTGGTGTGCGAACTGGCCGGTGTCGACGGCATTCTAGGGGATTGTCATGCCTCGGGCACCGTGATCATCAACGATCATGGTGCGGAGCATGTCAAAAGCGGCAAGCCAATTTGCTATACTTCTGCTGACAGCGTTTATCAGATCGCCGCGCACGAAGAGACCTTTGGTCTCGAACGGCTTTTGACGCTGTGTCAGGATCTTGCGCCGACATTGCACGAGATGAAAATTGGCCGGGTGATCGCGCGTCCGTTTGTGGGCGATGCGGAGACTGGGTTCACACGCACCACCAACCGCCGGGACTACGCCATTGCGCCGCCGGAACCGCTGTTGACCAATTGGGTGCAGAATTCTGGAAGCAAGGTGCATGGTGTTGGCAAGATTGGCGACATCTTCACGATGGCGGGCATTGATGATTGCACCAAGGGCGCGGATGCCAAGCTGATGCAGGATTTGCAGGGATTGGTGGACACCGCCGAAAATGGTAGCCTGACCTTTGCAAACTTTGTGGAGTTTGACAGCCTTTATGGCCATCGTCGTGACATTTCCGGCTATGCGCGTGCGCTGGAGTGGTTTGACTTGGAAATCGGAAAGGTCCTTCAAAATCTGAAGGCGGATGATCTCTTGATCCTCACAGCCGATCACGGCAATGACCCAAGCTGGACCGGAACCGACCACACCCGAGAGCGCGTGCCAGTATTGGCCGCCGGTGTGGGCGCCAAAGAAGTCGGGATTATGGATTTTGTTGATGTGGCCGCAACGGTGGCCACACATCTGGGGATCACACCTCCCCGTGGAAGGAGTTTCTTATGAGCGTTGCTGACCTGCCTAAAGTCGAGCTGCACCTGCACCATGAGGGCGCGGCCCCGCCTGCGTTTATCAAGCAGCTTGCGCATGAAAAGAACGTCGATCTGAGTAAGATTTTTGACGAGAACGGGGGTTATGCGTTTCGGGACTTTGTGCACTTCCTGAGCACCTATGAGGATGCCACGTCCGTACTTACGGGCCCGGAAGAGTTTGCCCGGCTGACCACTGCGATCCTGGAAGAAAGCGCCAAGAACGGCGTGGTGTATACCGAAAGCTTCATCAGTCCGGACTTCTGTGGCGGTGGTGATGTTGGCGCGTGGCGGGAATACCTCGCGGCAATTCAGGAAGCTGCGGTTGCGGCAGAGGCCAAGCACGGCATCACTTTGCGCGGTGTTGTGACAGCGGTGCGCCACTTTGGAGCCGATAAATCCAAAACCACAGCGCATTGTGCGGCTGAAACTGCTGGTGATTTTGTGACCGGTTTTGGCATGGGCGGCGATGAAGGGCAGTTCACGCAGGGCACATTTGCTTATGCGTTTGATCAGGCCAAAGAGGCTGGATTGCAGTTGACCACCCACGCCGGGGAATTTGGCGGTCCTGAAAGCGTTTGGGATGCGATCAAAGACCTGAACGTGGAGCGCATTGGCCATGGCGTGCGAAGCATCGAGGACCCTAAGCTGGTGAAAGAACTGGTGGCGCGTCAAATCACGCTGGAAGTTTGCCCGGGCTCAAATGTGGTGCTGGGTTTGTTCCCGGATTTTGCCAGCCATCCTATTCAGAAGTTGCGGGATGCAGGGGTGAAAGTGACGGTCAGCACGGATGATCCGCCCTTCTTCCACACCACCATGCGGCGCGAGTACGAAGAGCTGTCCAAAGCTTTTGGGTGGGACGAGAGCGATTTTCGTGCGCTCAACCAGACGGCGCTTGACGCAGCCTTCTGTGATGCCGATACCAAAGCCAAAGTAGCTAAAAGACTGGAGCAAGCCTGATGGATCATTTGACAGTAGTGGATCACCCGCTGGTACAGCACAAGCTGACCATCATGCGCGATCAGGCCACGTCAACAGGGGAGTTTCGCCGTCTTCTGCGTGAGATCAGCCAGCTTCTGGCCTATGAGGTGACTCGTGAACTGCCGATGACCACCAAGAAAATCCAAACGCCGATGGTGGAAATGGATGCGCCAACCCTGGCGGGGCGCAAGCTGGCATTAGTGTCCATTTTGCGGGCGGGAAACGGCCTGCTAGACGGCATGCTGGAGTTGGTGCCATCTGCACGTGTGGGCTTTGTTGGCTTGTATCGGGATGAGGAAACGCTTGAGCCGGTGCAGTATTACTACAAGGCGCCAAGCGAGTTGGATGAGCGTCTGGTGATTGCCGTTGATCCGATGCTGGCAACCGGCAATAGCTCTGCGGCGGCCATCGATTTGCTGAAGAAACAGGGCGCGACCAACATTCGGTTCCTCTGCCTATTGGCCGCCCCCGAGGGTGTGGCGCGCATGAAAGAAGCACATCCGGATGTGCCAATTGTGACCGCATCTCTGGATGAACGGCTCAATGAAAAAGGCTACATCTTGCCAGGATTGGGCGATGCGGGCGACCGCATGTTTGGCACGCAATAGGTCAAATTTCGTGTTTTCAACGGTTTACTCGTTGGAAACAAAGCGGCTAAGGTGCCCCTACATCTTGTGGGGGCAAAATGAAACTGACCAGAGTTATTGCGATCGGTGTGATCGTGAGTTCCTTGGGCGTAAGCGCTGTGACCGCGCAGTCCATTAGTTCAAACGAAATTCCGGCGGAGTTCCCGCCGCGTGATTTCAAAGGTAAGCAGTTTGTTGATAGTCGCGGGTGTGTCTACATCCGTGCCGGTGTTGATGGGGCCACAACTTGGGTGCCGCGCGTGACGCGGGAGCGCAAGGTGATCTGTGGCTTCAAGCCGACCTTCTCTAAGGCGCAGACGACAACCAGCGCCGCGCCAAAGCTCGACAAAAATGTTGTGCAGATCCAGCCGGCGGCGCCAGAGGCCGGTGCGCCTGCTGTGGCTGCGGCGCCAAAAGCTGTTGCGCCGGCAGCTGCGACGACAACAACGGCACGCACCACCAGCAGTGCTGCAACCAGCGCAGCGAAAACCACAACTCGCACGGTGAAGGTGCCAAAGCAGGCCAAAGGCGCGCCGCTTTACACCACGCCAACGGCGGCACGTCCAACCACGACAACAACAGCTAAAACGACCACGACTCGCACGGTTGCTCCGGCTGCCACCGCAGCGGCGCCAACGGTGGTTCAACCCGCGCCAGTGGCCCCACAAACGACCACAACAACAGTGCGCCGGACCTCCAAACAGGCGCCGCGCGCTGCGGGAGTTGTATCTCCATGTCGGGAAGGTGTGACGTCTTGGAGGGGGTCAGCTGTCCGCTGCGGTCCACAGGCGCTTTCGCCAGTTACACCTGGAACCGGCCGTCCGACAGCTCAACCACCGCAGATGCGCTTTGATCAGAACAGCTCATTGCGTGTTCCACCGGCAGGCACCGTTGTGCGCGTCGGTGAAGTTGCCCCCGATGTGCGGGTTGTGCCGCGTCACGTGTATGAGGCCAATCGCGACTCTCATGTTCTGGCAATTGTGCCGGAGGGCTATCGTCGAGCGTTTGATGACGGCCGTTTGAATGAACGCCGCGCCGAGATGACCTTGGGCGGTCAGGCGCAAATGGAACAAATCTGGACCAACACTTTGCCCCGTCAGCTTGTTGGAGTCTCGGAGGAAAGCGAAACAGTTGCGCGGGCCAGCGCCACACCGGTGGCTGCAACAACTGTGTCCACCAAGTCTGAGCCCGCATCCAAGTCCCTGCGTCTGGCGGGCACACCCTATGTGCAGGTGGGCACCTTTGGTGATCAGGCGAGCGCGCAGGCCGCAGCCAAGCAGGTGAAACGTCTTGGATTGCCGGTGCGGATTGGCAAATACCAGCGTGGTGGTGTGACTCAGCGTATGGTTCTGGCAGGTCCGTTTTCCAGCGCGGACAGTGCCAATGCCGCGCTGAACAAGGCGCAGAGTGCCGGATTTGGCGGCGCATTTGTGCGCCAATGATGAGAAGACTTCTGCGGCGGTGTCAGCTGCCGCAGATGCCTTGTAAAGCCACCCAATAGCGATCAATCAGGATCGGTTCTGGCAGGTCTTCGGTGAAGGGTGCCGCTTCTATCAGTGGCAATGTGCTTTCCCCCGATGGGTCCCGCGCCAGGGCATATGGCTGCAGACGCACCCGCTTTTCTTCAAATGCTGCAATGAGGTCGGTGTCAGCCGCCGCTGTCGGCGGCGTGCTGATCAACCGTTCGATATGCTTCAAAAGAAGATCTTCGGGAAGAGTGCCTGATGTCAGGAGGCGCAGGCTGGCGCGAATGCCGCCAGTTTCCAGCACTCCACGCAGCGGGTCAGGAGATGCTGTCTGTGCGGCAACGATATAGCCCGCAGCCACGTCGGGCTCCTCATAGTCCTCAATGGTGTCACGCCCGAGCAAAACAACATTTCCCGGTAAGGCCACGGCTTCGCGTAGGGCGTTTGGCAATATGGAAATAGAGCGTACTTGCAGGCGCTTTTGTAAGGCATCCACGGCAGGGACGGCGAGTGGCGCACTGCACGGTTGACCGGTCAAGCGCGTGGCCAGCTGTTGCATATCCTGTCCGATGGATTGCCGGGCCACATTGGGAACAACACGCAATGCGTGGTTGGCCAGTGCATCCGGCAGCCAAAAGACCGCCAAGCTCGCCACGGTTGCAACGCTAATCGCCAGAACCGACATGCGCAAGCGGCCGGACGCGTTGGTGGGCCGCGCGACGGCTTTGCGCAGCTTTTCGATGGCCTCTACCAGGTCGTCGTGGGCCGCGTCGATCTCGAGAGTTTCGTCGGAATCTCCGTCAGGAAAGAACACAGCCGGTTGTTGGCCAGGGTTGAGGCGGCGCACAGCAGGCAAGGACCAATGTGTCAGCGCCCGGTCCTGCGCGTCTTTGATGACAAGAGTGGCTTCGCCCAGAGACACAATCACTTCGCGACGCTGGACGTCGGGTGTTGCGCGCCACAGTGCCATGCCTTCCAAACGCTGGAATTTGTCTAGTGCGGTGCTCATTTCCGGGTGCTCAGCCTCATTTTACGAGAAACCCTAGCATGGGGGTAAACGGGGGGGCAATCACATGGCGGTCACGAAAAAGGCCCGGAGCGGTGTCCGGGCCTCAAATGGTACGATGTCGGCAACCGTTACAGGATTTTGATGCCTGCCGATTTGATGTCCGCCAGGAAGGCGTCCAGACCTTTGTCGGTCAGCGGATGGTTGATCATGGATTTGATCACGCCGGGAGGCGCGGTCATCACGTCAGCACCGACCAGGGCACATTGGGTGGCGTGGTTCACAGTGCGGATGGAGGCCGCGAGGATTTCGGTTTCAAAACCATAGTTGTCATAGATCTGACGAATGTCTGCGATCAGGTCCATGCCATCGATGTTGATGTCATCCAGACGGCCAATGAACGGCGAGATGAAGGTTGCGCCGGCTTTGGCGGCCAGCAGCGCCTGGTTGGCGGAGAAACATAGGGTCACGTTGACCTTGTGACCTTCGTCGGTCAGTGTCTTACACGCTTTCAGGCCGGCCCAGGTCAGCGGCACTTTTACGGCGATGTTTTCGGCGATTTCGACCAGTTTGCGGCCTTCAGCGATCATCTCGTCGGCGTCGGTGGCGGTCACTTCGGCGGAAACCGGACCATCAACTAGGTCGCAGATTTCTTTGGTGACTTCTAGAATGTCTCGGCCAGATTTTTTAATCAAAGACGGGTTTGTGGTCACGCCGTCAACCATGCCAGTGGCATTCAGCTCAGCAATGGCGTCGATGTCGGCGGTGTCTACGAAGAATTTCATGTCATCTCCTCTCCTGCGTAAGCAGGTCTGAAAGGGCGGCGGTTGCAACTGCGGGATTGCGCTGCGGCTGTCTTGCCTTTACCCGATAGAGAGCCTTGCTGGAAGTGGGAATGCGTTGGTCTGGCGTATTTTCCGTTAGCGTTAACAAGGCGTGCGGATGAGCGTTGCGTGAGGGACAATTGAGCGAAACACAGTTCTTTCCTGAAGGTTCGTTGATTGCGGTGCTGACGACGCAGCCGCTGGATCGGGTGTTGGACTACAAAGCACCGGATGGCGGGGTTTTGCTTGGGGCATTTGTGGAGGTGCCTCTGGGACCGCGCCGGGTGCTTGGTGTTGTTTGGGGCCCGGGCAAGGGCGACTACGATATCAACAAGATCAGGCCCGCCAATCGGGCGCTTGACGTGGCCCCGATGGGCGATGACATGCGGGGCTTTTTACAGCGTGCCGCAGATTACACGCTCACGCCAATGAATGCGATGCTGCGGCTGGCCACGCGGGCGCCGGGGTTGTCTGACCCACCATCGATGCGCAAGATTTACCGGCGCGGCGAAGGTGAACCGGATCGCCAGACTGACGCAAGGCGGCGGGTTTTGGAGACACTATCGGAATACGGCAATCTGGCCTTCACGATGGGGGAGCTGTCGGAAATGGCTGGCGTGACCAACTCTGTCATCAAGGGCTTGGTGAAGCAGGGCGTGGTGCGTGAGGAAGCCGCGCCGAGAGACACGCCGTTTGCCCGGCTTGATCCGGAGTATGGCGGCAAAGAATTGTCGGCAGATCAGGAGGCGGGCGCGGCGGAGCTGCGTGCGGGAGTCCAGAGCGGGACCTATGGCACAACCTTGCTGAGGGGCGTGACCGGCTCTGGCAAAACCGAGGTTTACTTGGAGGCGGTGGCGGAGTGTTTGCGCAAGGGCCGGCAAGCATTGGTTTTGTTGCCGGAAATCGCGTTGACAGCAGAGTTTTTGACCCGTGTGGAGGCGCGGTTTGGCGCCAAGCCTGCGGAATGGCATTCCGGCGTGACCATGACCGAGCGGCGGCGGACCTGGAAAATGGTGGGCGAAGGTGGGGTGCAGATGGTGATTGGCGCGCGATCTGCGCTGTTTTTGCCGTATCGCGATTTGGGGCTGATCATTGTCGATGAGGAGCATGACACCTCTTACAAACAGGAAGACGGGGTGCTGTATAATGCGCGGGATATGGCGGTGCTGCGGGCTGCCCTCTGTGAGGCGCAGGTGGTCTTGGCCTCCGCTACGCCCAGTTTGGAAAGCTGGGCCAATGCGGAGGCGGGCAAATACAAAAAACTGGAGCTGACCAGCCGCTACGGCGCGTCGGTTCTGCCGGAGATGCGCGCGATTGACATGCGCACAGAGAAATTGCCCGCCAGTCGCTGGATTTCCCCCAGTTTGAAGGCGGCGGTGGATGCGCGGATTGCCAAGGGCGAACAGGCACTGTTGTTCATCAACCGGCGTGGGTATGCGCCGGTCACGATCTGCCGTGCCTGTGGCCATCAGATTGGCTGCGACAACTGCGATGCGCGGATGGTGGAACACCGGTTTCTTAGGCGCCTGCTGTGTCACCAATGTGGTGAGACCAAACCCATGCCAGAGGCCTGTCCGTCTTGTGAGGTTGAGGGCAAGCTTGCGCCCGTGGGCCCCGGCGTGGAGCGTTTGGCGGAAGAGGCGCAGGAGCTGTGGCCGGAGGCGCGGCAGGCGGTGTTGAGTTCGGATCTGTTTGGATCAGCCCGCGCGCTCAAGGAAAGCATCCAGACGATAGCCGATGGCGGGGCCGATATTATCATTGGCACGCAGTTGGTGGCGAAAGGGCACAACTTTCCGCTGCTGACGCTGGTCGGTGTGATTGATGCGGACCTCGGGTTGCAGGGCTCCGACCTTCGGGCCGCTGAGCGAACTTTTCAGTTGATGCGGCAGGTTGCGGGGCGGGCCGGGCGCTCCGAGCGGGCTGGCTTGGCGTTGCTGCAGACGTTTCAGCCGGAACATCCGGTGATCCGTGCCATTTTGACCGGAGATGAGACCGGGTTCTGGCGGGCTGAAGCCGATGAGCGCCGTCATGCGGTGGTGCCGCCTTTTGGGCGTATGGCCGGGATCATCCTATCAGGTGGTGACGTGGCGCAGGTGTTTGATCTTGGCAATGCGCTGGCCCGCAACGCGGGTGCTTTGCACGCCATTGGGGCGCAGGTCTACGGACCGGCCCCGGCGCCAATTGCCCGCGTGCGCGGCCGCCATCGTGTTCGACTTTTGGTCAAGGCTGATAAATCTGCACCATTGCAGGCGGCCTTGGCGCAATGGGTGGGGCAATTCCGCCTCAAAGGGGACCTGCGCCTCGCCGTCGATATTGATCCGCAGAGTTTTTACTGACCCCAAAGCTTCATTTGACCCCAAATATCCCGGAGCACGAGGCGGCGCCTCGTATCTATGTTCTCAGCATTCATGAGCGTGCGAAAATGCACGCCAGTCTGTGCGCCCTTTTGATCTCGCCTTTCTCTATCAATCGGCGTATTTGCTGCACATGTTCAGAAAAATCCCCATTGATGACGCGCATCTGCTGCCGTGGTGGCGTCGCCCGATCACACTCTTGTTCCTCATGGCGTTGGCCATGCCCATCGCCTTCAACACCTGGAGCGCGCTGCTCAACAATTTTGTGATTGAAGTGGCGGATTTTGATGGGTCCGACATTGGTCTGCTGCACACCGTCCGCGAGATCCCAGGATTTCTGGCAATTGGCGTGATCTTCCTGCTGCTTTTCATTCGGGAACAAGTGTTGGGACTGGTGTCACTGGCGCTGCTTGGCGTTGCAACAGCGCTTACCGCCTATTTCCCGTCGATGGGCGGAATCTTGATGATCACTCTGCTGAGTTCGATTGGCTTTCACTACTATGAAACCGTGAACCAGTCGCTGCAGCTGCAATGGCTCGATAAGAAGCGCGCGCCGAAGGTGCTGGGCTGGCTCGTGGCCGCGGGTTCGGCGGCCACTCTGTTGGCTTATGGTATCATTGTGCTGGGCTGGAAGCGGTACAACTGGGACTATGACGTGGTTTACCTCGCCGGTGGCGGGATCACGGCGCTGATCGCGCTCTATTGTTTTGTGGCCTTTCCGCAGTTTGAAGGGCGCACACCCCAGGCCCGGAAAATGGTGCTGAAAAAACGCTATTGGCTCTACTACGCCATGCAGTTTATGGCGGGTGCGCGGCGTCAGATCTTTGTGGTCTTTGCTGGCTTCATGATGGTTGAGCGCTTCGGTTTTGATGTGCATGAAATCACCGCGCTGTACCTGATCAACTTGATTGCCAATATGATCATTGCCCCAATGATCGGCGAGGCTGTGTCACGGTTTGGCGAGCGGCGCACCTTGATCTTTGAATATGCTGGTCTGGTGATCGTCTTTCTTGCATATGGCGGCATCTATTTCTTTGGTTGGGGCATTGCACTGGCGGCGACGCTGTATGTCGTGGACCACCTGCTGTTTTCTTTGGCTTTGGCGTTGAAGACCTATTTCCAGAAAATCGCAGATCCGGAAGACATGGCGCCGACGGCAGCTGTGGCTTTTACCATCAACCACATCGCGGCGGTGTTCCTGCCGGTGTTGCTCGGCCTGTTGTGGCTGGCCTCCCCCGGCGCGGTGTTTGTGCTGGCCGCAGCAATGGCCGCAGTCTCGCTCGGATTGGCGTTCCTGATCCCGCGTCACCCTGAAAAAGGCAATGAAACCCGCCTGACCCGTCCTCTGGCGGCTGCCGCGGAGTAGTTTCGTGGTCCGCAGGCTTGACGGGGCCAAGGGGAGACCCTAGGCCCTGCGCAACCCTATAGGAGACAGACATGCCGACATTCACCGCACTGACCACATTGATGGGCAAAGAGCAGGCCGAAGCGCTGGGCGAGGCGATGGAGCGGCTGGTGCCGGAACCCACCGGCGTGGGTGTGTTTGAGGTCGAAGACGGGTCCGGCCTCTGGGAAATTGGCGGCTACTTTGTTGAGGCACCGGATGAGGCGGGGCTGGCCGTGCTGGCGGTTGCTTTTGGCGCAAAACCCTTTGTCGTGTCTGAGTTGCCGGAAACCGATTGGGTGGCCCACGTGAAACGCGAGCTGGCACCGGTCGCTGCTGGGCGGTTCTTTGTCTATGGCAGCCATGATGCAGACAAGATCCCTGAAGGGGCTGAGCCGCTGTTGATTGAGGCGGCGATGGCCTTTGGCACCGGGCATCACGGCACGACGTTGGGCTGTCTCAAAGCGCTCGACCGTGTGGCCAATGAGGGCTTTGTTGGCCAAAACGTGGCGGACATCGGCTGCGGCACAGCCGTGTTGGGCATGGGCGCGGCGCGGATTTGGCCAAACCTTGTGCTCGTCAGCGACATTGACGAGGTGGCTGTGGATGTGGCGCAGGCCAACGTCACCGCCAACGGTTTGGACGGTAAGGTTGTTTGCTTGGAGGCCGCGGGCTTTGGTCACCCGGATTTGGCGGCAAAGGCGCCGTATGATTTGGTGTTTGCTAACATCCTGAAAGCGCCGCTGATTGATCTGGCACCGGACATGGGCGCCAATATTGCCGCTGCGGGATATGCAATTCTATCCGGTATCTTGAACGAACAAGCGGACGATGTGGTTGCTGCTTACGATGCAGCTGGTTTTGACGTGCATACGCGCGAAGAGATTGGCGAGTGGACCACGCTGACAATGGCACGTCGCGGCTAAATCACCGGAAAAACCTTCCTCTAGAATCAAAATGGGCGACTGGCATCAGTCGCCCATTTTTTTGTCTGCGGGGCTGGTTTTGTTTCTCTTTTTTGGACAGTATGCACGGCAGAGACTAGCTGTTTCCGTTCTTCCCGCAGAAGCGCATAATTGCGGTCAGATTTGTCGATAATTTGCCTTATTTTCGGCTTTGCGCCTTATTTTCGCCACATTTCGAGACCAGATTTAGCCATGTTTGGTGGGGGCCAAACCTGAGTTAGTTGCCATGAGTGAATCTTACGCAGAATTTCATGATCGCCTTGCACGGATCTATCGCAAGCAGGCGAAGACCGGTCGTGTGGGCCGTGAATCTGTTGTGATCAATCGCAACGGTTACATGATCGTAAAAGGCGCGGGTCGCCGTCGGGGTATCCCTTGGGCAGGCCTGTTCACCGTGGTTGTGTCTTTCTTCATGATCAAAGGAATCATGATGTCTCAGTTTGGCCCTGACTTCTATTCTCAGGACATTGCGCGGTTGAGCGGTGGCACAGCGGTGGAAAAGGCAGCAGCTTGGACCATGGCCCCCGATCCCGTGTCCCGCTGGATTGCGACGCAAATCAACACCAAACTCTAACACTCTAAAGTTTCCGTGGATCCCTCCAAGATCCCACACGGCCCCGGGTCTCTCTCCCCGGGGCCGTTTTTTTGCAGAATCGTGGAAACACAAAAAACCGCTGCCCCTAGGAGGCAGCGGTTTGTGAACGCTTGGCCGAAAAACCGTGAGCGGTGGAGCTGCGCTCAGCGGATCGCGTAGACGTCGGATCGGGACAGTCCGATGTCGTCCAACTCGCGGTCGCTGAGCATGGCCAGAGCGTTGCGGGTGCGGCGTTTTTCGTTCCAGTCGATAAACCGGGCAACAACCGCGAAGATCGGCTGACCAACACGGCCAGCAAAACCAGAGGTCGACGTATGTTCGAAGGCGGCCATATCAGAAATCCTTTCTTACAGTAGCTATGGTCTGTGTTTCGATTGGCCGCAAATAGGAGGCAATTTCGCCACCAGCAAGGGGCAAAATCGCATAGGAGCCATGTGGGTTTTGCATAGGTGGGGCATCGTCGAAACACCTTATTAATAAGGTCGTATTTGCCACCATGAAGTGTCGCATTTGGCACATGAATGCCGGGGTTGACGACGGCCGACAAAACGCCGCACCCAAAGAAATCCGGTAAACGGTTTTCTTCAGGCTTGGCGTTTGTTCCCGTTTCGTGCTACCTCACAGAACATAATAAGAAAATAGAACACAATTGGGGCATGACATGCGTGTATTGGGAATCGATCCGGGCTTGCGAAACATGGGCTGGGGCGTGATTGACGCCGATGGCAGCAAAATGAGCCACGTGGCCAATGGCGTTTGTCATTCGGTTGGGCAAGACTTGGCTGCACGCTTGCTCTCACTGCATGAACAGCTCACCGATGTGGTGGCGCGGTTTCTTCCGGATCATGCGGCGATTGAACAGACCTTTGTGAATAAAGACGGCGCAGGGACACTGAAGCTGGGTCAGGCACGTGGCGTTGCACTTTTGGTGCCTGCGCAGGCAGGATTGCACATTGGTGAGTATGCGCCAAACAAGGTGAAGAAAACCATTGTTGGCGTGGGGCATGCTGAGAAACATCAGGTGGAGCATATGGTGAAGTTGCAATTGCCGGGCGTGAAAATTGCCGGGGCGGATGCGGCTGATGCTTTGGCGATCGCCATGTGCCACGCCCACTACGCGCGGGCCGGGGCGGGCTACGCCGAAGCATTGAAGAGGGCACAGGCATGATTGGCAAGATTTCCGGGCGGCTGGAATATCGCAGTACGGATCACGTGCTGATCGATGTGCGCGGTGTGGGCTATATGGTCTATTGCTCGGACCGAACACTTGCGGCGTTGCCAGGCGTGGGGGAGCCGGTTGCGCTGTACACAGACCTATTGGTGCGTGAAGACTTGCTGCAACTGTTTGGTTTTCCAAGTTTGTTTGAAAAAGAATGGCACCGGTTGCTAATCAGCGTTCAGGGCATTGGCGCAAAGGCAAGCCTGGCGATCCTTGGGGCCTTGGGCGCAGATGGTGTGAGCCGAGCGGTGTCCTTGGGTGATGTGGCGGCGATCAAAGCCGCCAAAGGTGTTGGGCCCAAAACAGCGCAACGTGTTGTGATTGAACTAAAAGACAAGGCCCCAGAGCTTATGGCGCTGGGAGGCAGTCTTGGGGAAACCCTCGCATCTATGTCCGGAGAGGACGACGCAGGGGCGGAAGATGTGATTGAGGATGTGGCCCGTACGCCGATGAATTCCGGTGGCGCGTCTGCGGCCAGTGGCGCAGCGGCGGCGGCCTCGATGAGTGTGCAGGCGGACGCTTTGTCGGCTTTGGGCAACCTCGGATATGGGCCTGCTGATGCGGCTGGCGCCGTGGCGCAGGCCGCGGGAGAAGATCCTGAGGCGGATACGTCCGGTTTGATCCGGGCCGCGCTTAAGTTGTTGGCTCCAAAGGGGTAAATGATGGAACAACCAGACCCAACATTGCGCCCGGAAGCCCGGCCGGAGGATGCTGATCGTGCGCTGCGCCCACAGGAGCTGGACGCGTTCATTGGTCAAGCGGAAGCCCGCGCCAATTTGCGGATCTTTATTGAGAGTGCACGCCGTCGTGGCGAGGCGATGGATCACACGTTGTTCCATGGACCGCCTGGTTTGGGGAAGACCACTTTGGCGCAAATCATGGCGCGGGAGCTGGGGGTGAACTTCCGAATGACCTCTGGTCCGGTGTTGGCTAAGGCTGGTGATCTGGCGGCGATCCTCACCAACCTAGAATCCAGAGATGTGCTTTTTATCGATGAAATTCATCGTCTTAATCCTGCGGTGGAAGAGGTTCTCTATCCGGCGATGGAGGACTTTGAACTTGATCTGGTGATCGGGGAGGGGCCGGCGGCGCGGACGGTTCGGATTGAATTGCAACCGTTTACGCTGGTTGGGGCTACGACGCGGTTGGGTTTGTTGACCACGCCATTGCGGGATCGTTTTGGGATTCCGACGCGGTTGCAGTTCTATACCGAGGATGAGCTCAACGAGATTGTCACCCGCAATGCCAACAAGCTGGGGGTGCCTGCACATGATGGTGGCGCACGGGAGATTGCGCGGCGCTCGCGCGGGACGCCCCGGATTGCCGGACGCTTGCTGCGGCGGGTGGTGGATTTTGCCTTGGTTGAAGGCGACGGTGTTATCACAAAATCCCTTGCAGACGGGGCACTTACGCGGCTTGGGGTGGATAACCTTGGCCTTGATGGGGCGGACCGGCGTTACCTGCTGTTCATTGCCGAAAACTACGCTGGTGGGCCGGTGGGGATCGACACAATCAGCGCTGCACTGAGCGAAAGCCGGGATGCCATTGAAGAAGTGATTGAGCCGTTTCTCCTGCAGCAAGGCTTGATCCAGCGCACCCCGCGCGGGCGGATGTTGGCGCAGAAAGCCTGGACACATCTAGGTCTGAGCGCGCCGCGACCAAGGGACCAGAACGATCTGTTTACCCCGTCAAGCAACGGCAAATAGGGCGTCGGTATCACGTCGGTTTTGTGACTGTTTTGCGGAGGTGCGGTTTTGAACAGGGAAGATGTTAACGCCATGACACAAGCGCCAGTGCTGGCACTAAACGAAAGTGATGTTCGCGCGCTAACCAGACAGGCGGCTGCGGTCTCTGACATCTATGCCGCGCGGTTTGGCATTCATCGGGATGCTGCGTGGTATCTGGCCAAGATGACCGAAGAGCTGGGCGAGTTGCAGGCGGCCTATCTGGCGACACAAGGGGCGCAGCGGGGTGAGGTCGCTTTGACAGAGGCGCGTCAAAACCTGATAGATGAAGCGGCGGACCTGTTTGGCTTCCTGATGGTCTTTGCCAATTGGCAAGGCATCGATTTGGCGGACGCATTTGCGGCCAAATGGGGCCGCTATCTTCCCGATCAGGTTGATTGAGGTGCGCCTCGGCTCCCGTATTTTGATGGGAAACCGAGAGGCTGACCGTCTGTCGGTGGGGTGATTCCGTCAGGGCCCCATGCAAAATCTCAGTTTGAGGCGGGGAAAATTCATGGCCAGAATGTGCCGTTTCTGTTCAATTTGAAGCAGTCGAGTTTTTCTAAAATGCAAAGTGCCAGCCGATTAGTTGGCAAAAGCTAAACGTGCGTCACCTACGCGGTTTTTTAGTCAATTTCACTCGCCTGTTCCCTTGTCCGGAGAACCGCTTGATTTCACGGCGCTTGTGGCAATCAAACGTGAATTTTGGGCCGTTGCGGTCACAGAAAAATATGTGATCTCTATTTTGCATTTTGACTGCATTTATGTGGGATAACGCTCAATTTTTAAGAGGTTTCGGAGGGTTAATCCCCTGTAAGGAATGCCGAAACCGCCCGTTAAGGAAAACAGTTTTGGTTGAAGCTCAAGAGTGAGCCGGTGGGAACCAAATCAAGATCAGCGCTCTTCTCTGACCAACGAAATAAACTTCTTACGGGTACAAGAAAATGCTGAACACATCTATCAAGGCCATGATGGCAGTTGGCGCTTTGGTGTCGATTGCAGGCTGCAAAAGCACAATCGAATCTTATGTGGAAAATGAAGTGGGTGACCGCCTGAATGATATGGCGGGCGATCGCCTGTATCTTGCGCATGGTGACACCACTCTGAATGGTCGCGTCCGCACTGCGTCAATGTCGACAGACGGAGACGGCAATGTCACAGGCGGAAGCCCAGACAGCGCGCGCAATGGTTCCTTGGAAATTGGCACCAACGTTGGCGAGCTGGAATCCCTGGGGATGAACAATGGCAGCGCCACCACGCGATTTGGTGCTGACGGCGACAGAATTGACGATGGCATGGATTCATTGCTGATCACCGCACGGTCTTCCAATGGCGAAAAACGCGGTTGGATGGGCAATGCGGATGCATTGGATTTTGATCACCAGACTTTTGGCATGTGGGCCAACGGTGTGGGCACGTCTAGCGGCAGTGTGAGTGTGGGCAGCTTTGGGAGCCGCACGGCAACCGCCGACATGCCAAGCAGCGGGTCTGCAACCTTCTCCGGCCGTTCTGTTGGCATGGTGGTCACCACTGATGGGCGCGCGCTTGTGGCGGAATCCCAAGTTGGCGTGACAACGTCTGATTTCTCTAGCGTGAGCGTGGCCAGCACCAATACCTATGTGCGCAATCTCTCCGGTGGCAATGCCTGGCGTGGACAACATCTGGACTTTGCCGGCACCGGCACAGTCGACGGCAACGGGTTCACTGCGAATATCAATGGCGTAGTTCCATTTAGCGCGACTAGCTCCGGCACGATGGACGGCTCTTTCTACGGCGACGAAGCGCAGGAAGTTGGCGGAACCTTCGAGATGAACGGTGCAATCGGCAATTACACCGGCGCGTTTGGCGGCAATTAAGAAATTCGTCTTACAAGGCGAATGCGAACAGCCCCTCGCGACAGCGGGGGTAGCTCTGAAAAGGGCACAGCATTGGGGTAACCAGAATGGCCAAGGTACTGTCTACAAAACCGCACTTCTGTCTGTTGGCGCTTGCGCTTCTGTTTGCGGCAGCAGCGATGATGCCAGGACAGGCTCAAGCCACGACCCCACCTGCAACAGTCCTGGAAATTGAGCGGTCTTTTGATCAGGCCATGGCGGCGCTGGATGCGGGACAACCTGAGGCGGCGATACCGCTTCTGCAGGATATTCTGGCCCTTGATCCAAAACTGATCCGCGTACGGCTAGAGCTTGCGCGGGCGTATTTTATGGCGCAACAGTGGGCGCGCTCGCGGGAGGAGTTTTTCCGGGTGTTGTCCGGTGATCTACCCGAACCCGTGCGCAAAACGGTTCTGTCCTTCATTCGACAGATTGATGCGCGACGCGGCTTTGACTGGGATCTGTCGATTGGCTTCACCACCGCCGGTGGCTCGCGGACCTATGACAGCGATATTGTGAATGCCAACACCGCCTTTGGGGTGCTGCCGTTTTCGATCACCCGCGCAGACGAAGAGCGTTTGCCTGCGGTGACCGCCACCGGAGCGATGAATTTCCGGCGTGCGCTGGGCAGCAATGCGGCCGGAACGACCACCTCTCTGGGGTTTGCCAGCTTAGGGTTTGACCTGCTGGAGGCGGAAGGGCGGCGGTATGACAGCCTGCAACTTCGGGCCAAGTTTGGCTTGCGACTGTTGTCTGAGAAGACCACCGCGTCGATTGCGCCTTTTGCCTCAACGCAGTGGGCGGCAGGGGACCCTTATGAGGATCGGTTTGGCATTGAAGCGGCGTTTGAGCGTCGTAGTCTGATGGGGGGATCGGCCTACGGCGGTTTGTCCTATGCTGTTGTCGACAACCGGGCCAACTCGGCGTTTGATGGGCGCTTTATGTCGGCATTGGCCGGGTTCCGGCGCTCAGTTGGTGGGCGGTCCATTGTGGGGACAGAGCTGTATTACGAACGCCGGACCGCAGATCAGATGTGGGTTGGGCGTCAGGGGTATCAAAGCCTGAAGTGGAGCATTTATTCTTCCGTGGATGTGGGGCGAGGCTGGACTTTGTCGCCGCGGCTTTATGTGCGACATCGGGATGTGCTGGAGCAGCATGCGTCTTGGGTGAACAGCGCGGATGAGACCGGGATTGGCGGCAGCCTGCGGCTGGAGAAAACCAACACGTTTTTGCCTGGCGGCTACACGCCCTATTTTCAGATTGATGCCGAACGCATGCGAAGTGATGTGGAGGCGTTTAATTCGCGGGTGTTGGGGATTCAGATTGGCGTGGAACGCCGGTTCTGATCCGCGACATCAGGGCGGAGGCGATGCCGGCGCCGATGATGAGGCTGAGGCCGAGCCAGGTGTAGGTGTCGGGCAGATCATCAAAGACCAGCCAGCCAAGCGCCACTGCGCTGACCAGTTGTAGGTAGACAAACGGCGCGAGTACGGCGGCTTCGGCGCGGGCGTAGGCAAACAGCAGCAGAAAGTTTCCGCCCATCGAGAGGATGGCGCTGGTGGCGGTGAGGCCTGCGAGGGTTGGTGTCATTGGTGGAACTTGGTCCAGGCAGAAGGGGGTCATCATCACCGCTGCCAGGAACAGCTGTGTGAACAGCAGGCTGGTGGGGCGCGCAATCGGGGCGAGCCAGCGGGAGGCTGTGAGGAAGGCGCCGTAGAACAGGCCTGCGGCCAGCGCCCAGAGCAGGCCGGGGGACATGTCAAAGCTGGGGCGGACCACCAGCATCACGCCAAGGAAACCCAGGCCCATGAGGGCGCTGCGGGCGCGGGTGACGGTTTCGCCAAGCAGCAAGACGGACAGCAGGTAGGAAAACAGTGGGCCAATGAAGAAGGCGGCGAAAACATCCGCCAGTGGCGCGGATTGCAATGCGGTTTGGATGCAGGTGATGCCGCCGGTGAGCAGGGCGGCGCGCAGCCAGATGCGCCAGTTGGCGAGCAGACGCAGGGTGTCTGGCCGCAGCAGTGGCAGGGCAATTAGGCTGCCGAGCACAAAGCGTGACCAGGCGACAAACAGCGGGCTGGTGCCGTGGACCTGGGTCATGAGTTTGCCGGCGGTGTCCCCGGCGGGGATCATCGACATGGCGACAAACATCAAGGCAAAGGTTTTCCACATGTATGCGGGGTAACATGTTTGTTCTGAGACAAAAAGTCGGTGTATTGATGCGTGATTGCAAACAGAGAATTGCGGAACGGCGGGTTGAACCGGCGGGGCGCAAAAGGCTAAAGTTTTACATATGACGAAGGTATTTTCCCGCCGTGCATTTTTGAGTTTGAGTGTTGCGTCGCTTGGCACGTCTGTTTTGGCGGACGCCCCAGCGCGCTCTCTGCGGCCGGTTTTGCGGCCGTCGTCGGTCAGAGCCTTGCCCAAGGCGGCACCGGCGGCAGACGCGCTGATCCGCGACAGCGGGCTGACCGGCAAGGTCAGTTTTGCAGTGGCGCGGATGGGGGATGGCGCGGTGCTGGAAGGGCATCAGGCCAGCAGCGGCTTGCCGCCTGCCAGTGTCACCAAAGTTCTCACCGCGCTTTATGCTTTGGCTTACCTCGGGCCCAACCACCGGTTTCAGACCAGTTTGGTGGCCGTGGGCAACATTTCCAACGGGGTGTTGCGAGGAGATCTGGTGCTGCGCGGCGGCGGGGATCCAACCCTGGACACCAATGGTTTGGCGGATCTGGCGCGCACGCTGAAAGCGGCGGGCGTGCGAGAAGTCAGGGGGCAATTTCTGGTCTGGGGCGGGGCTTTGCCGTCGGTTGAACGGATTGACAGGAAACAGCCGGATCACGCGGGATATAATCCGGCAGTGTCGGGCATCTCGTTGAACTACAATCGCGTGCATTTTGAATGGAAACGTGGGGCCAACGGCTATTCCGTGGCCATGGACGGGCGCAGCGACAAGTACCGGCCCGAAGTCGATGTTGCGCGCATGAAAATCGTGAAGCGCAGTGTGCCGGTTTACACTTACAAGTCGCAGGGCGGGCGGGATCATTGGACTGTGGCCAGCGGCGCACTGGGCAAAGGTGGTGCGCGGTGGTTGCCGGTGCGCGAGCCGGAGGTCTATGCCGGTGAGGTCTTCCGGACACTGGCGCGGGCGCATGGGATTACCCTAAAGGCGCCAAAGAAAACGCAAACCCCGCCGCGTGGCGCGGTGTTGGCACGCAAGAGCAGCCCGGCACTCAAAGACATCCTCAAAGCAATGTTGAAGTATTCCACCAATCTCACCGCTGAGATGGTGGGCATGGCGGCCAGTCAAGCCCGTGGAGCCCAGCCCGGCTCGGTCAAAGCCTCCGCGGCCGCGATGAATGCCTGGGCGTCCGAAAGCTTGGGCATGCGTGGCGCAGCGCTGGTGGATCACTCAGGTTTGGGAGAAAAGTCGCGGTTGCGGGCGGATGAAATGGCGCTGATGCTGGCGCAGGCAGGGCAACATGCGGTGCTGCGCCCGATCTTAAAAAACATCGCGTTGCGCGACGCCAATGGCAAGGTCAACAAAGGCCATCCGTTGAAGGTTTTGGCCAAGACCGGCACGTTGCATTTTGTCAGTGCGCTGGCGGGGTATGTGACCACACCGGATGGGCGTGATTTGGCTTTTGCAATTTTTGGGGCCGATATCAACGCGCGCGACCGGCTGATTGGCGCGGATCGGGAGCGGCCTCAGGGGGCACGGACCTATAATGGGCGTGCCAAGAAGTTACAGCAGAAGCTGATTGAGCGCTGGGGCACGGTATACGGCGCTTGAGTTTTTGCCATTCCCGCTATGACTGTAAACGCACATTCTAAGCCTTTCTGTCTTTTCAAATTTCTTGACGTGGCTTTGCGGCCTCGTTGATAGTTTTATCAATGGGTTCGCGGTGGCGTATGGCGCAGCAAGGGCGATCAACCAGTTGACGCGCCAACCGAAAGACGCGACCGGCAAGGTTTCGGTAACCAGTTCGGAATAATTTGAGCTAGAGTTTAATTGCCCACTTTTATTGGGCCGTCAGGTTGCGGGATGAGACGTGCGGAAACGCGATAGACTGGATGAATTTGCGTTCTTGGAAGAGGTCCAAATGGGCATCTTCGTGCTTGAAGTGGCCGAAGATGGGCTGCCGCGCTATTTGATGATGAACCGTCTGGCGCGCGCAACTGCGCAGTTGGAGCCAGATTTTGTGGTTGGAAAAACTGCAGCTGAGATTTTTGGCGGTATCACCGGAGAGCGCGCACTTGCCAAGCATCTCAGTGTGATTGAGAGCGGCGAAGAGGCGACCTACGAGATTACCTTCCCCTTTGCCAAAAACGTGATGGAAATCCGCACTACTCTGACGCCGATTTATTATGAGGATGGCACGCTGTCCCATGTCTTGGGGTGTTCGGCGGACATCACTCTTGAGAAGCAGCGTGACGCCGCATTGGCGTTGACCAAAATTGCCAAAAATAAAGCTGAGCAAGCCAATAAAGCCAAAGAGCAGTTTCTGGCCAATATGAGCCATGAAATCCGCACACCGATGAATGGCATTATTGGCATGTGTGAGCTTTTGCGTGAGACGATGTTGAATAACCGGCAAAAGCTGTATTCGGATACGATCTCCAGCTCAGCCAACGCGCTTTTGGATATTATCAATGACGTGCTGGATTTTTCCAAAATTCAGGCTGGCAAATTGTCGATCCATGACGCGCCGTTCTCGTTGCGGGATTTGGTCGCGGAAATCGCCACGTTGCTGAGCATTCGGGCGGAGGCAAAAGGGCTTCGCATTCATGTAGGGTATGGCGACGCCCTGCCGTCCAATTTCTTGGGTGACGCAAGCCGGGTTCGGCAGATCCTTTTGAACCTGATCGGCAATGCGATCAAATTCACCGAAACCGGACAGGTGGATGTGCGGGTTGCCTACAATCCCGATGCGAAGCGCTGGCCCTTGAAGCTGATCGTTCAGGACACAGGCCCAGGCATTGCGGACTCCGAAAAGAAGATGATCTTTTCAGCCTTTGAGCGGATCGACAATTTGGCGACACGTCGGGAGGACGGGACCGGGTTGGGCCTGACCATATCGCAGGCGCTGGTTGAACGGATGCATGGCAAAATCGAAGTGGACAGCACGGTGGGAGAAGGCACAACCTTTACCGTGTCTCTGGCGCTGCCGGTGACCCAAGAAGTGGTTGAGGTGCAAGAGGTTGAGGAACTTTTGATTGCCTCTTACCCGCCGATGGAGGTGCAGGCCGGGCGGTTGGAGGCGGAAACGCAACCGCAGTCGGGTGAGCCGCTCAACGGGATGAAGATCCTAGTGGCGGAAGACAATCGCGTGAACCAGTTGGTGATCAGCAAAATGTTGGGGCCAACCGGCGCGGCGTTGCAGTTTGTGCCGGACGGGCAGCAGGCGGTGGATGCATATAAGGCAGGCGAATGTGATTTGATCCTGATGGATCTCTCGATGCCGGTGTTGGGGGGGCTGGAGGCCACACGGCAAATCCGGGCCTATGAAAAGGATGTGGCGCGGCCGGCGTGTAAGATCATTGCGGTGACCGCCAATGCGCAACCCAGCGATGCGGAAGCCTGTATGAAGGCGGGCATGGATGACTTTCTGAGCAAACCGTTTCGCAAGGGCGAGCTGATTTCCATTATCAACTGGTAATACCGTTCGCCAAGATGCCCATAAGTGGGCGCCTGTGTGTCCCGATCTCAACAAACACAGGTCATTTGGCACTTGTGGCAGTGGTAAAGGTGCTGCAGAAATGCATGTTTAAGGACGGAAGACATCGCGGCTGTGGTTTTCAGCAGTGCAATTGGAGGTAAGGCGCCTGATTTTGTTTGGTTGCAACAGTTTGGTAACAGTTAATCAGCTATGAACTACAATGAAATTTCTCAGCGTCTTTATGGTGTTGACGACATGACAGGTGCCTGCGTGACAGAACTGGATTTCCCTGGCTATTTCGCGCTCTTGAACGCGCTTCCGACCTCCGTTTTTGTGTTGAAAATTGGCGAGGATGGCTTGCCGCGGTATGTGATGATGAACCAGGCGGGGTGTAACCTGGTGAAACGCAGTCCGGAGGAGATTGTTGGCAAGACTGCGTATGAAATTTATGGCGGGGCCATGGGGGATCGTGCGCTGGCAAAACACCTCGCTGTGATCGAGGCCGCCCAAACCACGACTTATCTGGCGGTTATTCCGTTTCCCAAAAAGGTGCTTGATCTGCGCACGACATTGACGCCGGTTTTTGATGAGGCCGGTGTGATGACGCATTTGATTGGGGTCAGCATTGACGTCACTCCAGAGCGAGAGCGGGATGAAGCGCTTGAACTGACCAGGATTGCCAAGGAGAAGGCTGAAGAGGCCAGTAAGGCAAAGGAGCGGTTTCTGGCCAATATGAGCCACGAAATTCGCACGCCGATGAATGGCATTTTGGGCATGTCCGAGTTGATGCAGGAAACCGGCCTGTCGCCGCAGCAACAGCTGTATTCAGATACAATTCACAACTCTGCCAATGCGTTGTTGGGTATTGTGAATGACGTGCTGGATTTCTCCAAAATACAGGCAGAAAAAGTGTCGTTGGTCGAAGAGCCGTTCTCTTTGTTGCAGGTGATTATGGAAGTGACCACACTGTTGAGCACGCGCGCGGAGAGCAAGGACTTGGTGTTGCACACAGATTATGCGCCGATGGTGCCACATGGGTTTGTGGGAGATGCCAAACGGGTGCGTCAGGTGTTGTTGAACCTGATTGGCAACGCGATCAAGTTTACGGAGAAGGGGCATATCACCGTGTCTGTGACACAAGACATGGGGGATGCATTGCATCCGTTGGTTTTGTCGGTTGCGGATACAGGGGTGGGTATCGCGCCGGAGCTGCAGACAGAGATTTTCGCAGCTTTTGAACAGGTCGATAATCCGGCGGCACATCGCGAGGACGGCACCGGCCTTGGCCTTGCCATTTCCAAGGCGTTGGTGGAGCGCATGGGCGGTGTGATTTCCGTGACCAGCGCAGAGGGAGCCGGGGCGACGTTTGACGTGCGGTTGAATTTTCCGGAAGCCGAAGGCGCGCTGTCACATGCGCAACCGGCGGTATCAAATCAACCGGCCCCCCTGGCTTCGCGGAGAGGCATTGATGTGGATGTGGCCCCCGTGCACGTGCCTGTTGAGGACATGCCATCGCTGACCGGTATGAAAATCCTGATTGCTGAGGACAACCGCACCAATCAACTGGTGGTGAGTAAGATGCTTGGGCCAACTGGCGCGGATTTGCGATTTGTCCCGGACGGCCAACAGGCGGTGGATGCTTACAAGGCAGGTGGGTGTGATCTGATCCTGATGGATTTGTCGATGCCGGTTTTGGGGGGGCTTGAAGCCACGCGCCAAATTCGCGCGTTCGAGAAAGATGCGGCGCGTCCGGCGTGTAAGATCATTGCGGTGACAGCCAATGCACAGCCCAGTGACGCCAAGGCTTGTCTGGAGGCCGGCATGGACAAATTTTTGAGCAAACCCTTTCGAAAGGGCGAGTTGATTTCTGCGGTTGCAAGTTAGGGGTGATGCGTGCCCTGTGGGACCAAATGCCGCTTTAAGAAATCCGCTAAGCTGTTACAACAAAAGTAGTATATTTCTGGGGCAAGCGGGCGCTTGAACCAATTCCAATTTTAGAATTTATTAACCAAACGCTGTAAATTTAGGGCGGATTTTAGACACGTCTCGCTTACCATCCGTTGCATCGGTCGCTGGCCATGTGTGGATAGGGACGACGACGGCAACAAGGGGTGACCTGTGATAGGCAACGAGCAGATCGATCCGTTCGCATTTTTGGACAAGGTCGCGTTTTCTGTGTTTGTCTTGGAAGTGTGCGATGACGGCATGCCGCGTTACGTTGCCGCCAATGCCGCGGCACTTCAGTATACAGATTTCACATTGGAGCAGGTGGTCGGAAAAACTGCGCTTGAGGTGTTCGGCGGGAAAGTTGGCCAGCGGGGATTGGCGCACCATCTGAGTGTTATCGCGCAAGCGGAAGAGGTGACTTACGAGGTTCCTTTCCCGCGCGGCAATCGGGTTGCTTTGATGCGCACCACCTTGAGCCCGTTGTTTAACAAAGACGGAAAATTGACCCATCTTGTTGGTTCATCCATGGATGTGTCGGCCAACAAGGAGCGCGACGATGCGCTGGAGTTGACCAAAGTTGCCAAGGAGAAGGCAGAGCTGGCGGTGCGGGCCAAAGAGCGGTTTTTGGCCAATGTGAGCCATGAGATCCGCACGCCGATGAATGGTATTTTGGGGATGTGCGAACTGTTACGGGACACCGCGCTGGACGATCAGCAGCGGCTGTTCTCGGAAACGATTTTTAATTCGGCGAATGCGTTGTTGGAGATTGTGAACGATGTGTTGGACTTCTCCAAAATTCAGTCTGAGACCATCACGCTGCATATTGAGCCGTTCTCTCTACGCAGCCTGATTTCGGAAACAATCACATTGTTGAGCGCACGGGCTGAGACCAAGGGCTTGGTTCTGCTGGAGAATTATCCGCCGGAACTGCCGGACAGCTTTGTGGGGGACGGAACACGAGTTCGGCAGGTGCTGCTCAATCTGATTGGCAATGCGATTAAGTTTACCACAGACGGCCATGTCTGTGTTGGTGTGACCTATGTGCAGGGGGAGATGCGGCCTTTACGGATAGCGGTGTCTGATACCGGTGCGGGTATAGCGCCTGAAGATCACGAGATGGTTTTCTCCGCATTTGAACAGGTGGACCGGCCTGCAATGCAGCGGGAGGAGGGCACTGGATTGGGATTGGCAATCACGCGCGCCGTGGTCGAGCGCATGGGGGGCAAGGTCTCGGTGTACAGTGCACGGGGGGAAGGGGCGACCTTCAAAGTGTGTCTGAATCTCCCGGTTGCAGAACCTCAAGATGTACAGGCCCCGCCGTGTTGTGCGCCGTCGCCAAACAAAGAGGACCGCCCCCCCCAATTGGACTTTGAGCTGGTTGTGTCGCCCGCGCATTTATCAGGAGATGCGGAGAGCGTGCCTTCGTTGCAGGGGACAAAAGTGCTGGTGGCCGAGGACAACAAGACCAACCAGTTGGTGGTGAAAAAGATGCTGGCCCCAACCGGCGCAGCGCTGACGTTTGTCGAGGACGGCAAAGCGGCGGTAGATGCGTATCAAAATGGGGAATGGGATATGATCCTGATGGATCTGTTGATGCCTGTGATGGGGGGGCTGGACGCAACCCGACACATTCGCGCGTTTGAAACAGAGGCCGGTCAAAAACCCTGTAAAATCATTGCGCTGACCGCAAATACACAGCCCAGTGATATTGATGCCAGCTTGGAGGCGGGGATGGATGACTTTTTGAGCAAGCCTTTCCGCAAGCGGGAGCTTCTGTCGATCATCGCCAAAGAGGCGCGGTCATCAGGCGCAACCTGATAACCGCAGGGATGTGTCAGACCATGTGACGGGCGCGGGCGCCGCGTTCGATGCCAGCGGCGTGCAGGCGGTCAATTTCCAGCTCGTAACGGATTTCTTCCAAGATACGCAGCTCGGTTTCTGCCAGGGTGCCATCCGCCGCAGCCACATCGCAGGCCAGCGCGTAAGCGGTTTCAAACAGATGTTCCGGCAGGTCGTGGCGCACAAGGCCAAACAGTGCTGCCAGGCCATCTTCCTGCTCAAACAGTTCAAACACCAGTTGGCTGACATGTTGCATGCGGTCGATGTCATATTCGGCAAAGACCGGGAGGTTGTTCACGGCAACTTGAATTTTCACCAGCTCTGCAGTGCGGATGTTTTCGTCAGAGGCCGATACGGCGATCATCACGGCAACAAGGCAGTCTTGTGGCGTGAGGGTTGTTGGGGTCTTATCCGGCACTGGGAAATCCTTTGAAATAACCTTGTTGCGGTGCAGAATATTGACTGACCCCGCAAGGAGCAATAGGAAGCGGCGGATTGTCTGGTGTAATGAAGCGCTGGGCATGATTTTGCTGAAACCAATCCCGACATCGGAGATGGACAATGTCTGACCTGCGCGACGCAGCCCTCGTATCCAAAGCCTGGCCCTTTGAAGAAGCGCGCAAGCTTCTCAAACGCTATGCAAAGGCTGCGCCGGAGAAGGGATATGTGCTGTTTGAGACAGGCTACGGTCCTTCCGGCCTGCCACATATCGGCACCTTTGGCGAAGTGGCCCGGACCACAATGATCAAGACCGCCTTTGAGGCGATCAGTGACATTCCAACCAAGTTGATCTGTTTCTCAGATGACCTGGATGGCATGCGTAAAGTGCCGTCCAACGTTCCGAATCCGGAGCAGCTGGAGGCGTATCTGCAGATGCCGCTGACGTCAGTGCCGGATCCTTTTGGCACGCATGAGAGCTTTGGCGATCACAACAACGCCATGCTGCGCCGGTTCCTCGATACGTTCAACTTTGAGTATGAGTTTTACTCCGCCAAGGAGTTTTATCGCAGCGGTCAGTTTGATGAGATCCTGAAACGGGCCGTGGAGCGGTATGACGAGGTCATGGCGATCATGCTGAAGTCGCTGCGGGAAGAGCGGGCGGCAACCTATTCGATTTTCCTGCCGCTGCATCCTGAAACCGGGCGCGTGTTGTACGTACCGATGAAAAAGGTCTGTGCGGAGACCTACACTGTCACCTTTGATGATGAGGACGGCAAAGAGTGGACTGTGCCTGTGACCGGCGGCAATGTGAAGTTGCAGTGGAAGCCGGACTTTGGCGCGCGCTGGGCGGCGCTGGGCGTGGACTTTGAGATGTATGGCAAAGAGCACGCCACCAACGAAAAGATCTATGATGCGATCTGTCGTGCGTTGGGCGGGCGTCAGCCAAATCACTTCTCTTACGAGCTGTTCCTGGATGAAAACGGTCAGAAGATTTCCAAGTCGTCCGGCAACGGTGTGTCGATTGACCAGTGGTTGACCTATGCCTCCACGGAGAGCCTTGCGTACTTCATGTACCAGAAGCCCAAAACCGCCAAGCGGATGCACTTTGATGTGATCCCGAAGGCGGTGGACGAGTATCATCAGCAGCTGCGCGCCTATCACGCGCAGGACATCAAGGCGCAGCTTAACAACCCGGTGTGGCACATCCACGGTGGTGACGTGCCGCAGTCCGATATGGTGGTGCCGTTCTCGATGTTGCTGAATCTGGCGTCGGCGTCTTCTGCCGAGGACAAGGCAACCATGTGGGGCTTCATCAATAAGTATGCGCCCGATGCGACGGCGGAAACCCATCCGGGTATGGATGCGGCGGCGGGCCATGCGGTCAGCTACTTCAATGACTTTGTGAAGCCGGCAAAAGAGTACCGTGCGCCAACCGATCAGGAGCGTGCGGCGCTTGAAGACTTGGCTGGGGCGTTGAACTCTGCGGAGACGGCGCTGGCGGTGATTGCCGCGAAGAATGCGAAAGTGGGCAATGACGATCCGCTGCCGGAGCCGGATTTTGCGGATGAAGAGTTCCTGCAGTCGATTGTATTTGCGATTGGTAAGACCCACGGGTTTGAGCCGCTGCGCGATTGGTTCAAGGCGATCTATGAGGTGCTGCTGGGGGCGTCCCAAGGGCCTCGGTTTGGCGGATTTATCGCGCTTTATGGCGTGGAGGAAACCATTGCGTTGATCCACAAGGCGCTGGCGGGTGAATTGATTGCAGCAGAGTAAGATCGGCTGACAACACAGGATTTGAAAGGCTCCGCTTTGGCGGGGCCTTTTGCGTTTCTGGCTTAACTATTTCGGGCTTCGCGCCAGACCAGTACCGCGGCGGCGCAGAGGATGATGCCTGCGCCAAGCCAGCTGATTGCGTCGGGCAGGACCGAGAACACCAAGGCGTCATAGAGCGCGGCGAAGGCCAGAGATGTGTAGAAAAACGGGCTGACAAAGCTGGCGTCTGCCAGGCGCATGGCGTTGATGAAGCAAGTTTGCGCGGAGGCCATCAGCAGGCCAATGCCTGCGAGTGCGGCCCATTGTTGTAAGGTCGGCATTTGCCAGACAAAGGCGGCTGCGGCCGTGGCGATTGCCAGTCCGATTGCGTTGTTGATCAGCAGGATTTGGAAAGGGCGTTCGCGGCCGGTGAGCTTCTTGATGAAGATCAGTTCGCCGCCCATGGCGCAGGCCGCGCCCAAAGCCAGAAAAGCGCCAAACTCCAAGGCGCCAGCGCCGGGGCGGGTGAGTACCATGGCGCCGGTGAAAGCGAGGGCGGCAGAGCCCCAGCGCCAAGGACCGATTTTTTCGCCTAAGAAGGGGATCGCCAGCAACATGCCAACCACCGGGTTGAGGAAGCTGATCGCAGTGGCATCAGAGAGCGGAATGAAAGTCGCAGCGGCAAACATCAGGGTGACGCCGCCCCAGCCCAAGGTGGATCGGCCAATGTGCAACCCCCAGTTGGGGCGTGTGATTTGCGGGCGGATGACCATGGCTGCGGTGGCAAACCCGAGGAATGCAAACAGAAAGCGGCCATGGCTGATTTGAAGTGGGTGCAGCTCTGGGCCCAAAGCGCCGGTGCCAAGTGCCTTGGCCAGCAGCGTGGTGCCAGCCGCGAAGGCGGAGGCTGCTAGGGTCAGTGCGGCAGCAAGGGCCGGATTGCTGCGGGGGAGGGGCTGTTCGCTCATTTGAGGGTTATGCGGCGGCGGCTTTGGGCTGGCAAGGGACATCTAACTGGCAGAGTGGGTGTTGGTTTTCGGGTGCCGATTTGCGTAGATGTCACAAAATTTGCGCAAATCGACACTTGGGGGTTCCCATTTGTCATGGATGGCTCTAGTCAGTGCATATGATCAAACGCACAGATATCCTTTTTGTACGACGCCGACGCGCCACTGCGTGACCGGTACCTGATCCATTGCGCTGCAAAGTGGCGCACAACCTCTCAAAAACATTGACGTAAATGCCCCAAGTGATGCAGTCACAAAGGCTCATGATCTGAAAAGGAAGATCGACATGATCCCGTCCGTTTTGCCGACATACAACCGCGCCGCCCTTACGTTTGAAAAGGGTGAAGGAAGCTGGATGATCGAGGCGGATGGCCGACGTTTTCTGGATCTGGGCGCGGGCATTGCTGTGAACGTATTGGGCCACGCCAACCCGGTGTTGGTGGAAGCGCTGACCGAACAGGCGGGCAAGCTTTGGCATGTGTCCAACCTCTACAACATCACGCAACAACAGGCGCTGGCGGATAAGCTGGTTGCCAGCACGTTTGCCGATACAGTGTTTTTCACCAACTCTGGCACAGAGTGCTGTGAGCTGGCGGTGAAAATGGCGCGGAAGTATTGGAACGACAAAGGCCAGCCGGAGCGGGTGGAAATCATCGGGTTTGAAGGTGCGTTCCATGGCCGGAGTTCCGCCGGGATTGCGGCAGCTGGTTCTGAGAAGCTCGTAGCGGGTTTTGGGCCACTGTTGCCGGGATTCCATCAGGTGGCCTGGGGCGATCTGGACGCGGCCAAGGCGCTGATTGGCGATCAGACGGCAGCCATTATTGTGGAGCCGGTGCAAGGTGAAGGCGGTATTCGTCCCATGGCAGATGAGGACCTCAAGGCATTGCGCACAATTTGTGATGAGGCAGGCATTCTACTGATCATGGATGAGGTGCAATGTGGTGTGGGCCGGACTGGCAAGCTGTTTGCCCATGAGTGGGCCGGCGTGACGCCGGACATCATGATGGTGGCCAAAGGCATCGGCGGCGGCTTCCCATTGGGCGCGGTTCTCGCGACCGAAGAGGCGGCGAGCGGCATGGTTGCGGGCACACATGGGTCGACCTATGGCGGCAACCCTCTGGCCTGTGCTGTGGGCGGCGCGGTTATGGATGTGGTCGCGGAGGACGCGTTTTTGGCGGAGGTGAATCGCAAAGCGGGCTTGCTGCGTCAGAAGCTGGAAGGGCTGGTGGCGGAGCACCCTGAAGTATTCGAAGAGGTGCGTGGCGCCGGGCTGATGTTGGGGCTGAAGTGTTCCAACGCGGCTTGTGGCGACGTTGTGGCGGCAGGCTACGACAACGAGGTTGTGACTGTACCGGCAGCGGACAATGTGGTGCGGCTGTTGCCCCCCCTGAACATCACAGATGAGGAAATTGCCGAGGCCGTTGTGCGGCTTGAAAAGGCAGCCGCGCAAGTTGGCGCAGAAGGTTAAGGACAAATAAGATGAAGCATTTTCTGGATATCAATAAGACCGCTGTGGACGATCTGCGCAGCATGATTGACAGCGCCAAGTCCATCAAAGACGCGCGCAATGGTCGCCCAAAAGGCGCTCTGGATGACGATCTTCCGCTGAAAGATCACATGGTTGCGCTGATCTTTGAAAAGCCGTCCACCCGGACCCGTGTCAGCTTTGACGTTGGCGTGCGCCAGATGGGTGGGCAGACCATGGTGCTGTCCGGCTCGGAAATGCAGTTAGGCCATGGCGAGACCGTGGCGGACACTGCCAAGGTGCTGAGCCGCTATGTCGACCTGATTATGATCCGGACCTTTGAGGAGGCCACTTTGTTGGAGATGGCGGAGAATGCCACAGTGCCGGTGATCAACGGGCTGACCAACCGTACACACCCGTGTCAGATCATGGCGGATATCCTGACTTTTGAGGAAAAGATGGGTCCAATTGCGGGCAAGAAAGTTGTGTGGTCTGGCGACGGCAACAACGTGTTTGCCAGTTTTGCCCATGCGGCAGGGCAGTTTGGCTTTGATCTGACCTTCACTGGCCCGCAGACGCTGGATCCGGAACAGGTGTTCATTGATGAAGCGCGCGCCAAAGGTGTGAAAGTTGAGATCGAGCGCGATCCGGTGAAAGCAGTGCAGGGCGCGGATTTGGTTGTGACAGACACCTGGGTGAGCATGCATGATGCACCGTCTGCGCGGGAGCGTCGCCACAATCAGCTGCGTGGGTTTCAGGTCAACGAAGAGTTGATGAGCCATGCCAAGGATGACGCGCTGTTCATGCACTGCCTGCCGGCACACCGCAACGAAGAGGCCACCAACGCCGTGATGGATGGGCCAAACTCGGCTGTGTTTGATGAGGCGGAAAACCGGCTGCACGCGCAGAAGGCGATCATGAAGTGGTGCCTTCAGAGCTAAACTCTCCCTCATTGGGTGACCTAAGGGCGTCCGCGGTGCTGGCGCCCTTTTTGTTGTTCGGTTGACCGATGTGCGCCTAAGCTGGCTTTGCGAGAGGACAAAGGGAGCGCGTGATGGCTGAGGCGCAGGGGCGTAGGAGCACGCCAAGGGTTGTGGTGGCCGGAGCTGGCAGTATTGGGTGTTTTGTCGGCGGGCTGTTGGCGCGCGGCGGTCATGATGTGACGCTGTTGTTGCGGGCTGACACGGCTGAGGAGATCACGCAGAATGGTCTGACGCTGACGGATTTTGGTGATTTGGACGTGGCCCTGTCGCCGGATCGGTTTGCGATGAGCGTTGACCCGGCATGTTTGGCGGCAGCGGATGTGGTGTTGGTCACGGTGAAAAGCGGGGCCACGGAAGAGATGGCGGCGCTGATAGCAGAGCATGTGCCGCAAGATGCCGTGGTGGTGAGCCTTCAGAACGGGGTGGCGAACGCAGCGCTGCTGCGCGAGATGCTGCCGGGCTGGGACGTGCGGGCCGGTATGGTGCCGTTTAATGTGGTCTGGGTTGGTGGTGGTCGCTTTCATCGCGGCACCAGTGGCGACATCGTTATTGAGAAGGGCCACGGGCACGTGGGGCGGCACCTGAGCGTGCCGGGCTTGGCCATTCATGAACACGTAGACATTGCGGCCGTGCAATGGGGCAAACTGCTGATCAACCTCAACAATGCCCTGAATGCTCTGTCAGGCTTGCCGTTGCGGGAGCAGCTTGGGGACAGGCGGTGGCGGCGGTTAATGGCGGTGCAAATGGCGGAAGCTGTGATGGTTTTGCAGGCGGCGGAAATGGCTTTTCAGAACCCTGTGGCAAAGGTGCCTATGGGGCTGGTGCCGCGGATATTGCGGCTGCCAACCTGGGCGTTTCGGCTGGTGGCGAAGACCATGCTGTCGATTGATCCCAGTGCCCGCAGTTCCATGTGGGAGGACCTTCAGAAAGGTCGTAGGACCGAGATTGATGAGCTGCAGGGCAAGATTGTGCGATTGGCGCGCGTCGCCAATGTGGCAGCGCCCATCAATGTGGGAATTTCCGAGTTGTTAAAGGAAGTGGAGACGCTGGGTGGCGGGGCACCCAAACTTACGGCACAGGAGGTGCAGGCGCGTCTGCGGGCCCTAGACGCACCCGCAGACGGCTAAGGCTTAGCTGCTCAATGTGTTGAGCACGAAGAAGATTGCAGCGGACATCAGGGCTGCGGCAGGGACAGTGATAACCCAGGCGGCGATGATGGTCATGAAGTGGCTGCGGCGCACCAGCTTGCGGCGGCGGCGTTCTTCGGGGGCGATGCGTTTTTCCGGCGCGCGTTGAACGGCGGTTTTGCGCAGGCGGCGCTCGGCGTGCCATTCGCGGTAGAAGCCAACCCCAAAGATGCCGCCAACAGCGATGTGGGTGGAGCTGACGGGCAGGCCGAGCCAAGAGGCGACAATCACGGTGATGGCCGCAGACAGGGCCACGCAGTAAGCGCGCATCGGGTTCAGCTTAGTGATCTTCTCGCCCACCATGCGGATCAGCTTTGGGCCAAACAGGAACAGGCCAAAAGAGATCCCGAAGGCACCAATGATCATCACCCAGCTTGGGATCGAAACCTTGGCGGCAAATTCGCCAAACTCGGCGGCGTGAACAATAGCGGCCAGCGGACCAACTGCGTTGGCGACGTCGTTTGCGCCATGGGCAAAAGACAGAAGCGCAGCGGAGAACACCAGTGGGATACCAAACAGAACTTTGAGCGACTTGTTGCGGTTCTCCAGACCTTCGGACTGGCGGCGAATGAGCGGGGCGGACACCACATAGGCCAGACCACCTGTGGCAACGCCGATCAGCAGCGCGGTTTGCAGGTCGATCTTGATAATTTTCTTCAGGCCTTTCAGGGCCAGATAAGACGCAAACGCTGCGGCCATGATGCCGATCAACACTGGCACCCAGCGGCGGGCGGCGGCGATCTTGTCATCCTGATAGATGATTTTGACTTTGATGAAGGCGAGGAAAGCTGCGGCAATCACGCCACCCAAAACCGGAGAAATCACCCAAGACGCGGCGATTTTGGCCATGGTCGGCCAGTTCACGGCGGCAAAACCTGCGGCGGCGATGCCTGCACCCATCACGCCACCCACAACCGAGTGCGTGGTGGAAACCGGTGCGCCCACCCACGTGGCAAGGTTAACCCAAAGCGCGGAAGAAATCAGCGCGGCCATCATTGCCCAGATGAAGATGGTGGTATTGGCCATTCCGGTTGGATCAATGATGCCTTTGGAGATGGTCGAAACCACGTCGCCACCGGCAAGCAGGGCTCCTGCGCTTTCAAAGAAAGCGGCAATGACAATGGCGCCCCCCATCGTGAGCGCATTGGCGCCCACAGCGGGGCCCATGTTGTTGGCCACATCGTTGGCACCGATGTTGATCGCCATATAAGCGCCGATACCTGCGGCGGCGATGATGATCATCGTATTGGAGTCGCTGCCAGACAGCAGACCAGCCGCCATCCCTGCGAGCACAATGAAGGCAATCGCAATGCCAAACCCGACCATAGGGCGGGAGACATAGAGGGTGGCAGATTCCAAATGGGAGATGCGGTTGAGGTCTCGGTCCAGAGTGGACCATTTCTTGCCTGAGTTTGGCGAGGTCATGACAAAGAATCCCAGCTTTATGTCGTACGGGGGGGCTACCCCCGTCGCTGGGTCATTGCAACGATTTCATTACAAATGCGTTACGAAAGGATTACAATTCTCTTAGAATGGCCTGAAGCTGTGGTTCGTTCACCATACCGGCGGCTTCTTGCGCAGGCACCCATTTGCGGGTGCGTTCCTCCGCTTCGGGGAAATCATCAACCAATTCCATGACCTCAGTCTCAAACACCGTCACGTCGACCGGTACCTCAAGCCCACCATCCAGACGTTTGTCGTAGCCATAGATTCCAACCGGCTGGCTGTTGATGTTGGCTTCTTTCACGCCAGCTTCTTCCCAGGCTTCGCGCAGGGCTGCGCCAGGCGCGTCCAACCCGTTGATTGGCCAACCTTTGGGTAGAACCCAACGGCCAGTGTCACGCGACGTGATCAGCAAAACCTCGGTTGCGCCTTTTGCCTCACGCGTGCAAAGCGCAGCCACCTGAATCCGGCGCGGGCGGCGCAACATCGGTGCGATCACGCTGTCAAAGGCGGACTTAAGGGCGTTGGTCATGGAGGTCTGCTCGGCTTTTTTCGGTTTTATTATCGGGACGGTTCTTTGCTGTTCTTTTTGTATATACGTTTTGGTTGGCAAAACGTCAAGGTTTGTCCCAAATACACCTATTGTTTCCGGCGTTTGGCGCGCAAAGTGGGGTCCGCTTGCGTGGGGTCTTCGGGCCAGGGATGCTTGGGGTAACGGCCGCGCATGTCCTTGCGCACGTCACCATAAGAACTGGCCCAGAAGCCGGGAATGTCCATGGTGGTTTGCACCGGTTTTTGCCCCGGAGAGAGCAGGGTGACGCGCAAGGGCGTGTTGCCGACCATTGGGTGTGTGGTTTGGCCAAAGAGCTCTTGCAGGCGCAGGGTGATTTCTGGGTTTTCGCCGGAATAGTCGATCGGGATTTTGCGATCGAGCGGTGTGGTGAAATGTGCGGGCGCGAGCTTGTCCACGAGCTGCATCTGGTTCCAGTCGAGGCGGGCGCGCAGGGCGTCCAGTAGGTCGAACTTCTTCCAATGGTCCGCGGTTTTCACGCCGGAGAGATGCGGCAGCAACCATTCGTCGATGGTGGATAGGAGAGCGTCGGGCGTCATGTTGGGCAGGTCGTGACCGGCGGCGCGGATCAGTTCGACACGGGCCACAAAGCGTTGGGCAGCAGGGGAGAGCGTGATGCCAAGATCACGCACGCCGTGCAGCATGGCTTGCGCCACGGCGTCATCAGGCGCGTCTTTCCAGATGCGGTCATCCAAGGCGACTGCGCCAAACATCTCTTGCCGACGGGCGATGACCCGGCGCTCTCGTTTGGACCAGTGGCAGTTGTCTTGCCAAGAGATCTGATCCGCAAACAACTCGCGGATTTGGCTCTCTGTTATTTGGATGGCTTGGCGAATGCGGGCCTCGCGCGGGTTGCCGTCCGTGTCGGTCACCACAATCAGGCGTGTGGCGGCCAAAGGGTCTTCGTCGTTGAGGACAGTGCCTTTGCCGCCGGATAAGACAAAGCGCGGATCGTCGCCTTTGCGATGCAGGCCGATGCGGTCGGGATAGGCCAGTGCGGCGAGCTCTGCGGTGCTGCGCGGGGTCGGATCGCTGCCTTTGGCGGATTTGGCGAGGCGTTTGGCTTCGTCACGGATGGTGTGCAGCGCGGCGCGGTTGACGCTGTAGGGGCGGCGGTCTGTGAAGGCTTTGAGATCGGTTAAGGCTTCGATGCGCAGTGATAGATCCACAGGGGCGCCTCGGGTGAGTGGGTCACGGGCGGCGAGCAGTGCGGCCATGGGCGCGGCTTGCGGTCCTGCAGTGGTGAGCATGTGGGCAAGGCGCGGATGTAGCGGCAGTTTGGCAAGGGCTTTGCCATGCGCGGTGATGCGGTTGTCACCGTCCAATGCGCCAAGCATGTGCAGGACCGCTTGCGCTTCGGCAAAGCTGCCGGGGTTGGGCTGTGTCAGAAGGGCGAGGTCCGTGGGGGCGGCGCCCCAGAGGGCAAGCTCAAGCGCGAGGCCGTTGAGGTCGGCGGCTTCGATTTCGGCAGGCGGGAAGGGCAAAAGCGCGCCTTCCTCGCCTTTGGTCCAGAGACGATAGCAGATGCCCTCAGCGACACGCCCGGCGCGGCCTTGGCGTTGGGTGGCTTCCGCGCGGGTGACGCGTTCCGTCACAAGGCGGGACATGCCGGAGCCGGGATCAAAGCGGGCGCGACGGGCGCGGCCTGCGTCAACCACCACACGCACGTCCTGAATGGTGAGGGACGTTTCCGCGATTGAGGTGGCGAGCACCACCTTGCGACCGGTTTTGGCGGGGCGGATGGCGGCTTGTTGATCCTTGAAAGGCATGGCGCCAAACAGAGGGTGTACGGTGCAGTCATCGGGCAGGTTGAGCAGAGATTGCGTGCGGCGGATTTCGCCTTCGCCGGGTAGGAAGACCAGCACGCCACCGTCGGTTTCTTTGACCGCTTGGGTGATGAGGCGCGCGGTGGCCTCTTCCAGACGTGCCTTTTTGGGCAAGGGTTTGTCGAGCCAGCGGGTTTCAACGGGATAGTCGCGGCCTTCCGACGTGATCATCGGGGCGTTGGCCATCAGGGCGGCCACGGGTTCCGCGTCCAACGTGGCGGACATGGCTAGCAAAAGCAGGTCATCGCGCAGGGCGTCGCAGATTTCGAGGCAAAGGGCCAAGCCAAGGTCGGCGTTCAGGCTGCGTTCGTGGAATTCGTCAAAGATCACCGCTCCGATGCCGGAGAGTTCCGGGTCAGATTGAATCATGCGGGTGAGGATGCCTTCGGTCACCACTTCAATGCGGGTGGACTTGGAGGTCTTGCTTTCGCCACGCACGCGGTAACCCACGGTTTGACCGGCGGTTTCCCCCAAGGTCTGCGCCATGCGCTCGGCAGCGGCGCGGGCGGCCAGACGGCGCGGCTCCAGCATTAGGATGCGGCCTTCGCTGAGGTTCGCCTCCAGCATGGCAAGGGGCACAACGGTGGTTTTACCTGCTCCGGGTGGGGCTTGCAGGACCGCACGGCCGGTGGTGCGCAGAGCGGCGATCAGGGGATCGAGGGCGTCGTGGATGGGCAGTTGCGTCATGAAGCACCTTATCGGCCCGTGGGCGCGGGGCGTCTAGGGGGGATACGCTAGTCGCGGCGGAAGAGTTTGGCCTTGCCGTGGCGGGAGGTGAGATGCACCTCGCTGGCGCGCCAGTGGTCGCCAGCGGGCGTGTAGACAATGGAGAGTGGTGAGGTCTTGAGTTCCGCCAGTTCTTCGGCGGAATAGCCGCCGATGCGGTCGTAGGTGCCGGCACAGGTGACTTTGCCGTTTCCGTTTTGGCGGGATTTCAGCGTGATGCGCACGAGGCGGGTGCCGTCGTACTGGGTTTGGTCCAACGTGCAGAGTTGATCCGCGTCCTGATCGCGTAGCGTGAGCCACATCATGGTCATCGGATCGACAGCGTCGCGCTTGGCTTTGTCCGAGATCGGTGCGGCGGGCGTTTGGGCGCCAGCGGTTTTACGGGGCAGGTTGCCTGTGAAGGTCAGGGTAGTTTCGCTGACCCGTTTGCCGGTGTCGATGAAGCCGTCATAGCGGGACGGAGCGATTTTGTTGCCGCGGATCGTGCCCTGACTTTGTACGGTGAAGCGGATGCGGCGGAGGGCGCCAGCAAGCCCGGTTGTGTAAAAAATGCCTTTGCCGGAAAATTTGCTTTTGGTTTGCTGCGCGGCCACGTCCAATTCGCCAACCTTGAAGCCAAAGGCATGTACCGACCACTTTTGGGTTTCAGAATTGGCTTGCCCCACGTGCGGCACGCCAACTGCGGCACAGAGCAGCAGTGGGGCGAGAAGGTGGGCGGGGCGGGGTAGACAAAATGGGGTCATGCGCGGCATGAAGACTCACAATCAAAAAGATACAGGCTTGTCCATGGATATCGCAGATCTGCGCGACAGAATACTGAAACAGGACCGTCGGGCTCTGGCCCGTGCCATCACGTTGGTGGAGAGCGCGCGGCCCGATCATCGGGCGCAGGCCACGGCCCTGTTAGATGAACTGTCAAAGGCGGGCAAACAGTCGCTGCGGATTGGGCTGTCGGGCACGCCGGGGGTGGGTAAATCCACCTTTATCGAGAGCTTTGGCATGATGTTGACCGCGCAGGGTCTGCGGGTGGCTGTGCTGGCGGTGGATCCGTCTTCGGCGCGGTCGGGCGGGTCTATTCTGGGTGACAAAACGCGCATGGAACGGCTGAGCCGGGATCGGAATGCGTTCATTCGACCTTCGCCCAGTCAGACCCATTTGGGCGGCGTGGCACGGCGCACGCGGGAAGCTGTGGCACTCTGTGAGGCGGCGGGCTTTGACGTGGTGCTGATTGAGACTGTGGGCGTTGGGCAATCCGAAACCGTCGTGGCGGAGATGTCGGACCTGTTCTTGCTGTTGCTGGCGCCTGCCGGGGGCGATGAGCTTCAAGGTGTGAAGCGCGGGATTATGGAGATGGCGGACGTCATCCTGGTGAATAAGGCGGATGGCGAACTGAAGGCCACCGCGATGCGGACCTGTGCGGATTATTCCGGAGCGTTGCGCTTGTTGCGCAAACGGCCGCAGGACCCGGAAGGGTTCCCAAAAGCGATGACAGTGTCGGCTCTGGAAGAAAACGGATTGACCGACGCGTGGGGCGAGATGACGACGCTTACGGAGTGGCGCAAGGCGGAGGGTCATTGGGCCTACCGGCGCGCGGCGCAGGCGCAGTTCTGGTTTCACGAGGAAGTGCGGCAAGGGCTGTTGGCCAGATTGCAGCAAGGGCAGGCCCCGCACCAAATGGCAAAACTGGATGGAAAAGTGGCGTCTGGTGCTATGACCCCGGGCCAGGCGGCCAAAGAGATGCTTGATCACCTCTCTTAAACTGCGCCATCATGTCTGTATGGATAATACGTTCTCCCGTACCTTGCCTGGGATGCAAGATGGTGCCGTTTGACTAAGCCGTTGGAAAATTTACCCCCCGTGCGTGATTTCGGCTGGGCTTTGCGTGGACTTGAAGAAGCCGAAACGGTGTTTACCCAAACCCATGATGGGCGTCTGGTCATGGAATTGAGCCACCCGGTTGTGCCGGGTGTGACAGCCGAGATGGTTGCGTGGTGGTTTGGGGTTTATGCGCATCTCAAGCTGAAAATTGATGGAGAGACACATCTGGCCTTTTTGGTGTGGCATCCCCGCGACCATGCGTACATCGAACGGGTCGGAGGCGAGACAAAAGCGCCGCTGAAAGCTGGGGATCGGATTGCCTTTCAAGAGGCCTATGGTCGGAATACGCGATATTCCACAGATGAGACGCTCCAGGTCTTGCGACGGACTCCCCGAAATTATGCCATTCGGTCTGTTCGGTTGGGATTGACCGTTGCCCAGCTGGAACACTCTTTCCAAGACACCGATAGTGGTGTGCAGGTGATGACCCGGCTGTGTATTGGAGTCCCAAATGGGTGGGCAAAGACACTGATCAATCAGGTGTTCATTCCTGTGCTCTTTGACGAGAAGAAAACTGAGGCTTGGATGCAGCACAATGTGGAAGAAATCAGCGCTTGGGCGCATTTCTTGCCGGACATTTACGCCCGCCGGGATCAGGGGGAGGTGATTGTGTGGGATCGGGCTGTTGAGGAAAGTTAGTGCAAAAGGTTTATTTGAAATGTGGAAAATGTTTCTTGCCCGCCAATGGTAAGTACACGCACTCTACATACACGGCACCATCACGGTGCAACTAACGACGCGATGGGACCGCACGTAGAGCGTCGAGATGCAGGGGGAGCGAAGTGCAGTTACCTGAACCACGTGAGTTCGGCTGGGAACTCAAGAGTTTTGACAATGCCCACTCAATGGTGACCCATCTCCCGGACGGGCGCACTTTGTTTGAGGTGGATCACCCGCCGGTGCGGGACGTGACCGCCGAGATGCTCAGCTGGTGGTATGGTGTCTACGCGGATTTAACGCTGGTGATTGACGGGCAGACGTACCCGGCTTTTATGGTCAGCCACCCGCAGGATCATATTTCTCTGGACAGTGAGAAGGCCTCCCCCGAAGGGCCTTTAACTGCTGGGGACTTCGTGAACGTCAAAGAGGCTTATCAGCGCAATCCAAAATACATGTTGGATGAACGGCTGGAAGTGGTGGCGCTGGAGGAGGAGAAGTTTGCTCTGAAGGCAACGCGGCGTGGGGTGACCGTGGCGGATTTGGAATTCCGGTTTGAAGATGGGCCGGAAGGGGCCAAGTTTACCAACCACCTCACTGTGGGGGTGGAAAGCGGGTGGCTGAAACCGTTGGTCAACAGGGTGATGATTCCCTGGCTTTATTACGAAGACAAGAATTACGCGTGGATTTTGCATTCGGTCGAAGAGGTTGGAAATTTTGAAAACTTTCTGCCTGAAATCTTTGCCCGTCGGCATCAAGGTATGACAATTCAGTGGGACCGAAACTGTCTGGCGGATAACGAAGATCACGCGCCGGAGGCTTAAGCTGCAAAATGCAGCCAAAGCGCAGCTGAATCACTTGACGCCCCCGCGAAATGGGCCTAATGACGCCAAACGAATTTCCGGGCGCGGCCTAGGCGGCGCCCAATTGCTTTGACGGGGTCCATATCCCCGTGGACCGTAAAACGAGGATATACCCATGTCGCGCCGTTGCGAACTGACCGGAAAAGGCCCGATGACGGGCAACAACGTAAGCCACGCCAAAAACCGCACCCGTCGCCGGTTTCTGCCAAACCTGAACGACGTGACCCTGCAGTCTGAGACTCTGGGCCGTGGCTTCAAGTTCCGCATCTCCGCGGCCGCGCTGCGCACTGTAGATCACCGCGGTGGTCTGGACGGCTTCATGGCGAAAGCCAAAGACGTTGAGCTGTCTGACAACGCGCTGAAAGTTAAAAAAGAGATCGCCAAAGCACAGGCCGCAAACGCCTGATCGCACTGATCTTTTTGAAGATTTGGGCAGCCTCGCAGTTTTGCGGGGCTGTTTCTTTTTGTCACGCTTCACAATCTTGACGGGGCGTGCCTATATGCGGCCATGATGCTTCGATTGCGCAAATATGTGGCTGCCACAATGGCGCTGGTGCTGGTCTTAACCGGGCACAGCATGGCCATTGCGCGTGGTATGACAGGCCCTGAGGGCTTTGCGGAATACTGCATTGGCGAAAGCGCTGTCATGGTGCCGGTGGATGCCGAGGGCAATCCGACCGGGCCGGCGCATCTGTGCCCGGAAGTGAGCTTTTCTCTGCTGAATTGGATCGCTGCTGATCCGCAGGAGGTTGGCCTTGAGCTTGGGCGCGGCGAAGTGCTGCGCAGTCCACAGGCCGCGGTTGAAGATGTGATTCGACTCATCGCCGAAAGTGCCCGTGCGCCGCCGTTTGATTTTCTTTGATCCCGTTTCAAAATCAAGAAAATCTAACGGTCAGGAGACCAACATGTCCTTCAAAACACTTTCCCTCGCGGCCGCGGCTACCGTTGTCCTTGCTTTGCCTGCCTTTGCAGAAAGCACCATTGCCGTGAACGATGCCTATGCGCGTGTGGCAACAAAAATGTCCAAAGCAGGTGCCGCCTTTATGGTGATCGAAAACACCGGCGCAGAAGATGATCAGCTGATCGGCGTATCGTCAGACGTGGCCAAGCGGACAGAGTTGCACACGCATAAAGAAGACGCCGACGGCAACATGAAGATGATGCACGTGAAAGAAGGTTTTGCTGTGCCAGCAAACGGTACGCATGCGCTGGCGCGTGGCGGCGATCATGTGATGTTTATGGGCCTTAACCGTGGACTGGAGCATGGTGACGTTGTGACAATCACTCTGACGTTCGAAAAAGCAGGCGACGTGACCCTGGAAGTACCAGTGGACCTAGAACGCAAGCCAGATCACGGTGCGATGAAGCACGGTGATCATTCTGGCCATGACATGAAAAAATCTGACGGCTAAGCGTCTGTCAAAACTGTTGAATAATGGAGGGCCGGTCCGTGGGGATCGGCCTTTTTCTATTTGGTGCGGGCGAGCTCTGTGGCGACCCATTGCGGCACAACCTGGGTGGCGGGGCCAAAGTGGGTTTCGGCAAAGCGGGAGACGCCGGATGAGGGCTCGAGGTTCAGTTCCACTGTATGGGCGCCAAACATGTCGGCTTCATTGACAAAATTGGCCGCAGGGTAGACCTCGCCGGAGGTGCCAATTGAGACAAACACATCGGCACGTGCCAGCGCGTTTGAGATGCGCTCCATGCCGTATGGCATCTCGCCAAACCAGACGATGTCGGGGCGAGTTGTTGGCGCGCTACAAGCCGGGCAGGGGTCGTTTGCGGCCATCTCAAGAGGGGCAGGCCATCGGTGGTCGCAGCTGTGGCAAAGGGCGCCGTGCAGTGTTCCGTGCATGTGTAACACGTTCCGGCTCCCCGCTTTTTCGTGCAGCCCATCCACGTTTTGGGTGACGATTAACACCTCCCCTGGATAATTGGCTTCAAGCTTGGCAAGCGCATGATGACCTGCATTGGGCTCTGCCTCGGAAGATTGCACGCGGCGCGCGTTGTAGAAATCATGCACCAGCTTAGGGTTGCGGGCGAAGCCTTCTGGCGTGGCGACATCTTCGATCCGGTGCTGCGCCCAGAGGCCATTTTCGTCGCGAAAGGTGCCCAGACCGCTTTCGGCGCTGATCCCGGCACCGGTGAGGATGACAATCGATTGTGACATAGGCGCTCCTGAATTGGCTGTGTGCAGTGTTGCAAGCGGCTCGGAGGGAGGCAAGTGCTTGACCTATAAGCCAGTTGCGGCGATGGCTAGGGCACCACAAGGGAGAGGTACCATGCGGGTTCTGTTTGTATGCTTGGGCAATATCTGTCGGTCGCCCTCGGCGGAAGGCGTGTTTCGCGCCTTGGCGCCAGAGGTGGAAACCGATAGCGCGGGAACTGCGGGATGGCATGTGGGCAAGTCGCCTTATGGGCCAATGCAGGATGCGGCACTGGCGCGAGATGTGGACTTGTCCGATTTGCGCGCACGGCAGTTTGTGGCAGCGGATTTTGAACGGTTCGATCTGATCATTGGGATGGACGCGGAGAACATCGCCAATATTGAGGCGTTGCGCCCGGATGGCAGCGATACTGTAGTGCGCCTGTTCACCGACTATGCGCCGGATTGCGGCATGTCTGAGGTGCCGGATCCGTATTACACCCGCGATTTTGACGGGGCGTTGGATCTGATTGAAGACTGCGCACGCGGGCTCAAGGCGGCGCTTGAACGTGTGTGAAGTTTTGGGAAACTGAAAACTGGATTAGGTGTCAGACCCAAGAATTTTGAACTCACCTTCCAACCATGGGAAGCGTTCAATTGCAGGGGTGACCATGTGTGCCTGGATCAAGCCGCGCATGGTCTGGGCCACATCGCGCGGTACAGTGTCGGCCCAATCTCCGCTTGCCAGCAGTGAGATTTGGCGGCTGAACGGGGAAAAGGGGAGCGGGTGGGCGTCGACTTGATCGTGAAAACGGGCGGCGCGCAAATATCCCAAAGGCGTGGTGATAGCCCAGCCGATGCCGCGTGAGACCATGGCCATGAGAGAGGGGTTGGAGCCAATCTCGAAACGCTGTGGCACGTCCAGGTTGGCGCGGATCAACTCCGTCTCAATTTGGCGTCCGATCAGCTGTTCCTGTCCGTAGCGCAGCATTGGAAGATCGTGCAAAATCTGGGTGATATCGCCGGACGCGGGGAGGCGACCGGAAGGCGTAACCAGGATGAAGGGATCTTGCGCCAGAGGATATTCTGTCATGCCTTCAGCCGCTTGCGGAGCCACGGCGGTGATCGCGAGGTGCAGGTCTCCATCGCGAATGGCGTCGGTGATTTCATGACTGGGCGCGGTCACGAGGCGAAAGCGACATTGGGTCATCGATTCCGCCAGTTTGGTCACAAGCCGAGGGGTCAAGTCGTTGTCAAAATCGTCAATGATGCCCATCGACAGCTGCGTCAAATGGGTGAGGTCCATGACGGTGAGCTCAGATTCCGCCAGCCGCAGTTGTGAGAGAACGTCACGCGCCCGAACCAAATAGGTGCGCCCGGCTGCGGTGAGCTGCATCGGGCGTTTGCTGTGATCAATCAGGTCGGTGCCAAGCGCGGTTTGGAGGTTGCGGATTTGCTGAGACACGGCTGGCTGCGACAGGCCGGTGATCTCGGAGGCGCGCGCGACAGAACCGTGCTCGGCGAGCGCTTCAAAGACCTCGAGGCCACGTAAGGTGACACCTTTGTTGAGCATAGGTCCCTCCACCAGCTTTTGCTTTTGTGAATAGGGAACGACGATGGGTCAAGTGGCTTTCATCAGGACGTCGGATCAGCGCAGGTGTTTGCAGCTCGAGACAACGCTGGTTTCAAACTTCTTGTAGCGCTTCCAGAAAATCTCGTGGCTGCGTTGGTCGGATTGGCGGATTTCTTGTGCCCGGTGCGGGTCTTTGATGAAGCTGGCCGCCAAGCGCTGATCCGCGCGGGACAGGCTTTTGTTCGCCGTTTTCTGAATGCAGCGGCACATCTGTCGGGTGGCACCATCGCGGTCTGAACGCATACAGGCGCGATTCAACGTGTTGGCATCACCAATATGGGGAAGTGCGGGAACGAGCATCAGCGCCAGAATTGGCGCAGCTAGGAATCTGGTCATGGTTGCCTCATCTGCCTGTGCCGGGCTGTGTGGCATGTGTCGCCATCTGTTTCACCCAGCAGAAAACCAAGCCCAATATGGGGCAAAAACCGGATTTGTGCAATCACATGCGTGTGTCTGACACAGGGTGCAGCGCCCTTGAGGCTGCATTGCCGGTTAAAACGTATGGCCAAGCTGGGCGAGGCTGGACTAAGCTGAGGAAAAGGAAGGAGGAACTTATGCCGAAGATTTCCAAGGAGGCGGAGCTTCAGACCGTCATCACCACCTTTGAGATGACACCGGGCACCTGTCAGGATTTGTTGGATGCGCTGACCGATGCCTATGAGCAGTTCATTTCCAAACAGCCGGGATTTATTGCTGCCGGGTTACATGTAAACGATGCGCAGACGCGGATTGCCAATTATTCCCAATGGCAAAGACGTGAAGATTTTCAAGCGATGTTGCGGTCTGAGGAGATGCGTGAGCGCAATCGCAAAATCAATCAGCTGTGTCGCAGCTTTGAGCCTGTCATGTATGATGTTATGGACGCCTTTGACTAACGACGGCGGCAACATTCGTGTGGTTGATTGTTGTTAGGAGATTGAAATGTATAAGCATATTTTGGTGCCGGTGGCCTTTGACGAAGCGCATGACCCAAGTGAGGCTGTGGCCGTGGCGCGGCGGTTGATTGATGAGGATGGCCAGGTCAGCTTGCTGCATGTCATGGCCCATGTCCCCAGCTATGTGATCAACTACGTGCCGGAGGGGTTCCAGGCAGAAGCGCAGACGGCGATTGTGGCCAGCCTGGAGGCCATGGGTGCTGACCTTCCCAACGTAAAAGGCGTTGTAGAAGAAGGGCATGCAGGGAAAACCATTGTGAAATGGGGGGCGGCAAACGCGGTGGATTGCATTGTGATTGCGTCACATCGGCCTGGGGTTCAGGATATTGTGTTGGGCAGCACCGCAGCACAGGTTGTGCGTCATGCCAAATGCGCGGTACATGTGACGCGGTAGAGCAAAAGGAAGACAGTTCATGCGCTTAGTCAAAACGTTGCAAGCAGCGGCAGTGGTTGTGGTTGGGGTGATGGCGCAGCCCGCGATGGCGGAAGATGACATTGGGTTTTCTGACCAGCAGACCAAGCGCACGGTGGATATTTTCACCTACGGTGTGGGCGAGTGTGCGAAGGTGGCGAAGGTATATCGGATTGATTGTTTGCGTCAGACCTACAGCCAAACTGTGCGTGTGATTTCAAAGGCTTCGGTCTATTGGGAAGCGGAAGTGGCGCTGACCCGCGTGAACCGTGGTTTGTATTCTTTTGTGCGCGCCAACACCGATTCCAACCTTGGGCGGGAACGTGTGAACGGCGGGCGGATCAAGGCCATTACAGAGGCGTCTTTGCCGCAGGCCACTCAGCTTTATATGGCGGGTGCGGATAAGGCGGCGGAGGTGATGCGCAGCGGGTCGTCGATCGAAGTGCGTTATTTTGCGCCAATTGCCGAGGCCATCGAAGCGTCCAAGGCGCTGCTGCAATAAAGGTTTACGACCGGGATCGAACGGCAGATTTGGCCGTCGGTATTACGTCGGTATTGCGACTGTTTCACGGAGGTGCGGATTTGAACGCGCCTCCGTTAACTTATTGGGCGCCTTAGGTCGCGGGGCGCAGCTCATCGGGCAGCTCGTCGATGTGAAAATCCACATGCAGGTGATTGCCGTCCGGGTCGTGGATATTGACCTGCACAATCGGGAAACCGGGTGGGAAGCCGAGGTAATAGTCCAGATCGTGCGCTTTGAGCACGTCCAGGAAAGCTGGCATGTCTGTGGCGGCAAAGGCGGCGTGCTCCAGCGCGATGTTTCCACCGCCCGCGATCAATGGTTTGGTTGCGCCCACCAGATGCACCACCGCTGTTTCGCCGAGATACATCCAAGCGCCGGGAAAGCCGAAGTCCGGGCGGGGGCCATTGGTCATGCCCAGCACCTCTTCGTAGAAGCGGATCATGACGTCGAGATTTTGCGTGCCGATGTTGGCGTGATCTAAGCTGTGTAATGGCATGGCGCGACGGTAGGGTGCGCCGTAGCCTTGCGTCAAGCGAAAGGTGTTGGCGCTAACAGATCGTCTGGCGTCAAGTGAAACGCTTTGCCAAAGCCGCCATTCAGCAGCCCGCCGGTCATCTTAAAGCGCACAAAGGAGAAGTCGGGGAAATCGACGTAGAGTTTGGCTTTGGGGCGCAGCGATAGATAGTGGGCGCGTGTTTGCGCGTGTTCATCGCTGTCTCTTTCAAGGAATGAGGCTTTGGCGTGCAGGGTCATGCGCGGATGCGTGAGCGGGTCGCCTTTGTCGCCGGGCTCACCCACCAGCAAGGCGCAGTGGGCATCGGCCTGCAGTGCTCCGGTATGGCTGGAGAGATCGGAGATTAATGTGAAGGGCATGCCGTCTGGCGCGGTGGCAAGGGCCACGCGGGTCACGGATGGGGTGCGAGTGGCGGGATCGGTGACGGCAAGCGCGGCATAGGTGGCCGAGGACAGAAGGTCGCGGGCCAAGGCGCGGGCGTCCGCATCGGTTGGGCGAATGGGATCGGATTTGGTCATGGTGGGAGCGTGCCAGTAATTCAGGGAAGGCAAAAGGGGAGGGTGCAAACAAAAACGGCGCCTGGGATGAAACCTTGGCGCCGTTCTTGTGTGGCTGGCTGGACCGTATCTGCCTGCGTGCGTGGCTTGCTGTCTGGCTGGACCTGGCGAAAGCTGGGCCTTGCTGGAATGCGTGCTGCGTACGTGAGTGGCCGGTCTGGCTTGCTCTGTTGATTGGTATGTAGAATGAGCCGCGGGGGAGTGCAAGGGAAAATCGTTTAAAAACAAATACTTGATAGGTTTTGTCGGGTATTCAGGCTTGCGGTGCCCATGTGTGGGCGTGTTGATGCTTTTGCGCAGAGGAAAGCGTGCCGGGGTGATGAAAATGGCGAGAGGGCTTCCTATCTAGTTGGGAAGCAAGAAGAGGAGAGTGCTTGATGAAATGTCCAGTGGATGGCGAAACCCTGGTGATTGCGGACCGCAACGGGGTGGAGATTGACTATTGCCCAACGTGTCGTGGCGTTTGGCTGGATCGCGGAGAACTGGATAAGATCATCGAGCGGGCGAGTGCCTATGTTGCGCCACCGCCTCCGCCGCCATCCGAGAACGTCCAGCCTGCGCCGCAGCGGGGGTACGATGGGCGTGGCTATGACGAAGGCCATGCGCGCCGCTACGAGGGCAAGCCGCGCAAGAAGAAAAAGATGAGCAGCTTCCTAGATGATATTTTTGACTTCTAAGATCTCTTAGAGCGTGGCTCTGTCATCCGGTTGGCGGGTGCAGGGCCGTGCAATGCTGCGCCTGAACACGGGCGCGGTCTTCGGCGGAGGGCAGGTCCCGCCGCAGCGATTTCAACCGCTGGCGCTGCTGCGCGACGTCAATTTCGACTGGGGTTTCCACGGTGCGGTAGCGGGTTTCCGGGCAGCTGTAGGGGCGGTCTTTTTTGTCATAGCAGGTGTCATAATAGGTGTAGCTTTCTGAGCTGCGGTGGATGGCGTAGCCGCGGGTGATGTTGCCCTCGGCGGTGGTGATGGCGCGTCGTAGGGTGGCGACCTCGGATTGGGCGGTGGAGATGCAGCGTTCCAGTGGGGTGGCGCAGGCGGTCAAAAGGGAGAGGCCGAGCAGGGCGGCGGGGCAGACAAATTGCATGAAGAGCTCCTTTGATGGTAGCAGGGTGCCGCCGGTGTCGCGCGTCGGGCAAAATCAGTGGCTTGTTATTAGATAACCGGCGCACAGAGCGGGGCGCGGTATTTAGTCATGCTAAAATTCATTTTAGTATACATATCTTTTTCCGCTGATATGGTGTGGCCGCAGTTTTCCCAGATCAACCATTGGAGAGAGTGATGGCGGCTTCCCCGACAACAAAGAAGAAAAAACAAAAGGGGCAGCCGGAGAAGCTGGGGCGGGCGATCCGTCTGCGGCGCAAGGCGTTGGGCAAGACGCTGAATGCGGTTGCTGAAGAGGCTGATCTGACCACCGGATTCATTTCGCAGGTGGAGCGCGGGATCAGCTCTCCGTCTCTGTCTTCGCTGATGTCAATTGCAGCGGCGTTGCAGACCAGCGTGGAGCAGTTGTTGAGTGTGCCGGAAACCTATTCCGAGTTTATCCAGAAAGACCGCCGACAATCCTATGCACTTGGCACAGCAGGGCGTTTTTATGAGAGATTGGGGCCTGGCTTCCCCGGTGCGCTGATGCATTCACAGATCATTCACCGTCCGCCTGGGCATGAATCCGAGAAGATGTGCCACGACGGGGAGGTGTTTTGTTACCTGCTGTCTGGAGAGGTTGAGTACCATCTGGAGGGCGCAGTGTTTGTCATGGGGCCGGGGGATGTGATTCACCACAACACCGCAAAACCGCATTTTTCGCGTGTCGTAAGCGATGTGGAATCCGTGGAGTTGTGGGTCAGCACCACGCCAATGAGCACAGCGGCAGAAAATTAAGTTTGCGGATGTCAGAAAGAAGGGTAGTGTTTTCAGTATATTGTATCCAATTTCTGGATTTTGGCTAAAGTCTCCACTTCAAAAATTTAGTTTTGCTAAAAAAAGTTTTAGCAAAATGTCAAAAACTGCCTATTCTCCCGGTCACCGAAGAGATTCGACCAGGGAGGAAAATAGACATGACACGCACCCTTATGGCGGCGGCTTTGGCGGCAACGACCGCACTTGTAATGCCGGTGGCGGCGCAGGAGCGCGGCGGCACAATGAACTTTGCCCGCTACGACGGCTCGCGCCTGATTGATCCGATTTACGCGGACCGCAATCCGGACATCTGGATGGTGGGCAGCTTGTTTGACACGCTGTTGCGTTCGTCTGATGACGGGAAGTCGATTGTGGGCGGATTGGCCGAGAGCTTTGAAGTCTCAGAGGATGGCAAGACCGTCAAGCTGATGCTGCAGTCGGGCCTGAAGTTTGCCGATGGGTCGGCGCTGGAGGCGGACGATGTTCTGTTCTCACTGGACCGCGCACGCAATGGCGATTTGGGGCCGTGGTCCGGCATGCTGGGCAGCGTGTCTGACGTGACCGCGGACGGCAACACCATCACCGTGAGCCTGAGCCAGCCGGACCCAACCATTCTGTCGATGCTGGCGACGTTTAACACCGCGATTGTGAACAAAGACGTGTTTGAGGCGGCAGAGGGCGCAACGGATCAAGAGAAATCCGCCGCCATCTTTGCCACCGCAAGCGCCGGTGTCGGTTCCGGCGCGTTCTATATGTGTGGCTTTGAGCAGGGCGCGTCGATGGATTTCTGCGCCAACGAGCACCACTGGGAGATGGGCGCCGATGGCAAGCCGCTGCCATATCTGGACAAGGTGCATTTTGAGATCATCCCGGATGATGCCACCCGTATCCTGAAGCTGCAGGCGGGCGAAGTTGATGCGGTGGAGTTTGTGCCGTTCAGCCGTGTGGCCGAACTGGACGCCGATCCGGCGATCAACATGAACCTCTACCCGTCCACGCGGATCATCTATTCGCCGATCAACACCCGCGAAACCCGTGCGGATGGTTCGGCCAACCCGCTCAACGATGTGCGTGTGCGTCAGGCGATCAATTATGCCACCAACAAAGACGCGCTGATTGGTCTGGTGCTACAAGGCGCTGGTCAGCCGATGACCGCGCCGTTGATGTCCTCGTCTACCCGTCTGGCATCCAAGCTGGATCTCTATTCCTACGACATGGACAAAGCCATGGCGCTGGTGAAAGAGGCGGGGATTGAAGCGGGCACCAAGGTGACGCTGACCACGCTGGCAGGCTCGTCTGATGACGCGACCATCTTTGCGGCGCTTCAGCAGATGTGGGCGCCGCTGGGCATTGATCTGGTGGTGGAGCAAGTGGACGGGGCAACCCGTGGCGCGAAAAACCGTTCCGGTGAGTTTGACATCCACACCTATGGCTGGGTGGATGACGTGAACGATCCAAGCCAGGTCACTGGTTGGTTGGGCTATTCGCCAGTGCGCAATGCGGTGGGCACCGGTTGGGAGAGCGACAAGTTCAACGCGCTCTTTGAGGCTTCCGGTACAGAAATGGACCAAGCGGCTCGGGCTCAGCAATATGCGGACATGCAGAAGATCTACGCCGATGCTGCGCCGTTGCTGTTCATGTATGAGACTCCCTTTTCGGTGGCGGTGTCCACAGCGGTTGACGGCTATGTTCAGACCCCGTTGGGCGCCAACATCTTCTCCCGTGCAACTGTGAGCAAGTAAGACCTTAGCGCGTCGCGGGTGAGGGCCTGCGGCGCGTTTCTCAATTGGAAAATACCCATGGCCGGACTGCAATACGTTCTGAAGCGCCTCGCGCTGATGGTCCCCACATTTGTGCTTGTGATGATCATCATTTTTCTTCTGGTCCGGCTGTTGCCGGGCGACCCAGCCATCGCAATTGCGGGCGACAAAGCTTCGGACGCCGATTTGGCGGCAATCCGGGAAAAGCTTGGTCTGAATGACCCGCTGCTGGTGCAGTTCTGGCTGTTTTTCACCAACACTTTGCAAGGCGACCTTGGGCGGTCGATCATGATGCGCACCTCTGTGTCCAGTGTAATCATCGAGCGGCTGCCAACCACAGGGTTCCTTGCGCTTTTTGCGGTATCCCTATCGTTGCTGATCGCCGGGCCGCTGGCCTTTGTTGCCGCGCTCAACCGTGGCAGATGGCCGGACACGGTGATCCGGACGGTCTTTCAGGTCGGCCTGTCGATGCCGGTGTTTTACATCGGTCTTATCCTGCTGACCTTTCTGGCGGCGCAGCTCCGCTGGTTTCCGGTAGGGGGCAGTGGCGATGGCTTCTTTGGCCAGCTTTATTATCTGTTCCTGCCGTCAATGACTGTGGCGCTCTACACCTCCGCGATCATCATGCGCAATTTGCGTGCCGCCATTATCGAAGTGCTGGATGCGGAATATGTGCAGTTTGCGCGCGCCAAAGGGCTGCCTAATCGGTTGATCCTGGGGCGGCACGTGCTGCGCAACGCGTTGATTTCCACCATCACGCTGCTGGGTCTGTCGATTGGCAACCTGATGAGCGGCACGCTGGTGACCGAGACCGTGTTTGCCGTGCCCGGATTGGGGCGACTGATGCTGGAAGCGATTTTTGCGCGGGACTATCCGCTTATTCAGGGGCTGACGCTGACCTTTGCCATTCTGGTGTCGGTTGTTTTCCTGCTGACCGATCTGTTCCAAAGCCTGCTTGATCCAAGGATGCGTCTGACATGAGCGATGCTGTTGTGACTTCTGCAAAATCCTCCGATGCGCCGCTGTCGCGGGTGCAACTGGCGCTGCGCAAGCCGGGGTTTCTGATCGGGGCTGTGATCATCGGGTTTTCCACCCTGTTGGCGCTCTTTCCAAGCTTCTTTGCGCCTTATGATCCGAACTTCATCGACTATCTGGCAGTGCGGCAACCGCCAAGTTGGGCCCATCCGTTTGGCACCGATATGCTGGGACGGGACGCGCTGTCGCGGGTGATCCACGCCTATACGGTGAACATGCAAATGGCGATTTTGGCGACGGTATTTGCCTTGACCATCGGCGTCACTGTTGGAGCCTTGGTGGGATACTACCGCGGCGTGGCTGACATGATTTTTGGCCGCGTGGTCGACGCAATCATCACCTTCCCGTTTTTGGTGTTGGTCATCGCGGTGGTGGCCGTGTTGGGGCCGGGGCTGATCAATATGTATATCGCGATCACGCTGGTGGGCTGGGTCTACTATGCGCGGCTGATGCGGGCCGAGGTGATTGCGCAGATGGGCAATGATTATGCCAGTGCCGGGATTGTCATGGGCTATTCCGACCGGCGTATCATTTTCCGCCACCTGCTGCCCAATGCGATCACGCCGGTGATTGTTTACTGGATGACCGATATGGCGCTGGCGATCCTGCTCGGTTCGTCGCTCGGCTATCTTGGATTGGGGGCGCAGCCGCCGCAGGCCGAGTGGGGCGTGCTGATTGCTGAGGGGCGTAACTTTATCACCACGGCCTGGTGGCTGAGCCTGATGCCGGGGATTGCGATTGTGATCACCGGGCTGGGCTTTTCGTTGATTGGCGACGGTCTGGCAGATCTGTTGCGGCCACGCGGGTGAGGGGAAAGACAATGGCTGATCACCCGATTTTGGAAGTAGAGAACCTCTGCACCACCTTTAGCCGGGGCGGCACTGCCCTCCCTGCGGTTCGCGATGTGAGCTTTGCGCTTGGTAAAGGGCAGGTGCAGGGGCTTGTCGGTGAAAGTGGTTCCGGCAAGAGCGTGACCTTGCGCTCGATCCTGGGATTGGCGCGGCATTATGGCGAGGTGAGCGGGTCCGTGCGCTGGCAGGGACAAGAGCTGACTACGATGTCAGAACGACAGCTGCGCAAGATCCGTGGACGCGAGATTGCAATGATTTTTCAAGAGCCGATGACCTCGCTCAATCCGCTGCTGACCGTTGGCACGCAATTGACCGAGACCCTGAAGGCGCATACCGATTTGGGGCGGCGGGCGCGGCGGGACCGCGCAATTGAGATGCTCGATCACGTGGGCATTCCGGCGGCGGCCTCGCGGCTTGGCGAATATCCGCACCAGTTTTCTGGCGGGATGCGGCAACGGGTGATGATTGCGATTGCTTTGGCTGCGAGCCCGAAGCTGTTGCTGGCGGATGAGCCAACCACCGCGCTGGACGTGACCATTCAGGCGCAGATTTTGGATTTGATCCTGAAGCTGGCGGATGAGATGTCGATGGGGGTTGTGCTGGTGACGCATGACCTTGGCGTTGTGGCGCAGACCTGTGACACGGTGTCGGTGATGTATGCCGGACGGGTGGTTGAACAGGGTGACGTGCGGCAGGTGCTGCAAACCCCGCGCCATCCGTATACTGAAGGCCTGATGCGCTCGGTGCCGCAGGACGTGCCGCCTCGTACACAGCTGTATTCGGTGCCAGGCACGCCGCCGAGCCTGTTTTCACTGCCTAAAGGCTGTGCCTTTGCGCCGCGCTGTCAGGCGGCTGGAAAGGCCTGTCAGACCGCGCGACCTAGTTTGCAGGACATTGCGCCTGGGCGGCAGACCGCCTGTTTCAACCCACTGCCCGCGACACAGGAAGATGCCGCATGACCCAGACTGTGATGAAAATTGACGACCTGCATTTGTCGTTTCCGGTGTCGCGCAGCCTTCTGGATGTGGTGCAGCGCAAGCCGGGTAAAGCGGTGAATGCGCTCAATGGTGTGAGCCTTGAGTTGCAGCAGGGCGAGACCCTTGGTGTGGTCGGCGAGTCCGGCTGTGGCAAGTCGACTTTGGCACGCTGCATCGTACGGCTGTATGAGCCGACCAGCGGTGAGATCCACTTTGACGCGGAGAACATCTTTGGCGCGGCGGCGCGCAAGGACCGCAGCTACAACCGGCGTGTTCAGATGATGTTTCAGGACCCGTACTCGTCGTTGAACCCACGTATGACAACCGGCGACATTCTGGCCGAAGCACTGCGGGTGCATCAGATGCGGCCGGAGGCGGAGATTGCCGGACGGGTTGCGGAGTTGTTGGAGCTGGTGCGTTTGCCGCAAGATGCGGTCGACAAGTTGCCCCATGAGTTTTCCGGCGGACAGCGTCAGCGGATTGCCATTGCGCGGGCCTTGGCGGTGGAGCCGGAGGTGCTGATCGCGGATGAGCTGGTTTCGGCCTTGGATGTGTCGGTGCAGGCGCAGGTGGTGAACCTGTTGCTTGAGCTGCAGGAGCGGCTGCAGCTGACCATCCTGTTTGTGGCGCATGATCTGCGATTGGTGCGGCATGTGTCCAACCGTGTGGCGGTGATTTATCTGGGGCGGATTGTGGAGATTGGCGACAGTGAGACGTTATTTTCGGCGCCGTCGCATCCCTATTCGCAGGCGCTTTTGAGCGCGGCGCCGTCGTTGGATCCCGATGACAAAGGCGCGGCGATCCAGTTGGAGGGCGAGTTGCCGTCGCCCCTGAATGTGCCGCCCGGCTGTCCGTTCCATGTGCGCTGTCGTCATGTGACAGCCCAGTGCCGGACAGTGATCCCGGAATTGCGGGCCTTGGAGGGACGGGGAGAGGTGGCCTGTCACCATGCGGAGGAGATCAACCACCATGCCTGATTGTGGGATCGAGACTGTGCCGCCGCAGGTGTCTGCGTTGCGCGCGGAGATGCGTGTGCGTGGGTTGGATGCGTTCATCCTGCCGCGCTATGACGCCCATCAAGGCGAGTATGTCGCGCCGCATGATGAGCGGTTGCAGTATGTGACCGGGTTTTCGGGATCGGCTGGCATGGCGATTGTGACCATGGATGAGGTCGCGATGTTTGTGGACGGGCGCTATAGCGTGCAGGTGCGCGAAGAGTGTTTGGGCGGGGTGTTTTCCTTCCGCCACTTGTTTGAGGAGCCGCCGGAGGCGTGGCTGTCGGAGCAGGCCGGAGATTGGTGGTGCGTTGGGTTTGATCCGATGCATTTGCCGCCGAGTTGGTACGATCGCTTTGCCGGGGCCCTTGCGGAGACAGGCGTGCAGCTGGCGGCACAAAATGACAATCCGGTGGATTTCATTTGGGACACGCAGCCACCGCCACCCATGGAGAAGGTGAGCGCGATGCCGGTGCAGTTTGCCGGGACAACGGCAAGTGAGAAGGTAGCGGAGCTGACGACGTTTATGGCGCAGGAGCAGGCGCAGTTTCATGTGGAAACGCAGCCGGACAACATTGCCTGGTGCCTGAATGTGCGCGGCGGCGATGTGCCGTTTTTGCCGATTCCGCAGTCCTTTATGTTGGTGGCAGACACGGGCGCAGTCACTTGGTTTGTGGAGCCGGAGAAACTGCCGGATGATCTGGTGGCCAGCCTGCCGGAGAGTATTTCGGTCATGCCGCCACATGGGTTTTTGCCTTCTATCCGCGCCTCGGTGAAAACCGGACAGCGGGTCTTGGTGGATCCTGAGTTCTCGCCTGTTGCGGTGTGTCTGGCGCTGGAGAAGATTGGTGCTAAGATTGAGCGACGGACCAGCTACCTGACGCATCTCAAGGCGTTGAAGAATGCGGTGGAGCTGGAAGGCATGCGTGCCTGCCACATTCAGGATGGCGTGGCGGTGACCGAGTTTTCGGCCTGGTTGGCAGAAGCGGTGCCTGTGCGGGCGGCCAATGGCGATCCTCTGCGGGAAAGCGAGGCGGAGGCGCAGGTGAACGCGTTTCGCCAGGCCAGTGGTAGTTACCTGAGTGAGAGTTTCAATACGATCTCGGCGGCGGGCGGCAATGCCGCGATGTGCCATTATGCCACCACGGAAACGCGCAACGCGGCGATCTTGCCGGAGGCTCCGTACCTGCTGGACAGTGGTGGGCAGTATGAGACAGGGACCACCGACATTACCCGCAGCTTTGCCTTTGGGCAGCGGCCCGAAGGGTACGATCAGGCCTACACCGCAGTGTTCAAAGCGTTCTATGCGCTGGCCACGTTGAAGTTTCCGCGCGGCACGCAGGGGCATCATATTGATGCCATCTGTCGGCGTCCGCTGTGGGACTTAGGCTTGGATTATGACCACGGCACGGGCCATGGGATTGGGCATCGGCTGTCGGTGCATGAACATCCGCAGCGGATTGGCAAGCCGGTCAGTGCGGTGGATTTGATGCCTGGTATGGTGATGTCGATTGAGCCGGGACACTATGTGGCGGGGCTTTATGGCATCCGTATCGAAAACCTGTTTGAGATTGTCGAAGAGGACAATGGCTTCTTTGGGTTCCGCAATCTGACCTGGGCGCCGATCATGACCGAGATGTTGGATTATGATGCGCTGACAGTGGCGGAAATCGCCTGGTTGGACAGCTACCATCAGGAGGTTGAGGTGAAGCTTGGTTCGTTTTTGAGTGACCGTGCATTGGCATGGTGTCAGGCCAATGCGGCGATAGGGTTGGGCGCAGCGTCAGGTTGATAATTACGCGGACGTGCTGGCGCTTCAGACCGGCACGTCTGGTGTGTTCTTGATCTCGTTGAGCGCGAGGCTGGTGCGGATGGATCCAATGTGCGGCAGTTTTAGCAGGCGCTGTTTGATGGTTTCCTCGTAGTCCCGCACGCTGAGCGCGAGCACCTTGAGGATGTAGTCCTGATCACCGGTGGCGGAGTAGCACTCCACCACCTCCGGCAGAAATTCGATGGCGGCTTCAAATTCCTCCAGCGACTCCTGTGTGTGCTTCTGCAGCTTCACCAAACAGAAGGCAACAATGTCGAAGCCAAGCTTCTGGGCGTCCAAAACATACCGTTTATCAGTGATATAGCCCTCTTCGCGCAACCGTTTCAGGCGGCGCCAACAGGGCGTGTGGCTTAAGCCGGTGACTTCGCCAAGCTCTCGCATTGTGAGCTCTGGTTGTTCTTGAATAGCGCGCAAGATGCGTTTGTCGGCGTCGTCCAAAGCGGTTTCCTTCCTCGGTTGTAACTGTATACAACGAAAGCAAATTTCCTTGCAGTCCAAAATTTGACCGTTTGGTCCTACAATTTGCGCGCAAAAAGAAACGCTGTTGCGCGTTAGCGGAAACAGGCGTTCAAAATTGTGACCCGGTTTCCATAAGCCGCCCTAGGGTTGAGCGTTCATAAGTACGATTTTGGGAGGACGTCATGAAACATTGGATTGCAGCCGCCGCGACAGCCGCGCTTGTCAGCGTTGCACCAGTTGCCAGCTTTGCAGAGACCATCCGGGTGACTTTGCAGCTGCCGGAAACACATTCCTTGGGCAAGAACTGGCAGGATTTTGCCAGCATCGTTGAAGAAAAATCCGATGGTGCGCTGGAAATTCAATTGTTCCCGTCTGCGCAGCTTTTCAAAGACAAAGAAGTACCAGGTGCGGTGGGCAGCGGTGCAGTTGAGGCGGGCTCTGCCTTTATTGGTCGTTTTGCCGGGTCAGTTCCTGCGGTGGACGTGGTGTCGATCCCGTTTATCTTTGCTGACGAAGCCCACATCCGCGCCGCTGTTGCACCAGGCTCTGACATGCGTGCGACATTGGACGCGGCGATCCTGAAAGAGACCAACAACCGCATTCTGTGGTGGCAGGCATTTGGTCGCAACGTGTATCTGACCAACGGCGACGCAATTGTGGAACCGGCTGATATTGCGGATAAAAAAGTCCGTACCTACGGCAAGGTCCATGGCTGGACCGTGCAGGAACTTGGCGGTGCGCCAACCCTGATGTCCGGTTCCAAACAATTCCTCGCGTATCAGCAGGGTGCCGTGGATGTGGGCATGACCGGCGCGTCTGCGGTGAAATCCCGCAAGCTGTTTGAGGTGATGGATCAGATGACCCTGACCTTTGACAGCGCGATCGAGTTTGTCGCGGTGATCAACAATGACGTCTACGAAGGTTTGTCTGTTGAGCACAAAGCCATCATCGACGCGGCTGCGGCGGAAGTGGAGCAAAAACTGCGTGATCAGATCTACGCAGAAGAAGCGGCCACCGTGGATGAGATGAAAGCCAACATGACCGTGACCGAACTGTCTGATGATCAGCGCGCGGCCTGGGTTGCGGCGACGGCCAGCGTTGTGGACCGTTTTGTTGAAGAAACCGGCGAGACCGGCGCGGCGGCGGTTGCGGCTGTGAAAGGCGCAATGACCAACTAAGCCTTTTGGGGGGGCGCTGTCCTAAGGGATGGCGTCCCCCTTTTTCTTTCCCGCGAAAATTCACAGCAAGGAGTGGCCAATGATCATCCGGATCATTGATGGCATCACTGAGTTTACAGGCAAGATTTGTGCCTGGACCCTGTTTGCCATCGGCTTTTTCATCACGTTTGAAGTGCTTATGCGTTACGTTTTTAACGCGCCCACCATTTGGGTGGATGAGATCAGCCGGGTGTTGCAGGTCTGGGTGGTGTACCTGGGCGCGGCCTATGTGCTGAAGCACCGTGAGATGGTCACGATTGATGTGCTGTTGAGCAACCCCAACACGCTCTGGCGCCGGTTGGCGGAGACTTTGGCGATTGTCGTGTTGTTCATTTTTGCCGGCACGGCTTGTTATTTCGGGTTTCAGATTTGGCTGAAAGCCACCATGGCGGGGCATACCACGGACACCTATCTGGCACCGCCAAAGATGATCACCCATGCCCCGGTCTGGGTCGGCAGCGCTTTGTTGATGCTGCAGGGCGGAGTGCAGCTGTATCGCGTGTGGGCAGAGCCTTTGCCCGGCGATGACGTGATGGGGGGCGCGCACTGATGGAAGCGGTTCTCATTCTTGTGGCACTGATGGCGCTGTTGTTGTTGCGCACTCCGGTGGCCTTTGCGCTGGGCGGTCTCGGGGTGATCCTGCTGGGTCTGAAAGGCCTGCCATTGGTGGCGGTGCCGCAGCGGTTGCATGGCTCGATGGACAGTTTTGAGCTCCTCGCCGTGCCGATGTTTTTGCTGATGTCCAATGTCTTGCTCAAAGGCGGGGTGGGGCGTGATCTTTATGCGGCGGTGCAAAGTTGGGTCGGGCATTGGCCCGGCGGGCTGGGCGTGGCGACGATCCTGTCCTGCACGTTGTTCTCCGCCATTTCCGGCTCTTCGGTGGCGACCGCAGCAACCATTGGCACCGTGGCGATCCCGGAGATGTCTAAGCGTGGCTATGACAAACCGTTTGTTTACGGCATGTTGGCGGCGGGCGGCACTTTGGGGATTTTGATCCCGCCGTCGATCCCGCTGATCATTTATGGTGTGGTAACGGAAAGCTCGATCCCGACGCTGTTCCTGGCGGGCATTGGGCCGGGGTTATTTTTGGCCGGGGCCTTCATTGTTTATGGGATGTTATTTTCGCGCTTCTCGGGTGCCTATCAACCGATGCCCAAAGCCGATTGGGGCACACGCGCGCGAAGCTCGTTGATGGCGCTGCCAACGGTGGCGCTGGCAGTGGCGATCGTAGGTTCGATTTACACCGGTATTGCGACGCCATCTGAAAGCGCGGGGTTGGGCTTTGTGATTGCGCTGATCATGACCTTTGCCATGGGGCGCATGGATTGGGCCAAGCTGCGGGAGGCAGTCGAAGGCTCGCTGCGCACGTCGGTGATGGTGTTGATCATTGTGGCGGGGGCGAAGGTGTTTTCTTATGCGATCACGCTCTACCTGATCCCGCAGTCGATCAGCGCGTTTTTGACGGAGAACATCTCCAACCCAAGCTTGTTTATTCTCGCAGTGGGCCTGGTGCTGCTGTTCATGGGGTTCTTTCTGGAGAGCCTGTCGATGCTGCTCATTATGGTGCCAGTGCTTTTGCCAGCGGTGCTCAACATCGGGATTGATCCGATCTGGTTTGGCATCTTCTTTGTGGTGCTGATTGAGACCGCGTTGATCACGCCGCCGGTGGGGATGAACCTGTTTGTCATTCAGGCGGTGGCCAATGCGCGGTTGCAGGAGGTTGCGAAAGGCGCGCTGCCGTTTGCGGCGATCATGCTGGCGGTGGCGGTGCTGTTGTGGTTCTGGCCTGCGCTGGCGCTGTACATCCCGTATGAATTGGCCCGCTGAGCGGAAGGACACTGACCATGACAAATACAGTTCGCATTGCACCCAACGAGGGGCGCAACCTGCGCGCGGCACGATTACGCTCGCTTCTGGAGCAGAAAGAGCTGGTGGTGGCGCCTTGTTGTTATGATGCGCTCTCCGCCAAGCTGATTGAGCAGGCCGGGTTTGACATGACGTTTATGTCGGGCTTTGCCGCCTCGGCCTCGCGCATTGGCATGCCGGATCTGGGGCTGATGAGCTATGGCGAGGTGGTGGACCACGTGCGCAACATATCGGAGGCGACCAGCCTGCCGTTTGTGGCGGACGGGGACACCGGGTACGGCAATGCGATGAATGTGATCCGCACCGTGAAAGGTCTGGCGCGGGCCGGGGCGGCGGCGGTGATGATTGAGGATCAGGTGGCGCCCAAACGTTGTGGCCACACCCCGGGCAAGGCGGTGGTGGCACGCGAGGTGGCGTTTGACCGCATTAAGGCTGCGGTGGATGCGCGCGAAGAGGAAGATGTGCTGATCCTTGCGCGCACGGATGCACGTAAGGCGCATGGCATGAGCGAGGCGATTGAGCGGGCACAGCGGTTCTTTGAGCTTGGTGCGGACATCATCTTTGTTGAGGCGCCGCAGAGCGTGGCGGAGATGCGCCTGATTTGTGAGGAAACGCCGGGGCTGTTGATGGCCAATATGCTGGAAGGTGGCGACACGCCAATCCTGTCCCATGCGGAGCTGGCGGACATGGGGTTCAACCTGGCGGCCTATCCGCTGACGCTGTTGTCGGCGGTGATGCAGCAGATGGTGGAGACCCTGGCGGCGATGAAGGCCGATACGGTGCAAGATAGCGCGCTGATGTCGTTTGCTGAGGTGCGGGACCGGATTGGGTTTGAGGCGTATTATGAGGCCTCGGAGGGGTATAAGGCGTAGGACTAGCTGAGTTGCACGGCGGTGCAGGCGCGGAACTTTTGGCCCGTTGGGATCGCGTTGAGCAGTTGACGTCGCAGAATTCCGAGGCCCGTCCCTTACCGTCAATCTTCAGGCGATTGGAATTCCCTAACCAGTTTCCAAAATGCGGCCTCGTACTTCATTATTCGTTCGTTGTCTTTGCCTTGCTCGAGGGTCGGCTTTCGGAAGCCTGTGATTCTGACTTCGGGTGCTGAAGTACGCTGCTGTTCATCTTGCGTAGTACGCAATGTCGCATCTACCCATGGCTGCAGTGCATTTGATTGAACGTTTGGCATTTTGGCTTTCAAAAACGCGTAGTCCTCTGTTGGGAATGTCAGAGGTAGTTGAAGGGCCTCTAGATTTTGATTTTTAGCCAAGGGCTTTAACCCATCTTTATGGCACTTTAATGAAGCTAGCCTGAGCCACTTTAGGTTTGCCATGCGAGCCAGTGGCTCGAGCGTGTTCACTTTTGTCGGCTTCCACATACCGCCTTCTACAGCCAAAGAACTGACACAAAGCTGAGAGAGTGGCGAGAGATCCGTTACCCTATTGCAGTCAGTCAATTCCAGAAGTTCAAGATTGGCAAGTTTGCCAAGGGGGTTCAAGTTTTCAAGCTTTGGACACCAAAACAGCTCTAGGCCTCGCAGGTTAGAGAAGCCAGTAAGGGCTGTTAAGTCATGCGCTCGCAACTCCTTAAAGGCAAGAAACGTAGGATCAATTGCCGCGCAGAGCGTGTCGAACACTTTTTGACTAATTCCGGAGCCAAAACACGCAGTGACTTTACCTCTTGGAAGATTTTCCAGTGGGTAGCTTACTCCGTCGATGCAGATAAAGTAATCTTCGGAGCAAGGGCGTGCATCTCCGCAGGCAATTCTAATTTGGTCATGGAATTCGGCTGGTTTCATCATTGGCTCATTGTCGAAGAGTCTGTTCTACTTATTGTTGAATCTTCTGCAGCCCGGAACAAGGCGCTTTGCGCCGCCGGGCCAGCGCCGGACCGGCCCCATGGGCCGGCGCTTTTGCGAGTGTCGAGCCCGCTGGAGAGGGCGGGAGACACGTGGCGGACATAAAGTGCCAACTTGGGACGTCGTGTGCGCCAGCCCCCGGTCCGGCGCTGGCCCTTCTGTTGTGAATGAGGCGGTGCGCAGTGAATGCGCACCCTACAGAGATTGCAGGGAGAAGCCCCGGATTAGGGCCGGGGTAGGGGGTTACCGCCCCCGCCGCTTCACATTGCCACCGCGTTGCCCAGCCCGACCAGCCATAGAGCGGCCCCGGCTTTTGGTCGCTTTTTCCTCAGCGGCCTTGATCGCGTACTGGCGCGCCATGGGGTCGTCGGCGACGGCCAAGTCCACCGCCTCCAGACGTTTGACCTCATCGCGCAGGCGGGCGGCCTCTTCAAACTCGAGGTTCTCGGCAGCTTTGCGCATATCATCACGTAGACCGTCCAGCACAGCCTCCAAATTGGCGCCGTGCAATGGCTTGTCGATGGTGGCGGTGACGCGGGATTGATCGGTGTCGCCTTGATAGAGGCCAGACAACACATCCTCGACGTTCTTTTTGACCGTCTGGGGGGTGATGCCGTGCTCTTCGTTGTAAGCGATCTGTTTGGCGCGGCGGCGCTCGGTTTCGCCCATGGCGCGTTCCATGGAGCCGGTGATGCGGTCGGCGTACATGATCACGCGGCCCTCGGCGTTGCGCGCGGCGCGGCCGATGGTTTGCACCAGTGAGGTTTCAGAGCGCAGAAAGCCCTCTTTGTCGGCGTCCAGAATGGCCACAAGCCCACATTCGGGGATATCAAGCCCCTCACGCAGCAGGTTAATGCCAATCAGCACGTCAAACGCGCCAAGGCGCAGGTCGCGCAGGATTTCAATGCGCTCCAGCGTGTCGATGTCACTGTGCATGTAGCGCACCTTGATGCCCTGTTCGTGCAGGTATTCGGTGAGGTCTTCGGCCATGCGTTTGGTCAGCGTGGTGACCAATGTGCGGAAGCCTTCAGCTGTGACTTTGCGCACCTCATCCAGTAGATCGTCAACCTGCATCTCCACCGGGCGGATTTCGATCACGGGTTCCAGCAGGCCGGTGGGGCGGATTACCTGTTCGGCAAAGACGCCGCCGGATTGCTCCAGCTCCCACGCCGATGGGGTGGCGGAGACAAAGATGGATTGGGGGCGCATGGCGTCCCATTCCTCAAACTTCAGCGGGCGGTTGTCCATACAGGACGGCAGGCGGAAGCCGTGTTCCGCCAGTGTAAACTTGCGGCGGTAGTCGCCGCGATACATGCCGCCGATTTGTGGCACGGAGACGTGGCTTTCATCCGCAAAGACAATGGCGTTGTCAGGGATGAATTCAAACAAGGTGGGGGGGGGCTCGCCCGGCGCGCGGCCAGTGAGGTAACGAGAGTAGTTTTCGATGCCGTTGCAGAAGCCCTGCGCCTCCATCATTTCCAGATCAAAGGTACAGCGCTGCTCCAGCCGTTGGGCCTCGAGCAATTTGCCTTCGTCGACCAGTTGATCAAGCCGCGTGCGCAGCTCTTTTTTGATGTTGATGATGGCTTGGGTCAGCGTGGGTTTGGGTGTGACGTAGTGGCTGTTGGCGTAGACGCGCACCTGCTCAAACGTGCCGGTTTTTTCGCCCGTTAGGGGGTCAAACTCGGTGATGCTTTCCAGCTCCTCGCCAAAGAAAGACAGTTTCCAGGCGCGGTCTTCGAGGTGGGCCGGGAAGATTTCCAGACTGTCGCCGCGCACACGGAAGGAACCACGTTGGAAGGCAGCGTCGTTGCGGCGGTATTGCTGGGCCACCAAATCGGCGATGACCTGGCGCTGGTCATATTCGCCGCCGGCTTTCAGGTCGAGGGTCATGGCGGAGTAGGTTTCCACCGAGCCGATGCCGTAGATGCAGCTGACAGACGCAACGATGATCACGTCGTCGCGCTCCAGCAAAGCTCGCGTAGCTGAGTGGCGCATGCGGTCGATCTGTTCGTTGATCTGGCTTTCCTTCTCGATGAAGGTGTCAGAGCGCGCCACATAGGCCTCGGGCTGGTAGTAGTCATAGAAGCTGACGAAGTATTCGACGGAGTTTTCCGGGAAGAAGCCTTTCATCTCGCCATAAAGCTGCGCGGCGAGGGTTTTGTTGGGGGCAAGGATGATGGCCGGGCGCTGAGTTTGCTCGATCACCTTGGCCATGGTGAAGGTTTTGCCTGTGCCGGTGGCACCCAGCAGGACTTGGTTGCGTTCGCCCTCGTTAATGGCTGCTGCGAGTTCAGCAATCGCGGTGGGTTGGTCGCCAGCCGGTTCAAACTCGGTGTGCATGACAATGCGCTTGCCGCCCTCAAGCTTGGGGCGGCGTTGGGCCGCGCGATCGGCCATCTGGGGCAGGTTGCTTGCATCGCTCATCGTGGCGTCCCGTGTTGGAAAGAGTCGTTGGCGCGATTTTGGTCTCTTTTTGTTCTTATGCAAGGGCGAAAGCGCAGTTGTGATCAAGGGTTTTGTGGGCGGAGATGCTGCGGTGCGCAAAAAAGTGCTTTGCATGCGCAGAAAATGTTAACTGTTTGGTCGGCCAAAATGCGTGCGATTGGGGTGAAGTTACCCATGGTAAAGCATGGCGGAGCCGCTTTTGGTAAGAAATTGTGGGTGCTTTGGTAATTTTAGAACAAAATTCCACCCATCTATGAAATTAAATATATGTTGCACTTGCCAAATGATTGGCATCCTCGCTATGGTCAACTCAGCAAGCAGCCCGTTAAGGTCTCCAGTCCAAACTGCACCTACACCCCTCGCTCCCCGCGGCTTGGTCCGGACCTTGGGCTGCTTGCAAGCTTTCTCCTTAGAAATATATGGAAATGCAGTGGCTTTGCGGCGGTTTGTCTAAGATTGGCCTCTTGCCCGATGGCGTAGAATCCGTGATAAAGCGGCAAGCGAAGGAGTGCCCCATGATTGCACGTATCTATCAGCCAGCCCGCACGGCAATGTCGTCCGGAACCGCCAAGACCCACCAGTGGGTGTTGGAATATGGTCCGTCAGAAGCCAAAGACATTGATCCGCTGATGGGGTGGACCGGCTCTGGCGACACGCAAAGCCAAGTGCGTCTGAAGTTTGACAGCAAAGAAGCGGCTGTCACCTATGCGCGGGAAAACGACATTGAGGTGCAGGTGATGGAGCCGCACAAGCGCAAGGCCAACATCCGGCAGGGCGGCTATGGCGAGAACTTTGCCACCAATCGGCGTGGGGCCTGGACGCACTGAGGCTGTAGATCTGGGTATAGTTCTCGCGAAATCGAGTTAAAGATTTCGCGAAGCCTCGATGTACTCCGTATTTTGTGGTGCGAGTGTGCATTGTGGTCATATGTTGATTTTGTTTTGGGCGCCCATGGGCGCCTTTTGTTTTCGAGGACCGAGGTGGCGAAGATAGTGTTTCTGGTCGATGAGGACGACCTGTTTGCGCCGTCTTTTCAGTTTGCACATGGGCTCGCCGCCATGGTCGCGGATCGCGCAGAACGGCTGGGGTGGGATCGCTAATTGTTGGCGACCTGAACCAAGGCAAAGAGCTGAGCGCCCAGCCTAGCTCTTTGTGGGCAGCCATGGGCAGGATGCGGACTTTGCAGAGTCTCGTAGACCGCCCTTAGCGGATATTGGCTGGACGCCAAAACGCCTCACCGCAGCATCGCAAGGTAGACTTTTTGAGATATCGAGACGAGCGCGATTCAGAGATTAGAAGTTGCCCCGCTATTTCACCCAAACCGCTGGAGGCGCCTCACTGAAGAGGCGCCTCCCTGCTTGCCAACTAGGCGAACAAGAAATCGTCAGAACCTGTGATGGTGATGGTGACCAATTCGGTATCCAAACCGCCTTCTCCGTCATCAACCGTATAGGAGAAGCTATCGGTGGCCGTTTCGCCATTATCCAGATGTTCGAACATGCCGTCAGCCGAATAGGTGAACGTACCATTGCCATTGTTGACAACGGACCCAAGGGTTCCGCTGTCATCAACGCTAAACACAAAAGTATCGCTGTCCGGATCGGTGACGTCAGCCGCAACCGTGACCGACGGGCTAGGGCCATTCAGTGTCGAACTGAACTGTGCGCCATCCACGCGCAGGTCGTCGGTCGTATAATACTCATAGTTCAATGGCCCAATCGAAACCTGCGCATCCACTGAGTAACCATTGCCCAGATCAAGTCCAACGATGTCAAATTCGATGCTGTCAATATTCTCGTTGCTGTCGCCAAACGCAATCCAGTCTCCATTGGAGCGGTCTTCATCGCCGTTGCCGCCTATGACATCAAAGGTGGAGGCATCAACGAAGTCTCCGACCCCATCCACATAGACGACAGCTGCAAACCCCCATCCAACATTGTTGGGGTTGGCTTGCATAACCACGCCGTTGCCGTCGCTCAAGTATTGGGCTGCGAGCTGGTCATAGGTGTTATTCGCACCGCCGTCTCGCGGGATCGAAATGGCTGTGCCGGTGTCAAAGTCATAGACGTAAAACCGCCCGTAGTTGGGGATCGTGTAGGCTCCGACGCTTGCCGAACTGAAAGCCGCAGGGTCTTCGGCAACTTCACCAACAACCGCCTCAGCAATCGGAGCGTCATTCTGGCCGGTGATCGTCACTGTAACAGTCTCTGTCGCAGTGCCGCCGTTGCCGTCATCCACCGTATATGTGAACGTGTCGGTTGCGGTTTCCCCGACCCCGAGGCTCTCAAAAGCGCCATTGGCGTCATAGTTAAAAGTACCGTCGCCGTTGTTGGTCACCGACCCAAGTGTACCGGTTGTGTCGACGGCAAAGGTATGGGTGTCGGAGGTGTCTGCATCAGAGACATCGGCCGAGACTGTCAAAACCGGTCCGTCCTCACTGACCACGGCACCCACGGAAAGCGCCACCGGGGCGTCATTTTGGCCTTGAATTGTGATAGTTACGGTCTCAGTGGCGGTGCCGCCATTGCTGTCATCCACCGTGTAAGTGAAGGTGTCTGTAGCGGTTTCCCCGCCGGCGAGGTTCTCAAAGGCCCCGTTGGGATCATAGTCAAAGGTGCCATCGCCATTGTTGATCACAGTGCCGAGCGTGCCACTTGTATCAACACTAAACGTGTGTGTATCGGAGGCATCGATGTCTGAAAAATCTGCTGTCACGGTGATTGTGGAGCCGTTTTCATCGGCTGTGTCGCTGACGGCCATGGCAATGGGCGCATCATTCTGCCCCTGAACGGTAATAGTCACGGTCTCCGTCGATGTGCCGCCATTGCCATCATCTACTGTGTACGTAAATGTATCCGTTGCGGTTTCTCCAAAGGCAAGGCTGTCAAATGCTGCGGTAGGGTCATAGCTGAAGGTGCCATCCCCATTGTTTGTGACAGCGCCCAATGTGCCGGTCGTGTCGATGGAGACGCTGTGCGTATCGTTGGCGTCAACATCGCTGTAGTCCGCGGTCACAACAATGGGGCTGTCTTCTGTCGCGGTCGCCGAAACCGCCAAAGCTAAAGGGGCGTCGTTTTGCCCTTCGATGGTAATGTCATAGGTCACCGTGGTGGTGCCGCCCTGCCCATCCGAGATGACAAGCGTGACCGTTTCGGTGGTGCTTTCACCGGCGCCAAGATTGTTATAAGCGCTGCCTGGATCAAAAGAGATGGTTGTCCCGCCGCCGACACCGATTTGCCCAACCTGGCTTGCGCCGCTGTTATGCGTGGTAAGGGTGCCGCCGCCGGTGACGCTGGCCGAAACCAGTTCCACGGTGGAGCCGTCCAGATCATAAAAATCCACCTGAAAGCTCAAGGGCTCGCCTTGCGATGTCTCCAGACCGTCATCTCGCAGGATGACCAGCGGGTCGTTGTTGGATCTCAAGTCCAGCGTGAAATCGTCAAACTGCAGGACCTCAAAACTATGCAGGAAATCATAGCCGTCGGCCCCCTGGACAAGGTTCCAGCGCCCACATCCAAAGCTGAGCACTTTGTAGTCCAGTACAGAACCTGAGAAGACCGCGGTATCGGTTCCGCGGCCGCCAAACATCACGTCGTTGCCGCCGCCGCCTTCAACCGTATCGTCCCCGCGGCCCGTGAAAATAAAATCGCTGTGATTAGACCCGGTCACTTCATCATCTCCTCTTCGGGTCCAGATGAATTGCCCGTGGGACGCACCGGAGGCATCCACCTCCATGTCTTTGTTTTTCAGATAGCCACGACCACGATATCCCATGATACCCCTCCAAATTTGTCATGGGATCGCCTATGCGCCCCAACCCTCAACAGATGTGTGCCCGGACCCAGGGCGGAAATCGCAAAAACAAATTAAATTTTAGGAATTTGAGTGCCGCGGCGGCAATCACCCAAACGGGTGATTGTTATCGGTGAAACAGAAAGTTGTTTCTTTGGAAACATCAATGCGTTCAAGATGCTGTTGGGGGCTTGGGGAATACACATGACATCACACAATCGGACCCTGGACAGTTGGTCTTTTCTCGGTTTCAGCGCGCGCCGCGAGCAAGAGACAGCCGTGACGGTACTGGTTACATGAGCCAGTTTTTTGCGCCACCAACAGCGCTCGAAATACGCGCGGAAGAGGCTCGGATGCTGCGCGGGCGTGCCGTGGGGTCTGCCCGGTCGGTGCTGATCCTGATCGGTTTGATCGCGATCAGCTTGGCGTCAGTGCATCTCTATCGAGAGGCTTTACTCTGGACTGGTCTGGCCTCGATCATGGTCGCAGTCACAGTTCTGTACGCGCGGTTCTCGCAGTTTTCCGAGACCGACGTGCGACAGGTGAACCGCTACCTGAAGGGACACATTGCGATTTCGGCGTGCACCGGTCTGTTGTGGGCCTTGGGCGCTATGCAACTGGCTAGCCCCACCTCTGAACTTCAGACATTCCTGGCGGGACTGTTTCTGACATCGATCACCGCTGGCGGGGTGATGGCGGGCACCGTGTATCGGCCGGGATACCTCGCTCTTGCCCTTTGCACACTGCTGCCGTTTAGCCTTTACCTATTGATCACCATGGCGGGGGTTCAGCGGATTTATGGCGGCTTTCTCCTGTTTTACCTGAGTTTCTGTTTCACCACCAACAAGACCGCCAGCCAAAAATCGCGTGACGCTTTGGCCGCTAATCTGACAAGCCGGAAGGCTGAAGTGGCTCTCAAGGAGTTTGCCGAAACGGCCAAGCGCCAGCGCGCAAGCAAGCGTTCCTTGCAGGCTATTCGCCACGACATGGCCCAGCCATTGCTGGCGCTCCGAAATTTTCTGGCCGAGATGGACCGGAAGGCGACTTCGCCGGAGCAAGCGGTTCTGGTAAGGCAAATTCGTCTCGCGCTGATTAGCCAGGAAACGCTTGTTGAGGAACTCTCAAATGTCGGCCAACCGGCGCCTGAGAGAGTGCAAGCCGAGATTAATGTGCCTGAGCTAGTGGCGCAGTTGGACGATGAGTACCGACCGCAGTTTGCGGCAGTAGGGTGCGCGTTTACCGTCAATGTAGACTTGGATGTCGTTGAAAGTGATCGCGCCCGACTTGAGCGCATTTTGCGCAATTTTCTCAGCAACGCGGTGAAATATGGCGCGTCTGGAGGGCGGGTTGATCTGTCAATTACCGCGCAAAATCATGAAAGCGCTTGGCTAGTCGCGGATTGTGGCCCAGGCATGTCAGAAGCGCAGATGCGTGCCGTAAAGCGTGGTGAGGACCTTGAGGCAACGTCGTTTGGCAACGGGCTTGGTCTGGGCATTGCCCGGAAGTTGGCCCAAGAGATTGGCGGATCGGTTGAGATCGCCTCAAGCAAAGACAATGGAACGAAAGCGTTGCTGCGCCTACCACACTTTAAAACCGTTGAAGTGCGAGAACAGGCCTTTGTGTTGATTGTTGGGCAAGAGACTCTGCCCAACATGGGTGCTTGGGCAGACCTGATTTCTTCGTGGGCCTGGATGTTTGCCCATACCGAAACCTGCGAAGACGCATTGGGGATGATGTCTGTTCTGGGACAAGTCCCCGATTTGATTGTTCTGGATCCCGCGGTGGGTCAAACATTCTCCTCAGAAGACGTGCGAACCATTGGCGCACATGCGCCTATCGTGCAACTCAGACGCTCTTCGCAAGAGGAGGCCCCGCCTTCAAGCCACACGACTATCGCCTTGCCAGATTTAGAAACCGAGCTTCGGCAGATGTTTGAGTGTTGCATTCAGAACAACGCTAATTCTCGTGCTCTTTGAACAGCAGCAGCACGGCTGCTGACCGAAAGCTCCCGGAAAATCGCCTTGGCGTGGGTTTTGACGGTGTTTTCACTGATGGAGAGAGCGCGGGCGATGTCCTTGTTGGTGGCGCCTTCAGCCATCATCCCCAGGATACGCTGCTGTTGCGGGCCTAGTTTTGGCTGCACAATAGTGTCGGTGCCGTCTGGTCGGAAGATCATACGGCGCGTCCCGTTTTGGACGGACCGCATAGGGAGCGGGCCAGCTTCATACGCCGACTTGATGGTCTCAAGTAGAATTTGTTCATCACTGGATTTGTGAACAAAACAAAACGCGCCTACCATCTCTGCGTTGTTTCGGGTTATCGCGTCCTCGGAGGCGGAGAGTACAATCACCTGCACCCCCACGTTACGGGCGCGCAGGGCACCGATCAGCGCAATCCCATTGATCTGTTTCATGGCCAAATCCGTAACGACCACATCCCATTTTTGGCCAACATCGGTCGCATTCAAAAAGCTGGTCGCCGTTGTGAAGCTCTGCACTTCGAGATCCAGATCACAATTCTCAAACACATAGGCGAGGCCCTGCAAGAACAGCACATGATCATCAATTACAGCCAAACGGATTGGCGAATTCCCCAATTTGACTTCTCCCCATTCAACCGACAGGATTCAAACGTCCGCATTGACGTCGATTTGCATTGTGGTTCGCTAGATAGTGTAAGGGAGAGTGGCGTTGTTGATCAACGCAGGTACGTTAATTCGCACATTGAGACACTGGCGAATGTGTTTCATGGTTCTGCCCTGTAGCGTAGTTCCGCTTACCGCCCGACGTGTAGATCCGACGTGTCTGCTTTGGGCTGGTAGCCGACCTCCGAACGCCAAGGCCCGCTCCCGCGGGCAGCCGGCATACGGAAACCCGTCGTGCCGATGGTGGCTATGCGGAGATAGCTGACTTTGCAAATTCAGAAACGGCCCTTTGCGGTCATTGACCCGATGTCCCATTGCTGCATCGCATTTTCACCGAAGCAGACATTGCCCCGTGAGCGCAGCATTTTCGAAAGGTGAAGGTCGGCAGAGCGGGACGAAGCCGCCGTTGATCTCAACTTGCGCAATGCGCAGTTCTCCACCTAAAGTAGATCGCACCTTGGGTGGCGTGGACTTTCGGTGCATTGCGCTTCAAATGCAGCTTCAAAGCCGCATAAGTGTTCCCTAACCTTGCGAAGCGCGGTTTTGAGCGGGCTTCAAGTAAAAAAGCTAACGCCATTTAGAACCGGGTAGGACCGTTCGTAAAGTTACTGCGCTCCTATCCTACCTACGCCCAATCTTCGAAACCAGATGCCGACAAAAAGTCACTTCAGTGGCAAGTGCTCCGACAAACAAAAAAATTGATCACATTCAGGACACAAATTTAACATGACGCCCGTGTAGCCAAATTTGGATTTGAACTGGAGTGATCGGTTTTGCAAATGCTCGAACTAGACGAAGCCGGTGACCTTGACCGCGTCAAAAACGCGCTCGTAGTTCCTCCAATGGGCGAAACAGGATCCCGAAATCACCCTTGTGGGGTTCTTTCACCTGACGGTCAAATGGTGAGCAACTCCATCAGCTGGACCGACAGCACAAGCCCGGTCAATTCCAAACCGGACATGCCCTCAAGCGCAGAAGAATTAGCCGGCACTTGGGTGTTTGGCGGGACGCTGTATGGGCATTTTGGTCACTTCATTTTGGAATCCCTGAGCCGAATTTGGGCGTTGGAGGACCTGCGTGGAAAAATTGATGGAGTGATATTCACACCGAAGCGCAACGACCCTCAGTTTCATCAGGTGTTGAAACAGCTTAGGCCACTGATGGAAGCGCTTGGGGTTAACGTTGAGGCCCGCGTGGCTTTGGCGCCGACCCGCGTCGAAACCCTTTTCGTGCCTCGTCAAGGTATAGGCATGCACGACCTCATGGAGGGCAGTCAGAAGTTTCGCGACTTCATGAATAAACACGCCGGGGCCGATATTCCAGCGGATGGGGCCACAAAGATCTACATCTCGCGCAGCAAGCTTCCCCCGCATCGTGGTGGCCTCATTTGCGAGAGCATTCTTGAGGACTATCTGGCTGCGGAAGGCTACGAAATGTTCCATCCGCAGAACCATTCGGCCGCCGAACAGATTGCCGCCTACAAAGCTGCCACACACATCATTGCCGTTGATTGTTCGCCCCTCCACCTTCTTGCATATGTAGGGAATGCATCGCAGAAAGTGGGCATTTTGACGCGTCGTAGCATGGCATTCAGCGCGGATTTTGTGCGCCAGCTGAAAGCGTTTAACGATGGGGTTGCGTTTGAAGTTGACGCATTGGATCGGGACTGGATTCCGGGCCGGGGCCTGCGCCCAAGCCGCAGCTCTTTCGGGGAAATGAATTTTGAGGAGGCTTGGGAGGTGTTGAACGCCAACGGCATGGTGTCTGGAGGAACGCCCTGGCCTGCATTGACGGACGCACAGCGGCAAGAAGATCTGGATCGGATCGCGTTGCTGCACAATAATTCCTTTCATCCTTTGGACGAAAACATTGCCATTCGCGACGCGAAGCTCGCCGAGCGTGAGGCCAAACAGCGCGCTCAAGCCGTCGGGGCCTCCAACGTCGGAAAGCCTGTGCAACATGAGCGCCCGCGCAGGCCAAAACCTCCATCCTCGGTCATTACTCCGATTATGCCGATCAATATCGCGACGCCATGGGAGCCGCAGCCGTTGCCGACCTCGCCCTCGGCGGCGTTGCCGCCTGAGAAAGAGGCCACCTCAGACAAGAACACGCAGCCCAATCATGCACCAAAGTGGTTGGTGGACTTCCGCCGATCAGCCTGGCGACGCGGGTTTTATCATTCCGAAGAAACCTTCGCCGCACTGTTTGCAAATCGCGGCGGCGAGCATTTGTTTGTGACATTTGACGATCTGGTCGCAACTCGGCACGATCAAATTGACCGCGAGACCTGGGGATATGGTCTTGCTTCCAAGGCAAACTGGTCGCACCTGGGTGTGTTCTCTTTCAGCCCGAACTGGTATCGTGACGCGACCTTGTTTGACTACCTGCACCGTCTGCGCGACAGCGGTTTTTTTAGGCAGTTCAAGAGTGTGACCATGAGTGGCATATCGATGGGGGGATATGCGGCCTGCGCATTTTCTTCCTTGGCCCAGGGTACGCGAGTGTTGGCATTTTCGCCGCAATCAACATTGGACAAGACTTTGGTGCCATGGGAGGAGCGGTTTCCCTCAGGGCGGGCTGCTTCTTGGGAGGGGCCTTATGCAGATGCTGCCGCTGAGGTTGAATCGGCGTGCCAGGTGTATCTGGTTTATGACCCGCTTGAGGCCTCGGATCTACGACATGCACAACGGTTCACCTCGTCAAATGTTGTCCATCTGAGAGCGCGATACACAGGCAGAAACGGCGTTTTACGTCTGGTACAAGCGGATATGTTTGGGACGATGATGCGGGAGATCGCCCAAAACCAGATGGACGTGACACGTTTTCGTGCGGCCTACCGAACCATGAGAACTCGGACGTGGTTCTTGCAGGAGCTGTGTGAACGCTTGGAGGCTAAAAACCGCCCCGAGCTTTTGGGCCGTGTTGCCCAGTTCGCAATTGCGAACAATATGCGCGGCTACGCGGAGCGCATCACACAGAGGGCCGAGGCTTTGCGTCAGACCGGCGCAGGTTCAGAGGCGGGCGAGAAATAACATGTCATATTTTTTAGACAACTTTGAGAAAAAATGGCCCGCGATGCCAGGCGTCAGCCTGTTCATGGCAATGAGTGACAGCGCGCCGACGCTGCTAGAATGGGTGCTGCATCATCGCGTTTTGGGTTTTGGAAAAATCACAGTTTATGGTGATGGCGCCAATTCCGAGGCGGAAGTTCTTTGTCGAGCGCTCCACGATGCAAAATTGATCAGCTACATCAGTCCTGAGCTAAAAGGCCTGAGTGTTCAGAAAGCACGGGAGCAGGCCAGTATGGCACATATGCTCGACAGTGCCAAAAGGGGCCGAGATGAACTGGCATTGTGGCTGGCGCCTGAAGATTTTGTCATTGTTTCGGTGGGGGATGGACGGCTTTTGGATTTGGCCGACGTTTTGTCGCCGTCACTCGATTTATTGAGTTTGACAACACAAATGATTGGCGGAAGCAGACAGCTTACTTATCAGCCGGATTTGCTCATGCGCCGCTTTGATGCTGGTACTGGCGCAGGTGAAGGTGGGCCCATCTTTGCAACAGCCCTGCGCACCCTGTTTCGACCATCGGTTGCTGCATCTGTCCAACCGAACCGCCCGAAACTGAAACCCAAATACAAAAAACGTAAAGAAACACTTCAGTGGCTTGACGGTGCCGGGCAAGAGGTGTTTGAGCGGTATCGCGAGAAGGGTTGGAGAGCGCCCAAAACAGACCCAGGGTTTGGATATGCGCGTGTTGTTTCCTTTGCCGCGCAGGATCCCGAGACCTGGCTGTTGCGGAAAACAGACTCATCAGAAACGCTTCGTTTTATCACGCCAGATATGCTGAAGGCGTCCATTGAGAACTACGCGCGATTCAACTTTCTGCAATCCAAGGTCTCAGGGCTGGATCGAGATATCAGCCGGCTTGAAGCCGCAAGAGACGCCCTCTTTGAGGGCGCGCCATCTATCAGAGATGCGCATAAGGCAGTCGTCGAAGAATTCCGCTCGAGATTAAACAGGCTGTTGGCCAAGCAAGACCCTCAAGCAGTTGAGACGATCAAACTGTTTTTGGCGGGGCAAATTCCCGCTGCCAACATGTATGGGTGGGAGGTTCCGATGGGGGTTGAAACCACACTCCCCCCCGTGTCGGAAGCCACCTCGACCTGGGCGGCTAGGCATAATGTTTCAAAGTCGGAACTGAGCGAAGAAAGCATGTTTGCAGACGAAGATGACTCTCCTAAAGGGCTTGAAAACAATGCAAGCAGTCCGACGCAAAACCATGCGCCTGAATGGCTGAGCGATCTCAGGCTATCTGGACATGCACATGGGTTTTATCATTCGATGCCAAACTATGGGTGCAGCTATGTCGCGCGCAGCCAAGAGCATCTTTTGGTGTCTTTTGATAACTTGTCCTCGGTTTCGGAAAACCCTGTGGAACGGGAGCCTTGGGGGTATGGTTTTGTACGCAAAGCAGGGTGGTCCCATTTGGGCGTTATGACCTATGTGCCTGCGTGGTACCGCGACGAAACTTTGCACGACTACCTCACCTCCTTGAGCGAGTCTGGTTTTTTCTCTCGTTTTCAGAATGTCACACTGTTTGGCACATCAATGGGCGCATATGCTGCCTGTGCCTTTGCGTCTCTTGTTCCAGGGTGCCGGGTCGCGGCATTTTCACCGCAATCTACACTGTCCAAACGTTTGGTCCCTTGGGAGCCGCGATACCCAGCTGGTCGACGCGCCAATTGGACAGGCGCTTTTGTCGATGCGAGTAAAGAGGTGGCGGCAGCGGAAAAGGCATGGATTTTCTACGATCCCTATATGCCGCTTGATGTCAAACATGTGGAACGTTTCAAAAGTCCAAATGTGCGCCGGGTACCACTGAGAAACGCAGATCACAAAACTGCGCTTGTGCTACGGAACGGCGGTGTTCTGAGTAAGGTTGTGAGCACTATTGTTGAGGACGAGGCAACTGTTCCTGCAATCCATCGGTTATACAGGCGGTGTCGAACGGACAGGCTTTATGCAATGAACTTGCTGAAGCGGGCGGAGGCGAGCGGCGGTCAAATTCGGCAAAACCGGGTTGAATTGGCGCTTAGAAGTATCGCAAACAGCCGTAAACGCTGAATGCGAGAAGGCAGGAATGGTATACAAGATATCTTTGGTACAAAGGCAATAAACTGGTCTAGAACGAACCTCGTCTTGCTAGTGCTGAGTAATTTGGTTCCCCAAAGTCGAAGTGCTGACCGATGTCTGCCTCTTAAATGCCTTTCAGGGCCTTCATAAACCGGTATCGGCCGATATGAGCTGTTCTCTTCATTGAATCACGGCTGCTACCTTTGCATTGCAGCCGTTCGAGCTTAGTTCAGGATCCGGCCTTAAGGGCTCAAAGCAGACCTCGGAGACAGCGCAGCATCCGTAGTAAGGTGACCAGGTCAACGTCGGGTTGTCGCAGTGGGAGGGAGTGGCGGATCGGAGGATCCTCCATGCAAACACCAATCTTACCTACCATTCCCTGCCTGGAACAAAGGTCGCATTGTCGGGCAGAAACGTCCACTTCTGCCCAAACATGTCTGGGCAATCCGTGTGCGGTTGGAAATCGCTTTTGAGGTGGATGGCGGAACCACTAATGGTCGGCTCCGGAATCCTTTGACCAGGGCGCTTACACGGATGGCTTCATATTTCTACGCGGCAATCTGCGCGTTTGTTGCGAGACTGGGTGAAATCAATCGGGCTGGAGCCGAGTGCGTATGGACCCCATTCAATGCGGCAGACGAAGGTTGCGCAGATCTACCGGAAGACATGCAATCTGCGCGCTGTTCAGCTCCTGCTTGGACACACCAAGATGGACAGTACAGTCAGATACCGGGTGTAGAACTGGAAGACGCTTTGGCGATTGCCGAGGCGGTAGAAATCTGAATTCCTGGGCCGTCTTCACGCGGTCCAGTGCTGCCGCTTATCCGACAGCAACATTGCGGCTGCCCAGACCGGTCATTTGCTGCAATTGCAAGGTCGAATGGGCAACGCACTGGTGTTCTGAAAGATGATGTCGCTTCGAAGCGTCGCGATGCATAGGCAAGAAGTAAGCAAGAACCCCCGAAGCCCCGTCAAATCGCGAGCAGGCCGAAGGCTCATGCCTGTATTGGGATCAAAACAATTTGCCGAAATCTCAGTTCGCCATGGACGCATAACCAGAAACATCAGTCAAAGAGCCATTTCACGCAGTTTTCCTGAAATATTTGCGGTCAAATTACGTTTCTCATACGCCGCATTTACGACACCCGATTTTATTCGAGCTGCGGGGAAGACTTAAACGCCAACATGCATTTTCGGGATTTTTGGAAGTGACCAAAACGACAGGAAAGGGCTCAAGAAATGAACTTTTTTACGTTTCGCTCGATGGTTGCCGTATGTGGTGTTGGTCCGATCTTAGCGCTCAATCTGCAGTTTTCTGCACCCACTGGTCTGGTGTTGAGCGATTACACGTCTGTGAACGGCGTCCGGTCGCCGATCTATCTGCAAATGGCGCTTGGTCTCGGACCGCGCATTAGTACCGTAACGATGTATCGAACCGACACTTGAGTATCGCTATTTCCAGAAACAGTGAGTCAATACATATCAAGGAATAGTTGCCATGATGAACGCGAGACTGGCCACATTCGGCCCAAGAGACGGTCACCTAAAATTGTGCAGCAATCAAGATGTGGTTCGCGACGAGATTGCGGCTCTGTTTTCCCAAAGCGCGGAGGATTGCCAAACAGAGACAGTTTTATTGACGCTCTTGATGACGGACATAGTTGGGTCGACAAGCAAATTGGCGCAGCTTGGTGATCATCGCTGGGCCAAATTATTGGACCAACACGATGAAATCGTTCGAAAAACCGTCTGTGAATATGGCGGCTACACCATCAATACGACTGGAGACGGATTTATCATCGCATTTTCGGGGCCGACAAACGCGATTAAGTGTGCGCAGAAAATACGGTCACAAGTTTCCCGCTTGAAGATTGCGATGCGAATGGGAATCCACATTGGAGAATGCGAGCGTCGTGGCGCTGACATCAGCGGTTTGACCGTACACATTGCGGCTCGAATTCTGTGCTACGCGTCTCGCGGGCAAGTATTGATCTCCGGAACGGTGAGAGACGTGACCATCGGATCAGGGCATGATCTTCGCCATGTGAGTGCACCACGCCTGAAGGACGTTCCGGGAGATTGGCCACTTTATGAGGTTCGAAAATAGAGTTAGCGCTGGCGAGTTGTTTTTGCCATTGCCGATCGCAGACGTCCATCGGTCATGGGGCGACGTTGACATGGCACCCAATTGTTTGGCTCGACTACAAAAAGGCTCTACCGAGTTTATTGCCTCAAACTTCAAACCGCGGCAGACGTGTCCACCCCGAACTGAGGCAGCCGCGGCCAATCCGGGTTTCAGGAGGGGTCGGATCGTAGGTTTGAAATAATGGGTGTATCGGAGCGGAGGGGGGTATATTTCGTCCGTCGTCAACTGAGGCCAAATTCCCGATACTTGCGCGCGTCACCGGCTGGCCTGCAGCGAGCCGCTCACCGACAATATGGGCGACAACAGCGCTGGAGACGCTTGTGCCGTTCATTGGCACTGTGCTTCCGCTGAAGAACCCACTGGCAAGGACGCCCCGATGGACGCGGCTGTCGTCACATATCGCCGCCGCCGTCGGTGGAAATGTTACAGGACGATCAAATCCTTCGCTGGAATATAGGGCGGGTTGGCGGGAGTTACGGATCGAGCCAGCAGCGACAAGCGTTTGTGCCCCCGTAGAAAGATCAGATGTTGTTCCATCGTTACGGATAAAGACCGGCTCCGTCTCCACTTCCGGCCAGACAGGGCGCTGTGCTTCGAAATAAGATTGTCTCGCGCCATTTTTGGCATGCCCCAATTTGTCATCCCGCTCGATCCACAACTCGACTTTATCGTCATCCGTTAGCGACAAAGCTGTCAGGCTGATTGTCCAGCGACCGGCGAGGTCGGGCCTGCCGCCGTGCATCTGATAGTAGTCCCGGTCTATTGCTGTGTGGCGCGTGTAGATCGCGATGCGCGCGCGTGCATCTGCCCCGAAAATGCCAACGCATTGAACATACACACGGGCCAGAAGCGTCTCTCCATCGAGCAACTCGTGGTACGTACCAAGTTCGGCATCGGTGACGGTCAGACTGAAATCACCGCCGGGCGTCGTGAGGGTCAAGGAGATCTGCGGGTTGTTCTCGTCACATAAAGGCAGCCACACTTCCAAAGCGTTTGATGTGCCGTCATCAGGCTGAATATTCCAGCCGAGTGTTTTTTGAGATTGCAAGTCGCTGCCGAGGAAGCTGGCGTGGGTTTCAGTGTCATAAAAATTGCCGGCTGGCACCGTGATCGCAGACGCCCTAGAGAACAGCAACATCAAGTCTAAGAGGATTTCCAACGGCCCCTTGCCGTCATGGCGTCCAGCGAGACCGCCGAAACTGTAGTTGATATGTGGAGTTTGACCCGTGCTGGTCAGCCCTGAAACCCAGATCAAAGCCATTGCCACCCAGGGAAAGATAAAATTCCCCTGCGTCGCGTTCACCGCTTCGCTGCGCAGGTCGACGGCAATGATAATACTGTCAGATCCATCCCCACCGGTCATCACGTCAAGCACGTGGGTGCCATGCCCCATCCGTGTCGGCAGGCGATGGTAAGAACCTGGACCGTAGCTTTCAGAATAATATTGGGCATAGAGCGCATGTTCATCGACGTTGCCGTCCTGGTTGAAGGTTCCCAGTAACGTATCAATTTCGGAGGCCCGTATCGCGCGACCGAGAAACAACGGATTTGTCACGCCCGAACTTGCGTCCTGATCCCAATAAGCCCCTATGCGCGTTTTTGTGACGGACTCGCGAAATCGTGCATTGGCGAAAGCGATATCGGTGTCAATGATCGCCACAATGTTATCGTCAGGAGTGACGCCAGTTAACTTTTCCCCAGCTGCAAGAAAATCAGTGTTTTCGACTGGAAGGCCGGTCAGGAACATGTCGCCGGCTTCACGTCGGATCAGTTCGGCATAAATGGTCGAAAGGCTGCCAAGCTTGGCAAACCCGACCATCAAAAGGCCTTCGTCTTCTGAGACATTTAGCGGCGTCAAGCCTTCTGGAAACACCACCTTGGTTTCGCCATCACCATCCGGCAAAAAATCATTCTTGAATTCATTGTATACGTCATTGGAATTGAACACGAATGTGTAGGCAACAATGAGCTCCTTGTAGTCTTCGTTGTCTTCATCCGACTGGGGTGGAACGAATAGCCAGTGCTGAGCGGAGTCCTGAGCATTTTCAGCCGGCGACAACTCAATTGGGTCCGACCAGGCGATACTCATCGCCCTACCTCCACTCGTCTAGGGCATTTTTCCACAAAAGCCCCAGTTCAGCCGAACCTGTTCCGGTGATCTGGATCGGGTTGTCTTCCCGCACATATGCGGGATTTTCGGCGTTGGTCTCGGACGCGCCGCCGCTTTCCAGCGTGGCCTCCGCAAGTGCCGGTATAAAGTCGGGAGAAACGCCGGGCATGGCTGTAGAGCTGTATGCCGGGCCATTGAAAACATAGGAATCAACGGTCCAATCGACAACCTCGGGAGCATCGGACGCTTTTTGAAAACGCTGCACAAAGTATCGTCCAAGCGCCATACCAAGATAAGCACCAGCCGCCGAGTCCACTGGGAAATGCACACCTGCCACGGTTCGGTTTACAGCGATCCGATAGGCTTGTCGCATCAACTGGATTTCGGTGTGGGTCGCGCTGGGGCCTGACGCGCCCCCTGCCGTCGCTTGCGCACTTTCACGGTGAATCGCCAGAGCTCTCATAACGGTGGCGACCGCAAATGATTCAGTTGCGTGACCACTGGGCAAGCTTGAATGACCGGGTGTCACGATCAGAGGTTGGTCTTGAGGCGAGAATTCAGAGGGACGCCTGCAGGCCATCGCATCCTTGAACCGCATCTCGATTGCGACTACGGCCGATTGCACCGCCAAGAGCAGCTCGTTCGTGTGGCGCATCCGGGGAAACGGCATTGTCATGATCGACGCAAAAAACGTCATTATGTCGTTGATCTCGGACATGATCTCGACAGACCGATCCGCGCGCAGATCTGCATAGCGGTTCACCCATTCCATCTGGGCGCGAAACAATTCTCGCCCCGGGCGTCGCATTGCAAAAAGCCGCTGGGCAGAACTGCCAAACGTTGGCATATCCTCCAGCGGCGTAGTGAGAATTGGGCCGCGGTGCCACAACGTGGCCCAGCCCCCCTTGTCATTCAAATCTTCTTGTTCTTCCTCTGTTTCAGCAGTTTCTGCGCTCTGCGCAAATTCCAAAGGCTGCAGTAATTGTTGAACAAAAATGACCTGCCTAACGCGATCCGACCACAGGCCTGCATTCTGCGGGTCCCCAAAAGCATGTTGCCGTGGAGCGTTTTGGAGCTCTTGCCAGTTCCCAACGATCCCGTCACGATTTCGAAGAAGCGCGCCAGACGTGAAAGGAGAGACCGTTTCTCCACCGGCATTGCCCGCGTTTCCGGCATTGCCTGCATTCCCGGCGTTGCCTGCATTTCCAGCGTTTCCCGCGTTGCCTGCATTGAGCGGACCTGAGCCAGCGTTTCGAATTCCATCCATATCGCACCAAAAAATTGTGTAGCTTGAAAATCACAAATTTACGTCAATTTGCGCTAATATGGGGGACGAACCAGTGTTGCAGTCACCCCCAGCGCGCGTGGAACCATTCAAAATGTCCGACCCAGACAATAGCATGGAATCGACGAAATTTGGAGCGAAGAAATTCTCGTTTGTAACTTTTGGGGGACTGCGGGTCTTCGCTCCTGACGGATCAAACATTACTCCTCACTCGCAAAAAGCCCAAGGAATGCTGGCGTTTCTGCTCGTTGCGCCTGAATTTTGCCGCCCCAGATCGACACTACAAGACCTGCTCTGGAGCGACCGAGAACAAGAGCAAGGCGCCGCCAGCCTTCGTCAGGAGATTTCCGGATTAAAAAAGGGATTCCGCGATTTTGGTCAGATTCTGAACAGTGACAGAACACTGGTATGGTTGGACAAGTCGCTTTTTGAAACGGACTGCGATGAAAACGGACCGACGGAACGGGCATTCACCCGCAACCGCGAGTTCCTTGAAGGCAACACTGTCAAAGACCCTGAATTTACCAACTGGCTGAGGGATCGGCGGTCGGAATATGATGCGAAACCTCCGATCGCGCCCAGACCAAAAGACAGGTGCGATACAAAGGTTCCGCGAACTCTGGTGTTGTCATATTCAGAGACGGCGGGCTCGCTTTCCAAGCATCTGGCAAGCGCTGTTTCAAGTGGGGTAAGTGACTGGCTGCCACTGGACATACGCAACGTTATGCCGGCTCGCCCGCCTGCCAACACGCTTCTGCTAGAGGTCGATGAAACCCGGATAGAACAAGACACTTACGTCCAAATCGCCATGAAAGATGTTGAAAATGGCAGCACCCTTTGGCGTAGCGCGCTTGAATTTGATATCGGGGAGAGGGCGGGTATTCGCAACAATCTGACCAGGCTCATTAACGAAGCCATTGATAGAACGGTCACAACTGTTGCATTTGACTCGACCGGCTTGACGCCACGCAACGCCAATGCCGCGATTCAAGCAATCGAGCGCATGTTTGCAACTCATGGTGACTCGTTTGACATGTTGTCCAGCGTCTTTGAGGAAGAATACAAGTCCACCCAACACGGCGTCTTTCTTGCTTGGAGAGCATTTCTGTCGACCTACGTGATTGGTGGCCGCAAATCCCATGATCGCGACACCATGCCTGAAGAGATGCGCGAACTTGTGCACCAAGCCCTTTTGCTTGAACCGCATAACGCGCTGGTTTTGGCGCTGTGTTCACATGTCAACGCCTTTACGTTGGGCGACCATCACAGTGCTTTCGAACTTGCCGACCGTAGCGTGAAACTGCAGTCAAATAATCCCTTGGGATGGATGTTTCGTGGCGTTGCGCTGATCAACCTGGGTCGTCTTGAGGAAGGCCGCCAGAGCATTGCCAAAGCCAGAAATACGACCGGCGAAGCGCCTTATCGCTATTTGATAGACTGCTATTCCTGTATTGCCGAAATGCTGAGTGGTGACTTTCAAAATGCGATCGCCTACGGCGCGACTTCTCTCAGCTACAAGCCAGACTTTGCACCAACTCTAAGGTACCTTCTGGCAACCCATCTTGCATTGGGAGATACCGACGCCGCAGGAAAAACGCTTCTACGCCTCAAGGAACTGGAGCCAGACTTCGAGCTTTCACTATTGGCGGAACCCGATTACCCGAACCCTCTGATGAAAAAGTACCGAATTATTGATTTGAAGCGGATTCCCAAACTCCTCTGAATTCGGTGCATGTTTTGGAAGCCAGTCAAAACAAACGAGGCACATCTGGCGTTGCCGCAAGAGGTTTGGGTGGACACATTGGGCAGCTCGAACCAGTTTGTTTCGTTCGTTTGGCTCCACCGGCGATCAGGTTACAAATGTTACCTCAGATGCATTGCGCGGTGCAGCCTTTTTGGCCAGTCGTTCACGACTAAGAGCGGTCGCCCACGCATGTGGGCAGCGACAGTCCGTAATCCGGCCCATACCAGCCGTTGAGCGAAGCTTTTGGCGCTGCACTGCAGCGTGTCATTTCGGACCTTCGCGGCGTTTGCATGATTTCTTTAAGCTGAAAGGCTGTTGTGCGGACAAGATGCTTACTGCAGCGGAGTAGGTGCCGGTCAGCTGGTTGCGCAACAGATGTGTGGAGACCAACTATTCCCTTCGATCAGATGAAATTCATCATGCGAGTGACCCAGAACAGAACTTTGGCAAGGGCCGCTATAGCGCCGGCTTCTTCGGTGATGATCAGAACAGTGCCAGAGGCGCCGAGTTGCAGCGCCTCCGGTGGCACGTCGTCGGGAATGTCGACTCTGATGATGAAGCGGGAACCTCCGCTGATTTCACGTAAGGACGGTAGGCCGTTTCTTGGGGCAAAGGCGCCCTCTGCGCTGCCAAGGGGAATGGCGGAGATTGGGGCGGAAAACTCCTGACCGGGCAGGGTGCGTAAGGCAATGCGGACGGTATCGCCAACCTGGACGTTGCCACGACTGGATTGGGGCAAAGTGGCCACAAGCGCGCGGTCGCTTTGGGAGGCGAAGTTGACCGCCCCGTTGATCGGGGACACCCTGTCGCCGACCCGAAGATCAAGTGCGGTGACTTCTCCGTCAGACGGAGCGCGGACCACGGTTTGGGCCAATGCCCATTCTGCTTTGGCAAGTTTGCCGCGCGCATCGACAACGCCGACGTCTATTTGGTCAATCTGGGCTGAGATGCGGCGTTCTAGGCTAGCCTTGCGCGCCTGTGCGCCCCGGATGGCAGCGGAGAGCTGGTCAATTGTGGTGACCGCTTCCTGCATCTGGAAGCCGGTGGAGGCACCGCGTTCCTCGAGCCGGATGATGTCATCGCGCCGTTGGATGCCAAACGCCAGCTGGGCTTCGAGCCCTTCGATTTCCGAGATCACAGCGATGAGGTCGGTTTCCAGTTGATCGGCGGTTGCCTTAGCGGTTTCCAAACCGGCTTGCGCTATGGCGAGGTCGGCTTCTTGTGGCGCCGCGTCAATGGTGAACAGCAGATCCCCCTTGCCGACCGGCGTATTGGGCGTGACGTCTACATGTGTGACGGTGCCGCCGATGTTGGGCTTGATTTCCACAACCGCCCCTTGCACGGAGATCGGGCCGGTAGGGGTCGTGTGATTGAGCAAACCAATAACGACCAAAGCAATGACAAGCGCGGTAAAGTAGGTCACCCCTTTTGTGACAGCGTTCCAAGGCAGCAGCTGGAACTTCGAGAAAATCAACCAGATCAGGCCAAAATAGGCGCCAAGTACAATAAGCACGATTGCTGTCCTCTGATGGAGCGAATGTTATTTCTACTTTGCGGAAAGGCGGCGCCGAAATCCAGCGCCGCCTTGATTTGTTTAGAACTTGCCCATCTCTTTCAGCACTGCGCGGTTCTTTTCGCGATGGCGCCAGGCTGCGCCCATGCTGTTTTTGAGTGTCTCAGGCATCATTTCCATGGGCACAACAAGATCGCCTTCGACCGGCCAGAAGGGGAGCAACTCCGGATGGTAGCCTTCCGGGTAGTAGAGCTCTGGATCGAGTTCGGTCTCGCGCACTTCAGCATTTTGGATGTCTTCGCGCGCATGTGGCGGCGCAGGCACAACCAGCTGTTCATTGGTGAAGTCAAACTGTGGCGCACGCACGTTGGGGAATTCCGGCAAGATGCCTTCGCGGACCCAGATTTGATCCTTTGTCACGTTCACAACGATCCCATCAGGCGCCCCAAAGTGGAACGGGCCTTTCCAGTGTTCGCGGATTTCGGCCACGGACTCTTCCAGCAAATATTTGTCGTAGCTCATGTGGGTGGTCATGAAGAGACGCGGTTGGATCAGGTTGGCAATATAGCCCGCCGCATAGGTTGGCGTGTGGTGGGTGTCGATCGTGTAGCGCGCGAGGAAAGGCGGCACACCCTGAACACCGGAGTTGATTTCCACAACTTCCTGCTGCTGTTCGGTGATATAGACATCACAGCCTTTGGCGTATTCTACATCCAGAAGGTTGGGGCGCCCGTCGCCGGTCCAGACAAAACAAAGATCATTCCAGTCAAGACGGTACGCAGTGGCGCCGTCTTTTGCGTGGCTGCGTTGCCAGTGGCGTACGGTCACGCCGTTTTTCTCGTAAATGATGCCACCGTTGTCCGCAAAATCGAACTCGTTGACCTCGATGTCCCAACCTGTACCGGTTGGAAAGACGCTAAAGGCATCGCGGTGCCAGGCGGTCATCATCTTCATGCCCTCGACCATGGCCGCGGTGCCATATTCTGGCGTGCGACCTGATGGGCCGTGGATGCGCAGGGGCTCGTGCCAACCGCCGTTCCAGGTGCGGAACATCCACAGGTAGGGCAGCGCACCAAAGTGGTCGACGTGCAGGTGGGTCAGGAAGACATCTGTCAGTTCATTGAGGGCAATTCGTGCGGCCTGATAGTTGGCAACAGAGCCTTCGCCGATGTCGAAGATGAAGTTGTCGCCATTGCCAAGCTCCACAAACACAGAGGTGTTCATCTGCCCCGGACGCAGCAGAGGGGCCGTACCCATAAAGGTGATACGCATTTCTTCTGGCTGGACTTCTTCGGTCCCCGGGAACCAGTTCGCGGCGCTTTGAAGCCAAGGCTGAGGCGAAATGCCTTCAAACATCAGGCCTTCTTTCCAGCGCCCGTTTGGCACACCGCCCAGAAGCGCACTCTGAATGTCTTCTGGGGAAGAAGGTTCTGCGGGTGCTGGGATTTGTTGCGCGTGCCCCCAACCTGCAAGTGACAAGGATGTGAGGGCCGCAACCCCCAATGCTCTGATTTTTTTCATGTTATCCTCCTGAACGGATTTTGTGGAAAATGGGGGGTAGGGAGAAGCGTGACAGCGCCTACTGGTATTGCTCGACCTCAAATGCGGTCATCACATAGCTGGACTGCACGTGCCGTTGGCCGTCCGAGTAGGAGACCATTTCGACCTGAGTTTCCGCCTTCAATTCACCGATGATCCAGACAGGATCGTACATGCCTCTAAGGGGGTAACCTTTCGGGTAGCGGACGTGGATAAGTTGGTTGGCCGCCGGTGGCGGGGTATGCACACAAGCCCCAACCGTGGGGACCAGCAAGAACTCGACCGCCAAGACACCATCCATTTCCAGCGGTAGGATGTAGCCCGGCACGCGCACGGACTGAGCCAAAACCTCTGGGTTTGGCGCGTTAAACTGCCGAGTATGTTCCGCCATCAAACGCTCACGCTCTGCAAAATACCAATCGGCATCGAGACCATCTGCCGACAGGCTGTCCCGAATGGCCTTTGCTTGAGACTTTTCAAAGCTGCTGGCTGTTGCGGCTTCTTTCACCTCGATGCGATAGAGTTTGGCCAAGTCATTCTTTTGACGAAAATCGAGCGCTTCAAAAGGGTTTTCTCCGACCGTGACCAATGGCACCAGATCGTCCCAACCAAGGTTACGTGGCTCTGCAGCCAAGCTGTCTCCAATTTGGGAAAACAGAAAACCAATGGCCAAGACGAAGGTCCGAACCGTATGTCGCCACGGATTAATAAATGTGATCGAAAGCGGCATCATTTGGGCTCCTTGGCACGTTGACAGAGACGGGCGAGTTCATCTGCGACCTCGCGTCGGATACGGGTCCATTCGGCGCGCTCGGCGTCGCTGATGTCGGGGGCCTTTTGGTTTTGGCAGGCGAATTGATAGTCATCATAGGCCTCGCTCAAAGGGGCGTTGCCCGGAAGAGCAGCACGTATCGAGACCGCAAGATGCGGGAGATCTTCTTCGAGGTTGGACATTGACTCTACACCACCGGCGAATACCATCTGAACACTCATAACGTGCGCCGATTTGAGTCTTCGGCATAAGTGAGTCACCATGAGCTTGGGGTGAGTTGAGTGTGAGTCAGTTGCAAAAAATAGATTCAGAACAGGACTTTATCGTCGAATCTGAGGCGTTGATCAAAAGTGCCCTGGAGCATGTATTGGTCAGCTCCGGATTTGAGGGATCGCCTCGTTTACAGGACTTTTTAAGGTATATTGTCAGCGAAACGCTGGAAGGGCGCGGGGCGGACATCCGTGGCAAGTCGGTGGCCGTTGATGTCTATGGGCGCAAACTTGAAAAAGACGCCGGCCTCAACCTGGTGAGTGTGGAGGCGCGGCGCTTACGTCGGCTTCTGGCCGAGTACAACGCAGGCGAAGGCAAAGATGCGCCGGTGCACATTGTTGTTGATCCAGGCGGCTATCATCCACGCTTTGAGGTGGCCGTACCGCAGTCGATGGACGCTGGGAATGCGGAGGTGCAGCAGGGTCCCGCGCCGGCGGAGCGCAAGATCAACCCGTCTGTGCTCGTGGGGGGCGGCGTGATCGCGGCGCTTATCGTTCTGGTGGCTGTTCTGTGGCGCCCCGTCCCAGAGGAGGCTTTGGCAGTGGAGCAGCATGATCCTGCGCGCGTGGCGTTACGTGAGCATTCGATGTTGTCTCTACAGGCCAAAAATATGGCCCAGCAGGCGCAAGGCATGTTGTTTCCGGTGTTCGATCTGAAACGGCAAGAATTGGCGCTGGGCATGTTCCGGCATGCGATTGATCTGGACGCCTCTTTGCCGGATGGACATGCTGGGGAAGCGCAGACGCTGGCTGTGATCGGCTTATTCTCGCCGGATCGCGAAGCCGCGTCTGACGCCCGAGGCGAAGCGTTTGCCGCGGCGCAAAAGGCGCTAGATATCGCACCAACAAATGCCTGGGCAAATGGGGCGATGGCCTTCGTTCTAGCGGCGCGCCAAGAGCCTGAGGATGCGCTCAAACATGCGCGGATTGCTTTGGAGCTTGCGCCGGAGGACGGCCATGTTTTGGATTTGGTGGGGATGGCCGCGATTATGGCCGATGACGCCGCATTGGCGGCACGTGCCAGCGACCCGAAGATTTTCCGGGAAGGGGTTGGGCGTTTTGGCTCCCGCAATATTTGGGCGGTGTCCCAGCTAATGTTGCAAAATTACCCGGAAACGGTGGCGGCTTTTCAGGGGGCGGCGGCAGCTGGCGCACCTGTGAGCCCGCCGTCCTTGTTGTTCCAAGCTGTCGCGTTTGATCAGATGGCCGAGCCGGATAAAGCCCAAGCGTTGATGGCCGAGCTCAATCACACATGGCCTCATTTTCCGGCGGCCTTTGTGGTGAACGCGATGTTCGCGGATGGGTCTCACGTAGAGAAAACCATACTGAGCGTGTTGCAGAAAGTTGATAACTGACAATAAGGCTGGTTGCCTCAAGGTACGTTTCTTGAGCTTATCAGGCGTAGGCTTCTGGTTTGAGATGTTTCCAAAATCGTTGCTCCAATCAAGCGGGCCGCGCTTCGCTCGGCTCCAATGGGCAAAGCGTTCAACAAAAATGCGGGGCGGCGACATACAGCAATGACAGACTACCGCAGAAAGGGTTGGCGCTTACTGTATTCCTAATTCTGCACACGCCACCCTGCCGCAGTTATGGCATCCAACAGATCCTGTGCCGGCGCCGGATCGGAAAACAACGCAAAAAACAGGAGGTCCGGTCTGGCTTGTGGCCAATTCTTCATCATGACGGAAGCCAGGTATTTGGCGTTTTCGGTGTCGCCAGCTCTTTGGTAAGCGGCGGTCAAATAAGTCAAGGAAATTGGGCCAAAGGGGCCTTGCGCCGCAATCGCTTGCTCCAAGCTATGGATTGCACTGTCATAATCGCCTGTGTGGTACTGTGCGGACCCAATTGCGTTGGAATAAACGAACCCCTGAACACTCTTTGCGCTGACCGGTAACTGAGTTGCCGTGTCCAGAATGTGTTGGAAACGACCATTAAAAAGGGAGATCAGAAAGTCGAATTCAAGAATGTGCGGGTCGAGTGGTGCGAGGGCGACTGCCCGCTGCGACAATTCCAGCGCACTGCCGTGATTGCGTACCGCAAATTCTACCCAAGCCTGCGCCGATAAAGACCAGGCCTCATCTGGTGCCAAGCGGGTGGCCTCTTTGCCATTCTGGGCCGCCAAAGCCAGGTTCTTCTTTGCGCGCTCTCTATCAGGGTCAATGAGCGCGAGGCTGGCCAAAACCTGCGCTGCGCCCGCGTAGCCGCCGAAATAGACATTATCTTTGCCGATAGAAATTTGAAAGGCTTGGAGGGCAATGCTCAGCCTCTGCGCATCCGTTGCCGGAAAGATCAACCCGCGGGCTTTAACCGCCAGATTAATGGCTTCCACCCTGTTCGGCGAAATGTCAAAAATCTCGCTATGATCAATTGATGTGATCGAGGGGGGAGGGAGGTCATGTGTCGCGCGCCCAGCCATCCAAATTCCAACAGCTATAATCGGAACAACAACGGAAATTGCCGCAATGCCAAGGCGTGGTTTTGACGGAACCTCTTCAGCGGTTTCCTCACTGGCATTTCTTGAAAACTCCGGAGCATATCTTCCAGTTGGGAGATAAATCTTGATCGCGTCAGATTGGCCTTCCTCTGCGTAGTATTTTGCGAGCTTTCGTCGAACACGCCCTGCGTCCACTCGCACAACGCCCTCTCGGTCCGAAATTTCATCCGGAGAGTAGCCGTGTACATCCATACCGATGGTTTTCGCTTTGATGTTTTGCGCGCGGCCAGCGAGAGCCTCTTCGACGACATACTTTAGAAAATTTTGCATCCGCGCGGATCCGGAAAACTCGCTAGAGCTCAACACTGTGGCCAGTGCCGCGCGCAGTTCGTCATGTGCTGCGTCGATTTTGTTGGTTTGGCTTTCGGCTTCAGAAGTCACACCAAAGTACTTTTCTTTCAATGAGATAATACAGGCTTGCTACCGTAACATGCGCTCTGATACCTGTAAATTGGCTCTCGATTGATGTGCAGTTGTTTTCAAATCGTTTGAGAGGTCACCATGACCGAAGATGAAATTCTTTTCTTGGACTTCCCGTCTGACTTTGAACGGCTTTGTGCGGAGCGCCGCATCAACGAAGCCTTTCAGGAAGCCTGTGCCGACTTTGCCGCGATCAAATTGGAAATTCTGAAGGCCGCCCAACACCGTAAGGTGGGCGATGACCAATTCTTGGCAGATTTGAACGAGAGCCTCGAAGACTTGCGACGAGAAATTCAAACGGAATTGGTCCGGAAACGGGACGGAAACTCACACTGAAAACATTTTGGAGGGTATCACCATGAAACTTTTTAGCTCCCTGTCAGCGTTGGCGCTCTGTGCGTCAGCGGCTTTGGCAGAGACGTCCACCATCGTACACGATGGCGAATACCAATACCTGCGCGCCCAATTTGGCGAACAGTGGGATGCTCAGGATGTGAAAATTGAACAAAAGCTTGAGGTTCTTCGCGACGCCAACGGAGGGGCACCGAATTTCCTCTACATTCTAATTGATGATGTCAGCTTTGGTCAGATGGGCAACCGGACCATGAACTATGTGACCGGATTTGAAACGCCCAACATCAATAACTTTGCCCAAGAGGGCATGTCGCTGATGCGCATGTACACGGAGCCTTCTTGCACTCCGACACGAACGGCAATGCTAACAGGGCGTCACCCAGTTCGTGCAGGCGTCGACGAGGTGAAAGTGGCTTTGGTTGGCGAAGGCCTGTCTGCGCAGGAGGTGACGCTTCCGGAGCTGCTGAAAGAGGTTGGCTACAACACCTCTCATGTTGGGAAATGGCACCAAGGGGATATTGAAGAGGCCTACCCACATAACCAAGGTTTTGATTGGGCCGCTTTTCCGCTGCATCAACAAGTGCAGCTAAGTCTTATGACCGAAGAAGCCATGCGGTCCGGCAATATGCTTGGGTATGCGGAAGCCGGTCAGAACAATCAATTTCAGCTTGATCAGCGGTTTAAGCCCTACGGTCTTGTGACGGGGGTGGAAGGTGAAGCGGGCGGTACTGCGCGCGAAGTTGACATGGAACCTGGAGAAGTTTGGACACAGGCCAAATATGAGGCGATGAACGAGCGCTATCAGCTTCAGATTATGGAGCAACTTGAAGGCCTAGCAGCCAAGGACGAACCGTTTTTCTTACAGTATTGGCCGCTCTATCCTCTGAATTTTGTGTATCCAGAGGAAGCGCTTTCTCGCAACGGTGGTTTCCATGCTGACAAGCTGCAACTCTTGGACGCTTGGATTGGCGATCTGTTGGCAAAACTTGAGGAAACCGGTGAGGCTGACAACACGATCGTGATGATCATGGCCGACAACGGTTTGATGTATCACTATGAGGGCTCCTCAGGGTTTAACCAGTTGATCTATCGTGGCGGTAAAACGCAACACCTCGAAGGCGGTGTGCGCACAGACGCATTCATTCGCTGGCCAGCGGCCATTGAGCCGGGTAGCGCGGCCGGTGATATATTCCACGTGTCCGACCTGTTCACCACATTTGCGCGCATTGCCGGGGCCACCGACTTTATTCCCCGAGACCGGGTAATTGATGGCATCGATCAAACGGCGTTGCTGCTTGAAGGTGAAGGAAATGGTCGGCGCGATTACGTATATGTGTATGAGGGACCTGTTTTGCGTTCAGTCGTGAAACAGGAATTCAAGATGCACTTGCCGGCTGCTGGCCAGCCTGGGGCCGCTGCCAACGTGTTTAACCTGTATCGCGATCCTCGCGAAGAGCATGCTCAAGTTGGGTACTCTCTTTGGGGCGGAGCGTCCTTCCAGGACATGGTCAAACGCCACCAGCTGACAATTGCACAGTATCCCCATTTGGCGCTTGGCAAAGACACGCCTTATGAAGGCATTGATAACCTGCGGCCAGAGAGCCTTCAGGCACGCGAAGTTTTCCAGAGCTGGCAACCAGCAAAGTAAGAAGCCTGACGGCGCGTACATGTTGCGCGCCGTCAACATACACTTCCCAACTTTGAGACGGAGCTTTTTGAGATGGCCTTATCCTCCTTGTCCAAACTATCCGGTGCGGCATTCGCAATTGGCCTGCTAGGCCAAACGGTCCATGCTGACACACGTTTGATTGTACAGATCACTGTGGATGGGCTGCGCGGCGATTTATTGAGCAGATATAAACCGTCGTTCTCAGAAGATGGCTTCATGAGGCTGATCAACAATGGCGTGTGGTACACCGATGCGCATCACGATCATGCCAATACTGAGACCATCGTTGGGCATGCCACATTGGCCACGGGCGCACATCCGTCAGAACATGGCATGATCGGAAATGCTTGGTTTGACACATCAGACGGACGATTGGTTTACAATATTGAGGATGCGAACTTTCCCCTGCTGCCTCTCGAAGGGTTTGATCAAGACGGGGCCCAGGTTGATGCCACTCAAGCGGCTGCGCAATCTGACGGTCGCTCTCCTCTCAACATTTTGGCGTCAACCTTTGGCGACGAGCTGATCAAGTCCAACAATGGAATGTCAAAAGTGTTCAGCGTGTCTGGCAAGGACCGTTCTTCTGTTTCCATGGCTGGCAAATCCGGCAAGGCCTTTTGGATGAGCACGGACACCGGCGCCTATCAAACCAGCGCTTATTACTACGACACATACCCAGACTGGGTGAGGGAGTGGAACGCAAAGCGCCCAGCGGACGCCATGATTGGTCAGCAATGGGCGCTACATGCGGACAAGGACAGCTATCTGCTCGCGGCCAACGACGACCGCGACTATGAGACTGACTTGAAAGGCTTCGGGGTGACCTTCCCGCATACCTACGGCACCCCTGAAGATGGCCTGTACTACACACAGCTTTTGCTTAGCCCGTTGGGGGACAAACTAACGGCTGAGTTTGGAAAGGCTGCTGTCTTGGCAGAATCCTTGGGGCAGGACGCATTTCCTGATTACCTGAGCCTCAGTTTTTCTGGTGTTGACGCATCTAACCATTTCTTTGGTCCGTCCAGCTTGGAAAGCGAAGAAATGGTGCGTGTCCTGGATCTGACCTTGGCAGATCTATTTGGCTTTTTGGACGCCGAAGTCGGGCGAGATAACGTGCTTTACATATTGTCGGCGGATCATGGCATGCCAGAAATGCCGGAGTTTATGGCCAACCTTGGGCATCAGACCGCACGCAACGGCCACACGGCGATCATGTTTGACCTTAACGCCGAAATTGAAAAAACGCTGGGGGTCGAAAATGCGATTAGGGCGTTCTTCCGCCCTTACATCTACTACGATCACGCCAACATTGCTGCCTCTGGCGTTGACCCGCGGGAGATTGACCGCCTGATTGTTCAAGCCATGTCGGACCGAGAAGGCATTGCCATAGCAGTGCCCAAGGTTCCCATGGATGAACAGCGCGGCGATTTTGTCGAAAACCCAATCCGCAACAATTTTCATCCGGCCCGCTCCGGCGACGTCTACGTCGTGCAGTCAGCGTACTCGTTCCTGCTTGACCCGGGGGCTGTGGCGGTAATGCATGGTTCTCCCTGGCGCTATGACACACATGTTCCCGTCATTTTCTCTGGCGAAAACATCACAACTGGTAAAGTGGATCGTCGCATTTCAACCACCGATGTGGCGGTCACTCTCGCTGATTTGTTTGGCACAACGCAGCCGAGCGGAGCTTCAGGTCGCGTGCTGCCCGAGGTATCCAAATAACGTCTCAAAAACACACATGCTTAAAAACAGACATTGGTGCGCCACGAGGTGAGCGCACCAATTGCCTTCATCTTCGCTTTGATTGCCTTAACTGGCTCCAGTATTGGTAGGCACAGCTCGCTGAGCATCAGCTTCAAAAGAAGAACTTCACACCAACGTAAGGGCCATGTTGCGTCGTGTCGTATGCAAAAGCGCCGCCTGAGAGCGTGGTTGAGTAATCCATGCTGTAGTAGCGATAGCCAAACGTGATCGCAGTGTTGTCCCATGGCTGGTAGTCAAAGCCCAGGTTTGCGCCAACTTGCAGGTCGTTGCCGCCAGCTCCGAAGCCACCCAGATCAATGGACGCAATTGTGGTCCATTTGTCGTTCAGGCGCCACATTCCGCGTGCGCCAACGACAGGTTCCCACCAACCCTCGTCGCCACCTGCGGTAGGTGCCGGGCCAACGTTCACTTCCTGCTTGAGATTATTGTAGCGCACACCGCCTTGCAGGTCGACGGTGTAGCGTTGTGAATTATCTCCATAGGTGCCATTGGCGATCCGGTAAGCGCCCAAAAGCGCGAGCCATTTTTGACGCACGGTTACATCGAAAGCCGCACCGCCTGGACCGGGCAGGTTCCCATCCGCTTCGATGGCAACATAGTTGGCGTCAAAGATCAGGCCAAAGTCATTGTTCCAAGCCTCATATCTCCCGGCGGCCGCAAAATCGAGCAAGTCCAAGACGTCCCCTAAGTCCAGATCAATTGGCACCGAGTTTCCGTTGATCGTTGACGTCCCTTTTGTCCGGACCGGCGCGAAAAGGTAGCCGGCAATTGCATGGCGCCATCCTGTTTCAGACTGGCCGGGGGCTGGCAGGGATTGCGCGGTGGCAGCCAGTGGAGAGAGCAACGCGATGGCAGAACTTGTGGCTGCGATGAGAGGACGAAGGGAAAATCGTTTCATGTATTTGCTCCACTACTTCAAAAAAATGTTTCTGCAACTGTAGGGGCAATGTGTCGTGATCTCCAAAGGCAAAGATACGTCGCGCCAAAACCTGTGGCGAAACTGTCAAATTCTCGGGCAGATCAACTTGCCGCTCGGTTGTTGGGGGACGAGATTAGTTGAAGCTGATCCAGCGCACCCATCCGAAAATTCCTTTAGAAAATTGAAGGTTGCGCAAAACCATCAAGCCGCACTACGGTGTGTGAAGAACGCGCACGTCATTGTCAAAACGCTGTTTAGGAGACACGATTGGCCGAACTAGCATTTTACATAACGACTGCAATCTCAGTCATTATCGCTTTTGTCTATTTTCGCGACTTGGGGGATATTCCGCAGCTCTTCATCACCACCAAGCGTAAAAATGTAGATCGATTTATCCGGCACGAATATAAGTTTTTGGCAATCGGCCTCGGTGCTTGGGTGTTGTCTGCGGTTACGCATCTGGGTTTTGGAGGCGGAGCTGGTTGGGTGTTCTGGGTTGGGACCATTTCCGCACTTGGTTTGGTTGCCTTCACTTGGATCTACGTCCATCTCGGACTGCGCAATCAAAAAGGCAGTGCGCAGTTTTACAGCATCGAAGAGGCCAAAGAGTTTGTCAGCCCAACAACTCAGGTGATTGTGCTCGAAAACGACGGTGTGGCACGCGCTCATCCCCAGTCCCAGATCATGCGCCCGCATTTGGCAGGTAACGAACAAGGCCTGGAAGGCGAAAATGTGATTATGACATTTTGCGCCATTGCAAATTTGGGTCTGGGATATACGCCGGAAGTCGAAGGCCAGAACGTCGACCTGGAAGTGCTTGCCCAACACGGCAATAATTTGGTTCTGCGAGACAATAACACCGGCGAGCCTCTCCAACAGATCTATGGGTTCCGCGCCAAAGATCAGGACCTTAACACTGACGGTCCGGCTTGCCCATTGCGCCCAACGCTAACGATGCGACCTTGGCCAACCTTCCGCATGACGTTTCGCGGCTTCCAAAAGGCTTTCCCGGAAGGGCAGGTTTTCCTTAACAAGCCGCCGTCAAATCCATTTTTGTATCTGATGGATATGGCCATGGAGATTGCTTTCACGGCGACAATTCAAAAGCACCACACCGAAGCCAAGCCAGTCATGCAAAACCTGGAGCGACCCATTGATCCGCGCTTACCTACCAAGTCTTACGTGTGGGGCGTAAACATTGGCGATGATGCATGCTGTTGGACAGATGATTTTGTCGTTGAGAATGGCGGTGTGATTAATGCCGAAGTTGGCGGTCAGGCACTGGTTCTGTCCTGGGACCCCATCTTTGAAAGTCTGAATGTTTGGGTCAACGACGGTGGAAAGCCGGTGACTGAAATAGACTTCTGGGGGCGTGCTACCGATGGTGTCCTGAAGCGATCACCTGATGTGAAACCTGGAATGTTCTGGCATGTGTGGGCTGAGTTCTTTCCCCATACAGACATCAATAGACAGACATGATTGAAGTCAGGGAAGGGGCCAATGACACAGACACCCATCTGCCTTTTCCCAGTTCCTTTGTAAGTAATGATCCTGTTCCGGATACTTCAGCCCGCGTCCAATCTGGAGACGACATTGGGTTGCTTATTAAATAACAAGGAGGATTTGGCACTATGAGACGACTATTCTCAACTCTTCTAAAAGGCGCTCCCGCCGCAACGCTGTTGTGGTTGGGCACAGTCGCCCAAGGTGAGATCGTGCGCGACGCAGAGTACTACATCCTTGAGGAACAGAACCGCGATCGTTGGGCGGCAGAAGACTCCGCATTGGACAATGCTCTCGCGGAGTTCCGGGAAAGCAACAACGGCAAGCCGCCTAACATTTTCTACATATTGATTGATGATATCGGCTTTGGCGACCTTGGTAATCCCACGCTAAACGCAGTCCGTGGGTATGAAACACCGGCGATCAACGAGTTTGCCCGTGAAGGCATGCGTTTGGCGCGCATGTACACCGAGCCGTCCTGTACACCCACACGCGTGGCGTTCATGACCGGACGCCAGCCTCACCGCAATGGCATGGGGAACACCGCCGTCGACATCTCCGGCTTTGGCCTGGCGGGCAAGGAAGTGACACTGGCGGAGGTGCTTTCTGATGTCGGGTACAACACGTCTCACGTTGGCAAGTGGCACATGGGGGACATCAAGGAATCCTGGCCCAATTTTCAGGGCTTTGACTATGCCGCTTTTCCAATCCATCAGCAGGGTCAGTTGACGATTTATCACGACGATGCCGCCGATGAAGAAGTTTCCATCGGGATTGGCGACAACAACTACGACGGCCGCTACACTCTGGATGGATGGCTGCGCACAGATGCCTCCGCCATGGTTACAGGCGTTGAGGGGGTGCGAGACCAAAACGTCAATGAAGTCCATATGGAAGCCGGTGAACGGTGGACTGAAGCCAAATATCACGATATGAACGTGCGCTACTTTGAGCAAACGCGCGAGCAGTTACAGTCTCTTGCGGCCAAAGATGAGCCGTTTTTCCTCCAGTTCTGGCCTCTGTATCCGCTGGTGGGGCCCAGAACAACAACCGACGAATACACAACGCCCAATGGCGGTATCTACGTTGAAAAAATGAAATTGGTGGACCAGTGGATTGGCGAACTCATGGCCGAAATGGACACTTTGGGGGTGGCGGACAATACCATCGTGATCATCATGGGAGACAATGGTCACTTTACAAAGTACTCACCGGGTTCAGGGTATACGCCTATGCTCTATCGAGGCGGTAAAGGAGAGACCCTTGAGGGCGGTGTGCGAGTCGATGCCTTTGTGCGTTGGCCGGGTATGATCAAGGCGGACTCCATCGCCAATGACATATTCCACGTCACCGATTTCTTCACCACGTTTGCTCGGATCGGCGGCGCAATTGCGGGTGTTCCAACAGACCGTATTATCGACGGCATTGACCAGACATCCATGTTGATGAATGGAGATTCCCATGGCCGCCGCGATTATGTGTTCCTGTACAATATCGGTAAGCTTGAAGCTGTGATTAAGGAGCAATATAAACTCGCGATTCCGGGCGGAAACATCGACAATGCGATCCTGGCCGACTTTTATGACTTGTTCCGGGATCCCCAAGAAAAGTATCCGGTCTCCACAGAGATCGGTGCTTGGGGTGGGGCGAAATTTGTGCGGATGATCCAGCGCCACTTGCAACGCAAAGAAGCCTATCCCAGTGAAGGTCCTGCAATTGGCATGCCTTACGAGGGTATCGACAACTTGCGCCCAGAATCCGTCGCAGCGGTTCAGGAGTTCCTGTACATGACTCAAACACCGAAACGGTGACGAACTTCGCTCATGCTCCAGTGCTTGCTGGAGCATGAGTTCAAGCTCTATCGATCCGTCTCCTTCGGGTGGGCACTGATTTTCACAAACTCACCCTGTTAACGTTAGCTGTCCGCTTTCAAATCAAATCTGATATTACCATAGCAGGAGTGGATGGCCTTTTTGGGCCTCAGGCGGCCTTAGGTGAAGCATTCAGGTCCAGTATCGCTGGGGAAGTCTGACCTAGATCCAAAGCTAACTCTATCGATAGAGTTCCGACCGAAGCGACGTTTTGTTTCGAGTTTGGCTGTCGCTCCTACACGTTTTTCCACGCTTCAAAAAACGAACCTGTCACGTTTTCGTGCCGCCTCCTGTGCTCGTTTAAGCGACTTTCCTTTCGAAGGCGACAGGGCTTTTCCAGCCCAATGCTGAATGCCTTCGCCGCGGGTTGCAGAAGCCGTTGATGTATTCGAAGATGGCCAGCTCGGCGGCTCGTCGCGTTGGCCAGGATTGCCTCCAGATCAGCTCAGCCTTGATGGTTTTAAAGAGTGTCTCAACTGCGGCGTTGCCATAACAATTGCCTTTGCCGCTCATCGATACCTGGACGCCATGCTGGCGCAGGAGCTTCTGATAATCGTGAGAACAGTATTGGCTGCTGCGATCCCATGGTGGAGGCATCCTTTGGGCGGTTGCCGCAGTGCCACGGCCATCTTCAATGTCCGGATTTCCAGATCGCGCTTCATCCTGTTGCTGACGGCCTAGCGGATCACCCGGCGTGCTTGTAGGCAAGGATCACGGAGAGGTAGGGCCAGCCTCCCAGGCTCAGGCGGGACTGTTTCTTGAAATGAGCTAAGACGACCATGTCAGTTCGTTGTCATTGACTGGCCGGGCCGCTGCGATAGGCCCGCAGGCCGCGAGATCGGACGTCCAGCTGGTCAGCGCAATCCGCATCGCATCTTGGCGGAATTCATCCTTTTGTCTCAGCCTCATAGTTCATTTCCTTTGTTGCAGTAGTTGCTATCAAAGGAACGTCATCAAACCGTAGCAGGTCCAAAACGCCATGTGTTCTTTTCATCGACGACCCAAGAACCACCTCATATCAAATGCCGTAATTTGGCGCTACAAGCTCTGAAATCGGGCTACGCGCCTTTAATCGCCGGGGAACTGGTTTGCACAATCGGCATCCGGATATCGCGCCCGGACACAATAAATTCGCCTTCCTGCTTCAAGCGCTTGAGCACACGTGAAACCGTTTCAGGTTTAATGCCCAAAAGGTCCGCTAAATCGGTTCGAGACAACGGCAGTTGCATCCGGAGGTAGGCACCGTCACGACTGCCATGGGCCTGCATCAGTTTGCTCAGAATGCGGGTCAATCGGGTCTGGTTACTTTCGGTTGCAGCATCAATGATCCGGTCACGTCCGGCGTCAATCTCGTCAACACAGCGTGCGGTCAGGCGGGTCAACACCTTGGCATCGGTGTGAACAAGCCGGTTGGCATTTCGATGGGCCACCGTACACACGCGAGAAGGTAGAAGCGCGCGGGCCTCTGTTTTGTGAAGGCCACCTGCGAGGTAAGAGCGAAAGCCAATGACGTCACCCGGATACGCCAGTTTTAGCAAAGTTGTGTTGCCGGTTTCGCTGTGGGCACGAATGGCAAAAAGGCCGCGAGACACACAAAACACCCCGCGATTTTCATCACCCTGTTGATACAGCGCTTGCCCTTCGGAGAACTCTCGACGGGAGAATCCACCAGTGAGAAATGACATGGCACCATTGCCAACTGGGTGCCAAACGCTTTGGTCATAGAAAGCGCACTGGCTGCACGGGTGTACCGAGGAAGACGGCGGACGCATGAGAACCTCATTGATGGCGCCACGGGGGCGTGGACATGTGCTGTTTCTGTTTCACAAATTGGCGGCGGTTTTTTTGACAAACATCAATGACCCCAAAAAATTCCGACTTACACCTGATGAGATTGCGCGTCGGATACGCGGGAAAATGATGGGAAATTTCAGTGTTTGACACGCCACATACGGCCCCGCCGTCCCCTCCCAAACCAAAGCCTCGCACAGGAAAGGTGTCGCTCTGGTGCTATCTGAAGCTGTTTCGGCGGGATATTCTGTCAGCCCAGCCCGTGCATTTGTATCGCGCGTGGATGGCGGAAATGCGCACCCCGTTCTTCCGGTCTTACCTGTGCAACGATCCTGAGTTGGTGGATCTGGTGCTCAAACAGCGTCCCATGGATTTTCCAAAATCAGAGCGCATGCGAGTGGGTCTTAAGCCGCTTTTGGGGGAGTCGATCTTTATCTCAAACGGCGCGCTTTGGGCGCGTCAGCGGCGGATCATTGATCCTGCCTTTGAAGGCGGGCGGCTGCGCAGCGTGTTTCCGGCGATGTGGGACAGTGGCGTGGCGGTGGTAGACCGGCTGCGACCACTGGCAGATGGCACGCCGGTTGAGATGGAGGGCCATTGTAGCCATGTGGCCATGGATGTGATTTTTCGCACCTTGTTTTCCGTGCCCATTGAACATGAGATCGCTGCGGCGGCCTTTGAAACCTTCAAAACCCATCAAGCGGCCCAACCGTTGGCCAATGTGGCCGCCGTGTTGCCCATGCCCAAGTGGTTGCCACGTTTTCATTCCCGTAAAACAAAAGAGACCGCGCGCACCATTCGCGACCTGATTGGGCAATTGACCGAAGCGCGGGCCGCGCAAATCGCGGCAGGGACCGCGCCGGAGGATTTGGCCACCAAAATCATGACCACGCCAGACCCGGAGACGGGTTTGACCTTTGAGACCGACGAAATGATCGATCAGGTCGCAATCTTCTTTCTGGCGGGGCATGAGACCTCGGCTGCGGCCCTGTCCTGGTCGCTCTATTTGCTTGCGCTTTACCCCGAGTGGCAGGACAAGGTTGCGGCCGAGGCACAGGAGGCGATTGCGCCAGAGAAGATCTATTTCTCAGCCCTGTCAAAACTGCGGGCAGCGCGGGCGGTGTTTCGAGAAGCCATGCGGTTATACCCGCCGGTGCCGATGTATGTGCGGGAGGCAGCCTGTCCCGAGCATTTCCGCAAGCGTGATGTGAAGCGCGGCTCGCAGGTTATTCTGAGCCCATGGCACTTGCACCGGCACGAACGGCTCTGGGAGCGGCCGGATGAGTTTGATCCGGACCGGTTTGAAACCCCAAACGGCAAAGACTGTCTGCGCAAGGCCTATATTCCGTTTTCCGCCGGACAGCGGGTCTGCCCGGGGTCAGCCTTTGCCATGGCAGAAGGGCCGCTCTTACTGGCCATGTTGGTACGAGCGTATCACTTTGAGGTTGTGACAGAAAAGCCAGCTGTTCCGGTGGCACATCTAACCGTGCGGTCCAAAGACGGAATATGGCTCAAACTCACACCACGCGGTGCGGCAAAGGACAAGACACATGACTGAGATGACAACAACACCGGACAAGGCGCGGCTGCGCGCCTGGCCGTATTGGCTGACAGTCACCTTTGTACCGCTGGTGATCTTGGCCGTGGTCAAAGGCGGTTGGACGGTTTTGCTGATCCCGGCTTATGGCTGGGTTTTGATGCCGTTGCTGGACGTGGTGCTGGGACAGGATTTGCGCAATCCGGACCCGGACACGCCGGTGAGCGAACTCTTCTGGTTTCGCCTGCTGACGATCATCTGGTTTCCGATCCAGTTCTGCCTGGTATTTGGCGCGCTGTATTACGTGACACGGGTCGCGGACTATGGCGCTTGGGAGGCCTTGGCAATTATGTTTGGCATTGGCGTGACCACCGGCACCGTGGGGATTGTCTATGCGCATGAGCTGTTTCACAAACCCAACAAGCTGGAGCGCAATCTGGGTGATCTTCTGATGGCTTTGGTGCTCTACGGGCATTTTCGTACCGAACATCTGTTGGTGCACCACCCCTATGTGGGCACGGGCCGCGATACGGTTACTGCGCGCTACAATGAAGGGTTTCACCGGGCATTTGCGCGGGTGCTTTTCACCGGATTTGGCTCAGCCTGGCGGGCGGAAAAGGCGATGCTGGCCCGCAAAGGATTGCCCTCCACACATTTGTCCAACCCGATCTGGAAATACCTCGGCTTGCAGGCGGGATTCCTGGCACTGGCCTTTGGCATTGGTGGCTGGATTGGCGTGGGGCTGTTTGCGTTTCAGGCGTTGGTTGCCGTGTGGCAGTTGGAGCTGACCAACTATGTAGAGCACTATGGGCTGACAAGAAAATACCTCGGCGAGGGCAAATATGAACCAGTGAAGCCACATCACAGCTGGGACTCGGCCCATCAAGTGTCCGGGGCGTTGCTGATCAATTTGCAGCGCCATGCCGATCACCATGTAAACCCGATGCGGCGGTTCCCTCTGTTGCAAGTCTATGATGAAAGCGAAGTGCCGATGTTGCCCACCGGCTATCCGCCAATGACGGCGCTGGCGATGGTGCCCCCGTTGTGGCGACGCATGTTCAATCCGCGCGTGCGGGCTTGGCGGCGGCAGTTTTATCCCGAGATTGAGGATTGGGGCCCGTACAAGACGCTTTCACACGCGGACCCAAGTGAGCGCTAAGTTTTGCGGGCTTTTTTGCCGCTGAGCACCGGACGGACCGGCGCGCCGATGAGGCTGGGTCGCAGGGTGATCAGGAAGGCGCTCCAAGCGGTGATCCAGAGCAGGGCTGCCCCATTGAGGAGTGTGGTTTCGGAAGGTGACATAGGCGCGATCAGGCGCAGGGTGGTGGCAAGCCAGAGGCAGATCATGGCGAGGATGAGCGGTTTGGGGGCTTTGAGCTGGCCAGACGGCGTGTGTGATCCTGCGCGGCCTGCAACAGCAAGGATCAGGCCGGAAATGGCCCCTATGGTGAGCGCGTGTTTGGCGGCCCCTGCCGGATAGGTGGCGGGGAAGAGGTCTGTGAGTGCGAGGGCGGCGAGTCCAAGCGGCAACCAGAGGTAAGCGACATGAAGCCCTGCGAGCAGCGGATTGTGCCGCGTTGAAAAGCTGCGCCAGCCCGTGGCGGTGAGGAGCGCGCAGAAGGACGCAATCAAGAGCGCAAGCGGGCCCAGCCAAGGCAGGCTCAGCACCGTGGCAACCACAGCCACCAACAGGGCGAGCAGTGCACACACCCGCGCGCGAAGCCGGTGGTGTACCGCAAGGTCATAGCAACCTGTGATCTGCTGCCAGCTTTGTGTGAACGCGGGGATCATCCGGGCACCAACAAATGTCAGCAAGAGTGCGAAGCCCAGAAGCAAGAGCTGTGTGAGCGCGATACAAGCTGCAATGTCGCCGGATTTTGCCAAGATGAGGAAGGTCGCATCCAACGTCGCCAACAAAAGCAAAGCGGCGGCAAAACCAAGCTTTGGGTACGCTTTGGCGCGTTTCAGGCGGATCGCCATGAGACCTGCCAAAACCACCAAGTAGGCGGCATTGACCGGCAGTAAGACAGCCAGCGGCATGATATCAAAGGTCGCCATGACAAGGCGCGCGGCAATCCACGCGCACAACAAGCCCTTGAGTACCAAGCCTCGCTCTGGGGGCTTGCCAATCCAATTGGGCATGGCCGTCAGCAGGTAGCCACCAACGGCTGCGGTGGCAAAGCCAAAAAACAGCTCGTGAATATGCCAGAGCACCGGCGGTGACATTGCAGGCGCAGGCACTCCGAACGACGGGCCCAGCGGCCACCAGGCAATGCACAGCACAGCCCAAACACCGGCGGCTGTGAACAGTGGCCGGTAAGGGGCCTGCCAGAAAGCGCTGTGTCTCACGTCCTCGCAGCAATTGCAGGCGTGGACATGGCCACACCCCGGTCTCCGGTCAAAAAGCCGTCGGAGAAGCGGATCTCAGGGGTTTGCCCGGAGATGGCATTAAGCACAGCCTCGCCGTTGCATTGGCCCTCCACCAAGGCGCGGTACTGGTGACAGAGGTCGGCAAAGCCTTGTGATTGTGGCGACAGGCGCAGGGCCGTCACGCCAGCAGCACGCAATTGATCGATCTGATGCACCGTGGTGGCGTAGCTGTCGGACAAGGTTTGCACGCCGTTCATTGTCAAAAAGGGCTGCCCATCAAGCGTGGCGACATCCAACCCGTCTGGGTCATCCTCGCACGCAAACTGACAGTTGTCCTTGGTGCGGCCGTGCAGCCGCGCGTGATAGCAGCGACCAGAGATGGCCAACGGCAGGCGGCCATGGCCCCAAACCTCAATGGTCACACCCAGCGCTTCGGCCTCTTTGGCAAGAATCTCTACTGAAGCCAGTGGCAGCTCTGGCGGCAGGCAGATACGCGTTGCCCCAAGGGAGGTCAGCCAACGCAAAGTGCCTTCATTGTAGACATTTACCAGTGGCCCAACGGAGAAGTTGGTGCCTTTGGGCAGGTAGGCCAAAACCGAGAGGTCATTGACCTCCACCTCTAGCCCCATCTCAACCAGATCAGCGGTCAACTTGCGCTCACGTTTGAGCGTGATCAGCGCAAGGCTCGTGAGGGCGACGTCTTTGCCTGCTGCAATCAAGCGCTCTATCGCGCCGGGAATTTGGCCTTGGAAGAACGGCAGGCGTTTTGAACAGACCAATTCTCCCAGCACCACACGGTCAACAGACGTCTCAGCGATCTCTTCATAAAACGTAGACCAAGTGTCTTTGGACCAGAAAAACGGAATGGGGGCCACGGTAAGCTGCATGGGTTATCTCCAGGTCTTTTTGTAAGCGCCGGTGGTCATGGCCTGACCTTCGGACAGACGCGCCAGCATGCCTTGCGGCAGGGGGCGGCCCTCCTCCAAGGCGTCCACAGCCTCGCGGAAGTTGCGCACCACTTGGGTCACATAAGAGCGTGACCGCTGGCGGCCTTCGATCTTAAGGGCCGTCACGCCTGCTTTTTGCAACTGCGGGATCAGCTGTTCAGCGTTGAGACTAACCGGATCTTCAAACAGATAGTCTGTCTTCTCGCCTGCGGTGAAACAGCCTTTGCAGAGCGTTGGATACGGGGCCGCATCGCCTTTTTGCGCGCGGTGGATGGTGTAACCGCCCAGTTGCGCATCCAGGACCCCATTGTGATCGTGGTATTCTACGTGGCTGGCCGGGGAACAGACGCCGTTCATATTTGGCGAGCGCCCGGTGGCGTATGAGGAGAGCGAACAGCGGCCCTCGGCCATCACACAAAGACCTCCAAACACAAAGACCTCGGTTTCCACTTCGGTTTCCGCGTTGATGGCGGCAATTTCCGGCACCGACAACACACGTGGCAGGACCACGCGCTTCACGCCAAAGGTGTCCGCGTAATAGTTGACCATGTCAGCATTGGCCGCGGCAGCCTGCACAGACAGGTGGCGGCGCAGATTGGGATGGTGGCGCGCAGCGTAATCAAGCAGCCCTGCGTCGGCCAGGATGACCGCATCCGCGCCACAGGATTCCGCGTCTGCCACAGCGCGGTGCCAGATGGCTTCGTCGCCCGCGCGGGGGAAGGTATTGATGGCCACCAGAACTTTTGAGCCATGATGATGGGCAAAGGCAACGCTCTCGCGCATTTCGGTTCGGTCAAAGTTCAGCCCCGGAAAGTTGCGCGCATTGGTTTCATCCGCAAAGCCGCAGTAGATCGTGTGCGCTCCGGCTTTCACCGCAGCCCGCAAAGCAGCAGGCGTGCCCGCCGGGCAAACAATTTCCATCACCATGCGGGTTCCTCCGGACGGGTGAGACACAGGCCAGTGCGCCGCTCCAACAACAGCAATGCCCGATGGACCGGCGCAGCAAGCGGACCGGTCAAGTTCATAAGCTCTTCAGAGAAGTCGAGTTCCGCGTCATCAATGGCGTTGCGCAGCGCAAGCGAGGCCGAGGTATCCCCCTCGATCACCAGATCTCGTGAGAAAAACAGCGCATCCCCATCAAAGCCGCCATGCACAAGCCCCAGAAGCGCGGCCAAAGGCCCTGCGATGCGGGCGGCCCCCTGAACCGGACGGCGGGTCAGTGTGATCTTGGGTTTGCCATTGCCGGGGTGCAAAAGGATTACCAACGGCAGGTCGGTTGGATCGATCACGAAAGGTGTGTTGGCATAGTCGCCCAGGCGGCGAAACAAGCCAGGATGGGACGTGGCAATACGGCGCGAGAAAGCTGTGAGTGAAGCTGATAGCGGCGCAAGCGGCACAGCGCGCAACGGCACGGCCAATAGAGGCGGGCACCGTGGCACGGAAACAGTAGTTTGTGACAAGGAGGACTCCCTTGGTCTTGGTCTTGACTGCTCCTTCGTAAGGCCTGGTACAGGGGGGCAAATTGACGGCGGTCAATTTCGCCCGGCATTTTTGCTGATAGGCGGAGCAAACAGACAATACAGGACGACGCCGTGCGCCAGCTTCCGCCTTTTGCAAGCCTGAGAGACTTTCTGGCTTGGTGCAAAGAGACCCAACAGTTTCAATCCGTTACCGCCCCGGTTGCGGTGTGCCATCAGATGACAGCTGTGCATCGTCATGTGTTGGAGCGGGATGGACCGGTGTTGCAATTCGAGACGCCGAGGTCCGATGCAGGGCGCACCTTTGACATGCCCGTGGTGACAAATCTGTTTGGCACCTCAGAACGGGTGGCCGCAGGGTTGGGCATTTCCCTGGAGAGTATCTCAGAGCTGGGGCATTTCTTGGCAGCGCTGCGGGCTCCAACGCCCCCAGGTGGCATGCGGGATGTGCTGTCGCGATGGCCAATGCTAAAGGCGGCCCTTAATACGCGGCCCAAGACAGTGCGATCCGCGCCTGTTCAACAGGTGGTGCAGGAAGGCGCGGCTGTGGATCTTGGAAAGATTCCGGTGCAAACCCATTGGCCGGAGGATGGCGGACCGCTGATCACCTGGCCAGTTGTCATCACCAAACCTTGTGGCGTGGAGACCACGCAGGTGACACGATATAACGCGGGGGTCTATCGCGCGCAGGTGCTCGACCGCGACAAACTGATCATGCGGTGGCTGCCTCATCGCGGCGGCGCGGCGCATCACCGAAGCTGGGCACAAGCTGGGGAGCCAACCCCCGTGGCGGTGGTACTGGGCGCAGACCCCGCGACACTGTTGTCAGCCGCCTTGCCCTTGCCGGAAACCGTGTCGGAGCTGACCTTCTCCGGAGCGCTCAATGGCCAACGGCCAGCCATGGTGCCAGCCAAGACAGTGCCGCTACTCGTACCGGCAAACGCCGAAATTGTTTTGGAAGGCTATGTGTCATCAACGGAGACCGCGCCGGAAGGTCCGTTTGGCGATCATACTGGCTATTACAACAAGGCAGAGCCCTTCCCAGTGATGCAAGTTACAGCAGTGACCCACCGCACAGACCCGCTTTATTTGTCGACCTATACGGGGCGGCCTCCGGATGAGCCTGCGGTGATTGGAGAGGTGTTCAACTATCTGGCACTGCCAACCATTCAGGCACAAATCCCAGAAATCCGCGACGTATGGCTGCCGCCAGCAGCCTGTTCATACCGCATGGCGGTTATTAGCATAGACAAACGCTATCCCGGGCAAGCCCGTCGCGTGATGATGGCGCTGTGGGGAATGCTGCCGCAGTTCAGCTACACCAAGATGATTGTGGTGTTGGATGACGACATCGACGTGCGTAACTGGGATGACATTGCCTGGGCCTTGGCCAGCCGGATGGATCCGGGGCGCGATGTCTTGCGACTTGAAAACATGCCAATGGACTATCTGGACTTTGCCTCGCCAGAACCTGGCTTAGCGGGAAAAATTGGCCTTGATGCCACCATCAAAATTGAGAGTGAGACCCGCCGTGATTGGGGCGCTGTCATGCACACAGCACCCGCGGACGCGGCTTTTGCGGAAAGCCTCGTTGCTCAGGTGATGCCAGGGCTCAGAAAGGACGCAAAATAATGCACAATACAAGAGTGATTGTGGGGATTGCAGGCGCGTCCGGCGCGGCCTTGGGTGTGTCAGTGGTGCGTCAGTTGCGTGAAGTGGGCGCCGAAGTGGATTTGGTGGCCAGCGCGGCGACGCGACTCACGTTGCTTGAAGAGGTTGGCCCGGACGCCTGGCACCACCTGAAAGCGCAGGCTTCTCGGGTTCACGACGTGCACAACATCGGCGCCAGCATTGCCTCCGGATCCGTGCCGGTCGCGGGCATGATCGTAGCGCCGTGTTCCATGCGGTCGCTCGCCGCCATCGCTGCGGGATTAGACGACAATTTGCTGACCCGCGCGGCTGGCGTGCAACTCAAGGAGCGCCGGCGGTTGGTGTTACTGGCCCGCGAGGCCCCACTGACTTTGGCGCATCTCAGGAACATGACATCGGTGACCGAAATGGGCGCAATTGTGATGCCACCGGTGCCCGCGTTTTACTTAAATCCGAAAACCACTGCCCAGATTGTGGATCAAGTGGCCGCGCGAGCAATTGATGTTCTAGGCGTTGGCAGCGGCCTTGCGAAATGTTGGACGGAGACGGCGGGGTCCCACACAGAAAAAGCGCTCTAACAGGTTTGTCACTCAAAACCGTCTCGATTTCATAATTACGATCAGAACCGTTTTCTGTAATTTAGCGAAAGACACTACCTGCACTTTACCGATGTTGGTGTGCAGCGTTGGATGCGGAATTCGCTCAGGGAGAGCCTAGTTGGTCGCTTTCGCCATTAACGCTTTGTTTTCGCAGCCGGGTCGAATGACTGCTCGCTGACGATTTAGTGCAAGCGTTTTCGTGTCACAGTTGGGGATTTCCCATTTATTGACCACATTCTAAATCTCGCCGAGTGTCGATGCACTGTGCGGTATGTGTTGACAGAATTCGGATACTTGGACCCGCACGGTTCTGTTTCATCCCATTTTCGCCTATGTCCGGGGGGCGGTATTGTGCAGAGCGAGGTTTACACGGATGGTTGTCTTCTTTGTTGTGTTGGCCCTAGGTGCCTTCGCTTTGATGATCAAATTCTGGGCCAAGCGCCAGCGCCTGCATAGGCTTCTGTCTCAACCCTTGTCTGCGGTTCATCGCGCGATTTTGGAGGAACAAGTTCCCATTACCGAAAAGCTGCCCATAGACCTGCGCAATAAGCTGGAAGGCAAGATCAATCGGTTTTTGGATCAGGTGCAATTCACCGGATGCAATGGGCTTGAAATCACGGAGGAAATGAAAGTTTCCATAGCGGGGCAAGCCTGTCTTTTGGTTGCTAACAGCGAAATCTGGTATGATCACCTTACCACTATTCTTGTATACCCCGGAGCCTTCAAGTCGAGGCAAACACAACACAATGGCTATGTCGTGATCGAACGCGACATCGTTCGCACTGGGGAAAGCTGGTCGCGTGGACCTGTCATCCTGTCCTGGTCGCACTCCCAGAAAGGCGCAGCAAATCACATGGATGGTCACAATGTAGTATTCCATGAGTTTGCCCATCAAATCGATGACCTGTCAGGCCGTACAGATGGGGTGCCAAACCTCGGACCTAACCAAAAGTACTCGGATTGGGCTCAAGTGTTCAAAACGGCATTTAACAAGCACGTCCAACTTGTTCAAAGGGGGCGGAAGACCGTTATCGACCATTATGGTGCGGAAGGTCACGAAGAATTCTTTGCTGTATCCGTTGAGGTTTTCTTTGAAAGACCGACATCCCTTAAGCAAGAAGAACCAGGCGTCTATGAACAGTTGTCCTTGTTGTTCAGCCTTGACCCAATTTCTTGGTGAATGAGACAATAGGAGTGTGGGCCGGGTTACCACTGTGGTGCGTCCAATATGTTTGGCGGCATCCAGCTGGAGGGCAACTATCTATTCGAGATTCCCACATGGGGCTGCTCTAGCCTGGAGGCCTCACAGGCTGAAAACCACACGGTTGGTTTTGACTGGGGGGCTGCAAACACCAAAATTGGTGGTGAGTTCTTCCTGACCCAGATCGACAATGTGCGCAGTGGTGGGGACAACGGCTCCATTCGGTTTAGCGTGTCGCGCAGCGATGTGGAGCGGGATGGCATCGGCCACGGCGCCTGGTATCTGCAAGATTACGGCGCGCCATTGGGCACCGTGGCGGCGTTGCAGGTTCAACAGTATCCGCACAACCAAAACCTGGTGAATAGCGGCAGTGTGGATATGGCCGTGGAGTATGGCAGCAAGCGAAGTAAGAAGCGCGCAAGAACGTAAGCGTCATCTGTGTCAAGGAGCGGCCCCATCTCCGCCTTGAGCGGGCCAAGGTACAGGGCCAGTCGCTGTCCAATCGCTCAGCGCCTAGGTCACTTAGGAACAACACCTGTTTCCGTCGCCCGTCCGCGATGTAGTCGCGGCAGATGAGGCCCGCGCTTTCTATGCGTCTGACATGGCGGGAGAGGCTGTATTGCCGGAGCAGCTGCTTGATCTCCAATTCGCCCATGAGCTTCCTATCCGGCTCACATACAAGTTTTCATACCAGACGGGATCTCCCATTCCTTGCTCTGTTAGTGCTTGGGAGATTTTCAGGGAAAACTTGCGTTGGCTTTTCAGGATGTAAAACCAAACACGGCTGTGGCCGATGTTTGGATCGCATCATTAAAGAAGGCTGCGTAAGATGGCGTATCCTGAAGTGAGGCACTGTTTTCACTCATAACGGTACTTCGGTTGTGAAGAAATCACAGCGCAAGTTTGCTTAGGCGCTCCAGTCCATGTTTTTGAAATCTTCGCGGAAGGCAAACCGTTCAAGATGAACGTCGATCACGTGTTTGACCTGTGCGAGCCCTTCGGCATCGTTCACTTCGACTTCCACACGCAATTCTTCAGGATCGGCCGCCATGGCGGCGGTGCCCATGGGAAAGGAGCAATTTCCGTTGGCCTCGTCGTAGGTCACGTCGATCTTATGGGCAAAGTGCTTGCACAGTTGTACAAGGTATTTTGAAGCGTTTTTGGTGGAAAAAGTGCCTGTGGCCGTCAACATCGGGCTAGTTCCTGAGTAAAATAATTTGTTACTCTGGACTCGCGCATTTTGAGCGGATAATCAAGCTGCAATCGCGTTCAGCCAGATAAACAGCCAGACGCCTAAACTGGAGAATTCCATTGTTTAAGCGTATTTTTTGCGCGCTGGTTCTGAGCGCAACCTCTCTGCAAGCCGCAGAGGTGGACACCTATGCAGGTAAGGCACATGTAGATGGCACACCCGCTAAGGTAGCGGTGTTTGACATTGCGGCCATCGATACGCTGTCGGCTTTGCAAGTGCCTTTGGCGGGTGTCCCGGAAAACGTCTACGTAGATTACTTGGTGGATGCGACCAAAGGCGCGGCCACGATTGGCAACATTTTTGAGCCGGATTTTGAGGCGATCAACGCGCTGGCACCGGATCTGGTTGTGGTAGGCGGACGCTCCTCCAAGCAGGCCAAGGCCATGGCAGAAATGGCGCCCACCATTGACATGACCATTTGGCAAGACACTGTTGGTCAGGGGCTTGAGCGCCTTGACGCCTACGGTGCGATCTTTGGCAAGGAAGCGGAAGCGGCCGGGTTGAAAGCGGCGTTCACGGACAAGCTGGCGCATACCAAGGCCGCACTGGACGGCAAAGGCACTGCGCTGATCGTGATGACCAACGGGCCAAAGATCTCGGCCTATGGCGCTGGCGGGCGGTTTGACTGGCTGCACACCAAGTTGGGGCTGGAAGAAGCCGTGGATGGCGTGGAGCAATCTTCGCATGGCGAGGCGGTTTCTTTTGAGTTCATCAAAGAGGCCAACCCGGACATTCTGATCGTGATTGATCGTCTGGCGGCGATTGGCCGTCCGGGCGAAAGTGCAGCGATTACCTTGGACAACCCGCTGGTTGCTGAGACCACTGCCTGGAAAAACGGCAACGTTGTCTACCTGAATGCGGCGGACATCTACATTGCCGGTGGCGGCATCCAGTCCATGTCCCGCACTCTGGACGCGTTCCTAAGCGCCTTTACCTCGGGCTAACGCTGAATGCGACGGCACTCCGCAGCACTTTGTTTGGCGGCTGGAACATTGGTTCTGGCCGCCATTTCCTTGTTTGTTGGGGTGATCTCCCTGCGGCCAAGTGAGGTTTTACACGACAGTGAGGCCTTTGGCCTGATGCTGGACAGTCGATTGCCCAGAACCTTGGCCGCATTGATTGCTGGCGCTGCCTTGGCGGTGTGCGGGATGATCATGCAGATGCTGGTGCGCAACCGGTTTGTTGAACCGATGACGGCTGGCACAGGGCAGGGGGCGGCGCTTGGCATCTTGATAGTGGTGCTGTTGTTCCCGAAGGTTTCTATTCTTGTGAAGATGAGCATCGCCACGGCGACCGCGCTGCTCTCAAGCATTGGGTTCCTGCTGATTGTGCGGCGTTTGCCACCGGCCCAACCGCTTTTGGTGCCTTTGGTTGCGATGATTTACGGTGGGATCATTGGGGCAGGGGTGACTTTCGTCGCGTACCAATGGGACATGCTGCAGTACATTGACACCTGGCTGAATGGCGATTTCAGCGGCGTCATGCGCGGGCGCTACGAGCTGTTGTGGATCGCCGCGTTGATGACAGTGTTGATCTATGTGATCGCCGATCAGTTTGCGATTGCCGGGCTTGGTCGGGATGCGAGCATCAACTTGGGTCTCAATTATGATCAAGTGATGATCCTTGGATTGTTGGCGATATCAGTGGTGGCCGCGCTGACTGTGATCTCGGTTGGGGCCATTCCGTTTGTGGGTCTGATAGTGCCCAACATCATCAGTCGCCGGTTTGGCGACAACTTGCGCGCCACGCTGCCGCTGACCGCATTGTGCGGGGCTTCGCTGGTGCTGGTGTCTGATATCATTGGCCGGGTGATCCGGGCGCCATACGAAATTCCGGTCGGTACCGTGCTGGGTGTTTTGGGCGCGGTGGTGTTCTTGTGGCTGCTCTATGCGAGGCCAAAGCATGCGCGCTAGGTCGATGCTGATTTGCGGCGTGTTGCTGACCGTGTGCTGCGGCCTTTTTATGACGTTGGAGGCGCGTGGGAACTGGGATTTTGTGCTGTGGTTCCGGGGACGGAAATTGGCGGCATTGCTGCTGGTTGGGGTGGCGGTGTCGACCGCGACGCTGTTGTTTCAAACCATCTCCCGCAACCACATATTGACGCCGTCCACCATGGGATTTGATGCGCTGTTCACGTTGATCGTCACGCTGGCGGTGTTCACGATTGGGGCGGCGGGGTACAACCATTTGCCGTCTGAACTGGTGTTCTTTGTAAACCTGTTTCTATTGATCGGCGCGGCGCTTCTGTTGTTTGGCACATTGTTGGGGCAACACCGCGTGGATCTGATGCGCATGGTGCTGACCGGGATCATTTTTGGCTTCCTGTTTCGCTCGTTGACGTCATTTGTGTTCCGGATGATCGACCCCAGCGAGTTTGCGACCATTCAGGTAAGTTCTTATGCGCGGTTCAACTATATTGAGCTCAACCTGCTGTGGTTGGCAGCTGGGCTGACCTTGGTGACGCTGCTGCTGTGCTGGCGCATGCGGCGGCAGCTGGATATTTTGAGCCTTGGTTTTGAAATTGCCACCAACCTTGGCGAGCCGGTGGCGAAGCGGCAGAAGCAGGCCTTGGTGCTTGTGGCGGTGCTGGTTGCGGTGAGTACGGCGCTGGTCGGGCCAGTGGCGTTTTTGGGGCTTCTGGTGGTGTCGATTGCCCGACTGATTGCGCCCAACGAAACCCATGCCATGCTGATCCCGCTCTCTGCTTTGATCGCAGGCATTGTTCTGGTGGGCGGGCAGACCATTTTGGAGCGGGTTTTGGGCATGTCGACGCCTTTGGCCGTAGTCATCGATTTTGTCGGTGGCTTTGTATTTTTGGCACTTTTGCTGCGGAAAGGATGGACATGATTGTCGTTGAGAACTTGAACTACTCGGTGGCGAGCGCGCAAATTCTGACCGATGTGTCTGTGACTTTGCCAAAAGGCGGCATCACCGCCCTCATCGGTCCCAATGGTGCTGGCAAGTCGTCGCTGTTTTCTCATATTGCGCGGCTGTTGCCGATGCAGTCTGGCCGCATCACGGTCGATGGGATGGACGTTGCGCCTGCCAATCGGCAGGCTCTGGCCCGCAAACTGGCGATCCTGCCTCAGCAAGTGCATTTTGCCACGCGGCTGACGGTGAAGGAGTTGGTTCAATTCGGGCGCTATCCGCATTGTCAGGGGCGGTTGGGCGCAGAAGACCATGAGATGGTTGAGGCGTCGCTTGCCGCCTTTGGTCTAACAGCCTTGGCGGATCGTTTTCTGGACACGCTTTCCGGAGGGCAGCGTCACAAAGCGCATGTGGCGATGACCTACGCGCAGGACACGGGCTACCTTCTGCTTGATGAACCGCTGAACAACCTCGATATCGCTGCGTCACGCGCGCTGATGACGCTGTTGCGTTGGTTGGCGGATGAGGAAGGCAAGACCATTGTGATCGTGCTGCACGACATCAATTTTGCTGCTCATTATGCGGATCATCTGGTGGTGCTCAAAGATGGGCGCATTGAGCGGGAAGGCTCACCGGTGGACATGGTCACAGGGGCGCTGCTGGCGGATGTGTTTGGCACGGATGCGCAGGTGGCCTTGGTGGGCGCTACGCCGTTTGTGATGCCCTAGGGCGGGTCATTTGACCCGCACAGGCAGGGTAAAGCCGTAGCTGCTTTTGTTTAGTTGCTTTGGCGCCTTGGCAAATTTTCCGATGCGGCGAACAGAGGTCAGGACCGCCTGATCCACCTTGGCCGAACCGGAGGATTTGGCGACGGATGCGCTTTGCAACCGTCCATTTGGTGCCACTTTCAAGCGGATGACCACGTGATTTGACGCGCCCTTGATTTTGCCGATACGCACGCCGCGTTGCAGGCGGGACTGAATTTTCCCGGCCCAAACAGACATCAGGCTGGCCTCTTTGCCTTTGCCTAGCGCGTTTGATTTTTTGGAGCTGCCCGCCTGATGGCTCTTACCAGCGCCCGCTGCTTTTTGGGTCGCGGCGCCCGCAGAGGCCTTGGAAGCCTTGTCCGCAAATTTTTTGTTTGGTTCAGGCTTCTTTTTCGGCGCAGGTTTGGGCTTCGGCTTCTTAACAGGCTCGGCCGGCAGCTTCGGCGCTGGCTCTGGCATGTCGATGGCCTGATCCATGCTTGGTTCTGGAGGTCGCAAGGTGGGGCGTTGAGGCGGCTTCACGGGGGCTGGGGTTGTTTCTCGAAGTTCCGGCGCAGAGGTAGTTTCAGGCACTTGGAGAGCGGGAGATGTGGGCGCGGTGAGTGTTGGTTGTGCTGGCAACGGTGTACGTGCCAGGTCCACATCTGGTTGATTGGGCAGGTCTTTGGGTTGCAGTGCCGCAATCTTGATGGCCGCGTTGGGCGCTTCGTGCAACGCCATTGCAGGAGCGTTGATCGCATCGGTGATGTCGAGCTCAGGCTGTTCGATTTCCACAACTTGAGCTTGGTGCGTCGGGGCGGCTGTCCAATCCGCCAGGACCGTTTCGATGGACGCGGGCGCGCCTGTGATGGACACAAACGCATCGCCGCCAGCGCCGTCTGCATTGCCGCCATCTTCGGCACTGCGCACCGCCATCAGGACGTGGATGCTTAGTGCGAGGCTCAGGAATACAATAAGTTCAGTGATCTTTTTCATGGCGCTTGCACCACCACTTCAACGCGGGAAAAGCCGACAGCGGACAGGCGTTGCATAACTTGCGCGAGGCGGTCTCCATCCAATGAGGCATCAATGCGCAGTTGCAGAGTTTTGCCGTCTCCGGCAGCGGCGGAAATGGCGCCGTAGGCGGCATCTCCCGCCGTGTCCTGGAACTGCAAAGCGGCATCCTTGCCCACGTAGAGGACAAGCTCTCCATCCGGCTCGGCGGCTTTATCTGCGGTGGGCGGGGAGACCTCGAAGGGTTCCGGTGGGGCGATTTGGGCGGTCATCAGGAAGAAGATCAGCATTAAGAACACCACGTTGATCATCGGTACGATGCTTTCAGCGCGCGGTTTGCGGGGGGCGTTGTCAAAGTCCATGGCTATTCCACCAGCACAATTGAGGTGAAGCCGGCCGCGCGCAGGTGTTCGGAGATCGCGACCACCCGTTGCACGGTCGCACCGTCCGTACTGCGCAACACGATGGTTTCCGTGGATTTTTCCATCACTTCTGTGAGGGCGGGGATAAGGCTGTCGGCGGTGCGTGTTATGCCGTTGAGGCGCAGTTCTTCGGGCAAGATGTCCACGAGTTTTGGGTTGCCGGTGAAGTCGCCACCGGATGAAGCCAGCGGTATCGGCAGCACCTGATCTATGCCAAAGCGGGAGGCCAGCATGAAGAAAACCAGCAGCAGGAACACCACATCGATCATCGGCGTTAGGCTGGGTTTGCGACGAAACCGGCGGGTGTCGGTGAACTGCATTGGGTTACTCGGCCGCGAGGGCTTGCACCGTGATGGCGTCCATTTCTTTGCGGGTCACAAAAATCCGCATGGCGGCATCCTCGACATCGCGGCGCATACGGTCGATGACGGCCTCAAACCATGTAAGAGCCGCGGAGGCGGGAATGGCCACGGCCATACCAGCGGCGGTGGTCAGAAGCGCTTCCCAGATGCCCCCTGCCAGCAGCGAGGGATCGGCGCTGCTGCCGCTTTCTTGCAGTGCCTGGAATGCCGAGATCATGCCCAGAACGGTGCCCAGCAGGCCCAGCAACGGAGCAATGGTGGCGATCAATTCCAATGCGCGTAGGCCGACAGCCGCTTCGCCGAGCTCGCGCCTTGCCACGCGGGCGGTTTCCTCGCGCGCGGCGTCTTCGGTCAAGGTTTCGCGAGCGGTTATGGCCGCGCCAACCACTTTGGAGCGCAGCCCCCTGCGGCGGGATACCAGCGCTTGTGCGGTATCGGTGTTGCCATCTTCATAGAGGCTAACAGCCTTCTGTGCTTTGCCGCGTGCCCAGGCACCTATGAGCGCAAGCCGCCAGATTTTCCAGAGGATGAGCGCGACGGTGATGACAGAGAGAGCGGCAATGGCCCAGATAGACGGACCACCGTGCTGAAGGAAAGTGGTGGCACGTTTTGCGGCGGCTTCTATCTGCTCCGTTGTGGTTTGAGGAGTGGCAATTTCTGGCTCTGGAGCTGTTATTGTGGCCTCGGTGATGGCTTCTCCGGTTTCGCTTTCGGTGCTTAGATTTTCGGCCTCAGGGGCGGTTGCGCTCTCTGATTTCACTGTTGGCGGAAGTGTCGACGTCGTGTCGCTGGACAATTGCGTTTCGGAGCTTGGAACGTTCAGGCTCTCAGGTTGGTTTGCGACCTCAAGTGAAAGGCCGCCCTCTTGCAGTGATTGCAGAGACGGCGGAGGCATTTCTGTGGTCGGAGGCGAGGGCAGTTGCGGTGCAGCGGGTTCTGTCTGCGCCAGAGCTGTGTAGACACCGGCAAGCAAAAGGACGCCTGACAGGGATGTTGCTTTCATGAGGGAAGCGCACAAATGGCGGGACATGGCGACTCCAGTGAACTCATAGGCCAACAGGAAGACGAAAAGCGCGCGCGTTATGTCGTCGACCACAGGCATTGCGGTGATGACTTCTTGGCGAGCCGCGTGGCGGGGCTTTAAGCATGGCTGGAAGTGTTTCCATAGGATAAAAATGTCGATTGTTTTTGTCAAGTAGGGTGGTTCGCCGCTTTCGCCGGTTCAGCGGCGCCTTGCGCTAGAGGGGGAGATACCAAAAGCCCGCCGGAAGGCGGTAGAAAAATTCTCTGGCGTGGAAAACCCTGCCACTTCGGCTGCCTGTGAAACGGAGAGTGCGTTTGCCACCAGGTGGTCTTTGGCCATGGCAAGACGGATCGCGCGGGCGTGCGCTAAAGGCGCGCATCCGTGGGCCTTTTGTATCAGCCGACGCAGGGAGGACAGGCTCAGACCGCCAGCTTTCGCCAAGGCTGCCAAGTCAGGCAAGGGGCCAGGAGTATGGATGAGGTCTTCGACATGTTTGAGTTGGGAAACTTCGCGCGGCGTGAGGCTTGCGGAGGTGCCCGTGTCAGATAGTTTTTCAAAGGTGGAGGCGATCAGTTCAAGCACCATGGCCTCTCCGTGAAGGCGCGAAATCGGGGAGTGAAAACCATCCATTGATGCGAGAGTTTCCAGTATCTGAATGTCGCTAGGGGTGGCGTTCCAGTCCGCAAGATATTGCCTTTTGTTCTTCAGAACAGTTGGTTGCGGGAGCTCAAGACACTGCTCTCCGAGCCAGTCATGTGATATTCGAATGCTGACTTTTCGCACGTATTCACCGGGGCCACTCCGGCGATGAAAGCTGAGGGTTTCATCAATTGCGGACAGAGAAAACTTTACTGGCGCGTGGTTTGGGCGACCCAAACCCATCGGCTTGTCGTCCAGCCAGGCTTCGGTGGAGCCTTCGAGAAAGCAGTTCAGGATCACGCCCGGCACGCGTTGCGTTTTTGTTTCAAAGCTGCGTTTGGCGCGCGCATTGAGCGTGTGCACGCCCAAGCCTTCGCGAAACTCAGTGGCGGTGACCAGACCTTGAAACACATTGTCTTCCGACAGGTCCGCGCGGCGAAACCAGTTGATTTTGTCAGAGGGGGTCGCGCCTCTGTAGAAGGCGGTGCGGGGCTGCGCCATTGACAGACTTTCATATCAAAACGGTCCCAAAAGCTTGGCGGTTTTGAGTTTGCACAGCCTGCAAAGGTTTTTGAACAGGAGGCAAAGGCCGTCGTCTGGCAAGGATTTGGAGGGCAGTTTACTTACCTGACAATAATAGTCAATGAACTGAAGAGACGAAGAATGACCCACCCGCTCCCGCGTCTGAAGCTGTTGACCACAACAGCGCTGTGTGCGCCTTTCCTCGCACTGCCGGCCTATGCCCAGAACCTGGCAGAAGATTATGAACTTGATGAAATCCGCATTGAGGCTGATGACGCGCAAACTGTGCTGGGCAACCACACAATTTCGCAAGAAGATATTGAGCAACGTAATCCCGCAACAATCAGTGATGTGTTTGACGGCGAGTCCGCGGTGAATGCCAGCGGCGGTGCCGCCATCGCAAAGAAGGTTTATGTCAACGGCATCGAAGAAACTCTGTTGAACGTGACCATTGATGGCGCGCGCCAGAACAAATCTGCGTTCCACCACACCGGCAACGTATTGATCGATCCGGGCCTACTGAAGGTGGTTGAGGTCACCTCTGGTCTGGCCCCAGCTGATGGCGGTCCCGGCGGTCTGGGCGGCTCGATCGCCTACACCACCAAAGACGCGTCGGACATGCTGGGCGCAGGGGACACCTTTGGTGGTCGTCTAACTTTGGGCGGTGGAAGCAACGGGGTTGGACTGCGCTCGACCTTGTCGCTTTATGGCCAGTCTGGCGGCTTTGACTATGTTTTGCACGGCGCACGTCACAAAGGCGAAGACTACAAGGACGGTGACGGGACAACGGTACAGGGGACACAGGCGGATCTGACCGACTATGTGGCCAAGTTTTCCTATACCTCTGATGAAGGTCACCGCGTGGCGTTTTCCGCGTCTGACACGCGCGACACCGGCGACCGCGCGGCACAGATGGGACCGGGGCCGTTTGTGTTCATTCGTCCTGACTTCAGTGGCTTGAACACCGGGCCAAATATGATCGTTGACGCCTTGGCGCGGCGGACGTCTTACTCTTTGACCTACACCAAAGAAGATGCGCGGGGCTAGTTCGATCCATTTTTTTAGATTGCCTACAACGAACAGGAAATTGACGCAGGCGATGGTTGGGGCGAAAACACAAGCCTGAGCGGGACGTTTAAAAACACCTTCCAGCTCAACAATGGCACTGTTTCTGCTGGTTTGGACTTCTTTGACGAGAAAGCGGCGGGCCGCACGGCAAGTTCGGTGACGCCTTTGGCCTTTGGTGGCACGGAGAAAAACCGGAACATCGGTGTGTTTGCGCAGGTCCGGCAGGACCTTTCGAGCCGCGCATCCGTTTCCTATGGCGCCCGGTTTGATTTTCAGAACTTCACCGGTGCAGATGGATCGAAGTTTGATGACAGCGGTCTGAGTGCCAATGCAGCGATTGACTATGTTCTGTCTGATTTCTGGACATTGAATGCAGGGATTGCATCGACCTTTGGCGGATACGAGCTTGGTGAGGCAACAATCATCAACTTCTTTGCGCCTTGGGAGTATACCGGTTTGGACACCTCGCGCAGCAACAGTGCGCGTCTTGGGCTCCGGTTTGACAATGGACCTTGGGTTGCGAATGGGGCGCTGTTCTACACAGAGATCAACGACTATGTGTCCGGCTTCCCGCCGCGCGGCGGCACGCGTGCGACGGCATCCGATATCACAACACGCGGCTTTGATGGATCGTTGGCGTATCACTGGGGCGAAGGGTTTGCGCGTCTGAACTATACTTACGCCGACGTCGAGGAGGATGGCGCAACCATCGGGTCCACAGCCTATTACCGTGGTCGTCCAATGGGGCACATTGTGGCGCTCGAGAGTGCCTGGCAGCCGGGTAGCGGTTGGACCCTTGGCGGTACAGCAGAAATTGCACCGGAGTACAAAGACGCCAATATGGGGTCCTACTCGGTTTGGAACGTTTATGCGGAGTATGTGCCACCAAACATGGACAACCTGCGCGTTCGTCTCGACCTGCGCAACCTGTTTGATGAAACCTTTGTGGCGCGGGCCAACGACTCGGCCGGAGATACCTCTGGGCGTCCCATCCCGATGAACGAGCCGGGGCGGACCATCGCTCTGACCGCGACGTTGACTTTCTAAGCCACTTTGGTGCCCTATCCTCCCTCGGGGCAGGCGGCAAATTTCAGCCTCTTGTCAATACCTGATTCTTTTTGTATGAAATGCGCATTGCAACTTTGAGGCTAGTTATGCGCAGCGAGCAAAACGACTTTAAAGACAGAGAAGACCGCGACTGGGTGAACTTGGCTGATCTGGTTGGGGAAATTCCGTGGCCGGACACCTGGTGCTCCGAAAGCTTCATTGATCGGATTGCTCGGCCCCAAAAACCACAGCGACGCAGCTAGGGCGCACTGGAAGAATCCAATGACACCCAAAGTTGAAATGGGGCACTCTGTGGCCTCGATTGAAGGCGTGGAAAGCGGCACCCCGGTTTATGGTGCCGAGGAGCTGACGGCTGGCGGTAACCAGGCGCAGATCCGTCTTTCTGAAGCTGTCTATACCCTGCGGATCACCCGTCAGGGGAAGCTTATTTTGACCAAGTAGATCCCTTCTGTTTGGTCCCAAGTTTTTTCGAAACACCTATGAAAAAGGCCCCTCGCGGGGCCTTTTATTTGTTTGGTGCAACTGGCGTCAGAACTTGGCGGTCAGGAAAATACTGGCGTTACGGCCAGCGCCTGGAATCTGGTCTACTGCCTGGTAAGAGCGGTCAAAGATGTTGCCAACTTCAAAGCTCACATCGAGATTGTCGGTCAGGTCTACGGTGCCACGCAGGTTCAGCGTGCCGTAGCCACCGTAGCGTGTGCCGTCGGTGTCGGTGTTGCCGCTTTCGCCGCGCACGAAGATGTCCCATGTGCCGGAGGTGGATTGCAGGCCCCAGTCCCCGCGCAGACCGATGTCACCGGACCACGTTGGTGTGCCGGTGTTTTTGGTGCTTGTCCCGTCAGAGTATTCAAAGGTGCGGTTTACATTGGACAGGTTCACATAAGGGCGTACGCCGCCCCACCAGCCTGGATCGAACTCTGCGGCCACTTCAAAGCCCCAGGTTTGGGCGGCGTTCACGTTCTCATAGCGCGATTGTCTTGGGATGCCGGTGGCGATTGATGCGATGTAGTCTTTGGAATCCGTGTAAAACAGCGCCGCGTCCAACACGAGATTGCCGTTGTCGATCCGCGCGCCGACCTCATAGTTGATGGAGGTCTCGGGTTTCAGGTTTGGATTGCCAATCACAGTCCCGCCTGCGCCAACCGAGGTCAGGAACAACTGGCTCAGCGACGGATAGTTGTAGCCTTGCGAGATGTTGGCTCGCAGCACTGAGGTGTCGTTCAGCTGATGCACCAAGCCAAGTGAGCCAAGCAGACGGCTGTCTGAATTGGACTGGGTTGGTTGCGCTACGCCATTGACCAGGTACTGGTTTAGCTTGCTGTCAACATTGTAGTAGCGCAGACCAAAGGTTGCGGCGGTCGCGCTGCCCAGCTCTGCCTCATGTTGGGCAAAAACCGAGGCTGTTTTGATAGTGGCGTCGGAGTAGCGAGTTGTGACCGAAGGCGGGCCGCCAAAGCTGCTGGTGGCGACCTTGTCGGAAATCAGGTTGTCGTCTTCGTATTCAAAACCCACCACGGTGCGGTGACCCGGCGCAAATTCAAAATTGGCGGTTGCCTTGAAGCCCGAGGTTTTTTGATCATCTTCCGAAGTCGAGTTGCTGGACATGCCAGGGCCAAAGATGCCGTTGCTTTCAAACGCGCGGTCAACAGATTGGGTGTAGGCGTCGATTTTCAGAAGCGACATCCATGGGGTGAGGTCTTCGCTCTCATAGAAGGCACTGTATTTACGGAGGTCGCGTTTGGGCAGGTCAATGGCAAACGTCGGGGTTCCAGTGTAAACATCTGCGGACAGGTCATAATCCTGAGCCCGTACGCCAAAGTAGTGATTGCCTGCGCGATAGCCAGCAAAGGCGTGGATGTCACGGTCTTCGCTGCCTGAAGGGACAAGCTCGCCATTAGCGGTTTCGCGGTTGTCCAAATCTGATTTGGAATAGGACAGGCGGTAGTCGAAATTGCCAACGGTGCCGGCAAGGCTGGTATTTGCGCGATAACCTTTGTTGGCGCCCAAATACCCGGCAGATACTGTTGCCACAACTGGCTTGTCCGCACCGCGCTTGGTGATGATATTGACCACACCGCCAATGGCTGCGTTGCCGGAGGTTACGGAGGATGGGCCGCGTACAACTTCAATGCGTTCGATCTCGGTTGGCGAAATCAGGATAGGCGTGCCGTAGTTGGTGTGGTCGGTGATTTTCTGACCGTCGATCATGATGGCAACACGCTGGGCGCTTTCGCCTCGGACCTTGATGCGTTCGATGCCGGATTCTGTCACGCGGACGCCGGGCACACCCTTGAGCAGGTTTGCCACCGAGCTTGGCGGAATGGTTTTGATTTGCTCTTCATCTACCACAGTCACCGAGGACGGGCTGTTCATGACTTCGGTCGGAAGCCCGCTTCCGGTGATGGTGATGGCGTCCAAGGCATAATCTGTTTCGTCTTGGGCGAGGACGGGGCTGGCAAACACCGCTCCCAATAGGGCGGCGGAGGCCATCGATAAACAGCTCACACTATATTTCACAGGCATTTTCCTTCCTTCCGGAGCGTAGGGCCCCATGGCAAACCGCGAGTGGACCTATGGGGCCTTGCGGTGTGTTTATTCCTGGCTGGAAGCTGGGTGATTGCCCGATAAGCAGACGTTAGAAGACGTCCGAGGTTCGAGTCGGAAGCGGCCTAAATGATCTGATTGGTAAATACTATATTATTTTTGTCAGAAAAATTGCGATGGGTCTTGCGGTGCGACTTTTTTGCACTTAGTGCATGAGGAACACATCAGCAAAGCACAGCCACTGCTTCCGATTCCTTCGGTCACAGCCACTGCTTCTTCCAAGCTCATCGGGGGACGCACATGGCACGATCCACTTCTTTTACAGTTACAGAAATCCAGCAAGCCCGCCTGGACAACCCCAAAATGCGGGAACGCGATCTGGCCGACAAGCTTGGGATCTCGGAGGCGCAGCTGCTTGCGGCGCATTTGGGGCAGGGGGTGACACGCATAACGCCGGAGATGGATGTATTGATGCCTGCGATTATGCGGTTAGGCGAAGTAATGGCGCTCACCCGCAATAAGAGCTGCGTGATTGAGAAGACTGGCGTTTATGCTGACTACCGCGGTGGTCCACATGCGGCGTTGGTGGTGAATGATGAGATTGACCTGCGCATGTTTCCTGGACATTGGAAGTATGCCTTTGCGGTCGTGAAGCCGTTGGACGATGGCAGCGAGCGCCGCTCCCTTCAGGTGTTTGATGCCGCAGGCGATGCGGTGCATAAGGTATTTCTCAAAGAGACTTCCCAGCATGAGGCGTGGCGAGGCGTGCTTGCGGAACTGAGGTTTCCGGAGCAGTCCGGTGACCTTCCAATCCTTCCCCGGCAGAAGACAGAAGCAGCGATTGGTGACCACGCAAAAGCAGAGCGGTTGCATGCCGAGTGGGACAAGATCACCGACACGCACCAGTTCTTGCAGATGGTGAAAAAGCTCACGATGAATCGGCTAGGAGCCTATCGCGTGGCCGGTGCGCCATATGTGCGTCCCTTGCAGACCTCTGCGGTTTCAGACTTGCTTGAAAAGGCCCGCGATTTGGGGCTGCCAATTATGGTGTTTGTTGGCAATCGCGGGTGCATTGAAATCCACACCGGGCCAATTGAGACAGTGAAATCAATGGGGCCTTGGATCAACGTGCTTGACCCGCGGTTCAATCTGCATCTGCGCAACGACCATATTGCCGAAGTCTGGCAGGCGACCAAAGCCACCCGCCGTGGAGACGCTGTTTCCGTGGAGGCATTTGACGCCGAGGGTGGTCTGATTTTGCAGGTCTTTGGTGTTCTGGCTGAGCCTGAGGCCGCCGAAAAATGGAATGATCTGGTGGCGGGTTTGCCAAGCCTGAAAGAGGAGGCTGTGGCATGACCAAATTGTCTCCACTTAGCAAACTGCAAGTGAGTATGGGGGGTGCGTTGCTTGCGCTTTTTACGATTGTGCTGGCACGTGGTGCCATGGCGGATTCCGTGCCTTCACGGATTGTCTCTGTTGGGGGATCGGTGACGGAGATTGTGTTTGCGCTGGGCCAAGAGCATCGGTTGGTTGCGCGTGATACAACCTCAAATTTCCCGGCGGAAGCGCGCAAGCTTCCGGACGTGGGCTATGTACGCCGGTTATCGCCAGAAGGCTTGCTGTCCGTTGCGCCCGACATGATCTTGGCGGAAGAGGGGGCAGGCCCACCGGAAACCTTTGACGTTCTGGCCGATACTGGGTTACCGATTGTCACTGTTCCCATGGGATTTGACCTTCCTTCGGTCCAAAACAAGATCCGTGCCGTGGCCAAAGCTCTGGATGCGGTGGATGCAGGTGAAGACTTGGCAGCGCAGGTGACCACTGACGTGGAAGAGGCCAGTCAGCTCGCTGGATTGCGTGATCAAAAGGTGTTGTTTGTGTTGTCGATGCAGGGTGGCCGGATCATGGCAGCGGGAGGGAATACCGCCGCGCAAGGCGTCTTGACGCTGTCTGGCGCCCAGAATGCAATAGCAGGCTTTGACGGGTATAAGTTGGTGTCAGACGAGGCCGTTTTGACCGCCGCGCCGGATGTGATTTTGATGATGCAATCGCACCGGCCGGGCGCTGTTACTGCTGCGGATGTGTTGGCGCATCCCTCCATCGCGGCGACACCTGCCGGACGGGCGCAGGCCGTGTTGCAAATGGACGGAATGTTGCTTCTCGGCTTCTCCGTGCGGACCGGGCAAGCGGTGTCTGAACTGGCCGCTGGATTGGCCGCCGCGGGCAGCTGATCCATGGTTGCCGCGACAACAGATTATGCGCCGCACCAAAACGGAGGCCGCACATCGGGTGCTCAAAAAGTGACAGCTGCCTTATGCGTGCTGCTTTTGGGGGTGTCGATTGCTGGCCTGGCTGTTGGGGCTGCTGATACCTCTCTTTGGTCCGGCCTGTTTGCGGTGATGCAAGGGGAAGACCTGTCGTTGCGGGATGAAATTGTGCTGCTGCACATACGGTTGCCGCGTTTGTTGACCGGCCTGCTGGTTGGCGCTGCTTTGGCGTCCTCTGGTGCGCTTTTGCAGGGGCTCTTTCGCAACCCATTGGCGGACCCGGGGATCATTGGCGTGAGTGCAGGCGCGAGTTTCGGAGCGGTCTGCGCCATTGTGCTTGGCGGTGCTTTGCCGTTCGCAAACTTTTTGGGAGCGGCTCTCCTGCCTATATTTGCCTTTGCAGGCGCATGGGGTGCGACCCTTTTGCTATATGGCATTGCTACACGTCGAGGGCGCACGTCGGTGGCCACCATGCTGTTGGCGGGGATCGCGTTGTCAGCCCTGACAATGGCGTTCACAGGGGTGCTGATCTACATGGCGGATGACGCCCAGATGCGGGATTTCACGTTCTGGAATATGGGGGCGCTATCCGGTGCCAACTGGAACAAGCTTTTGATTGTTGCGCCTGTCGTTTTGCTTGCACTGGGGACAGCTCAGTTCTTGGCAAACGGTTTGAACGCCATGGCGCTGGGAGAGGATGCCGCGCGCCATATGGGGGTGTCCGTGCAGGTGATCAAACGGTTGGCCATTCTATGTGTGGCCGCTGCGACGGGCGTGTCTGTGGCAATCAGCGGTGGCATTGGTTTTGTCGGCATCGTTGTTCCCCATGTATTGCGGCTTGTGTCCGGGCCGGATCACAAGCATCTCGTGTTAAACTCCGCGCTGTTGGGCGCATGTATGCTTGTGTCGGCCGATGTTGTGGCACGGGTGATCATAGCGCCGGCGGAGCTGCCGATTGGCATTATCACAGCGATTTTTGGCGGGCCGTTTTTTCTGTGGATATTACTGCGCCAACGGGGCGTGGTTGACCTGTGAGGCTGAAGACAATGGCTTTGATTGCCAAGAATATCGGAGTTCGCGTTGAAAAGAAGGTTCTGCTGCGGGACGTGACTTTTGATGCACAGCCTGGTGCGGTCACAGCCATTGTTGGTCCATCGGGAGCAGGCAAGTCCACGTTGCTGTCAGCCGTGTCCGGGGATGTGGCCTACACTGGCAGCGTGAGTTTGAACGGGCAGGATATCAAGTCCATCCGGGCCTCCGTGCTGGCGCACCATCGGGCGGTTCTGGCGCAGGCCACGCCTTTGGCCTTTCCATTCACCGTGTTTGAAATCGTGCGTCTTGGATTGCAAAGGCACACGGAACCAAAAATCGCGGCGCATGCGTTGCAAAAAGTTGGGATGGCGGGATTTGAGGGGCAATATTACCAGTCTCTGTCCGGTGGGGAGCAACAGCGGGTCCAATTGGCGCGCGTGTTGTGTCAGGTTTGGCAGCCGGTTGAGGATGGGGTGCCGCGCTGGTTGTTTCTGGATGAGCCTGTGTCCAGTCTCGATATTGGCCAGCAATTGCGGGTGATGCAGACGGCGCGGGACTTTGCCGATCAGGGGGGCGGTGTTGTGGTTGTCATGCACGATCTCAATTTGACCGCGATGTTTGCGGATCGTGTGGCTTTGGTTGTGGATGGCGCGTTGGTTGTGCAGGATAGCGTTCCCAAGGCGCTGACAGCGGAGCGGCTAACGGACGCCTATGGGTGCGATTTGAAGGTCTGCGAAGCGCCGATATCGGGTTTTTTCACGTTGCCTCAATTGGCGCGTGTTTATCCATCCCAGGAGTTACTTTAGATAACCATTTTTGTTTGCGCGGTCAGGGGCATGGTCTCCTCGCTATTTAGAGAGACGCATCACTAGAATCCAAGCTGCTTTCAATTTCTGTATCAAGGTTATGACGACGATCCCGTCGGTCACGGTTTCGGCTGACCTCACTGATCCGGATAGCGACACTCTTGTATTTGAAATCAAAAAGTGACTTTTGACAGGTGGCCAGACGCACCAGAGGCAATCGCGCTATCTTGAGCTATACAAAAACGACAACTGCCGGCGTTCGCCATTTGGCGGCCGTGGAAACGGCACGGCGCTTTGGATTTGCGTGCGGGCCGCGCGATTGACAGCGTCGTTGCCGGAGCTGTCGATGATTTCCACCCAGTTTATGGAACCATTCGGGGCAATTTCAAAATACACACGGGCGAAGCCTGTTGCTTTGACGTGGACCGGGCGGGTTCGGTTGAGATGAACCAGCACACGGCCCGCGTAGTTGGTGGTGTCAGAATTTCCGGGCCCGCGAGAGTTGGCTGCAGAGCCCGATGGGATGCCAAAGCCTCCCACGGAGGCATGAGCGCCTTCGCGTTTGAAGGTTTCCAACGGAGACTCAAGCGTTTGCGTTGGATTGCGCAGATCATCAAACCCGTTGCGCAGGCCTGGAAACAAGGGTTGCAGTTTGCTTTCGGTGTTGTCCTGCGGCTGCTCCTCGTCCTGGTTTTCAGTGGGAGTGGGGGCTGCCTGGTCCTCGGTTTTCGGAACAGACAGCGGCTGGATGGGCTCTACCGGCACCACGGTTTCCGGTAGAGCTGCGATGACCTCTTTTGTTGGCGGTGTGACTTCCGGGGCTGTGGTCGGTGAAGGCGGCTGTGCAGCCACAGGTTCGGTGATCTCTACGGTGTCGGTCTCGCTTCCAAGCGGTGCAGCCTGGTCGGTTTGTGGTGGCACCGGAGCGGTTGCTTTTGATTGAGCGGTTGGTTCGGTTACATCTGGCTCTGCCACAAAATCGCTTTGCGTCCCGGCAAGCGGGACCGGCGCGACAGTTTGGGCGGTGCCTGTATCGGGCGCATAGGTGTCTTGTGGGTTTTCAGAAGCCACAAGAACTTCGGTATCTGGCACATCGGCGTCGGTGGTTGGCGCCACTGGCTCTACAGGTTGCGGGGGCTCCGGTTCCGGGGCTGGATCGGGCTGTTCGGGCGCCTCGAGCTCCTCGGCTAAGTCGTCAAAGGCGTTGCCGAGGGCGATAGGCTCAGCCGAGGTTTGCGACCTCGACGGGGCGTGCTCAATCCTGATGGCATAACCAAGACCCAGCAGGTGCACCGCAAGGGAAAGCAGCAGCGCAACAGAGGCAATGAGGAGCGAGCGACGGATCACTGCAGCGCTCGCTCGGTGACAAGGATTACGGAGGAGGCGCCCGCGCGTCGCAATGCGCCTGTGACTTCCATCAAGCGCTTGGCGGGGGCATCCCGGTCTGGCACGATCCGGCTTGGGCCGGTGCCATTTTCCAGGATGTGTTGGTCAGGCGAGGTGGCACGGCCTCTAAAGCTCAAGCGGCCGTCCGCGTGCAATACCAAGGCGTCGGGTGGTTCGCGCCCTTCGAGGTCTTTGGTTTGCACCAGGTTCAAATTGGGGTCGAGCGGGGGCGCAACGGTGCCTGCAATCAAGAAGAACACCAACATCAGAAAGACAACATTGATCAACGGAATGGTCGAATCCCGTTTCTTGCGCAGAGGAGTGTGTCGGATCATCTGCTTACTCCAGAACCAAAACGTCGAGCCCATCACGCGCGCGCATGAGGCGGAGTAAGTCCACAAGCCGTTGCGCCGTGGTGTCCGCATCCAGACTGACCAAAACCTGTCCCGTTTCAATGGTTGCTGCGATGTCTTCGAGCGTTGTTGGTTGGCCGTTTAGGGTAAGACGCTCTGCGCCCAGCTGCACAAAGTAACGCTCGACGTCCGCCGCCGCTGTGCCGCTGCCTTTGCGCGCGTTGCTGAGTTCGATCTCGCCAAACGTGGAGAACGTCGACGTCAGCATAAAGAACAGCAGCAACAAAAAGATCACGTCGATCAACGGCGTGAGCGCAAGCGGGCGACGGACAAAGCGCGCATGGTTACGCATGATGTGTTTTTGTTTGCGATGCCTGATGACTGCCTGCGTCTTGCTGCATCAATGCCGTGCGCAACGCTTTGTCGGCAAACACGCGTTCCCGTGCTGTGCGGCTCTCCAACCAGGACAAAATCATTGAGGTAGGCATGGCAACCGCAAGGCCCACTGCTGTGGTGACAAGGGCCACCCAGATACCGCCAGCAAGCAAAGATGGGTCCACTGACGCGCCAGCAGTTTGCAGGCTTTGGAAGGCTTCGATCATGCCCAATACGGTCCCAAACAGACCCAGTAGAGGCGCCAGCTGCGCAATGGTATCCAGCAGGCGAAAGCCGCGCTCCAGTCGGGCCAGCGCCAAACCTGCTTCGGCATCCAGTCGATCGCTCAGCGCTTGGGAGGTGCGCGTTTGAATGGCGCTTTCAATAAGCGGTGCCAGATAGCTGCGGCTCTGCGACAACCGCGCTTGTGCTTGACCCGCGTCACCCGCGTCCCAGGCCGCCAAAGCCTCGGACAGCACCTTATGACGCCCAACGCCGGACGCCGCAAACTGCCACAGCTTGTAGATGGTCACAGCCATCGTTAAAACAGACATCACCAAAAGGATGACCACCACTGGTCCACCTAAGGCGACCACATCGCGCAATCCACTCATTTTTGTTATCCCAGTAGTTTCATGGTGATACGGCTGGTGAGCGTCAGTCCGTCGCCGCACACGCCGCTTTCTGCTCCATTCACGATGCAGCTGTTTGTGCCATTGATGAGAGCTTGGCCAATTAGGTCGCAGGCCATACCCGGCACATCAAATTGGCGCACCCGGGGGCGACCTTCCGGCAACGCGCGAAAGTCAAATAAGGACAGGCGCACAACCGCGCCTTCCGTGTCAAAAATCACAGTCTCAAAGACAGCCTTGTCAATGGAAGTGCTCGTGCTGTTGCCCGCCACAAAAGTAAACCGGCAGGCACCTTCCACATCTTGCACGGCATTGAGCTCAAGAGACACGCCGGGCTTGGTTGTGCCGTCTGATTGAGCCAGGACCAAGCCTGGCGTAAACAGCAGGGCGAACGCAAGCGCGCGGGTAAAAACAGACATGCCAATTCCTTTACGACAGGATGGGCAGTCCGCGACGGACTGTCTACACCCACTGAAACTTGATTGTGATAACTTAGACAATGATCAAGTGGAAGGAAGGGGTGATCACGATCTGGTGGCAATCAATTGCCTGCCGGAGGCAAGATTTCAGAAAGACGGCGTGCGCAAACACGGATGAGAGCCAAACCTGGTCGCCGCGTCACAGGACAGGATCGGCTGGAGAACCGCGCGCTCGATGCTTTGTTCTTGTCGTTTACTCGGCGGCCACCGGCATTTTTGACGGCCCAGCCATGCATCGCCTCCAACAATGGTATCAAGCTTTGATCCAAGGGCGTGAGGCTGTATTCCACATGCGGTGGGATGGTTTGAAAATCCTCGCAATGCACAAAACCGGCCTCCAGCAACTCTGCCAGCTGGTGTGTGTGAATGCGATGTGTGACTTCCCAGAGAAGCAGCTGTCGCTGATTGAACCGGCACGGCCCCGCCCAAGCCAGAACAAGATCATCAGCTTCTACCGACCGGACACGGCCGAGATAAGCTGCCCTACATGGCAGTTGTCGTTTGGTTTCTGCAAATTCATGGGCAGTATATGCGACGCTTTATGACCGTGAGGCGCCCTAGCGGCATGTAGAGAAGGCTGGTTGGCGCGAGGCGGCGCTGAGGTTGCGGCGGGTTTCCTCAAAGACAGCGCAGGCAGCGTCGATCAAGCGTTGCTCCTGCGGGCTGCGGTAGGTGCGGCGCTTGAGGAGCGGGGCGTTTGGCGCGGTTTGAGATGGCTTTGCTTTGCGTGTGGCGCTGTTGGCCGTGCGGGTATGGCCTGTTCGGGCGCGCTGGGCATCAGGACGCGCATTTTTGGTTGTTTGAGCGGTCTGCTGGCGTGGGTGGCGGCGGCGCTTGGGTCTTGGCTGCTCAGCTTTTTTTAAGCGGTGATGTGCAACAGCGTCATAGGCTGCATTGATTTCACCCATGCGCCGCGACGCCTCTTCCGGGTCGGAGCGTGCCAAGTCAGGATGATAGCTGCGCACCAACTTGCGCCACGCTGTCCGCATCTCTTTGTCGCTGACTTCAGGAGACACGCCCAAGATCTTGTAGGCTTGTGCAATCTCTTTTTTCATACTCAGGCCCTCGTTCCGCGCAGTGCAGTCGTTAATCATTTGGTAATAATTTGAATTACCTTTTCTGCGAGATGTCCGGAAGCGCCGTCGGGCCCGTTGGTTAACATACACAAGGGTTAACCTTGATCGTGCGTTTCAAAATTTTCTGTATGCTAAGGCGTTGTGAGAAAAGAAAAAGCCCCGGTGCTGTGACCGGGGCTTTTGAAGCGTTGGTGTCTATGCGTTTAGCTTGATTTGATCAGGTGCTGGGCAACCATGTCGTGATCGAGCCACAGCACTGGACCGTCTGGGTTGCCTGCGGACCCAAAAATCAGCGCACCGGTTGCGTTCACCACGTGCTGGCTGAGCACGTCACTGACCAGCTCCTTACGATTGCTGTGCAGGGCTACGATATCCTGAGAGGTGCCGACGGTCATGTCGACCTGATCGGCGGAGTTGTTCATCGGCCAAGCGGTGAAGTTGTAGAACGGCTGCATTGCGTCACTCTGCTGGTAGTCCTGTACAGTCGTCAGCACGCTTTCGAGGGACACATCGTCTTTCAGCAGGCCCTGGCATTCCGCCCAAAGTGCATCGACCCATGCACCACCACCTTCATGGCGCAAAGCTTCCAGTAGGGGCAGCAAGGACAGCTCGATACCAGCAAACACATCGGATGAATTGGTGCGGATTTCCGGGCAGTTGTAGACAGTGGCTTTCACGCCGTTGTTCCAGGCGTCCTGGGCAAACTGTTCCAGACGCATTTTTGCGTAGCCCTGGGTGTAGCTGGTGTAAGTCTGCCAACGGTATTCGCCATCGATCAGCACACGCGTGCCATGGTAGCCGTAGGCGGAGTACCGAACCTGCCCGCCGTCTGCTTCGATTTTACCGCGCAGCTCTGCGCTGTGTTCCAGCAGGTGGCCAAAGCTGTTGGCTGTGACCTCGTCAAAGTTCTGCAGGATCAGCTTGCCCAGGTCGGCGTCCAGTAGGGCCTGAGACGACATGTGACGTGCGCCGCGGCCTTTGTAGATACGGTTGGCAATTGCCAAGAAAGCCTTCGCGCGAGGGATGCCACCCGCCATAGTGTGGGCGAAGTGCACGTTTTTTCCAGCAGGAATGTGTGCAGCAAGGGCACCCATGACCTCTTTCAGCGCTCCAGTGAAACGGGCCGTGCCGGTCTCGCGGCAGGCGTCAACTTTGTCCCAGTCGAGTTTGAACTCTTGCCAGTTGTCCAGCGTCATCTCTTTGAGCATGTCGGTTGGGGTGTCACCACCTTCTGGCGCGTCCATGTCAAAGCCGGCCATCAGTGGAATGTTGATGATCTTGCCGCCAAGGTTGTCTTCCGCCTGGGCCAGTTCCTCGTCGGTCAGGGCGCGCAGGGCGCCATCGTCTTCACGGCGGCCAACGGTGATGCCAACAATGGTCATTCCGGCCGCTTTGGCGGCGTCGATCAGGCCTGTGGCGTAGCCGCGTCCAAACAGCTCACCAAAGAGGACAAACACGTCACCCTCACCATAGAGCGTGTTGTTGGGGAGATGCGTCAGAGGGATAGACTGTTCCATTGTGTCTTTCTGTCTTCTGTAGGTGGTGCGGCGGTCGTCAGCCTGCACAAAATGCGATTTATGTTTAATTGCCTGAGTGGCGCGTAATGGTCAAATCCAGAAACCATTTGAGGGGTAATTGCAACTGGATGTGGGGTTGCCGGAGCACGGTTTGCGACTGGATTTAAGATTCAGCCCGTTAGTTTTGGTTCAGGGTTGCGCGGTATTCCCGCGGGGATTGGCCCGTTTGAGAGCGAAAAAAGCGGGAGAAATGGGACTGATCTGAATATCCTAACGCCTGTGCGACGGTGGCGACCGAATAGGTCGCCTCCCTAAACATCTCTTTGGCAACATCAATGCGTAGACGTTTCAGCTCCCGAGGCAGGGTTGTGTTTTGCAGCCGCAGCGAGGCTTTGAGGCGGGGCGGGGACAAACCCAATGCGTCTGCAAAGTCTTGTTCGGTGAGGGTGCGGTCGTCCAATAGGGGGCGTGCGGCAGTGCGCAGGGTGCTGATGATGGAGATATCTCGCGAGGCTGATGCCACAGAGGTGCTGGGGCGATTGGGGCGACTGTCTTGAGGCTGAACAGGCAGGGTAAGCCAGCTGCTTGGGAAGGTGAGTGAGAGACCTGACACATTGGAATGTTTGATGTTAACGCCTGTTGGCATTTTGGGAAGCGCCTCCGGGAAGGGCGTTTCCAATTGCACCAAATCGGCTTGCCAATGCGCGTGAGACAAATGTCGCAAGGTGCGGATGTGCAACCCCATACCAAAACCTTCTACCTGAACCGGCCTTTGGTGCGTCTGCACCGTGCGTGTAACCGCATATGTCGCGCGGGGTGCGGTGACCGTCAATGTATGGCGCACCGAACTCGCTTGTTGCGGGACGTTTAGCAGAAACCGGGTGTAATAGTCGCCAATAGTACGCGCATTTTCAAAGGCATCCTGAGTGGGAAGCCACGTTTTCATGTCAAAGGTGTCCGCAACATGGTAGCCGAGGTGCGGGTCTTTGGCCTTTTCTGCAAGCGTGTTAGTGAGGCCGTAAATGATTTCTGCATGCACGGCTTTTTCAGGATCTCGCAAGTCAGTTTTGGTCAACCCATAGAGCTTTAAGGCGGCGTCGACATTACAGCCCCGCGCCATGGCGAGGTCCACAAAAGGGCGCAGAAGTTGGGCCTTGATAAAGCCGTCATGTTTGGTTGGCATTGGGTGACGTCCAGGTTGTTACACTGTCACTTTTAGGCCAGTTTGATGCAGGTGTCGGCCATTTTTTTTGACTGTTTGGCAAAAAGAGATCGAAAGTGGCCTGTTTCTTGCGACACGTAGAAGTAGAATTGAGGATATTTCTTTAGGGAGCGCGATTATGTCAAACCGGATTTTCTCAGGACTCATGTCTGCTGTTGTCGGGGTTTTTGGTACCTCTCTTGCGGCACAAGATGCTGTGTCACAGACACTTTTCACCAATGTGCATGTTTTTGATGGCGTGAACGAGGCGCGGATTGAAAACGCGTCGGTACTGGTTGAAGGCAACCTAATCAAAGCTGTGAGTGCCGAGGCAATTGATGCACCGGATGCCACAGTGATTGATGGTGGCGGACGTACGCTGACGCCGGGGTTCGTGGAAGCCCACGCTCACTTGATGCTGATGGGGCCAAGTCTACCTTCGATGGAAGCGAATACCACGTGGGAAGATTTTGCCATCCACGGGACACTGATGGCAGAGATGTATCTGATGCAGGGGTTTACCACAGTGCGTGATGCGGGTGGTGGCAATGCTGGCTTGCGGCGTGCGATTGACAGCGGACAAATCCTTGGCCCTAGATATTATCCTTCGGCGGCGTTTATTGGCACCCGTGGCGGCCATGCGGATTTTGCGAACTTCACAGCCCCTCCAGGGTCGTCGACCAATATGGGACGCTTGAATATGGCGCAGGAAGCGGACAGCGCAGCGGATGTTCAAAAGTTTGGCCGCAATAACTTTCGCATGGGGGCAACTCAACTCAAATACATGCAATCAGGCGGCGTAGTCTCGGCGTTTGACCCCTGGCAGCTGCTGGCTGGGTCAACCGAGGAGATAGAAGCGGCCGTGCAGGTGGCAGAGGAATACGGCAGCTACGTCATGGCACATTCCTATCGCAAAGAGGCGATCTTGAGTGCATTGGAAGCTGGCGTGATGTCGATTGAGCACGGGTTCTCTTTTGACTGCGAGATTGCCGAAGTGATGAATGCCAAAGGCGCGTTTATCACCACCAACTTGACGGCTTTTGATCCAGGTCTGTTGGAGATTCCGGCTGTTGCCAGCGTGCCAAGTAGCCTGGCCAAGGCAAAGTCGGCCTCTGCCACCTTTGCCAACTACATTCCCAACATGCAGGAATGTCCCGTTAAGCGTGCGTTCCAAACCGATTGTGTGGGCTCGGTGGCCGCCTGTAACATTCAAATTGCTTATGAGAAGAATCTGAACAACGACTTCTTTGGACCTTATGCGTCACTGGTAACGCTGACTTCGGTTGGTGGCGAATTGGTTGGACTGTCTGGTGATTTCACCAACCCTTACACTGCCGGCAAGCTGGGTGTGATCGAAGAGGGCGCCTATGCAGATATCCTGCTGATTGACGGTAATCCTTTGGAAGACTTCTCTGTGGTTGGGACCGGCGACAAGTGGTTTGGCGCGGACCCGCGACCAGACAGCCCAGAAACATTGCGCATTATCATGAAAGACGGCGTGATCTATAAAAACACGCTGAATTAAACCTGTTAGGGCGGTGTCTGTTGGCTCCGTCCTATCGGCTTATCCTCGCAACTCTCTGGACGTGGAGCACAGCATATGCGGTTTCCAATTCTGGCTTTGATCGGGTGTTTTGCAGGCGCGCCCCTCTTGGCGCAGGTCGGGCCAAATATCGACGATCTGGCCAAGGAGCTTTCCAATCCTGGAGCCGCAAATGCGACTTTGAATTTCAAACTGGAGTATCGCAGTTTTGACGGATCTTTGGCAGGCGCGGGTGATCAGAGCAGCACAACCCTGACGTTTCAGCCTGTGCTGCCGTTTATCCTCCCAAATGGCAATAACCTGATTTTCCGCCCGGCTTTCAGCTATGCATGGGATCAGCCAAGCGTGAGTGGTGGCGGCATATCGCAACGAAATTCTTGGGGCGATGTCCCTTATGATCTGCTTTACTCTTGGAGTGGCGATGGGTGGACATTTGGTGCTGGGGTCGTCGGGTCGATGCCGACAGGAAGCGCGGCTTCATCTGACAATTGGTTGCTGGGCCCGAGCGCCTTGGCTGTGCGAACTGCCGATTGGGGAGTTTGGGGGCTGTTTCCGTTTCACAATGAAAAAGTGGGTGGCAGCGGGCCGGATACCTCTATCACATCATTGCAGTATTTCCTGTTCTACAGCCTTGGTGAAGGCTGGTTGATCGGCACAGGACCAACCATGAGCTACGATTGGAATGCCCCAGATGGCGATGCCTGGACCGTGCCGGTGCAGCTGTCCCTTTCAAAAACAACTGCGATTGGTGAGCAACTGGTGAAGTTAAATTTTTCGGCTGAGTACAATGCGGTACGACCAGACGTTTTTGCCGAAGAATGGACTTACACCTTTACCTTTAGTCCAGTTGTCAAAAATCCATTTCAGAGAACGCCGCCCGTACCGGTAGATGCGGCAACGCGTGCCGCTGCCCTTGCACCTATACGCTAAGCCTATTCGGAGGCCAGAATGACGATCTATAAATACATATTGATGGGGTTGATGGGTGCGGCGGCGTTTGGCGGTTACGCCAGGGCTCAATCAGGTGGTCTGTCTGGGCCTTCTTCCGTGGCAGCAGATTTGCAGCCGGGTGACGGGCTGACCGATCCACAGCTGCGGTCAGACTTCCCTCGCAATGTGGCACCTGGGTGGTTTGCCCGGAAAGATGGGCTTGCGGAGAGCGGCTTCAAGTTCAACTTTGACTATCTCGCGCTGGGCCAATGGAGCAACATGGATGTGGCGGAGGACAGCGCGGCCGGTGGCATGTTCCGGTTCTATGGCAATTGGGCGGCCACCGAGAATGGCAGCCTGACGTTCAAGTTGGAGCACCGGCACGCCTATACTGATGTGGCGCCGCAGAACCTTGGCTTTGCGGCGGGGGCAACGTTTATGCCTGGCACCGCGTTTAATGACAACGGCACGCTTTTGACCAATCTGTTCTGGACCCAGCGCGCGCCGGAAGGCGGCTGGAGTTTCCAGGCTGGACAAATTGATGTGACGGACTTCTTGGACATCTACGGTGCGGTGAGCCCCTATTCAGCATTCCAGAATCTGTCGTTTAACACCAATCCCACCATCAATGCGCCAAACCCTGGCTTGGGCTTGGCTGGCGGTGTGTGGCTTGGGGATACGGTTTACGCGGTGGGCAGTGTGGCCGATGCCAATGCGGACCCGTCTGATCCGGGATTTGATGTGTTTGACCACGGCAAGCTGTTCAAAAGCCTCGAGTTGGGTGTCACCAGTGCGCGGGACCGGATCTATTTTGACAACGTGCATATGACGCTCTGGCATATTGACGGAGATGCCAGCAAGAGCCGGGCGGAGGACTATGGCGCCAGCTTCTCTGCGGCTTGGTTTGTGGACAATAAGTGGTTGCCATTCCTGCGCGCCGGTGTCGCGGATCAAGGCACGGGGCTGTACAAGCGTTCGTTGTCCACCGGTTTGGCTTACTACGGACGCAACACCGATGCTGCCGGGCTTGGGCTCAATTGGGCGGAGAGCGCAACCTCGACCCAGACACAGTTTACGGCGGAGCTGTTCTACCGGTTCACGGTTTCTTCAGGGTTGCAGATCACACCTTCCATTCAAGTTATCGACAGCCCATTGGGCAATCCGGGGCTGGGCACCGTGACGGTGCTGGGGTTGCGCACACGTTTGGTTTTCTGACCGGGAGCTTTGCTGTGAGTCGTCTCTGTTAGCGCAAGACCTGTTTGTGACCATCTACACCGGAACGAATTGTCACACCTGCGAAAATGAAAATGTTAGCGCTAGCGCGGGGTGTCGGGGCGGATTTCTGGCCCTTTCAGGTGGTTAATAAAACGTAATCAAACCCTTAGAAATAGGGGGTTTCTTTTCGCCGTCACAAAAAAATTTACAGATCAGCCGGTTTGTTCGGAAATATCTTTACAGATTTTCTGTTTTATTTCCGTGCTTTGTTTCCTTGTTTTCACAAATCCCTATTCTGGCCTCGGGGTCTTGAGCCATTTGGCTTGAGTGAGGAGTTTTTTGAGATATTGACCGAGGGAGGAGCCTTCATGTCGTTGGACACCAATGCATCCACCAGCTCGTTGCCATCCGCAGAGCTAACCAAAGACGCACATATTGATACCGCCAAATACGATGAAATGTACGCCGCATCGATGTCTGATCCTGAGGGGTTTTGGCGCGAGCATGGCCAGCGTGTGGATTGGATCAAACCCTACACCAAGGTGAAAAACACCTCCTTTGCGCCGGGAAATGTGGACATCAAATGGTTTGAGGACGGCACGCTCAATGTGGCCGCCAACTGTATCGACCGCCATCTGGAAACCCGCGGCAATCAGGCCGCGATCATCTTTGAACCGGATGATCCCAACGAGCCGGCCCAGTCGATCACCTATGCTGACCTGCACCGCCGTGTCTGCCGCTTTGCCAATGTGCTCGAAGAGATGGGCGTGCGCAAAGGCGACCGTGTTGTCATCTACCTGCCGATGATCCCGGAGGCCGCTTACGCCATGCTGGCCTGTGCCCGCATCGGCGCGATCCACTCGATTGTGTTTGCCGGCTTTAGCCCGGATGCGCTCGCCGCCCGGATCAACGGCTGTGACGCCAAAGTTGTGATCACTGCCGACAGCGCGCCGCGTGGCGGCCGCAAGACTGCACTGAAATCCAACACCGACGCCGCGCTTTTGCACACCAAAGACACTGTAAAATGTCTGGTGGTGAAGCGCACCGGTGATCAGACCACCTGGATTGACGGCCGTGATTATGACTACAACGAGATGGTCATGGAGGTGGGTGACTACTGCAAACCCGCCGAGATGAATGCCGAAGATCCGCTGTTTGTGCTTTATACCTCCGGCTCCACCGGCCAGCCCAAAGGCGTGGTGCACACCACCGGCGGCTATCTGGTCTATGCCAGCATGACGCATCAATACACCTTTGATTACAAAGATGGCGACATCTTCTGGTGTACCGCCGATGTGGGCTGGGTTACCGGCCACAGCTACATCGTCTATGGCCCGCTGGCCAATGGCGCCACCACGCTGATGTTTGAAGGTGTGCCGACCTATCCGGATGCCTCCCGCTTCTGGCAGGTCTGTGAAAAGCACCGCGTGAACCAGTTCTACACCGCGCC
>NZ_CANLRL010000007.1 GCF_947493595.1 uncultured Shimia sp. | reverse complement strand
CTCAGTGGTTACGATGAGCCAGAAACACTCCCTTATCAAATCGCCCTATTTGGACCCATTAGCGCTGACGTCAGACAACCTACGGTCTGTTCAGCTTCTGCTTGGACACACCAAGATGGACAGCACAGTCCGATACCTCGGTGTAGAGCTGGAAGATGCGCTGTCGATCACCGAGGCGGTGGAAATCTAAATCACTGGGCCGTCTTCACAGACGGCCCAAAACAGTCATTGCAGGCCGCTTGCTCGAAAGACCGCTTGGGTCACCGCGATTTAAGGCGCGAGCCCTACCAGTTCACACCAAACTTCCGCGCAACGGCCTGCACGTCTTGATCTGAGAGTGTTTTAGGCTCCATGCTGTGAAGCAGAACCGCAAGTTTTGCCGTCTCTTCGAGTTCTTCCATCGCATAAACGGCCGTCCAAAGATCCTTTTCTGCGACAACTGGGCCATGGTTTGCCAATAGCACCGCCGAGCGTGTTCCTGCCAGAGCGCGGACAGCCTCGCCCATCGCCGCATCACCGGGTAGGAAAAACGGCAGCAACTTCACCTTCCCCAAACGCATAATCCCATAGGGCGTAAGCGTTGGAAGCGCGTTGTCAGGATCAATGTCAGGCAGCATCGAAAGGGCCACAGAGTAGGTGGAATGCAGATGGACCACCGCACCTGTTTGAGCCCGAGTGTCGTAGAAAGCACTGTGCAGTGGAATTTCCTTGGTTGGTTTGTCACCTGATAGGTGTCGCAAATTTTGGTCCAAATGCGAAATTTGTGCGGGATCCAAAAAACCCATGGACGATCCGGTTGGCGTTACCAAATAGTTTCCATCCGACAGCCTGACAGAAATGTTTCCTGACGCACCACAGGTAAGCCCCCGATCAAACATCGACTTGGCAATCCGGCAAATGTCTTCTCGTGCTTTGGTCGCTTCGGTCATCCGGCCTTCTCCATTTCAGTGTCCAACATGAGGCGCAACGCATCTTCGAAAAAGGTCTCCCCCCCAAAGTTCCCCGACTTTAATGCCAGAACCAAATCCGCATTGAGGGGGCGCACCATCGGAACACCGGCGGCCAACCTCGGACCAATCTCAAGAGCGTTTACACCCAACCCTTTGACCACCGCCCCAGAGGTCTCACCGCCCGCAACTACAATCCGACCAATTCCCCTTCGTGCCAAAACAGCGGCCAATTCTGCAAAGAAGCCTTCAATTGCCTCTGCCGCCAGAGACGCTCCAAACTGTCTTTGCGCATCCTTAACAACGTCCGGATCCGCAGATGAGAACACCATCGGTGCGGCCTCCTGTTCCATAACCCAAGCGGCAACATCCTCAGCGTTCACGCCGCCTTCAAGCAACTCGCCTGCACTGATCTCGCGACTTGGTGCGAGTTGCCGATAGCTCGCGACTTGCGCGCGTGTCGCCTTTGAGCAAGAACCGGAAAGCACAACACCTGCGCCTCTGTTTCCCAGCGACTTGGTGGGCGACGCTGTCACACCGAAGTTGCCTGGCAAGCCTAACGCGATCCCGGACCCACCACATAACAATGGCATCCCTCTCGCAGCATTCCCAATCTCCAACAGATCGCCGTCATGAATGGCGTCTGTAACCATCAGGGCGGTATCAGCAGGCATGGCTGCCACAATGGCATCGGTGCCTTTCGAGACTGCGTGAATAGATACGTGGCCAACTGTCAGATTGGTCTGTGCGGCGAGGACGCGCCTGATGTCAGGGTCTGTCATAGGGGTCAGCGGATGATCCTGCATGCCGCTTTCGTTCAACAGTTTATCCGTCACAAAAAGGTGCCCCTGATAGACAGAGCGACCGTTTTCGGGAAAAGCCGGGCAAACAATCACCGGTCCCGCTCCCAACCGCGCGGCCAGCGCTTCAAGAACAGGCCCAATGTTGCCCTCGGCCGTGCTGTCGAAAGTGGAACAAACCTTTAGGACAATCTGTTCTGCGCCTTGCGCCTTCAACCAATTACAAGCGGCGAGGCTATCAGCCACGGCTTCCGAAACAGCTGCGGTGCGCGACTTCAACGCCACGACACCTGCATCACTCCCCGAAGTAGCGTCACCAACCGGAATGCCAATGTATTGCGTGACGGACATACCCGCCTCGGCAATGGTCAGCGCGATATCAGACGCGCCGGTAAAATCATCTGCGATGACACCCAATTTCATTTGCCAAACTCCGAAGAAATCTTTGCGAGTGCGTCTGTCTCTGGGCCAACATCCAGCCGGTGAATGTGCGAAGCCAAATCCTGCGGGAACAACTTGCGCACCAAAGGGTCGTGACCGGGAATGATCAATTCCGGCCGCGAAGCGAGTTTGATAAGGTGCTCAAACCCCTGCATCATATCCTGAAGATCCACGACAATCGGAAAGGGCTTTTGCGAAAGTACGTTCTCGTAGTAGTGCGCCGCATCAGACGCCAATACCATCCAGCCCGACGCCGTCCTGACACGCACACATTGCAGTCCCCGTGAGTGGCCACCGATGCAATGCAGGCTCAGTCCGTCCGCCAATTGGCTGTCACCGCTATGAAAGGTCAGCTTTCCACCATACAGGCGCATGACCACTTCACAGATATGCCCTGCTGTAAATGGATCACGTAAAACGTCGTGACACATGCATGGCCCCGTGGCGAAGGCCATTTCAGCTTCTTGCATGTGCAAATGCGCTTTGGGAAACAGCGCCACCCCTCCGGCGTGATCGTAATGCAGATGAGTGACGATCACCTCGGTAATTTGTTCCGGCGTCAAGCCAAATGGCGCCAGCGCCTCACCGGGATCAAGCCGGATCGGACGTCCTCGCAGCTTAGCTTCTGTGTGGTCATACCCAGTGTCGACCAGAATAGTTCGATCGCCATCCCGTAGGAGCCACATGAAGTAATCCATCGCATGTGGCGCATCATGATTGTCATCAAACAGAAAGCTGTCTCCACGAGCCCGCGCGTTTCGATCGGCGTACTTCACAGCATGAACCTGCCAAGTTCCGGTTTGCCCGCCTGCCTTTGCCATCATCGGATCACCTCATCAAACAGCGCCACCCGTTTGGAGGCAACCATAGGCGCCACGCTGACGTCGAAGGTTTTGAAATGCGCAGAAGCAAGGTGCAGATCAAACGCAGCGCGATCATCGTAAATCTCATAGAGAAACACTTCATCGTCGCGCACACACACGTCAAACATCTGGCATCCAGCCTCTTCAGCCCGTGATGTCCTCGCGTTGGTGACCATCAAGGGCAAAAAATCCGCCATCTGCCCTGGATGGATTTTGAATGTCACACAAACCGCATACATCAGGCTTCCTTTCTGTCACGCCGCTGGAATGGGCGCCGGATCATAGGGATTTGCGCAGCAATCAGCGCCACGTTCAACGCCAACAGCACAGCTGCGCCGGGACGTGATACAAATACACCTAGGCTGCCATCGGACAGAAACAGCGCCCTGCGGAACGTCTCGTCAAACAGACCTCCAAGAATAACGCCAATCACCAATGGCGCGATGGGGTATTTCATCAGGTTCATGAAATAGGCCACAAATCCAACCCCCAGCATCAAATAGAGATCATTGATCCCACCTCCCACGGAAAAAGACCCGATCGCCGTCAGCACCATGACAATCGGCAAAAAGACCGTCTGTGGAATGCGCAGGATCTTGATGAACACCCGCGCAGTAAACAGACCCAAAATCCACATAGTGAAAGAAGCCAGCACCATAATGGCGACCACCCGCAGGATTATGGCCGGATCAATGGTGGGGCCGGGGATCACATTGTTGATTTTGAAAGCGCCCATGAGTGCCGCCGCCGGAGGCGATCCTGGAATGCCCAGCACCAACAACGGGATGAGCGCTCCACCAATGCAAGCATTGTTTGCGGTTTCAGAAGACAGCAAGCCTTCAAGAGAGCCTTTGCCAAAGTTCTTGCCGTCTTTGGAAACGGTTTTACCCACGCCATAGGACACCCAGCCGGCAACGTCCTCGCCGACACCGGGCAATGCGCCAACACCTGTGCCAATAACGCCCGACCGGGTGATCGTCGGCATATGTCGCCGAACGGCGGCGAGGTTGGGAAGAATACGCCCCTGCAAAGCAACCATCTTCCCGACTTGCACATGTCGCATGCCATCAATGATTTGCGGCACCGCAAAGGCCCCCATCAACACCGGCACAACCTGGAAGCCAGACAGCATGTAAGACCAGCCAAACGTGTATCGCGGCTCCGAGAGAAGCGGATCCATGCCCACCATCGCCATCGCCAACCCAATCAGACCGGCAATCCAGCCTTTGATCACCAAGTCCTCGCTCATCAGCGTGCCTGACAGCAGAATACCAAACAGCGCCAACAGTGCCTTTTCCGGGCTGGCGATGTTCTTGGAAATCAGCAAAAGCACCCAAACGAAGATCAGCAGTGCCACGGTGCCAATCAGCGTCCCGATAAAGGAGGCCGTGGTTGTGAGCCCCAAGGCCTCGCCTCCGCGCCCCGCCTTTGCGAGTGGGTGGCCATCCATTGCCGTTGCCGCAGATGCCGCTGTGCCGGGAATATTCAAAAGGATCGAGGGGTAGGATCCCCCATAGATCGCGCCGACATAGGCGCCAAGCAGCGCAATCATCGAATAATCCAGCGGAATTTTGTTGCCAAAAAAGCCGGTTAGAATGGTCACAGCCAATGTGGCGGTCAGGCCAGGCAGCGCGCCAAACGTGATGCCAAGGAAGACCGACGTGACCAAATAGACATAGGTCAGCGGGTCGACCACAAGCGCGGCAAAGGCACTGCCAAACCCTGCCAGTTGAGAGAATACAAAGTCCATTATTTACCGCTCCAGAACGGTTTGAGCGTGACGTAGTAGTGATATTCAATCTGCTTGAAGATCAGCCCGCCTCGGTTGGGCACGTTTTGGCGAAACCCGAAGGCCATGGCGCACACAAGAAGGGTTGGCGCGAAAATCGCGATCACCGGAATGACACGGGCCAGTCGGCTCCCTCGTGCGCGCCACAACACCCAAGCCGTCAACGCGATCCAGAGCGTAAGCACCAGCCAATCGTCATCGTGTTGCGCCCATTCCGACCTCGGCAGATTTAGCGCCATGGCGTAAAGCCCCGCCACGCCAACAACTGCCGCACCGAGAACCATCCGCGCGGCCTTCCCGCCGTGATAGCCGTAAATCAACGCCGTGATCAGCAACCCAGAGCACAAAATGAAGTCTACCCGAGGCACCAATCCGGCTATGTAGAAGAACAAGATCACGGCCAGTGTCGAGAAGCGAAGCGCCTCGGCCCGGTTCCAACCGATCCCAACCGCCGTCAATGCCTGCTCAGCACCCCCTTCGCGCACCGAAATGCGCAATAGTACCAGCGAAAGCACGAGCATCGCTGAGAAAATTCCCAAAGGCACCAAGGCCGCGGAGTTGTACCAATCTCCGCCTTTCACACCGGCCCGATTTTCACCCCACAACGGGATAAATGACGTGCGCCAAAGGAAAAACACCGACAGGCTCAATAAAACAAGAGCGCCCCAGAAGTCCCGCGCCCGCAAAATCAGCTGTGCCTCGCGGTCTTCTGCCTCGGATTGAAGTAATTGATCGTTGGTCGTCACGGATCTGTCCCCAGCCACTTGATCCCTTGGTGCGGCAGGCACAAATCCTGCGCCCGCCGCCTGCTCAATTAAGGCTTCACGATGCCTAGCTTCGCCGGATCAACCGTCGCTGCCCCAAGCTCTTGCAAGGTGTAGGCAAAGTTTGCCTCCAGCGTTTCAAAGATCTGTGCAGCTTCATCGCCATACTGACCACCAACGTCATAGTTGTTGGCCGTTGCCCATTCCGCCACTTTGTCACCTGCAATCGCCTTCTCAAAAGCAGAGCCCAACGCGGCCTTCACCTCATCCCCAGCGGAGTTGTGCACGGCGAACCCAATGGCCTGTTTCAGCGGAAGAAATTTGTCGAGCCCATCGTAAACGTCGAAGGCCGACGGCACCGTCATCCCGGCAATCTCCGCCGTTTCCGGTGTCAGCATCGCCAGTGGCTTGAGTTGCCCTCCCTCAATCAAGGCGGCCTGCTCAGCAAGCGAGGTCACAACCAGCGCAACTTCCCCAGAAATCGCCGCTTCCTGACCCGGCGCGGAGCCTTTGTAAGGCACAAACTTGAAGGTCGCTCCGGAACCGCTTTCAATCGCCAAAAGGTTCAAGTGGTGGATCGAGCCAGCACCAGAGGCCGCAGCCGGAATGGTTCCCGGTGCGGCCTTGGCGGCGTCAACCAGGTCCTCAATTGTCCCGTACGGAGAATTTGCTGGAACCGAAATCAGATCGGGCGAGCCACCAACGATAAAGGGATACCAGTAGTCAAACTTCTTATCCCAGCCGCCTTGAACGGCTGCGGTGACGTTGGATTCAGACAGCCCTACCAGCGTATAGCCATCATCCGGCTGGTTCATCACATAGACCATCCCGTTGGAGCCAGCGACGCCGCCGGTTTGGTTGATCACGTTGATTGAAACAGGCAGGTGCTTTTCCATTTCCGCCATGATCATGCGGTTGATCGTGTCGGTGCCGCCGCCAGCGCCCCAGACAACCGCCGTTGTGATGTCACGGTACGGGTAATCCTGCGCGGTCGCGGATGTGGCCAGGCCAGCAGCCAATGCTGCCGCCCCCAAAATACGTGCAAACTTGAGTTCCATTCTTGTCCTCCCAGACTCAATGCGTTTTATGTTGCATGAATTTACGTATGCGTTAATAAATGCGATGTCAAATTTTTAAATAGATCGCGCCGGCAAAACCTGCCACAAGGTCAAAGGAAGGAACGCATATCCATGCCCAACTCGTATGAAATCGCAGTGTTTGCAGGAGACGGGATTGGCCCGGAAATCACTGATCCAACAGTGAAAATCCTGAACACTCTCTCAGAGCAATCCACGGGCTATTCGCTGAACTTCACCGCAGCGCCCGCTGGCGCAGCACATTATGCAGAAACCGGCGAATCTCTTCCTGCAAGCTCCTTGGAGACCGCGCGAAATGCGGATGCGATTCTATTGTCAGCCATGGGACTTCCAGATGTGCGGTACGCTGACGGCACAGAAATTTCCCCGCAAATCGATCTGCGCAAAGCCCTAACTCTCTTTGCCGGTGTCCGCCCCGTGACGGTTCGCCCAGGCCAAGCAACGCCACTCAAAATTCCCGACGGCAAAGAAATCGACTTTGTCCTGGTCCGCGAAAGCACCGAAGGGCTCTTCTTTACTCAAGGCACCGGCGAGGTCAGCGCGGATGAAGCCCGCGAAACTCTCCGCATCACGCGTGACATCTCCGAAAAACTGTTCCGCTTTACCTTTGACCTCGCCCACCAACGCAAGGCGCAAAGTCGAGGCCCAGGACGCGTGACCTGCGTGGACAAAGCCAATGTATTCCGCGCCTTTGCCTTCTTCCGCGCCTTGTTTGACACCGAGGCCGCCAAGCACCCCACCCTCACCGCAGACCACGCCTATGTAGATGCCACCGCCTTGTGGATGGTACAAAAGCCTTGGGATTTTGATGTGCTGGTCACAGAAAACATGTTTGGCGACATCCTGTCCGACCTCGGCGCGGGCTTGATGGGCGGTCTGGGCTTGGCGCCCTCGGCCGACATTGGATTGGACCACGCGGTTTTCCAGCCGTGTCACGGTTCGGCCCCCGACATTGCCGGGCAAGGCGTGGCCAATCCCTTTGCGATGCTGCTGTCTGCCGCCATGATGCTGGACTGGCTTGGTGTGAAACACGACAACGCTGATCTGCGGCGCGATGGGAGTCGCCTGCGCGAAGCTGTTGAAACAGTGGTCGCCAAAGGCACGGTCCTAACGCGGGATCTGGGTGGAACCGCCAGCACAGACGAAGCGGCGGATGCGGTTTCTGCCCTCTTGGTTCTGGAGGCCGCATGACCGCGAAACTCAAAGTGGCCTGCGTGGGGGCTGGCTATTTCAGTCAATTCCACTATGCCAGTTGGGCCTCCATACCAGAAGTGCATCTGGCAGCCTCCTGCAACCGCGACATAACAAAGGCGCAGGTAACAGGCCTGCCCGCCTACGACAACCTGCCCCGGATGCTGGCGGAGGTGACCCCGGATGTGCTCGACATCATCCTGCCGCCAATTGCACATGCAGAAACAATTCGCGCGGCCTTGGATGCAGGCGTAAAAACACTGGTTTGCCAAAAGCCGTTTTGCCAATCCTTGGAAGAAGCCAAAGACATGATCGAGCTGGCCGACGCGACTCAAGCCACCATCATCGTACACGAAAACTTCCGCTTCCAACCATGGTACCGCGCGCTCAAGACGGCGCTTACGGAAAACAAGGTTGGCACGCCACAACAACTGACCTTCCGCCTCCGTCCGGGCGACGGTCAGGGGCCAGACGCTTATCTTGCCCGCCAACCGTATTTTCGCGGCATGCCTCGTTTTTTGGTGCACGAAACAGCGGTGCATTGGGTCGACACGTTCCGTTTCCTTTTGGGCGATCCGGAGGCCGTCTATGCCGACCTGCGCCGGGTCAACCCTGCGATAAAAGGCGAAGACGCTGGTTACATTCTGTTTGATCACCCCAACGGCGTCCGCGCTTTGTTTGATGGCAACAGAAACCTCGATCACAGCGCAGACAACCATCGCCGCACCATGGGCGAGGCGCTACTTGAAGGCACTGAAGGCACGATCTCTTTGCATGGCGATGGCTCACTTTGGCTCCGAAAATTCGGGACCGAGGAGACAACGTGCATTCAGCCCGCAGACACGTGGGACGGGTTTGGCGGCAACTGCGTGCACCACTTGCAGTCCCACGTCATTTCTGGCCTTCTCACACAAACGCCTTTCGAAAACGACGCCGCCGACTATCTGCGTGTGATTGCAATCGAAGAGGCCATCTACGCGTCGGCGAAAACCGGCCAAAAACTGAAGATAGGACCGCCGTGAGCTCTAAGGCCGACACTCCCTCCACGAAACCGCTTTCCAATTCCCAACGCGCATTTCTGGCCCTACGTGACATGATTTTTGCAGGCGATTTGGCGCCAGGGTCCGATCATTTGGAAAGTGAGCTCGCAGAACAATTGGGCGTGTCTCGCACGCCGGTCCGCGAAGCTGCTCTCATGTTGGAAAGTCAGGGCCTGCTTGAGTTACGCCCCCGCAAAGGCGTACGCATTCTACCCGTGTCTCCCGACGATATGGCTGAGATCTATGACGTTTTGACTGAGCTGGAATGCCTCGCGGCGCGCAATGCGGCAAACAAAGGGTATTCAGAGCCAGACCTTGATCCACTCGCCAAGGCCATTGAGGACATGGAAGTGGCTGTAGCCCAAAACGATCTGGAGAACTGGGCAGAGGCGGATGACCGCTTCCACCGCGCACTGGTTTTGCTTGGAGGCAACTCCAGAGCTGCGACAGTATTTGATATGATGAACGACCAGGTGCGACGCGCTCGCACCGTTACTCTCTTCATGCGCCCACTGCCGGTTCAGTCTAACGAAGATCACCGCCAAGTGTTCGAAGCTATTAAGGCAGGCGACGCAGGGACGGCAGACGCAGTGCATCGCGCACACCGGCAAAATGCGAAGAACATGATGCTTGAACTACTCAAAAAACATCGGCTGCGCGGAGTTTGACTCTGCGGCGCCGGCTTTTGGCGGATTTTTTTTGGGGGGGGGAGGAACGTCGAAAGCTATTTGGTAAGATAGTTTCCCAAAGGATCTTAGATCGCAATCAATGGGCTGGCTGCCTCCAAATCCACCCCCACAATTTCACTTCAAGCTCAAAATGAAATTCTCTCATGGTGAAGCAGGCGGCCGCTTCACCATGAGAGAGCGGACATTGGTACGTCACGCAGCAAACGTCTGCTTCCCGCCCTGCCTGCGTCAGACGTCCCCCATACTGCACTGCGCGGCAATGTCGCAGAAGGGCTGGAACCAGAATTTGCAGAGCTCACGATCCCGCGTAGATCCACTCCCGGAAGCAAGCACAGCGTCGTCCGCCGGCGCGACTGTAAGCTGACCATTGGCTATCTAGCCCATGTCCAAAACCACACATCTCATCCCAAGCCAACCTTCGCCAGCACCTCGTTCATCAACGCAAGCTTCTGCGCGTCGGTCAGATTGCGCGGTGCGGTCTCCACCTCCTCCTTGCCCTGCACAATGTCTTCAAACAGGGCAAAGCGCGCCGCCTCGGGAAGTTTTCCGTAGTGGGTTTCGGTGATTTTTTCGCTTTCGTGCCCCATGTTTTCGGACCAGGCCTTGCGCTGTTGCTGCGTTAACGGGCGGCGGTCGCGCTCTGCAGCGAGGGTATCTTTTACCGAATGCGGGTTATACTTAACCTCTGTGTCGCGACAGGCGAGGGCGAAGGCTTTTGCCACAGCGTCTTTGGAGGCCATCGGCTCTATCGGCTTGCGCTCTGGGATCTGCAAATACGACCGCCTCTTCAACTTGGGGAGGCTGGGAAAAAGTGCATCCTTCCCCTACAGCCCCAGGGACTGCATATGATCAACCCAATCGACTACGGCGGTGACAAACACTTCGGCGATCGGGAACCAGCTGATCCTGAGGCTTTTACCGTTTTTGGTGCGCGAGGTGTTGGCATCCTGAATAATCTGGCGTCGCTCTTGATCAAAGTGAGCGAGCCTCAATGAGGTGACGGTGTCCGCGCGCAGCGCTCCAAGGTAGGCAATAGCAACCATCGCCCGGGCCCTTCTGTCCGCCAGGCTCAGATTCGGCATTCTCTGCAATAGCTCCTCCGCCTCCTCCAGGGAGGCATAGGCTTTCTCCCCCTTTGGCATCGCCTTTGCATAGGCCGCCTTGGGTAGCTGGATATAGCTTGGTAGGTCGGCCGGCAGGCGTTTGTAGCCGTCCTGTTTGATCAACCATTCCAAAAACCCATGATCTGACTGGCCTGATGTGAGGCAGTTGATCTTGACTTTTGGCCTTCTCCCTTTGTCATCATCGCCTCTTTCAGGGCGCTGCGCACGAGATCTACATCCCGGATTGTGAGGCGATCGAAGGGTTTCCCTTGCAAAACATCCTCCATGTAACGGATTGCCGATAGATGCTGATCCACCGTCTGCTCCGTGAGTCGACCAGCATGAACCTGCCAGTCATAGACAACGCGGTCATTTACGCCCCACCAGCGTGGATCATCCGTTTCCGCGCCAATCCCAATACCACCGGGATGTCGCCTAATTCTTTCGTGTGACGAGTCCACGGTGGTATTGGGATTGCGCAACTGTTCAAACACCGCCAAATCGGCCTCAGAAAAGAACTTTCTGACTTGGCATTTACACTCCGAACACTGGCCAAATGCGATGTTGGCACCGTTAGTAGCGCGGTTTGTAGTGAGGCTGTTTGGGTCCGGAAACACCGCAGACTTGCAGCCAGTGCATTTGAACTCGCCTGGATTCAGCCGCGTTCTTAGTCGTTCTTGGCGGGCCTTGTGAAAGGCCATTACCAGCCCCCCCACGGAACACATATGGGCGCTTGCGATCAGAAGGTTGCAATCCGGCTTTTCGCCAGTTCGAGATCGTATTGGCACTTACTGCGTAGGCACGCTGCAGGTCTTCGGTCGAAAAGACGCGGTTCTTCTTTAACCGGATCCCCTTGAAAGATCGGCTCATCGGGCACCGCCAACCACACAAGGTACGGCGTGCGGGAGTTTGGGGGCTCCAGCAGGCAAGAGCGTCATTTTGCGCGCCCTTGAAGCGGATCAATACGGTTTGCGGTAAGCCAGGTGTTCAGGTCAGTGCCGCAATAAATCACCTTGCGGCCAATCTTGTAATAGGCGGGTCCCACTCCCTTATGGCGCCACTGGGCCAGCTTGTCGCGGTCCCCCAGAAGCTCGAGTTCAGGATCTCCCAAGACATAGCAACGGTCATCTTCAAATAGATTCGGCACGATTGGATTTCCTTCAGCTGATTTGAATGTCAGCGAATGAAATGAACCTTGCCTAAGGAGCGCGGCAGTCCCCGATTTGCAAATCGGGGACCCTAATGGTCTGATAAGTAAAGGAAAGAAGATTGCGCATCAGGGTCCACGTAGGGGGACGGGGCATTTTGGGGGTAGTTGGAGCTGAGGCCAGCGCGAAACGTCTCAGCGAGCTGGAGTACGTGCCAAGTTGTTCCAGGATGATCTTCGCAAAAGTCCATAGCCATACCCAGATGTACAACACCGCGGTGTTTGCCCCAGATCTCACGTAAAACACTTTGATCCTTCGCGCCTCGAATGCCCATCTTTCGCGCATAATCCGAGGTCTGCTCCAAAATACCACCTAGTGCCTGCACACCTTGGAACTTTTTGTCCTGGATGCTGTCCCAGACACGTTTGCCGATGTATTCGGCTATGTTGAGGTGGCGTTCATTTTTTCCCTCGTAACGCTGGGCAATCTCGCCGAACTCGTGCGCTGCATCATAACGCTCCCTTGCAGTTTCAGCGATCCATCGCGTAAATTCGTTACTCGAAGACTTGCCAATCGGAAAGTTTTCCAAGCCGAGGCTTACCACCTCATGACGTATCACCTGAATGGCTCTTAAACGTTCTTCGTCCGTCTCCTCACTGATCGCCATGCGAAACAGCCCCAGACATTCGCACTCCGGTCCATTCAGCGGTATTTGCATACTATTGCCCATCAATTTTTCCTGACACGACGAATTGCGACCATTCACACATCAACCGACGGCGCTTTTCCAGAAGATCGGATCGCGCATAGGCCCGCTCCACATCGGAGCCAACCGTATGCGCCAGGCTCTTCTCCGCCACTTCGCGCGGCGCATTGGCCACCTCTGCCGCCCAATCGCGGAAAGTGGAGCGGAAGCCATGCACCGTCACACCCTCCACCTTCATGCGGCGCAGAAGCATTAGCATCGACATGTTCGATAGGGGGTGGTGGCGTTTCTGCCCCTCAAAAACAATGTCCGACTGCAGCGCCTGGAGTGGCTCCAGGATCGCCAGCATTTCGTCACTCAGCGGAACACGGTGCTCTTCGCCGGTCTTCATTCTCTCAGCAGGACAAATCCAAAGCCGCTGCTCAAGGTCCAGTTCTGCCCAGCGCAGACCAAGCACTTCGCCCGTGCGCGATCCGGTGAGGCAAGTGAACATCAGTGCTTTGGCAGACATCGCATTGCGGGTCTTGAGATCTGCAAAGAAAGCCGGAACATCCTGCCAACGCATGGCCATATGGTGCTTGGGCTTGGCCTTCACCTTCGCCAGAACCTGCGCGTCTTTTATGGCCGTCACTGGGTTCTCACCAGACCGAAACCCTTTTGACTTTGCCACATCCAGCACAATCTTTATCCGCTGCGACAAACGCCGTGCCGTTTCGTGCTTTTCCGTCCATATCGGTGACAGGCACATCAGCACTTCAGGCTGATCAATACTGTCGACAGGCATGCGGCCAATTTTGGGAAAAGCGTAATCGCGCAGCGTATTGATCCACTGCGCGCCATGTTTGGCATTCTTCCACGTCGGCATGCGATCAATATGGACCTGTTGCGCCACCTCTTCAAAAGTCGGTACTTCCTGACGTGCATTGAAGCGCGGGTTCACCCCCTGCTTTGCCATGCGTCGATACTCTAGTGCGCGTTCTCTCGCCTGGTTCAGCGTGACGATATCCGCTCCGCCCAAACCAAAGTCCGTCCTAAGCGGTGCACCCTTCTTGTTCTTCTGCCCTTTGACCACCACCCGCACGATCCATCGCCGCGCACCTGAGGGGTCGACAACCAGATACAAGCCGTTGCCATCGCCATGACGCCCAGCGCCGAGATTCTCGACTAGCTTCTTTGTCAGCTTTCCAGAAAGTGCCATTTAGAATACCACATTTCATACCACTCAAGGAAACGATACGAGCATCATCGAAAGAAATCCAACAAAAAGCTCAAGTACATGTAAACTCATGAAAGAAAATGAAAAAGGCCGAAAAAATCGGCCCATTCAAATCGAACAAAAATGTAAACTGGCGGAGAAGGTGGGATTCGAACCCACGGAGGGCGTTAACCCTCGTCGGTTTTCAAGACCGGTGCATTCGACCACTCTGCCACTTCTCCGACGCGCCATCCCTAATACCACTCTCAGCGTGGTTCAAGCAGAAAGAGTGGCGGATTTCCGACACTTCTTGTCCGTCGCACTTTCCTTAAAACCCAACGCGGGTTACACTCCGCGCAATTGACCGCTGCTGCGCCTCTTATAGGACAGAAAACAGCGGCACTTGGTGCGACAGAATACGAGCAGGCAAAGGGCACAGTATGACCTTATTTTCAGGCGCAAACTTTCATTTTCCGCGCCGCACGGCGCCCATTGTTTTTGTGATGTGTGGCGTGGCCCTCACAGGCTGCACAGATGGCGAAGACTTCAACTTTCTGAACAAACCCGCCTCCACTGAAGCCACGGCACCGGTGGCCGGACAGACCACAAAACTTGTCGAACGTGACGTCGAAGCACCAGAAGTTTTCTCCACTTCCGAAGCGGGCCTCTGGGACGGGCGCCCGTCTTTGGGTGGTGTCTGGGCTGCCCACCCCGACGTAGGAGATCCCGAGCGCGTGATTATCCGCAATCAGGCCAACGGAAAATTTGTGATTGGGGCGCTATTCCGCCGCGAACGCGACATTCCTGGCCCCCGCATTCAGGTGTCCTCTGACGCCGCCGCGGCGCTCGGCATGTTGGCCGGGGCGCCAGTGGAGCTAAACATCACTGCCCTGCGTCGCGAAGAAGTCGCGGAAGAAGCTCCAGCAGATGCCGAGGCGACCACGGAAGTGGCCGAAACCGCGCAGGTCGAAGAGACCCCGCTGGAGCCAATCGCCGCTGCCACCGCTGCCATCGCCGCCGCCGAAGCCAAGCAACCCGCCCCAGCACCCGCACCTGCCGCGCAATCCGAAGTGGCACCTAAGCCGCAGTCCTCATCGCTGTCCAAGCCTTATGTGCAGATCGGGATTTTCTCGGTGAAATCCAACGCCGACGGCGCCGCCGCACAAATGAAGAGCGCGGGCCTGCCAGCCTTGACCAAAAAAACCACCTCGGGTGACAAAACCTTCTACCGCGTTCTGGTTGGCCCGGCCTCCAGCAAGTCGGCTCTTAAATCTATGACCAAGAAAGTGCATGGCATTGGCTTCACCGATGCCTATGCGGTGACCAACTGACGGAGGCCTCTGCCATGTTCAAGTCCATGTTCCGTGCCTGTGTGGCAGCGATTGGATTGACGGTCGCGGCCAGCTCTGCCAGCGCCTTTGAAACCAAGGCGCGCGCCGCCTTTGTGATGGACCAATCCACCGGCACGGTGCTTCTGGCCAAAAACGCCGACGAAGCCCTGCCTCCAGCCTCCATGTCCAAGCTGATGACGCTTTATATGGCGTTTGAGGCTGTGCGCGATGGCCGCTTGCAAATGACCGAAAAACTGCCGGTGTCGCAACATGCGATGAACTACGGCGGCTCCACCATGTTTTTGGACACAACAGACAGGGTGGCGGTGCAAGACCTGCTGCGTGGAATCATTGTGTTATCCGGCAATGACGCCTGCGCGGTGATTGCTGAAACCCTGAGCCCAGACGGCACCGAGGCTGGCTTTGCCCGCCTGATGACCCGCCGCGCACGGCAAATGGGCATGACCAATTCGACATTTGCCAATTCCAACGGCTGGCCCGCACCGGGCCACCGCATGAGCATGCGCGATCTGGCGCTTCTGGCAAACCATCTGATCACCGATTTCCCTGAATTCTACCCGATGTTTTCGGAGCGCGAATTCAAATTCGACGGGCGTGCACCGCAGAACACGCAAAACCGCAATCCACTTCTTAAGCTGAACATTGGCGCGGATGGTCTGAAAACCGGCCATACGTCGGAAGCGGGCTACGGTCTTGTGGGCTCCGCCAAACAAGGCAACCGCCGTGTGATCTTTGCGTTCTCCGGCCTGCAAACCGCCGCTGAGCGCGCAGAAGTGTCCGAGCAAATCGTAAACTGGTCGTTCCGCCAATTCTCCGAGGCCACCTTGGCCCGCGAAGGCGAGCGCGTGGCCGAGGCAGACGTTTGGATGGGCAAAACCGCCCGTGTTGGCTTGGTGCCGGAAAGCGACATCGACGTGCTACTGCCAGTTCTGGCCAAAAACAAAGTCAAAGCTGAAGTGATTTATAACGGCCCCATTGAGGCCCCGATCACCAAAGGCCAATCGCTGGCCGAGCTCGTGTTGATGCCTGAGGACTTGCCTGAAATGCGCATTCCATTGGTGGCAGAAGCGGACGTGCCTGAAGGCGGCTTTGGCATCCGCCTGCGCACCGCCACCGGCATCCTGATGCAGCAATTTGGCCTCAATCTCGCAGGTGCATCGTGAGCGGACACTTCATCACGTTTGAAGGCATCGACGGTTCCGGAAAATCCACCCAAGCAAAACGCCTCGCAGAGCGCCTGCGCGCCGATGGGCGGGACGTGGTGCTCACCCGCGAACCCGGCGGCTCCGTTGGCGCAGAGGAAATCCGCGCGCTCGTGCTCGAAGGCGACCCGGACCGCTGGTCTGCGGAAACCGAAATCCTTCTCTTCACCGCCGCCCGCCGCGACCATCTGGAGCGCACCATTCTACCCGCCGTTGCCGCTGGCAAAATTGTCATCTGTGACCGCTTTGCTGACAGCACCCGCATGTATCAAGGCCTCTCTCGTGGCGACCTGCGCGGGATTGTGGACCAATTGCACAGCCTGATGATCGGCCGCGAACCGGACCTGACCGTGCTGATCGACATGGATCCGGCCACCGGTCTGGCCCGCGCCAAATCCCGCCAAACCGCCGAAGAACGCTTTGAAGACTTCGGCCAAGCGCTTCAGGAACAAATGCGCAAAGGCTTCCTGGACCTGTCCAAGGAATACGCCGACCGCTTCCGAGTGATCGACGGGGCCAGTGATATGGACAGCGTGTCTGACGCCGTTTACGCCACTGTGAAACAACACATTGAGGCCAGCGCGTGAGCGACGACACCGCCCCAGAAGCGGACCGCGTCACCGGCGCGCCGCATCCGCGTGAAACCGAGGTGCTTTATGGTCAGGCTTCTGCCGAACAGGATTTCCTCACTGCGGTCAATTCCCACCGATTGCACCACGGTTGGTTGATCACCGGCCCGATAGGCGTTGGCAAAGCGACGCTGGCCTGGCGTATGGCACGATTTTTACTGGCCACACCACTGGACGAAGGCGCTGGCCTGTTTGGCGATCCTGTGCCCCATACCAGCCTTGATGTTGCGCCCGATCATCCAGTGGCCCACCGCCTCTTGGCGCGCTCTGAGCCCGGCATGTTCAGCATCACGCGTTCCGTGAACGAAAAAACCGGCAAGCTGCGCGACAAAATTGTGGTGGATGACGTGCGTGGCCTGACCCACTTCCTGACCATGTCCTCTGCCGACGGTGGCCGCCGTGTGGTGATTGTCGACAGCGCAGACGAGATGAACGTCAACGCCGCCAACGCGCTCCTAAAAATGCTTGAGGAGCCGCCAGAGCGCACCACCATGATGCTGATCTCACATCAGCCATCGCGTCTGTTGCCCACCATCCGATCGCGCTGCCGCGAGCTGCGTCTGCATCCACTAACACCGGACGATATGCACAACGCACTCACGCAGGCCGGGTTTGAAGCCGCCGAGTCCCCTGCCCTCGCTGAACTGGCCGCTGGATCTGTGGGGGAAGCCCTGCGCATTCTGCAAAGCGACGGTCTGGCGCTCTATGCCGAATTGATCTCGCTCTTTGCCACCGACCAAGGCTTTGACCGGCAACGCGCCATCAACCTCTCCAACGCCGCCGTCGGCCCCGCCAACGCCGATCGTTATGAGCTGTTGCTTAGTTTGATCGACCTTTTCCTCACACGCCTGGCGCGCACAGGTGCCTTGGGCCAACCGCCTGCCGTCGAGGTAGCCCCCAATGAAACACAGGTGCTGACACGGCTTGCGCCCCATGCTCAAAAGGCCCGCGCTTGGGCCGCCACGGCGCAGGAAATCTCCGACCGCACCCAACACGGTAAAGCGGTCAACCTTGACCCTGCCGCCCTTGTGCTGGATACGGTTTTCAAGATCCACCAAACCGCAATTGCCTGAGCGCCCTATGACTGACTTTCCACAGATCACTGACAGCCACTGTCACCTCGACTTCCCGGATTTCGACGGCAAGCTGGATGAGTTCATCTCCCGCGCCGCAGAGGTGGGTGTGACACGCATGGTCACCATCTGCACCCGCCTGCGCAATGAACCATCTGTGCGCGCGATTGCGGAGGCATACGCGCCGGTGTTCTACGCCGCAGGCACCCACCCAATGAGCGCGGCCGAAGAACCTTTGGCCACTGTGGACGAGCTGGTTGCGCTGGCACAGCACCCCAAATTTGTGGGCATTGGTGAGACCGGTCTGGATTACCACTACACCGCCGACAGCAAAGAGGTGCAGCAGACCTCGCTGCGCATCCATTGCGAAGCGGCGCGCGAAACCGGCCTGCCTTTGATTATCCACAGTCGCGACGCCGATGAAGACATGGCGCAGATCCTGACGGAAGAGTTCAACAAAGGCGCCTATGGCTGTGTCATGCACTGCTACAGCTCCGGGCCGGAACTGGCCAAGAAAATGCTGGATCTGGGGTTTTACCTGTCCATGTCCGGCATTGCCGCCTTCCCACGCTCACAAGAGGTGCGCGACATCTTTGCCGCCGCACCAGTGGACCGCGTTCTGGTGGAAACGGATGCGCCTTACCTTGCGCCGCCGCCCTATCGCGGCAAACGCAACGAGCCGTCTTATGTTGAAAAAACCGCCCGTGTCGGCGCCGAGGTGTTTGGCATGGACTACGCCGACTTCGCCGCTCAGACCCAACTAAATTTTGAGTGCCTGTTTTCCAAAGCAGCCAGCACGGTGGCGGCTGCATGAGCGCCACGCTGACCTTCACCATTCTGGGCTGCGGCAGCTCAGGCGGCGTGCCACGCATTGGCGGCCATTGGGGGGATTGTGATCCCACCAACCCAAAAAACCGCCGCCGCCGTTGCTCTTTGCTGATTGAACGCGAAACCACAGACGGCAAAACCACAGTGCTGATCGACACCTCACCGGACATGCGCGAACAGCTGTTGTCCTCTGGCACCGGTGCGCTGGATGCGGTTGTCTACACCCACAGCCACGCCGACCATGTGCATGGCATCGATGACCTGCGTATGGTGGTCTACAACATGCGCCAACGCATCCCGGTTTGGGCTGATGGCGCCACGCAAAACGATCTGCTCAGCCGTTTTGGCTATGCCTTTGTCCAACCCAAAGACAGCCCCTACCCACCGATCCTGGACCTGCACACCATTGATGACGAAGATTTCACCATCTCAGGCGCAGGTGGCGATATCATCTTCACGCCCATCAAAGTGAACCATGGCAGCATCGACGCCTTGGCGTTTCGCGTGAACGATGTAGTGTATATGCCGGATGTCGCCGAAATCTATGACGCCGCCTGGCCACAGCTTGCGGATATGAAATGCTTTATCATCGACGCGCTGCGCCGGTCTCCGCACCCCACCCACGCTCATCTCGATAAGGCGCTGGAATGGATTGCCAAGCTCACACCGGAGCGCGCGGTGCTGACCAACATGCACATCGACCTGGATCACACGGTGCTTGATGGCGAAACCCCGGACCACATCACCCCCGCTTTTGACGGAATGACACTCACCTACGACCTCTGACAAAAGGTCACGCAGCAGGACACCGCAGATGCAAACTCTGATCTCTGTGATCCTGCCAGTCTTTTTCATCATCGGCTTTGGCTATCTGGCCGCCTGGCGTGGCTTGTTCAGCCAGCAAAACGTCGACGGGTTGATGCGCTATGCCACCACCTTTGCGGTGCCGGTCCTGCTGTTTCGCGCGATTTCCAACCTTGATCTGGCCGCTGAATACAATGTCAGCCTGCTTGGCAGCTTTTACGGAGCGGCCTTCCTCTGCTTTCTCACCGGCATGTTTGGTGCCAAATACCTGTTTGGCCGCGATTGGGAAGACGCCACAGCCATTGGCTTTGTCTGCCTGTTTTCCAATTCCCTCCTGCTGGGCCTCGCCATTATGGAGCGCGCTTACGGGCCAGACAGCCTGACCGGCAACTATGCAATCATCTCTATACACGCCCCGTTTTGTTATGGATTGGGCATCGCCACCATGGAGATCATGCGCGCACGGCACAGCGCCAAATCCAGAATTGTACCCACCGTACTCAAGGCAATGTTCTCCAACGCTCTGATCATTGGCATTGGTCTGGGCTTTGTGGTGAACCTCGGCAACGTCCCCATTCCGGAGCCCGCCTTGCATGCGGTCAACCTTCTGGCCGGCTCCGCATTACCTGCCGCTCTGTTTGGCATGGGCGGCGTACTCTACCGCTACCGTCCCGAAGGCGACATGCGCGTTATCCTGTTTTGCTGCGCAGTCTCCCTAGGCCTGCACCCTACCCTCACCTTTGTCTTTGGCACCCTGAGCGCCATCTCGACCGACAACATGCGCTCCGCCATCGTCACCGCTTCCATGGCACCGGGCATCAACGCCTATCTGTTTGCCAACATGTACGGCCGTGCCATGCGCGTCGCCGCCTCTACTGTGCTGATTGGCACCGCGCTCTCCGTGCTCACGGTTTGGCTCTGGTTGGGCACATTACCGTGACCTTGCGGCACAGCCGCTTGCGCCTGTGTTCACGTCGCCCCATTTTGACAGCCTGACCTTCCACAGGAGCGCCCCAATGGCCCAAGATCCAATCCGCGTAGACATTGTCTCTGATGTCGTCTGCCCATGGTGCATCGTAGGCTACCGCCAATTGATGCAAGCCTCCGAGGCCACGGGCATCGCCATCGAAACCTATTGGCATCCTTTTGAACTCAATCCAGACATGGAAGCAAAAGGTGAAAACCTGCGCGATCATATCATGCGAAAATATGGCAGCACGGCTGAACAATCCAAAGACGCACGTGACCGGTTAACGCATGTGGGCGCTGATCTCGATATTGATTTCCAATGGTCTGACAACAGCCGGATCTACAACACCTTTGCCGCCCATCAGCTCCTGCATTGGGCCTCGGAAACAGGAATGGCACAGGCCTTAAAGCTTGCATTGTTTGACGCCTATTTCACCAAAGGTCAGGACGTGAGCGATCCAGAGGTGCTGGTTGATGTCGCCGCTTCCATTGGCTTGAATTCCGAAGAGGCTCAAGCGGTGCTGAAAGATCAACGCCATGCCGAGATGGTACGCCAGAAGGAACAGTTCTGGACCTCACGTGGCGTGACTGGCGTGCCAACAATGGTCTTTGAGGGCAAACAAGCCACCTCCGGTGCGCAGGGCGTCGACACCTTTGCCAAACTGCTCCGACACATGGCGGATCAATAACCACTTTGGCCAGTCTGGCCTTGCGACAATCTGATCCTAAACAGCCCTTGGAATCGCCGATTCCGAGGGCTTTTTGCTGCGCGACAATCCCTAGAGGGCAGGCCTTGAAAACACATCAAAACGGCAAGCTCAACCTATGGCGGTAGCGTCAAAAAACCTTCCCCTCCAAACTCCCGAAATCCCAAAAAGTGTTTCTTTTTCTACCACTTAACCATGCCACCCCCAATTCAAAACCGGGGCAAGACCGACGTCTGCGCCTACCTACCGCGCTCCAATTCCAGAAGAATTGTCAGAGTAACGCGGTGTTAAGAGCTGCCAGCTTACGTTGCCTTCAATCAGCCAGTCCGAAAACGGTATTGAACCAGACCCATGAACACACAAAACACATCATCACAGGCCGACTGCATCGCGCTGCCGCAGCAGTTGGATTACGCACATTGCACTGAGTTGCGCCTCGCTATCGAGGCCTCCCGCGGTCAACCGCTTGCGCTTGATGCGCACCATGTTGAGTTCCTTGGGGGGGCTGGCGCGGAACTTCTTCTTGCCACGCGCGCCGAATGGGCCGCACGCAACCTGGCATTTGAACTGAAACAACCATCTGACGATTTTCTTAAAGGTATGGAGCGGCTCGGCCTGCCCCATGACTGTCTTCTTGAAAGGGGCTCCGCATGACGACGAAGATTCTTGCAGTTGATGACTCCCGCACCATGCGCGCGATGATTCAAACCGCACTGACCGATGCAGGCTTTGATGTCGATCTGGCCGAGGACGGCATCGACGGTCTGGACAAACTTGGCGGCTCCGACCCCGATCTGGTCATCACCGACATCAACATGCCGCGCCTGGATGGCTTTGGCATGATCGAAGGTGTCCGCGAGCGTCCTGAATGCGCCTCTCTGCCAATTCTCGTGCTGACCACGGAAAGCGGTGAAGAACTGAAACAACGTGCCCGCACAGCTGGCGCGACCGGCTGGATCGTCAAACCATTTGACGCCGAAAAACTGGTCGCTGTCATCAATCGTCTGGTTGTCTGAAAGGAATTGAATTATGTCCGATCTTCGTGACATGTTCTTTGAGGAATGTGACGACCTTCTAGAAGTGTTGTCCACCGGTCTGGAAGATCTCCAGAACGAGACCTCGGATGCGGAAACCATCAATGCGATGTTCCGCTCCGTGCATTCCATCAAAGGCGGCGCCGGGGCTTTTGGCCTTGATCGCCTGATTAAATTTGCCCACGCATTCGAAAACGTGCTGGATGACCTGCGTTCCAACAAGCTGGAAGTAGACGGCACCATCACCGCTCTGATGTTCTCCGGCTTTGACCACCTGAGCGATCTTGTGGACGCGGCCCGTGACGACAACGACCTCCCCGATTCTGACGGCGCGGCTGTTTTGGCAGAGCTGAAGCAGACCACTCAAAACGCCAATGGCGGCGTTGGCGGCGACGATGACGACGATGCCAACGAAGTCAGCTCAGACGACTTTGAAGTTCAAGCCATGGATTTCAACCTCGATCTGGGGGGCGACGACGACGGGGGCATTGGCGATTTGCCAGGCCTGCCTTCTCTTGGTGGTGGCGATGACGCGCCCGCAGGTGCGACGCACTTTGTGGTGAAGTTCAAAGCCGATCCCGTGCTTTATACGCGCGGCCACGATCCGGCCCTGCTGTTCCGTGCCCTGGGTGAAATGGGTGAGTTGTCCATCGAAGCTGACCGCTCCGAAGTGGCCGCTCTGGAAAGCCTCAAGGACGCCCCTGCGGCAATCTCCTGGACGCTGACGCTGCGCCCGGACGACGGCATCGACGAAAGCGCCATCCGCGAAATCTTTGAGTTCGTTGAAGGACAATGCACGCTGCAAATCTCTGAGACTGTTGTGGAAACAGCAACTGAAGAGAACGCCGCCCCAATCGCTGAAGCGCCTGCGCCCGCTGAGGAAACAGCGCCAGTTGCAGCTGCTCCTGCGGCCAAAGCTCCAGCCAAGCCAACACCTGCCAAAGCTCCTAAAGCTGAAAAGCAGGAGGCCAAAGGCGGAGACGGTGGAAAAAAGTCCTCTGAACCGCGCAACAGCACAATTCGTGTTGACCTGAACCGCGTAGACCGCCTGATCAACCTGGTTGGCGAGCTTGTGATCAGCGAAGCCATGTTGCGCCAGTCGATGAATGAGCTCCCCGTGTCGGCCAACAGCGCCGTCAGTGAAGCCATTGGTCAGCTGAAAACACTGTCCGGCGTTCTGCAAGAGAGCGTGATGGCCATTCGTGCACAACCTGTGCGTGGCTTGTTCCAGCGGATGAGCCGGATTGTACGGGAATCTTCTCGTCAGGCTGGTAAATCTTCTCGTTTGGTGATGGTTGGGGAGGCCACCGAGGTCGACAAAACTGTAACCGAACGTCTGGTGGAACCTCTGACCCACATGATCCGGAACTCGGTCGACCACGGCCTTGAAAAACCTGAGGATCGCGTGGCCGCAGGCAAACCTGAGATGGGCACAATCAAGCTCGAAGCGGCACACCGCTCTGGCCGGGTTGTAATCTCTTTGTCGGACGATGGTGCTGGTGTAAACCGCCCCAAAGTGCGTCAAAAAGCTGAGGAAAAAGGTCTTATCCGTCCTGAGGATGATCTGACTGACAGCGACATCGACAACCTTTTGTTCCGTCCTGGTTTCTCAACCGCAGATGAGATCTCCCAGCTCTCCGGCCGCGGTGTTGGTATGGACGTTGTGCGCTCTGAAATTCAGGCGCTTGGCGGACGGATCAACCTGATGTCTGAGCCAGGCAAAGGCACAACGATTACAATCTCCCTGCCACTCACACTTGCGGTGATGGAAGGCATGTTGATCGAAGTTGCCGGCGAAAGCCTGGTGGTTCCAACCGTTGCGCTGCGCGAAACGCTTCAGCCTGGTCAGGCCAACATTCACGACTTCTGTGATGGTGACCGTGGGCTTTCGGTAAACGACTCGATGCTCCCGATTGTGGATCTGGGGGAGGCCCTTGGTTTCCGCTCGCCACTGCCGGACTTCAGCAACCAGTCTCTCCTTCTGATCGAAGGGGAATCCGGTCGGCGCTCCGCCCTTGCGGTGGACGGCATCGTCGAGCAACGCGAAGTGGTGATCAAAGGTCTGGAACAAAACTATCAATCCATTCCGGGCATCGCCGCCGCAACCATCCTTGGCAACGGCAAGATCGCCCTGATCGTCGACACGGATCAAATGATCCCATCGCCGGGTAACGGCAACCCAGGACTGCGTAAGGGGTCCGATTTGGCAGAGGTGAACTCTTATGTCTGAACAAGCAACTCAAGAACAGACCGACGAACGCATTGAAATCGTGTCCTTCGCCATTGGCGAGCAGGCCTTCTGCCTGGACATCGGCCACGTGCTCGAAATTCGCGGCTGGACCAACACCACCACCCTGCCGCACGCGCCGGATTATGTGGTTGGCATGATGAACCTGCGTGGTGCTGTGCTGCCGGTGATCGACCTGTCGATGCGCCTGGGCCTTGGCAAAACCATCCCGGAAAGCCGTCACGTCATCATCATCGCGCATATCGATGAGAAGAGCGTTGGTTTCCTGGTGGACGCAGTGTCCAACATCATCACCGTGAACACGGATGAGATCAAAGCCACACCGGAAGTGTCTTCCTCCAAGACAGCTGCGTTCATTCGCGGGGTCTACACTCTGGATGACACCATCGTGCGTGCGATCGATGTTCACCAGATCATGCCACAGGAAGCATTGTCAGCAGCATGACCCAGATGGCGCAAAAATCCCTTGAAGAAGGCACAATCAGTGATGCGGACTTTGCCGCCATTGCTGGTCTGGTGCGTGAGTGGATGGGAATCGATCTTCAGCCGCACAAGCGGACGATGGTCGCCTCCCGCCTCTCCAAGCGCCTGCGTGCCACAGGCTATGAGACAGTCAACGACTACATTGACTATATGCACTCGCCTCAAGGGCGGGATGAACAAACCCGCTTTATCAGCGCCTATACAACCAACATGACGCGCTTCAATCGCGAAGGGCATCACTTCGAACAGTTGGCCAATGATGTGCTGCCGGACCTTATGGCCCAGGCACGTCGCGGCAAGCGGGTTCGGATTTGGTCTGCTGGCTGTTCCAGCGGGGAAGAACCTTATGGCCTGGCGTTCCATGTATTGGATGCCTGCCCGGAGGCCCCGTCCCTGGATGTAAAAATCCTGGCATCAGACATCGACCCCGAAATCTTGGCATCCGCCAAGCGCGGCATCTACCCCGCATCCTCGGTCAACACCCTGCCCAACGGGCAAGCGACCAAGTATTTTGAGGATTTTGAAGGGTCTAACGATCGGAAGTCTGTTTGCGACAAAGCCCGCGAACTGATTAGCTTCCGGCGCCTCAATCTTCATGGCGATTGGCCGTTCAAGGGCCAGTTCGACATCATCATGTGTCGCAACGTCGCCATCTACTTTGATGCGCCAACACAAAGCCGCCTCTGGCGCAGATTTGGCGAGCAGCTCTGCCCGGACGGTCTTCTATTCTTGGGTCATTCCGAAGGAATTGGCCCGGAACACGCCGACCTGTTTCACACAGCCGGACGGGGCGTTTTCTCAATAGACACCTCCAGCATTGGCAGCAGAAGCGCTGATGCAACCTTGCACATGGGGAATTAAAAATGAGCTTGAAAGATAAGCTGCACATTCTGGTTGTGGACGACATGTCCACCAGCCGAGGACTCATCACACAGGCGCTCGATGAGATCGGGATCGTCAATTACCGCACCGAAAACGACGGCGCACAAGCCTGGCGTAGCCTGGCTGCGAAACCGGTGCACCTGATCCTGTCCGACTTCAACATGCCAGGCATGGACGGTCTCCAGCTTCTGGAAGGCATCCGCGGCAATAAAGCGACGGCACGCACCGGCTTTATCCTGATCACGGGACGTGCAGATCCGGACACAATCAACAAAGGCGTCAAGCTGGGCATGAACAACTTCATTAAGAAGCCGTTCGAAACCGCACAGCTGAAAGCCTGCATCGAGAAGGTGGTGGGGCCTCTTTAAAAGAGGCTCCCATGGGGGACTACAAATGACAACGCGCTCAACCGCAGACGTACTAACCACCATTTCCGAGGACGTGGCTGACCTTGCCTCCATCGCACATGCGCTGGACGGGTTGACCAGTGAGTTGGATCTGGAAGGCGTCGATCACAATAAAATAAGGGATCTACAGCGCGTAGACGCGCTGTTTCAGCACCTGGATGACATCGCGGCATTGCTTGGCAACATGTCTTCCATGATTGGCGCTGGTCCGGATCTCAATGTGCAGGATCTCTCAAACAGCGTCCGTCTGGATTACCTGAAATCTCGCCTCTCCGATGCGGAAAAAGCCCGCGCAATCTCGCCTGATGCAGGCAACGTAAACCTCTTCTGAGCCACACTCGCTCAGCCACAGTGACATTGGAATAGACCCATGAACGCCATGACAAAGATCAGCAGCGCCAGCGCAGACAGCTCCGCAACTGAGGTGCGGTTTGCCAACGAGAGTATCATCACGTCGGCGACCGATCCGCGTGGCGTGATCCAGTTCGCCAACGAAAAATTCATCGAAGTGGGTGGCTACCCGCTGGAAGAGCTCATCAACGCGCCGCATAAAATCATGCGCCATCCAGACATGCCCAAAGGTGTTTTCTACCTGTTGTGGGAGTGCCTGAAAGCGGGTCAGCCGGTCTGTACCTATGTGAAAAACAAAACCAAATCCGGTGGTTATTACTGGGTTTTGGCTGTGGTCACCCAAACCGAAAACGGATTTTTGTCCGCCCGTATTCGCCCCGGCACAGAGCTGTTTGAAACCACGAAAGAAATGTACGTCTCACTTCTCCAGGAAGAGAAAGACAAGAACCTGACGCCGGAACAAAGCGGAGCGCGGTTGCTTGAGATGATCAAAGAGGCCGGCTACCCAACACTGGAAGCTTACGGCATCGAGGCTCTGAATCTCGAGTTCAAAGGCCGCAATATTGTCGCGCCGAATTTGGTCAACTCTTTCCAACTGATGGACGAGCTGGCAGAAATCATTTCCGACATGCAGGGGCTGGTTAACAGCATCGAACAAGGTTTTGAGCGTGTCCGTGGCGAGCCCGTGAACCTGCGCATTTTGGCTGGCCGTCTGGAAGGTGCCGGGGCCGCTCTTGGTACCATCTCGCAAAACTATGATGCGATGGCCAAAGAAATGCACGGTCTTGTTGGCCGTTTGCACGATCCGGAAAACGGCTCGCTGGTGCAAATGTACAGCGCCGTGTCTCAGGGCCGCTGGTCCATGCAGATTGCGCAGCTTCTCAACGAAGCCTACGATCACGTGCAACCGGACGACAAGGAAACCGACGGCGCTCTGCTTTTGAAAGAGCACCACGAACGCCTACATCAGCGCAGCCGCTCCCGCCTGATCGAAATTTCCTCCATCGGCAAATCCATCCCGGACATCTGCCGCAGCCTGCGCCGTCGGATCAACGGTCTCGACGTTGTGAAACTGCTTTGCAAAGTCGAAAGCGGCCGTATGCGTGACGTGGACAGTGGTTTGGACGGCATCATCGCCCGTCTGGAAAACTTCCATGACAACACCGACCGCCACCTGGCCGATCTTTCCGCCAAGGCGTCGCAAGTCACTCAAAAAGGCAGCTCCCTTTAAGGGGCTGCTTCCCTCCCTAATTTTCTGCCGCGCCCATTAGCTCCATAAAAACAACAGGAAACACCATGCCAGTTTTCCAAAAAATGAAAGCCCGCTTCTCGCGGATGAGCATCAAAACCAAATTGGCAGTTGCCATTGCAGCCTGCGCCCTCCTGGCTGTCGGCCTGTCACAATTTTCCCAGTACAACGCCCGCACCGCCGAAGCCGAAGCGCAAGCGATGGAGCGCTACGATCTGCTCACAGAGCTGTTTAGCACGCAATTGGTCGCCGCCGCTCAGTTTCAGGATGTGGACCGCCTGAAAGCGACAACCGACCGTTTCTTGGAGCAAGATGCGCATATCACTGCCGTCAGCGTTCTGGCCTCAGACGGCACAGAGATCTACACCTATGATGCCGCTGAGACCCGCGCAGACAGTGTCAACCAAGCATTGAGTGGTGTCTCAGCGTCTGTCACCGACGCCAAACCAAGCGCACATGCCATCGAAGGGGCGGTCTATGCCGCGCATATGCCCATCGCGCAGGCTGGCCGTGCACCGGTTGGTTCGTTGCAGGTTGCCGCCGATGTGTCCTCCATTCGCCAAGAAGCCCTTCAGGAATTTGTCAAAGGCGCGATTGGCTCCTCCCTGGCAGCCGCCTTGGCACTCGGCCTGATTGTGATGCTGGTCGGCCGCGTGGTGACACGTCCGGTGCTGAGCCTTGGCAAAGCAATGGATGCTATTGCGGATCACGACTTTACTTATGACGTGCCGTGCCTGGATCGCGACGACGAAATTGGCGCCATGGCCAAGCGTCTGGAGAAATTCCGCACGCAACTCGCCCAGGAAGAACGTGACCGCGAAATGCGTGCCGCGCAGGATAAACAACGCCAGCGTCTGTTTGCCCGTCTTGCGGAAGGTCTGTCTGAAATTGCCGATGGCCGTGTGGATCGTCCTATCGATGTGACCGAGTTCTCCCATCTGGGCGAAAACTCCCAGCGGATCTGCAAAGACTTCAACGAGGTCCTCACCAATCTGAAATCAGTGCTCTCCACCGTGACCCGCACAGCCGAAACCGTGCGTTCCAGTGCCCAGGAAATTTCCGAAAGCGTTGTGGATCAATCCAAGCGTTCTGAGGCGCAGGCTGTGACGCTTGAGGAATCTGCGGCGGCCATCGAAACCCTGAGCACATCGGTCGAACAAACAGCAGATCATGCTGCGGAAGCCAACAAGCGTATCACCCAGAACCGTCAACAGGCGCAGTCCGGTGGCGAGGTGGTTGAACTCACCGTTGAGGCGATGCGCAACATCGAACAGAGCTCTGACAAGATCACTGCCATCATCGGTGTGATTGATGACATCGCCTTCCAAACCAACCTGCTGGCTCTTAACGCCGGTGTCGAAGCCGCCCGTGCCGGCGAAGCAGGTCGCGGGTTTGCGGTTGTCGCCTCCGAGGTCCGCGCTCTGGCGCAACGCGCCTCTGAATCCGCCAACGAAATCAAAGAGCTGATCCTGACATCCGGTGAACAGGTCACCAAGGGCAGCGAGTTGGTCAACAAGGCCGGCGACGCGCTTCAGGAAATCATAACCGGTGTGAACCACGCCTCCGATCTGGTCTCGCAAATTGCCACAGGGTCCCGCGACCAAGCGGACAACCTGCGCGAGATCAAAGAGAGTGTGACCGAACTGGACCGGGTGACTCAGCGCAACGCAGCCATGATCGAAGAATCCTCAGCCGCCAGCCGCAGCTTGTCGGATGAGGCTGCCAATATGTCTCAAGCCCTTAAAGTCTTTAAGCTAACCGAAGCAGACGTCGTCGCGGCCTCGGCCCCTGCGGCACCAAAACCGGCTCCGAAAAAAGCGGCAGCGGCGGCCAAACCGGCGCCAAAAGCTGCGAAGCCTGCCCCGGCCAAGCCAGTTGCAGACGTTGCCAAAACCAAAGAATGGGACGATGACGCGGCCAAAGATGCCAAGCTGAGCAAAGCCAAGGTCAAGAAGACTTCGACCGCCAAGCCCAGCCCCAAGGCCGTTCAAGCAGCAAAACCGATGCCCAAGCCAACCAAAGCCGCCGTAAACCAAACGGCACCGGTTCAAGACACCGCCAGCGAAGACTGGGAAGACTTCTAAGAACTGCGCAAAAACTGCGCCTTGCCAGCTGGTGCGCGAACCCGGCTGGCGTGTAACCCTCGGTGAATGGAATAGCCAATGAGTCTTAGTGAAGCAGAAGCCATCAAAGGATACCAGGTCCAGCCCCTGTTGCAGGGTGATGTGCAGGTTTCCAGTGACCAAGATATCGTGATGACCACGATCCTGGGGTCATGTGTGGCGGCTTGCATGTGGGATGAAACCGCCGGGATCGGGGGCATGAACCATTTCCTTTTGCCGGGCACAGAAGACGGCTCTGCTGGCTCCATGAGCCATGGTGTGCACGCAATGGAACTTCTGGTGAACGGTTTGATCCAGGCTGGCGCCCGCCGCGACAATCTCAAGGTGAAGCTGTTAGGCGGCGGCAAGATGTTCAACAGCCGCATCGACATCGGCTCCAAAAACGCTGAATTTGCCATGTGGTTTGTGCGCAACGAAGGTTTTGAGCTGATGGATTGCTGTTTGGGTGGCCAGCGGGGCCGCAACATCCGTTTCTGGCCCGTGGGTGGCCGCATTCAGCGCCGCTTTATGAAAGACACCCGTCTGCTCACCGAGGACGAAGCACCAAAGCGCGCACCGAAGCCAAAGGTCGACGACAACCTGGGCGACGTGCAACTGTTTTAACCCGCAGGTCCCTCCTCTCCCTGCAAACAAAAAGGCCCGCAATCTCCTGCGGGCCTTTTTAGATTAGATATGCAGCGCGTGCCCCAATGCCTTGAGACAGGCTTCCTGCAATCCTTCAGATTGCGTGGGATGGGCATGGATCGTGGCTGCAATGTCTTCAAGGCAAGCCCCCATCTCTATTGCCAATGAAAACGCCGCCGACAGTTCCGAAATCCCGGCGCCCACCGCCTGCAGGCCCACAACTGCGTGGTCCTCTTCGCGGTACACAACCCGCACAAAGCCGTCGTCGCGCTCCGTGGTCATGGCGCGACCATTGGCCATAAACGGAAACTCGCTGGCCTTGGTGCCGTCAATCTCACCGGGAAGCGCGCCGCACGTCACCACTTCCGGGTCGGTGAAACACACCGCCGGAATGGCACGTTTGTCCCACTCCACAGAGTGACCCGCGATGTGTTCGGCCACCATTTCGCCCTGCGCCATCGCCCGGTGCGCCAACATCGGCTCGCCGGTCACGTCGCCAATCGCGTAGATCCCCCGCATGGAGGTCTGGCAAAAGCTGTCTATCTTCACAAACGGCCCGTCTTGGGTCAGCGCCAACTCTTCAATGCCAATTCCCGCCGTGCGCGGACGCCGCCCGACAGTGACCAACACCTTCTCTGCGACCACATCGCATTGGTCTGTCTGCAAGGCGCCGTCACTGTAGCCCTGTGCCTTGGAGCCGGTCATCACTGTCACGCCGAGGTCTTCCAGCCGCTTCGCCACCGGTTTGGTCAGCGCTTTGTCATAGAGCGACAGAATGCGGTCTTCCGCCTCCACCACCGTGACCTTGCTGCCCAGTTTGGCAAACACCGTGCCCAGCTCCAGCCCGATATAGCCACCACCAACAACCGCCAATGTCTCCGGCACCTCGGTCAGGTCCAGCGCCTCGGTCGAGGACAAGATTGGCCCGCCAAACGGTAAAAACGGCAGTTCCACCGGCGCGGAACCCGTGGCAATCACCACATATTCCGCACGGATTTGCTGCACCTCGTCCCCATTGGTGACTTCCACGGTTTTGCCATCCAAAAACCGCGCTTGTCCGTTCACAAACCGCGCTTTGGCTTTCTTCATCAAGGCCGAAACACCCGTGTTCAGACGCTGCACAATGCCATCTTTCCACGCCACCGTTTGGGCCAAATCGATGCTTGGCGCGCTGGCGGAGATCCCCAGGGGGCCGTCGTTTACATGCGCAATCTTGTGGAATTCATCCGCCGCGTGGATCATCGCTTTGGACGGGATACAGCCCACATTCAGGCACGTCCCCCCCGGCTTCCCAGCATCCACAACAATGGTGTCAATGCCCAGCTGCCCGGCGCGAATGGCACAGACATAGCCGCCAGGACCAGCCCCAATGATCAGAAGTTTACAGGATAGATCAGTCATTTAGCCCTCAACAAACAGCATGGCTGGTGTTTCCAGCAGGGTTTTCAGTTTTTGCACAAACACAGCCGCATCCCAGCCGTCGATCACCCGGTGATCAAAGCTGCAGGAGATGTTCATCATCTTGCGCGGCTGAAACTGCTGCCCATCCCAAACCGGACGGATCTGCATCTTGTTCACACCGACGATGGCCACCTCCGGGTGGTTGATGATCGGCGTTGTGGCAATCGCGCCCAGCGGCCCCAACGAGGTGATGGTGATCGTGCCCCCGGACAGCTCATCGCGTTTGATGGTGCCGTCCCGTGCTTCTTGCGCCAATCGCGACACGGTTTCTGCATTGTCCCACAGACTGCCCGCCTCGGCATGTTTCACCACCGGCACGTTCAGGCCGTTTGGCGTCTGCGTCGCAATGCCCACATGCACGCCCCCATGACGGTGGATCACGCCCGCTTCGTCATCGTAACGCGCGTTCAACTCAGGCTGCTCCCGCACCGCTTCGACAATCGCCCGCATCAGGAACGGCAAAAGCGTCAGCTTCGCGCGTTCCCCTTTGTGTTTGGTGTTAAGCGCCGCGCGCAGGTCTTCCAGCGCCGACATCTCCACCTCTTCCACAATGGTGATATGCGGAATTTGCCGTTTGGAGATCGCCATCTTTTCCGCGATCTTGCGGCGCATGCCAATCACGCGCACCTCTTCCACACCGGTGTTCTGCCCCCGCACCACAGTACCTTGCTGAATGCCACCAGAGGCAATCCAGTTGTCCAAATCAGCATGGCTGATCCGCCCCGCTGCACCGGACCCTGGCACCTGCCGCAGGTCCACACCCTCTTCCCGCGCCCGCGCGCGGACAGATGGCGAGGCCAAAGGTTTGGTGCCCGCCGCCCGCTTTACTGGCGCTGCGGCAACAGGAGCAACCGCAGGCTTCGCCGCTGGTTTTGGCGCTGGCTCAGCCACCGCCTCCACAACCGCAGGCTTTTCCTCAGCCGGTGCCGCCGCAGGCGCTTCCACGTCACCGCTCTCGTTACCCTCGCCGTCCACTTCGATGCGGATCAACACGGCGCCGATGGCGATCATGTCGCCAATCTCACCGCCCAGCGCGAGCACCTTACCATCAACCGACGACGGCACTTCCACAGCAGCTTTGTCGGTCATCACGGCGGCCAGCACGTCATCTTCGCGCACCACGTCGCCTACCTTCACATGCCATTCGACCAGCTCGGCCTCGGCAATGCCCTCTCCAACGTCGGGCAAACGGATTGCAAATACTCCCATGGGATCAGTCCTCCATGACTTTGCGCAGCGCTTCGCCAACCCGTGCAGGTCCCGGGAAATACTCCCACTCCTGCGCATGCGGATACGGCGTGTCCCATCCGGTCACCCGGATCATTGGCGCTTCAAGATGATAAAAACAGGCTTCTTGTACGAGGCTCATCAGCTCCGCCCCAAAGCCTGAGGTGCGGGTCGCCTCATGCACAATCACACAGCGCCCGGTTTTCTTCACGCTTTCAACTATGGTCTCCAGATCCAGCGGCATCAGCGTTCGCAGGTCGATCACCTCCGCATCGACACCGGTCTCTTCTGCAGCCGCCTCGGCCACGTAAACCATTGTGCCATAGGCCAAAACCGTTACATCCGCGCCTTCACGCTGAATATGCGCCTTGCCCAGCGGAATGATCTCATTGCCTTCAGGCACGTCGCCCTGAGGGTGCTTCTTCCAGCTTTCAATGGGCTTGTCGTGATGCCCATCAAACGGCCCGTTGTACAACCGCTTCGGCTCCAGGAAGATCACCGGATCGGGGTCTTCAATCGCCGCCAGCAACAGCCCCTTCGCATCGCGCGGGTTGGACGGGATCACCACCTTCAACCCGGACACATGGGTGAAAATCGCCTCCGGGCTCTGGCTATGAGTCTGCCCGCCAAAGATACCGCCACCAGTGGGCATGCGGATCACCAAGGGACAGGTGAAATCGCCGTTGGAGCGGTGTCGCAGACGCGCCGCCTCCGACACGATCTGGTCATACGCCGGATACACATAGTCCGCGAACTGGATCTCAATCACCGGCTTCAGACCATAAGCCGCCATGCCAATCGCCGTGCCGACAATACCGCTCTCGTTTATCGGCGCGTCAAAACACCGGGACTTGCCGTATTTCTCCTGCAACCCCGCAGTACAGCGGAACACACCGCCAAAGAACCCAACGTCCTCGCCAAACACCACCACTTTGTCATCCGCCGCCATAGCCACATCATGGGCCTCGCGGATGGCTTCAATCATTGTCATCTGTGCCATGATCAGAACCCCGCTTCTTGACGTTGACGGATCAGGTGCGCAGGCATGGTCTCATACACCCCTTCAAACATATCGCGCGGGCTTGGCGCCTTACCGCCTGCCAATGTGCCCACCGCTTCGGCCTCTTTCTGCACCGAAATCACCGTGTCGAGGATTTCTGCCTCTGCCTGCGCGTGGCGGTCTTCGCTCCACTCACCAATCTTGATCAGATGTTGTTTCAACCGCTCAATTGGGTCACCCAACGGCCAGGCCGCCGCCTCGCTCTTGGAGCGATAGGCTGATGGATCATCTGAGGTCGAATGCCCGCCCGCGCGATAGGTCACATGTTCGATCAACGTAGGCCCATGCCCCAAACGCGCACGCTCGGCGGCCCATTTTGCCACCGCATGCACCGCCAGATAGTCGTTGCCATCCACTCGCAGGGAAGCAATGCCAAATCCGTGGCCCCGCGCCGCAAAGGTGCCCACGCCACCGCGCGCAATGCCTTGGAACGTGGAAATGGCCCACTGGTTGTTCACAATGTTCAGCACCACCGGCGCCTTATAGGTCGAGGCAAACACCATCGCCGCATGGAAATCATTCTCCGCGGTGGAGCCGTCGCCAATCCAGCCAGTCGAAATCTTGGTGTCACCGGAGATCGCAGAGCCCATGGCCCAGCCCACCGATTGCACAAACTGCGTGCCGAGGTTGCCGGAGATCGAGAAGAACCCATGCGCTTTGGACGAATACATGATCGGCAGCTGCCGCCCTGCCAATGGGTCTTCGGCGTTGGAGTAAATCTGGTTCATCATCGTCAGCATCGGATAGTCCGACGCGATCAGCAGCCCTGCCTGACGATAGGTTGGGAAATTCATGTCCCCGGGCTGAAGTGCACGGGCAAAGGCGCATGACACCGCCTCTTCACCCAAATGCTGCATGTAGAAACTGGTCTTGCCCTGCCGCTGCGCGATCTGCATGCGCGCATCAAAAGTCCGCAGGGTCATCATATGGCGCAAGCCGTCGCGCAGCTCATCGACGCTCAATGCACCAGCCCAATCGCCAACCGCCTCGCCCTCTTTGTTGAGCACACGCACAATCGAAAACGCCATATCGCGGATACTGTCCGGATCCACGTCCACCGCAGGGCGACCAACCTCACCAGCCCGTGGAATTTCAAAATCGGAGAAGTCCGGCGTGTCTCCGGGACGGCATCCCGGTTCCGGCACATTGAGGGAGAGCGGAGCGGTATCAGAGCCCATGCGTCACCTTTCTGAAGTGGGGCTGACGCCTGAAGGCACGGTTGCTCCGTCTTGTTGACCCACGCAAAGGGATCAGGGGCGGATGATGGAACCGATACCCCCGCCGGTCAGCGAGAATTATTCAACCTGTTAAGTTTAGCCCACATCCCGGGTTGAAAAACGGCGTTCTCCTGTCGTATTTGCGAAATGTTAGCCGATAAAGTCGGCCAAGGAGCGTACTGTGGCGAAAATCACTATAGACGAAATTGACCGCAAAATCATCCGCGCATTGTGTGAGGACGGCCGCATGTCTGTGGTGCAAATTGCCGACCGCGTCGGTCTCTCCGCCACCCCCTGCAAACGCCGCCTGAAACAGCTGCAAGACAGCGGATTGATTGCCGGTTACACTCTGCGCATTGACCGCATGACCGCCGGCTTCGGCATCACCGCCTATGTGAATGTCGAGCTGGAGCGTCAAGATGCGGACGCTATTTCAAATTTTCAGAAAGAAGTTGCCCGCTTTGATGAAGTTGTCACCGGCACCTTGATGACCGGCGCGATGGATTTCCAACTGGAGATTTGGGTGGAAAGCCTTGAAGAATTTGAGAGTTTTCTGCAAGCCAAACTGATGCGCTTGCCCGGAATCCGCGCGATCCGCTCACGCTTTGCGCTCAAAAAGTTTGTCGAACGTGTGCGCATTCCCTGAGTTAGAGCGCCAAAATCTGTTTCTGCTCAACAACTTAACAACGCAAGCATTCGACCTTCTTCTTCGGTGGCGCATGCCGTGAGGCGTTGTTTTCCGGCTCAAATTTACCCTTAAGCACTTCGAAGGACTTTTATGGCTAACGATTGAGGACCCCGAGGAAACCCGGGCGATGAGACATTTTGTGAGGAGCAAAAAATGTTCAGAGCCAAAAAGCTGTCGCTTTCGCTAAAGCTACCCCTTGTGATGGTGGCCCTGACAGCCACGTTTCTGGTTACCGTGTCCTTCCTTGTTTATCGTATGGCAGAGCAAAACATTCGCCAGAATGTCTATGCCTCCCATGAAACCACTGCCAATGCGGGCAAGCAAGCCATTGCAGCCCTGATTGATGCGGTGCGCCGTGATCTGGTGATGAACGCTGATCAGCCGACAACTTTCCGCGCCATCAGCAACTTTGACCGCGTGATTGGTATGATTGAGGCGGATGACCCAATCAAATACCTGACCGACACATATATCGCCAAAAACCCAAACCCTGTTGGCGAGCGCGCCAAACTGGTGGATCCGGGCGACGGGCAGTATTACAGCCAATCGCACAACAGCTATCATCCAACCTTCCTGCGCTCCTTGAACCTCAATGGGTATGAAGACATCTACCTGTTCAACACCGAGGGCCGCCTGCTCTACACCGTGATGAAGCAAGACGATTTTGCGCAAGACTTCTCCAAAGGCGCCTATGCCGAGTCCGGCCTTGGGCAGGTTTTCAAGGCCGCCATAAACTCCAAGCCGGGCGAAATCAGCACCTCTGACTTTGCCGCATACGAGATCACCGGCGGAGCCGCCGGCGCGTTCCTTGCGATCCCGATCCTCAGCAAAAAGAAAACCATCGCAGGCGTGCTCGCGGTGCAGCTTTCAAGTGACCACATCGTGAGCGCCCTGTCGACCAATCTGGACGACAGCGGCCACCAGAACCTGTTCGTGGTTGGCGCGGACGGCACCGCGCGCAGCCCATCTCTGATCGAAGGCCAGTTTGAAGTTTCTACCGCCCTGCCACAGGCACCGCATATCGTCGCAGCCCAAGCTCACGAAGAAGCTTTCTTTGAATCCGTTGACTCCGTGACTGGCATCGACGCCATCAGCTTGGTCAAGCCCATGGACGTGCCCGGCTTCAACTGGTCGCTGGTGATGGAAACCGATCATGACGCCGCCTTCACTGTGGTGCACCAAATCCGCATGGTGGCTATCGCCATGATTGCGGCCTCTGTGGTCATCGCCATCATCGTCTCCTGGATTGCCGCCAGTCGTGTCACCAAACCCATTCAAGCTCTGCGTGGCGTGACCGACGCTCTGGCGGAAGGGGACTATTCTATTGAGATTTCCGGCGAAGAGCGCGGCGATGAGCTGGGGGATCTGGCCCGCACCATGGGAGAGTTTCGCAACAAGCTGAAACGCGCGGATGAAGCCTCGGAACGCGAAGCTGAAAACGCCCGCAAAACCTCCGACGTGGTGGAAACCATGAGCGAGGCCCTGTCCGAACTCGAGCGGGGCAACCTGGCCTGTGACATCAACGAGCCTTTTGTGGCCGACTATGAGATTTTGCGGGAGAACTTCAACCGCAGCCTCGCCAATCTGCGCACGCTGATGTCTGAGATCGTCGAAGCCTCCCAGCACGTAGGCCAATATTCTGACGAACAGAAATCCGCCGCCACGGTGATGGAGAAACGCACCGAAAGCGCCGCTGCCACGCTGGAGGACACCGCACAGGCCGTAAACGCGCTCTCAGATGGTGTGAAGGCCGCCGCCGACCGTGCAACCCGCGTGGATGGCGTCATGCAAACCGCCCGCCGGGAAGCTGAAAACAGCCGTGATGTGGTCTCCTCCGCCGTGGAAGCCATGGACCAAATCCAAACTGCCTCCAGCGAGATTTCGCAAATCATCGGCGTGATCGACGACATCGCCTTCCAAACCAACCTGCTGGCGCTCAACGCCGGGGTCGAAGCCGCCCGTGCAGGCAGCGCAGGCAGTGGCTTTGCCGTGGTTGCCTCCGAGGTCCGCGCCTTGGCGCAACGTGCCTCCGAAGCCGCCGGTCAAATTCAAGGCCTCACCAGCGCCAGCGAAGACCATGTCTCCAACGGTGTTGAAATGGTGGGTCGTGCTGGCGAAGCCCTCTCCAAAATCATCACGCAGGTGACATCTGTCTCCGATCTGGTGACCGAGATTTCCGAAGGTGTGCGCACGCAGTCCTCTGGTTTGGACAGCATCAACACCTCCATGAGCGAGCTCGACTCCATGACACAACAAAACACCGCCATGGCCGAAGAGGCCGCCGCGTCTAGCCAGATGCTGCTGGCCGAGGCGCAAAGCCTATCAGGCATCGTGGCCCGTTTTGACATGGAGGGCGCGGAACAGCCTGAAGTGGCTGACGACTTCGATGATGAGGAGCGCCTAAGCGCTTAAAGCAACTCATTCACAAACAAAAAGGCCCGCTTGGCAAAACCAAGCGGGCCTTTTTAGTTCATCGATGCTGACTTAGTTCAGCCGCTCACCGGTACCTGGTGCAAAGTAGGACACTTTGCTCAAGTCAAACGCCAGTGGCAGCGGCTTACCCGACTCGGCGCCGGTTTCGGCGTGCAAGCGCGCTGTCACTTGTTTGCCGCCCAATTCAGAGACCACAAACGTATCCGCGCCCGCAGGCTCGACCATATCGATTTGACACTCGGCAACCTGCACGTCTTCACCGGCACGGAATCCCGCTTCGGCAATGTCCTCAGGCCGCAAGCCAAGGATCACATCCTGCGGCAGGTTCTCCGCATGGGTGTCGGTCAGCATCAGCGGTGCTGCACCATCCCGCGCAATTTCGATCTGTGTACCGGAGCCGTTCTTGGTGGCTTTGGCCGGGATCAGGTTCATCGCCGGGCTGCCCATAAAGTCCGCCACAAACAGGTTGGCTGGACGGTTGTAGATCTCCGCCGGCGTGCCAATCTGCTGCACCACACCGCCTTTCAGAACCACAATCTTGGTCGCAAGCGTCATCGCCTCGATCTGATCATGGGTCACATAGACCATGGTGGCACCAAGGTTCTGATGCAGCTTCTTGATCTCAGAGCGCATCTCAACGCGCAGCTTGGCATCAAGGTTGGACAGCGGCTCGTCAAACAGGAACAGCTTGGGATCGCGCACCAATGCCCGCCCCATCGCCACACGTTGCCGCTGACCACCGGACAGCTGCCCCGGACGACGATGCAGCAGCTGCTCAATCTGCAACTGGCTGGCCACCTCGTTGAGCTTACGTTCTTGGGTTGCCGCATCCACCCCGCGCACTTTCATGCCAAAGGTGATGTTCTTGGCCACCGACATAGTTGGGTACAGCGCGTAGGATTGAAACACCATCGCGATGTCACGATCCTTGGGGCTGACATGGGTCATGTCCTTGCCACCAATCGACAGAGTACCGCCGGTGATTGGCTCCAGCCCTGCGATGCAATTCAGCAGCGTGGACTTACCACAGCCCGACGGGCCGACCAGCACCAGAAAATCACCTGGCTCAATCGCCACATTGATGTCTTTGAGGATCTCGACAGAACCATAGTTCTTGTAGAGGTTATTGATATCCAGAATGGGTGCCATGAGGTTAACCTTTCACGGAGCCTGCGGTCAGGCCGCGGATGAAGTATTTGCCTGCCACCACATAGACAAGCAGCGTGGGAAGGGCGGCGATGATGGCAGCGGCCATATCGACGTTGTATTCCTTCACCCCTGTGGTGGAGTTGACGATGTTGTTAAGGGCCACGGTTACTGGCTGCGTACCGGCCTGACTAAAGCTGACCCCGAAGAGGAAGTCGTTCCAGATGTTGGTGAACTGCCAGATCACAGTCACCACCACGATGGGCAGCGATAGCGGCAAGAAGATTGACCAAAAGATCCGGAAGAACCCTGCCCCGTCCACCTTGGCCGCTTTGGTCAGCTCAGACGGGATCGTGACATAGTAGTTGCGGAAAAACAGCGTGGTGAAGCCAATCCCATAGATCACGTGCACGAAGATCAATCCAGGGATCGAGCCCGCCAATCCCAAAATGCCCAGACTGCGCGCCATTGGCAGCAGCACCACCTGAAACGGGATGAAGCAACCAAACAGCATCAGCGAGAAGATCAGGTTCGCACCTTTGAACCGCCACTGCGCAATCACATAGCCGTTCACTGCACCCAGCAGCGTGGCAATGAACACCGCTGGCACAGTCATCAAGACTGAGTTCCAGAAGTAAGGCTTCAGACCTTCACATTTCACGCCGGTACATGTTTCAGACCAAGCTGTGCGCCATGCATCGAATGTCACTTCACGTGGCAGGGCCACCAAAGAGCCCGTCCGGATTTCCTCCAAGCTTTTCAGCGAGGTGGTTACCATGACAAACAGCGGCATCAGGTAGAAGAGCGCAAACAAGCCCAGCAGAGAAAACAATAACCACCGCAGCACCAGCTGACTGTAGTTGCGACGCGGTGCGTCGTAAGATTGGGTGAAATCAGTCATGTTTCGCCCTCAATTCAGAGTACAGGTAAGGCACGACAATGGTGAACACGACACCCATCATGACCATGGCAGAGCTGGCCGCTTGCCCAATGTCGCCACGCGAAAACGCCATGGCATACATATAGGTTGCTGGCAGGTCCGTGGCATATCCGGGGCCACCACCCGTAAGCGCAATGACAAGATCGAAGCTCTTGATCGCAAGGTGTGCCAGCACGATGAAGGCAGACAGAAAGATTGGCGCCATCGACGGGATGATGATGGCTGAGTAAATCCGCCAAGTGGGAATTCCGTCAACTTGCGCTGCCTTGATGATTTCCTCATCCACGGAACGCAACCCGGCGAGAAACAGCGCCATAACAAAGCCGCTGGCTTGCCACACGGCCGCAATCACCACCGCATAAATTGCCATATTGGGATCGGTGATCCAGTTGAAGGTGAAGCTCTCAAAGCCCCAGCTGCGCACCGTTGCCTCAATGCCAAGGCCGGGGTTCATGATCCACTTCCACGCGGTCCCGGTCACAATCATCGAGAGCGCCATCGGGTAGAGGTAGATTGTTCGCAGAGCCCCTTCAGCGCGGATCTTTTGATCCAGTAAAATGGCCAGAAACAGACCGAGGATCAGTGAGATCCCGATAAACAGCCCGCCAAAGATGAACAAGTTGTCCATCGCCGTGTCCCAACGTGGGGAGGCAAACAGGCGATCGTACTGAATGAAGCCTTTGATTTCGTATTTCGGCATCAACTTGGAGCGGGTGAGAGACACCCAGCCGGTCCAGATGATAAAGCCATAGACAAAGATGAGGACGGCCACAAAAGACGGTGCAAGCACCATTTTTGGCACGTGGCGTTCAAGCCATTCGGTCATCACAACGACCCTTTATTTAAGTGCCCCGCCCCGAAGCAATCTCGGGACAGGGCGTGGGAGGAGGTTACAGCGAGTTGGCAACCGCGTCGGCCAGCATCTGAACGGCTTCAGCCGAAGACATGTCCGAGTTGAAGTGCGCTGTCACAACATCCGTGATCGCACCGGCCTGGGCACCACGCAGCGCCATGCCGTGGGCATAGCTTGGCAGCAGGGAGCCACCGGTGTTGCTGGCGGCCATATCTGCCGCAGAGGTGTGCGCACAGGAGTCAAATTCATCCAATGCAACGTCGGTGCGTGCTGGAATGGAGCCTTTGTTCAGGTTGAACACTTTCTGGAAGCTCTTGCCAACAATCAGCTCAGCCAACAGTTTCTGACCGTTTTGCTTGTCATCTCCGTCCACATTGAACATCGCAAAGCTGTCCACGCTGTAGAGGAAACCGTCACCCGGTGTCGACACACAGAGGAAATCTTCGCCAGGAACTTTGCCCGCAGCCAGGAATTCACCTTTGGCCCAGTCACCCATGATCTGGAACGCCGCTTCGCCGTTCATGACCATTGCGGTGGCAAGGTTCCAATCGCGACCGGAGAAGTTTCCGTCCACATAGCCGCGCAGCTTGCGCATCTGATCGAAAACTTCGACCATTTGATCGGACTTCAGCGTGTCCATATCCAGATCAACAAAGGCTTTCTGGAAGAAGTCAGCGCCACCAAGGCCAAGAGCCACAGCTTCAAAAACAGTTGCGTCCTGCCAGGCCTGACCACCGTGAGCCAGTGGGATAACGCCAGCCGCCATCAACTTGTCCGCCGCGGCGTTGAATTCCGCCCAAGTGTTGGGCATCGCAATGTCGTTGGCTTTAAGGATGTCGGCATTGGCCCAGATCCAGTCGATCCGGTGTACGTTTACCGGCGCAGCACACCAGGTGCCTTCACATTTCATATGGCCTGCGATTGAGGCCGGCAAAACGTCAGCCCAACCCTGCGCCTCGGCAACATCGGATATATCTGCCAGCACACCTTCTTCATACCACTCGGCAATGGCTGGGCCTTTCAGCTGCACAGCGGTCGGTGCGTTGCCGGACAGCACGCGCGCACGCAGCGCAGTCATCGCGGCGTCACCGCCACCACCAGCAACCGGCATGTCAGTCCAGGTGCCGCCGTTGTCTGCAAATTCTTTTTGCAGCACAGCCACAGACTTGGCTTCGCCACCAGACGTCCACCAGTGCAGAACTTCTGCCTGAGGCTCAGCCTTTGCAACGTTGGATGCAACAAGCGACGCAACCACAGCGGCCGCGAATACGGATTTTTTCATAATTTCCTCCCAATTTCGACTGCCCGTCTGAGCAGCGCTGCCCCATTCCTGCCAAACCGCAGGGGGGTGTCACAATCCACCAAATACGGGTTTCGCCTTTGCCATGTCACAAAATCCGGTGTTCTGTTACACGCTGTTACCTAGGCCTTGATTTTGTTGCACGGTGTTACAAAGCAAGCAACAAGACAACCTGCCGTGGGGGAGCGGCGGGCGACGATTGGGAGGTAGGCATGACGATTCCACGGCTTTTGGTGGTTGATGATGACGCAGAAACCCGCGGGATGCTCACGCAGTTCCTGCGCCAGAACGGTTTCATCGCCTTGCCCTGTGACAGCGAAGTCACCATCCGCGAGCAACTGGACAGTGGCCGTGTGGACCTCATCTTGCTGGATGTCATGCTGGGGGACGAATACGGCGTCGACATCTGCAAACGCCTGCGCCACGAACAGGACGTGCCCGTGATCCTAGTCTCCGCCCTCTCGGCCGACCATCACCGCATGGCGGGCTACGAGGTGGGCGCGGACGACTACATCGCCAAGCCGTTTAATCCCAACCTACTGCTCGCGCGCGTCAAAGCCGTCCTGCATCGTGCCAAACGCAGCAGCTCCCTGACCTACCGGCGCAGCATCTCCACCTTCCGCTTTGGCGGCTGGTTTTATGACGCCAAACGCGACGAGGTGACCTCCCCGCAAGGCTATCAGGTCAGCCTCTCGCGCAAGGAAACCGCGCTGCTCAAGGTTTTTTTGGGCAACCCCCACATCCCCCTGACCCGCGAAGAGATCAACACCGCGCTGGATGTGACCGGCGACGGTCAAGACGCAGGCAACGGCAACCCGGGCCGCGCCATTGACGTCCTTGTAGGCCGCCTGCGCGGCAAAATCGAAACCGAGCCCAAAGTTCCGGAGTTGCTGCGCACCCAGCGCGGGGTGGGCTATGTCTTTGCCGTTGACGTGGCGGTTGAGGACGATCAATGACCGCCAAGTCACAGGGCCTTCGCCTAAACACTCTGGGCGTGCTGCTGGTCGCTGCCTGCTTTCTGACCGCCTACGCCACCGCCTGGATGTGGTCCTCCTCCACCAACGGCTGGCGCGACCACCTCACCCGCTCGTACGTCGCTGGTGTCTCGCTCTATGACAGCTTGCGCACCCGCGCCGACCCGCCAGTGGGTGTGGACATCAGCCCCCTTTCTCAGGTGGCGCAAACCCAGGTCATGCAAGGCGACTTCTGGCAACTTCCCAACATGCCCCAACCGGCGTTTGTCACCAACGTCTCCATCAAAGGTCAGGGCCATGATCCGGTCTCCGGCGAGTCTCTGGCTCTGATCATTGTGTCGGACAGTCTGCAGTATAACGTCTCAGAGCTGATCTCCAACGGCCGCCAATCTGCGGCGCAAAAACTGGGCAACGTCACCCAGCTTCTGGCCACCTATTGCAGCGAACCCATCCTCTTTGCCCGCATGGGCGCGCAAGACTGGAAACGCATCGACGGTCAAGACGTCTGGGGCTGCCACACTGCCCCCACCGATCTGCGCCTGGCCGCCATTCTGCTGGCACTGGTGGCTCTGGCGGTCTTCACCACGCTTGTACGTGACACCTCTGCCCATTTTGAACGCTTCGCCCGCACCCTGCGCAACCACCGCCGCCTTGGCGGCCCGCAACGCTACCCGGTGCAAGGCCCCGAGGAACTGCGCGACATTGTGCAGGCCGTAAACCAATACCTCGGGCGCGAACGCGACCAAATTGCCAAACGCGCCACTGTACTCTCTGGCGTCAGCCACGATCTGGGCACCCCGGCCACCCGTCTGCGTCTGCGCGCCGCGCTGGTACAGGATGCGGAGCTGCGCGAGAAATTTGAGGCCGACATCGACAGCATGACCGGCATGATTGAAAGCGTGCTGACCTACACCCGCGCCGAGCTCAACGAAGAAGCGCCGCGCGAATTGTCCCTGACCTCTTTGGTCGAAGCCCTGGTGGACGATTATCAAGACACCGGACAACCCGTCACCCTGGCCGCTCTGGAAACCCCGTCGTTTCAGGGCGGCGGCTCGGTGTTCATGTCCAACGCCGGACGCGGCTCGCTCCCGTCCGAGCAACGCATCCTGGTTTCCGCCCGCCCGATCTCGCTCAAACGCGCCATCTCGAACCTGATAGAGAACGCCCTTAAATACGGCCGCAAAGCCAAGGTGGAGCTGGTCGCCACCGCCGAACACGCCACACTCACGGTTGAGGACGAAGGCTCCGGCATGACCGCGGCGGAGATCGAAGCCGCCGTGGCCCCGTTCACCCGTGGCGACAACACCCAGGCAATTGACGGCTACGGCTTGGGTCTGACCATTGTGGCCACCGTGGCGGAGCAACACGGCGGCACGCTCTATTTTGAAGCTGGCACCGCCGGCATGCGCGCCTGCCTCAAAATCCAACGCCACTGACAGACATCAAAAAAGGGACGCATCCGCGCCCCTTCATTTGACCCAAATAACCTCGGGGGTCTGGGGGCAGACAGCCCCCAGCAGCTTACGCCCGCGCCGCGCGGATCAGGCCAAGGATGTTCTCCGCCGCTTCCGGAATATTGGTGCCCGGCCCAAAGATCGCCTTCACGCCAGCATTTTGCAGGAATTCATAGTCCTGTTGCGGGATCACCCCGCCACAAATCACAATGATGTCTTCTGCGTCTTTGCCTTTCAGCGCCTCGATCAGCTGTGGGGCCAATGTCTTGTGACCCGCCGCCTGTGAAGAAATCCCCACCACATGCACGTCATTGTCCACCGCATCCTGCGCTGCCTCTTCCGGGGTCTGGAACAGCGGGCCTACATCGACGTCAAACCCAATGTCGGCAAAGGCAGTGGCAATCACCTTCGCGCCCCGGTCGTGTCCGTCCTGGCCCATTTTCACCACCAACAAACGCGGACGACGGCCTTCCTCTTCGGCAAAATCCTCGATGGATTTCTGGATCGCCGCAAAGCCTTCGTCGCCTTCATACGCGGCGCCATAGACACCCGCCAATGTCTTCACCTCGGCCCGATGGCGGCCGAATTCCTTCTCCATTGCCATGCTGATTTCTCCTACCGAGGCACGCGCCCGCGCCGCTTCCACAGCCGCCGCCAACAGGTTGCCGCCTTCTTTCGCCACTTTGGTCAGGTTCGCCAAGGCCGCCTCACAGACCGCGCTATCGCGATCCGCGCGGATCTGCGCCAAACGCGCCACCTGGCTTTCCCGCACCGCCACGTTGTCCACGTCCAAAATGTCGATCGGATCTTCGTTGTCTTTGCGGTATTTGTTCACGCCAACAATGACTTCGTCACCTTTGTCGATCATCGCCTGACGGGTCGCCGCGCTCTCTTCAATGCGCAGCTTCGGCATGCCGGAGGCCACGGCCTTGGTCATGCCGCCCATTTCCTCAACCTCTTCCATAAGCGCCCAAGCCTTCTGGATCAGGTCATCGGTCAGCGCCTCAACATAGTAGGAACCCGCCAATGGGTCGACCACATTGGTCACCCCGGTTTCTTCCTGCAGGATCAGCTGTGTGTTCCGCGCAATCCGGGCCGAGAAATCCGTTGGCAGCGCAATCGCCTCGTCCAGCGCATTGGTGTGCAGCGACTGTGTGCCCCCCAGAACCGCAGACATCGCCTCATAGGCCGTCCGGATCACGTTGTTATACGGGTCCTGCTCCTGCAAGCTCACGCCAGAGGTCTGACAATGGGTGCGCAACATCTTAGAGCGCTCGTTCTTGGCGCCAAACTCGGTCATCACCCGATGCCACAATGTCCGTGCCGCGCGCAGCTTCGCCGCTTCCATGAAGAAGTTCATGCCAATAGCAAAGAAGAAGCTCAGACGCCCGGCAAACTTGTCCACGTCCATGCCCGCGTTCATCGCCGCGCGCACATATTCGCGCCCATCCGCAAGCGTATAGGCCAGCTCCTGCACAAGGTTCGCGCCCGCTTCCTGCATGTGATAGCCGGAGATCGAAATGCTGTTGAACTTCGGCATCTCGTTGGAGGTGTACTCAATGATATCCGAAATGATCCGCATCGACGGCTCAGGCGGATAGATATAGGTGTTGCGCACCATGAACTCTTTCAGAATGTCGTTCTGGATGGTGCCCGCCAGCAGGCTCTTGTCATGGCCCTGCTCTTCGCCAGCCACAATGAAGTTCGCCAAAATCGGGATCACCGCGCCGTTCATGGTCATCGACACCGAAACCTTGTCCAGCGGAATGCCGTCAAAAAGGATCTTCATGTCCTCAACGGAGTCAATCGCCACACCGGCCTTGCCAACGTCGCCGACCACACGCTCGTGGTCGCTGTCATAGCCACGGTGTGTCGCCAGGTCGAAGGCCACGGAGACACCCTGCTGACCGGCGGCCAGGTTGCGGCGGTAGAACGCGTTGGATTCTTCTGCGGTGGAGAAGCCCGCATACTGCCGGATGGTCCACGGACGGCCCGCATACATGGTGGCTTTGGGTCCGCGAGTGAATGGGCCAAACCCGGGCATGGAGCCCATGTGGTCAAGCCCCTCGGTGTCTTCCGCCGTGTAGAGCGGCTTGACGTCGATGCCTTCCAGCGTCTTCCACGTCAGATCCTCAAGCGGCTTTCCGCGCAGCTCTTTCTCTGCCAGTTCGGCCCATTTCTTGGTGTCCGTCATTGGTGTCATCCTCGTCTGTGTTCTTTAGGGACCAAAACGCCCGGCATGTCGCGCCGTGCTGGTCCCGTTTTCTTCGATGAGAAACGCCAAACCATCCGCCCCGGCACGCAGCCAGGCCAGATCCTCAACGTAAATCTCGCGTAAAATATCAACCTGAAACGCGCTGAACGGATGCCAGCGCTCGGTGCCTTCGGGCAGGCTTTTAGGGTCCAACCCACGATCCGACAGAACCTCGCGCAACTCTGGCAACTCCGGCACGTGTGACAAGCCGCTGACACGGAAATTGGTTGGCGCGCCAAACCGCCCGCTGACCGCATATTCCACAACCCGCGCAGGCTGCTCACCCAGCCGCTCATAGGGCAGCACCAAAATCTCCGCATCCGGCGCCGCACAGGCCACATCCTGCACCACCTTGCGCCAGCTGCGTGGCTGCGTGACCAGCCGGTCCATTGTCGCCTCACTCGGCACATCCGCCCCCATCTGAAGCGCATGCGCCATGGCCCCGCCCCAGTAGTCTTCCAAGGCGCGCATGCCCAGCACCACCCGCTTCACACGCCCGCCAAAGGCATGCACCATCCGCGCCACGCGCTCTCCTGCCGCCGGATATAGCCGCTCGCTGGCGACGTTGCTGTCCATTGTACCAAGCATCTGCGGCTCCAGCACCAACAGCTCGCGCACACGCTGGCGCTCCAACATGGCACACCGCAGCTGCACCCGTCCGGCTCCCCGCGCCCGACGCCGCGCCACACCATCCAGACCGGACTTCAGTGTCAGCCCATCAAACAGGCCTTTGCGGGTGACCTCCGGTGTCCAGATCTTGAGGCCACGGGCTTCAAGCGGACGGCGGTTGCGGTTGAGATAGCTGGCGAGCGTGGACACCCCGCTCAGATGGGCCCCGACATGTAGGATGACATCCATGGCTTTGCGCACCTTTTTGAGGGCCACACCCTCAAGGCTGGCCGGATATACAAGGGCCACCATCATGCCGCATCACCCATGGAAATGCTGTTAATCGGCGTTAAAATTTGACCGACTTTACCAAAGGGGTTCGTATTGCCAGAAACACCCCCTATATTGGTCTCAACAGGAGAGACGATGACCCACCGCTTAGCCTTTGTTCTGACAGGTTTTCTGGCCGCTTCCGGCGCCGCCGCGCAAGCCACTGAATCCCCCTCAGAAGACGCCCCCGCCACTGCGGAAACCGTGGCAGAAAATGCACCGAAATTAATACAATCTGGCCTCAATGCCCAACTGGAGGAATACCTCTGGCTAAACCGCGTGTTTGTGGTCTTTGCAGACACACCACGCGATCCAAGGTACATCAAACAAATTGAGCTGCTCAAAGCCTTCCCCGAAGAGCTGATCGAGCGCGATGTGGTGGTGCTCACAGACACCGATCCCGCCGCCAAATCCGCCTTGCGCAAACGGCTGCGTCCCCGTGGATTCATGATGGCTTTGGTGGGCAAAGACGGCATTGTATACCTGCGCAAACCCGAGCCTTGGACGGTGCGTGAAATCTCGGCCTCCATCGACAAAAACCCCCTGCGCCAACAGGAAATTCGCGACCGTCGCCAACCATAAGCAACGGCGCCAACTGGGATATGACGCCCGCGGAAAATCACGGCATCGCCACCCCACGCGCCGCCACCAGCACGTCATACCAATCCTGACGGCTCAACGTCACATCAAAGGCTTTGGCACTGTCTTTGATCCGTTCCACATTCTGTGTGCCAATCAACGCCATGCTCACCGCCGGATGTGCCAACACCCAGGCCAGCGCCACATGGTCGACCCCCACGCCGTCACGTGTGGCAATGCCATCCAGCGCCGACAACACCCGCGCCTCCTGCGTGCCCGCTTCCGGCTGATGGGTTGCGGTCAAACGCCCGCCTCCCAGCGGTGACCAGGCCATAATGGCTAGGCCCAACTCCTGTGCGATGTCCAATATGCCGTCTTCCAACGGCGCGATGGCCAGGGGTGAAAACTCCGGCTGATTGGCCACCAGCGCAAAATCCAACTTGCTCTGCAACGCCCGGATCTGGGTGTGGCTAAAATTGCTCACACCGGCTTCTCTGATCTTTCCCGCCGCCCGCAACTGCGTCAACGCCTCCGCCACCTCGTCATAAGAGGCCAGAAGGTCTGGCCGATGGACCAAAAACACGTCGATCACATCGGTTTTGAGCCGCGCGAGTGAGCCCTCGCAACTCGCAATCAGGGTGGACGCGCGGCTGTCGTAGGGCACAGGTGGGTGAATGCCCGCTTTGGTAACCAGCACGGTTTTCTCCCGCAGCCCCTTTTGCCCGGCATACACCTCGCCTAAAACCGCTTCAGCCCCGCCAAAACCTTCTGCGCCAAAACCGTAAATGGCAGCCGTGTCGACCAGATTGGCGCCAATTTGCAAAGCCGCCTCAATTTTCGCCGTCGCATCCGCAACCGCGCTGCCGGAAAACCGCCAACAGCCATAAGCCAAGCGACCAACCTCAAACGGGCCGATGTTTGTCATTCGGGAGATGGCTAGCTTGCTATCAGGCATGGCAAATACCATTTCGGGGCAGCCCACGGCCGCGGGTGGGAGGAATGCCCCCGCCCATTCGAGAGGTCGGGGGCTGCCCGGCCAACGGCCGGGCGACTACGTGTCAGGCGTTATTCAAACTCCATGATCACATCGTCCACCGCGAGGCTGTCACCCGCCGCCGCGTTGATCTTTGTGACCACGGTGGTTTTCTCCGCCCGCAGGATGTTTTCCATCTTCATGGCTTCCACGGTGCACAGCGCCTGGCCTTCCTGCACCTCGTCGCCCACTTCCACGTCGACCTTCACGATCAGACCCGGCATTGGGCACAGCAACAGCTTGGAGGTATCCGGCGCAATCTTTTCTGGCATCAGCTTGGCCAACTCCGCCTGACGTGGCGTGCGCACATTCACAACCATATCCGCTCCACGCGTACGCAGACGGAAGCCGCTTGGCACCTTGCCCACCTTCAGCACCAGCTTCTCACCGCCAACTTTCAAAGTGGCCAGTTGATCCCCCGGCGTCCAGTCAGAGGACACGCGCAGCTTGCTGCCATCCTCAAACTTGATGGTGGAGCCTTTCTTGTCAGCCTTCACCTTCACGGCAAAATCCTGACCTTGTGCGCTCACAACCCACTTTTTGCCAACACGACGCTCGTGGTTGTCCATCCGGCCCGACACGCGGGTGCGTCGGATTTCCGCCACGCGGTACATCGCAGCCGCCGCAGCAGCCACACGCTTCAGTTGGTCTTCCGGCAGATCCACACCTTCAAAACCGTCCGGATACTGCTCTTCGATAAAGGCCGTGGTCATGTCACCTTTCTCAAAGATCGGGTGATCCATCACCGCGCTCAGGAATGGCAGGTTGTGACCAATACCCTCGACCTCAAAGCTGTCCAACGCCACGCGCATCGCTTCAATGGCTTTGTCACGGGTGGGCGCCCAGGTGCAGAGCTTGGCAATCATCGGGTCATAATACATGCTGATCTCGCCGCCTTCATAGACGCCGGTGTCATTGCGCACGACCACATCGCCCGCTTCACCCGGCGCGGTGCCAGGGGTGTAGGCTTTGGTCTCGGCTGGCGGACGATAGCGGGTCAAACGGCCAATCGACGGCAGGAAGTTCCGATAAGGGTCTTCCGCATAAAGACGGTTCTCAATCGCCCAACCCTGCAGCTTCACGTCATCTTGCGTGATGCTCAGCGGCTCACCATTGGCCACACGGATCATCTGCTCCACAAGATCCACACCGGTGATCAACTCGGTCACAGGGTGTTCCACCTGCAAACGGGTGTTCATCTCCAGGAAGTAGAAGTTTTTGTCGCCATCAACGATGAATTCTACGGTCCCGGCAGAGGCATAGCCCACCGCTTTGGCCAGCGCGACAGACTGCTCGCCCATCGCTTTGCGGGTGGCTTCATCCAAAAACGGGCTTGGCGCTTCCTCGACAACCTTCTGGTTCCGGCGCTGGATCGAACACTCGCGCTCACCCAGATACACGCCGTTGCCATGGGCGTCACACAACACCTGAATTTCAATGTGACGCGGCTGGGTCACGAACTTCTCGATGAAAATACGATCATCGCCAAAGCTGTTGGCCGCTTCGTTTTTGGACGATTGGAAACCCTCGCGTGCTTCCTGATCGTTCCAGGCAATCCGCATGCCTTTACCACCGCCACCGGCGGAGGCCTTGATCATCACCGGATAACCAATCTCGTTAGAAATCTTTACAGCCTCATCCGCATCTTCGATCAGGCCCATATAACCCGGTACGGTGGACACATTGGCGTCTTGCGCGATTTTCTTGGAGGTGATTTTGTCCCCCATTTTTTCGATGGCACCTTTAGGCGGGCCCACAAATGCCACACCAGCGGCGGCCAATGCCTCAGCAAACTTGGCGTTCTCGGACAAGAAGCCATACCCCGGATGCACCGCCTGCGCGCCGGATTGTTTGATGGCGTCCATAACCTTGTCGATCACGATGTAAGACTGGTTCGCTGGCGGCGGGCCGATGTGAATGGCTTCATCTGCCATCTGCACATGCAGCGCCTGCTTGTCGGCGTCGGAGTAAATCGCCACAGTCTTGATACCCATTTTCTGGGCAGACTTGATCACACGGCAGGCAATTTCGCCCCGGTTGGCAATCAGGATCTTGTCGAACATCTTATCGTCCTTCTTGGTCTTCGCGAGCCGCGACGGCAGCTTGCATAGGCAACAAAAAAGCCACCGCCGCGCTTACGCACGTCGATGGCTTTGGGTTCGGAACCGGCTGAAGCTCAGCCGGACAATTCAAATCACCCTGCGGCGCGCTGTGGCGCTCAGCAGCTGGTGGCGAATTCTTGACAATAGATCGTGTTGGCCGCGCCGCCGACAATCGCGCCAGCTGCCAGGCTGCCGCCAACGGCCGCTGCCGCCACGGTGCCGGCACCCGCGCCGATAAGCGCTTGCTCGCCCATGGTCCGACCGCACGCCGAAAGCCCAAGGAGCGCAATGATGGAAACTGCTGCTGTGATACGCATGTGTATGTGCCTCTTCCCGTGACGGGTCTGTTGGCGGATCTTATGTCCGCCTGTGCTGTGAGTGTGCCCACAATCTCACCCGATTTCACGCGACACGCAAGCGCCGCAGAAAAAACGGGTGATCCTGAAGGGACAACACAGGACCACCCGAAAGGGGAAGGGTAACGGAATACACTGTTACAGGAGCAATGCGCGACAACGCCTCGCTCCATGACAGTGACCTTGCCACGGCAAACCACGGAAAACAGGGGCAATTTTGCCTCCTTTCCGCTTTGGGCAATGGCTTGCCCATTATGTCGTGGCATCGGCAACATTACGCCCAATCACCTTCAAATGCGTCCGGGAATGAAATCCGCGCCACAGCTTCGTCAATGACCAGCAGCGCCTCATAATCCTCGGGGTCAAAATCCTCTTCAACCGCGACAACTTCACGGCCAAACAGCCAACTCAAACGGCCAGCATCCAAATTGCCCCGCTCAAACGGCTGGTCGCCAAAATGCTCCCAAAGTGCCTGCATAAAGGCCGCATCCGCGCGACGATCCGGCGGACGACGGTCTTTGAACCGCTCACGCCGGGTGATCGGCGTGACACCTTTGGGGTTGGCGCGACGAATGGTGAATTGGAAATCCGATCCCGGAAGACGTCCGGGGAACCCGCGATGCTTGATCATGCCACGGCCCTCCGGATCTGAGAGGGGGTGGCGCGGGTGTGAACAGGCCGCGCGGCCTGTCCACCTGTCAGGCGTAACGCCTTACTTGTATTTGCCAGTGTAAGTTGGCTCAGAAGAGATCGGCTCTGGGTCGACCACAACATATTCTTCCAGCGGCTCGTCTTGACCACAGGCTGCCACGATGGCCACGAGGCCGATCGCGAGGAATGTCTTGATGCTCTTGGACATCTTGTTCTCCACTCATTGTTTAACGTCCAAACAGGGCGGATTTGCCCTGCCTGCCTCAGTGCCCCACGTTGGGGACACGCGCGGAGATTACGCAAATGCTCTGCAAAAAGATACAGATACGAGGCCAAGCTCATCTGATGTGACCGCAAAGTCGCAATGTCTTGCTCATTGGCCTTAGCGTTAACAATATCTAGTGGTGTCATCAAAAGCCCTCCCAGATACAGGTGCCGTCCTGCACGCTGAATGCTTCAAAAAACTGCGTGGCCAGCTGTGTGGCCTCGCCAAATGTGGTCTCTCTGTCCGCCATGGAAATGATCACCTGATCGACTGTTTCATCCTGAATGGCGAGATACGGCACTGCGACGCCAATGCACAGGTGAAAGAAGTCTTGTTCGATCTCAGCAAACTCCACGCCCTGCCGGATCAGCGGCATGATGTAGCGAAACCGCGCCACGCGGCTCTCGTCCACGCGGGTTTCGTATAGAATTTCCTGAAGATGGAGATCGTTGCCTGAGGGCACGACCGGGGTCTCCTCCAAAACCCCGGCCGTGGCCGCGCCCAAGAGGGCCCCTCCAAACGCGGCGGATATCGTAACTTGAATCGCACGCTTGCACAGTTCTTTTGTAAAAGCTGCAAAAAATGTGCGAGACGCGAAAGTTTTTTGCGCCAAAGCCTTACGTGTCGTCACAAATTTCATGACGACGCCCCCCGGTGCTGCGCAAATTGACGCCAACGCGCGCGCCGCTCTGGACAGTCCAAAATCTCTGCAATGATGGCCTGCGCATGGGTTTTGGCGACAGCACCCTCCACCGCGCCGCCCGCTTTCACATAAAGCTGTCCAGCCTCCCGCCGCACCTCAACGGTTGGGGCAAAGCCGCGCAGATCCTGCAACGCGCGCCACATATCCTGGCGCACCTGCTGCGCCGTGCGCAGCAAGCCCGCATCCGGCAGCGACGTTTCTGCCACCACGTCCCAGCGCACCGGCAAGCGACGACTCATGGTCAGCGCATCGCCCTCACGTTGGATATGCCAGCGGCTCCGGCTCATAGCCACCTCCGGGTTTGCGTAAGAAACGTCTGGTACTCTGCGCCAAAGAGGTCCGTCAGATAGATCTCCTCCGGCAACACAACGCCAAAGTGCAACAGCATAAAAACCACAGCCGCGCCCAAAACAGCCCAATCCAGCGAAAACGTCAGTGCCAGCCCAAGTTGCAACACAACCATGCCCAGATACATCGGATTGCGCGTAAACCGGTACGGTCCACTGCGCACCAGCTTCAGAGTAGGCTGCTTGGGATCAACATTGGTCCCTGCCTTTTCAAAGGCCCGCGTGCCGGACATAGCCAGCCATCCGGCGGCGCCCAGCAACGCGGCGCCTGGAACCGCAAGTAGCAAACGACCCGCCGCAGGCAACACCGCCAACGGCACCAGCCACTCCAACGCAACTGCCACCACGGGGGCGATCACCGAAACGGCGGGCGGGTAAACCGCGATATTCGGGCCAGCGCGGGTCATGTGGCCCAACGTCCGCTGGGAACTCGGCCGCACCGTACCAGGTCCGCCACATCTGCAGCGAACCCAAAAGCAACGTGATATGTCGCTTTAACCGGCAAAGAACCGAAACCCTTTGCAGGTGTCAGAGGAGAAGCCAGCCTGAACCTTGCCCCCGGCCTTGGTCCAATCCTGGATCAAGATGACACGATTGTATTTCCGGCCGGCAAATTGCTCAGAGACCTTAGCTTGCGTCGCCTTGCACATCGCCAGCATCTGTTTTTTGACCGTGGCTCGCTTGGCCGGCACTGGTCCGGTCATTGTCGCGCCAACCATCGGCTGCGCCCGCGTGTGTTTTTGCTCACTGGCATAGTCGTCCCGCGTTTTTGTCGTCGTGATCGCGCCTTCCTCGATCTTGACAACACAAGCCTTCGTGCCATTGCCCAGATCAAGCGACTGGACGCCACGACAACTCTGCGCCTGCGCTGCCAAAGGCAACGCAAGCAAAATGCAGGAGGCAAATGTTAGGGTACGCATATTCAATTCTTCCTTGTGGTGGATTGGTAGTGAAACCACCTATAGGTCATTACAGCGGGATGTTGTCGTGCTTTTTCCACGGGTTCTCGAGCTTTTTGTTGCGCAGGCTCGCAAACGCCCGGCTCACCCGTTTGCGGGTGGATTTTGGCTGAATCACCTCATCAATAAAGCCACGCTCTGCGGCCACAAACGGCGTCGCAAACCGGTCTTCGTAATCCTGCGTATGCGCGGCAATCTTCTCGGCATCGCCAAGGTCTGCCCGGTGGATAATCTCGGTTGCACCTTTGGCCCCCATCACCGCGATCTCCGCCGTCGGCCAGGCGTAGTTAAAATCACCGCGCAGGTGCTTGGACGCCATCACGTCATAAGCGCCACCATAGGCTTTCCGCGTGATCACGGTCACTTTCGGCACCGTGGCTTCGCCATAGGCAAACAGCAACTTCGCGCCGTGTTTGATCACGCCGCCATATTCCTGGCTGGTGCCCGGCAGGAAGCCCGGCACGTCAACCAGCGTCAGGATTGGAATTTCAAAGCAGTCACAGAAGCGCACAAACCGCGCCGCCTTGCGGGAGCTGTCGATGTCCAGACAGCCCGCCAACACCATCGGTTGGTTTGCCACCACACCCACGGTCTGCCCCTCCAGACGGATAAAGCCGGTCAGGATGTTCTTGGCGTAGTCTTCTTGAATTTCGTAGAAATCGCCTTCGTCCGCCACTTTGGCGATCAGCTCTTTCATGTCATACGGCGTGTTGGCGTTTTCTGGCACCAATGTGTCCAGAGAGGTCTCCACCCGCCCCGGCTCATCAAAGAACGGACGCACCGGAGGTTTCTCGCGGTTATTGAGCGGCAGGAAGTCCACCAGACGGCGCACTTCGGTCAGCGCCTCAACGTCGTTCTCAAACGCGCCATCCGCCACCGAAGACTTCTTGGTGTGGGTCGACGCCCCGCCAAGCTCTTCGGCGGTCACAACCTCATTGGTCACGGTCTTCACAACATCCGGACCGGTCACAAACATATAAGAAGTGTCTTTCACCATAAAGATGAAGTCGGTCATCGCTGGCGAATACACCGCACCACCGGCACATGGCCCCATAATCACGGAAATCTGCGGCACCACGCCGGACGCCATGATGTTACGCTGGAACACTTCGGCATAGCCCGCAAGCGAGTCGACACCTTCCTGAATGCGCGCGCCACCGGAATCGTTCAGGCCAATGATCGGCGCACCGTTTTGCACCGCCATGTCTTGAATCTTGCAAATCTTCTGCGCGTGCGTTTCTGACAAAGAGCCGCCAAACACGGTAAAGTCCTGAGAGAACACATAGACCATACGGCCATTGATTGTGCCCCAACCGGTGATCACACCGTCGCCTGCCGGCTTCTGCTCTTCCATGCCAAACTCGGTGCAGCGATGGGTTTTGAACATGTCAAACTCTTCAAAGCTGCCTTCGTCCAGCAGCAGCTCAATCCGCTCACGCGCGGTCAGCTTGCCTTTGGCGTGCTGACTGTCGATGCGGCGCTGTCCACCACCCAAACGGGCAACTTCACGGCGCTCTTCCAACTGTTGCAGAATGTCTTTCATGGCGGGGCCCTCATTCGTCGGTTTGGGCAGGCGCAAAACACACTGCCCCCAAAAGCTTTGCGAGAGAGCATACGCGTATTGCTGCACCCGCAAAAGAATTTTCCCGCAAATTTGCAAACCACAGAAAACCAATGCGGTGCGAATTGCAAATGTGCAAATACTTCACAAATGAAATTTACACATGGACATTCCCCCACTGCACTCCTACCTCTTAGGGCATGAGCAGCTTAGCCCGTGGTCAATTTCTAGACCGAACCACACCGCCAAACATCTTCACGTTGATCCTGCTGGCCGGGGTTTCTGCGTTGTGCATGAACATCTTCTTGCCCAGCCTGCCCTCGATGACGGAGTACTTCGACACCGACTATGGCGTGATGCAACTCTCCATTGCGGTCTACCTGGGCGTCAACGCGGTGCTGCAAATTGTCGTTGGCCCAATCAGCGACAAACTGGGCCGCCGTCCGGTGATCCTCGCAGGCCTCGCAATCTTCCTTGCCGCCACCATTGGCTGCATCTACGCGCCCAACGCTGCGATCTTTCTGACCTTCCGCATGCTGCAAGCCGCCGTGGTTGTGGCCATGGTCCTGTCCCGCGCCGTGGTGCGCGACATGGTGTCGGCAGATGAGGCCGCTTCGATGATTGGCTACGTCACCATGGGCATGACCGTGGTGCCGATGCTTGGCCCTGCCCTTGGCGGCCTATTGGACAGCGCCTTTGGTTGGCAGGCCAGCTTTTGGCTGCTGTTTGCCACTGGCGTTGCCATCTTCTGGCTGACCTACCGCGATCTGGGTGAAACCAAATCCAGTAGCGGTCTGACACTTGGTCAACAATTCCGCGAATACCCCGAGCTTCTGACCAGCCCCCGCTTTTGGGGCTATTCCCTGGCCAATTGCTTCACCTCCGGTGCCTTCTTTGCCTATCTCGGCGGCGCGCCTTTTGTGGCCACCGAACTCTTCGGCATGAGCGCGGCGCAAATGGGCATCTACTTCGGCGCCCCTGCTGTTGGCTACTTCATCGGTAATTTCCTCTCCGGCCGCTACTCTGCCCGCGTCGGCATCAACCGCATGGTCACCATGGGCTGTCTGATTTGCGGGCTCGGTGTCGCGGCCTCCCTGTCGATCTTTGCCGCAGGCTTTGGCTCCGCTGAAATCTTTTTTGGCTTTATGACCTTTGTTGGCATCGGCAACGGCCTCGCCATCCCCAACGCCACAGCAGGCGCCCTGTCGGTTCGCCCCCACCTCGCGGGCACCGCCTCCGGCCTCGCAGGCGCCATTATGATTGGCGGCGGCGCTGCCCTGTCCGCTCTTGCGGGCGCTTTGCTCACACCCGAAACCGGCGCCTTCCCCCTGCTGTGGCTGATGCTGGCAACCTCGGCACTGGGCGTGGCCTCCATCATTACGGTGGTCCGCCGTGAAAAATACATCGGCGTCTGATCGCGTGTCGCGCAATTAACCTTTGCGCGACACCAAACCCCACCTCCGCAAAACAGCCGCGATACAGACGTGTTACCGACGTGAAAATCGCCACAAATCTCACTGGTTAACGACCAATCGCCGCAGCCCGATTTGCCCTCTGGCGCAAGCAACTTTGCAAAGCTATCTTTGCAGCTATGCAAGCCGGGAGGATTCCATGCCCACGCAAAAGCTTTACGCAGGCGCCAAACTACGTGAAATCCGCACGCGGCTCTCGCTGACGCAAAAGGATTTTGCCCAGAAACTTGGCGTCTCCCTGCCTTATTTGAACCAGATGGAGAACAACAACCGCCCGGTTTCCACCACAGTTGTTCTGGCACTCGCGCAGGAATTTGGATTAGATGTCACGGAATTAAGCACCGGCGACAGCGAACGCCTGGTCTCTGACATGCGCGAAGCCTTGGCCGATCCCGTGCTGGCTGAAACCTCTGCGCCACTGGCAGACTTGCGCCTTACAGCCTCCAATGCGCCCGCCCTTGCGCGCGCCTTTCTGGAACTGCACCGCGCCTACCGCCAAACCCATGAACGCCTCGCCTCGCTGGACGAGGCCCTGGGTCGCCAGGATGTGCAAATGCAGGCCAGCCCCTGGGACGAGGTCCGCGATTTTTTTCACTATTGTGACAACTACATAGACGCCGTCGACCACGCAGCAGAACGCTTCGCCCAAGGTGCAGTAGAGCACGGTGGAATCCGCGCCGCAGCTCTCTCAACCCTGAAAGAAACAGGCATCACGGTCGCCTTCACCGACATCGACCAGCTGCGCCACTACGATGCCGAGCACCAGCGCCTGCAAATCTCCCGCTACGCCCAACCAGAAACCCAAACATTTCAACTCCTTCTACAAGTTGCCCTTCTGCAAAACGGACAACTCCTAGAGGCCACACTGGACTTCGCCCGCTTCCAATCTGACGCCGCGCGCTCCATCGCCAAAATTGGCCTCGCCAACTACTTCGCCGGTGCGGCCCTCATGCCTTACGGCACCTTCCTGCAAACCGCCCGCGAAACCCGCCACGATCTGGAACTGCTTTCCAACCGGTTTGGCGCCTCCATTGAGCAAGTCGCACACCGTCTCTCAACCCTACAACGCCCTGGAAACAAAGGTATTCCCTTCTTCTTTGTCCGCGTTGATCAGGCTGGCACCATCACCAAACGCCACTCTGCAACCCGCCTACAATTCGCCCGTTTCGGCGGCGCCTGCCCCCTCTGGAACGTACACCGCGCCTTTGAAACGCCGGGCCGTTTCCTACGCCAATTGGCCGAAACCCCGGACGGCGTGCGCTACATCTCACTGGCACGCGATGTCTCCAAATCCGGCGGCCACTTCGGCGCGCCAGTGCGCCGCTACGCCATCGCTTTGGGCTGTGAAATCCGCCACGCCGACGCGCTGGTCTATGCTGACCACATGGAGCTCGACAACCCACAGGCCTTTGAACCCATTGGCATTTCCTGTCGCATCTGTGAACGCACCCATTGCCACCAACGCTCCGTACCTCCACTTGAACGCCGCCTGACCATCAATGAAAACGCCCGTGGCGTGTTGCCCTACGATGTGGGTTAGGCTCGCGCAATTCCTGTTCCGGCTCTGCGCCTTTTGCGTGGTCTTTGCCTTTATGCTGGTGGCCGCTGCGCCCCTGCTGGAACGGTTGGTGATCTACCCGCTGGATGACACCCGCGTCTCCCCTGCCGATGCCAACCTGCCAGCCGTGACCGAAGAGGTATTCCACCACGACGGCCAAGAGCTGATTGTCTGGACCGCACCACCCGCGCCCGGCGAGCCAGTGATCTTCTATCTGCAAGGAAACGCAGGCAATTTGGCCAACCGCGCTTCGCGCTTCGACCTCCTACTTCAGCGAGGCTACGGCCTCGTTGCCCCTGCCTACCGCGGCTATTCCGGCAGCACAGGCACCCCGCAAGAAGCCGCCATCATAAACGACACAGTTGAGATCTACGACAGCATCGTGCGCCCCTTACAGGCCCCGGTAGTGGTCTATGGCGAAAGCATCGGCGCCGCCGTAACCCTGGGCGCTTTGGAAGCAGGCATCACGCCCAACGCCATCCTGCTGGAAGCGCCTTATACGTCTCTCAAGACCATGGCCGCGCACCACCATCCCGGCAACGGGGACTTTACAAAACACCTGTCAAATCAATGGGACAGCCTGTCTCGCGCCGAGACCGTCACCTTGCCTTTGCTGATCCTGCACGGCACTGAGGACGAACTGATCCCAATAAAGATGGGGCGACAGATTTTCTCTGCCGCCCCTTCCAATAGAAAAGTATTTGTCGAGGCTCCCGGCGCAGGTCACACCGGCTTGTGGCGCACCGACACCTGGCCAAAACTGACCAGCTTCATCAATCAGTTTGCTTTGAGATAGGCGTAGATCTCATCCTTCAGCGCCCCGCGGCGCTTGCGCAGATCCACTTCCGCCAGTTCTTCGCGCGGCGCCACATTGGTCTCTGCGGCATGCACCTTCCGGTTCAACTCGTGGTACTCTTCAGCCAGCTTTGCGAAGTGCTTATCGCTGACCTTCAGCTCATGCATTTTCTCAACAAATTCAGGGAATTCTGCGGCCAGTTCGTGTGGGGTGTTCGCCATGTTTGCGCTCCTGTTTTTAAGGTCGTACACACCCTACTCCAACAGCACACCTCCCCACTTTGACGCGGATCAAGTCACATTCAAAAACACGCATCAGCGCTGTGTATTTTCCCAATCAGACGCAAACCATGGCGCCGCATTAGACGACGGCATTCGCCGCCCCAAGATGTGATCTGCGGCCTTCTCGCCGGTCATAATCGACGGCCCATTAAGATTGCCGTTGGTGATGCGTGGGAAAATCGAACTGTCCGCCACGCGCAGGCCATCCACGCCAATCACCCGACATTCACTGTCAACTACCGCCGAGGGATCATCAACGCTGCCCATCTTACAAGTGCCACAGGGGTGATAGGCGCTCTCCGCGTGCTCGCGAATGAAGCTGTCGATCTCGTCATCGGTCTGCAAATCCGCGCCCGGCTGGATCTCGCTTTTCACAAACGGCTGCATCGCCTCTTGCGCAAAAATCTCCCGTGTCAGACGAATACAGGCGCGGAAGTCTTCCCAGTCCCGCTCCGTCGACATGTAGTTGAAGAAGATGTTCGGCGCGTCCTTTGGATCAGCCGACTGCAATGTCACTTCGCCCCGCGACGGCGACCGCATCGGCCCGACATGTGCCTGAAATCCATGCCCCTCTGCCGCCGCTTGCCCGTCATAGCGCACCGCGATGGGCAGGAAATGATATTGAATATCGGGATAGGAAATCCCAGCCCTCGACCGAATAAACCCAGCGGTTTCAAACTGGTTAGAAGCCCCAAGCCCGGTTTTGGTGAACAACCACTGCGCCCCGATCAGACCTTTGCCAATCAGGTTCCAGTATTTGTAGAGCGTAATCGGCTGCTTGCAGGCCATCTGCATGTAGACCTCAAGGTGGTCCTGCAAGTTTTGGCCGACTCCGGCGCGATCCGCGACAACCTCAATGCCATGTTCCGCCAGATGGGCGCCTGGACCAATACCCGACAACATCAACAGCTTGGGCGAATTCAACGAAGACGCCGACAAGATCACTTCAGCATTGGCACGGATCACCTGAACCTGCCCGGCACGCTCGATCTCCACGCCCACGGCACGGCCGTTTTCCATAACCACTTTGCGCGCCAACCCCCGCACCAGGTCACAGTTCTCGCGCTTCAATGCAGGCTTCAGATAGGCATTTGCAGCAGACCAGCGCTGACCTTTGTAGACGGTCATATCCATCGGGCCAAAGCCCTCTTGCTGCTGCCCGTTGTAGTCATCGGTCACCGGATAGCCTGCTTGCCGCCCGGCCTCCACAAAAGCGCCATGCAGCGGGTTGTTGCGAGGCCCGCGGCTGATATGCAACGGACCGTCAGAGCCGCGCCAATCGGGATCTCCGCCCTGCCCGCTTTCGTGCCAATTCTCCATGCGTTTGAAATACGGCAGCACATCCGCATAAGACCACCCATCCGCGCCGCTCTCAGCCCAGTGGTCATAGTCGCCTGCGTGCCCGCGCACATAAACCATGCCATTGATCGAACTCGACCCACCAATCACCTTGCCACGCGGACAGACCAACGTCCGTCCACCCAAATGCGGTTCAGGCAGGGTTTTATAGCCCCAGTCATACAGGCTCATGTTCATCGGATAGCTCAGTGCCGCCGGCATCTGAATAAACGGCCCCGCATCGGTGCCGCCATGTTCAATCACCAACACGGATTTGCCCGCTTCACTCAGCCGGTACGCCATCGCGCACCCGGCAGAGCCCGCGCCAACAATCACATAATCTGCCTGCATCTTGATCTTTCCTGACAGGGCCGCCATCGCGGGCAATTAGTAAGGCGCTTCTACGTCGCCCATGCGCACATAGACGGACTTCACCTGGCTGTAGTGGTTGATCGCTTCTTTGGAGTTTTCACGCCCCACGCCGGAGTTTTTGACTCCACCAAACGGAGCCTCCACCGGCGCATCATTGTAGGAGTTGATGAAACAACTGCCCGCTTCCAGCTTCCCGATTACACGGTGGCCACGAGACAGGTCAGACGTGAACACACCGGCAGACAGGCCATATTCGGTATCATTGGCCCGCGCGATCACCTCTTCCTCGGTGTCAAAGTCCAACACCGACATCACAGGACCAAAAATCTCTTCGCGCGCAATGGTCATGTCATCGGTCACATCGGCAAAGACCGTTGGCTCTAGGAAGAACCCGTCGCGCTCCATACGCTTGCCACCGCACACCAACCGCGCGCCCTCGTCGACACCCTTGGCCATATATCCCAGCACAATGTTCATCTGCCGCTCGGAAACCATCGGTCCAAAGCTGGTTGCCTCATCCAACGGATCGCCAATCACGGCCGTGCCCAGTCGCTCTGCCAGACGGGTCAGGAACTTCTCCTTGATGCCCTTCTGCACAAACACCCGCGTGCCGTTGGAACACACCTGACCGGAACTGTAGAAGTTGCCCAGAATGGCACCACCAACGGCGTTTTCAACATCCGCATCATCGAAGATGATCAACGGGGACTTCCCGCCCAGCTCCATGGTCACATGCTTCATGTGGCCGGCCGCCGCTGCATAGACCTTCTTGCCGGTTGGGACCGATCCGGTCAGGCTAACCTTGTCCACACGCGGATCATTGACCAGTGCGGCGCCAACTTCGCCCATGCCTTGAATGACGTTGTACACACCCGCTGGCACACCGGCCTCATGCAAGATCTCCGCCACCTTCAAGGCACACATTGGCGTGGTCTCGGACGGTTTAAACACCATCGCATTGCCACAAGCCAGTGCCGGCGCAGCTTTCCAGCAGGCAATCTGGGTTGGATAGTTCCATGCGCCGATGCCGACACAGACGCCCAGCGGTTCGCGCACAGTATAAACCCAGTCCTCGCCCAGCGGGATATGCTCGCCGGTCAGGCTGCCCGCCAAACCGCCAAAATACTCCAACGCATCCGCACCAGAGGTCGCGTCCACCGCGATGGTCTCCTGATAGGGTTTACCGGTGTCATAGGTCTCCAGCACTGAAAGCTCATGGTTGCGCTCCATGATCATCGCCGCTGCCCGGCTCATGATGCGGCCACGTTCACGCCCCGTCATCGCCGCCCAGATCTTTTGACCCGCCTTGGCACTCTCAAGCGCCTGACTCACAATTGCCGGTGTCGCCGCATGTACGGTGCCAATCACCTCGCCCGTTGCAGGGTAGATGATCTCGATTGGTGCTCCGGAGGTGTCCTCCACAAAGACCCCATTGATGAAGTGGCTGGCTGTCGGTTGCAGCTGCATTGCGCATTCCTTTCCTGTGCTGGCCACTTCAAAGGGGCCGCGGATTCTCAATTTGACAGCCAAACTAACATCGCTAGCTCATTTTTTAAATGACCATTTAAAAATTTTATTGATACAACAATATTGCCCCTGTGGGTGATCTCGCTAAAGTGGCGCCATGGGCCGTACACGTATCCGCGATATCCGACATGAAGAGTTGATCAACGCCACCATCACGGCGGTTCACAAGCGGGGTTATGCCGTTGTCACTATGGCGGAAATTGCCGCCGAAGCCGGTGCGTCCGCTGCCTCGATCAACTATTATTTTGGCTCCAAGGAAAAGTTGATGGAGGCCACCATGCGCCGCCTGCTGACCTTGCTGAAACAAGCGATGCTGGAGCGTTACGCCACCGCCAAAACTCCGCACGAGCGGCTGATGGCCGTGCTGGACGCCAACTTTTCGGACCGGCTGTTCACCAATGAGCAATGCTCAATCTGGATACAATTTTGGGCCAATGCGCCCTATGCGGAAAGTCTGCAACGCCTGCACCGCATCAACCGATCCCGGGTCACCGCACACTTCCGCGCCGAGTTGCGCGCGCTTGTGGCAGAGGATCGACGCGAAACCCTGCGCGAAGCGTTGCAATGTTACATGGACGGTGTGTGGCTTGAGGCCGCGCAATCCGACGCGCCACTTAACCCAGCCCAGGCACGCAAAGAGGCCCGCGAAGTGGCGGACCTCATGTTGTTGTCACAAGACTGACCTACAAAGAGCGATGGGGGCCAGCCCCCGCCGCGCGATGCGCGTCTCCCCCGGGATATTTGGGGCAAGAAGAAGCCTAGGGGCGCACGTATTTGTAAAGCGTGCCATCCCCCCCGGCCAATTGCATGATCATCTTATCCGCCGTGACCGCTTCAATAATCATGCAGGGCGGCTCGCTCCAGGGATCAATATGCGCAATCATCACCGGCCCCTGCCCGTTTGATTTCTCACAACTGTCCGCCAATTGCAGCGTGTACTCTGACGAATAGTCCCCGTTGATCTCCTCGGTCACCTGATCGCCCCATACCGTTGAGGTGTAGGCCGGATCGGCAGCAAACACCCATTGCCCTTGCAGGTTGGCACGGATTTCAGCGTAAGGGTCCAAAGAGGGATCATGGCGGAACGCATGTACAGCCAGTTCCGCCGACATATCGCCCATCTCCACGATATCCGCCCGCAGCCACAGCGGCGCGTTTACATGCAATGTGCCCATCGCCTCGACAATGTAGCTTGGCGTTGGCTCATTCCAGCTCACGTAATAGGTGAACCCATTGCTGGTCAGCTGGCAACTTGGCACCTCTGTTTCAAAGATACAGCTGTGCAACATGGCCACGTCTTCAATGGGCTCTCCCCGAGTGCCACTTTTTGTCCCGCTATCAATAAACATCTGCGCCTGTCCCACGCTTGCCAGCGTCATGGCAGCACCCGCCAACATCAGTGTTTTCAAAATCATAAAGCTCTCCCCTTCGCGTTTGGCGCAGCCTAGGGGTGAAAGCCTTAACAATCTACTGTTACGTGTGCGGCCTCATTCCCCACGCGGGAAGCGCTGATTCTCCTCCACCACATTCAGGTCCATGTGATTGCGCATGTAGCGCTCCGAGGCCTTTTGCAACGGCTGATAATCCCACGGGAAATAGCCACCCTCGCGCAACGCCTCATAGACCACCCAACGCCGCGCCTGACTTTCCCGCACCGCCGCATCAAACGCCGCCAGATCCCAGCGCGCCTCGGACTTGGCCCGCAAACTCTGCACCGTGCCCTGATGCGCAGGCTGCTCCGCCAGATTGGTCAGCTCATGTGGATCAGCTTCAAGATCGAACAGCTGATCCGGGTCCAGCGCACAGCGATTGTACTTCCATTTGCCATAGCGCAGCGACACCATCGGCGCATATGAGGCTTCTGCCGCATACTCCATCGCCACCGGGGTGGTGCGTTCCCCGCCCTGCCCCAGATGCACAAGGCTCTCTCCCGTGGTCCAGGGCATGACCTCCTCCATGCTCACGCATGCCAATTCGCAAATCGTTGGACACACATCAATGTTGCTCACCGGTGTGGTCACCAAGCCGGGTTCCATGTTGGGCGCGGACACCATCATCGGCACCCGGCTGGAGCCCTCATAAAAGCTCATTTTGAACCACAGCCCGCGCTCACCCAGCATGTCGCCATGGTCACTGACAAACAGGATCACGGCCTCCTGCCGCGTGGCTTCCAACGCTTCCATGATTTCGCCAATCTTGTCGTCCAGATAGCTGATGTTGGCAAAATACGCGCGGCGCGAGCAGCGGATATCTTCTTCTGTGATGTCAAAGCTTCGCCAGTCATTGGCGTCAAAAATGCGTTTGGAATGCGCATCTTGCTCCTCATATGGGATCGCCCCGACCTCCGGCAGAAGGTGCTCACAGTCTTCATACAAATCCCAGTACTTCTTACGCGCAACATAGGGATCATGCGGATGCGTAAAGCTGACGGTCAGACACCACGGACGCGCGTCATGCCCCCGCGCCAGATCATAGACCTTGCGCGTGGCGTGATAGGCCACCTCGTCATCGTACTCCATTTGGTTGGAGATCTCGGCAACGCCTGCACCGGTCACGCTGCCCATATTGTGATACCACCACTCGATGCGCTCTCCCGGCTTGCGGTAATCCGGCGTCCAGCCAAAATCCGGCGGGTAGATGTCCGTCGTTAGCCGCTCTTCAAACCCATGCAACTGATCTGGCCCAACAAAGTGCATTTTACCAGACAGGCAGGTCTGATAGCCCGCCCGGCGCAGATGGTGCGCGTAGGTTGGAATGGAGGAAGCAAACTCCGCCGCATTGTCATAAACACCTGTGCCGCTTGGCAACTGCCCCGACATAAACGCCGCCCGCCCCGGCGCGCACAAGGGGCTGGCCGTGTAGGCGTTTTGAAACCGCGTCGACCGCGCTGCCAGCTTCTTCAGGTTCGGCGCATGTAACCACTCCGCAGGACCATCCGGGAAAAACGTGCCGTTGAGCTGATCCACCATAAAAATCAGGATGTTGGGACGGGACATGTGCAGGCTCCTTGGACGTTTACGCACACCCTAGGAACACTGCTGCCCCAAGCTCAAGACGTTTCGCGACAAATCATCGCCGGTAAACGAAGGGCTGCGGATTGCCATAATAGTACAGCACCATCTCATCGTCCGTAACGCTGTCGATCATATAGCAGTATGGCTCGCGGTCCTCGGGATTGGTTTGCAACAACACCGGCCCGCCTGGCCCCGCATCACAATTGGGTGCGATCTGCAAAAAGTAAGTCGCAGCAGGCTCGCCATTATACATGTCCGTCCACTCCGCACCTTCAATCAAGACTTGGGCAGTGCGGTCCGTCATATCACGCCACATCCCCATCATCGCTTCTCGAATGTGCTGATAGGGATCAAGCTCCGGAAAGTAGCTGACCTCCCTGATCACCGTGTCCACCGTGATGTCGCCATAGCTGATCATGTCCCCGCCAAAGGCCACCGGCGTACCCACCGGCAAAAACTCCAGCGCATTGAGCAAAGCATCCTCGGTGCCATTTCCGTAGTTCACGTAATACTTCCAACCTTCCGCATGAAAGCTGCAAAACGCGTCCTCATACTCATAGGCGCAGCCCTGAAAGATGCCGACCTGCGAAAACGGTTCCCCAAAGAAACCGGAGTTCTCCATCGGCATATAAAGCGGCAAAATCCGCCGCGCTTCGGACTCTGTCGTGTAAACTATCTCCGCAGGTGGCGTTGCAGTCGCACCACCCGCACCTCCCGTTTCCAACGCCGTGAAAATCCCCGCTTTGATGTTCAGCCGGTAGTCTTTGGCAGTCTTGCCGGTGTCGATTTTGGCAAACATCGACTTATCGTACCCACGCGCCGCACAATCCTCATCGCCCACAATGGAAAACCCAGAGAGCTCAGTGCAAAAACTAAACCGTTCTGCCGGATCAAACTCATAGCCCGTCGCAGTGGCAAAGACATAGTAATACCGTCGCTTCAGATCTCCAGTCACCGGCGTGTCGCACTCGCCCGGATCTAGGTTCCACCACCCACGTGAACGATAGGCATCCCCATCCTTGTAGGCCACCGCCACACTTTGCGAGAACCCAGCCTCGTTACAGATTTCCAACCCCGCCTGAGCGGCCACTGGCAGCGTGACCGCCGCCGCTAACCCGACCATCCTGAAAGCTGATCTCATAGTGCCCCCTCCCGATTTCCTTCAGGATAGGCGCAGTTACAACGCTGTGGCAAATTTCAGAGCTTGGTCTGCCCCACCAGCGGCGTGATTTGCCGCCGCTTCAACATGGCCTCACGCCAGGTGATAAAGCTGATCGCGCCAATGATTGTAAGCGCCCCAACCAGCACCCAGACATCCGGTTGCTCGCCAAATCCAATCCAGCCCAGCAATACCGCCCAGACCATCTGCAAGAAACTCACCGGCTGCGTCACCGTCACCGGCGCGGCTTTGAAAGCCAAGGTCATCGTGTAATGCCCTGCCGTGGCAAAACAGGCCACGCCAAACAGGATCACAAGTTCTTCCAAAGTCGGCGTCACCCAAACTGACAACGCCAGCGGCGCCAACCCAATCGTCACCGTCACCGACAACATGCCCACAACCACAGTAGGGCTGACCTCTTCACTCAATCGTTTGGCTATTAGGTAGCCACCGGCAAAGCCCAGCGCGGTGAACAACATGGCAAAATGCCCTGGGCTCAACTCACGAAAGCCCGGTCGCAAAATGATCGTCACACCAATCAAGGCCACAATCACCGCCGCGATCCGCCGAAACGCCAGCTTCTCCCCCAGGAAAAGTGCCGCACCAACGGTAACATAGACCGGCGACAGGTAGTTCATCGCCGTGACCTCAGCGATAGGAATGCGCGCCATGGCAAAGAACCACGCCACCACCGCACCGGTGTGCAAAACACCGCGCAGGCTGAACAAGCCAACTTGCCGCTTGGTGAGCTTCGCCTCTAAAATTGGTTTGATCATCGGGATCAGAAACACGATGCCCAACGCATAGCGCAAAAACGCCGTCTCAGAGGCAGGCAGCCGTGTCCCCACCATCTTCACAAGCGCGGTCACCGCCACAAAGCAAAGCCCCGTGACCAGCATCCAAAACACGCCCATCACAGGGGAACTGGCACTTTCATCCGTCATGCCGCCACATAGACATGACGTGGCGGCAGTGTCGAGGTAGGAAACCTGTTAAGCAAAATTTTGCCGCGGCGTCACAGCATCCTGTCTGGCAAGGGAATAAACTCCTGATCGTCCCCAGGCGGCAATTGAAACCGCCCATCGGCCCAATCTCCCGCCGCCCAATCGGCTTTGGCAGCCTCAATCTTCTCCTTGCTGGAGCTGACAAAATTCCACGAGATATACCGCGGCCCATTCATGGTTTCCCCACCCAGCGCCATCAGCCGTGCACCTTGGGGACCCGCCGTCACCGTGATCGCATCTCCGGGCCGGAACACTACCATGCGTCCCGGCTCAAACACGTCCCCCGCAATCTCCACAGCGCCTTCCAAAACATAAAGCCCACGATCCTCGTGATTGTCTGGCATCGGCAGCTTCGCCCCAGCTTGAAGCGCCACATCCGCATAAAACGTCTCTGACATCATGCTCACCGGCGCCCGCTCCCCCCAGGCATCGCCAAGGATCAACCGCACCTCTTTGCCTTCGCCTTCCAGAAACGGCAACGCCTCTTTGCCATGATGCTCAAACGCCGCCGGATCATCCTCACGCTCTTCCGGCAAAGCAATCCAGGTCTGAATCCCAAACAGCGAGCTTGGCGCCTTGCGCGTGGCTTCCGATGTGCGCTCCGAATGGGTCACGCCATTGCCCGCCACCATCCAGTTCACCTCACCGGGATAAATCATCTGATGTGTGCCAAGACTGTCGCGATGCTCAAACTCACCGCGATAGAGATACGTTACCGTCCCAAGACCGATATGCGGATGCGGCCGCACATCAATACCTTGCCCGGTCAAAAACTCCGCCGGTCCCGCTTCATCAAAGAAGATAAACGGCCCCACCATCTGCCGCTTGGGCGCAGGCAACGCCCGCCGCACAGAGAATCCGCCAAGGTCTCGAGAACGCGGCACAATGACCGTCTCGATCGCCTCCAAGGCGGTGGCATCTGGCAATGTTGGCTCTAAGGCTGGGTTCCAACTCATGGCGTCCTCCTGACTTGCTACCAAAAGGATATGGCCATTTCCCTGTCGCACAAAACAGGCGAGTCCCCACAACTTATGTGCGCCGCCTCACAGAACACCCCAGTCTTCTCCTTCCCCAAATATCCCGGGGGAGTCGGCGCATGCGCCGACGGGGGCAGCGCCCCCTCACATGCCCCAGATCAGTTTCGCGGCAATCGCCCACATGGTTAGCCCGACCAGCACATCCAAAATCTGCCAGGAGCGTGGATTGACAAAGAAAGGCCGCAACAGTTTGGCGCCAAACCCCAGAGAGAAGAAAAACACAAAGCTTGCGGTTACCGCACCAACCCCAAAGGCCCAGCCGGGCGCATATTGCGCGGAAATCCCGCCCAATAGCACGACAGTGTCCAAATACACATGTGGATTGGCCCAGGTCAGCAGCACACAGGTCATCACCGCCGCGCCCAAACTGCCTGCCGTGCGGCCTTTGTCCTGCAAGGCATCTCCCCCTGCCGCCGCAGCCTTGAAGTTCATCGCGCCATAGACAAACAGGAACGCCGCACCGCCATAGCGCACCCACTCAATCATGCTCGGGTTCGCCGCAATCAGCGCGCCAAAGCCCGCCACGCCAAGCGTGATCAAAATGGCATCACTCACCGCACAGGTCAGCACCAGTGGCAGCACATATTCCCCCCTTAAGCCTTGGCGCAGCACAAAGGCGTTTTGCGCACCAATCGCCATAATGAGCGAAAACCCCAGTGCAAACCCGGCCAATGCCGGTCCCCAAATACCTGTCTCGCCCATATCGTCTTGCCCCCAGTGATTATCCATTGCACCTTTGTGTTGGGGTTTGACTACGGCCCGCATGTCAATTACTCAAATTAAAACACCTGGAACCACATTAGGACAGCTTATGTCGCTTCCGAGCTACAAAACCCTGCCGCCCGCCAAAGGGGAAAGCAACGAAGACTACTGCCGCCGTCTGGAGGCCGCTGGTCACGACGCGCTGTTTTTGCGCAACGCGTTGGCCTTTCACTTCCAACTGCCGCAGGACGACATCAAGCACTGCTTGGACCAATTCCCGGAAGCGCGCCTGCGTCACGTCGAATTGCTGACGAAGCTGCATCCCACCCGCACCGCTTATGCGCTGGCTGACAAGCTAGCGATGAACCTCGGCATGTCTGTTAATGAAGCCAAAGACTGGGCGCTGGCCCATGACGGCTCAACGCTCAATGCCTACCAAAACCGGATCAGACCCACACACGGCACCGCAGCCAAGCTGCAATGAACCTCGACTACGCCCATCTCGCCGCCCTTGCGGCGATCCTGCGCACCGGCAGTTTTGATGGCGCGGCACAGGAACTGGGCGTCACCCAATCCGCCATCTCGCAACGTCTGAAAGCACTCGAAGAACGTATTGGCATGCCCTTGGTGTTACGGGGCACCCCCTGTGAAGGCACCGAAACCGGCCGCCGCCTCGCCGCCCACCTCGATCAAGTGGGCATGCTCGAAGGCGCGCTCTCCCGCGATCTGGCAAAGCTCTCCCCGCGCACCGCCCGCCTGCGCATCGCCGTCACCGCGGACAGCCTCGCCACATGGTTTCTCAAAGCCGCCGCGCAGGTGCCCGACCTGCTGTTTGATCTGGTCGTCGACGATCAGGATTTCTCTGCCGACTGGCTCCGTCGCGGCGAAGTGGTCGCTGCCGTGACCGCGCATGAATCCCCGATTGCCGGCTGTGACAGCACCTCGCTTGGCCCAATGCGCTACGTGCCGTCCGCCAGCCCGGCCTATATGGCCAAACACTTCCCGGAGGGTGTCACCGCAGAGGCCATATCCACCGCGCCAATCCTGATTTTTGACGCCAAGGACCGCTTACAGGACACGTGGATGGCAACCAACCTCGGCATCACGCCCACTCCGCCCAGCCACCGCCTGCCCTCCTCCACCGGTTTTGTCGAAGCCTGCCTGCTCGGCCTTGGCTGGGGCATGAACCCGGAACCTTTGGTGCGCCCCCATTTGGAAACAGGTGCTCTGGTGCCTTTGATCCCCAACACCACCTACGACACACCATTATTCTGGCAATCCAGCCGCCTTCTGGCACCGGCCCTTGCCCCGCTCACCAAAGCGGTGCGTCAAGTCGCGCGCAACCATCTCAACTGACGCTGCGCGCGGCCAAGGCCTGCCTGCGTCGTCTGAGACCATGGTGGATAAGGTAAGGAAGAAGCATGTAGACAACCTGAAACGCTACGGCCCAAACCATCCCTTCCGTCGCCCCCCACTGCGGCAACAGATAGGCAAACAGCGCGACCATATAGACATGGATCACAAACATCTGAATCGCCCATACGCCGCAATATCTCAAAAGCGGCAGTGAGAAATACCACCGAAAAAATTTCGTCAACCAAGCCGTCACAGGCACCGATCGGGTCATCACCACAGTCACAAATGCTGCCACGGCAAAGGTGCGCAAAAGATGCACAGGATGCAGATGCATGCGAAACCAGTTGCCCTGAACACCCTCCGGCAAAGCGCCAAGTGTCGGATACCAAAACGCCCATCTCTGCCCCAAGGCCATAACAGCAACGCCAAGCAGCAGCGCCACAAACGCCCAATCACTCAGACCATTGAGCCACCCGACAATCTCTCGAAAATACAGCCCGGCCAAATACGACAGAAAAAACAGGAACTGCCAGGCCGCGATGTCAAACACCAGAAACTTACCACCCCAGCCAAACACCCCGCCATCATAGTTGAACAAACTCACCACGTAGATAAGCGCCGATGGCACCAGCAACATCGCCTGCGGCAGGTAAGCCAACCCAAAACTCAGCGCAAACAGCAAGACAAAACAGTAGATGTAAATCGGCAAGATGTCCGAATAAGCACCGCCATTTTGGATGAGCAAGACCTCGCCAACCCCAAATGCAAACTGTCCAAAGTTCGCGCCTTCAAGCGCTAGGAGGATCAAAAACGGCCCGGCTGAGAGCAGGTAATAGACATAAATTTTCCGAATACGCTGCTTCAGAAACCGCGCCAGTTTGCCCGGGTCCTGAAATTTGATGGCGTACAAAATGCCCACCAAAAGACCAGACAAAACCACCAGAAACTCAGCACTCAACAGCTGAATAATTTGCACATGATGCACCGTAAACAGAGCGTTCATCCCTGTTTGGGCGCCAAGATGCCCCAACATCATCATAAAAAGCAGATGCCCACGCACCCCGTCCAGAAGGTCAAACCGCATGCCTTCAGTCCTCAAATCAATGAATTTTGGTAGTGTCAAACTCAGGCTACAATCAAAATGCGGCAAAACTGTGGGATGGTTAATTTCCAATAAGGAAACCCCGCCAGCAAAGCTGACGGGGCGCATATTCTGTCATTTATGAAACGGCTTACAGCTGTTCCATAACCTCATCAGAGGCTTCAAAGTTGGCGGTCACGCGCTGCACGTCATCGTCATCTTCCAGCGCATCAATCAGGCGCATCAACTTCTGCATACCTTCCAGATCCAACTCAGTTGTCGTGGTGGGTTTCCACACCAGCTTGGTACTGACCGATTCACCCAAGGCCGCTTCCAACGCGTTGGAGACCTCGTTCAGGTCAGTGTCCTCACACCAGATGATGTGGCCATCTTCGGAGCTTTCCACGTCCTCGGCACCGGCTTCAATCGCCGCCTCAAACACAGAGTCCGCATCACCCGCATCCGCGCCGTAGGTCACTTCACCTTTGCGATCAAACATGAACCCAACGGAGCCGGTCTCACCAAGGTTGCCGCCACTCTTGGTGAAGGTGGAGCGCACGGTGGAGGCGGTCCGGTTGCGGTTGTCGGTCATGGTTTCGACAATCACCGCCACACCATTGGGGCCATAGCCCTCATAACGGATTTCTTCATAGTCATCGCCCTCGCCCGCAACCGATTTTTTAATCGCGCGTTCGATCACGTCTTTTGGCACAGACTGGCTTTTGGCTTCTTTCACGGCCAAGCGAAGACGTGGGTTCTTCTCAGGATCCGGATCGCCCATTTTGGCGGCTACGGTGATCTCTTTGGAAAGTTTGGAAAACAGCTTGGAACGCGCGGCGTCCTGACGCCCTTTGCGGTGCTGAATGTTTGCCCATTTACTGTGGCCGGCCATGGTTCGCCTCCGGTTATCTATTGGCAGTATCGCTTTTTCAGGGCTCTCTATACGTCAAGGCAGCCAAAGGCCGCAAGCGACTTGCGTTTCCTGTGCCTCTACGATTGACTCCAGCGCAACAAATTTTGCGCACAGGCCCTTTCATGACCACAGATCAGATCATTTTGTTCAGCCTGTTTGGCGGTGTGTTTGTCATGCTGCTTTGGGGACGCTTCCGCTATGACATGGTCGCCTTTGCCGCCCTGATGATCGCCGTTGTGGCCGGCGTCGTCCCGACCAAAGACGCGTTTTCCGGCTTTGGCCACCCTGCGACCCTCATTGTCGCCCTGGTGCTGATTGTCTCCGCAGGCCTTGTGCGCTCTGGCGCCGTGGGGCTGATCACCCGCACTTTGGTCGACAGCGCCCGCTCGTTGGGCAATCACATCGCCATTATCGGTGCGGTTGGTGCAGTGCTCTCTGCCTTTATGAACAACGTCGCGGCGCTGGCACTGCTGATGCCTGTGGACATCCAAACCGCCCGCAAGGCAGGCCGCAGCCCGTCCAAATCCCTGATGCCGCTGTCATTTGCCACCATCTTGGGTGGCATGGCCACGCTCATCGGCACGCCGCCGAACATCATCATCGCCTCCATCCGCGAGGAAAGCCTTGGCGAACCCTTCAAGATGTTCGACTTCGCCCCCGTCGGAGGCCTTACCGCCATTGCAGGCCTACTGTTTGTGGCTCTGATTGGCTGGCGTCTGATCCCGGATCGCGAAGACGCGGGCAAAAAAGTCGCCGACCTCGGCCAATACATCGCCGAGCTCACCATCCCTGCTGAGAGCAAGCTGATTGGCAAGCGCTTGGGTGAGCTTGAACCGGACGCCGAAGAGGCCGACGTGCAAATCCTCGGCCTGATGCGCGGCGGCAAACGGCTCTACGGCACCGCACGCACCAACGTCCTGCGCGAAGGCGACGCCCTTGTACTCGAAGCCACCCCCGACGCGCTCGACGAATTCCGCACAGCCCTCTCGCTGAACTTCTCCGACGAGAAACGCGAGGAACAGCTCAAAGCCGCCGGGGACGGCCTCGACATCATCGAAGTAGTGGTGCCCGAAACCGCGCGCATCGCAGGCAAAACCGCTGCTGCCCTTGGTCTCGCGTGGCGTCAAGGCGCCGTGCTTATGGGCATCTCCCGCGAAGGTCGCCGCATCCGCAGCCAGATCCGCAAAACCGTGGTCCAGCCCGGTGACATCCTCTTGATCCTCGTACACAAAGACCGCGGCCCCGACGTGACCAAATGGCTTGGCTGCCTGCCGCTCGCAGATCGCGGCCTGACCGTGACTGCCAACAGCAAGATGTGGCTCGCCATTGGCCTATTTGTCGGCGCCGTCGCCGCCGCCTCTTTTGGCTTGATCTATCTGCCCATCGCTTTGGGGCTTGTGGTGATCGCCTATGTGCTCGCCAAGATTGTCCCGCTTTCCGAACTCTACGACCACGTCGAATGGCCGGTTGTGGTGCTCCTAGGCTCGATGATCCCACTCGGCGCGGCGCTCGACAGCTCTGGCGGCACCGCATTGATCGCCAACGGCCTCGTTGGCCTGACCTCCGGCCTGCCCGCTTGGGCGGTGCTCACAGTGCTAATGCTCGTGACCATGACGCTCAGCGACGTGCTCAACAACACCGCCACCACCATCGTCGCCGCGCCCGTAGGCATCCAGATGGCCAACGCGCTTGGCGTGTCACCTGACCCCTTCCTGATGGCGGTTGCGGTTGCCGCCTCGTCAGCCTTCCTCACGCCCATCGGTCACAAGAACAACACACTGATCCTCGGCCCCGGCGGCTACCAGTTTGGCGACTACTGGCGCATCGGCCTGCCTCTGGAAGTGCTCGTGGTCGCCGTTTCGATCCCTGCAATTCTGATGTTCTGGCCGCTGTAACGAATTGCCCGGCAACGCCGGGCGCGCCCGACCCTCCCCATGGGAGGGCGCACTTCGACTTTCCGCAAATCGAAATGAACGGGCACATGGGCTCGTTTCGCAAACCAATTTCGTTTCATAAGCGCCCGCCCAGGGTCAGGCACGCCCTCTTATTGCGCAACACCTGCGCAACGCGCGTTGTGTTTACCTGCCTCCCGCAGCACAAGCCCCCCACCGACGCAATACCGACGTGAAACAGACAAAAAACAGACCCCAAAAACCATGGTTAACGGGGCCTGCTGCTTCACTTCAAATCTGGCTTAGCCGTAGGTCGAAACTTCAGTGCCCGCCAGCGCAGCAATGTTGAGCAAACCACGCACCGTGATCGACGGAGTCACAATATGCGCCCGGTTGCCCATACCCATCAGGATCGGGCCCACTTCCAGTCCATCTGACACTGATTTCAAGATGTTACGGGTCGCACCCGCCGCATCTGTGTTGGAGTACACCAGCACATTGGCTTTACCCGTCAGACGGCCACCCGGGAACAACCGCTCACGCAACTCTGAATCAAGGGCTGCATCAGTGTGCATTTCCCCTTCATATTCAAAGTCATAGTCGTTCTGATCCAGAATATCCAAGGCCCCGCGCATCACCCGACCGGAGTGCGAATCCAGGTTGCCAAACTGGCTTCCGGAACAGAGCGCGATCTTCGGATCCACCCCAAAGCGCCGCACGTGACGGGCGGCGGCAATCACCGTTTCCGCCACCTGCTCAGAGGTTGGCTCGATGTGAATATGTGTGTCCGCCAGGAACAGCGGCCCTTTGTCCAGGATGATCAAAGACAGCGACCCAACCGGATGCAACTCTTTGTTTTCCAACACTTCCGTCACATAGCGCAGATGCCAGCGATACTCGCCAAAGGTACCGCAGATCATGCTGTCCGCATCGCCACGGTCCACAGCAATCGCCGCAATCGCGGTGTTATTGGTGCGCAAAATCGCCCGCGCACTGTCCGGGCTCACCCCCTGACGCCGCAGTTTGTTGTGATAGTGGGTCCAGTAGTCGCGATAGCGCTCATCCTGCTCCGGATTGATCAGTTCAAAATCCACACCCGGTTTGATCTTTAGTCCAGCCTTATCAAGGCGATGCGCAACAACCTCTGGACGACCAATCAACACCGGCGTGTCCACGGTCTCTTCCAGCATCGCTTGCGCAGTCCGCAGCACGCGCTCGTCTTCACCTTCCGCAAATGCGATCCGGCGACGGCTCATGCTGGAAGCCTCATAAACCGGACGCATGATCATCGAAGAGCGGAACACCTGCGCCTGCAGCTTGTTCTCATAGGCGTGCAGATCCAGCTCCTTGGTGGCCACACCGGAGTCAATGGCCGCCTTGGCCACCGCCACCGCAATGGTCGGCAAAAGGCGTGGATCAAACGGCTTTGGGATCAGGTAGTTAGGCCCAAATGTCAGGGTCTCGCCTTTATAAGCCGCGCCCACTTCTGCAGAGGTCGTTTCCCGCGCCAGAGAGGCAATTGCCTCCACACAGGCCAGCTTCATCGCATCGTTGATTTCGGTCGCACCCGCGTCCAACGCACCCCGGAAAATGAACGGGAAACACAGCACGTTATTCACCTGGTTCGGATAGTCCGAGCGTCCTGTTGCGATCAACGCACCTGGTGCAGCCTCACGCGCCAACTCTGGCATGATCTCAGGGGTTGGGTTGGCCAGCGCAAAGATGATCGGATCATCCGCCATCTGCTCAACCATCTCTTTGGTCAACAGGCCCGGACCAGACACGCCAAGGAACAGGTCCGCCTCCTCCATGGCCTCCATTGTGGTCCGCTTATCAGTGTCTTGCGCGAACTCCGCCTTCTCCGCCGTCAGGTCGTTGCGCTGCTTATGCACCACGCCTTTACTGTCCAGCATCAGGATGTTTTCGTGTTGAACCCCCATGGTCATCAGCATCTTGAGGCAAGCAATCCCCGCCGCCCCCGCGCCCAGCGCCACAACCTTGATGTCTTCAACGTTTTTCTTGGCCACGATCAGCGCGTTGTAGGCTGCAGCCGCCGCCACAATCGCTGTGCCGTGCTGGTCATCGTGGAACACCGGAATGTTCATGCGCTCTTTACAGAGCCGCTCCACAAGGAAGCAATCCGGTGCCTTAATGTCTTCTAAATTAATTGCCCCGAAAGTGGGTTCCAGACGACAGACCAAATCGGCGAGTTTTTCCGGATCAGGCTCGTTCACTTCGATGTCAAAACAATCAATCCCGGCGAATTTTTTGAAAAGAACTGCCTTGCCTTCCATCACCGGCTTGGACGCCTGCGCCCCAATATCGCCAAGACCAAGCACGGCAGTACCATTGGAAATCACCGCAACCAGATTGCCTTTCGCGGTGTAACGCGTTGCATCCGCAGGGTTCTTTTCAATCTCGATACAGGCCTCGGCCACGCCGGGGCTATAGGCCCGGCTCAGGTCACGGCCTGTTGCCATCGGCTTGGTCGCGCGGATTTCCAGCTTACCGGGCTTGGGAAACTCGTGGTAGTTTAGTGCGGCCTGACGGGCGCGGTCCTGATCCTTGGTGTTTGTCATCTCTTCTATTCTCCCAATTCCCCTCGCGCAGCTCAGCGCCGCCCCATTGCTCTGGCCATATCCAACATCCGGTTGGAAAAGCCCCATTCATTGTCATACCAGCCAAAGACGCGCAGAAGCCCGCCCACCGACACGCTGGTCTCTCGTTCACTCACAATCAGCGATTCCGGCCGCGCCCGCAGGTCGGTCGAGACAAGCGGCTTGGTGCTCCAACCCAAGATACCATCTCTCTCCGTCGCTGCTTTCAAACAGGCGTTAACCGCATCAACTGACACATCTTTTTCAGTCTGTATTGTCAGATCAATTGCAGACACACTGGCCGTTGGCACCCGAATAGCACGCGCTTCGACACGCCCTTTCAGATGTGGCAAAACCTTATCAATCATCCGCTGCGCCGAGGTGGTGGTTGGCACCATCGACAATGCAGCTGCCCGACTCCGCACCAAATCTGCACGTGGCTGGTCAACAGTTGGCTGACTGCCCGTATAGCAATGCACCGTCGTCATATGGCCGCTGATAAGGCCAAAGCCTTCATCCAATACCCGCATCAACGGCGCGAGCGCGTTGGTGGTGCAAGAGGCGTTTGACAAGATCTTCTGATCCTTCAAAAGCTCCTGATTGGCGCCCAGAACAATGGTGTCATCGGCCTCATCGGAAGGTCCAGAAATCAACACCTTAGAGGCACCAGCGGCCAATCCACGTTCAGCGATTGCCCGTGCGCCCGCCATGCCGGTACATTCCAGCACCACGTCGACATCACGAAGATCCAAGATGCTCAGGTCGCGCTCGGCAGAAAACGGAATGTTCAGCCCGTCAACAGTGAGCACCGCAGCTTCCGCCTCAACGGATCCTGGGTAAGCGCCAAAAACACTATCGAACTCAAATAGATAGGCACAAGTCTCCAGCGGCTCGATGTCGTTGATGCCAACGATCTCAAACTCGGGATGCTGACCCTTTGCCAGGATACGCAAAACCGTCCGGCCAATGCGGCCAAACCCGTTGATGAAAATCCTGATCTTGCGCTCGCTCATGACACGCGTTCCATTTTGTCCTGAAAGGCCAATTGATAGGGTTTGCTCTGCAATTGCCACCCCAAAAGGGGCGGAAAATCCGCCCTCATGCGTTTGTTATCGCTATCAAGCAAAGGCGTTTTGCCACAACCCAATCAGTTGCTGGCAAAACTCCCTTTTGGCCATCTCAAAGCGTCATGTGACGGTTCACATCTTTGTATAGCAGGTAGCGGAACTTACCTGGCCCACCTGCGTAACAGGCCTGCGGGCAAAACGCGCGCAGCCACATGTAATCGCCCGCCTCGACTTCAACCCAATCCTGATTGAGCTTGTAGACCGCTTTGCCCTCCAGCACGTAGAGCCCATGTTCCATCACATGTGTCTCTAGAAACGGGATCACGCCGCCGGGCTCAAAGGTCACGATGTTCACATGCATGTCATGGCGCAGATCGTCCGGCTCCACAAACCGTGTCGTGCCCCACTTGCCATCTGTGTCCGGCATAAAATTGATCGGCGTGTCTGCATCTGACGTCACAAAGGCCTCAGGAAGGTCGATACCTGCAACCGCCTCATACTTCTTGCGAACCCAGTGGAATTTCGCGGGCGCTTCACTTGTATTCTTCAGCGTCCAGTTGCTGCCAGCAGGCAAATAGGCATAACCACCATTGCCAAGCTCATGCTGTTCACCCTCGATCGTGACAACGATGCTGCCTTCAACCACAAACAGCACACCTTGCGCTTCTGGATTAAGTTCCGGCTTATCGCTCCCCCCATCAGGGGACACTTCTGCGATATAGTGCGAAAACGTTTCCGAAAATCCGCTCATTGGCCGCGCAATCACCCAAACGCGCGTGCCTGTCCAAAATGGCAGGTTGGACGTGACGATATCGGTGAGAGTGCCTTTCGGAATGACGGCAAAGCTCTCAGTGAACATCGCTCTATCAGTGAGCAATTGGGTTTGCGGCGGCAGACCGCCTTGCGGTGCATAGTACGAAGACCGGGACATAGGACCCTCCAAAAAGTTCATCCCATCATCTCAGGCCAACCGCTTGACGCCAAGGCACTACCGGCCCTTGTGAAGCTGAAGGATTGTCGCAGATTTCTTGAAAATCCACGACTGACCTTCGTCAAAAATCGAATACTAGATCGGATCGATCAACTCAGGCCCCGCCGCACGATTGGAGTTCACCGCGCGATCAACCTGATGAAAAGACAGGAGATCTTCATCCGCCGCCTTCATCAGAGTGGCCGCCCCGTGCCCCTGTTCGCCAAGCCACAATCCCCAATTTTCCTCGTCAATCACAACAGGCATCCGGTGGTGGACTTGAGACATGGCTTCGTTGGCAGCGGTGGTCACTATCGCGCAGGTGCTCATGGCCTCGTCGCCCTGTGCCCACTCTTGCCACACCCCAGCCAACGCCAAGGGCGCGCCCGCAGAAATGTACCACGGCCAACGCAGGCCTTCGCTGTCCTTGGTCCACTCGTAAAACCCAGTCACCGGAATCAGGCACCGCCGCTCCCGACAGGCGTTTCGAAACGCAGGCTTTTCCGCCAAAGTCTCCGCGCGCGCATTGATCAGCAATGGCCCGTCCGTGGCCGTTTTGTACCAATGCGGGATAAAGCCCCAGCGCATCGACACCAACCGCCGCGCCGCTTCCCCTTCCCCCAACACCACATGGATCTGATTGGTGGGGCAAACATTGAAGTTGGGCACTTCAGGCAGGTTGTTGGCAGGTGTGGCCGCAAACAACTGCGCCATCGCATCGGTCGGCAAGGTGATCGCAAACCGTCCGCACATCAGCGATGGGCCTTCCGCGCCAGCTCGATCCTGGCGTCCATCATTGACATCTCTTTCATGATCTCTTGCCGCCGTGTCCGATCTCCAGTTTCTCGCAACTCTTCCCGCAGTTTTGCCAGCTCCCGCGACAAGGACACGAACTCTGGCACCCCTCCCGCCTCTTTTACCAATCGGTTTAACAGCGCATTTTCGGGATCTTCTTCTTGTTTCAGGGGCTTGCCCGCCCCCTCAAGGTTGTCAAAATCACCGGCCTTTTCCGCGTCGCGGATTTTTTGGTTAATCAGATCGATTAGGGGATGGTCCATGACTGCCTCAAAAAAAACCCCCGCCAGTTTCCTAGCGAGGGCATAGATCGTCAAGTCAGACGAATTACTTCATGGTGATGCGACCATCCAGGTACGGCTTGAACGGGCCTTTCGCCGCCAGATACTCAGCAGTTACATCGGCCAGATCCGGGCCATAGTCATAGGCGTTCTGCGCATCGCGGAACATTTTGTAGCCGTCACCGCCATTACGCACGTAGTTGTTGGACACCACGCTGTAGAGCTCACCTGCGTCAATTGGCTCGCCGCCAACCATCACGTCGCTCACACGACTACCGGCCTCTTTGCTCGCATCAAAGGCATATGACATGCCCGCAACTTGTGGGAAACGACCGGCACCTTCTTCGTGCTGGCTCACGCCATTTTCCAACGCAGCAACAAGAGTTTCGCCGGTGACTTGGAAAGTTGACAGTGTGTTCTGGAACGGCAGCACGGTCAGCACCTCGCCCATAGTCACTTCACCTGCATCAATGGAGGCACGGATACCGCCCCCGTTTTGTATGGCAACTTGCACACCTTGGTCTTTCACACGATCCAGCATCGCATCGGCAATCAGATTGCCCATGGTGCATTCGCCGGCACGGCAAGACCCACGCTCACCATCAATCGCTTCCGCAGCCTCGGCAACAACACGGTTGCGGATTTCATCCAGTGGAGCGGCCGCCTCCGCAATGCGCGCCTTAGTGGCTTCGTCTTCCGCTACAGCCGCATCCATGATGATCGGCTCACCGGCCGCTTCAACAATCTCGCCTGCGTCGTTGAAGGTCACATTCAACTCGCCAAGGAATTTGCCGTAAGCGTAAGCAGACACAATCGCCGTAGAGCCAACCATGGTTGGATATGGACCTTCCGCGCGATCAGACGTGTTGGACAGCAGCGTGTTGGTATGGCCACCCACGATTACATCTACACCCGTGGTGTTGGCCGCAACCTTTTGATCGACACCATAACCAGAGTGACTCAACACGATGATTTTATTCACACCCATTTCAGTCAGTTTATCAACTTCACCCTGAACTGCCTCGGAAGGGTCAGTGAAGATCACGTTTGGACCGGGGCTGGCCAACTCATCGGTGTCCTGTGGCGTCAGGCCAATTAGGCCAATCTTCTCGCCACCACGTTCGATCACGGTTGATTTCAGCAGCTTGTCTGCCAGCAGCTCTTCACCGGAAAAATCAGCGTTGGACATCAGCACAGGAAAATCAACTGCGTCCATAAAGCCACGCAGCACTTCCGGGCCATCGTCAAACTCGTGGTTGCCCACGGTCATGCCGTCGTAGCCAAGCTTGTTCATCATCTCCGCGGCAAGCTTGCCCTTATAGTATGTGTAGAACAGTGTGCCCTGAAATTGGTCACCGCCATCCACGAGGATCGAGTTGTTGGAACGCGCACGCGCATCCGCCAGCGCTGTCACGAGACGCGCGGAACCGCCAAAGCACTTGCCTTCAGCGTTGGAGTCTTCGCTACAACCGGAGTCGTATTTGGAGATGGGCTCAAAACGGGCGTGAAAATCATTGGTGTGCAAAATCGTCAGCGTGTAGTCCGCTGCGGCCATTCCGGCTGTTACGGCCAGTGCTGCCGCCCCTGTCATCAGTCGAGTAATCATGGAGAATCCCCTCTCTTTTTATCGTTCAGTCAATATCGTGCCGTTTAATCGGCTCAAATGTCAAAGATTTAACAATTCCTGTCATGCTTGACCTTGCGCCGAGTCCGTTGCATGAGCAGCTCATGCTGATCTTCAAGATATTCCGCTCCGAAGAATGGGCGGCGCTGCGAGCCGAAGGGCACTCCGTAGGCGCGCCTGTTGATGTGGCCGATGGCTACGTACACTTCTCCACGGCTGAGCAAGCTGCCGAGACTGCCGCAAAACACTTTGCAGGCGAGGAAAACCTTTTCCTGCTGGCCTGTGAATGCGACCGGTTGGGCAGTGATTTGAAATGGGAGGTCTCACGGGGCGGTGCGGAATTCCCGCATTTGTACCGCGAGCTTCGCCTGAGTGATGTCACTTGGGCGCAACCTCTGCCGCTTGTCGACGGCAAGCATGAATTCCCAGCCGGAGTATTGTCATGAGCCTAAAACGCAGCCTCGAAGCCGTGGGCATGAATGTCCTGCGCAATATGGACCCGGAAAAATCCCACGGCATAGCTCTGAAGGCTTTGGAAATGGGTATGGGCAACGCGCCGGGCGAAATCACCTCGCCGCGCCTCAAAACCACGCTCGCAGGCCTCGATCTGCCCAACCCTGTTGGGCTGGCTGCGGGGTTTGACAAAAACGCCACCGCGTTGGATGCGCTTGCCAAATCCGGCTTCGGCTTTGTAGAAGTTGGCGCCGCGACACCCCGACCTCAACCGGGCAACCCAAAACCCCGCCTGTTTCGGTTGTCCGAAGACAAAGCCGCCATCAACCGCTTTGGCTTTAACAACGACGGCATGGAGGCCATTGGCACTCGCCTTACGCAACGCCCACGCAATGCAGTGATTGGCCTCAACCTCGGGGCCAACAAGGACAGCGACAACCGCGCCGAAGACTTCGCGCGCGTGTTGGCGTGTTGCGGCGCTCATATAGATTTTGCCACCGTCAACGTCAGCTCGCCCAACACCGAGAAACTGCGTGACTTGCAGGGCAAAGCCGCCCTGTCCGCGCTCCTGGCTGGCGTGATGGAAACACGGAACAATCTTGATCGCAAGATCCCGGTTTTCCTGAAGATCGCGCCAGATCTGACCCACGACGAACTGGCAGAAATTGCGGAAGTGGCAGCGGAAAGCCAGTTGGATGCCATCATTGCCACCAATACAACGCTGTCCCGCGAAGGGCTGCAAAGTGCGGACAAAGATCAGGCGGGTGGCCTGTCTGGCGCTCCACTGTTTGAGAAATCCACTCGGGTTCTGGCGCAGCTGTCCAAGCTCACCGACGGCTCAATTCCACTGGTCGGCGTTGGAGGCGTCGGCTCTGCCGAGCAAGCCTACGCAAAAATCTGCGCCGGTGCGAGCGCGGTGCAGCTCTATACAGCCTTGGTCTATGGCGGGTTCTCCTTGGCAGAGACCATTATTCGGGACTTGGATAAACGGCTGCAAAAAGACGGCTTCACCAACGTGGCAGAAGCAGTTGGAAGCAAACGAGAGGACTGGCTATGATCACAATTTGGCACAACCCACGCTGTTCCAAATCACGCCAAACCCTCGAGCTGGTTGAAGCCAAAGGCGAAGTCACGGTGCGCCGTTACCTAGAAGGTGCCCCAAGCTTGCAAGAGCTCAGAGAAGTGCAAGTGCTACTGGGCGTGCCTGTGATTGACATGATGCGCCCGAAAGAGGCCTTATTCAAAGAATTGGGTTTGTCCAAGTCCGATGATAACGCCACCTTGTTGGCGGCGATGGCTCAGAACCCGAAACTGATAGAGCGCCCAATTGTATTGGCCAACGGAAAGGCTGCCTTGGGACGCCCTCCTGAGGCTGTGCTCGACATACTTTGAGGCTGCCTCAGCCCGCTTGATACACCGCGCTGACTTCCGACCGAATGATGCGCGCAATCAATGCGCAGTCTGCCTCGGAAAACGTCAGCGGGATGCGCATATCCACAATACCTTTTAGGATACGGTCGGTTGCAGGCATCGCCTCAGACGGCGCATAGCGCCAACTGTCGTAGCGGGACGTGAAGGCCACTGGCTCCGCGCCACCAAACCACTTTAGCTCGACACCGCGCTCGGCACAGCGGTGCAAAGCCTCGCCAATTTGCGTTTCTGTCCAATCCAGCAGCAGGAATTGAATGGAACTGCCGACGTAAGCCTCCGCTTCCGGCCGCTCAACCACTGTTAGACCGGGAGTGTCACATAGCCCAGCTAACAAGATGTCATGCCGCGCGTTCCATTTGTTTACCTGAGCATCAAGGCCCCGTAATTGAGGCCGCAAAATCGCCGCTCGCAAGTGATCCATGCGACCAGAGACATTGGGCGTGTGGTACTTAACTCGCTCAAAAACGTCCGCTGATGGCGCCGCACCATGCCGTCCATAAAGCATATAGCTGCCGGAGAGCATGACTGCCCGCGACATCAACTCCTCATCATCGCTGATCAGGAACCCACCCTCGCCCGAGTTGATGTGCTTGTAGGTCTGGGTGGAATAGCAGGCCATGGCGCCATGGCGACCCGATGCCAGCCCTTTCCAGCCCCCCCCCATTGTATGCGCGCAATCTTCAATCACTTTGATGCCGTGTGCGTTACAAATAGCCATCAAGGCATCCATGTCACAAATATGCCCGCGCATATGAGAAAGCATCAGCACATCGGCCTGATCCGCCTTGGTCTCGAGGTCATCTAGATCGATGACAAGACCTTCTGTAACGCCGACAAAAACAGGCACCGCACCAACACTGGCAATCGCCCCCGGCACAGGCGCCAAGGTAAACGCATTGGTCAACACACGATCTCCCGGGTTCACCTGCAACGCACGCAAAGCGCAGGCCAATGCATAGCCTCCAGAAGCTACGGCCAAACAAAATTTGCTCCCGACCAAAACTGCGAACTCCTGTTCAAGCTGCGAAACCTCACCTAGTTCTCCCTCGGACAGGTTGTAGCGGTGCAATCTCCCACTCCGCATGACTGCAACCGCCGCGTTAATCGCCTCCTCGGAAATCGGCTCCTGCTGCGTGAAGTTTCCGGTGAATTTCTCGCTCATATCGGTGCTCTCAATTTCCTAGTCCAGGGGGGGCTGACCAAACTGCCTCAACGAAAATCAGGAAGGGTTCCGCCCAATCAGCGCTGCCACAACTTGTGGCAAAGCCTCGTAGTCATGCAACAACGCCTCAGGCTCCAACGCCGCCATATCTTCACCGCTTGGTCCAAACGTCACCAGCACGCTCGGAACCCCCGCAGCTCGGGCGGTATTCCTGTCGGTATCACTATCACCAACAAGCAAAGTTTGCGCAGGATCGCCGTTAAGTCGCTTCGCCGTTTCAATCAATGGCAGAGGATCAGGTTTGCGTACGGGCAACGTGTCTGCTCCGACTAATGCGCCAAAGGCATCACGAACACCCAACGCTTGAAGAAGCTGCTCCGCCAATCCCTCGGGTTTGTTTGTACAAATCCCAACGCCATAGCCGAGGGATTTCAATGCCTCAACCGCGTCCATGGCACCTTTATACATCGTCGTGTGTTCAGAAATTGCACTGCTATAAGATTCTAATAGAACCGGATAGTATTTTGCGATCACGGCCTCATCCATGGCGCCAAGCCGGGTCAACCCTTCGGCCAGCATCCGCCGCCCACCGCGCAAGGCAACGCCGGCGTCGGTCTCCACACACAAAACGTCTCCATGCCCCATATCGCGGAAACAAACATTGGCGGCCGCGATCAAATCACCGCTGGTGTCCGCCAGAGTCCCGTCTAAATCAAAAACCACGGTCTTCATGTCGTGCTCCCTGCCGCCTGCGCGAGTTCTCGCGCACGGCTGTTACAGGGCGCAACCTGAATTGATGGCCCTTGGCCTTGCACCCTTCCTGCACTCGGATAAAACGGGGACAATCGAAATAAAAGAGAAATCAGATGAGCATTGCACTTGTCATCCTGGCCGCAGGCAAAGGCACACGGATGAATTCTGACCTGCCGAAGGTTCTGCACCCCATCGCCAATGCGCCTATGCTGGTCCACGCCATGCAGGCTGGAGCCACATTGGCACCGGAGCGGGTTGTGGTTGTGGCCGGTCACGGGTTTGACGCGGTGCAGTCCGCCGCTATGGATTTTGACGAGGACGCTGTTGTCGTTGAGCAAAAAGAGCAAAACGGCACCGCCCATGCGGTTGACGCTTGCCGTGACGCACTGGAAGACTTTCACGGCCACGTGATTGTGCTGTTTGGTGACACGCCCTTTGTCAGGGCCGAAACACTGGAAACCATGGTGGCTGCCAAGGCGCAAAACGCTGTGGTTGTCTTGGGGTTTGAAGCGGCAGATCCAGGAAAGTACGGTCGTCTGATGATGTCAGGAGATCAACTGGATCGGATCGTCGAGTTCGCCGATGCGACTGAAAAAGAGCGTTCCGTAACTTTCTGCAACTCAGGAGTTATGCTGGCAGATCGTGAAACACTGTTCTCCCTGATTGATGACATCACTCCAAACAATGCACAGGGCGAATACTACCTGACAGATGTTGTCGGACTGGCCCGCGACCGTGGCCTGGGTGTCACGGCTGTGGCATGTGACGAAAGTGAAACTCTAGGGATCAATTCTCGGATCCATTTGGCAGAAGCTGAGGCTATTTTTCAGGCGCGTGAGCGCCAGTGCCTAATGGACTTAGGGGTGACGCTTCAGCAACCAGACACCGTGATGCTGTCGTTTGATACCGTCGTTGGTCGCGACACTCTGATTGAACCAAATGTCTATTTTGGCCCTGGCGTAACCGTTGAATCTGGCACGCGTATCCGGGCCTTTTCACACCTAGAAGGGTGTCATGTTTCGCGCGGCGCGGTTGTTGGCCCGTACGCGCGCCTCCGCCCAGGCGCTGAACTCTCCGAAAATGTGCACGTTGGCAACTTTGTTGAAGTTAAAAATGCGCAAGTTGGCGAAGGCACCAAAGTGAACCACCTTTCCTATATCGGTGACGCAACTCTTGGAGCTTGCACGAACATCGGTGCTGGGACGATCACGTGTAACTATGATGGCGTGATGAAACACCGCACTACCATTGGGGACAAAGCCTTTATCGGGTCAAACACCATGCTTGTGGCCCCCGTGACCGTTGGCAATGAGGCGATGACCGGCTCTGGTTCTGTCATCACCAAAGACGTGCCTGAGGCTGCGCTGGCAATTGCGCGTGCAGACCAACAAACAAAACTAGGCGTCGCACGAAAGTTGTTCGAAATGTTAAAAAATAAAAAACAAAAACGCGCATTGGAGAACAAATAATGTGTGGAATTGTTGGGGTACTTGGTGATCACGAAGTGGCGCCAATCCTGGTTGAAGCGCTCAAACGGCTTGAATATCGTGGATACGACAGCGCCGGTATCGCAACCATCAATGCCGGCGTGTTGGAGCGTCGCCGCGCGGTGGGTAAATTGGTCAACTTGTCCGATTTGTTGGTACATGAGCCGTTGCTCGGAAAATCTGGCATTGGCCACACTCGCTGGGCAACACATGGCGCACCCAGTGTGACCAACGCTCACCCGCACCAGGCCGGCTCGGTGGCCGTGGTTCACAACGGCATTGTTGAAAACTACCGTGAACTGCGGACAGACCTCGCCAAGCAAGGCATTTCCTTTGTGACGGAGACCGATACGGAAACCATCGCTCTGCTGGCACAGTCCCACATACAGTCCGGCCTCCAACCCGTTGACGCTGCGCTCAAAACAGTCTCTCAACTCGAGGGTGCCTTTGCTTTGGCGTTCTTGTTTGAGGGCGAAGAAGACCTGATAGTGGCCGCGCGGAAAGGCTCGCCATTGGCCATCGGCCATGGTGTCGGAGAAATGTTCATAGGTTCAGACGCAATTGCGTTATCACCGCTCACAGATCAGATCACCTACCTCGAAGAAGGTGACAGCGCGGTTGTAACGCGTCACAGCCTCACAATACGCGATCTAGAGGGCAACGAGGTCCAACGGGAGCGCAAAACCATCAACATCGACCAAACCCAGGTCGACAAAGGTGGACACAAGCACTTCATGGCAAAAGAGATTGCCGAACAGCCTACGGTTCTGGGGGAAGCCATTCGCCACTACCTTCCCAAAGATGGCACCAAAATTGCCTTGCCGGGCGGAGACCTCGACTTCGCCAAGGTACAGCGCCTGGTGATGGTGGCCTGCGGCACCGCATCTTACGCCTGCCTGACTGCAAAATACTGGTTTGAACAAATCGCCGGCATTCCCGTGGAAGTGGATGTTGCCTCCGAGTTCCGGTATCGCGAACCCCCAATCACAGATGGCACGGTTGCATTGTTTGTCTCTCAATCCGGTGAAACCGCCGATACTCTTGCTGCGTTGCGCTATTGCTCTGGAAAAGCAGAGAAAATCGTTTCCGTCGTGAACGTGCCAGAAAGCTCAATTGCCCGGGAGAGTGATCTTGCTTTGCCCATTTTGGCTGGGGCAGAAATTGGCGTGGCGTCGACAAAAGCGTTTACGTGCCAGTTGACTGTTCTCTTGATCTTGGCACTGAAGGCAGCAAGTGACCGCAAGAAGCTCACCACTGAGGCACTGGACAGCCGATTGTCAGATTTACGAGCGTTGCCTGGCTTGGTTAATCAGGCCCTCGGATCTGAAGGCCAGATTGCCCAGATTGCGACCAAGCTGGCCGAAGCACGCGACATTTTGTTTCTCGGACGGGGGCGCATGTTCCCCCTTGCCTTGGAGGGCGCGCTGAAGCTTAAAGAAATCAGTTACATTCACGCCGAAGCTTACGCGTCAGGCGAGTTAAAACACGGCCCAATCGCGCTGGTCGATCAACACGTTCCCGTTGTAGTTCTGGCGCCTCGCGACGAGCTTTATGACAAGTCGATCTCCAATATGCAGGAGGTCATGGCACGGGCTGGCAAGGTACTGTTGATCACGGATTCCACTGGCCTTTCGCAAGGTTCAGAAGGCACCTGGGCGTCTATTCAAATGCCTCAGGTTTCTGACATTCTGTCGCCAATCCTTTACGCCATTCCCGCACAGCTGTTGGCCTATCACACTGCAATTGCAAAAGGCACAGATGTCGATCAACCCCGCAATCTCGCGAAATCAGTGACGGTGGAATGATGCAGATTCAGGATGCGCTAGGCGCGCTGGAAGCCTTAGTTGAACCCGGTCGCGCCGAGGGGATGGCAAAATACCATAAACAATCCAGGCCGGTATTAGGCATCGCCAATCCGGCTCTGAATGATATCACAAAGTCATGGCGCCAAAACCTGACGGTTGATCAACGTGTCACACTTGCGTCCGACCTCTGGCAAACAAACATTTTCGAAGCACGCATTGCAGCCGCAAAAGTCTTGACGCAAGCCCGCTTGCGACCTGACGAAGAGGCCTGGCAATTGATAGCAAGTTGGGTGCCTGAGTTCGACAGTTGGGCCATTGCGGATCACGCGTGCATGGCCGGTCAAAAACGCCTGGTAGCCGACCCGTCCCGCTTGGACATGGTGGAAACATGGACCATCTCCGAACATATGTGGACCCGACGGGCGGCCCTGGTTATCACTCTACCTTGGACCAAACAGAATTTCCCCAAACCCGCGGAGCTCGAAGCCAGAGATCGGGTTTTGGAATGGGCTGCAGGCTATGTGACAGATCACACATGGTTCATTCAGAAAGCCATTGGCTGGTGGCTTCGCGACCTGTCCAAACATGACCCAGAGCGCGTGACCGCATTCCTGGAACGTCACAGTTCCGAAATGAAGCCGTTTGCCGTCAAAGAAGCGTCTCGAAACATGCGCTAGGAAAACCAATCCTGTCTTGCTAACACCAACAGGATCACCACCAGCCGATCGCAAATTTGCAGCAAGATCGCCTACCACTTTAGCCGCTCTTGCTCATCTCCGCTTGTGCCATTACCAATATGCCATGACCACACCATTGATTGATCCGTTCCACCGCGCCGTGTCTTACCTGCGTGTATCCGTCACAGACAGATGTGATTTCCGCTGCGTATATTGCATGGCCGAGAATATGACGTTCCTCCCCAAAAAGGAGCTTCTGACGCTCGAGGAATTGGACCGCATGTGCTCTACTTTCATCCGGCTGGGCGTGGAGAAACTGCGCATCACAGGCGGGGAGCCTCTTGTGCGTCGCGACATCATGACCTTCTTCAAAGGCATGAAGCGTCATCTAGACAGCGGTGCCCTCAAAGAACTCACCCTTACAACAAATGGGTCACAACTCGAGCGCTTTGCGGAAGAGCTCTACGCGTACGGCGTGCGCCGGGTGAACATTTCTCTTGATACTATCGACGATAAGAAGTTTGCCGAAATCACGCGATGGGGCCGGCTGGAACAAGTGATGCGAGGAATCGACGCCGCACAGGCAGCAGGCCTACGCATTAAAATCAATGCTGTCGCACTCAAAGGGTTCAACGAAGACGAACTCTTCACCCTCGCAGAATGGTGCGCAAATCGTGATATGGATATGACCTGGATCGAAGTCATGCCCATGGGCGATTTGGGTAATGAGGACCGCATAGGTCAGTATTGGTCTCTAGACGAACTTCGAGGCAAACTAGCGGAACGCTATACCTTGACCGACTTGGCCGAGCGCACGGGGGGACCCGCGCGTTACGTCAAACTTGAGGAAACCGGGCAAAAAATTGGTTTCATTACCCCAATGACCCATAACTTCTGTGAAAGCTGCAACCGTGTGCGCCTCACCTGTACAGGACAGCTGTTTATGTGCTTGGGACAAGAAGATATGGCCGATCTGCGCGGCGCTTTACGCGGAAGCGAAGGCGACGCGGCGTTGGAAGATGCCATCCGAGCTGCCATTGCACTCAAACCTAAGGGACATGATTTTGATTACTCCCGCCAGAAGGTTGACGGTCAAATGTCGCGCCACATGAGCCACACAGGCGGTTAAACACGCGCCTGCGTAACGGGCCCAGTGCTTTTTCGCGCAACCAGGTAGACCGGCATCACGGTCGGTTCGTTGATGACCTTGTGGCTACCTTTCAACTGATGCAACAGTTGTCGTGCAGCCTCGTTGCCCATCTTGTTGCGATGTTGATGGATCGTTGTCAGCGGCGGGTTAAACACCTCGGTCATTTCGATATTGTCAAACCCCGTTACGGATAGATCATCAGGCACCTTCACCCCGGCATCTGTCAGCCCTGCGATCAATCCGAACGCGATCTGGTCACTTGCGCAAATCCAAGCCGTTGGACCATTTTGAAGTGTAGCCACTTTCTTGGCTGCTATTTTGCCTGCCTCTATTGAGAAGTTCCCCGGCAACATCCACGCCTGCCGCAGGTCACCACCTCGTATACGCACGAACTTTGCAAACGCTTCTTGCCTCTTCCGGGACAGTACATTGGTGCTCGGCCCGGCGACATGGCCAAACCTGCGGTGCCCTAGCTCCCAGAGGTGATCCACAAGCATGCGAATCCCTTCTGAGTTGTCCGCCCGTACGGATGGACAGGCAAATCCCTCCACCCATTCACAAGCAAAAACCACCGGAACTGTAGCTAGCACCGCTTGCAGCGCCTCAAGCTCACGCTGATCGATATCTCCATCCAAAATTATCAACCCGTCGGCTTGCCCGGCAGAGATGTATCGCTGAAGTTGGTCGCTGCTTAATGTGACGTCGCTGCTATCGGTAACAAGCAAGCTATAGTCAGACGCATTTAATTCCCGCTCCAACCCGGAAAGGATATTTGAAAAGAATGGGTTGGATAGATTTGGCACCAAAGCTAGAACCGTTCGAGACCTGTTTGTTCGCAGATTTCGAGCCGCCCTATTGACACGGTACCCCGTGTCTTGAACCGCTTTTTGAACGGCCTCCCTCGTGGCCTCAGATACCATGGAGGGGTCGTTCAAGACCCGACTTACCGTCGCGGTTGAAACCCCTGCCAAACGGGCAACATCGATAACCTTGGGCTTGGCACTTCTCATTATTATTTTTGGGCCTCAAATTATTTATTGACTCAATTCACTTCTGCGAGTTACCGATATGTAATCGATTACACACGTCTGTCAACCGGTCCAAATAATAGCGCAAATGCTTACGGCTTCGGAATGAGACGGGTATGTCTGGGAGGAGATGTAATCGATTACATGGCCGCATTGGCCGACATTGGGAGGATATGATGAACTTATACAAAGCAACCACGGCCGCGATTGCATTTTGTGCGGCCGGCGCCGTGTCCGCAGCAGACCTTGAAGTCACTCACTGGTGGACATCAGGCGGAGAAGCCGCTGCGGTCGCAGAGTTTGCCAAAGCCTTTGATGCGACTGGCAACAATTGGGTAGACGGCGCCATTGCCGGTTCTGGTGGGACCGCCCGCCCAATCATTGTCAGCCGGATCATCGGCGGCGATCCAATGCATGCAACACAACTGAACCACGGCCGCCAGGCGGAAGAGCTTATCGAAGCTGGCTTGATGCTTGATTTGACCGACGTCGCGACCGCCGAAGGTTGGGCTGACACGGTCAATCCGACTTCCCTGCTCGACAGCTGCACAGTTGACGGCAAAATCTATTGCGCACCGGTCAACATCCACTCCTGGCAATGGATTTGGCTCAGTCATCAAGCCTACGCTGACGCTGGCGTCGACGTGCCGTCCAATTGGGATGAGTTTGTTGCTTCTGCCCCTGCGCTTGAAGCCGCTGGCAAAATCCCACTCGCGATGGGCCAGCAAGCCTGGCAGTCTTCCGGTGCCTTTGGCGTGATTAATGTGGCGGTGGGTGGCCCTGACCTATGGAACAAAATCAACGTCAACAAAGACGCCGATGCTGCGGCAGGCCCGGAAATGGCCAAGGTGTTTGAAGCTGCCGCAGCGGCACGGGCCATGGCCGCGAACTCAAAAGTTCAAGACTGGAACCAAGCCACCAACCTCGTGATCACTGGTCAAGCTGGCGGCCAGGTTATGGGGGACTGGGCACAGGGGGAATTCCAGGTGGCCGGTCAAGTTGCGGGTCAGGATTACACCTGTCTGCCAGGTCTGGGTGTGAACGAAATCATTTCCACCGGTGGCGACGCGTTCTACTTCCCGAAACAAGACGATCCTGAAATCGAAGCGGCGCAGAAGGAGCTGGCCAAACTGCTCCTGAGCCCAGAAGTACAGGTGAACTTCAACCTGAAAAAAGGCTCGTTGCCCGTGCGCGGCGACATCGACCTCACAGCTGCAAATGACTGCATGAAGAAAGGTCTGGAGATCTTGGCTTCCGGCAACATTCTGCAATCTGGCGACCAGGTTCTGTCGGCAGACACTTCTACTCAGATCGAAGACCTGATGGTCGAGTTTTGGAACGACCCGTCCTACTCAGCGGCAGATGCTCAAGCAAAATATGCCGAGATCATCGCAGACGCGGACTAATCCAAAGTACGGAGCCCGCCCCTAGGGCAGGCTCCGTATTCCTGCTGACCCTTTTCCCCATATCGGACCTGATGGAGGTCAAACTCAGACCCATCAGGCTGGAGACCCAAGCCATGGCTGTGACAGACGGCGCAGATGTGGAGTCGCCTCGGACGACCACCAAGCGGCCCAACCGCCTTTTCAAAAACATGACGGCGAAACTTGCCGCTATACCGATGATTTTTACCGCGCTTGTGGTGTTCATCGGCTGTACCGTCTGGACGATCTACCATTCGTTCACCAAATCCAAACTGCTGCCCGCGCCTGACAAATGGGTAGGACTGGACCAATATGAGCGTCTTTGGAGCACACGCCGCTGGCTTGTCTCAATTGAGAACCTCGCGATTTATGGCATTTGTTCATTGGTACTGAGCCTTTTGATCGGCTTTGTTTTGGCCGCACTTCTGGATCGAAAAATCCGCGGCGAAGGGGTGTTCCGCACCATATTCCTTTACCCCTTCGCGCTCAGCTTTGTTGTAACCGGTCTCGTCTGGCAGTGGATTCTGAACCCTCAATTCGGCATTCAAGGCGTGGTACAGCGTTGGGGCTGGGAAAGCTTCACTTTTGACCCGCTGAACAACCCCAGCATCGTAATCTACGGCATTCTGATCGCAGGTATCTGGCAAGGCTCAGGCTTTATCATGGTGATCCTGCTGGCAGGCTTGCGCGGCATCGACGAAGACATCTGGAAAGCCTCACGCGTTGAAGGCATTCCAGTGTGGAAGACCTACATCTTCATTGTCGTTCCAATGATGCGTCCGATTTTTGTAACGGCTCTGGTTCTGATCGCTGCAGGCATCATCAAGGTCTACGACCTAGTGGTGGCACAAACCTCGGGTGGTCCCGGCATCGCGTCCGAAGTGCCCGCCAAATATGTCATTGAAAAAATGTTCCAGGCTCAGAACCTTGGCCAAGGCTTCGCGGCCTCCACCATGATGCTACTTTCGGTCCTCGTGGTGCTTATCCCATGGGCCTATCTCGAATTTGGAGGCAAAGGCCGTGACTGATACCCCCGTCGCCCTTAGCGCAGCTCCGCGCGGGACCAAACCCCGCAAGCGCCTCACCCCAACAAACATTATGCTTTATGGCACGCTTTTTGTGGCCGCACTCTACTACCTGTTACCACTCTACGTAATGATGGTGACGTCGCTCAAAGGCATGCCGGAAATCCGCTTTGGGAACGTCTTTGCTCCTCCGGTGGAAATCACATTTGAGCCGTGGGTCAAAGCTTGGGCCGAGGCCTGCACCGGTATAAACTGTGATGGCCTGTCCCGTGGCTTCTGGAATTCGGTTCAAATCCTTGTTCCCTCTGTAGTGATCTCCATCGCCATTGCATCGGTAAATGGCTACGCCTTGTCACTGTGGAAGTTCAAGGGCTCCGAAGTTTTCTTCACCATCCTGATTTTTGGTGCATTTATTCCCTATCAGGTGATGATTTATCCCATAGTGATCCTCCTGCGTGAAGCCGGCGAAGGACTTTCGCTCATAACCGGCACCAAGATACGCCTAATGGGCAGCATCTGGGGATTGGTGATCGTACACACAATCTTCGGCATGCCGATCCTGACCCTACTGTTCCGCAACTACTTCGCCTCGGTACCAGAAGAGCTCTTCAAAGCGGCACGGGTTGATGGCGCTGGCTTCTGGCAGATCTATTTTCAGATCATGTTGCCAATGGCCCTGCCAATCTTTGTTGTGGCGATCATCCTGCAAGTCACCGGCATCTGGAACGACTTTCTCTTTGGTGTGATCTTCACCAAGCCGGACACCTATCCAATGACGGTGCAGCTCAACAACATCGTGAACTCAGTGCAGGGCGTCAAAGAATACAACGTCAACATGGCCGCAACCATGCTCACCGGCCTTGTCCCTCTCATCATCTACTTTGCCTCCGGCAAACTCTTCGTGCGCGGCATTGCAGCCGGTGCAGTAAAGGGCTGACTATGACCAACATAAACGTAAAAGACCTCACTCTAGAGTTTGGCGCCGTGCGCGTTTTGGACAAACTCAACATCGACATCCAAGAGGGCGAGTTTCTTGTACTTCTTGGGGCTTCTGGCTGTGGCAAATCCACTTTGCTCAACTGCATCGCTGGACTGCTGGACATCACGGATGGTGAAATTCACATCGGCGGCCGCAATGTAACTTGGGAAGAACCGTCTGAGCGTGGCATTGGCATGGTGTTCCAATCCTACGCGCTGTACCCGCAGATGTCGGTAGAAGGGAACCTGTCGTTTGGTTTGAAAAACGCCAAAGTTCCAAAACCGGAAATCGCAAAGCGCGTGGCACGTGCCGCTGAAATCCTGCAGATCGAACCATTACTAAAGCGCAAGCCAGCCGCTCTCTCCGGCGGACAACGCCAACGGGTTGCAATTGGTCGAGCTCTGGTACGCGACGTGGACGTGTTCCTGTTTGATGAGCCGCTGTCCAACCTGGATGCCAAACTGCGAGCGGACTTGCGGGTGGAACTCAAACTCCTGCACCAGAAGCTCGACAACACGATGATCTACGTGACGCACGATCAGGTCGAGGCCATGACCCTCGCCGATCGCATTGCCATCATGCGCGGCGGTGTGGTGCAACAGATCGCGAGCCCATCAGAAGTCTACAACCGTCCGTCCAACAAATATGTGGCGGGATTCATTGGGTCTCCCACGATCAACTTTTTTGAGGGCTCCATTACCGATGGCGGCGGAGAATTCCTATCCGCAGACATGCACTTCCCTCTCACGGGATATGACGCCTCGCAGGGCGCGCTGACGGCGCGTCCGGCTTGGCTCGGCATCCGCCCAGAGTCCGTCATCACCGGAACAGACGTAGATCACCAACCCTTCACCGCTGAAATCACTGTGGAATTGGTAGAGCCGATGGGCTCTGACACACTGATTTACACCACGCTCGCCGGAATCCCATTCCGCTTCCGCATGAGTGGCAAAGCCAGTGTGGCTGCAGGCGACGCACTCAAAATCGGCTTTGATCCCGCTCAGGGATCCCTCTTTGACAAATCAACTGAAAACCGTCTTTGACGCTCATTTCTGGAGACTTTCATGAGCTTTTCATTCCAACTGTACTCCTCGCGCAATGTCGCGAGCCAAGAAGCGTTTCTGTCGAACTTGGCCGAACTCGGCTACACCAGCGTGGAAGGTTATGGTGGCGTTTACGGCGATCCCGACTCCTTCGCTGAGGCCATGTCTGCGAATGGCTTGACCATGCCAAGTGGTCACTTTGGCATCGACGACCTGCGCGACAACTTTGACGGCGCTATGATGCTTGCGGATACCCTTGGCATCAAACACATCATCGTACCTTACCTCGTGGCCGAAGCACGCCCAGCCGACAAAGCCGGCTGGCAAGCGTTTGGCAAAGAGCTGTCCGAGATCGGCGCAAAAGTGCGCGCAGCTGGCAAGACATTCTCCTGGCACAACCACGACTTTGAATTTGAAGCGTTGGAGGGCGGCAGCTACCCAATGGATATTATCCTGGAAAACGCGCCGGACATCGGCTGGGAAGCCGACCTTGGCTGGGTAGCCCGAGCAGGCTTGGACCCAGCGCCGATTGTCGCAAAACACGCAGACCGCCTTGTCGCAGTGCATGTCAAAGACATCGCCAAGGAAGGAGAAGGCCTCGATGAAGACGGTTGGTCCGACATTGGGGAAGGCGTGATGGATTGGCCCGGATTGATCCGCCAAATCCGCGACCAGGCCCCCAATGCCATTCTGGTTGCAGAACAAGACAATCCGAGCGACGCAGTACGTTTTGCATCTGTCTCTATGGCCAACCTGAAGGACATTTGATCATGGGAACCGCAGTGAAAGTTGGCATCATTGGATGCGGCAACATCTCCACCACCTACATGCGTATGGGACAGTTTTTCAAAAACTACAAAGTTGTCGCCTGCGCCGACTTGAATCCAGAAGCCGCCGAGGCACGGGCTGCCGAGTTTGGCTTGCGTGCCTTGAGCATTGAAGAACTCTTGGCCGATCCGGAGATTGAAATTGTGGTCAACCTGACCATCCCGGCAGCGCATTTTGAGGTATCGAGTGAAATCCTGAAAGCCGGCAAGCACGTTTATTCGGAAAAACCCTTTGTGCTGACTGCAGAAGAAGGCGCCACGCTTTCTGAACTGGCCGCCGCTCGCAACCTACGCATCGGCTCCGCCCCCGACACTTTCATGGGCGGGAGCCACCAGAAAGCGCGCGAGATTTTGGACAACGGCGAAATTGGCCAAGTGACCTCGGGCACCATCCACGTAATGAGCGGTGGCATGGAGCATTGGCATCCAAATCCGGATTTCTTTTTCCTACCTGGAGCGGGTCCAATTTTCGACTTGGCCCCCTACTACGTGACCAACCTTGTGCAGTTGCTCGGCCCCGTTGAAAGTGTGACAGCCGTGAGCAGCAGCCCACGTAGCCACCGCACGATTGCCTGTGGTCCACGCAATGGCGAACAAATTCCAGTAGAAACGCCGACAACCGTGCATTCGATACTGAAGTTCGCAAGTGGGGCGATTATCAGTTACGGCACCAGCTGGGATGTAAAATCCCATGAGCACAACAACATGGAAATCTATGGCCTCGATGGCACGCTCTATGTGCCGGACCCCAACTTCTTCGGTGGCCAACTACGGCTTGTCCGAAGCGACGACGATGAAGCGCTGATTTCCACCGGCCACCCATTCTCCAAACCCAATGATGGCGACAATGCCAATTACCGCGGCGCGGGCCTGGCAGATATGGCCGCCGCCATCCGCGATGGACGTCAACATCGCTGCAACAACGAGTTGGCCCTCCATGTGGTCGAGGTCATGGGCGCGATCTTACATGCAGGCGACAGCGGACAAACAGTCGCAATCCAAAGCACCTGCGAGCGCCCAGCGCCCTTTGGCGCGGACGATGCCTTTGTAATCATGGAGCTGGAGGAGACCTGATGCCCACAAATCTCAAAGGGCCTGGCCTGTTCCTCGCGCAATTTGCCTCTGACGAAGCGCCGTTCAACTCGTTGGAAACCATTGCGGATTGGGCGTCTGGTCTGGGCTACAAAGGGCTGCAAATCCCTTCTGGTGACACACGGCTCTTTGATCTCGACAAAGCCGCCTCTTCACAAACTTATTGTGACGAAATGACTGGACTATTGGCAGATCGCGGGATGGAAGTCACCGAACTCTCCACCCATATTCAAGGACAATTGCTTGCGGTGCATCCTGCGTACGACAAGCAGTTTGACGGCTTTGCGCCCGCAGGAGTGCACAGCAATCGCAAAGCGCGACAAGAGTGGGCGCAAGACCAACTACTTAAAGCGGCGAAGGCCTCCCAGAACTTGGGGCTTAAAGCGTCGGTCAGTTTCTCCGGGTCTCTGGCCTTTCCCTATCTTTATCCTTGGCCGCAACGGCCGGCAGGGTTGATTGAGGAAGCGTTTGACGAACTTGCAAAGCGTTGGTTGCCGATCATGAACGCCTATGACGAGGCTGGAGTGGACATCGCCTTTGAATTGCATCCCGGCGAAGACCTTTTTGACGGCGCAACCTTTGAAATGCTGCTTGATCGTCTCAACGGCCATAAGCGCTGCACCATCAACTACGACCCCAGTCACTTCTTGCTGCAACAGCTCGACTACCTGGCGTTCATCGACATTTATCACGAACGCATCACCGCCTATCACGTGAAAGATGCCGAGTTCCGCCCCGATGGCCGTCAGGGTGTTTATTCTGGCTATCAGCCATGGCTTCAGCGCGCAGGGCGCTTCCGTTCGCTAGGCGATGGTCAGGTCGACTTTGGCGCGATTTTCTCAAAACTAGCGCAATACGGCTATGACAGCTGGGCTGTTCTGGAATGGGAATGCTGCCTGAAGGATGCCGCCACAGGCGCCGCAGAAGGCGCACCCTTCATAACGGATCACATCATCAACGTGACCGAAAAGGCGTTTGACGATTTCGCTGACAGCGGATTGAGCCGAGTTGACACCCGTGCGCTGCTTGGTTTGTAGGAGGCCAAATGCAAAAATTAAAACTTGGCATGGTTGGCGGCGGCGAAGGCGCCTTTATTGGCGCCGTGCACCGCATGGCCGCACGATTGGACGGACATTGGGATTTGGTTGCTGGCTGCCTGTCCTCAACACCCGAGAAGGCCCAACGCAGCGCGGTCGCGTTGGGACTTGACCGCAGTTATAGCGCTTTTGAAGAGATGGCTGCCGCCGAAAGCGCACGCAAAGACGGTATCGACGCGGTGTCCATTGTCACCCCCAACCATATGCACCTGCCAATCGCACGCGCCTTTTTGGCGGCGGGAGTCCACGTCATTTGTGACAAACCACTCACCACCGACCTGGCGCAGGCCGAGGCCTTTGCACAGGAATGCTACGGGTACGGCGCACGATTTTTCCTGACCCACAACTACAGTGCGTCACCACTAATCCGACAAGCCAAAGCGATGGTCGCCAACTGTGATTTGGGCGACATTCGCTTGGTACATGCAGAATACTTGCAAGACTGGCTCTCCCACACTGCCGATCCCGATAACGCACAAGCGGCCTGGCGCACCGACCCGGAGCGCACTGGCGGCGCAGGCGCAATTGGCGATATCGGGACGCACGCCTATCACCTGGCGACCTTTGTGCTTGGCGAAGAGGCCAGTCATCTTGCCGCCGACCTCAGCAGCTTTGTCGATGGGCGGCAAGTCGACGACAACGCTAATATCATGCTCCGTTTCACGTCTGGTGCACGTGGATCCATTTTTGCCAGCCAGGTGGCAACTGGCTCGGAGAACGGGCTAAAACTACGCATTCACGGCACCAAGGGGGGATTGTTCTGGGAGCAGGAAAACCCCAATCAGTTGATCTTCACACTCATTGGCGGTGTCGAACAACGCATTACACGTGCAGGTGTCGGCGCAAATGACGCAGCGAACGCGGTGTCACGTACGCCGGGAGGTCACCCGGAAGGCTATTTGGAAGCCTTTGGCACGCTCTACAGAGACATCGCCCGCGAATTGTCAGGCGAGCATGATGCGGCCCAAGATATTCCAGGACTTTCGGACGGTCTCGCGGGCATGCGCTTCATTCACGCCTGCCAACAATCGTCAAAAAACAACGCAGCCTGGCAGGCACTTTAGCACCAAGACTTCAGTATTCTGTTGCTGGGCCAACGCGCTCGTGCCAGTTGGTCCAGCAAACACTTGAAACGCCCCCCGCAATCCCTTCTGATACTTTCAGGAGGGCGGCCCGTGCAAAAAACCACTACAGCTCTTGGACTAGCAGTTCTGCTCAGCAGCGCCATACCGGCAGTGTCACAACAGAGTGACGCGCCTCCGCAAGGCGTCACGTTCTATGGCCAAATCAACCGCGGCGTCCTGAGCTATGACGACGGCCCAACCGACAATACCTATTGGTTTGTCGACAACTCAAAGTCCGTTTCCAGGGTCGGTGCCACTTATGACACACCTCTCAGCGACGGCTGGCGGTTGCACGCGCGCGGTGAGATTGCGCTAAAATGGAAAGAAACCAATGTCGTCAACCGCAACGACCCGCACGACGACAACTACGAGTTTGACCGCACGCAACTTCGCAAACTCGAGATTGGCTTCGTGCACGACACCTATGGCCGGTTCACTATCGGACAGGGCGCCATGTCTGCGGACGGCATCACGGGGTTGGACCTGTCACTTACAACCGTAGTTGCAGGGACCCCGGTGCAAGATGCCGCCGGAGGGCAATTGCTGGCTCCGCTTGGCGCGATCACTCCCGACAACAAACGGATCAAACAGGCCTTTCGCTCCATGGGCAGTTCCCGTCGGTTTCGACTGAGATACGACGCACCAATCACCAACGGCTGGCGCTTTATCGCTGCCGCTGGACAGGAAGTGCTCTCTTACAACGACGACCAACTCTATGCAGATACGTCTCTGCGCTACGATGGCGATCACGGTGACTTTCGTGTCCGTGCGGGTGGCGCATTGCGATGGATAGAAGAGCGTCCAAACGTTTTCATCGCCTCCGGCTCTATCCTGCACCGCCCCAGTGGCTGGAACGTCACCATGGCCACGGGGCACGAGAGCAGTGGCGCAGATTATTACTATGGCAAACTAGGCTACATCGGCCGCTGGTTTGACTTGGGGCAAACGGCCATCTCTGTCGACATTTATGACGGCGACGACATCTATCAAAACCGCTCATCTCCCGTGTCCTTCAGTTCCAGCCGCTCTTACGGCATAGCGGTTGTGCAAAAAGTAAAATCGCCCAAGATCGATCTTTATGCGCTGCTTCGCAGATACGAATATACTGACTCAACAGACCAGTATGAAGACAGCCTCGCATTTCTCGCTGGCGTCCGCTGGTCGTTTTAGCCAACATCCTATCCGCTGTGCTAAGACACTACTTGAAGCGTCGTGCTACTTTGGCACATCTGCTGAAATCCCTGTCTCAAATTCTTAAGTGAAATCTATTCACATATCCCATCTTTGGTTCAAGAGATGAAGCGGGAACTTCGAAAGAACCAAAAAGGGAAACGCGAAATCTCTCCAACACCGAAACAGAATTTTGGAGGGAACTACCATGGAAAAGAACATTATTGTCATCGGCGGCGACGGTTTCTGCGGCTGGCCCACATCGCTTCACCTGTCGCGCAGTGGCTACAATGTGACCATCGTGGACAACCTGTCCCGCCGTCGCATTGACGAAGACCTTGGAGCGCAAAGCTTGACACCAATCGCATCCGTCGAAGATCGCCTGACAGCCTGGGAAGAGGTATCCGGCAACGCCATCCGCTTCGAAAACATCGACGCAGCCCAGCAGTTTGACGCCCTGCACTCTCTGCTAGATGAATTGAAGCCCGAGGCAGTTGTGCACTTTGGCGAACAACGTGCCGCCCCCTACTCCATGCGCGGATTGACCGAGAAACGCTACACTGTGGACAACAACATAAACGCCACCCACAACCTGCTTGCCGCAATTGCCGCGCTGGGGTTGGACACACATGTTGTGCACCTCGGAACCATGGGGGTTTACGGCTACGATGGCGACGGCTTGGAAATCCCGGAAGGCTACCAAAAAGTCATGGTCGCAGGCGATGACAATGTCATTTACCAGCGAGAGATCCTCTACCCAACCAACCCGGGCAGCGTCTACCACATGACCAAATCCATGGACCAACTGCTCTTCCAGTTCTACGCAAAGAACGACCAGATCCGAGTGACCGACCTACACCAAGGCATTGTTTGGGGCACGCAAACCCCCGAGACCAAACTAGACGAGCGCCTTATCAACCGGTTTGACTACGATGGTGACTACGGCACGGTTTTGAACCGCTTCCTGGTTCAGGCGGCTGTCGGCCACCCTCTGACGGTGCACGGCACCGGCGGTCAAACCCGCGCGTTCATCCACCTTCGCGACACTGTGCGCTGCATTCGCTTGGCGATTGAAAACCCGCCCGCAAAAGGCGACCGCGTTGTGATCCGTAACCAGATGACAGAAACCCATCGCGTGCGCGATCTGGCCCGCTTGGTGGCTTCCATCAGCGATGCGCAAGTGGCGATGGTCGAGAACCCTCGCAAGGAGGCGGCTGAAAACGACCTTCGAGTCAGCAACGCAAGCTTCATCGCGCTGGGACTTGAGCCCACAACTCTAGAAGAAGGGCTGCTGGAAGAAACCGTCGAGATTGCAGAGCGCTATGCCGATCGCTTTGACAGCACTACCGTCGCAGCGGCCTCGATTTGGACCAAAGACCAGCACGCCGGTGTTGTGACAGAGGCGGCCTTGCTTGCCGGTCAAGCCCAACCCGCCGCATAAACACTTCCCAAACGCCATGCCGGTCCGATACAATAATCGGGCCGGACTTTTTTTGTCCATTTTTCAGGAGACACGGTGAGCAATCCACCCAAAGCCTCCCAAAACGAATACTGGTCGGTAGACAGCCAGCCCGCAAAACTGTCAGGCCGCGTACCGCTTTGGAAGGCACCAGCAGTTTTGGCAACTTTCACTGTGCTCGGCGCCCTATCGCTGATCGTCTTGCAAAACGACGCACTGCTCGGAAGCTTTTTTACGGCCAATGACTGGGTCTTTGCGCCAGTGCCCGGGCAGCACTTCATCGCCATTCGCCACTTTCTTCTGGTGTTCTTTGTGAGCTTTGGGGTGTTCGCCAATGGCTCTGCCATTGTACGCCTGAAATTCATTGCCGATCTGGTCGTTTCGTTTCTGGCAATTTGTCTCGCCATCGATCTGTTTTCTGTCTTTCTGTGGCAAGCCTTCGATGTCCCGATTTCTCTGCGCAATCTACAAATCACGACAGGTCTGATCGGCTTCGCAATCTTCTCCGCCCGCCTCTACACTTGGGGCGAAATGCCAGCACCAGTGCATATGGCTGTCACTCCGGCCCATCCCCTGCGCTCCTTTGGGCGATTTTGGATACTCGTGGTCCTCGCAGGTGTTTTGTCTTGGTGGGTCAATCAGTTGGATTTACAAACAGTCTCCTGGCTCAGAGGTCGCGCTTTGCTAGGCGGTCTTGGCCCCGGCGTTTTTCTGTTCCTGCCATCGCTTTTTTTCATGATGTTTTTGCTCGCGATCTGGGACCGCCGGAAAGAAAAATACGCAAAAAATTTCGCGCCAGACGTCACAATTGTCATTCCGGCCCACAACGAAGAATACATTATCGCGGCCACGCTGCAGGCCATTGACAAGGCCGCCGAAAACTACTCGGGCCATGTCATGGTTTACGTTGTGAACAACAACTCAATCGACGACACCTTCGACGTTGCCAACGCCACATTTGACAGCTTTAAGCACGCCCAAGGCCGGGTCATCAACGAGCCACGCCCCGGCAAAGCACATGCCCTCAACACTGGCTTTGCCGCTGTGACAACCGATTTGGTCATCCGGATCGATGCAGACACACAAATTGACAAAGACTCTTTGCGACTGGCCCTACGGCACTTCACCGATCCGCACTTAGGATGCTTGGGCGGCGTGCCAAACACCCGAGGTCGCTCCTTTTTTGAGCGCGCTCGATTAGCCGAAGTGCTGATCAATCACGGGTACTATGCCATCGCCAACACATCGATTGACGGTCAAGTCGCCATCCCAGGCATGTTTGCTGTGTATCACACCGATCTAGTGCGTAAACTCGGCGGGTTTGCCTTTGGTCTCAACGGAGAAGATAGTGACATGTCCATGCGTATTGGTGAGCTTGGCTACCGTGTCCAGGTAGACCAGCACGTACGCTACGAGTCAGAAGTGCCGGCGACCTACGCGCACATGCGGGAGCAGCGCATGCGATGGTTCCGATCTGCGTTTCACATCACGTCCCGCTGCCGCGAGGCAACCGAGTTTCGCAATCCCTCTCTGCGTGGCTGGCTTGTCTTGCCCATCATGTTGCTCAATACAGCCGTGCGCACCATGGGCATCCCTTTGGTGATCTTTGGTCTGATTGAACTACTGGAGCCCTTCGACACCGGCCCACGACCACTCTGGACGGCCGTTGCCGCCGTGATCCTCGGCGCGCCTACTTTGGTGGCACTAGGCGCTGTACTTATCAACAAAACGCCCCGCGCCATTCTCTGCCTCCCCGAATACACGGTCTTCCGAATGATGCGCGCCTACTTCACACTTGAAAGCATGCTTTCGATCAAACTGAGCGGTCGTCAAAAAAGGCCCGCGGTCCACCTGCCACCGCTGAACCCAATCACCCTTCCTTCCGAAACTGAGCTCGAAATGCGCGAGGAGCGCGCCCCTGCAATCGCTTAAAGTCCCGACTAAAATGGAATGGATCCAGGTAACCGCATTGAAGCGCAACCTGGGCGATCGACAAGGCCGTTGTACGCAGTAGGTAGCACGCCAAGACGATCCGTTCCTTTCGCAACCATCCTATGGGACTGTTTCCTGTTTCGGCCTTAAACCGCCGAAACAACTGAGACTGACTTAGTCCGGAAATGTCGGCCAGTTCGGCAATGTCCCAAGGGCGATGCAATTCGGCCCGAACCCTTTGAGTGACGCGCCGAACTGCTGTCGTTTGATTAACAGGTTGCTCCCGCCCGCGCACCAAGAACGCTTTCTCCAGCACTCTTGGTACAAGAGAATTCAGAAGAGCGGCTTTGCCCCCGTCAGACCTCGACAACCGCGCAAACACGGACTCAAAAACCGGCACCAGATCACCACAACCGCTCGCCACCGGCACCTCATCAAAGCCCAACAGATGATGCAAGGCGTGCAATCCATGCCCTGAAATGGCCATCCAGTGATAGCCCCAATCGGTCTCATAACCTGCGCCATGCGCATACGAAAGTGCCGTATCAATCCAAGCGAGGTCTCCGGGACGTGCCTCAAATTGCGCCTTTCCCACTTCGATGCGCCCAGTTCCTTGAAGCGTTAGGATCAGGACATGTTCGTGATAATTCTGCCGCACCATTCCGTGGTCGGCCTGGACAAGCGTCCGGCCTGCAGCAGGCACATCGTATGGCCACAGGTTAAGATCAACGGGTGTCTCATTGAAAACTATCGCAGAGGCGTCAAATGCATGTGGGAGCATGCGCCTTCACACCTGCGACGCCGGAACTCTGATTGTGATGCCATGCATGTCCTCAGTGACAACAACCTGACAGCTCAAACGGCTGGTGGGCTGCGGATCAATCACAAATTCAAGCATGTCGACCTCGTCAGCTTCCGGCGCGGCCACTCTACCAAACCAGTCCTGCGAAAGCACGCAATGGCAGGTGCCGCAAGCACAGGCCCCACCGCATTCCGCCGCAATGGCATCCACTCCGGCGTTCACCGCAGCTTGCATCACAGACATTCCAGGTGACGCATCCGTTTCAACTTGCGTCCCATCCGCTTGCACAAACGTAAGTTTGATCATTTTTTCCTGCCCTTATGCCCGTTGCCAACGTATACGCAGCGCTTTGGGCCCGCGCACAGAAAGGCCGCGTTTGTATTCCGGCGTTGCTTCGGCGAGCTCGACGCTGGAGAAACGCGCGTTGATTGTCGAGAAGATTACGTCCATGTCCAGACGTGCGAGATGGTTGCCCAGACAAAAATGCCCTCCTCCGCCAAAGGCCATGTGTCGGTTTGGCGCCCGTCCAACATCAAAACTATCCGGGTGTTGGAAACGAACCGGGTCACGGTTCGCTGCGCCGTAAAGCAACCCAAATCGTGTTCCCGCGGGGAACATCATGCCGCCAACTTCCGTATCTTCAGTGGCAAACCGGTGAAAGTACGGCAGGGGCGATTCAAATCGAAACATCTCCTGCACGGCCGTTTTTATTAGTGCGGGATCGTCCCGCAACCGCTGATGCTGGTCTGGAAACCGCAAGAGGGAATGCAAGCCACTCCCTAGCACGTCAATGGTTGATCCATGGCCGGCCATTAAAATCAACATGGCTGTGGAGATCAGTTCGTCTTGGCTCAACTGCCCCGCGTCGCGGTGCGCAATCAGGCGACTTAACAAGTCGTCCTGCGGCGCGGTCTCACGAATTGCTAACAGGTCTAGCAGGTACTCGTAGAACTCCTTTGTTGCGACCTCGGCCCGAGCTTTGTCCGCATTTCCCCGCCCTGGGTCAAAGTATCGAACAACCTCCTCGGACCAATGTCGTAGTTTTGGCGCGTCTTCGTCCGGGACACCCAGTACCCGACCAATAATGTGGCCAGGCACGTGGGCTGCAAAATCGCTGACAAAATCAATGTCGTCTTGTTCGGACAGCTCATCAAGCAGCCCATCAACAAAAGTTTGAATCGCGTCCCGCTGTCGCGCAATCATCGCCGGCGTGAACTCGCGAAACACCACTTTGCGCAATCGGTCGTGTGTCGCCCCCTCACTTTCCAGCAAGTTAACCTGCACGTAATGCTCATGGAACGGCATGTCGTGGAAATTGATCGCGCGTTGTTGCGCCTTGCGATCTTCTGCGCTGATATAGTCATCGTTGTTGCGCAGCATGGTCTTGTTGAGTGCCACAGCCTCAACATCTGCAATTTTTGTTAGCATCCACGTATTGGCGTCTTCCCAATAGTATGGTGTTTCCAATGCACGCATGGCCGCATAAGTGGCATAGGGGTTCACAGCAAATGCTGCGCTATGAGGTGCCAAGTCTATCTCGGCAGCTGGATCTGTTGTCATATTTTCCTCGCGCATATCGAAGCTGGACAATACTTTTACTAAGCGCAATGTAAATGTCAAAATCAGCCATAAACATAGACAAAAGTCGCAGCTTGCGCAAACTTATCAGTACGGTTTTCCAACTTGCAACACAGCTCAACACCGCCGCGACACAACCCCAAATTGCGGTTTTTAAAACTTTCGTAACGCGACACGAAAATATTTGACCAAATGATACATTCCCCCCATGGTAGCGGCACCAAACACCAAAAGAAAAATCCCAGGGGGATATGTTCCATGAAAAATCAATCATTTAAGCTGTCCGCGACCATCGCCGTTGCCGCCACACTTGGCGCCGGTGCTGCGTCCGCCGACACTCTGCGTCTTTTGACTTGGGGCGGCTACGCACCAGAAGAAGTTGTTGCCAAATTTGAAGCAGAGACCGGCCACACCGTTGAAGTGACCAAGTCCAACAACGAAGAGATGATCGCTAAGCTGCGCGCCACCGGCGGCGGTGGTTTTGACCTGGCACAACCAAGCCAAGACCGCATCGCAGGCCCGCAAGCCGAATTTGGCATCTATAAGCCAATTGACCTGTCCAAAATCGACGCGTCCCTCTTTATCCCCTCCATGCTGGAAGCCACACAGGGCAACACCACTGTTGGCAGCGATGTTTATGGCGTGCCGCATGTTTGGGGCACATCTGGTCTCGTGGTCGACACTGCCAAAGCCTCCATGGTTCAGGACTACACCGACCTCTGCGCTTCCGACGTTGCCGGCAAAGTATCCTACCGCCTGAAGCGGCCGACTCTGATTGGGTTCGCGTTCTCCATGGGGCTGGATCCGTTTGCCGCATACGGTGACGAAGCGGCCTACGCTGACATCATGTCTCAGGTCGAAGCCAAGCTGATCGAATGTAAAGCTGGCGTAAAAACCTACTGGGGTGGCGGCGACGAACTGATGGGTCTGATGCGCTCCGGCGAAGTTGTGGCCTCCATGGCTTGGGACACCGGTGGATGGAAGCTGAACGCTGATAATGCGGACATCACCTTTGTGGCGCCTGCTGCTGGTGCTTTGGGTTGGGTAGATACCTTTGTTCTGCCAGCCAAAGGCAAAGCAGATGACGCGGCCTACGCATGGATTAACTTTGTGATGCAGCCAGAAGTGGCCGCAATGATCACCGCAGCCGCAGGCAACTTCACCGCATCCAAAGGTGCTGATGAATTCGCTTCTGCGGATCTGAAAGCACGCTACCAGGGGTCTTTCCCAGCCGAAGCCATCGACAACATCAAGTGGTACCCGCCAGTACCAGCTGGTCTTGAAGCCATCGAAGGTGGCGTTCTGGACCGCGTAAAAGCCGCAAAATAAGCCAGCGCTTTTCAACTACCAAAAATCAGCGTGTGTCCTCGCGGGCGCACGCTTTTACGACTTTAAAGGACCTCCCAATGACGCCCGATCTGCAGTGCACCAACCTCACCAAAAAATTTGGCGAGACAACAGCGGTGGACAATGTTTCCTTCTCTGTCCCGGCGGGGTCATTTTTCTCGATCCTCGGCCCTTCTGGCTGTGGTAAAACCACCATCATGCGCATGATTGCAGGTTTCCTGGAGCCGAGCAGTGGCGACATCCAGATCAAAGGCAATTCGGTCCTAAACGTGCCGCCCAACAAGCGCCACGTGAACATGGTGTTCCAGCACCTCGCTCTCTTCCCAATGATGAACATTGCCGACAACATCGGCTACGGCCTGCGCCGCGCAGGCATGCACAAGAAAGACATTGGCTTCAAAGTCGACGAGGCGCTGGAGCGCATTGGCTTACCCGGCATCGGCCACCGTCGCGTTGATGAGCTTTCTGGCGGTCAAAAACAGCGCGTGGCTATTGCCCGCTGTATGGTGCTTGAGCCTGACGTCCTTTTGCTCGATGAACCACTTGGCGCACTTGACCTAAAACTGCGCGAGCACATGAAGGTGGAGCTGAAGACCCTTCAGGCCGCCTTTGACACCACCTTTGTTTATATCACCCACGACCAATCAGAGGCGTTGGTGATGTCTGACAATATAGCAGTGATGAACGCCGGACGCTTTGAGCAGGTAGGCAGCGCACAAGACCTGTACTACCGCCCCGACACCGCTTTCGTTGCGGGATTTGTGGGAGACAGCAATCGCTGGTCTGGCAAAGTCGTAAAACAAGACGGAAACAACACCCTAGTACAAACCACAAGCGGCTTGACGCTTCGCGGCGCGACGCAAGGTCGATCATTGTCTCAGGGAGACACAGTTGACGCCTTTGTGCGGCCCGAAGCCATTCGCATCGCCCACAATGCCGAAGATCTTGCCAGCTTTGACAACCAAATCTCCGGCACGGTCACCTCTATTCTGTTCAACGGCGCCGCTTCACGCGTGATGGTCCGCGATACGGAAGGTCACGAAGAAGTGGCCGTGAACCTGCCGCAATCTGGTGAATTTGCAAATCTCACCAAAGGTGCGCCGGTGCACATCGGTTGGGCCAGCGATCAAGCCAATTGCTTCTCTGCAGGAGCGTCCTGATGCACCGCGAAGCCAAACTTGGACTCATCCTTTTGCTGACGCCATTTCTTCTCTGGCTCAGCCTGCTGATTGTGATCCCTCACATCGACCTCTTACTGGTCTCCCTGCGTGAGCGTGTCGGCGTCGGCCAATATGAAATCAGCCTCGGAAACTACTTCACCTTCTTCACCGAGCCACTCTACATGGTGACTTTCTTGCGCACCGCAGTGATGTCGATATTTGCGACCATACTGACCCTCTTGATCGGGTTTCCGGTCGCTTACTACATTGCAAAAATGGCCAAGGGTCGCGCGCAATCCGCACTTTTTTTGCTGTGTCTTGTGCCGTTTTGGGTCTCCGAACTGGTCCGAACCTTTGGCTGGATGATCCTACTGCGTGAAACCGGTATCATTTCCAACTTGCTGCAATCTGTCGGCCTCGCCAGTGGCCCTGTTGAAATGCTCTACAACGATGCCGCAATTATGGTGGGGTTGGTCTATACCTCCATGCTGTTTATGGTTGTACCACTGATCACAACGCTTGAAAGCCTTTCAGACGAAGTGGTCGAAGCAGGCTATGATCTCGGCGGCAACGGCTTCAGCGTTTTGCGCGAAATCATCATTCCCCACGCGATGCCAGGCATCGTCTCGGGCTCCATTGTTGTGTTCATGCTCTGCCTCGGCAACTACCTGACCCCCACTATGTTGGGCGGCAAAGAAAGCCTGTGGTTCACCGAGTTGATCTATTCTCAGTTCATCGTACGATTCAATTGGGAGCTCGGTGCGGCCTTTGGGTTCCTTCTGTTGATCCTGTCTTCCGTGATTGTCTGGGGCATGTTGCGCCTCACAGGCCAATCGCTTGAAAAGACCATGGGTTAAGGAGAGCAACATGATCCCTTCGATCCCACAATCCCGCTTTGTCACCACCGCCTACACAGCTTACGTGGTGCTGTTTTTCATCTTTCTTGCACTGCCATTAATCGTTGTCGCGGCCTTTGCCTTCAACGACAGTCAGTTCCCTTCCCTGCCTTGGGAAGGGTTCACCTGGAATTGGTTTTTTGGCTCCGAACGCCCGATGATTGGCGCTTTCCATGAACGTTCAATCCTGCGCGCTATTGGCACGTCAGTGTTTGTTGCTTTCTGCGTTTCAGCGCTTTCAATGGTGGTTGGCCTCTCCAATGCCTTCTTGTTCAACCGCTACAAGTTCCGCGGCCAAAGCATTCTCTACGTCTTTATGCTGCTGCCCTTGGTCATCCCTGGCATCGTGCTTGGCATCTCCATTCTCGTCGCCTCCAGCCGCTTGGCAAATGGCCTATGGGATGGCTTCCAATGGGACGTAGAAGCCCTGCGACCCGGACTGTGGTTGGTGATCCTTGGTCAATTCTCCTTCATCACGACAATCGCAACCTTGGTGATTGGCGCGCGCCTGCAGAAGTTTGACAAGACTTTGGAAGAGGCCGCGCTGAACCTTGGCGCAGGTCGGCTCACCGCGATCCGAACCGTCACCCTTCCCTACCTCGCTCCTGCGATGATCGGCGCGTTTGTGGTGGCTTTCTTGATGAGCTTTGAGAATTTCAACACCACGCTGATGCTGGTCGGCTCTGATGCCCCTTTGACCATTGCAATGTTTGATCGCCTCAAAGAGGGCTCTACCCCGCTCTTGAACGCAGTCAGCCTGCTCTTGATGCTTGGCTCATCTCTGTTGGCCCTCGTCATGATCGCCTTTCAGAAGAAGGGCTAACCAGAGGCCTTAGGCTTTAACAGGCGCGCCGCGATCGGCGCGCCTAAAATTACCAAGACTATCCGCGTCAGGTGGTGCGCAATGACAAACCCGAGATCAGCGCCAACCACAATTGCCAAAACCGTCATTTCCGCCTGCCCGCCTGGAGCAAAGGCCAGAAATGCCTCCATTGCAGGCGCGAGACCAAGCCGCCTGACGATTTCGGCAAAACATGCCGCCAATACCGCCAGAACAACCATAAATGCCAACCCAGACAGCACCACACTGCGCAGTTCGCGCATGGTGACACCGACATAGTGAACGCCGATCACCACCCCGATAAAGAACTGCGCGACCCAAATCGCTTCCTGTGGCGGGCGCGAGTGTAACACGCCTCCCATAGTCAATGCCGCCGACACAATCATTGGCCCCAATATTGACGCACCAAACAGCCCAATACGTTCGCCGCCCTTCCAGCCAACAAAGGCTGCGGCAACCATAATTGCCATCTCATGCACAGGTAGTTCCGACGCAGGTTGTCCCATTGGATTGGACAGGCTCACATCATAGACCGAAATCAACGTGATCGGTGCCACCGACACAATCACCAGTACCCGCGTGGCATGGATCAACGACAGCACCCGTGCGTTGCCCCCGGCTTCTTGGCCAAACAAAATCATGTCCTGCAATCCGCCAGGCATTGCCGCGTAGTAAGACGTCACCGGGTCAAATTTGCAGATCTTGTGAAAGAACGGCACGCCAATCAGTGCAATCAAGAAAATATAGATCGGCATCAGCGCAATCGAACCCGCCATACTGGGCAATTGAGCCGCCACTTCTGGTGTAATCGAAGTCCCCACGGCCACCCCAAGAATGGTTCTGGCCGCGGCCGTGATCTCACCAAAGCCCGCAAACTTGCCACCACTGAGCGCCGCAATGAGGCAGGCCAACATTGGTCCAAACAAAAAGGGCAGCGGCAGGCCCACCGCAACAAACACAAAAGCCCCAAGCGCCGCCACTGCAAAAGTGAAGGCCCGAAGTCGCAAAATAGACACGGGTGATTCCAATCTCGATTGACTGACTGCATCCAAGTGTATACATCTGGATGCAAAGCTTCAACACGTGGCTGTTCCGGATGAGTGACGAACCTACCTCCCCAGAAAATCTACAAGGCAATGCCGCATACAGAGCGCTTTTGACAGAAATCCAAAGCGGCGCAATTTCGCCAGGTGACCGCCTTCGTGAAACAGATATCGCTGCCCGGTTAGGGGTCAGCCGCACCCCTGTAAGGGAGGCCATTCGACAATTGGAGGCCGACGGACTCGTCATGCATCTCCCGCGAGTTGGCGCGACTGTGCGCAAACTGGACTACTCCGAAGTGATGGAACTTTATGAGATGCGCAGCGTTCTGGAATGCACTGCCGCGCGCATGGCAGCACGTGCGGCATCAGATGTGGAAATTGCAGAGCTTGCTGTGATCTGTGAAGAGCTTGCCAAAGTGGGGAAAGGCACTGAAGCTTCTCGCCTCAACCGACAATTCCACCGAGCACTACTGGAAGCCGCCAAAAACCGCTTCCTGATCAAATCCATGTTGGCGCTCCAAAAAGCCATGTTGATACTGGGGCGCACCACACTTGCCGACGAAGAGCGCTATGAAAGCGCAATCGCCGAACACTCTGCAATCCTAACCGCTCTATCCACACGAGATGGCGACGCTGCCGAAACGGCCATGCGCGCCCATATCACTGCAGGTCAAAGGGCGCGCATCCGCGCGTTGCGTGCAGAGTTGGACAACAAGTCCTTGCTCTAAAGCTGCGTGTGCCTCTTGAGCACTTCGGAGAGTAAAATCTCCTTGCTCTCATCAAAAACCGAGGCAAATTCTCTGGCGATTTAAGCGTGGCAAAGCCTAAGCCGCCCTAATACCTTTGTGCCATACCGCACGTAAAGCAGGCACACCTTCCGTCAAACGGAAACGGATCAAATCTGCCTGCAGGCCAATTTCCAAGCGTCCGCGATCCTCAAGGTTAGTGTATTTTGCAGGGGCAGCGGTCACAGCGTGCATTCCCTTGGCCAAATTACCCCACTGGCGCCCCAGCATCACGGCCCCCAACAAGAGAGACGAGGGTACATAGTCCGACGAAATGATATCCAGCAAGCCATGTTGGGCCAGCTCCATCGCAGCGACATTCCCCGAATGACTACCGCCGCGCACGAGATTGGGCCCGCCCATGATATTTGCAATGCCATGGCGATGGTTCGCTTCGGCCGCCGCAACCGTGGTCGGAAACTCAGCCAAGTGAATGCCATAGGCCGCCGACGTCGCAACTTGCTCTACTGTTGTGTCATCATGGCTTGCCAGAACCGCGCCAAAACGCTTGGCGGCCACAACGGTTGCCTTTTCATGCGCTGTACCAAACTGTGCGTGGAGCCCACATAGGAATTGGACGTAGTCATCAAATCCGTCCGCATCCATGGCATATTTGCCCCGCACATAGGCTTCAAACTTAGATACATCGGTGAACTGACGCTGGCCCGGCGTGTGATCCATCAGGCTGACGATGCCGACACGATCGTCCGGGCCAAACTCGGCCAGCTCTTCCACCAATGTCTCAGAACAAGTTTCAGCTCTCAAATGAATATGATGGCTGATCCGTAATCCACCGCTGTCCCGCATAGACAGAATTTCATCCGCCACCGAGCGCGCATATTTGCCATAATTGCGCCGTTCACCCGAGAGGATCGATCCAACCCGCAACGCGTCAAACACGGTTGTGATGCCGACACTCGCCAGTTCCGCATCATGCGCCACAATCGCTGCTTGATGAGGCCAGTCCACCTTCGGACGCGGCTTCATATGCCGCTCCAGATTATCGGTGTGCAGTTCAATTAGTCCCGGCGACACAAAATCGCCTTCACAGTCTTCCGCACCAGCGAGGACAGACTTGCCCTGCGCCATATCCACAATTTTTCCGTCTCGCACCACGATCGAACCAGTCACGGTTTCCTCAGGCAAAACGAGGGTGGCATTTGCAAGTATCATCTCTTGTGTCATGTGGGTGTCACGCATTGTTGGCATTCGCTGTCAAAAGGTTGAAAGAGGCACCATGCAGTTTCAAAGATACGGCGTATACTACACTCCGCGCCCTGGCGCACTGGCGGATTTCGGTAAGTCTTGGTTGGGGTGGGACCCTGTCAAAGGAGAGGCCGTAGCCCATCCAACAATAGAGGGGCTGCCTCGGCCGCTGGCCGACATCACGGCGACCCCGCGCACATACGGGCTGCACGGCACTATTAAGCCGCCATTCTTTTTGGCGGATGGCACGGAAACTGATGCACTCGTGGCGCGCTTTGATGCAATCTGCGCCACGCTGGCGCCTGTCACGCTGGACGGCCTGGTTTTGGCCCGCCTTGGCGGCTTTATCGCGTTGAAAATTGATGGCGACCAAACCCCGCTGGCGAATCTGGCGGGCGCGGTGGTCCGAGAGTTGGACACATTTCGAGCACCGCCATCTGACGCCGAACTGGCGCGGCGGCGCAAGGCCAACTTGACGGCGACCCAAGAGGCGCTGCTGGCGCAATGGGGCTACCCCTATGTGATGGAGGAGTTCCGCTTCCACATCACCCTGTCCGACCGCCTTGGGCGCGATGTCGAGGCCACCATGAACGCCCTCGCGCCTCACATCGAACCGCTTCTGGCCCGCCCCTTTGAGGTCGACAGCCTGACTTTGGTTGGGGAGGACACCAACGGCATGTTCCACGAAATACATCGTCAAGCCCTCACTGGTTGAAGCGCGGCCAAAGCCTTCTCAACCGTCTCGCTCAGCGGGCCATCATTGGCAATTTCTATCACGTCGGGGCCTTGCGGACGCAGGCTGCCTGCACGCTGCAAACGCGCGACAATCTCGGCGGAGGTTTCCCGCCCCCGTGCCGCCAAGCGGGCAGCGAGCGTCTCGATTTCGGCCGTGAGCGACAGAACGGTAAAGTCACCAAACGCCGACCGCGCCTGATCCAAAACAGCCCGTGACAGGTTCACCAGAACAATAGAAGCCTGTGGATTTTGCACTGCGGCGCGCGGCACGCCATAGCGCAAACCATGCGCTGCCCACCAAAGCTGAAACGAGTCTTGTGCGATCAGGCCGTCAAACTCGTGATCTGTGGCCCCAATCGATCTTTCGCCGCCCGCGCCTGCCGGGCGTGTGATCACCCGGCGCGCAAGCTTGATGTCTTTGCGCAACGCAGCCATGGCCTCCATAACAGAGTCCTTCCCCACGCCTGAGGGGCCAACAACGCCCACAACCTGAGCCATTACGCAGCCACTCCGGGTGTGAACACAGCGACGTCAATCTCTCGGTCACACACGCGCTCCCGCGCCGCTTCATCGTGGAAAATCCCGACAATCGCCGCGCCACGCGCCTTGGCCTCCTCAATGAGGCTCAGCACGGTTTCGCGATTGGCGGCATCCAAACTTGCTGTCGGCTCGTCCAACAACATCGCCGGGTACGTGTGCGCAAAGCCACGCGCGATGTTCACCCGCTGCTGTTCACCGCCTGAGAAGGAAGTTGGCGATAAAGACCACAACCGCTCTGGAATGTTGAGCCGCGCCAATAGGTCTCGCGCCCGGTCCCGGGCCACTTCAGTCTCAACGCCAACAGCCAACAGCGGTTCGGCCACCACATCCAAGGTTGGCACCCTTGGTACGACGCGCAGGAACTGGCTCACATAACCCAGCACCTCCCGCCGCAGCGCCAAAATCTCACGAGGCTCTGCGGTAACCACATCCACACCGTCCACCACAATGGAGCCGGCGGCGGCCAGATAGTTGCCGTAAATCATCCGCATCAAGGTGGATTTTCCTGCCCCTGATGCTCCTGTCAGGGCCACACATTCGCCTCGTGCCACCGAAAGCTCAGCTGCATCCATCACCGGAATAACAACTCCGCCCTGATTGTGCAGCGTGAAGGTCTTGCTCAGATTTTTGATCTCAATCATCAGTTTGTCTTTCTCAAAACCTAAGGGTCACACTTGCAAAACCGAGCTGACCAGCAGCTGCGTATAGGCATGTTGTGGATCGTCCAGCACCTGATCGGTCAGGCCGGTTTCCACTACATGACTGTCTTTCATCACCATCAAGCGATCCGCCAAAAGTCGCACCACCGCCAAATCATGGGTCACAATGATCGCGCTCAACCCCATCTCGCGTACCAACCCGCGCAGCAAATCCAAAAGCCGCGCCTGCACGGAGACGTCCAAGCCACCGGTGGGTTCATCCATGAACACAAGCCGCGGGCCGGTCACCAGATTGCGCGCGATCTGCAAACGCTGCTGCATACCGCCGGAAAACTGCGTTGGCCGGTCATCCACACGGGTCTCGCTGATCTCCACGCGGCCAAGCCAATCCACAGCCTCTTCGCGGATGTTGCCATAGTGACGCGCACCCACGGCCATCAGCCGCTCGCCCACATTGCCGCCAGCGCTGACGTTCATGCGCAGCCCGTCACGGGCGTGCTGATGCACAAAGGCCCAGTCCGTGCGGCTCAGCATCCGGCGCTCCGGTTCACTCATCGTGACCGTGTCACGCATGGCGCCGTCGCGCATTTCAAACAGAACCTCGCCGGTATCCGGATCAAGATGCCCGGCGAGGCAGTTGAGCAGAGTCGACTTGCCTGACCCACTCTCCCCAACAATTCCCATGACCTCTCCTGGGTAGAGGTCAAAATTCACGTCCTTGCAGCCAATCCGGTGGCCGTAGAACTTGCTGATGTTCTCAACTTTCAGAAGCGGCGTCATGCGGCTGTCTCCTTCAGCGCAACACTTGCGGCCGCGGCTTGCGCGCCGACGTGGCCGGCCTTGCGGCGGCTGGCGCAATAATCTGTGTCCGAGCACACAAACATCCGGTTGCCCGCGTCATCCATGATGATCTCATCCAAATAGCTGTCCGTAGCACCGCACATGTCACAAGGATGGTCAGCCTTACTGGCCTCAAACGGGAAGTCCTCAAAATCGAGGCTCACCACTTGGCAATAGGGCGGCAGCGCATAGATCCGCTGCTCCCGGCCAGCTCCGAACAACTGGATCGCGGCCATTTCCATCTTTGGGTTGTCAAACTTCGGGATTGGGCTTGGGTCCATCACGTACCGGCCTTCGACCTTCACCGGATAGGCGTAAGACGTGGCAATGGCGCCGTGCTTGGCGATGTCCTCATAGAGCTTCACATGCATGAGGCCATATTCCTCGAGGCTGTGCATCTTCCGGGTTTCAATCTCCGAAGGCTCCAAAAACCGCAGCGGCTCTGGAATAGGCACCTGATAGACAAGGATCTGATCCTCGCGCAGGTCTTCCTCCGGAATGCGGTGGCGCGTCTGAATGACGCTCGCCTGCGCCGTCTCTTCGGTGGTGTCCACACCGGCGGTTTTCTCAAAAAACTTGCGGATCGACACGGCGTTGGTGGTGTCATCCGCGCCTTGGTCGATCACCTTCAGCGTGTCCTCCGGCGTCAATGTCGCCGCTGAAACCTGTACGCCACCCGTGCCCCAACCATATGGCATCGGCATTTCTCGGCTTGCAAAGGGCACTTGATAACCCGGAATGGCAAGGCCTTTCAGGATCGCGCGTCGGATCATGCGCTTGGTCTGTTCATCCAAGTAAGCAAAGTTATAGTCAGACATGACGCGCCCTTTCCGGCGTTAGCAATTGCATGACGAAAGATGGAGTATGAGCGAAGAAACTTTTGTGACCCTCGCCTCGGTTGTGTTTGGCACGCTCTTGGTCGGCGGCGTGCTGTGGCTCTCGCTGCGCAGCCCCGGTAAAAAGCGCAATCATCCGGTGCAAAAACGCATCGACGCAAGACGCGACAATGACCGAAACGTGCCGCCGGATACGTATTGATTCCAGCATCATTCTGCTGCCTCCTGAACAGGCGCCGCGTTTTCCATCGCCTCACGGCGCAGCTTGCGGATCAGCTCCAGTTCGGATTGGAAGTCCACGTAGTGCGGTAGCTTGATGTGCTCCAAAAATCCCGTCGCCTGAATATTGTCGGAGTGATAAAGTACAAACTCTTCATCTTGCGCCGGGGCGCCGAGATTGTCCTCCCCCAACTCTTCCCAACGCAACGCCCGGTCCACCAGGGCCATGGAAATCGCTTTGCGCTCGGACTGTCCAAAGACCAGGCCATAGCCGCGCGTAAACTGGGGTGGCTCGGTTTTGCTGCCCTGAAACTGGTTCACCGTCTCACATTCGGTCAGCTCGATCTCGCCAACCTCAATGGCAAACCCCAGTTCAGGAACCTCCATCTCGACAGGGACCTTGCCGATACGCAACTCGCCTACAAAAGCGTGGTTGCGCGCATATCCACGTTGCGTGGAATAGGCCATCGACAGCACAAAGCCTTCATCGCCGCGCGTCAACGCTTGCAACCGCAGCGGGCGATTAGCGGGCAATTCAAGCGGCTCGCGCGTCAAATCGCCTGGGACGTCTTCCGAGTCCACTTCCGCCTGGATCAGCCCCTCTTTGTTGAGAAACTCGGTGATATGCGGCGTCGGCTCCGCGCGTGCTTCACCGCGCTCAACCACGGGAGCTTCCCCTTCTGCGGCCAGCGCAAAATCTAGCAAACGGTGGGTGTAATCAAACGTCGGCCCTAAGACCTGCCCACCGGGCGCGTCTTTGAATGTCGCCGAAATCCGGCGATCACAGGCCATATCAGCGGTTTCTACCGGCGCCGATGCCCCAAAGCGCGGCAAGGTGGTGCGATAGGCGCGGATCAAGAAAATCGCTTCGATCATATCGCCCTGCGCCTGCTTGATTGCGAGCGCCGCCAAATCCGGATCATACAGCGATCCCTCAGCCATCACCCGGTTCACCGCAAGGCTCAGCTGTTCGCGGATCTGCGCAACGGACAATTCCGCAACATTCAGATCGCCCCGGCGTTCTTCGGCCAACCACGCATGCGCATTGTCAATCGCGCGCTCGCCACCTTTCACTGCAACATACATCAGGCCGCCTCCACTTTTGTTGTTCTCGGCAGCGCAGACACCTGATCTCCGCTGGTGAAGAAGAAATCGAGCCCCAATGGGAAGAGCAGCCCATTCATCTGAAACGCTTCTGTCTCAGGCAAAGCCATCACGGCGGTTTCCTTGATGCCAGGTCCGCGCAATGTTGCGCCCGCTGCCACAAGTGTCTCGCGCTCCACGATCAATGTCGCTGAACGATCCGGATATTCCGGCGTACCAATCGCAAAACGGTTGAGTGGTGCTAGGGCATCCCAGTTGCCAACCGCAAACATCGCATGTGTGGACCCTACAATGGGCGCCCCAATGTGGAAAGCAACCCAGTCTCGCACTTCCTGGCAGTCCCAGTCGCCAGCCAAATGCAGCGGCGTGTCTGGATCACATAGCGTCAGGATCAACGTCCCAGCGGCCGCCGACATCGGTGCAGGCGGCTCAACGCCTTCCAGGGTTTCGATCGTGCCTGGCCGTGCCATCACATTCATCGCCGCGCGAAACGCATGTGCGGCATCCACCGGCGCATCGGCAAATCCGCCTTTTAAGACATCTGCGTTCATCAGTCCTCTCCCCGCACCATGGTGAAGAAGTCCACCTTTGTGGCCGCAGCCTTCTCCGCACGCGCGGTCTTGGCCTCTGCAAGCTCATCGCCCAGCGGCTTCAGGATCGCGGCTTCCGCCGCCGCCGCTTCCGGCCCTTGCATCAACGCATCCACCAGCGCGGCAATCTCTGCCTTCTGCTTGTCACGTCCCTGCACATAGCCGTGCCCCACCTCGCCACTCTCTAGCTGCAAGGCGCAGCGCGTCAGCGTCATCTCGCCAAGATTGAACGGCGCGCCAGTGCCTCCAAGGCGCCCCCTCACCATGCTCGCACCAATTTCCGGTGCGCGTAGCCAGTGGAATTTTGGGGCAGCGCCATATGCCTGCCAAAGCGCGCTCAGTCGATCTGCGGGCGCTTTGGCGAGCAGCGACATCCAGGCGCGTCTGTTATTTTCTGCGGTCATCTAGACACCTTGTGAATTTGTCTACTTTCCTATACAACTAGACAAATCGTAGCCGTGCGATGCGAGTTGCGCAATCCCGAGGCCCATGAAATTTTCATGACACAGAGCAGACCTTGACCACCCCATGACCGCCAAACGCACCCCAATCTGGCAATCGATTGCCGCGTCTCTGACGGAAGACATCACCGAAGGCCGCTACGCCCCCGGAGAAAAATTACCCACCGAAGCAGAGCTTTCTGCGCGATTTGGTGTCAATCGTCACACCGTACGGCACGCCATAAAATCCATGTCCGAAAACGGTTTGGTGCATGCGCGGCGCGGCGCAGGTGTCTTTGTGGCCCAAGTGCCAACGGACTATGCCATCGGCAAACGTGTTCGCTTCCACCGCAATCTGGAACAAGCGGGTCGACTGCCGGGCAAGGAGGTCCTGCACCTTGAAACCCGCGCGGCCGATGCGGCAGAAAAAGAAGCGTTGCAGCTCTCCGAAAACGCGCGTGTGCATGTTTATGACGGGCTTTCACTTGCGGACGACAACCCGATTGCCGTGTTCCGCAGCGTGTTCCCTGCCGCGCGCTTTCCGATGCTCACAGATCAATTGGCAGACCTGCGGTCGGTCACAGCAGCTCTCAACGCCAACAATGTGTCGGATTATACCCGCGCTTGGACACGCCTGTCGGCCAAACGCGCAACCGCGACACAGGCACTCCATTTGCGCCTGAACGAAGGTGACCCGATCTTACGCTCTATCGGCGTCAACGTGGATGCCAATCAGTCTCCAATCGAGTTCGGCACCACATGGTTCGCCGGAGACCGGGTCACACTCACCTTGTCAGAGTCCTGACCGACCATCAGGTCTCATATTTTTCGAGAAAGGCCTCGGCTTTCAGCGTGCGGAAATCGGTTAGCGCATCCCGCAACCGCGCATGTTCCCAATCCCACCACGCCAAAGCCATCAAGCGATCCGACACGCTTTCGCTGAACCGGCGTCGCATAGGCGTGGCCGGCATGCCCGCCACGATCATGTAGGGCGGCACGTCTTTGGTTACCACGGCCCCACTGGCCACAATGCTGCCATGACCAAGCGTGACCTCTGGCTTGATCATGGCGCCATGCCCAATCCAAGTGTCATGCCCAATCGTAGCCACGCGGCTTTGGCGATGCGCAAAGAACGCGGCATCCGGCTCCGCATCGTCAAAATAGTCGTCGGACCGATAGAGAAAGTGGTGCAAAGAGGCGTTTTCCATCGGGTGGTCCGTCGCCCCAATCCGACTAAACGCAGCAATGTTGGCGAACTTGCCAATCTTTGCATTAGCCACTTCCGCCATCCGGTCACAGTAGGAGTAATCATCAAAATGCGCAGAGATAATCCGGCTGCCCTGCCCGATCTCCACATAGCGCCCAAAGGTGGCGTTATACAGAATGCAATTGTCATGGATCAGCGGTGTGTCTGCTGAGAGTTTGGGCATAGATCGCTCCCGTTGCGCTTGATTAAAGGATGTGTCCGGCGAGGACAATTTGGACTACAGTAATTTGTCGGGCCTCAAATATCCTCGCCAAAAGCGAGATCGGTCAATGACCGCTGTCGTCGCCGCTGATGAGCTTGCGGCGCAGCCAGCCAGAGAACCAATCCATCACCATCACCATCAGGATGATCAGCACGATGTAGTAGGTCACCTCTTCCCAGTCTTTCTGGGTGATCATCGCTTGGGTGAGCATCAACCCAATGCCGCCCCCGGTGATGGCGCCGATAATGGTCGCACTGCGGGTGTTGGATTCCAGATAGTAGAGGATCTGGCTCAACAGGATTGGCGTGATTTGCGGGATCACGCCAAAGCGATAACGTTGCACCGGTTTCGCGCCTGTGGACTGAATGCCTTCAATCTGCTTCTTGTCCACGTTTTCCAACGCCTCGGAGAACATTTTGCCAAAGCTACCTGTGTCCGTGATCAAGATCGCCAGAGCGCCGGTCAGGGGGCCAGGCCCAAAAGCGCGGGACAAAACGATGGTCCAGATCAGCGCATCTACACCGCGGAAAAAGTCAAAGAACCGACGCGTGATCTGCCGCACCACCATAAATGGCGAGAAGTTCTTCGCCGCCATAAACGCCAGTGGCAATGCCACCATCGCGGCGCCCATTGTACCAAGGAAGGCCATCAAGATGGTTTCAAAGATCGCCCATGCCACGTCCTGATGGCGCCACATCTTGTTGGTCCAGAATTCCTGCCAAATCTGCGCATGTTCGCCGCCAAGCGCGCGCGACATGACTTCACCAACGCTCAAACCAGAATATGGGCTATCCAGAGTAAAGAAGAACAGCTCCCAGCCGGTGAAATAGCGGAACACTTCTGTCCGGTTGCGCGTGATGGTCAGACGACCGGCGTCCGTGGTGATGGTCATCCGATTTTTAGACGCGTTGATCCACTCCGGAGTTTCGTCAGTCGGCAACACTGCCTGCACCCCTTTGGACCGGCTCGGTTGCGCCGTTACAATCCCATATTCCGGAATGGCATAGCTGACAAAATTGTCCGCACCAAAGTTCACAAGGTGACCGTCTCCCAAGTCAATGACCGTCTCGGACTCGCCACGGGTCACCCACTCCGGTGACGTGCCCTCGGGATAGGTGCCCTTGCGCTCACCTTCTATGGCGGCGCTGATCTCTCCCGTGCGATTGTCACGCGTGACATGTGTCTTGTAGCTGTAGCTGTCCGCCACCAATGCGCGGGCGTTATCCACCTCAAACCGCTGCGCCAGTCCCGGAATGTCAAAAGCGAAGAAAATGTAAGTCAGATAGGCGATCACAACAGCAGGCACGCCAAAGCTCATCAGCTTCTTACGGTTGAACAGACGGTCGGTCTCGACCTTCAGCAGATCGGTTTCATTGACAGTGAGGGTCATGACGCCACTTTCTGAGTTTTGCCGTGGGTCAGGCGCTCGCGCACCACGGAAGAGAGTTGATCGACCGCAACGATGGTCAGGAACAACAGCAGGAAAATTGCCATGGCGTCGTCATACTGACCTTTACCCCAGCTCATGGCGTTGCGCAGTTCGTAGCCGATACCGCCTGCGCCAACGAAGCCAAGGATCGCTGAGGCGCGAATGTTGATTTCAAAGCGCAGAAGCGCGTAGCTAAAGTAGTTTGGCACCACCTGCGGGATAACGCCAAGCCACATACGTTGCGCCCAGCTGGCACCAACCGATTGCAGCCCCTCAACGGGCTTAAGCGAGGCGTTTTCATTCACTTCCGAGAACAGCTTGCCCAGCGCGCCCGCTGTATGGAACGCAATGGCAATCATCGCAGGCACAGGCCCGCCGCCCATCACAAAAATCAGCACAAGTGCAATCACGATCTCCGGCATCGCGCGCATGATGTCCATCACCCGGCGAAACAGCGGGATAAGCCGCGGCCACTTCGCCACGCCGCGCGTGGACAGCAACGACAGCAACATGCCCAGCATCGCCCCCAACAGCGTGGAAGCAGCGGCGATATTGATGGTCTCGATCAGCGATGGGAAATATGTCCAAAGATTGCCCGGCAACTCCGCAATCTTTTCAACGGCTTCGCTCAGCACCTCTTTGGGGAAATCAAAAAACCGGTGCAGCCCGTCCCAGAAACCGCCTGCGTTCCTGTCATCTGCAATCATGAAACCGGTGACCATTAACGCGATGAACACCACCAGGATGATGCCGTCCATCATCCGCTTGCGCCGCATCTGCGCCATGTAGTCGGCGCGGATTTCCAAAACGCTTGAAGCCTGATCTGTCATGATCACCCTTTCATTCAAAAAACAGGCCCCGCAGAAACGAACGGGGCCTGCCAAATCTAAGTGTTCTTGGCTTAGTTGGACTTCAGCTTGCGTGCCTCGATGATCACCTCATAGGCGTCATGGCCGATTGGCATCACACCTTTAGCCTCGCCCGAGAGCACGCCATAGGCGCAATCCGGATCAATCGACGGCAAGGACGCCATCAGCGCAGTGAACTTGACTTTCACGTCCTCTGGCAGCGCCTTGCGCAGCACGATTGGGCCTTCTGGGATCGGCTTTGACTGCCAGATTTTGACCAGTTCGTTCATGTCCACGAGACCGGCATCCACGGCACGGCGCAGCGCGCCGGAGTTGTAGCCGTCTTCCCACTCGCCCAGGCCGTCAGCCCAGGTCACGCCACCGTCAAAGTCACCGTTGTTCACGCCAACAATTGTCTGCTCGTGGCCGCCGGAGAACTTTACTTCGCCGAAGTAATCGCCAGAGGTCATGGTTGCGCCGGTGGCTTCAGGAATTTCGATGGACGGGATCAGGAAGCCGGAGGTGGAGTTTGGGTCACCAAAGCCAAAGGTCTTGCCCTTCATGTCTTCCAGCGAGGTGATGCCGCTGTCTTTGCGGGCAAAACCGATGGAGTAGTAGCCGTAGCCGCCGTCCACATTTACTTTCACCAGGATCGGCTCAACTGCTTCCGGATCGGACAGATAGGTTTTGGCGTAACCGGATGCACCCAGCCAGGCCATGTCGATGGTGCCGCCCAGCAGGCCCTGGATCACGCCGTTATAATCCGCCGGCGCGAAGAGTTTGGTTGGAACACCCAACACTTCTTCAGTCTTTGCACGAAGGCATTCGTTGTTGTTCAGGCGGTCCTGAGCGTTTTCGCCGCCCAACAGGCCAATGCGGAATTCGCTGATGTCTTCTGCCACAACAGGTGTGGTCAGGGCAGTGGTAGCCAGTACGGCAGCTAGCAGTTTTTTCATCGTGTCTCTCCAGTTGGTAAAAACCCCACGCTGTTCGCTGCGTGGGGTATGATGAAAGTCAGGCAAGTTCGAGATTGGCGCGCTCTTTGGCGGTGCGGTCCAACGTCTCGATCTCGGTCGAGGTGGCCGCTTCGCTAAAAGAAGCATCAGCGCCGTAAATGTCGCGTGCCACGCCAGTGGTCAGCTGCGCAGGCGTGCCGTCAAAAACGATCCGCCCGTCGCGCATGCCGATCACGCGGTCACAATAGCGCCGCGCGGTGTCCAGCGTGTGCAGGTTGGCAATGACCATTCGGCCATCTTCTTCGTGGATCTGACGCAGCGATTGCATTACCATCTGGGCGTTCATCGGATCCAGCGAAGCAATCGGCTCATCTGCCAAAATGATCTTCGGATCCTGCATCAGCGCGCGGGCAATGGCGACACGTTGCTGTTGCCCTCCCGAGAGCGCTTCAGCGCGCTTTGCAGCATGCGCGGCGATGCCAAGCCGATCAAGAATATCGATGGCGTGGTGGATGTCCTCATTTGGAAAGAGGTTGAACATCGTCGCCAGCGTGCTGCGCTGGTTCAACGTGCCATGCAACACATTGCTCACTACATCCATACGCGGTACCAGATTGAACTGCTGAAAGATCATCGCGCATTCGCTTTGCCAATTGCGCTTATCCCTGCCCTTTAACGCGGTGATGTCACGTCCATCGAACATGATTTGACCAGAGGTTGCCTCTGTCAGACAGTTCAACATGCGCAAAAGCGTGGATTTGCCCGCACCAGATCGGCCAATAATGCCAATCATCGCGGGCCTATCGACTGCAACACTGGCCGTATCGACAGCTACATTGGACCCAAAGGCTTTGGTCAATCTCTCAATTTTCAGCACTGTAATTCCCCGGCTTGCTTAAGTCGGAATTACGAGAGCCTCTCAAAGAAATCGTGTCGAATTCTTGAAGCTTTTTTGAACATGAGAGATTTTGGAGGATGCCGGGCTAAACTCTGCTCTGCGGCGCCCTATTGGCGCGCGCCCTACCTTGCGATTAGGTTCACAGCACGGGAAACCCGTGCTGGGGCGCCAAAACTCCTGAGTAAACGAGTATCTCTAACTTGGACTTCAGACTACAGACCTAAGTCACTTTAGCCCGTATTTGGAACCGTTCCTCTCGCCATGTTTCATTCGTCAGAATCCGTTCCAATGTGTCCACGGCCTTCAGGATGTCAGCCTGATCAATGAACAGCGGTGTGATCCCGAAGCGCATCACATCCGGTGCGCGGAAATCGCCAATGACCTGATTGGCAATCAGCGCCTGCATGCAGGCGTAGCCGTGTTCGAACCGGAAGGACACATGGCTGCCGCGGGCCTGCGGGTCTCTTGGACCGGCGAAAGTCACGCCCGGGCAGCGCGCCTCCACTTCGCGGATAAACAGCTCGCTCAGGTCAATGGACTTTTGGTGCAGGTCTTCCATGTCCACCACGTCCCACACATCCAGCGCGGCATCCAAAAGGGCAAAGGATGCGATGGAAGGCGTGCCAATGCGCATACGTTCAATCGCATCTGGCATCGGGCGGAAATCGGTATCAAAGGCAAACGGAGCCTCATGGGCATACCACCCCGACAACGCACTTTCGACCACACTCAACAAGCGCGGCGCCACATGGATGAAGGCTGGCGCGCCCGGGCCAGCGTTGAGGTATTTGTAGGTACAGCCCACAGCGAAATCCACGTCCAGACCCGCCAAATCCACCGGAATGGCACCGGCGGAATGCGCCAGATCCCAAACCACCACGGCACCATGCGCGTGGGCTTTCTCGATGATAGCGCGCATGTCGTGGCGCCGTCCGGTCCGGTAATCCACCTCCGTGACCATCACCACCGCAACCTCGTCAGTGATGTTATCTAGTACGTCCTCTGGATTTGGGATGCGCAGTTCATACCCGGCGTCTTTGAGCTTCATCAGCCCTTCAACCATATAGAGGTCGGTGGGGAAATTGCCGTTGTCAGACAGGATCACTTTTCGCTCTGGCACTAAGGCCAAACCCGCTGCCACCGCCTGAAATACGCGGATCGAGAGCGTGTCGCCCACCACGGTGCTGCCGTCGGGCGCGCCGATCAGTCGCCCCACCCGATCGCCCAATGTGTTGGTCTGCATGAACCAGTTGCGGGTATTCCACCCCCGGATCAGCTCCGTGCGCCACTCATCCATCAGGAAGCGCTGCATGCGCTCCGGCGCGGCTTTCGGCATCGGACCAAGCGAGTTGCCGTTGAGGTAGATCATACCCTCTGGGATGTCGAACATGGCGCGGGTTTTGGAGAAATCAGTCATGGTGTTGTCAGTTCGGTTGGGCGCAGTAGCGCATAGGGAATATGTTGGCTTAGGCGATGTCGGCGGAGTGCCAGACGTTTTTCACTGTCAGGTAGCTCTCCAGCCCTTCGGTGCCGCCTTCGCGGCCGTAGCCGCTGGACTTCACGCCCCCAAACGGGGTTTCGGGCAGGGACGCCTCCAGCGTGTTGATTGAGAAGTTGCCCACCTCGATCTCGTCAATCAGACGGTCAATGTAGTCGGCGCGGTTGGTAAAGGCGTAGCCCGCGAGCCCGTATGGCACCGCGTTGGCCTGTGCAATTGCTTCATCCAAGTTGCCGACCGGATTGAGCACCGCAATCGGGCCAAACGGCTCTTCCTGCATGATCCGGGCTGAACCTGGCACATTTGTGAGCACCGTGGGCTGGAAGAAATAGCCGGTGTCGCCATGCCGTCCGCCGCCTGTGCGCAATTCTGCACCCTGGGCCACGGCGTCTTCGACCAAAGCGCTCAGCACAGGGATGCGCCGTTCGTTGGCGGTTGGGCCCATTTCCACACCGTCGGTGATCCCGTTGCCCACGACTGTGGCGGCTGCGCGGGTCACAAAGGTGTCTACAAAGCGGTCAAAAATGCTCTCGTGGATGAAAAACCGCGTCGGCGAGGTGCAGACCTGCCCGGCGTTGCGCATTTTCCGCACCGCACCGCTGATCGCGGCCTGTTCCACGTCGGTGTCTTCACAAACGATCACCGGCGCATGCCCGCCAAGCTCCATCAGAACCCGCGTGTCACTTTGCGCGGCAAGACCGGTCAAATGCCGCCCGACTTGTGTGGAGCCGGTGAGGGCAACAAGGCGCACGGAGGGCTGCGGGATCAGGTACTCGGAAATCTCGGAGGGCACACCAAACACAAGGTTCAGCACCCCCGGAGGCAGTCCGGCCTCCTCAAATGCGCGCACGATGTGGATCGCCCCAGCAGGGGTTTCTTCGGCGGCTTTGAGAATAACGGAACAGCCGGAGGCCAGCGCCCCGGCAATTTTGCGGGCAGGTTGGCTCATTGGGAAATTCCACGGCGAAAACGCCGCGACCACGCCAATAGGGCTGTGATGCACCGAAATTTTGCCCCCCGCGGCGGAGGGGATCACCCGGCCATAAGTGCGCATGGCTTCGCCAGCGTCCCATTCAAAAAACTCGACCCCGCGGATGACCTCCAAACGGGCCTGCGCCAAGGGCTTGCCGTGTTCCGCTGTGATGCTCTGCGCGACCTCTTCCTGACGGTCCCGCATAATGGCGGCGGCCCGCACAATCAGGTCCGCCCGCGCGCGTGGCGACGTCTTACGCCAGACCTCGAACCCTGCCTCGGCAGCCCGCAAGGCGTCTTCCAGATCGGAACCGCTGGCGCAGGGCAACTGGCCCAGCACCGCTTCTGTCGCGGGATTCACAACCGGAAGGGTCTTTGTGCTGTCGCGCCACCGTCCGTTGATGAAAAGTTGCAGGTCTGGATAGGTGTGCATGCCGCCCTCGCTGTCGTCCTTGACTTGCCCACATAAGTCCTGCTTCCAGCGCCTTGCCGCAACAGAATTGAACAAATCCAGCTATAACAATGGCGAATATCAGAGCATCTCAATGCGCCCCTGTATCTCCTCTGCGGCGCCGCGCAGCGCCTCCAGAAAGGCCGCACTGGCCGGGGACAGGCTTTGGCTGCCGCGATAAGACACCCCAACCGGCCCTGCGCCAAACGGAGCCACCCAATCCAGCGCTGCCAGTAGACCGTTTTGAATGTCGAGCGCGGCCACGTGGGCCGGCATCAGGCCAATAAAGTTGTGTGAGCGCAGCAAAGACCGGTTGGCCAGGTAAGACACGGATTCAATGGCCGTCTCCAGCGCGTATTGATCCTGACGCACAAAGAACTGGTCACATTGCCGACGCAGGGTGGTTTCGATGGGCGGCAGGATCCAGCCATAGGGCTTTAGTTGTTCAAAGTTGACGTTGGCCTGCGCCGCCAGCGGATGCTGAGTGCCCACCACAGCCACAATCCGTTCGTCAAAGAACTTCTCCTGACTGGTGTGCTGACGGTGCCGATGATCGGGCAACCGCCCGACCACCATGTCGATTTCGCCGGACAACAGCGCCGGCATCAGGACTTCATTGGTGCCTTCGACAATCTTGATCGCCACTTTGGGACGGTCTTTTAACAGCTGCTCCACCGCCAGCGGCAGCAAAGACGGCGACGCCGCCAATAAGGTGCCAACGACCACCCGCCCGGCATTACCCTCGTTCAAATCGTCCAGCTCCTGCGCCGCATTCGAGACCTGCGCAAAAATCAGCTTGCCGTGCCGAATGAGGGAGTCGCCAAACACCGTGGGCACCACACCCCGATTGGTGCGCTCAAACAGCTTCACCTCAAAATCCAACTCTAGATCCTGGATCATCTTGGTGGCAGCCGGTTGCGAGATGCTCAGGTCCCGCGCGGCGCTTTGAATGCTGCCATGCTGGCCCACGGCGACCAACAACCGCAATTGCCGCAGCTTTAGGCGGGTCAAAGCACGCTCTACAATCCGGGTGTGACGGGTGGCCATGGCAGGTTCCTCACATCGACATGGGGGAAAGAAGACGCTCGACAGTGGCGACCATGCTCATCGCGGCCAGAGCCGAGCTGCGGGGATTGTCGGGCAAGGCGCTGCCTTCGATGCGGAACGAGAACTGCCCAAAGGCCCCCGTTGCTTGCACCTCGTGAATGTTGGCCGTGATCGTCGGGTCCGCCACCAGCTTGACGCATGTGTCATCAAATCCAGTGCCCGCCAAGGCAACCGCGGCCGCAACATTGGCGTTTTTGGGATACGACAGCGCCGCCTGACGTGCGGTGCCCTCAAAATGCTCGGTGGGTACGGACAGGCTGCCAAGGTCCAGTTGGGCCTCCGCCGGCGAGCCCTGCCATCCAAGTGGCGGCTTTCGGCCAATGTAGGTGACCTCTTTTAGGCCCCCGACCTTGGCGGCCCGCAAACTGTCCAAGGCGCCGATAGCACCACTGGCCAGATGCAGCTGTGCGCCACCGGACTGTGCGGCCTGCGTGAGCGTTTCCGCCAAAGAAGTATCGGCTAATGCCCCCAAGGACAAAGTGATCACATCGGTGCCCCGCGCCAGAAGCGCGGGCCCGTGCTGCGTCAACGCCGCGTGGCCGCCGCAGTCCAACACCAAAGCGATCTCGGCGGGCAACTCCGTCACCGATGTGACGCGCACCACATCCGACAGCGTCGTGTCCTTGGGCTGTGCCGTCCGCGCCAGAACCGCATGAGGTCCCCAGCCGTGTTGATGCAAAGCCTCTGCCACATAGCGCCCGATTGCGCCTTCCCCGATGATGCCGATTTTCATGTGTCTCTCCAAGTGTCCCATCAATATACTGGAAGAGAGCACCCTCTGTTATCAGAATTTTGGATAGCCAATTTCTCGGGATGCCGCTAGTACGAGGCCGTATCTGTGGCTTATCAGGTCTGCAAAGAGCCCAAAAACCGGCTCCCCCTCTTTGCCGGATCGGAGTGTCGCCATGAAATACACCAAACATGAAGCCAAAGCCTACTCCCGCGAAACCATGCGCGGCATTTGGGCAGCGGCGCTCAATCCGTTTGACGAGACCTTGGCGCTAAACGAAGCCGGATTGCGCCGCAACATCCGCCACTGGATCGATGATCTCGGCATTCAGGGGCTGTTCATTGCCGGGAAGCAAGGTGAGTTCTGGTCCATGTCGCTGGAAGAGCGCAAGCGCAACATGACGATTGCGGTGGAGGAATGTGGCGACAAAGCTGGCACCATCATGTCGATCTCTGATCAGAGCGTGCAGACCGTGCTGGAGCTAGGTCAACATGCCCAGGAGTGCGGCGCGGACTATGTGGTCGTCCATGCCCCGATGCTGAGTTTCTGCCACGACCGCGACGAGGTTTTGTACAATTATTACAAATACCTCTGTGACCGGCTGGACATTGGCATCGCAATGTGGAGCCATCCGGACAGCGGTTACCTGATGGCACCGGAAACCTGCGCCCGGATTGCGGACCTGCCCAATATCATGGCGATCAAATATTCGGTGCCGCGCGAGATGTATGCCCAGTTGACCAAGATGGTCGGCGACAAAATTCTGGTCTCGACCTCGCTGGAAGACGACTGGCTCGACAACATCGAAGAGCTGGGCTGGCAGCTGTACCTGTGCTCGTCCCCTCCCTACCAGCTGCAAACCAAAAATGACCGCCGGATGCACGAATACACCGAGCTGGCCTTTGCTGGGAAGTTCGATCAGGCCCACCGGGTGCGCGACAGCCTGGAGCCGGTACGAGCAGCGATCCGCAACAGCAAGCCCGCTGGAAAACCCACCGCCCACGGCAAATACTGGCAGGACTTGCTGGGACAGGTTGGCGGCCGGGTGCGCCATCCGATGTTGGAACTAAGTGAAGCCGAAAAAGCCGCCACCAGCGCCGCGTTTGAAGATTGCGGACTACAGCTCTGATCCGGCGATGTTAGGCGAAGCGCTGGCCTTGCTTGCAGCCGCCGCCTACGGCGTGGCGGGCGTGTCCATTGTCCATGCGAAACCGCAGGCGCGGGGCGACAACGGGGTCTTTTTGTCCATTGTGGTTACAGCGGTCTGTGCTTGGGTGCTTTGGCTGATCACGTCAACCGCCGCTTGGATCCTGCTGTTGTCAGGCTCAGGTGGAACGGCCGTGCTGATATTTGCCTGCGCTGGGCTATGTGCCAACGTGCTAGGGCGCCGAAGTATGTATCGTGTCACTGAAGTCGCGGGGGCGGTCAACGCAGGGCTGCTACGCCGATTGGTGCCGGTCTTTGCCCTGCCCTGCGCCTTTGTTGTGCTGGGGCAAACGCCCGGCCCACAGCTTCTGGTCGGCGGCGCGTTTGTCCTTGCAGGTGTGCTGTCCTATTTCCGCCCTAGCAAAACGCCGTTGGGTGGTTGGGTTGCACTGGGGACATTGTCCGCCTTTGCCTATGCAATGGCCTATACCCTGCGCGGCCTTGGATTGTTGTACCTGCCGGACGCAGCTTTGGGCATCGCGATTGGTGCGTCGGTGGCGGCAGTCTGGGTCGCCTTTGCGACCATGCTGCGACAAGGCAGATCGCGAGGCTGGCGCCACATCACCACCGACCGGACACCCGCGCATTGGATCACCGCCATTGCGCTCAGCGCAGGTCAGGCCTTGCAGTTCTTTGCACTCAGTCACACCTCGGTGGCCGCCGTGTCGGTGCTGGGGGCCTTGGATGTGTTGTTTGCTGCCCTGCTGATTCATTGGCGACCAACCCAAGAGAAAGTCGCACTGTCGCGACTGATGCTGGCCATGTTTCTGGCCATGGTAGGCACAGTTTTGCTGCTCTCGCCCTAAACCATATTCCAAAAGCAGATAGCCACTTTCTCCAAATTCCGTATTTCCTTGCAACAAATTCCCCTAGCTTGCTCCCAACACGCGCGCGGCACCGGTTTCGCGCTATCATACTGGGAGGGGTAAATGGCCACACATCCAACTTTGAAACCGTTCAACTTCAAAAAATGGGTTGCGGACAATGCGGACAAACTGCGACCGCCGGTTGGCAATCAACTTCTGCATAAAGAAGGCGACATGATTGTGATGGTTGTAGGGGGGCCCAACACCCGCGTCGATTTCCATGACGATCCGGTGGAAGAGTGGTTTTTCCAGCAAAAGGGCGACATGATGCTCAAGATTGCCGATGGAGGCAAAATCTACGACGTACCGGTGCGCGAAGGCGAAGTCTTTATGTTGCCACCCCATGTGCGCCACGCTCCACAACGGCCACAAGAAGGGTCAATTGGCATCGTCGTTGAAGCTCCACGTCAGCCCGGCATGAAAGAAGGATTTGAATGGTTCTGCTTCAACTGCGCTGGCTTGGTGCATCGCGAAGAAGTGGCGCTGGACGGCCCCGAAGGCATCGTGACCGCCCTGCCAAAAATCTACGACCGGTTCCACAACAGCACCGAGAACCGCACCTGTCCGTCTTGTGGAGAGGTGCATCCGGGCAAAGGTAAACCGCCAGCCGATTGGGTACAACTTTAACGACAATGAAGATCAACGACATTGCGCAAACCGGTTGATGGACCAGTTTCCCCATATCCCATGCGGATCTACCTCACAGTCCTCGCTCCTGTATCCATTTTTGTAGTCTGGATTTCATTCACCCCATTTCGGGTTTCAGCCTGATCTGTCCCAATGGCACGATCTTTAGGCAGTCGCAGATAGATCTGTTGAAAACTCTTACAATACCCAAAATGAGTTACCGCAATTTCAGCGCGCACTGTAGATTTGGTGTAAGATGGTTTCAAACGGCGCATTTTTGAGCGCCGTTGCAAAGCCTTGTTGGGGTATTTTTGCCCACAATCACGCCATGGAAAGCGCTTAGCAACCTCATTGGCGTCGACAAAGCACAATTGAAATTTGAGGATTGAGAATATGGAGCACATTATAAGAAGACGCTGTTTTTTGATCTACGGAGGCGCATTGGTATTGACCGCCTGCGACAGCGGAGAGGTGATGACCTGGGAGCCAGAAACGGGTTCTGAAAAACAACTCAGGGAAAGCCGAGAAGCCTTGCAGCGCACCGTTGGCGAGGGCGCGCTGATTGGCGCTGCCGCCGGCGCTGCAATTGGCGCTTTAATCGACGGGTCAGAAGGGGGATTTCGGGGCGCGCAAATTGGGTTCGTGGCCGGCGTTACAGCAGGGTCCTATGTGAAGTCACTGCAACAAAAATACTCACAACAAGAGCGCCTTCTTACCGAAGTCATTTCGGACCTTCAGAGAACTAACGCCCGAATGGAAGACAGTCTTCGCGCGATGCGTGCCGCCCTGAAAGAAAAACAAAACCGCCCTCAACCCGATGCGACGCGAGACGCTCGCTTGTCGCGCGAAGCTGCGGCAACTCTTCAAGTCGGGGAAAACTACAATGAGCTCTTTTCCGAAACCCGCTCCATTTTGTCCTCGCAAGGATATCAGACTTCATCCATGAACCAGGAAATGGCAACCTTAAGTAAGCGAATTTCGGAGATGCGTTCAGTGGCCGAAGCCTTGGCGGTTGATCTCTGAATCCCGCCTCAGTTGGAGAGCTGCGTCAACTCGGCACTCAACGATTTGGCCTCCGCAATGGTACGCTGCAAGTCTGACAGCTTTGCGTCTGGGTTTTGCGCTGTCGGCACGTAGGCTATCACGCGATTGGCCTCCTTTGACAACTGACGGCTTACCCCTTGCGTCGATGCCAATTGTACTTTGAGTTTGGACTGCTGGTAGGACAGATCAGCCTCCGCAGCATTGATTTGACGCTTCAAGTCGACGTTGCGTGCCTGTTCCGCGGCAGCCTGCGCTTCAAGGGTATCCACCCGCGACTGGTATGTACCCGAGGTGATGCCTGCAACCCCGGCGACAAAACCACCGTCAGCAGGATCATCAGATGTTTCACAGGCAGACAAAACGCACACAGAAAAAACAACCGAAAATGAGGGCAACATGTGTAATTTGGGCATCGGTTCACTCTTTCTGGTTGGGGAGAAAATCGGCGAGCCAGGACATACTGCCCACCTCAGATATTCGGGAACTGTGGACATGTTTCAAAAACTGACCGGTGTCGGCCATCGCCCGCTGATTGACGTTAAGTGCACCGCGCGTGCCCCCGCTGAGGTTGAGTAAGGCAAGTGAGGCGTCTTGCGGTACAAACAGCACGGACTGATCCAATAGGCTACGATAATATTGTCGGCTGCCATCCAATCGTCCCAAAACGGTGTCCCGTGCGTCTTTTATTGCCGCCACATCGCGCCGCGCCTGTGTCAGTTCTGCAAGGTATTCGTCGCTGCCAGCCGCGATAACCTCAAAGTCTCTCAAGGCATCCTCCGCGATTGTCAAAGTGCGTTCGACCCCATTTAGGGCGACAAGATCGGTGCGCATTCGTTGGGCTGTGGTTGAGGCCAACATCATCGACAGCCGTGTGGCATCATCAATCATCGTGTTAAAATCCACATCTCCTGTCGCTGTGGCGGTAGACTGATATCGCTCAAAGGCTGCTCCCAATTCAGCGTCACCAAAGGCTTCCGAAGACATGTCGGGCGGCACAAACCCAAGCATTTTTAAGGCAGCAATTGCCGCATCCGGGTTGTCACCCACAATATCCAATGATGTCTGGGAAGTACCTTTTGATACCGAGCTGTCTCCAAAAGCCAAAATCGATCTAGCGATGTCTGCATACGTACCATTTGGGTATGCCGCCAAATATCCTTGAACAGCCTCAAAACTCCCGTCCTGCACAACCATTTGCCAGCGCCGCATATCTGCCGCCACCGGATCGTTGTGGCGGGATACTTCCCCGTCCTGTGCAAACGTAAGCTCATTTAGCAGAGCTTCCTCGACCCATGGCACCTGCTTGCCTGACGTCTTCATCACGACCTGCTGTCTCACCCGTCCAATCAAAAGGCGTACGTCCAAGTTTGGTGTTTCTATGTGATCAAGCAAAGCCGCGGTGAATACGCTGTTTCGACCAGAACCATCAAAAGCCACGTTGCCCGGATCCGTTGAATAAACAAACATCAGGCCTGCTCCCCCCGAGGTGCGTGCCAACCCTGATTGCTCAACTTCTGCAATGTCAAACGGCGCATCTCGGCACGCATCAACAAAGATCAATCCAGTCTTTGGACGTGCGCGCTCCAGGGCCCGGCGAATTTCGGTGAGCGTGACCGAACTACTCAAAAGCGTTCGCGTATTTGCAACTGAAAATTCGCGACCAATGAGGTAGTTTTCCCCCGTATACTGAACGCCATGGCCCGCAAAAAAGAACAACGCGACGTCCGCGCTCTTGGCCGCTTCCGTAAACTGGGACAGCTCGTCCAACATCCGCTGACGCGTACCATCCCGCAACACGGAAACCCGAAACCCCAAAGCAGACAGCGCCGCTTCCAGATCGTTTACGTCATTGGATGGATTAGCAAGTGAAAGCGCAGGGTTATCAAAGTTTCCATTGCCAACCAGCAAAGCAACCCTGTCGGCGGCCAATACCGTGAAAGTCAAAACATGCCAGATCACTGCCGCGCCCAGAAAGACCTCGACAGCTCTCAATCCCTTTTTGTTTCGGATCTCAGGGTGTGATGTCCCAGTATTCCACAACTGCTTAGCCTCTCCTCCCGTGAATAAGCGTCGGCACCATTCAGTTCGTCAAACAAGGGCGCGGACACTCAAACTAAAATTTGTATCCAAAGTTCACATTGACCTTTTTGTAACCGTGGTTCCCAATCGTATAGGTAATGCCAAGTCGTGCAGCATCCCATGTTAAACCGTTCTGCGACTGAACCGTTCCAAGCGAAACGGCAAAATCGGTGTAATTATCAATGTAAATGTCGTCGCCCAGAATCTGAGTATTGACGATAGACGCTTCCCAAGTGGTCGGCTGATCAAACAACCGCCAACTGCTACTTCCGGAAGCAGACAAACCGTTTCGGGCTACTGTATTTTGCAGATCATAATCTGGGCTTTTTTCACCATCATTGGGGTTACCCGTCGTGGAAATGTAGCTGAGCATGTTGCCGAGATTAAAATCCAACCCCATGGCGGTGAAACGGAACGAGGAAGTAACTGAACCGGAGTACATAAAGGCAAATGCCCCAAAATCGTCTGATCCCACGCCACCGACGCGCACACTTGGGGTCAAGGACCAGTTATCCAAAACGGGTATACGCAAGCCCCCTCCGAGAGAGGCCGAATAGGACTGCGAACCACCGATGTCCACATAGGTCAGTGGCATCTCTAGAACGACCGCCCAGCGTGGATCCGCAAGTGGTTTCACATAGGACAAAGGAAGCTCAATAACTGTGCCGTCATTTCCGTCTACCGAAAACCGTCCCAATCTTGCAGCCAGGCCAGGGATGCCACCAGGCGTCTCTTCAACAGTGTTATCATCATTCACCTGGACACTGCCGTTACCGCCGAAACCCGAGCCAAGACCAAAGTCACTGGAAATCATGGTGGCTTGCAAAGAGGCAGGGTTGCCAGCAACGGGATCCGTCGCTGTTGTTCGCACTAAGAACTCGCCGAGCTTAGTTAAAATGTCGTCCTGATTTGTGACCAAATAGTCATCCAGCGCATCCTCGTTCGCTTCGCGAGTAGCCTCCGAAAATGTTTGACTGATGTCTAAATCGGGGACTTCGAAAATCAGCGTAGCCCCCCTATCCGGGTATGTAAGGGAATAGTCGACCCCACGGAAGTCCCCCAACACCGTGGCGACCGAAGAAATTGTGTAATTGGGGTTCAACCCCGTTAGGCCTTCCGACGTGGTTGTTTGATCCACAAAATCAATGGCGTTGGTGAAGGACGTTTCCGTCGTGGTGCCATTACTCGTGACAGTAACGTTAAACAAAGGCTCTGCGTTGCTGGGCACCAAAGGAAGTAACGACACCAAAGCCGTTGTGGCGCCAAAAACGGATATCGGTCGGACAGTAAAGCTTTTGAAACCCAAAACAATCTCCCACAAACAAACAGGTTCAAAATAGCACAATTCCTATAGGTTTTCACCTTTCGGTCAGATCTTGGGTCAGAAATTGGCTTTTGACCAAACGCGACCGTGCCGCCAACAAATTCACATTTTCCCATCCTAATCAGATAGATGCACGTCGCCAAAACACCCTTATCAATAATCAGATCGCGTCCGTCACTCTTGTCAAATTGTTCGACATCGCCTTGGTCAACGAGGCGACTACCGAAAGCCTTGTGCAAGACTCGAGTTCACTTGACATCACACATCTCCTGTCAAGGACGCGCATCAATAATACGAGTTGCGACGCCCAGAATGTCCTCTGCCCGATGCACCATCAACTCCTCAAGAGCCGCCGCCACAGATGCCACGCTCTCCTCAGTTGGACGTCTGATTTCAAACAGCGGAGACTTCGATAGAATGGCAATGACTTCAGATTTTCCATAGTCTCCTTTCGTCACTTCAATTGCGAGTTTTCTTGGATCCTGAGAGAGAGCTGAAACTGGCCAAAGCACCCGTATTTGCCGAATACCAGCGACCACTTGCCCCAAGGCATCAACCTGATTTTCGGTGTCGTAGACATTTGGCAGGACGTGAAAAACCTTGCCGGTGTTGTCCACAACCATCACCCAAAGAGAGGCGCCAACGATACTTTCCGGCATCTGAATGTCGACAACCGGATTATCTCCAGTTGTAAATACCCCGGTCAGGGAATCTTCGCCCGAGGTCCCGTGCCCAAGCCGCACTGAAACCGTTTGCGCCGCAATCTGCGGAAGGACGGCACGAATGGCGCACAAATCGTCATTTAGGACTCGGGTTTCGACCTTAAGCTGCCTATCGCCAATCACAGGTTCAAAATGAGATTGGATCGACATGGCATCTCCAACCTTGGCGACGTCTCCCACAATCGTGACATCCTCATAAAGCGCAAAAACGGCTCCTTTCTCACGCGTCAATGAAAGCGCGCCGCAAGTCGCCAAGTCTGCCAGGTCTGGTGTCAAAGCTTGTGCAGCCAGTAAAACCGGACCAGCCACCAGATCGGTTTCAATCGACATGTTGGAGGTGTGCGCCTGGGCCGCAAAAGCACTGGCAATTTCTGCCCTTGTGCGGCTGCTTGGGGCAATGCCTGTCACCGTTGCGGAAAGGTCTGTAAGAGAGACACGCCACTCATCAAGGTCAGACGCGGTTTTCATAAGCGCAGCCGCCTCAGAAACCCATTGCAAAGATGGCACGCCTTGCGCCAGCGTCACGTTGTCGTCAGCCGGCACACGCCCTGTGGCATCGCGAAACGCCCCTTTTAGAAGATCTCCAGCGGCATTATCTGGCACATGAGATTTCATCACGGCGTTACCATCCGGGCCGTGAACGGCAAGAAATTCATACGGGCTTGCAGTTGGCAATTTGGGTGTAAGAACATCAAAATTCCAGAGCCAAACACCCCCTGCCCCTACTCCGCAAACTGCCATTAAGGCAATTTGCCTCCACCGCGACTTCTGGATCCTGGCTGGGGTCTCCTCCCGTTGGTTTGGGCGCAACTTCCCATCAAGCCATGAGATCGCGGTTGTCGCGTTTGCGGGACGCTCTTCAATGGCAGGATTGGTTGTCCAATCTATCAATTCTTTCAGAGGATCAGGCACACCCTCTGTGTTCAACCGGTTCGCTTTGCGACGGACAATCTCAGCGGGCATCGCGCCCAAGTCCGGCACAACACCTCGCCACACGGCAAGTAGCGTTGCCCCCAAACCGTAGATATCGGTCTGAAATTCAACGCGGCCTTCCAACTGTTCAGGCGCTGCGTATTCATATTTTCCGGCAAATTCGTTTCCCACAATTGTGCGTGCGCCCGTAGCAGTGTCTTTGGCGATCCCAAAGTCGATTATTGTGGCCTTCTCCGGCGAACCATTGGCCAAAATGATGTTATCCGGAGACAGGTCGCGATGGATAATGCCTTCGGCATGGGTGGCTTCCAACCCTTCCAGAACGCGATGCGCGACAATAAGCAAATCGCGTGCAGACATGCGTTTCTCGGTCAGGATATTGTTGAGAGAAGGCCCCTCAATATAGTCCATCACCAGAAAAACGTGCCCGTCATCTGACTTGGAAACTTCGATGTATCGCACCACAGCGTCATGTCGAATCGAACGCATTTGGTCTTCGCGCTTCATCAACTCGACATAATCGTCATTGCCTGAGAACTGCGCGTTTAACGCCTTGATCGCTACCTCCCGGCTGTTGATCTGATTGCATGCCAGATACACCTCTCCGGTTCCACCACGTCCCAGAACACCCTGAATTTCATAGGTGTTGTTCAATACCTGGCCAACTTTAAAGATATCCGTGGGCAGCGGCGTCTTCATCGAAAGCTCCTAACTAGGCGGCGAAATTTCAAAGGTGTCGATTCAAATGCGAAACGGGGCTAATATGCTCAGTATACCTGAATTTTATTTTTTCATCGCTGTTCGTCGTCATCCTTTTTTCGGAGGACTTTGATATGTCCCCACGTGGATCGCAGGATTCCATCAAACGCAAAGAGCTTGTGGGCAAGCTCAATCCAACTTGCCTAAAAGCCTTTTCTGAAGCTGCCCAAGCCGCAAAGCGTCGCGGTAACCCTTATGTCGAGCTTGTGCATTTTGTAACCGGGTTGGCGGACAGCGAAGGATCAGATTTCGCGCTTCTGCTTGTATCGGCTGGTGTTGATCGCCACACATTTGACGGCGACGTATTGCGTGCGACCGATGCGCTGCGCCACGGCGCCGGTTCCGTAGAAGAATTTTCAGACCATATTTTCCGCGCCATTCAGGAAGCCTGGCAATTTGGATCGCTCGAATTTGGCGATGACACTGTGCGCTCTGCTTATGTCCTTCTTGGAGCGCTGCAGGTACCAGTTTTGGAAGGCCTGCTGTACAAGATCAGCCTTGAGTTTGACAAATTGGACAGCGCCGCAATGGCGTCACAGCTTGAAGAATTACTGGTGGACTCGATTGAGGCCCCAGCCACCGCCGCTGACAATCAGGCACCTGCGCGCAGAAAGGCACCAGGCGGAAAATCCGCGCTGGCCCAATTTGCCACCAATCTGACCGCCCGCGCAAGAGATGGTAAAATGGACCCAGTGGTGGGCCGCGACCCTGAAATTCGCCAAATCGTCGATATCCTAATGCGCCGCAAACAAAACAACCCAATCCTGACCGGGGAAGCGGGCGTTGGCAAAACCGCTGTGGTCGAAGGGTTTGCTCAGCGCCTGGCGCGGGGCGACGTGCCCCCCCAGCTGCGCAATGTAGATTTGCAAATGCTCGACATTGGCCTGATGCAAGCCGGTGCCTCCGTCAAAGGTGAGTTTGAAAAACGACTGAAAGCTGTGATCGACGAGGTGCAGGGGTCTGACACCCCAATTATCCTCTTTATTGACGAAGCCCACACCTTAATTGGTGCCGGCGGCGCGGCTGGGACTGGCGACGCGGCCAACTTGCTCAAACCGGCCTTGGCCCGTGGCGAACTGCGCACCATAGCCGCCACCACCTGGGCCGAATACAAGCAACACATTGAACCAGATCCCGCGCTGACCCGTCGCTTTCAAGTGGTGAAAGTGGACGAACCGGATGAGGGCAAAGCCGTTTTGATGTGCCGAGGCATCGCTGGCGTTCTGGAGAAACACCACCAAGTCGAGCTGCTGGATGAGGCCATCGAAGCGGCTGTAAAAATGTCTCATCGCTATATCCCGTCGCGCCAACTACCGGACAAGGCGATCTCGCTTTTGGATACTGCCTGCGCACGGGTCGCGGTCAGCCAGCATGCCACCCCTGCTGAGGTTGAAGACATTCAACGTCGCCTCACAGCTTTGGAGATTGAAGAAGGTATCATTGAACGCGAAGAAGCGATTGGCATCGATGTGGGGGAGCGCAAAATCGATGTCAAAACCGCGCTGGAGGTCGGCCAGGCAGAGCTTGATGCGGCCACTGCCCGTTGGTCTACTGAGAAAGACATGGTCGCCGAAATCCTGGAATTGCGCGCGAAGCTTCGGGGAGCTGGTGCGGCAGTGGATGACACCGGGGACGTAGGTGATGCGGATCCCGCCGAGCTGGATCCCGAGGTAGCAACCGAAGATGCCGACTCAGAGGACGAACAAGGGACTGCGGAACCGGCGCAGCCTTTTGATCGCGAAGTAACACTGGCCACTTTGCGCACGCGTATGGCTGCTCTGACAGATGCACAGGGAGAAACGCCTCTCATTCTGCCAGCCGTCGACAAGCAGGCTGTGGCAAGTGTGGTTCAGGACTGGACCGGCATCCCCATGGGCCGGATGATGGCAAGCCAGACCGAACGCGCGTTATCACTGGCTGAAGATCTTGCTCAACGCGTTGTTGGGCAGGATCATGCAATGGAGATGATTGCCAACCGCATTCAGACCTCCGCTGCGGGCCTCAAGCCGCCTGAGAAACCCGTCGGGGTGTTTATGCTGTGTGGACCGTCTGGGGTCGGGAAGACTGAAACGGCGCTGGCACTGGCCGAACTGATGTACGGCGGCGAGGACAACATCATCTCGATCAACATGTCGGAATTCCAAGAGGCCCATACGGTTTCAACCTTAAAAGGGGCTCCGCCCGGCTATGTTGGCTACGGCAAAGGCGGCATCCTGACCGAAGCGGTCCGTCGTCGCCCTTATTCGGTAGTGTTGTTGGACGAAGTAGAAAAGGCACACTCAGACGTACATGAAATCTTCTTTCAGGTCTTTGACAAAGGCATGATGGACGACAGCGAGGGGCGCCGGATTGATTTCAAAAACACGTTGATCTTGCTGACCTCCAATGTTGGTTCTGACGAGATCATGGCTATGACAGAAAACGGCACGCAGCCGGCCGACATGGATGAGCTAAATCGGTCATTGCGCGGACCTCTGCTCAAGGTGTTTCCTGCCGCTTTGCTGGGGCGGGTTGTAACCATTCCATACTACCCTCTATCTGACTCGATGATCGAGGCCATTGCGGGCTTTAAGCTCAAGTCCATCGCCAAACGCTTAAGCGAAGGATACGGGGCGGATCTTGTGATCGGCGAAGGCGCCATCGATGTGATCAAAGCCCGCGCCACTGAGATTGAAAGTGGGGGACGCATGATCGACGCCATTCTAACCAACTCGCTAATGCCCGAATTGAGCCGCCGCATTCTCAACCACAGTCTTGAGGGCAAGGAGCTTAACAAAGTTACGGTTACCGGCGGAGAGGATGGCTTTTCTTATCACTTTGAGTGACCTCAGGAGCGGACAGGGATGAAGGTCTACAACCGTCACGGCTATTTACACCAGCACACCATGGGCATGGATGTGGCCGGACGCGAATATTTCTCTTTGGTGATTAAAGGCACTTGGGCGTTTCCAGACACACCCGGCACCCCAATGCGTCCGCTGCCCGAGACAGAGCAAACACCGCTGATGTTGGCGGATCAACACACCGGAGAGCCCGGTTATTCCGCCACTCTTTGGGAAACCGATTTTGCCTTCCGAAAACCAAACTGCGATGTGGTGGTTCAAGGGGCCGCTTATGCTCCAAACGGGCAGAAAGCCGAACGGGTGCAAGTTGGCATTCGTGTTGGGGATTGGCACAAAACCCTGATGGTGGTGGGGCATCGTGAATGGCGGGTAGTCGGCCCGGCTATCATGGCCACAGATCCCTATCCGTTTACCCGTTTGCCTTTTTCCTACGATGTTGCATTTGGCGGCACGGATCGGCTCGACCCTGAGGTGGATAATCCGCATTCCTACGCCACCAATCCCGTAGGCCGCGGTTATGCCACTCCCCGCAATCAAGATCGCCTCAGCGGCACGCCCCTGCCCCTGACAGAAGAGCCCGGCGTTGAAGTCACGTCGCCTTATGAAGAATACCAGCCCATGGCACTTGGGCCGATTTCCCGAGCCCGCGCTGATCGGCTGAAATGGGCAGGCACCTACGACCAGAAGTGGCAGGACGAGGTTTTCCCGTTTCTACCGCACGATTTTGACGAGCGATACTATCAGCAGGTTGGCAAAGATCAGCAGATAACGCAACCGGCCACTGGCACCCCGGTCACCACTCTCAACCTCACCCCCAAAGGTCGCGAGCAATTTCATCTGCCGCAAACTGACCTCCCTGTGCGTTTGTTTCGTGAGTGGGAGGAGGCCTTTTCTGGCATTGTTCGGCCAGACACGCTCCTGTTTGACACTGAGGCGCGGCGTATGTCGATGGTTTGGCGCGTGAACGTGCCGATGAAGCGCATCATCACCGAAATCACCGAGGCCTGGATTGGCACCCCAGCCAAGGGCCTGGAGCGCGCAAAACGACAAGGTAAGGCTTATCACCCACGTGGCGGCCGCTTCCGCTTGCCGGGCGACACGCCTCCCCCTGCGGTGTCAGTTGCGGAGGCCCCGTCATGACGGTGCTCAAAGGCCTTGGCCTCAACATCCTTTCCGCGGGCATGGTTACGGCCGTTGGACTAAACCGCGCGGCGTCCGCGGCAGCCTTACGTGGTGCCATAGATGGCTTTGCGGAAACGCAATTTGTCGTGCCCGGCGGCGATTGGTTGGTGGGGGCACCGGTGCCGCTGCCCAAAAACTGGATTGGAGAAAAGCGCCTCGCCCATCTGGCTGCTGGCGCTGTTGTCGATGCATTGGCGCAGCATGCTGCCAGCAAAGCCGACATAGAGGTGATCTTTTGCCTTGCGGAAAGTGAGCGCCCCGGTCGCCCGGTGCGTGCCTCTGAGAGTTTCGCTCAGAAGGTTTTGAAATACGCAGGCCTTTCTCCCCAAACCAAATGCCAAGTGGTCACCCACGGGCGACCATCCGGCTTTGTTGCACTGGAACGCGCGAGACGAGTGCTGCGCAACGGTGCGACTGAATATGTCCTGATTGTCGGTGCCGACACGCTGCTGACTGGGCCAACGGTTGCGCATTATTTGCGCAAGAACCGCCTATTGACGGCAGAAAACGCCAATGGATTTATCCCGGGAGAAGCCGCAGCCGCCATCCTCTGCACCGCTGGTAACGCCACACATTTCGCCCTGACCGGGCTAGGCCTTACTCGAGAGAAGGCCTTTCTCTACAATGAATTGGACGAAGACGGACTGGATTTGCCTTTGCGCGCGGATGGCATGACACAAGCCTATCGCGATGCGTTGGAGATGTCGTCTTTGCAGGATTTCGGCCGAATAGATTTCCGCCTGTCTGATGTCTCTGGCGAACATTTTTTCTTCAAACAAAGCGCGCTGGCGATGCAGCGCACCATGCGCCTACACCGCGATCCGCAGCCAATTTGGAGCCCTGCAGATTGTCTTGGCAATATTGGAGCGGCGTTTGTGCCTTTGATGGCGGCCTGGGGGCTGGAAGCATATGAAAAAGACTATGCTGACGGCCATCGCATAATGATCGAAGGATCGGGTGATGATGGCGCCTGCGGCACCGCAATCTTTCAAACACCAAACCGCAATGACAGCCGCCGGAGGAAGGCGGCATGACCGTCTTTGCCAATAGTTTGGAAGTCAGCTGCAAGGCGCAGGCCAACAAGGTCATTGCCTCCTTTCCCGACGTTTGCATGACCCCTCCGGAAAACCCGGCCACCCCACCCGGCGTGCCGGTTCCCTATCCAAATTTCGGATCAGATGGAGACACAGACAAAGGCACTGGATCGGTCAAAATTGGCGGCAAAACTGTCAATCAAAAAAACTCCTCATACTTCAGCAAGACCACCGGGGATGAGGCCGGCTGCGCTGCCAAAAAAGGCGTGATTAGTTCCAAGAACACAGGCAAAGCCTACTCTCAAGCCTACTCAATGAACGTGAAGGCCGAGGGGAAGAACGTCACTCGCTTTTCAGACATTCAAACGGACAACCATGGCTCGCCCCCCAACACGCCGCCCTGGCCAAAAATCGGACAACCTCATGTGCCGGGAAGTCCTGATCCCTGCGAAAGCGAAAAACGAAAAATTGCAGAAGCCTGCGATGGCAAGACAACAGACGAAGTCTGCAAAAGTACGGGTTTGGACAAGAAGGTGGGCGAACGGGCCAAGGAAATTGGCACCCGCGATGGCTACAACACAACAATTTCGACCGCCGACGGCGACTTCAAAGACAATGCGGATGTCATTGAAATTTCAAACAAAGCCCAGAAGAATGACTGTTTGGCCGCTTTGGCATGCCAACTGCCTCCCTACGGCGGCTCCGGCACCAACAATTGCCCTTGCCCAGGGCAGACCGGTCATCACATGGTGCCAGCCTCTGCGTTTTACAACAAAGGTCGAGGAGAGAACCCAAAGCCGGATGAAAAACCGCTGAGCATCTTCAGTCGCTTGGCAAATCCAGATTGGCCACCGGGAAAATCCGCGCCACCATACGCAGCAGCCGATGCACCCTGTGTGTGTGCGGAAGGGTGTTCAAACACAACTGGATCGCACGGTATGATGCATACGGAAATGAGCGCGTTTGTCTCTGCGAATTCCAGTTCCAACAGCGTTGGGGTCATCACCGCCCAATCCCCGGGTCGGAAAACGATCCAAATTCAGGAAATGGAGACCTGCTCTTATGAGGACATGCGCGACGAGGCAATCCGCTCAATGGACGTTGTTTTCCCCCTCTCCGATTGTTCCCCCGCCTGTTTGCAGGCGCAGTTAGATTCCTACCATTGCGACGCTTTAGGCATGCCGCCGTCACGCCAGCTCAGAGGAGAGCGGTGTGGCAAAAGTAGCAAAGTTGAGAGCGCGGCCATGGCCTACACAAGAGAGAGAGCCCAGATGTTGCGCGGCTCATAACGTGGAAAAGAGAACACATGCGGCCTTTCTTTAACAAAATGTCCTTAACGCGCGCAGCGGTGCAAAGCGACGATTTGGCGTGCATGGCCTTGATCATGGATGATTTTGCCTATCAATTCGAGGACCCGCACGCGGCTATCTACAATCTGACACCCGAACTGGGGTCGGAATTATCTTTTGTGGACTTTGAAGTCTCCGACCTTACTTGGGCACGCGATGGAAAGCGGGTTGTCGCAATTGGGCACTACGGAGAAGCCGTGGTTTTTGAGGGGGGAACGGTGGGTCCATTGGAGGAAATCAACGGCACTGAAAACCCAGTTCGCAGTGTGGCAGAAATCGACAACGTCGTGGTTGCTTGCGGTGGCAACCTCGCTGCATATCGTAGAAGTGAAGATGGCAGTTGGACCGAGTTCGGTCCGGACGCCGTGCTGCAAAAGGAGTTCCCACAAAACCATCTTGAAGCCATCGATGGATTTTCCAAAACCGAGATGTATGCGGCTGGACGGGATGGCGTTGTCTGGTGGTTCAATGGCGAGATTTGGGCACCTGTCCAATGCGCCACTAACCTGGCGTTCACCTGCCTGCACTGCGCAACTGATGGTTTTGTTTATGCTGGTGGAATGACCGGAATTGTCGCCAAAGGACGGCGCGACGAGTTTTTGGTGTCTACCCCCCCGGTGCCGTTGCAAGACATCTGGGGGATCGTGGAGTTTCAAGGAGAGATTTATTGCGCCATGATGCGCGCCTTAATGACTTGGAACGACGAAGAGGGACTGACCCCTGTGCTCGAGCCGATGGCCCTTGCAAGCTCGTTTTACAACCTCGGTCGTGGCACAAAGAAAATGTGGAGTCTTGGTGACAAGGACGTTCTGACGTTCGATGGTGAGGAATGGACCCGTATCAATCAGGTTGGCGTCGCGTAACTTTCCAGCTTCGTCGCTAGAAATTCCCTCACCGCAACCAAATCCAGCTCGCGCACACGCAAGCTGGCCGCTTCGGGTTGCAACATGCGTAACAAAAACAGCTCTCCCGCCTCAGGGAACTCCTCATACCGCTCCTGCGCAATTTTTAGCCCGTGTTTTCCGGCAACCCGCATCGCATCCAAATGCGCCTCCAGCCGCTCGATTAGCCGATCCAACCGCTCTTCGTCCATATCGGGGTTTTCGTCTGGGTTCAGAAGGTGCCAGTCATAGGTCACCCACAGATGCGCCGCCTCTTCAGCATGTTGGCGCACGATATCTATCAGAACCGGCACCGCCATCAGTTGAGATTTACCGAGGCACCCCGAATTCGGTTTGACCCGGACGCCTGACTGACCAAATGTTTGCCGCGAATGGTGATATGGCCATTCGCTTCCATCACAATTGCCGACTTCCCAACACGCAGTTCAATCCGCTGCTCTGCTGTGACTTTGAGCGTCTGTCCATCGCTGATCACTTGCATCGGCAAGGCATCCGGCGCCTTTATTGGGTCCACAATGCGCCCGACAATTAAAGGCCGATCCCATGCGCCATCCTCAAAAAGCAGGGCAACTTCGCCACCGGCATCCTTGGGAGAAAGTTGGCACAAACTGCGTGCTGCCACAGCTGCATCCGCAGGATTGCCCGGAAACACCACCAGTGGTTTGCTATCCTCAAAACCAAGCAACAACCCAATCACCACGCCATCTACATGCGTGTTTGCTTGCTCCGTTTGGGTCTTTGCCTGCGGGGTCTTTACGTCCAAAACGCGCAACTCCTTTCACTGTCCTTTCCGCAAAAATCAGCTGGACCGGACTTCACTCAACACATTGCTTAAAATCGATACGATGGTAGCACAGCCATTAAGTTTGTGTCGATGCTCCGCTCTGTACCGCGTTGATTGCGCCAGTTTGAAAGCGCGCCTTAGGGGGAGATTTTACAAGAATCATCTCTCTGGCTAGGCTTCTCTTGATTTCAGACAAAGGAGCAATCCATTGCGAAAGACCCTTTTTCAGGCACTTGTTTTACTGTTTTCCTTCACACAAACACCGCCACTACAGGCGCAGGAACAGACGGCTGCTCAACTTTATGTGGAACTCAACAAGTTGGAAGCTGGCGAAGCCACATGTCAGGCTTTCTTTTTATTTCGCAACGACTCCGGCATGAGCTTTGAGGCGTTGGAACTGTCCTTTGCCATTTTGGACACCAACGGGATTATCAACCAGTTGCTGACCGTAGACGCCGCCCCTACTCCGGTGGCCCGTACATCTCTCAAACTGTTCGAATTCCCGGACATCGCCTGCCCCCAGATTGGCGAATTGTTACTGCATGACATACCCGCATGCACGCCACAAAACGCAGAACCCCGCGATTGCTACCCCTTGATCACACTTTCAAGCCGGGCCGCGGTGCCGTTGATCAAATGAGAGCGTTATCTGATCTTGGTACCGCCTTGCCCGTGCTCTTGTTGCTGGGAATGTTATCGGTGCTATCGGTTGCGATTTTTCTGGCACGCTTGTTGAAACTGGGCGTGCGCACCAAGGGAACCGAGGCACGTTCCGGCTGGCTACGCGCATTGGAAAAAGGCTCCATTGAAACACCGCCGACCAGTCACAGCGCAGCAGATAACATCGCCAAAGCCGCCGCCGAACGCCTGCACCTCGGACAAAAAGGACTCTTTGTGGCGGATGCGCTGCACCCATTAGCACAACGAGACGTCACACGCCTTTTTAGCGGAATTCGCACTTTGGAATTGATTAGCATGATTGCGCCCCTGCTTGGCCTATTGGGCACGGTGCTTGGGATGATCCAGTCCTTTCGCTCACTGGAGCTTGCGGAAGGCGCGGCAAACGCATCCATTCTCGCAGGCGGCATTTGGCAAGCGCTCTTAACCACCGCCGCCGGGCTGGTTGTCGCCATTCCAGCGCTTGCAGAGGCCGCTTGGCTCACCGCACGGGCCGAAGCCGAAACGCAAGAAATTGAGACCATTCTGGCAGGGGTACGCTTGGTGCCCAGTCAAAAGCCTGATCCAACGTCTTCTCCAGTGCACCCGCAATGACCTTGTCTCGCCCACAGCGCACGTCCGGACGCATCTCTTTGGTGCCGTTGATTGATGTGCTGTTTATCCTGTTGGTCTACTTCATGGTGACTTCAGTCTACCTCGATCTCGACATGATCCCCGTGTCACAAAAAGTTGATCTCCCAGCGACAGACACACAAACTGGGGCAATAGGTGACGTCACGCGCGTTCTTCTTCGGATCAGCAGCGATGGCACCGTGAGCCTGCGTGGCCAGCGGCTTAGCGAAGGCAACTTGGCCGCAGCAATCCTCCCTCTAGCCGCAAGAGTGCCACCACCACAAATCCTAATCCTGCCGTCAGGCGCTGCGCCGCTATTTGCGTTGACCGAAGTCCTGGACGCCTTGGCCTCGGTCGGCTTAACAAACACGCGTATCATTCGCATTGAGGGCTCGCCGTGACTCGCCCTCTAAGCTCAGCAAAGCCCCAACCCGCCGGCCTGCGACGGCCACAACGCCGCGCCGCATCTGAGCCCACCATAGCCTTGATTGACGTTGTGTTTTTTCTACTCGTTTTTTTCATGCTGGTGGCGCGTTTGGATGCTTCTGCGCCCTTTGAAGTCATCCCGCCCAACGCCAATTCAGGGCGCGACATGCCGGGCGGTGGGGTCACAATCAGCATTGCTCAAGGCGGCGAAATTGCGGTCAACGGCACAGTGTATGACTCAAGGGCTTGGTTGGAGCAAACAATGCTAGTAGCCCAGCGCGACCAAGCGACACTCCTGCGTGTGAATGCGCACCGCACCACGCCTTTGCGTTTTGTCCTGCCAATAACTGAGGCTCTGCAAGCCGCTGCGCTCGGTGAGGTGGTTCTGGTCGTGACGCCATGACCGCTCGCATGATCTTTGCAGCATTGAGCTCGCTGATAGTGCACGGTGGCGCTGCCACCTTAGGCGTGATGCTTGTCGCGCCCACTCAAGTCCCGCAGCAAACTGTACCCAACAGCAGCCTGAGCCTTGCAGCCATGCTGGTACCTCAATCCGAAGCCAGCGCTACATCGCCAGATGCGCGACGACTACGATCAGATAAGAAACTTGCGGACTACGGACCATCTCTATCCGCACGCGAGGCGGTACACACTGCGCAGACCGCAGCCAAAACGCCACAACCGCCATCCATTGTAAAAAGCACGGCAAGCCCAACCGTGAAACTGACAGAAGTCAAAGTCACTCCAACCACGCAAGCGTCGCGAGCAATAGTCCACACACTACAATCCGCGCTCTCGCCGGAGGCGCGCGTTGTCCCAATTGCGGAGCCAAACAAGCCGTCTATCGCGTCTTCGCCATTGGCAGCCCGCAATCAGACCGCAATAGATCTTACGTCAAACATCATCCCTACGACGGCACCTGCCAGGCGCCAGTCATTTGCAAAACCGCCCGCATCCAAGCGTGTTGCTGCCGCCTTTGACTGGAGTGGCGCGACCGCTTTTGATCCTGCAAGTCTGGAGACTATCGCGGCATTTCTACAGCCGGCCTCTTCCACAGGTCAAAATATGCGGGACTCACTTGCGGCAGCACTTAAGGCGCCGAGTTGCGCACGGGTGCAAACCGCCTTTGATCCGGCTACCGGCTCGTTGGCAATTCGAGGCCACCTCCGCGACGAAGCACAACGCGCGCCCCTTTTAGCCGCACTTTCAGATCAACTTGGCGACAGCCTGCCGCTGAAGGATCAATTGCTCATTTTGCCCCCGCCACAGTGCGCCATCTTGACATCTCTGGACCAATTGGATCTGCCACAATCCGAGGAGCAGTTCACCGATCCGATGCTGGTGGGGGCGAGCTCACAAGTGCAGACTTACAACTTTGTTGCGGGCCAGCGCTTGATCCTGGACCTGGAGGCACCGGACTACCCCGCCTTTGTCTACCTTGACTACTTCGACGCCAACGGGGACGTGATCCATTTGGTGCCAAGCACACAGCGTCCTCTCAAGGCGTATGAGCCTGCCACCCTCTTTTCAATTGGACGACCTGATCCGGTGACCGGTGCTCCACCAGCTCTGGTTCTGGAAATCGCTGCGCCTTTTGGCCAAGACATCGCTGTGGCCTATGCTGCCAGCCATCCACTTTATGACGGTTTCCGGCCCTTTATTGAACCAGCCGAAGCCTATTTGGCTTTCCTCCAAGACCAGATTTCGCTGGTTCGTAACACCCGTGAAAATTTCCGCGGAGAATGGGCCTACCTCTTTGTGGCTACACGTCAAAATTGAAACTGATGGATACACGGAGCGCGCCAAACGCCCCCCGCACAGCCAAACTTGCTCGAATCATAATCTTCTGTGATGCTGAATGGGTTTTTAGAAGTTATGAAAATTTCATTTTGGAGAATGAGGCATGGATATTTCCAGCCTCCTCAAACCTCTAGAGGGGGACTCTCCGTCCGGTATTGAACTCAGAAATGAAAGTGAATTTCACTCTCTTGAGCGCATGGTGCAACCCGCCGGACGTGAACATCGCCTAAACGACGACGGATCAATCAATCCAAAGACACCGGATGTTGATTGGGCAGTTGTTGCATCGGACGCTTCCGCGCTCGCCCAAAAAGGACGAGACTTGCGCCTGCTCGTTATCGTTGTGCGTACGCTTTATGCTTTGGATGGCTTTGCGGGCCTGAGCACCGGGCTTGGTCTGCTCACCGACACATTGGATCAGCATTGGGGCACACTGCATCCGGCATTGCGGGACCGCGACGATCCAAGAATGGCCACCCTGCCCCGTGTCAATGCCCTACGCCAGCTTGAAAACGATGACAACGGCCTCCTAGGAGATCTGAAATTTGATGTCGTGCTCAATCCACGCGGCATTGGTGCCATTACAGGCGATCAGTTGGCAAAGGCATCGCTGAACAATTATGACATGCTCAGCCGTGCCGCTGCGGGCCTTAGCCAATCCGAAAAAGACACGCTTTCTGCCAAGCATGAAGAACTGGTCAATCGGGTCAACGCAGCGGCTCGCCTGTTTGCGGACCAGGATGCGGCAGCCGCAGCACAGATGGTGAATGACATCCTTGCCTGTGAAACAGCAACAGCAGCTCTTGAGACAAAGTTTGCCGAGACGTCCACTATTTCAGATGGCACGGGCCTGAGTCTTGCGGAAGTTAGCGAGTATTTGGCACAGATCAAAACCACGCTTGAAAGCGCGATTGAAGTTGTCAGCAAAAACGCGTCACCCGTTGAAAGTGGCGCAGTCACCGATGCCCCCGCCCAATCCCAAATTGCCAACCCGACTACCCAGCTCAATGGTGCGAGCGGCACCGGTCCAGTCAATTCCCGCGAAGACGTCGAAACCGCGTTGGATCAGATTGTTGCGTTTTATGAACGTACAGAACCGTCCAGCCCCATCCCGCACCTGGCCCGGCGAATGCGCCGTATGGTGGCGATGGACTTTTTAGAACTCATCGAAGAAATCGCGCCGTCAGGTCTTAAAGAATTTCGAAATATCGCGGGGGTCGAAGACCAACGCAAAAAGTAGTGTTACAAGGAGGGCTTTTGAAGAATGAATACGAGTAAGCAGAAGGTCATAGAGCGCAATCGGGCCCCGCGGGTCCAAATCGCCTATGATGTGGAACACTACGGCAGCCCAACAACCATCGAACTGCCGTTTGTCATGGGTGTCATGGCTGACTTAGCCGGTGCAAGCGAGGCGCCCGAAGCCCAGAAACCAATCAATGACCGCGCCTTTGTGGAAACCGACGCTGGCCGATTTGGCAAGTTTATGGAAGCGCTCTCACCTCGTGTCAAAACGCGGGTGCCAAACACGCTTCCTGCGGCAGAAGGGGAAGAGAACGACGAAGAGCTTTTTGTCGACCTCACATTTAAAAACATGGGTGACTTTGCTCCCGACAAAGTGGCCGAACAAGTGCCCGCGCTTGCTGAGCTACTCAAGATGCGGGGACAGCTAGAAGAACTGCTGAGCTACATGGACGGCAAGGTGGATGCGGAAAAGCGCATCGCTCAGCTTCTCAACAACGAACCCCTGCTCCAACAAGCCGCCGAAGCGGCTGTAGAAGCAGAAAACGAGGAGGGCTAAGTCGTGGCTGATGAAGAACTCAAAACTGATGGCGCCGCTGCGGAAGCCGAAGCGCTTGATCTTGGCGAATTCAGTGATCTGCTAGAAAAAGACTTCCGCGTCAAAGACAAGGAAGGCGAAAAGCTCAAGGCCTTGGTCTCCAACCTCGCCGTTGCAGCGCAGGAACGGTCCGGCACTACCGCCATTTCCGGCAATGCTATAAAATCCATCAAATCTCTGATTGGCGGCATCGATCAGCTTCTCTCAGATCAGATGAACGAGATTTTGCACGCGCCGGAGATTTCCAAAATGGAGGGTTCATGGCGCGGTCTGCACTATTTGATAAACAACACCGAGACCGATCAGAAGCTCAAGATCCGCGTGCTCAACATTAAGAAAGACGAGTTGGCCGACCACCTGGAAGACTACGAAGGTCAGATGTGGGACCAGTCTCCGATCTTCAAAAAAATCTACTCCGACGAGTACTCGATGTTGGGTGGGGAACCTTTTGGGGCAATCGTGGGCGACTATGAATTTAGCCACAAGCCAAAAGATGTGGGCCTGCTACGTAACATTTCCGGCATTGCCGCGTCTGCGCATGCACCATTCATTGCGGCCGTCGCGCCACAGCTCTTCCGCATGGAAAGCTGGCAGGAGTTGCCCAATCCACAGGATCTGGAACAGATCGTTTCAAGCCCTGAATATGCCAGTTGGCAGTCTTTGCGGGAAAGCGAAGATGCGCGTTACATTGGTCTTGCCATGCCCCGTGTTCTGGGACGCTTGCCGTATGGTGCCGAAACCGTCCCGGTCAAAGGCTTTGATTTTGAAGAAGTCATTGATGGCAAGCACGACCACTACACCTGGATGAACGCGGCCTATGCCATGGGTGTGAACATCAACCGCAGCCACAAAATCTCTGGTTGGGGCACACAAATCCGCGGCGTGGAATCTGGTGGTACAGTGATGAATCTACCGGTCCACACCTTCCCGACGGATGACGGCTCTGTGGCTATGAAATGCCCAACCGAGATCGCAATTGACGACCGCCGCGAAGCGGAACTGGCCAAACTCGGAATGATGCCGATCCTGCATCGTAAGAACACCGATGTGGCGGCCTTTATCGGCGCGCACAGCCTGCAGGATGACGAAGCACGCGCCGGACGCCTGGTGGACCCGGATGCACAGGCCAATGAACGTCTGTCAGCCAATCTGCCATATCTTTTCCCTGTCAGCCGCTTTGCCCATTACCTCAAGGCAATTGCCCGAGACAAGGTTGGCACCTTCAAAGAACGCGGTGACATGCAGATCTGGCTCAGTGAGTGGATCAACCGTTATGTGCTGGCCAATCCGGCCATGGCGGATGATGCGGCCAAAGCCAAGCGCCCCTTGGCGGCAGCCGAAGTTCAGGTGGACAGTGTTGAAGGACGTCCCGGATACTACAACGCCCGCTTCTTCCTACGCCCACACTATCAGCTCGAAGGCATCAACGCATCTTTGCGACTGGTGTCCGAGTTGCCTTCCGTCAAATCCTGATTTTCGTAACCAGTAAAATGGAGAAATCAAATGGCACTAACAGGTTATCTGAGTATCGAAGAAATTCCAGGTGAAAGCCAAAGGGTCGATCACGAGGACCAGATTGATGTTCACGACATTTCGTGGAACATCGAACAGGGGTCCGCGGCACAAATTGGTAAGGGTCGCGCACGCGCCCGCGCGCAGGTGGACGCGCTGCTGATGAAAAAGCATCTGGATGCGGCGTCTCCCTATCTGGCTTTGGCCTGTATGCAGGGCAAGTCATTTGCCAAGTGGGAGCTCTTCCTGCGCAAAGATTCTGGCGACGCCCACATCGACTATCTGCACATCACAATGGAGCACGTCACCATCTCCAAATTTGAAATGGTTGGTGTCGGGGACGATGAAGGTGGCCAACTGGTTGAAGAGGTGCTCGGCGCCGTATTTGAGAACGTAACCGTCAAATACACCGTGCAGGAAGAAGATCACTCTGCTGGCGACGAACATGAAATCACGTACGACATCGCGGCCGGGGTTTAACCCTGACGCAGGATGCCAGCCATGGTCGCTGATCACGAAACTCCTCCTGCAGCTCTGCAGGAGGCCGTTCAGCCCTCGCTGTGGGACAGACTAATTGATGATTTGCCAGGTCTTTTGGCGGAAACACAAGGACTGCGCAAAGAGTTGTCTCGCATGTTCAAAGGCGACGAGGCCGCCGTTGACAAACTGATTGAGGGAGAGGCCCGTGCCATTGCCGCACATCCGGACCTGGATGACGATGGTCGTGCTCTCGCCCACCGTTTTTTGTCCCGGCAAGCGGCACTGAGACGCCTTCAGGATGGCGGCGTGGTCGTGACACCCGACGTTTTGCGCGAAGCGGTCCGACGCGACATTGAGATGCTTTTTAATATCGAAAGACTGGAGGCAGACTATTTGTTTACGGAGAAAGAGGCACGCAGATACGATAGCCCGTCGCAATTTTTGGAGGACTTTCCCGAAGTGCGGCGCTCTGTGGTGAACTATGGTGTGCCGTCTTTTTCCGGCAAACTTGGTAGCGATTTTGATACAGACCTTTTGGCCCGCGAACTACGCGACGTGCTCACGGTGTATGAACCGCGGCTACGACCTGACAGTCTGCGCGTGAAGGTCAAGGTCGGGAGTAAATCCGGCATGCGTATTGAGATCGACGGCCTGCTGATGATGTCGCCAGCGCCTGAGCGGCTACGTCTGTCAACCGCCATTGATCTGGACAGCGGTCAAGCCACAACCGAGTTGGAGGGCAACTGATGGATCAAGCCTTCCTGGAGTATTACGAAGAAGAATTGGGCCACATCCGATCTCTCGCCAAGGAGTTCGCCACTTTGCATCCCAATGTGGCCGGCAATCTTTCCATTGCTTCTGTGCCATGCCCTGATCCTTATGTTGAACGCCTGCTCGAAGGGGTTGCTTATTTGTCGGCGCGCACGCGCCTAAAAGTGGATGGAGAAAGCTCCCGCTACGTCCGCAACCTTCTTGACGCACTTTACCCTGATTTGGCCGGCCCGGCTCCCGCAATGACCATGGCAACCATTGAACCCGGTCCCCAAGTCGATCGCATGATCGACGGCCATGTTATGGCACGTGGGACGCGCTTCATTGCTTCTTTGCGAGAAGGGCTGCAAACCCGAGCCACCTACACCAGCAGCCAAGCGGTACACCTTTGGCCGATTAAGATCTCCGGCGCAGAGTTTTTACAGGACCGCGGCGCGCTTGTGCAGGCCGGCGTAAACGACCACCAACTGCGCGCCCATGAGGCTGGCATTCGCATCACGCTTGAACGCCGTGGCGCGGGGAGCCTCTCTGAACTGTCTCTGGATCAATTGGACATCTATTTTGGCGCCAGCGGCCGTGGCGGCGCTGTTTTTGATGCCTTCTTTGGCTTTGGCGGCCCGGTTTTGGCCCGCCCGTCCGACACCAAATCCGCGTCTTTTTCAGAGATGCCAAGCCCGCAAATGACCGGCATCTCTGACCGCGAGGCTTTGTTGCCCCGCGTGCGGTCTTCTTTCGAAGGTTACCGACTGTTGCGGGAGTACTTTTTAATGCCGGAGAGATTTTACGCCGCGCGCTTGAGACACCTTGCATCCGCCGTCCGCAAAACATCCAAGCGCAAATTGGAATTGATTGTCCTGCTGCGCCAATCCGATCCCTCTTTGGCCGAGATCAAAGCCGACGACTTTCACCTATTTGCTACTCCCCTTGTTAACCTTTTTGAGCATGAGTGCAATTTGGTGGATCTCAAAACTCACCGCTCCAGCCATATTGTGCACGCGGACCGCACCCGTCCCTGGGACTATGAAATTTACCGGTTAATGCGTGTGGAGGATGGCGAGGTTCAAGGCCCCCAGGCCCAAATCACTCCCCTTTTTTCGGTCGAGCAACATGCCGACAGTGGCCATGTCTACACCGCCGAGCGACGCCCACGCCGCCCAAACACTGACGAACTCCGCCGCGGCCAAACACGCTCCAGTTACACCGGTGATGATATTTATGTCTCCGTCGCAATCCCGGCGCACCGCAAAGGCGTAAAACCGGTGCGTCGGGTGGACATCCGGGCGCTATGCACCAATCGAGACCTCCCCATACTGGATGACACCCCCCGTCTCAGCGTCGAAACCGGCGATCCTGTGACAGGTGTCACACTGCTGCGCCCGATGCGGCGCCCCCGCCCCTCTCTGCGCGCGTCCCTTCCCTCGGGCGTGGGCGGAGAGGAGCGCATGGACGACCTGACGTGGCGCTGGATTTCGCAACTCTCCCTAAATCATATCTCACTGGCAGCGGATGAAAAAAATGCCGAGCCCCTACGCGCACTCATTCAGCTTTATGCTGGACGAGGCGACCCGAAACTTGCGCGCCACGGCCAATCCATCATGCGTGTTACATCCAAACGGTTGATAGAACGCATCGCTCGTCCCGGACCAATCTGCTTTGGTCATGGCACCGACATCACGCTCGAGGTGGATGACGGTGTGCTGTCCGGTGGCTCCCGACTTTTGCTGTCCGCTCTATTGGCACAACTGTTTGCACGTCACACAGGCATCAATTCCTTTGTGCGGACCCGCACGCGACTTTCCCAACATCAGACGGAGGTGACATGGCCGATGACGCCAGGCACACGCGCGCTGATTTAAACGCGCTCGCAGACAGCATAGGAAGGATGGATTTTTTCGAATTGTTGCGGCAACTCGAAACTGAGACGACACGGTTCGGACGCGCAGGTGACGCATCCAAAGAGCCCGCACGTCTCGGACAACTCCCACGCATGAATTTTGCCGCCAGTGATGTTGAAGCGCTCACCCCTGGATCGGAAAGCACACCAATCCGGATCGATAGTAATGTGCTTGGCTTGATTGGACCTGAAGGTCCCATGCCTCTGCATCTAACCCGCTGGATCATGGCCCGCATGTCCAACCGGTGGTTTGCTGGCGAAGGGGAAGGCGCTTCTGCGGACAAGGCCTTTCTTGATTTCATCAATATGCTGCAGCATCGGGTAATCGCTTTGTACTGGCGCGCCTGGGCGGATGCCCGCGCCGACATTCATGTGGCATTTGGTGATGGAGGTCGGGTTACGGCTCTGATGCGTTCGCTCGCGGGTCAAGGCTTACCCGGCACTGTCAGCTCCGATCACCACCTTGAAGGCGCAAAATTGCGCCATGCCACCTCGCTTGCGCTTCAAGCTCGAAGCCCGGAAAGGCTCACCGCTTTTCTGGAAACAGTTGTGGGTGTGCGCGTTACGTTGGAGGAATTCACCGGTCGTTGGGTCGATATCCCGACACATTTACAGTCGCGGTTGGGTCAGGCTCATGCAGCTCTTGGAACGGCCGCAGTTATGGGCACGCGTTTCTTTGATCGGGCGGATCAAGCGGAAATCCGTCTTGGCCCACTCACGCAAGAACAATTCAACCGGTTTCTAGAAAGTAGGGTAACTTGGGAACGCCTACATCACGCAGTTCTGTTTGCGGCGGGACGTGAAACTGTTTTTTCGTTGCGGCTTGTACTAGCCGCCGGCGAAGTACCTGCCGCCCAATTAGGGCACAGCGAGCTCGGCCGCACCAGCTGGCTTGCACCGGATCCCACAAAAGGCGCCGAAGATCTTGCATTTAGTGATCTTGCAGGCCGGCCTGCCCCTGCCAACAACACGTCATGGAGATTGGCCGGATGACTCTCAGGTTTGTTCTGGAAAACGCCCCCCATCCCCAGGTGGTCTCCGAAAAAGAATTTGGAGGGGGCCGCCTAGTGATTGGTCGCGGTGCGGACGCCGATTGGCAAATTGATGATCCCGACAAATTTGTCTCACGCAGCCATGCCATTGTCACCGAAGAACGTGGACGTATCATGGTGACAGACGCGTCATCAGGCGGGCTATACATAGACAATGCTGCCAATCCCGTGGGCGCCGGAAATTCAGTGCCTATCGATGCAGGCATGCGCCTGAGATTGGGCGATTTTGTGCTACGCATCGAAGAGATGACGGTACGGAACAGCCTGAGCCAACGTTCGCCCAATCGCTCCGGCGCAGGCGTGTTTTCCTTCGAATTTGGCTCAGAAGAGGTCGCGCCCGCACCCAAAGAACGACCGGACAGTTTACCTGACCCGTTTGGACTGCGCGAAGACACCCGCGACACAGGTCAAGATCAAGAAGAGCCTCGTCCACCTCGACCACTAGATCAAGACGATCCATTTGACCTTGATCTGCGTGGTGCCCCACGGGCAACTCCCCAAGAACCAAAAGAAGAGGAAAGCAAAAACGGGGGATTTGGCAACTACTTCAGCGATACACCAGTCACCGAACCCAACGCCGCCGCAGAGAACGATTTTTGGCAGCCAGTAGAATCCGCTGGCAGTAATCGAAGCCGTACCCGCGGCGAGGCTCACAAAAGCACCGAGGCGCGCTCGCCTCAGGCGACATCGTCAAGCGACCCATTTGGGCTCAGAGGAAACACAGTTTCTCAAGGATCGCCGCCCATAACGGACCCGGGCTCGGCGCAACCGTCGCCACCGGCCCATGCTCTCGATACCGAAAAGGCCCAGCCCGCCTCATCAGAAAGCCCTGAAACTTCCTCCACATCGGCACAGGCAGCACTTGCATCCTCAGGCAATGACGCAGCCCTGCGCGCAGCCTTTTTTCGCGGCATGGGTTTGTCATCGACACAATTGTCCCCCGAGGCCAGCGAGGAAGAAATGGAACGCATCGGGCGCTGCCTACGCGTGCTGGTCGAGGGCGTTATGGCCCTCTTACGCACACGTGCCGAGGAAAAAAACCGCGTGCGCGTGGCCCAAACCATCATTGCTAGTGCAAACGTGAACCCATTGAAATTTCTGGCCACAACTGATGACGGGCTGTCGGCCCTTCTTCAGCCACGCGGGGAAGGATATCTTGCGCCCGAAGACGCCGTGAACTGGGCTTTTCGCGATTTGAACGACCATCAGGTGCGCACATGGGCAGCGCTACAAACCGCCCTACGCCGCATGATCGACAGCTTTGACCCCGATGCAATCGAACGCGAGATGCAAGACGCTGGCTTGATGGAGAAGCTGCTCGCCGGCGGTTCAAGCGCAAAGATGTGGCAGCTTTACGTAGAACGTTACGGCGAAATAGCCCGCGCCGCGGAAGAGCGGTTCCTCGGCGAAGTCGGCGCAGATTTCAGAGACGCATATGAAAATCAAGGGAGATCGTGACATGACTTTTTCAAGACGCAATTTTCTGATCACCGGCTCTGCCGGACTTGTTCTGACAACCTGCATGGGCGGCGGCACCACCACCCTCACGGTTGCGGCGCAAGCCCAAACCGGAATGAACCCAGGCCCGGATGGCAGCGATCGCCCAGTCACCATTTCAATCTTGCAAATGTCGAGTTCCGGCAATTTTGACAGCGCAGACGCTTTTGCCTTGCAAAACCCCGCTGCCGCACTTGGCCCTGAACTTCTTCGCACCGATCAGATCACCCTCGCCCCAGGTGGGTCAGGGGAGAAAGTGATCGCGATCCAGCCAGGTGCTTCTGTGATTGGCGTGACCGGCGGCTTCCGTGACCCAGCGGGCAAAACTGTACGCACAAAAATCAACGCTCCGTCCGGCAATCAGGGTGTCCTGATCAATGTTGGCCCAGGCGGCATATCTTTGACTTCCGTGTAAAGGACCCGTGAATGACTGACAGAAATAGAGTTGTCTGGTCCGAAGGACTTTTCCTGCGCACACAGCATTTTCAACAGCAAGACCGCCACACCGAATGGCTGGTGCGGCGCGCTGTAGATGCCGCCCCCCTGCAATCCGCTGGTTTTTTGGCTCTGCAATTGGATCCGGTAGCTGCTGAAGCTGGACAGATTGCGCTTTTGGAAGCTGAAGGCATCCTACCTGACGGCACGTTTCTATCTGCACCACATCACACGACCCAGATCGCGCCGGTGCGTGTCGATGCCGATACGGCCTCAGGTCTTGTGCACCTTGCCTTGCCCGCCGAGGCCGCAGGCGCCAATGACATGGACCCGGCTCATTCAGAACCCTCCGGCATGCGCTGGCGAGGCACAATGGTCACCACGCGGGACGCCGTGCGCAATGGCGCGGAACCGTCTGACATCGAAGTGGCCCGAACCGCACCGCGCCTGATCCTTCCGGGCGAGGAAACCACCGGATACACTGCGCTGCCCGTCGCGCGGATTGAGGGCCTTTCTGCCGAAGGCGCCGTGGCGTTTGACCCTTTGTTTCTGGCACCAGCCATTCGCATTGAGGCTGTGAGTTGGTATTCTCAGTTACTCAAAGAGCTGGTCACCGGTCTTGATCGGGTGAGCGAAGCCCATGGCTCAATGGTACTTGGCGGCTCCGGCGCCTCGATGGAAAACCTGCTCATACTCGAAGCCTCCAATCGCGCCCGCCAGCGCCTCGCCCATTTGGCCGAGCAGAACAACATTCACCCGTCTCAGCTTTTCCTGGAACTTTCGGGCATTGCCGGCCAACTGGCCACATATGGCGCCTCTTCACGCCGCCTGGGTGAAGTGGCACCTTACCACCACCTTGACCCTCAACTGGCTTTCACCGAACTGGCCGAAACTTTACGTTCCTTTGTACTGAGCCTGCAGCACGTGGAACCCAAGGCCCGCGCGCTAAAAGTCAGCCGTCACTCCGACAACATCTGGACGGTGCGCATCGACAACCCGGCGCTATTGCACAGAAACCGCATTGTCTTGCGCATTGGCGGCGGCATCTCGGACGCATTACTGCGCAAAATCTTTGTGGATCAGGCCACGGTTGGGGCCGCTGACGATTTTGACAAACTCTGGACCTCCAAACTGACCGGCATCCCGCTCAAGCCACTCAACAGCCAACCCCGCGAGATCCCTTTTGACGGTGAGCGCCTCTGCCTGGAACTTGACCGCACCTCAGAACATTTCGCTGCGTTAACGGAGGCCCCGGGGTTCGTATTGGGCGTCGCTGGGCAGTTGGAGAAAGAGCCTGAAATCGATTGTTACGCAGTGAGCAGGTGATCTTATGAATGGTGATGATCCCTTTGGACTGGAAAACGACGCGGGACGCACGCGCGTGCGCCCGGTGCGCCGAAGCCAACAGGCTGATCAGCCCACACCGAGACGGACGGCTCAAAACGCCCCAAGCCTAGAGGCGCGTTTGCGTGACGGCCGGGCCAACGACAATCCATTTGTGAAGGCCTACGCCCCGCTTTTGGGACTTGCTCCAGAGCTGGAACGCGCCACCGCACCTGAAGCACCAGACATGTTGCGAACCCGTTTGCAGGACAATCTGACGTATGCGCGGGACAACGCCGTTGCGTCTGGCGTGCCATTATCGCGCGCCGATCAGGGGGCGTGGTTTGTTTCCGCTCTCCTTGACGACGTGGCGCTCAACACCCCCTGGGGCGTGAGTTCCGGATGGCCGCAAAATCCTTTGGTGGCCGCTCTTTACGGAAATGTAGACGCGGGCGAGCGGTTTTTTGACCTCACCGAAGATCTGATGCGTTACCCCGAACGCGACCCGGAATTACTGGAATTGGTCTTTTTCTGCCTGTCCTTGGGGTTTCGCGGCAAACACCGGGTTTCCGGCAGCGGCGAAGCAGCCCTCTCTCAAATGCGCAGCCAATTGGCCCGCCTTCTGCAAGATCGCGAGGCAGAAGACGCGCCACTGGCTCCCCACTGGCATGGTGTGGAAGCGTCGGATGAACCCAAACGTTTCGTCGTGCCGCTTTGGTCCATCGGGTTGATTGCAATCGCGGTGATTACCCTGATCTTTATCGGGCTTGGTGTGCGTCTCTCTGCCAAAGGCGAACAACTCTATACACTCGCTTCTGTCCTGCCCCCGCCCGAACGCGCTGACATCTTCCGCCCAATCATTGAAACAGTAGAAGAACCTGTGTTGCCTGTGGCTGCCGCCCCAGTCTTACTGGAACTGCTGCCACTCTTTGCTGAGGCTGCCCCCAAGGACACCGCGCGCGCTTTGACCGGCCGCGAGGATGTGTCGATTGCCGTGGTGGTTGTCCAATCAACCGATCCAGAGGTTTTCCGCTCCTCCAAGGCGGATTTGAACGCGGAATACAATGATCTCATCACCTCTGTGGCCAACGTCATCAACGAGTACCAAGAAGTCATTGGCCAAGTGAGAGTTGTCGGCCATACGGACAGTGTGCCGGTGCAGCGCAGCAATCCGTTCCAATCTAATCAAGGGTTAAGCGAAGCGCGCGCCAAAACCATTGCGGACATGCTGATCGCGGCGGGCGTACCAGAGACCCTGCTTTCTTCTGAAGGCAAAGCCGCCGCTGATCCAATTGCAGACAATGCGACCAGAGAGGGTCGCGCTCGCAATCGGCGCGTCGAAATCATCCTGCAAAAGAAAGTGTAACGGCATGGGGTTTCTTAAAAAAATCTTGGGCATCCTGTTTTCCCGCACACTTTGGACCTTAATTGGCATAGCTCTGCTTTGCGCGCTCATCTGGTTTTATGGCCCCTTGATCAGCTTTGGTGAAAGTGCGCCCCTCGCCTCCGACGTCACCCGTCTGATTGTGATTGGGGTGATAATTATACTGTGGCTGGTCTCAATGCTGATCCGTCAGCTACGGGCCGCTCGTGCCAACCGCGCCTTTGTCGCTGAACTCGCCACTCCTGCTCCAGAAGCCGTCTCGGCTCCAGGTGAGGAAAACATTGCCGAGGTGCAGGACAAGTTTCAGGGAATCTTGGAACAGCTCAAACGCTCCAAACTTGGTGGGCGCAAATTCCTGCGCGACATGCCGTGGTATTTAATCATCGGACCGCCCGGTACCGGCAAAACCACAGCACTCCGCCAATCCGGCCTGCACTTCCCGATCGATCTGTCCGACGATCTCAAAGGCATTGGTGGAACGCGCAATTGTGACTGGTTCTTCACGGAAGACGCTGTGTTGATCGACACAGCTGGACGTTACGTGCAGCAACAATCCGATCCAGAAGCAGATGCTGCCGAATGGAAAGGCTTCTTGAACCTACTGCAAAAACACCGCGGTCGCCGAGCGCTCAACGGTATCATCCTGACCCTGTCAGTGCTGGAGCTTTTTGGCGACGATGCCTCGATCCGGGAACATGGGCGTGAAATCCGGAAAAGGCTGTCTGAGCTTCGCGAAGAATTGGGCATGAACCTGCCCGTCTATCTGATGATTACCAAGACCGATCTGGTGCAAGGCTTTGAAAGCTATTTTGGCGATCTCAATTCGCGAGAGCGTGAACAGGTCTGGGGCGCCACGCTAGGCACAACGGAGCGAGTCGACACGCTGACAGTCGAACGCGAGTCATCCCTGCTTCAAGAAGCTCTGGAAGAGCGCCTGCTGTCGCGCATGTCAGATGACCTCCCGCTGCCCGGTCGTGCAGAGGTCTTCCGCTTCCCCAGCCAGATGGAACAGATCACCCATCCACTAAAGGTTCTCATTGAGGCCGTGTTTGGTGAGAGCCGCTACGAAGAAAGCCCCTGGCTTCGCGGGTTCTATTTCACGTCAGCCACACAGGAGGGCTCACCGGTTGACCAAATGTTGGCGGGCATTGCGGGCTCATTAGACATAACGCCGCCCCCACCTGAACGCCGCACACATGGCGAAAAACGTTCTTTCTTTCTGCGCAACATGCTCACCGATCTAATTTTCCCTGAGGCAGGTTTGGGCCAGTTTGATCCACGGGCTGAAGAGCGCCGCAGATGGATTTGGCGTGGTTCACTGGCAGGGTCCGCTCTCGTTACCGTTCTGCTGGGCACACTCTTTTTGTTTTCATTCCTGCGCTACCAAAGCGGTTTGACCGATCAGGAACGCCAGTTAACCGCTCTTTCTGCCCGGCTCTCGAATGTAGCCGCACGACAAGCCCCGACCGATCCTTTGGATTTGAATCTTGCACTCGAAGCCGCCAATGAAACGATTTTGGCCGCCACTGTAGTGGCCTCCAGCCCGCTAACAGCGCTTGGCCCAACCGCCGAACCCGAACTCGCCCAGGTACAGCGCATTTCGTATGATCACACCCTAAGAAACATCCTCGAACCCCGCATGGTCGCGATGCTGGAAGCCACTATGTGGCGCCACTCCCGCGATCCTGAATTTCTGTTAGGTGGTCTCAAAAGTTACCAGATGCTCACCGGCCGCGCGCCTTATGACGTCGAATTCCTTGGGGTTTGGTGGCAGACAGTCTTGCCTGAGTTTGCCCCAATTGATCCGTTCCCAACCGATGAAGCCATTGATCACCAGCTCGCCGCGCTGGAACGGATGGCCGTTGAGGAAAACAAAATCGAAGCTGATCCCGCACTGATTGCAACCGCCTTGGAGTCAATCTGCACCATTCCCTTGGCCGTACGGGCCTATCGTGCGCTTCGCAGCGATCCGGCATTGGCGGGACTGCCGGATTGGATCCCGGCAGAGCAGACCGGACCAAAAGGCACACAAGTCTTCTCTCGTCTCTCTGAGAAAACCCTACGCGTGGGCTTGCCAGGGGCCTTCACTTATAATGCCTTTCACGAAAGCGTGCTGCCGCTGTTGCCCGAAGTCGCGGCGCAAGCCTTACTGGATCGCGCGGTCTTCGCCGGTGGTTGCGCAGAAAGTGCTGAGGCCAACGCCGATACATTAGAGAAAGACATCCTCAAGCTCTACTATGACGACTACATTGCGCAGTGGGACAGTTTCCTGCGCGACATTCGCCTGACACCAATCAGTGATCTCAATCAGGCCCGCGCCAATCTCAAAGATCTTTCCTCTGTCGATTCCTCACTCAAACGTCTTCTGCTCTCGGTCGTTGCCGAGACGCATTTGGCTTACATCGCCCCCGAAGGCGACGGCGGTGCAGCCGCCCAAAAGGCGGGCCTTAAAGCCGCCTCCAAACTCGGAAAAATTGGTAAGCTGGTGAAATCAACCAGCCGGATTGCACGCAAGTCCGGCGTTGGTAACAGCAGCAGTGGAGGCCCCCCGGAACTGCCGCCAGGCACACCCGTGTCAGACCACTTCGCTCCCATCCGAGGCACAGTTCAAGAAGTGGATGGCGTGCCACCATCACTCGATGACGCTGTAGTGGCGCTGACTGCGCTTTCAAATGAATTACAGACCGTTGCCGCCAGTCCAGATCCACAATCCGCATTACTAGCCCGAGGAGGGCTGCCGCAGTTGACTGGCGCAATTGCCAATGAAGCTGCCACCTTACCCGATCCAATTGACCAGTGGATCGCAGGTATCGCAGGTGACGCCATCAGCGTCACCAGAGACGCGGTGCTCGCACAGCTCAATGCACGTTGGCGCGCCGATGTATTGCCGTTCTGTCGATCCGCGACCGCGGGCCGGTATCCGTTTGACCCATCCAGCGCGATTGACGTGAACACGCTCGACTTCTCGCGTCTGTTTGGCCCCGGCGGTTTGGTTGACAGTTTCACCGACGACAACCTTGGGGCTTACATCGACACTGCCGTGCGCCCGTGGCAATGGCGGGCGGATTTTGGTCTGGATGCCGAATTGCTAAAGCCATTTGAAAATGCCCGTTCGATGCGTGATGCGCTGTTCCCCGGAGGCGCGGGGCCAGTGGTGGCCTTTGCCTTGGAACCCAAGGATCTAAGCGCCAATGCCTCCCGCGTGACGCTCAATGTGGACGGGCAAGTGTTGAGCTATTTCAATGCCGCAACACGCCCCTTGCCCATGACCTGGCCGGGGCCGGATGGCACCAATATGATCACTCTGACATTTGCGCCGGTGGACGGATCTTCTGAGCTGATCACATCCGAGACCGGTAGCTGGGCGCTGCTGCGCCTGTTGCGCAAGGGGCGCTTGTCCAAGACCACGCTCCCCGAAGTTTTCAAGTTGTCGCTGGGGGCTAGCGGCTACTCTGCTCGCTTTGACCTGAGAGCTAACTCAGTGGAAAACCCATTTGATTTACAACTTTTTTCGGGCTTTTCCTGCCCGCGTGGTTTTTGAATGGGAACTAAGCACTCGTCCGCTTATCAAGACCAAACAGGCTTTTTTGGTAAGGTGCCATGTGCGGGCGACTTTGTTGCGCGCGGCTTGTCGTCGGGGGTACGTGGGGTACTGGATCGCTTTCTGACAAAAAAACTTGGCCAGGCGGCACATCATCCAGAGCGCTGGCCCGCAGGCGGCATTCGCGCTGTCATCGCCGGCCCCGCGGGTCCATTGCTTTTGTGTGTTGTCCCGTCATTGGACGCACACAAGCGTGCCTTCCCTGTGGCTGCCTGCGTCGCGCTCAATGGCGCAGACCAAACCGCAGCCAACATCTGGGCTGAAACTGTGATTGATCCGCTGTGGCATGAAGACAATGTGGACGCGCTTTTTGAAGCTTTAAGCACCGTGCCAAACCCAGAAACGTCGGGAAGCCCCCTGACGGTACCCGCAGTCTGGCAAGACCATGACACACCCAAAGATGTAGATGAAGCGCTTGGCGAATGGTTCTGAGTACGCGCGTCAGTTCAGATCGATCTTGCTGCCTTTGAACGTCATGTTGCCCCCCGCTTCACCAACGATCTTGCCGCTGCCTTTTAGGCTGATGTCTTTGCCTTCCAGCACAATGGTCCCATCTTTCTTGAGCTGGACTTTGGCCTTGCCACAGGTCAGCGTGATCTCGTCGCCAGCCTTGATCGAAATGTTCTTTCCAACATCGATATTCAAGTTCTCACCAATGGTCGCGGATTTGTCTTTGCCAACCGCCTCAACCATGTTTTCGCCAATTTTGACGTCCTGATCTTTTCCGATCTCGCTTGCTTGTGTCTTCGCGATCTTCACGGTTTGATTGCCACCGACTTCCCAGCTGTCTGTTGAGCCCACACTATGACTTTGCGTGGATCCAACAGAGACCGATCGTGTCGCCCCGATTGTATTGGTTTGCGGCCCACCTACAGTCCGAGCTTCAGAGGCCCCAACTGTGTCCGCACGGGCCACTGCAACCGTCACTGCCTGATTGGCGCCAACGGTCTGTGTATGGTTCGATCCAATCGTTTCCGTCGAGTTGACCCCAACCACAATTGATTCATTTGCCCCCACCGAAAGGCTACGATCCACGCCCACGGTTTCCGTGTCATTGTTGCCGATACTGACCGTGCGATCGACACCAACCTGTGTAGTCTTGTTATTGCCTACAGTTTCGTCGCGGTCATTCACAACATCCTGTTTGGCGTCGTGTCCCACAGTCTCGGCAAAATCATTGTCGACATTGCGGGTCTCGTTGTTCTTGATCCATTCGTTGTGGTCTTTTTGAGCTTGAAAATAGACCTCTTCATCCCCGGCCTTGTCTTCAAAACGGAGCTCGTTCCAGCCTCCACCGCCAAGCGACGTGTTAGATTTCCAACCGGACTGAGTTGCGTTACCCGGCAAGGCATAGGGCGGCATTTGTTCAGCATTATACACTCGGCCAGTGATGATTGGCCTGTCAGGATCACCATCCAGAAAGTCCACAATCACTTCCTGGCCTATGCGCGGGATTTGAATGAAGCCCCAGCCCGACCCAGCCCATGCAGAACTGACCCGGATGAAACACGTCGAATTTTCGTCGTGGGTGCCCTCTCTGTCCCAGTAAAACTGCACCTTCACCCGCGAGTACTCATCGGTGTAGATTTCTTCGCCGGCAGGGCCAACCACGATAGCTGTCTGCGGGCCTTTCATAACCGGCCATGGTGTCGTCCGCGCTGGCCGGAACTCATTGTCAGATGGTACCAGTATGTACCGCGCTTCAAAGCCACGGTCCTGATCCATCTCACCGCCCGCAACATATTGACCGTCCCAAATTTGATATTTGGCCTCAAGAATAAAAAATGGAATGTTCTCGGCTTCGCGCGCATGGTCAAAAAGCTTAAAGCGATGACCGGAGCAAGGCATGCTGGCTGTAGAATGTGCAAAGACTTGATGGCGCAGCGCCTGATCCTCAGCACGCCTTACTTTTGATAATGCGCCCCCTCCCCCGGCATCCTCGTAAGTGCCGGGATAGTCGTAGCGCTCATAGTCGGCCCGCGCGTGTTTGGGCGGTGCCGTATCTGCCGATAACAAATCTGTCGAAGGGGTCTCGAAATTGTAGTCGTTTAGTGCGTGTTTGGCCGTGACCACCATGTCTTCGCGCATCAATGCACTGATCACGCCAATACCTTCGGTGCCAGCCATCACGTTGGGCTCAAAGCGCAACTCCGGTGCCTCTGGGCAATCCACCACGTTGCTGTCTGCGTCCGCAAAGATCAGTTTATGCACACCTTCTTCGAACTCGAAGAAATAAAAGATGCCTTCAAACTCCATCAACCTCTGCAGGAAATTCAGGTCGCTCTCGCCAAACTGAACACAGTATTCTCGCGTATCGTAACTACCAGATAGGCGCAGCTCATAATCACCAAATCCATATTCACCCAAGATCTGCTCAATGATCTCAACTGAGGTCTTTTCCTGAAAAATTCGATTATCCGACGTCTTGGACAGCATCCACAGGAACGGCCGCAAAACCAGACGATAGGCAAACAAGGCATCGTCATCGTTCCCCTCAAATCGGAACTGATCAACAATGCCGTGAAAATAGCGGCACAAATCTGGGGCGTCTTCGTTGGTGGTCACATCTACCGTGACCGGCAATCCCAACAAATCGTCAGATATGATGTCAGGACTGGTGCTAAAGGCCAAAACGTCAAATTGAAAACAACGGCTGACACAATCCTGTCCAGTCAACCTGCCAAAGATCAGCGCCGGTTGTCCCTCAATGTCGGGCAACGGAGTGGTCAAACGGGCAATGCGGTCGATCGCCATAAGGCGCCTCCCCTTGTCAATGCAGTCACAAATTGATCTTCATAAAAATTCGTCTGTAACCAATCATATGCGAAATTGGACCCAATCCGAAGTGGTTTCCTTACTGAGCCGTAGCCGGGCTCACAATGCGGGTGGACAGGGAAACTCCAAAATGGCGCGGCGCGCGGACACCGGATTGATTTCGTCATGAAACGTGAGGCTCAAAAATACCCGACCTGACTCCGTGCGCAAATCAAGCAACGCACGCTGCCCCTCATCACGCAGACGCAAACGAACGCTGTCCACCAAACGTAGCAATCCCCAAGGGCCAGGTTTCTGCAAACGTGCGGCATCTGCGCTCTCTCGAAAGCTCACTTCAACGCCCAGCTCAGGCTGCGGACCTGGCCACACCAAAGCGACAGGCTCTCCCTGCGCCCGCACCGGCCGCGCCTCTCCCCCAAAGGCAACCAATGTTTGCCCCAGTTCGGCAAGCGCGCTCAGCGTCACCTGCTGCCGCAATTTGCCATTTTCATCAAACAACGCTTCAGAAATCACTGCGGCGCGCTCCAGGTATGCCGCGCTCTCAGGTGAAACCCCCGCAAACCTCGCCTCAGGTTTCCAACGCCAAGGACTTTGGCCGGTTTCAAGATAAGGGCCCGCCACTCCAGTCAAATAACCGGCCATCACGCCTTGCGGGCCAAACATGGCGACCACATCTGCCAGCGCTACATCGGCCCCGGCGCCAAACGGATAGCGCCCCTTGATCGTCTGTTGACACAAAGGAAATACACTACGCTGCCATGCTCGTGTCAGCGCGTTGCCGCCTTCATCCGACGCGTCCAGCATCCCGGACTGCACCAGAACATCTTCGGTCAACTGCGCAACAACTGCAGGCGCAGCATTCAGCGCCGAAATCGACCGCGCGCGATCCTGAACGGACATCAAGCGCAGATTGCTTTGCTTTTGGCTGCTGTCTGCAGCACCCAACGCGACGTTAAGAGACGAAAAAAGCCGCGCCATTTCTACCATCCGCCCCTGATCCAGATATTGAATTGTTGGTCCAAAAATACGGGCCAGCGCCAATTGCTGCTCATGGCTGCGTCTACGATCCCCACCACCCGCTTCCACAAAAACCGCTCGCAGAACCTGACTGAGAGGGTTGTTGGCCTGGCTAAGCGCACCAGACACAATGATGGCCGCGTCACGGTCCGAAAACGGGCGGACCCGCAAATCGGCAAGCCAATTTTGCCAAACGGCGATGGTTTCTTCCTGCAGCCGATTGGCAAGCAAATCTGGCGTCTTATTGTTCCGAGTAAGTACCTGCTCCGTGACAATGGGACCAATAGCTCGCGCTTTCTGCACCGCCACGCCAATCCCAAAATTACGCGCATACAGCCACCCCTCAGCGGTATATATCCCTGGTATTGGTTCGGTTACCGGTTGCCCGGAGCGTCGCACCATCACGTCTGCCAACAGCGGCACAGCTTGCTCCGGGTGCCAATCTGAGAGTTCCACAGTTTCAGGCGCCCGCTTCAGCTCCAACCATGTTCTGTCCGATTCAGCCACTTCAGCGGCAAACGCCCGGGCTTGATCCATCAACACCGCGTCACTTGGAGCCAATTTCACAATAGGTCCAGCCAAAGGCGCGACATGTCGAGCCAACCCTCCCACTCCAAGCGCAGCAGTGTGATCGCGCAACCAGCCCGCCAACCATGTGGTTTGCCACTCATCCTCGCCAGTCAGGATGACCCAAGCCCGCAGCGTATCGTAAAGCACCAAACCGTCACCTTCCGTGGCCACGATCGTTTCAATGGCATCAGCTATCGCTGGAGGAACTTGGCGGGCAACCACGTCCGAATAGGCCCGCTGGGCATAGGTTTCACTGTCCAATACCGGCAGTCGGAATCTGCGTTTCAGTGGTGCGCGCTCCGCCGCCTTTTGCACTCGTACCAACGCCGCTTGCATCTGATCTAGCCGAGCAACCAGCTCGGCGCCCGCCTGCGGCCTATCCAATCCCAAAGAAAGAACCTCGTCTTCAAATCCAGCCCGCAAGTCCCTTTGAAATTTGTATTCGAAGAATGCCGCATAGCCGATCAGTGCAGCAACCAGAAGCATGACAGATCCGATAATTCTCCACCCCCAGCTTCCAGAATCCGGGGCCTTATGCCCATGTCTGCGCTCCTGCGACAACGCAAGGATCTGCTTCAGAAAAATCGCTAAGTCGCTATAGTCATCGCCGGCGTGCGCGGCAGTTTCCTCAAAGTCTCTGATCCGAGCAACGGTCATATCACGACCTTCAAACAGTTGCCGATGCGCCAGAACAGACCACCCACCAAGATCGATGCCTGGTGTTTGGCGCACTTGCCCATCCATCAAGACCGCCAGCGCGTAACGCGCCGGTTTGATGGACTGGCCCTGCACCTGTGCCCGAACCAGCCTTGCCTCAAACTGCTCCAACTCCCTCTCAGCTTCGGTGACAAGGGTCCCGATCGGTTGCCGTGCACGACGTTCAAGCGTATCAGTCCAATCCAGAACCGGTCTCGCGGCATGCTGGTACACGGTCACCGCGTTGGTGTTTTCCCGCCCAGCTTTCGCCATAGCTCAGAGGTCCCCTTCGGCCTGCCAGCGCCGCAAAGTCTCTACGCCGACTTCAAAATGCATCGAGTCTTCTCGGTTATAGGCCGCGCCCCAATACCACCCTTCTTCGTTGAACAACTCCGCAAGCAGGATCAGTCCAAACTGCGTGCCACCATCGCCAAACCCATCCAACCGACCTTCGAGTTTCAAATCTATTGCGGTGCCCCAACTATGGTTCGAAACAGACCGCTTTGACCCTCGCACCAGTCGGGCACACAGTGCTCCGGCCGTGCCCAAAGCCGCGTGCACCTCCGGCTCTGTAGCTTCCAGTTTGGTCATGATCCGCTCAAGCGACGCCAATGCTGGGCGGATCATCGTCACCTTGATCGGCCCCACTTGCCGGGTCTCCATCAAAGCCTTTAGCTTTTCCTGGGTCACCGGCGCACAGTCCTGAGTATAGCTGGACCGCGGGTGACCCAGGACTTCAAGCATGATGCGGTTACGTGGCTGGCTGATACCTTGGTTAAACGCCATCTTGTCCAAAGTTCCCACTTCAGTCATGCGCTCAATACTTGGGCCAAAGTTTTCATCGCCACCGCCGGTAATGTCACTGGCAGACACTTCAAGCTGGCCCGCTAATGACGCCTCGCCTCTTGCAACCGCCAGTGCCTGCTCCTCTGAGAGCCGCGCCTGCTCTTCTTGCAATTCCGACATCAATTTCTTTAGATCACCTAACTCGCGCTCCAGGGCCGCGATGTCTGCTTCACTACGTGACATCCTTAACTCAGCGGAACCGTCTGCCGTTTCCATCACCGCCCCTACGACAGCAAAAGCAATGGCCGCCACGAGTAGTCCAATGGCAATAATGATTGGCCCAATAAACGTGCCTTCACGCATTGCCTATCGCCTCTCTGCAAAAACTGCGACCACAGACACATTATCTGTAGCGCCGGCCTCCAAAGCAGCTGCCAGTAGCGTGGTGCACAGCATTTTCGGGGAGCCCGCGCGCGCCATATGCTGGGCAATATCCTGATCGCTCAAACACCCGGTCAACCCGTCGGAACACAACATCAACCGATCGTCCGGCACCAAAGGCACCACGGTCGTGTCCACCTCCACCTCCGCCATATGACCAATGGCGCGTGTCACAACGTGCCGTTCCGGATGATTGCGTGTCTCCTCTTGCCCAATCAGGGCACGGTCAACCATATCCTGAACCACGGTGTGATCATGGGTTAATAGGCGCAACGCCCCCGCTCTTTGCAAATAAGCCCGGCAATCCCCAACCCATGCGATAGTGGCAATGGCGTTTTGAATCATCAAGGCGACCGCTGTCGACCCCATGCTGCCGCGTGTTTGCGTCTCACGATAAATACGGGCGTTTGCGTCACGCAGCGCAGCTTGTAAGCTGGGTCCAGCCAATCCATCATCGCTTAGTTCGGACAAAGCATCGATCACCATGTCCGAGGCCACATCACCAAAGCTATAGCCGCCCATGCCATCAGCAACCGCCCAAAGAACGCCGGTCGGGTCCGTCAAAATTGAGTCTTCGTTTTTCTCTCGAACCACACCAACATGGGTAAGCCCCGCACCGCTAAACACAGGCTGCGCTGGCACTATTCGGGGAATTACTGTCGTGGCTTTACTCACTTAACTCTCCCAATGGCGAATTTCGCCAACACCCAGGCAACGCGATTGCGCTGAATTCAGACCACATCACGGCACTGAGCCGGAGCGAGGGGGCGTAGTCTTAATTGGCACTTCAAAAAAGGCAGAATTGAAAACGAACCCAGTATAGCCTAGCATAATAGGTGCACAAAATCATTTTTCATCGAGGCTCACATGCCGAATTTTCGAACAAAACCCTTTGCTGTAGTGCTGTTTTTTGCTGGCTTTTCCTTCCCTTTGACGGCGCAGGAAGATCTCAGCGTTGATGAGCTGATGTCTCTTTTTGAGCGCCAGCGCGAAGTCTTCCAAGAGGCTGAGGCCAGCGGAAATGGTGCCACGCGCGGCCTCAAACTGGTCACCGTAGAAGATAGCGCAAACAGCACAGCTGATACTGTTGACGTGTCCACCGAGACAACCGCCGAAACCTCCTCCCAAGGAGGCACCCAAAGCGAAGCGGAAGTAGTCCAGGCCTCAAGCGATCCCAATGCCCCGCTGGTGTTTGGACAGCTGGATCCGGAGCTACAAGTCAACCTACAAATCAAATTTGGCTTTGACTCTGCGGCCCTGTCTAGCGAGGAGGCGCCCAAGCTTGAGAAAATGTGTCTGGTGCTTCAACGTAGCAGCATTAACTTGGTGCGGATCGTGGGACATACCGACACCTCAGGCACAGAGGCATACAATGAACGCCTTTCCATCTTGCGCGCAGAAGAAGTGGCGCGCCATCTTGTGGACAACTGCGGCATTGATCCTGCCCGCCTAGAAACTTTAGGCATGGGCGAACGCTTCCCGTACAACTCTGATGACCCCCGCGCCGACGAAAACCGTCGCGTCGAATTCCAGGCCCTCAGTTAAGCCAACGCCCCGGCACCATTTAAAACAGATCAGGACGCGTCGGGCTTTTTGCCCAATAAACTCTGGCAGCCACCTCCAATTCCGACAGCCGGTCATTCCCAGGCGCGAGCAGGTTTGCCTCGACCGCCATAGCCGCAAGAACACGTCGAGTCGCCGGACCTATTACACCATCCACGACAACTTCGGCCCCCATATCCCTCAAGAGCATCTGAGTGGCTTTGGCCACGTCAGTCGCCGAATGTCCTTGCAACCCTTCCAAGGCCGCCTCAGCCGCTTTCTTGTTTGAAAGGTGGCGAGCCTTGGCAAAGCGGATGAGTGCTGCAGGCACATCCACTGTAGTGCCCTCGCCTTTCAGAACCATACGCGCGGCATTTACACCGCCCCAACCATCACCGCGGGACAGGCCTTCATCATACCAAACAAGAGCATCAGCGTCACCTTGACCTGGCACCTCACCGCGCCGGATCATTCGCCCCAAAGTGGACGGGCCAAACGGATGCCCACCCTCGCTGGCCTTCAAATACCACTGATAAGCCGCCTCTAGGTCTTTGGGTCCATTGAGGCCATTGGCCTCGACAAATCCAAGATTATAGTAGCCATAGATATCTCGGCGTGCGGCACTGGCCTGCAGATATCGTAAACCCCGTTCTGGCAGAAAATGGTCTGTATCTTTTGTCAGGAAATAGATGCCCAGTTCGTTCATCGAATAGGTGTGGCCAAGTTCCGCCGCTCGGTCCAACAACTCAAATCCCACCTCTCGCTCTGCCGTGTCCTTTCCATTGCGCAGAAAATGCAAGCCTTTGGAGTGCATGGCAAACGGATCCCCAGCCTCTATACCCTTCTCATAAAGCGCCAACGCGCCGGCAGGGTTTTGGGGAATACCAGTGGTCTGGTGGTCGATGCGCTTCGAAATCAAAAAACGCCCCGTACCGTTCAAAGCGCGAATATGACCCTGAGTGACCGCGGTTTGAAAACTCTGAAAGCTCTTTCGTAATTGCCCCGCCGCTTGTTCCACCCTGCCCAGTTGATATGAAAACCGTCCTTCTTCAGGATAGTCCTGCACCGCAGCCCGGCAGATCTCCAGCGCATAGGCCACTTCAATTTCATTAGGCAGCCGATAAAATCCAACACTGCCCGGATCCAGTGCGTCCCCCGCTGCCAAATCGCAAGCGTTGACCTCCATTTCCAGCAGGACCCTAACCGGGATTTCTGTCCCATTGGATTGCACCGTTATAGAAAAGTTATCTCGCAAGGTTGCTGCGCGCGCAGTGGCGCGCCTTTCACCCAGCACCGGTCTATACATCAGCCCATCTGCGCGCACCGAAACCAATCCTTGATCGGGCACGGTGGTCACTGTGATCGGAGGCAGTTCAGATTGATCCAAAGCCGCTGCCAAGGCCGTGCCCAGGAGGATTTGCCGGTCAAAAGCCACTGAGAGAGCCACTTCCGACGGAAAATCAGATGCCGCTACCTGACGCGTTGTGTTGCCACTTTCGGGAACTGGAACGTCTTTTTCAGCCGACGCCATCACCGGAGCTTCCGCAGAACGTCCAAATTGAAAGGGTTGCACCAGAGTGGAACTCTCCCATGGCACTTGCTTGCCTTCAGTCGCGTTGTAAACCGCCTCACGGACTTGGGCAAAAACCGACAAGATATCGCGCTCGGGCGCAGCACTCACCGCGTTCACAATAGCCGCCGTATAGGGGCTGTTCTCGCTGCCCTTTCCATCATACGCCACCATGCCAGGAGCAGTTGAAAAGGCGACCAAAGAGTTGAGCGGCGTTTTAAAAACGTCAAATCCAGATTTGGTCTCAAAAAGGCTGGCGTCCAAATTCCCGGCCAAAACTTTGTCGGGAAACGGATTGTCCCGACATGCATCAATAATGGCCACATGCACTTTGCCGCGGGCCGAAAGAAGTTCAATCACGCGGTCAAGCGTCACGGATTCCACCGGCAAGTCGTAAACAGAGTCAAAAGCAACATCCGTCGGCAGCAAATAGTTGCGGCGTCCTATCTGAATGCCATGACCCGCATAGAAAAAAACGATCTCCGCGCCCTCTGTCACATTCAAAATAGACGCGCGCAGCAGATCTTCGAACCCTTGTCGGTCGACGTTGTAACCGTCAAATACGGTAAACCCCAAATCTCGCAACATTGCAGAAAAACGTTCCGCATCATGCTTGGCGTTGGCCAAATCGTCGATGCCGACATAATCCTGATTTCCAATCACAACTGCCAGTCGGGCTGGCTCAGCTTGCGCCACAGCTCCGGTGGCAATTGCGGACATACTCGTGGCAAAAGCAAGCGGAACCATTCTCCTTAGAATGGCTGATCTGCCGCGCATTGGCATTAGCCGCTCCATCCGCCGGGGCTGTCTGATCCGCCGTCATCACCACCAGAACTGCCAGAGCTACCGGAATCGTCGTCATCATCGCTGCTACCGCTCGACCCGCTGTCTCCGGAACCCGAGCCGCTGGAGCTACTCGCCCCCGAACTTGAGCTTGAGCTTGAGCTTGAACCTCCGGAAGAAGAGCTGCTGGAGCTGCCACTCGTTCCCCCTGAACTGCTAGAGGAATCGGAAACGTCACTGTGGGGGACACGCACGTTTTTCCCCTCGCCCTCTGGAGGCAATATTTCAGTGCAACCGGCCATAACTAGCGCCACTGCAGATGTTGCTAATAGAAAAACTCTCATCAAAAGTACCTCACCTACAAATTCGATCGACCTGTCAGGGTGAGAAAAAAGGCCTCTTGCCCTAAAATACGGCAGGCACAGGCAGCCCCTACAGGCTCCTAAAGTAGACCACAGAAACCGCCTGCTGTCTAATTTTCTCACCTGCAATCGTCCGATCCAATCAGGAAAAACAGGCATTCGGCGGCACTTCCCCAAGTTTAACTCACCTTAAAGAGGTCATCCCACCATTTGGAAAAAGGAGCGCTACAGTAAAATTCATGTTGCTTTGAGTTCCTGTATCTGGACCGTTCTGATCTGCTTCACGGGAGTGGCCCAGTTTGAATATTGGTTCATGATTGGTCTGGCCTCCATCGCAATAGTGGGTTGCGAGGCCGGCGAGGCATCAGAAGTAGATGGCATTCGACAGTACCCAGAGACCTCATTCCGCGCTTGATCGGCAGACGCCGAAGGCCGCATATCGAGACCGCTTGGAACATACCAAGCAAACTGAAACCTAAACCCGATACATCTCAGAAACACAGCAAACCTGTGCGAAAAAGTGGCGCCACGTCAAAGTGCGGACGTCACAGAAAGAGCTGAGATTTGACATGTGGCAATGCGAAGAAACTGATTGGTCGCTTCACGCGCAATCCCTCTTGCAAGGTCTCATCAAGGCGTTTCAAACGCTACTGACAATCGCCCCTTGCCCAGTTTTTGAGGTTCCTTTTGAAATCGCCACCAAATGGGTGATTTTTTTCCAGGTGACGAACCGCAGCCTGTTTTTGATAGAATTTCCCCTGATCACACAGCGCTGTGCGTGTCCAATTATGACAATTGCCGCAGGTCTGGTGCTTCCACATTTCATCTGGCAGCCCCTCAATTGGTGGGAACAAGGGGCTGATTGCCGTGGCCTCCAGAAGCGTCAATCCGATGAGCTCCGGCGGACCGATCTCAAGTGGGGCATCAAAAGCCACGTCCCAATCCATGGCTTCTAAACCAATCGGCTGAGTAACATCATCACCGCCGTCCGAGAGCGTGGGGGGATTGCTTGCGCCCGAACTGTGCAACGCAGCAACCTCCTTCTTCACCAACTCTGCAAAAACACCTGTGGGAAATACTTCGAGATAAGCTTCAAAATCTGCGATATCTCCGGATTTCCGCGCACGTTCCATGAGGGCCGTTTCTTCATCTTCCACTTCTTTTGGTGCAGGCATAGATGCCATTGGCTCAGTGGGTTCTGCTCTGCTCTGGTTCAATTCCATTTCCAGAGTTGTTGCCAAAAGTCGCCTTGCATCCTCAATGAACTGGCCGTTTGGATGAGTTCTCATGAACAACATGATTTGGACGGGATCTCGACTCTCCTCCACAGTTTGCCAAAGCTGCGCTTCGGCAACACCTTCTGCCAACATTGGCACGCTTGCTTTAAAAACAAACTCTTGCGTCAAGGAAGAGGTGTCCCAAGGGGTCTGTTGACCATTGGTTTCTGACAGGACAGATACCCTCACTTGCTTAAACACTTGTTCCACTGGTGCTCCAGGGACCAAAAGTTCACGCGCAAGTGCCTTGCTAAATGGACTATTGTCGCCCGCACCATCAAACGCCACCTGTCCTGGCGCCGTCGCGTACGCCAAAAAGGTCCCAGTAGGCGCCTTCATTTCAGCCAACCCGCTATCATTGATATCGGGTACATGTTCAAACGGGTTGTCACGGCAAGCATCAAGAATAACGATATTTGTTCGGTTGGCAGCAGACGCCATCTGGCGAAGAACGGATGCAGCCTCTAAGCCCACCAAATCAAGATCGGCTGCCACCGTCAGGCGCGCATCCACTGGCAAAAGGTAATTTGCCCCAAATGACTGAATGCCGTGCCCTGCATAATAAAACAGACCGACCGCGTCCGGGCCGGCAGCACGCAAGGCCGCGCCAAACTTTGCAATGGCGCGCTTCATCTCGTTTTGAGTGCCGTTCGAGACAACCGTGACCGAAAAGCCAACTTCAGACAGCGCAGCAGAAATCAGTGCCGCATCCGCTCCCGCATTGGCAAGCGGTGTAACGTCGGAATAAACTGCATTCCCGATGACCAGCGCCACTCGCGGCTCCGCGCGCCCACTGGCAGTCAAGCCAAGGACACAAGCGATTGACAGGAACAGTGCACGCATGTGCGGGTCTCCTTTTGTGCAGTCGCAGAGCCAAAACCCTATCCGATCCCTACGATATGGCAACAAATTAGAGCCATTGCATTGCGAGCCCAACTTGCCGATACTTTTCAGGTTCGCGTCGCTGCCGTGAAAGGAACTACAGTGCTACGAGCCACCATTCTGGCCACTCCAATTCTGTGCGTACTCTCGGTGCCGGCACTGGCCGAGGAGAGCCCATTTGGCAATGGCTGGCGTCTCGCCCCGGAAACTTCATCCATCCAGTTCAGTTCGATCAAGAACCAATCAGTGATTGAAACCTCGTCATTTGCCAAACTTTCTGGCGGTATTGACGCCAGTGGGGACGCAAGCCTGTCCGTTTTGCTCGATAGCGTCGATACGAAAGTTGATTTGCGCAATGTCCGAATGCGTTTCTTGTTTTTTGAAACCTTTCTTTATCCTCAAGCAACAGTAAACGCGCAAATCGCTCCAAGCCTGATTGCTGATCTGGCTCAGGTCAAAAGAAAAACCATAAGCTTGCCATTTGAATTGGACCTGCACGGCGTAAAGCGCCAAGAAATCGCCCAACTATCCTTAACATTGATTGGGGAAAACTTGTTGGCGGTGTCGAGCGCAGAACCTTTGACGCTAAAGGTAGCGGATTACGACCTGGTCGACGGGCTGCTAAAGCTCGAAGAGGCCGCAAATGTTTCCATCGTGCAGTCCACAACCGTGAATTTTGATCTGATTTTTGAAGCGACTTTTCCTGACGCGCAGGAGGTCCCGAAAGCAGCTGCCGTATCACTGAAAGAACCTGTGACTGTGGCCCTAGAGGCGGAAGGCAACTTTGGCATTGAAGCTTGCAAGGGGCGATTTGAGATACTGTCTCGCAGCGGCAATATCAACTTTCGGTCTGGATCTGCAAAATTGAAACCTGAATCGACGCCACTGCTTAGCCAAGTGGCCGACATTGTTGCGCGATGCCCTGATCTCAAAATTTTACTCGCCGGCCATACTGACAACGTGGGGTCGCGAACGGCAAACCAGAGACTGTCTGAAAGGCGTGCCGCCTCGGTTGAGCGTTTCCTGACCGATCAAGGCATCAATGCCGCACGACTACAGATTGTCGGCCGTGGAGAAAGCAGGCCCATCGCCGACAATGCAACAGCTCAGGGACGCCGAAAGAACCGAAGGATTGAATTCACCGTGGCCGATTGATGCAACGAAGGACCTCAGCCGGTCTCAAACTCATGTCTGCTAGGTTCGATACATCACGTAGATACTGTTGGATCCTTCAATTTCTTGAGGGGAGGGCCAGTAACGATGTCAGTTTCTCCTTACCGTGTTCGCCGCTCCCAATCGTAAATTTTCACCTAAAGGCCAGTTCCATTGACCTGCTACCCGGAGACTGGACCGTCCTAAGATGGACCTTCCCATTATGATCTCGTGGACCGTTTCTATTTTCGGCGCGACACGCATTGGACCGCCGTCGGAAGTGCCGTGAGCGCCACTGCTCTCGCTCACACCGTGAACACACAGACACCTGATCTCTTTGCCAACGATGGAGACCTGGCCTTCCGGGAACTCGAGGCCTCTGGCGCGATACAGGAAGAAGGATCTCTTGCCGAAGTTGTTCACAATGCTTGCGGAACAGTCTTACCCCCAGAAACGTCGGAGACTTTCGACCTGTCGCGAAGCGGCGACCTTCTGGACACACCCGTGGACGGGCCCGCAATTGCCCTGCTTGGAAGCAGTTTTTCCAATCGCTACAAACGAGACCACTACAGGGTCGCGGACGCGTTGGCCCGTGCATTTGATGCAGATGTCGAGAACTTCTCCGTGTCAGGCGGAGGCCCAATTGGCGCCATTGAGGCCTATGTGATGTCCGGCGCGTTGGATCGCAAAGACCACAACCTTGTGGTGTGGGAACTGCCCTATACTGAAAGCTTCAACTCGCAATCCTTTTTTACGCCAATTGCTGGGTGCCCTCAGCGAAAGCCGCGCACCAATCAAAGCCGTCGAATTGCAAAAGCAATCTCAGGCAACCCTGGTCAAACTTGCAGAAGGCGTGGCGACTTCCGGCATCGAAATAGAGGCTGAGCACATCACAAAACAGAGTTTTTATATAGAGGTACGCTTCGACAATGGATCATCTGCCAAAGTCTATCTCGGGCGCCGAAACTCTGTTCCTGTCAACATGCGTGCGCCCAGCTTAAGAAGCAGCCTATCCCACTACGGAAACAGAGCCTCTGTAGAGATTGTGATCTCTCCTATTAAAGGTGCGCGCATCAAACGCGTCGCGGTGTTTTAGTGATGCCGTCCACAGTGCGGCAAGCGGCCCCTACAAAATGTGCTCAGCTTCTAGGCTGGTCTCTCGTAATGCGCTCAAGCCATACCAGCCCCGCCTCCAAATAAAGTACTGTCCACGTTCGCGTGAGTTATTTGGTACTTTCGCGAACAAACCGGCCTCTGATTTTCAAATGAACAACGCCCGCAAAGAGCCGTCCGCTTGACGTTCCAAACTCCGCTCTGTGCGCATTGCGGTTGTTCGTGAGATTAGCAGCGAACAGCCGCTGTCCGCCCTTTTCCGTCAGTCGTTGTCGTGAGGAAATTGCCTGAGGTGGCGTCACTGCGCTTGAGCACGGCTCCACCGATCTGCCTCCCTGCCCCTCGCCTCTCCCTGCTCCACTCTTCTTTTCATCCTGCGCAATCGTGAACCCGTCATCGGCGTGTTTCCGCCGCACGTCAAAAGTGTATGTTTTCAAAAGCTTGCGCAGCCTATTCAGTAAGCACCTCAACCTTAGGCGCAAATGCACCTCTACAAGAAGCACGACCTTCCACCCTTTAAGTTCCATTTCTTCGACATCCGGCACCGGCCGAGAAGCGTCAGCCCCCCTCTTGATCCGTGTGTGGCGGAGAGAGGTGAACGCCGATCCCTCAATGACAGGGGGCTGCGATGACGGTGTACCCACAAGCCCAAACCCGCAAGCGCACGCCCGCTTCAGGCCCCTGCGAACTTGCGCGATTGATGGGGCGCCAAGCCGCGAATGAGCACTTCAAATCTCGGCCGGCGCCTACTGATCACTATAAATCGAACTTGCGCGATCCTTCCAGGGACCCTTAGGGTCGCGCAATTACCTCAGATTCTTCCGATATCTTGAGGGAACACATTTCAATGCGCGCAGCCATTTACGCTCGATATTCCACTGACCTTCAGACAGATGCTTCCATTGAGGATCAACACCGCCTCTGTGCCCGCCTGATCGAAGGCAACGGCTGGCGGGAAGCCAAGACCTACGCGGATCACGCGATCAGCGGATCCTCCCACCTGCGTTCCGACTTTCAACGCATGCTGGAGGATGCCCACGACAAAGTCTTCGACGTGGTTGTCGCCGAGGGTCTCGACCGCATTAGCCGAGATCAGGAACACATCGCAGCTTTCTTTAAACAAATGCAGTTCTTGAGCATTCCGATTGTCACCGTGGCCGAGGGCGAGATCAGTGAGTTGCACATCGGCCTCAAAGGCACCATGAGCAGCCTCTTCATCAGAGATCTTGCCCTCAAGACCCATCGCGGTCTCGAGGGCCGCGTCCTCCAAGGTAAATCCGCGGGTGGAATCTCTTATGGCTATGACATGGTGCGTACACTGCGAGCCGATGGCGAGAAGGCCACCGGCGACCGCATCATCAACGAAGAGCAGGCTGGGATCGTCCGCGCTATTTTCAGAGACTACGCCAACGGCATTAGCCCGCGTGCCATCGCAACGGCCTTGAACGGCGAAGGTGTCGCAGGGCCACGCGGCACTTGGGGCGCTTCTACGATCTACGGCAATCACAAGCGCAAAACTGACATTCTCAACAACGAACTCTACACCGGACGCCTCGTCTGGAACCACCAGCGGTACATCAAAGACCCTAACACCGGCAAACGTCAGGCACGGCTCAATCCGCCCGAAGACTGGATCATTAAGGAAGTCCCTCACTTGCGGATCGTTCCGCAAGACCTGTGGGACGCTGTCAAAGCCCGTCAAGAAGCCACACGCAACGCCGCGATTAGCGACGGGGTGCGCAAACTCAGTCGCACCAAACGCGCCAAACACCTATTCTCGGGCATGTTGACCTGCGGAGAATGCGGCGGCGGCGCCATTCAAGTTGGAAAGCACTACTATGGCTGCTCAGCCAGCCGCAACAAGGGTACCTGCTCCAACCGCCTTACGATCAAACGCACCGATCTGGAAGACCGTGTCCTCACCGGCCTCAAAGACCAGCTTCTGCATCCCGACCTCATCGCAGAGTTCGTCAAAGCCTATCAGGAGGAACACAACCGCCTCACAGCGCAAAACTCTGTTGAAGAAGCCAAGACCAAACGGGAGCTGGTGCAGGTCACGCGCCAGATTGACCGTATCATCGAGGCAATTGCCGAAGGAATGTTTCACGAGAGCATGAAGGCGAAGATGGGCAGCCTTGAGACCCGCAAGCGCGACCTCGAAGCTAACTTGGCCAATGTTGAGCCCGCTGCCCCCGTTTTACTGCACCCAACATGTCAGAAGTGTACCGGAACAAAGTCGCGAACCTGACGGAAGCATTGAACGACCCGGCAACCAAAGCTGAAGCGACAACGATCATCCGGTCCCTGCTTGAGAGCATTCGCCTTGTGCCTAACGCTTCGGGCGCCTTTGGCATTGATCTACATGTAGAATTGGCGGGTATTTTGTCGTTGGGATTGTCTCGGAACGAACGAAGCCGCCTTGCGGCGGCTTGTTGTTCGTCTGTATTGCTTGCGGGAGCTCGATTTGGACACTGTTTGCGCAAAGTACGCTCTACTGGGATATGCTCCCCATAAGTTGCCTGAAAACAGATGTCATAAGGAAAATTTCGGCCCAAAGCTGACGTAAGCTTTAGCAAGAGCGGGCGTCAGCTATTGTTCCAAAACGACAACGCGACGTATTAGTGTCACAACGCCGTTCGAATATCTAAATCGGTGCTGTGGGCAGGTTGTAAGTGGTTAGAGCAGGGAACGCACTTGCGTCGCGCACCACGATCAACTGGACAGCGCTGCAGGAGATATGAAGGCGCCAAATGGGCGCCCTTACTTCTGAAAATTTCGGTTAATTCCGATCCAGCTTCGCTTGGTTTTCAAGCAGCAGCTCCCCTTCAAACACCACCTTTTTGGCAAACAGCTTGTGGATCTCAAACACAGGGGTGTCGAAAGGATTGCCGCTGACTGTGATGAAGTTCGCGTTTTTGCCCACCTCGATGCTGCCTGCGCGGTCTTCGATACGTGCCAATCGTGCTGCGTAAATTGTAAAGGCCCGAATGGCTTCTGCCAGTGAGATGGTCTGATCTGTGGCGAAGATCTCTTCTGCATCCGGGTCGCCGGCAGGGCGACGGGTCATGGCCTGCTCGATGTGCAGGAACGGGTGCATTGGCGATTGAATCCAATCGGTGGCGATGGTGAAGCCCACACCAGAGGCGACAACATCACGCGCCGGCCAGAAGCGGCTGATCTGGCTCATCTCCATGTCCTTCTTCACCGTATCAATCAACTGTAACCCCAGAAAAACATTGGGGGAGAATTCCAGATACCCGCCAACATCTCTGAGGCGCGCCAGATCCAAGGGGTCAACCATCATCGCATGCGCAATATGGTTGCGCAGGGCGCGAACGTTTTCGAGGCCATTGGCCGCCGCTGACGCAAGCATGGCGTCGACCACCATCTCAAAACCGCGATCTCCCATCGTATGAGTGGCAACGGACAGCCCCAGGCTGTTCCAGCGCACGTAATCATCGCGGAAGGCTTCATAGGTTGTGAAAGGCTTGCCAAAATCGGTGCCATCCCCTTTGTAAGGTTGCTTCACGGCAATGGCGCGGCCAAAGGGCGTGGAGTCGATGAACAACTTCACGCCGTCCACTTTGAAATGTTCTGTCTCGTATTGGTCTCGATCCAGAATTGCGTCTTCGTTGCTGTAGGCGAAGAAAAAGTCTTCTTGATAGGGCGTCATGCGCACATCGAGCTTCAGCTTGCCTTCCTCGTCCAGCCGCTTGAAGGCCTGCATCTGCTCACGGTCTCCTTCGAGAACCTTGATGCCGGTGTAGCCAAACGCATTGATGATGCCGGAGGCCTTTTCCGCCGCGTAAACAACATCATCAATGTCGTAGCGCGGATGGTGGCGCAGAACCAGTTTCATGGCGGGCGCGGAATAGAGCATGCCGGTCGGCGCCCCTGTTTCGTCTCGCACCAACGTGCCCCCAATCGGGTCAGGGGTGTCTTTTGTAATACCCGCAGCCTGCAGGGCCGCTGTATTGGCAACAGCGGCGTGGCCGCCATCATCTTCAATCACCACTGGCCGGTCCGAGACGTATTTGTCTAGGAAATGGCGATCTACTTTCACGTCGGTGCCTTCAAAATAGGACCAGGAGAAAGACGCTCCGTAGATCCATTCCTTGTCTGGATTGTTCGCTACATATTCCTTGAGCACCTGACCAAACTCGTCGGGCGTCCGCTGCACAAAATTGTCATTCCGGAACAGAATATCTTCGAGCATGATCACACGCACCGGGTGAGTATGGGTGTCGATAAAGCCCGGCATCACAAACTGCCCGCCAAGGTCGACTTTCTCCGTCTCAGCACCCGCCAACGCGATGATTTCGCTGTCCGAACCAACGGCAAGGAACTTGCCGTCCTTTATGGCAAGGGCGCTGGCCCAAGGTTGCCGCTGGTTCACTGTGTAGATTTGCGCATTGGTGTAAACGGTGTCAGCAGTCTGCGCCAAAACACTGATACCGGACAAAAAACCAACGGCGCATGATGTGACTGTGGTGCGAAGAATAGGAAACATGGGGACACCCTTTCTGCGGCCGACGCTGATGTGCCGCTAAGATCATAACTTGGCTGCACAATGTCAGCCTCGCTAAAATGACAACTCTCAATGCGGAGAGGTTGGCAACCGACGCGTGCGTCACTTTAGCTTCGCCCCACCAACGACGGCCAATCAAGAGGGAAAGTTTCGGACTTTTTCACCTATCAAGCGACCACTTCGGTGATGCCTTTCAAATCTCTCTCTGGCAGTATGCATTCACATATGAATCGCGCAGTGGGTTTTCCTGAAGGAAGTTATAAAGATGCTCAAATGGCTCGCCTCATACCTTGCGATAATGACGATTTTTGCAACACAAGTGGTTGCTCAAGACCACTGCGATGCGGCCTGCCAAGCGGCGCGAAAGGCGCAAGACCCGCTTGCGCCTGTCACCGGACTGTTGACGGACAACACCATTGGCTACGGGCCTACTAACGTCGACACAACTTACAACTACCAACTGCAACCGGTGCACACGTTCAAAGGTGAAAACGCTAATCTGATCCTGCGTGGATTGATTCCTTGTATTGGGGTGCCGGACGGCAGCGGCGGGACCAACTACGGGTTAAGCGACACTGTGCTGCAAGCGTTTTATGTGCCTGAGGTTGAGCCGGGCTCTTTCAAGCTTGGCTACGGTGCGCAGGTCTCTTTGGACACGGCCAAACGGGCTTCGGCGGCCCCGGCAACGGTGCCGGACTTGCCTTGGTTGGCTTTGGTTTCTCTGGCGATCTGGCCTACGGTGGGGTTATTGGGCACTTGTGGGGCGAAAACGACTTTTCGGTGACAACGATCCAGCCCATCGCCTTCTACAACCTAGAGAATTTTCTCGGGGGCTCTTACATCGGCTACTCCAACACGCTCAGTTATGATTGGCAAAGCAAGGACTGGACCATTCCGTTGGGCGCCACCTTCGGCAAAACCTTTGTCTTGGCCAATGGTCATGCGCTTGATGTGAATATGGGGGCCTACACATTGCTGGATGCGCCTGCCGGTGGCAATGACTGGCAGCTGAAGTTTGGCGTGTCCTGGTTCCTGCCCTAACCACCGATGTCTCTTTTTTTCTACAATTATTTAAAGGGGGTACCCCAATGTCAGACGAGCTTGAAAGCAAGTCATCCAGCCCGAGCCCGGAAGCGCCAAACAAAGACACGGCGTCTCAGACCAACATAGACCGCAGAACCGTATTGAAGTCTGCGGCTGGTGTTGCGGCCGGGGCCACTGCTGGCCTAATGGCCTCAGACGCTGGGGCAACAGAGTTTGACGGGCTGGCAGACGCATTGGCTTCGCCGCTGCAACGCGACCGCATTCCGCCAAGTCAAGGCGCGCGCAACTGGGTGATGAACCTGCCGTATTGGTACGAGTTCCCGTCCAACGATCCCAACGATCTGGAGGTCTGGGGCTATACCGACAAGATGAGCTACGTGCCCGGTGACGAAGTGGCGCTGCATGTGAACACCACGGCAGAGAGCTATAAGCTGACCATCCAACGCGATGGCGCTGAACTTGAGACGGTTCAGGTGTCAGAGGGGCTGACGGCGGGCTATTATGAAACGCCAATTGATTGCTACGAAAAGGGCTGTGGCTGGCCAGTAAGCCACCGCTTCACCATTCCAGAAGATTGGAAATCCGGTAGGTATGTCCTTGTGCTTGAGGTTGAACGTGATGGCGTGACCATTGAGCAAGAGGCGTTCTTCACCCTGCGGGCCAAAGATCCGGGCGCAAACAGCGATATTCTGTTCATTCTATCGACGGGCACATGGCTGGCTTATACCGATTTTGGCGGCGGCAGCGCCTATCGTATCCCACCCGAAGCCGGCGGCGGCGGCATGGAAACCCGTGACACGGCCTACTCGGTGACACAGCACATTCACCGCCCGTGGGCGCGTGGGTTTATCCGTCAACCCGAAGGCACGCCAACCTGGGGCTGGAAACCACGCCGCTATGAGGATTTCCCAATTGGCTCCCCGCCACGTTACCCGTCCACAGAGTACTATCTGGCCAACGGTCTGAGCTTCAAAAACATGCTGGCCGGTTGGGCTGGCTATGACAGCCATTTTGCACGCTGGGCGGAGCGGGAAGGCTACAACATCGAATACGCCAGCCAGCACGATTTTGTTGAGCACCCCAACTTGCTCGACAAATACAAGATGTGCGTGACGGTGGGGCATGACGAGTATGTCACGCCGGAAAACCGCAACGCCTTTGACCGGTTTATCGAGGCCGGCGGTAAGTTTGCGCGCTTTGCCGGCAACATCAACTGGCAGGTGCGGTACGAAGATGGCGTGCAGATCTGTTACAAACACCAGCACGAGAAAGACCCGGTCTGGGCCGACCCTTCAACGCGGCATCTGGCGTCGACCTGGTGGCATCAGCATGATGGGGCCAACAACCCGCCGGTGACCACTTGGGGCGTGAACGGCCACAAGGGGGTCTATGCGATGATAGGTGGCGCGACGCCGCGTGGCGCGGGCGGCTTTACCGTCTATCGCAACAAGCACTGGGCCTTTGCGGATGCGGATCAGTACTACGGTGACATCCTTGGCGGATCGGTGCCGGTGATTGGATCTGAAGTGGACGGGATCGAATACACCTTCCGCTACGGGCTGCCCTATCCAACGGGCGAAGACGGTGCGCCGATGGATTTGGAAATCCTGGCATTGGCGCCTGCCATTGCGGGGGAAGAGACCGACCACGGCCATCCGCCAGAAGCACATTTCCTTGGGCCAGCGGAGCGCGACGCGGTGCAATATGTGGAAACACTTGGTTTGGAGGTTACTCCCGAAAACCTCGACAAGTTTGTACGCGGCTGTGCGGCGATCACCAACATGAAGAAAGGCAAAGGCGAAGTCTTCTGTGTTGGCACGTTGCAATGGGTGCACGGGCTGACGCAAGGCGAACGCTTTGTCGAAGCGGTGACACGCACGGTGATTGACCGCTACTCGGCGTAGCACGTGGTTATCTAGGAGCGGCCCCTAAAACGGGGCCACTCTTTTTGGGATGCAAGTTGCCGTACCATCTGCGCGGTGAAGTTTTGAAATTTTGCTCAGTCCTGTTTCTAACATTTCAACGCGACTTCGTGGCGCAATAGGACTTGGTGACATGGGAAGCTTTTTGGGCCCTTTGCCAAACTAATTCTTTGGACTGACTTCAGGAACTTCTCCTTCAAAGGCCGCTTTATTCGGGATAGAAGCCTTTGGAACAACGCGCGGCGAACTTCCGGAAACCGCCCTTGTATCGACTGTAGCTTCCGGCCCAAAGCGGCCTTTGCTGTTAAGTCTGAGCAATGGTTGCTTTTGGGTCAAAGCGTAGCCCGACACCCCAGCAAAAGTGAGTTTTCGTTGCGTTTGTATGCGCACCTCCCCCCACCCCCAAACCTTTAGCGATTGAGAAGGTCAAAAACCGTTTTGTCGCTGATAGTAGCCATCAATTGGCAATCAAAGACTGGTCCAGACACGTTGCCGACAGCTATCTGCGACTTGGCAATCTTGTTGGTGGCGGTGCGTGGAAAGTCCTGCACGTAGCCAATGTAGCGTGGGCGCTTGAAGGCTGCGAGACAAGCGGCGTGGTCTTTGATTGCCGTTGCGGGCATTTCATCCACAGACACGCCTTCTGCGAGCTTGACCAGCACCATGACCTCTTCCCGGCGCATGTCATCCGGAACGGCAAAGGCGGCGGCTTCGGCAATCTGAGGGGCTTCGCGCATGGCTGCCTCCACTTCGGAAGCAGAGATGTTTTCGCCAGCGCGTTTGATCATCTCTTTGAGGCGGCCCACTATCCGGTGATAGCCGTTTTCATCCTTCACAAACAAATCGCCGGAGCGGAACCAATCGCCATCAAAGCTGTCCGCATTGGCGTCCGGGCGCTTGTAGTAGCCCAGCATGATCGCACGTCCGCGGACCTGCAGTTCGCCTGGCGTGTTGGGCGGGCATTCGTTACCATTCTCATCCACAACGCGCGTCTCGCGGTACGGGGCAGCCAACCCGCAGCTGTTGGTTTTCAAGATGTCTCCGGCCGCTTCCGGGCAGATGATGGCGGGCCCAACCTCGGTCATGCCAAAGCTGTCGCGGGCGGCAAGATTGAACCGCGCTTCTGCTTCGGCACGCGCAGAGGGGCGCCAACCAAAGGCATGCACGAATTTCAGTGGAATCTGCGCGTCACGCTCTGACGGCGGCACCGTTTTCAGGATGGGCTCCGGCAGCACACAGTAATGCGCCTCATGGTCATGCATCCAGCCGAGGAACTTGGTCAGGCTCATTTTGGAGGCGACAATCGCTTTGCCGCCGATCGCCATGGCGGACAGGAAGGACCACTGCCCGTCCATGTAGAAAAACGGCGCCCAGAAAAAGAGGTTGCGATTGCCATAGTGGTTGTGCACCTGCGCAATCGAATGGCTCAACACAATCCAGTAGTCCTGCGTCAGCATGCAGCCTTTCGGGAAACCCGTGGTGCCGCTGGTGTATTGCAGATTGGCCAGATCCGTTGCGGCAATGGGATAGCCGGGATCAAACGCTGCCAGCGGTCCGCCAATTTCCAAACACCCCAACTCGCCGTCTTCGAGCACAATGGGATCGTTGAGCAATACCGGTCGGTTCTGCATGGCCTCAAAAGCTGGCATGAATTCAGCAGCCAGGATTAAGGCCTGCGCGTCCGATTGATTCAGGATGTAGTCCAGTTCTTTGCCACCGTATGCGGTGTTGACCGGCACAATCACCGCGCCAATTTTCATGATTGCAAACCAAAGCAAAACCGAGGCCGGACCATTCGGCAGCATCACGGCAATATGTGCGCCTTTGCGATAGCCGGCCCCTAACAGATTGGCGGCGACGCGGTTAGAGCGCTCGTGTAACGCGCGGTAGCTGAGTTGCGCCCCGTCCTGAAAGTAATCAATCGCAATGGCATCGCCATACCGCTCCGCTTGGGCGGCACAAAAGGCTGGCAGGCTTTCTGGAAAGCCTGTGGCGTCGAGCTTTTTTGCAAGCGCATCAATTTCTAACTGTCCGGCGTGGGAGGTCATTCTGCCGCCTCCTTGTCCGCCAATGGGGGCTGCGTGGACTGAACAGAGCGCGCGAGGCGGTACATGTGGCCTGCGGTGGCCATGGCATCGGCGCGGCTCATGTCAAAACTGCGCTGATAGCTTTCCATTTCCACCCGAATGCCCAGCGGCGGGTGGGACGCGATGCGTTCCGCTGCGGCCTGCGCGGTGGACAAGAGGTCTTCCGGTGCGACAACCTTGTTAACGAGGAACATGCGCGCGGCCTCTTCGGCATCGATTTTGCCGCCAAGCAGCAGTAGCTCCATAGCTGCGGTGTGCGGGATCATCCGACCCAGCGACAGCGCCGCCCCGGCGCCGCCCATGCCATAAGCGATCTCGGGCATGCCAAACACAGCGTTGGACGCGGCATAACGGATATCGGTCAGCAGGTTGAAGTAGATGAATCCCTGGCCAAAGCAGTAGCCATTGGCCGCGCCGACGATGGGTTTATAGCGCGCCAGCGTCATCACCTCATGCTCCCATCCGGGGTATTCTTGCGTATCAAACGAACGCGAGGGGTTGAGATGACGGTCGACAATCTCCTCGCGGGTGCGGTCTGGCCTCTTGGATTTGATGTCATCCCCCGCGCAGAACGACCGCTCACCTGCACCTGTGAGGATACCGCAACGCACCTCCCGATCCGCGACAAACTCTTGCAGCACTTCAAACATTTGTTTGTGCATTGCCGGGGTGAAAACATTCACCGGCGGGTTGTCGATGGTGATTGTGGCGATATGGCCGGATTTTTCGTATTTCAACATGGTTTGGGTCTCCGGTCTTAGTCGTTTTGTTTGGCTTCTGCGCGGCGGCGCAAGAATTCCGCGCCGGTCATGGCAACGGTGGTCACCAGCACAAAGAACACGCTCACAGCCGCGATGGTTGGGTTGATTTCAAACCGCAGGTCGTTCCAGATCCGCATCGGCAGGGTCTCGGCACTCGACATCAGGAAGAGCGAGATAATGAGCTCATCAAAACTGACGAAGAAGGCAAAGATCCCTGCCGACAGGATTGCCGGTGTGAGTGGCGGCAGGGTAGCGGTCAAAAAGGCTTGGATTGGCCCCGCGCCCATGATGCGGGCGGCTTTTTCGAGGGTTGGGTCGATCTGACGATAAGCAGTGCCCACCATCAGCACCACAAACGGCAGGCCGATCGCGGCATGGGCACAGATCAGGGTGAGTTCGTTGTCGCTCACCCCCATGCGGATGGCAAAGATGAACACCCCAAGCGCCACGATGATATTGGGCACGATGGCAGGCGCCACAAAGATGCCGGTCAGAATGCCGGAGGTCTTGCTGCGGCGACGGCCGAGGCCAACCACCGAAAGGGTGCCGACAAAGGTGGCCAGCAGGCTTGCCCCAAGAGCCACACGCAGGGAGCGGAATGTGGCAGACATCCAGACCGGGTCGCTGAAGTAGGCTTTGTACCAACGCAGGCCAAACTCCTCAGGCGGGAAGCTCAGAAAACGCCCGTTGGAAAAAGAGATCGGCACAACGATCAGGATCGGGAAGAACAGGAACAGCACAACCAGCACATAGAACGCCAGCAGGAGTGGATTTCTCTCACGCATCAGTGAGCCTCCTCGTTGTGGTGCACAAGTTTGGCTGAAGCTGTGCGCACAACGGTCAGAATAGCGAGCGTAGCCACCAGCAGGACAATGGCCAAGGCGGCGGCAAAGCCCCAGTTTGTCTGGCTGACCTGATTGCTGATCACATTGGCCATGAGCACATCTTTGCGGCCACCAATCAGGGCCGGCACGATGAAGAAGCCTATCGACAGAATGAAAACAATCAACGTGCCGGTGATCGCGCCTTCAGCAGACAGCGGCAGGAAAACTTCACGAAAAGCTTTGCGTGGGCTGGCGCCCATAATGCGGGCGGCCCGCAGCAAGGATTGGTCGATTTCGGTCATCGACGAAAAGCAGGTCACGATCAGGATCGGCAGCATGATTTGAACCATGCCCACATAGACCGCGCCGGTGGTGAAGAGCATTTTGATGGGAGCGTCAATCAAGCCGACGGCAAGCAGTGATTGGTTGATGATGCCTTCCTTGCCGAGCACCACCATCCAGGCATAGGTGCGCGCCAGAATGGACATCCACATCGGCACCAACACCAGAAACATCAGAAACGGGCGACGAGATGGCGGTTGCCGCACGATGAAATAGGCAATCGGATAGCCGATAAGCAGGCAAACCAGGGCAACCACCGCAGACACCTGCAACGTGTTCCAGAAGATCCGCATATAGGCGCCGCGCGTGGCGAAGCGCTCAAAATGATCCAGGGAAAAGACCGGGTCAAACAGGCCCTGCTGAAACACAATCCCGACGGGGATCAGGAACATCACAGCAATCAGCACGATACCCGGTATCAATGTCAGCCGTTTGCGCATCTTCTGGCTCCGATTGGCTTGCGTTTTGAAAAAGGGCGGGCCACCGCGAATGAGGAGGAGGGTAAACGGTGGCCCGAGGAAGACGGATTATTCGAAGATCCAGTCTTCCCAGCGTTCTTTCAGCTCACTGAGGTTCTTGCCCCAGAACACCGCGTCGGTCACAAACTGGCCGTCGATGTTGTTGGGATGGGTCGGCATCATCACACCTTTTTCTTCAGGGATGTGATCGTAGAGCCCTTTGACCATCGCCGGGTATGGCACCATTGAGGCAAACTGCGCACTGCGCTCCGGGCTGGTCATCATATAGCTGATGTATTTCTGGCCGAGATCGGCTTTCTCCGAGCCTTTCACAATCGCCACATAGGACGCCTTGATGCCGCCACCGTTCCAATTGATCTCAACTGGCACGCCTTCTTCGGCAAGCTTGGTGATGCGCCCGTTCCAAGCCGAGGTGTAAGCCACTTCTCCGTCCGACAGCATTTGCACCGGCTGTGCGCCTGCGGTCCACCAAGCGGTGATGTAAGGCTTGATCTCGTCAAGCTTGGCAAAAGCGCGGTCTTGCCCCTCTTCGGTGGCCAGCACGGTGTAGACGTCGGCGGGCGCGACACCATCCGCGATCAGCGCGAACTCGAGGTTGTCAATCGGCTGGTTCTGCAGCGCGCGGCCGCCTGGGAAGGTTTCAACATCCCAAAAGTCGGCCCAGGAGGTCATCTGTTTGCCTTCTGGCAACTGGTCGGTGCGCACCGCCATAATGGTGGAGAAGGTTGCGGCAATGCCAGCATCTGCCAGCTTTGCATCCTGTGGAAGCACGCCGTCCGGATCAATTGCCGCCCAGTCCAAAGGTTCCAGCCAACCCGACAAAGATGCAGTGGCATACTCGATGGGGTTCAGTTCTGCGACATCCCAGGCAACCTTGCCGGCCACCTGCATCGCCTTAAGCGCGGAGGCGCGGTCCGAGGTGGCCAGAGCATTCACGGTCACCCCGGTTTCGGCGGCAAACGGATCGTCAAACACGCCTTTCATCACCTGCGCCAGACCACCGCCGGACCCGGCGTAGGTCAAGGTGTCGTCAGCAAAGGCAACCGATGCAGCCAGCGTGGCGCTCACGGTCAGTGCGGTCAATTTGGATAGCTGTGTCATGTCTCTCTCCCTAAAAGTCACAAGTCAGTCGGCCAAAGGCGCTGCATCCGCCGGATCAAAGGCCAGTTTGATAGCCTCCCCGGTGTGCGGCATGCGATCATGGCCAGACCGTTGGCTGCGAACCTCCAGCAGCCGCCCCGAAGACAGGCGCACCATCTGCGCCACCACCGGGCCATAAAAGGTCTCGTCCTGCACAGTGCCTTCAAAGATCGTTTTGTCGGTCGGCGCATCACCCAGAACCACACGGATGCGCTCGGGGCGCAGGCTGATGGCCACCGCATTGGCATCTGGCATTGGAATTTCGATGCCCATGTCCGGTACGCTGGCCTTGCCGTCCACGACATTGGCCAGATCAAACATGTTAGACTGACCGATAAAGTCGGCGACAAACCGCGTGCGGGGACGATCGTAAAGCGCTTCTGGCGCATCAATCTGCACAATCTCGCCCCCTGCCAGAATGGCAATTCGGTCTGACATGGTCAGCGCCTCGGTTTGATCGTGGGTGACAAAAAGGACGGTGGTGCCGATCTCGCGGTGAATGCGGCGGATTTCTTCCTGCAGCTCTTCCCGCAACTTCAGATCCAGCGCGCTGAGGCATTCATCCATCAGCAGAACTGGCGGCTCAAACACCACCGCCCGCGCAAGGGCAACACGCTGGCGCTGACCACCAGAAAGCGCTGCCGGCTTGCGAGCCGCAAAATCTCCAAGCTGCACCATGTCCAGTGCGGCCTTTACTCGTGTGTTGATCTCGGCCTGCGCCACTTTGCGCATCTTGAGTGGAAACGCGACATTCTCCGCAACGGTTTTGTGCGGAAACAACGCGAAGTTCTGAAACACCATACCCACATTGCGGTGCTCCGGTGCCACGCCTGTCAGGGGACGGTCATCAATAAACACCTCGCCGGACGTTGCGTCCGAAAACCCTGCAAGGATGTTCAGCGCTGTGGATTTCCCGGACCCGGATGCCCCCAGCAACGTCACAAATTCACCCGGTGCAATGTCGAGGTTGAAATCGGAAAGCGCCACCGTGGCCCCAAAGGACTTGGTCACATTTTCGAAGTGAACGCGGGAACCCTGCATGTGTGATCCATTTTTGAACATCGTGTCTTATTTTCTCACCTTGACCAAAATTAGACACTGTGTCAATAAATTTCCATGCAGCTAACAAATGCCCAAACGTCAAACGAAAAAAGTTACTCCTTAGAGGGGTTTAGCGTTGCCGACCTTTTGGAGAGCCGTGCCCGATCAATGCAAAAGCGACGCAAACGCGTACGCACTCGAGCCGCTTTGCTGGCGGTTGCTGCGCGGGAATTGGAAGCGGTTGGCTATGATTCACTCACGGTGGATCACCTCGCCGGCGCGGCAGGAATGGTGCGCGGCACCTTCTATTTGTACTTTCAAAGCCGCTCCGCCATTGTCCGCGCCGTTTTGCACAAGTACTGGGCTTTGATGCGTATCCACCGCCCCCGCGGCGGCGGCTTGGACCTCAAGGACTCCATCCACCGCGCAAACCGGTATTCTGTGATGCTGGCTGCCAAAAACCCACGTCTTCTCGAGGCCCGCGAGATGCTTTTGCGCGAAGACCCGGAGGTGGCCAAGCGCATGGCTACAGTGAACCGATTGTGGTCAGAGCGGATTGTGCGCGACTTGGTCAAACGCGATTTGACCTCACCAGATAATTCGGACCATCAGTTTGTCCGCCTCAAAGCCCGCGCCGTGATCAATATGTCTGATACATTGCTGTCAGACGTGCATCGGCTGTCAGGCTGGGATGACACTGACGGCCCGATCGATCTCGAACTCATCATTCGCGTAATGGATGATCTGTGGTACCGGTCTCTATATTTGGCGAAATAGCCTCCAGCGTAGTTCGGAACTTCTATGTTCAAAATTTCACGCGCATTTTTGCAGCCACGAAATCGCAAGATCAACGCGGCGCAAAGCTTTGCATCCCTCGTCATAAATAGCTGACCATTGACGAATGCGCAGCGAACGTCTGCTTTCCGCCCTTATAGCCAATCGTGACTTTGGGCGGGAAGCAGACCTTCGCTGCACGTTCGATCAACGTCCGCAAAGACTTGCGCTCCACCAAACTCTATCACAGCCTAAAAGCCGAACCTGCACGGTTCAAAAAATGGCTAAAACCACCGTCCAACAGCAGAAAAACACTGTCAAATGAGACGCATCAGCTGATCCCGCTTTTGCAGCAGCGGTCACCGGCGCACAACCGCCCTCTCAACTTATTGAAGCTTTAAGTCCCCACAAACTCCGCCATGTCCTGATAACACACCAATCGCAGCCAGCGTTCGATTGCCATCGTGCCCACCGAGGTTGCACCAAAATTGGTTGAAGCAGGGAAAGGTCCGCCATGTACCATCGCGTCGCAGACCTCGACACCCGTTGGGAAGCCGTTAGCTAACAGGCGTCCCGCTTTTCGTTCCAGAATGGGCAGCAGAGTTCGGACCGCATCTTGGTCTCCCTGATTGCACTGCACTGTGCAGGTCAGTTGACCTTTCAAAGAAGTCGCCACCTCTTCCATCTCATCCAGACTGGAAAGCTTCACCACAAGACCAAGGGGACCAAACACTTCTTCGGACAGGTCGTCGTTGCGGAACCAGTCTTCCACCGAGGTAACAAACACGCTTGGTGCAGCGGACCGATCTGACGCAGCCTGCCCCTTCACAAGACAGGTCACGCCGTCCAAACGCGCCATATGGTCGCGGCCTTTGTAAAAAGCCTCGGCAATGCCAGACGTCAGCATGGTTTGTGCAGCCTGACCCTCAAGTGCGTCTTGCGCCGCCGCAAGAAAGGCCTCTGCGCCATCACTCTCCAGCAGAAAAACAACACCGGGGTTGGTGCAGAACTGCCCAGCGCCCATGGTCAAGGACGCCGCCCACTCCGCGCCAATCTCTGCGCCACGAGCCGAGAGCGCTTCCGGCATCAGGAACATCGGGTTCACGGAGCCCAGCTCGCCAAAGAACGGAATGGGTTCTGGCCTTCGGGCGCAGAGATCATACAGCGCGCGGCCGCCGCGCAGGGAGCCGGTAAAGCCAACCGCGGTGATCAGCGGATGCTGGACCAGCGTCTGCCCCACCTCAAAGCCACCGCCTTGGATCAAAGAAAAGACCCCGGGGTGCAGGCCGCATTTCTGAATGGCAGCATCAATGGCTTGCGCAATGATGTCTCCGGTTGCTGGATGTGCCGAATGCCCGCGTAAAACCACAGGACACCCCGCCGCCAAAGCGGAGGCGGTGTCTCCGCCAGCAGTGGAGAAGGCCAACGGGAAGTTGGACGCCCCAAACACCGCCACAGGCCCAATCGGGCGTTTGGTCAAACGCAGATCGGGGCGCGGAAGCGGCTGACGGTTCGGTAAGGCAGGATCATGCTTCTCGCCCAGGTACGCTCCGTCCAGAATATGGGAGGCAAACAAGCGCAATTGGCCGGTGGTGCGCCCGCGTTCACCCTGAAGCCGCGCTTCCGGAAGGCCGGTTTCCTCACAGCCAAACTGTGTAACCAGATCTGCACGGGCCTCAATTTCGTCGGCAATGGTGTTGAGGAAGACCGCGCGCGTTTCCACCGAGGTGGTGCTGTAGCTCCAAAAGGCGTCTTCAGCGGCTTGTGCGGCCTGATCCACAAGAGCTGTGGTACCCGCTGCAAAGGTGCGGCTTTCGCCAATTGCTGGATCAGAGACAAAGGAGTCATCTGCTCCAAGCCACGCGCCCGCGATCAAATGTTTGCCGTGCAATGCCATGGCCTTCCCTCTTGGTTTGGGTGAGGTGTGCCGCCAAGACCGGAGAGCCTCAGCGGCGTATATTGCTTAGGAGAACAGCATTCCGCCGTTGATATCGACGTTGGTGCCGGTGACAAACGACGCTTCGTCAGAAGCAAGGAACACCGCCAGTTTGGCCACTTCTTCAGAGGTGCCTTCACGCTTCAGTGGCGTAATGTTGGCCACATGGCTGCGCACCTCCGGCTTGGTGAAAATGTTGTGGAAATCGGTGTCGATCATGCCGGGGCACAGGGAGTTGACGCGGATTTTGGGGCCAAGCTCTTTGGCAAGGCCACGGGTCAGGGTCATCAGCGCGCCTTTGGAGGCGCCGTAGGCTGAGGCGCCGGGGCCGCCGCCGTCGCGCCCAGCTTGTGAGGCCAGCCCCACGATGGCGGAGCCCTCTGGCATGTGCGGAATGCACTCGCGCACGGCGAGCACAAAAGAGGTGAGGTTCACATCCATCACCGCATTCCAGTGTTCCAGCGTCATTTCCGCCATCGGCACACGGGCCAGAATGCCGCCAGACACATGGATCAGGCTGTCCACCTGCCCATAGGTTTCAACGGTTTTGGCCACAAGCGCTTTGACGTCCGCCTCCTTTGTCATGTCGCCCTGCATCGCAAGAGCTTTGCCGCCGACTGCGGTGATCTCCGTAACAGCACTATCTGCGCCTTCCGAACTGGCGAAATAGTTGATGGCCACGTTTGCACCCCGCGCAGCGAGTTCCATCACGGTGGCCCGACCAATGTCACGCCCGCCGCCAGTCACAATCACTGTTTTGCCGTTCAAGTCCATTTTTGTCTCCGTTTTTGTTGGCGGCAGATTGTCCGCGAGTTGGGCCGCATAGATCACGCGCCGCCGCCAGGCCCTGCGCATAACAAATCAACGCATAGTCAATCCGCCCAAAACCGGATTTGCTCCAGACCTACCTCACGGCCAACAAATCAACAATACAAATTTTTACAAATATGAAAATTCGTCAAAATTTTGTTTTCAAAGAGTTCCGGAAACAAACAGAAAGGGCGCCCCAAGTAAGGGGCACCCTTCTAACAAATACTAACAACAAGTCTCTCTACGGGAACCAAGACCCTCCACAGCCGGCTTGCAACGGCTGTTTAACCCTCAAAAACCCGCTTACGAGCATTCTCGACATGGGCCCGCATCGCAATCCGTGCGGCGTCCGCGTCCTGCTTCTCAATCGCATCAATGATCGCGTAATGCTCGCGCTGCACCCTCTCCATCCGCTCCTGCGGTTTGGTCAGCGAGAGGTTGCGGGTTAGATTCAACCCCGTGAGAATATTGCTCTTCATCGACGACCGCGCGGCGGAGAAATACTGATTGCCGGAGGCAGCACAGATCGCTTCGTGGAAGTCTTCATCAGTATCGACCCCCAGCTCCCCTTCCCGAATGCACCGGTCCAGCTCCGTCAAAAGCGCACGCATTTTGGCAAGATCCGCGTCGGTGCGCCGCTGCGCTGCCAGATAGGCCGCCTCCCCTTCAATTGCGGCGCGAAATTCAAACGTCCGCTGAATATCGGCAATCGACCCAACCGGCGCAAAATCCAGAACCGCCCCTTCAGGACGCCGCTGAACAAAAGACCCGGAGCCCTGACGAGACACAATCACTCCATCTTCACGCAGTTGCTTTAAAGCTTGGCGCAGCACCGGCCTCGACACTTCCAATTGTTCACTTAAGGCGTGCTCGGTTGGAAGCTTAGCGCCCACCGGCGTCTCCCCTTTGGAGATCATGGAAAGGATCTTCTCGTATACTTGGTCAGACAGGGTGCGATCCCGCCCTGATTTGGTTGCGATCTTTACCGGTTGTTTTGTTGTCGCCATTGCGCAAACTTATCCATCGTTCCGGGGTCCGTTGGCGGGTAAAGGCCAAATGTAGACGCCCCCTGCTGCACCATCTCCAGAACGAAGTCCTCAAAGACAGTCATACTTTTAGCCTCAACGGCCACTTCATCAACGAGGTGCACAGGAATGCAAACCACCCCTTCGTTGTCACCCACCAGTATATCGCCGGGAAACACGGAAACACCACCACATGCTATGGCATCATTGATCGCAACCGCATGGTGTTTGGTCAAGTTTGTTGGTGCACTGGGACGGGTGTGGTAGGCGGGCATGTCCAAAACAGAGATCTCCGGCGTGTCGCGGAAGCCGCCGTCCGTCACAATCCCCTGACAGCCCAGCGCTTGTAGGCGCGTCACAAGGATACAGCCAGCTGAAGCCGCAGTGGCATCCATGCGGGAGTCGATCACAAACACCGCGCCTTCGGGACACTCTTCGACGCCTTTGCGCTGTGGATTTTCGCGGTCTGCAAAGGAGTCCAGCCCATCCAGATCCTCACGTGCGGGGATATAGCGCAGGGTGTAAGCCGGGCCGACCATGTTTTTGCCGGGGTTCATGCGATGTGGCCCTTGGATAAAGATGTTGCGAAAACCACGGCGAAAAAGTGCGGTTGTCAGCGTTGCTGTGCTGACAGTCATCAGGATATCCCGAGTTTCTTGTTTTAACTTGGTCATGGGAGACACCTTTGTTATTTGGGGTCGGGGAGTGAACGTTAGGGAAGTTGCGCGACCGATCGGTGGCCAACCGCGCACAGAGATCATTTGATCAGCAGAGATGGCAGATAGAGCGACACCGCTGGAACATAGGTGACCAGGATCAAGGCCGCCAAGATCGCAATGTAAAAAGGCCAGATCGATTTCAACGTCTCCTCGATCCTGATCTTGCCCACCGCACAGCCAACAAAGAGGCAGGTGCCAACTGGCGGGGTGCACAGGCCGAGGCCAAGGTTGACCAGCAGCATGATGCCAAATTGGGTGGGGTCCATGCCGAGGTTTTTAACCACAGGCAGGAAAATCGGCGTGCAGATCAGGATGAGCGCCGCCATGTCCATGATCATGCCCAGAACCAGCAACATCACGTTGATCATCAGCAGAACAAAGATCTTCTCCTGCGAAATGCCCAGCATAAACTCGCTCAGCTTGGTCGGCACCTGATAAAGCGCCAGCAAGTAGGCAAAGGAGCTGGCAAAGCCAATTAGAACCATCACCATAGAAGTGGTGCGCACCGAAGAGATCACAGCGGTTTTAAAGCCGTGCCAATCCAAAGTCCGATAGACAAAGAATGTCAACAACAGCGCGTAAATCGCCCCAAACGCACCAGATTCTGTAACGGTAAACACACCAGACAATACCCCACCCACGATGATCACGGCGGTGATCAGGCCAGGGATCGCACCCAATGCAGCCACACCCACCGCGCGCCATCCAGGAAAGGCCTCCGCAGGGTATTCATGTTTGATGGCAATGACATAAGCTGCAATCGCCAGACAGACGCACATCAGGATGCCGGGAATCACACCTGCCAAAAACAGCTTGGAGATGGAGATGCCGCCGCCAGCCGCAACAGCGAAGATGATCATGTTGTGGCTTGGGGGGATCACGATGCCCGCGATGGAGGACGTCACCGTCACGTTCACCGCGTAGTCAGGTTTGTACCCCCGTTCTTTCATCACCGGCACAAGGATCGAGCCCAGCGCCGAGATGTCCGCCACAGCAGAGCCGGAAATGCCGCCAAACAACATGCTGGAGAAGATGTTCACCGAGGCCAGACCGCCGCGCACATGGCCAACCAAAGCCGAGGCAAAAGTCACCAGCCGCTTGGCAATGCCGCCATGCATCATCAACTCACCGGCAAAGACAAAGAAAGGAATTGCCAACAGCGAGAACACAGAGATGCCGGACACGGAGCGCTGGAACGTCAACAGCAGCGGGAAGCCTTCGTAGGCAAAGGTGACAAGCGCGGCAATGCCCATGGCAAAGGCCACTGGTAGCCCCAAAATGACGGTGCCAAAAAAGACACCCAATAGAATAGCCAAACCCATGGTTAGTAGACCTCTTTTCCGCTGTAGGATTGTCCATGCAGCAAGTAGATAAAACGCAGTACGGCACGGGTACCGGCGAAGACAAAGACAAGCCCACCGCACAGAAGTGCAGACAATGTCCGGAAACTTTCGGGGATATCGAGCATCGGCAGCAACGTGGCCCAGCCAAAGCTGAAGAGCTCCATACATGCGAGCATCATCACCAAGCCAAAGACTGCTAGGATGACGTCGTTGAACAGCTTGAGAAGATTGCTGACTGTCTCGCCAAGCATGTCGCGAAACAGGGTTACCCCCAAATGGCTCTGCTCGTGCACACCTGCAGCAGCTCCAAGATATGCAATGTAGCAGATTAGTAGCAACGCAAGCTGTTCAACCCATGTGGGGGTCGAGTTCAGCACGTATCGCCCAAATACGAGCCAGCCAAACGTTGAGATCAACACCACCAGAGCAATGGACGCGAAAAAGATACAAAGGCCACTTAAACGGTCCAGAAACCGCTCAACCTTGGAAAGGGAACCTGATTGCTGTTCCAATCGCCCGCTCCTTTATTGTTCGTTCTTTAGGAAGGATGTGCCCCACACATGGCGGGGCACAGCCGGGGTTCAAAATGACTTTGGATTATTGGGAGCTACGGAACAGATCCACGAGCTCTTGCATCTGTGGATTGGCCGCCAGGTAGTCATCATAAACCGGCTTCATCGCCGCTTGGAAGGCGCCTTTGTCAGCCACCTGGTTCACTTCAACACCACCGGCTTTCACTTTGTCCATGGAGGCAGCCTCGCGCTCTTTCCACAGTTTACGCTGCAGCTCGGTGGAGTTGCGACCGGCTTCACGTACGATCTCTTGCTGCTCTGGCGTCAGCGCATCAAAAGTTTTTTTGCTGATCGCCAGAACCTCTGGAATGATCAGGTGCTGCGACAGCGAGTAGTATTTCGCAACTTCGTAGTGGTTGGTGGATTCATAGGAAGGTGGGTTATTTTCCGCGCCGTCCACAACTTCGGTCTTGATCGACTGATACACTTCGGAGAAGGCCATTGGCGTGGCATTGCCCCCCATGGCTTCCACCATACCCACAAACAAGTCGTTGCTCATCACACGCACTTTCAGACCGGACACGTCGTCTGGTGTGTTGATAGGACGAATGGAGTTGTAGAAAGAACGGGCGCCGGCGTCGTAGTAGCCCAGAGGCACGATGCCTTTCTCTTCCAGCGCGGAGGCCAGAGCCTCGCCACCGGCACCATCCATCAGTTCATACATCTCAGGCACGCCCTTGAAGATGAATGGCAGCGACACAACGTCGGTTTCAGGCACAGCGCGACCCATTTGGCCGAGGCTGAACACAGCGAAATCCAGCACGCCGAGGCGCAGTTGTTCGATGGCGTCAGGCTGGTTGCCCAGAACACCGGCGTGAAAAGTTTTACCTTTAAGCGCACCACCGGTCTTTTCTTCCACTTCGGCCATAAAGGCTTCCATGCCGTGGGACACCGGATAGTCCTCAACGTGGATGTTCCACCCACGCCAATCTTTGGCGGACGCCTGCATTGGCGCGGTTGTGATGGCCGCCGCTGCGGCAACGGCAAAGGCCCCGCGAGCGATAAGGTTGCTGAACGTCATTGTCATCTCCTCCTTAGACAATTTGTTGCGAACAACCTCACAGTAATTACAAATTTTTACAACTATTTTCTTTTACAATAGAAATTAAGACAAGCGAAATCCTGGGACTCCGACACCTAAGGCGCTAATTTTTGGAGGAAATTTTCTATCTTCCGGATCGACAATCACCAACCAAACACGCTCAAAAACTTGTCAAATCAACCAAACCAATTTGGCAAAACCACGACGGGCGGCCCTAAACCTACCGCCTCAACGCGTCCGTGAAGCTGCGAGATTCGCGCTTCACGGCCCAACCGACACACCGCCCTCTGAGGCGGTAAGCTCTAATCCTCGAAATGCCCTGCCGCAGCAAAGCCACCGCCCTGGAACTTGATCGCCGGATCGCTGGGATCTGTGGTCTCATTCACAATATGCAGCTCGTGGGCAAAAGCTGCCGAGCTATCCAGCGGCCGCCAGCCGAGGAAGGAGGTTTGTCGGTTATCCCACCACTGAGGATCATTGTCTGACGCGCCGTAAACCACGGCAAACCCAACCCTGTCCGCCGCGACGACGGATTTCACCAGATTTGTGAAATCGCGAAAGCTCAACCAGGTGGACATCATCCTACGATTCTTGGGTTTTTCAAAACAGGAGCCAATCCGCACACAAACCGTCTCGATGCCAAACTTGTCAAAGTAATACCGCGCCAAGATCTCTCCGACCCCCTTGGACACACCATACATGCTGTCGGGGCGCAAATCCGCTGAGGCATCCAACTGGGTCTCTCGGGTGTGAAAACCAATTGCATGGTTTGAGCTGGCGAACAGCACCCGCCGCGCCCCGGTTTTGCGGGCCGCCTCATAGATGTTATACGTGCCACGAATGTTGGAGTTGAGGATAATCTCAAACGTACTCTCCACCGACATCCCCCCCAAATGCAGGATAGTGTCACAGCCATCTACCGCAGCCTGAACCGCCTCGGCATCTGCCAGATCACAGCGCACAACCTCCTCACCCGGCCCCGCCGGGTCCATGTCGGACAGGTCTGACAAGCGCAACAAATCGTAGCTCCCCGCCAAAGACTGCCGCAGCACCCTGCCCAAATTCCCCCCTGCTCCGGTCAATAAAACCCGTGTCATCCAATTTCTCCCTAAATTACTTCCGTGCACTTGGCACACCCAAACAACTTACGTCAACTTTCCAAACAAATATTGACAACAAGCCATCCCTTTGCGTTAGGTGGCGCGCAAACGCACCAAAGCTGCTGTTGACCTGCAGCCATGGTCCTGAATTTTGGAGCCCACCATGACACCAGACACCTTGAAATCCAAAATGGCCGAGGGCCTGCTGTCCTTCCCGGTCACCCATTTTGATACGGATCTGGAGTTTGACCAAACCGCTTATCAGGATCACGTGTCGTGGCAGTCCCAATATGACGCCGCTGCACTGTTTGCCGCTGGCGGCACCGGCGAGCTGTTCTCCCTCACGCCCACGGAAATCCCCCGCGTGGTGCAAGCCGCAAAAGAGGCCGTGGGCGACACCCCCATCATTGCCGGCTGCGGTTATGGCACCAAAATGGCAACGGATCTGGCACGGGACGTCACCGCTGTCGGCGCAGACGGCATTTTGCTATTGCCGCACTATCTGACCAGCGCCAGCCAGGACGGCCTCTATGCGCACATCAAGGCGGTGTGTGACGCCACAGAGATCGGGGTGATCATCTACAACCGCGCCAACTCCGTGGCCAACGCCGACACCGTGGCCCGTCTGGCAGAGGCTTGCCCCAACCTGATTGGCTTCAAGGACGGCACCGGCGACATCAACTTGGTGCGCAAAATCGTCGCCAAATGCGGCGACCGGCTGACGTACATTGGCGGCATGCCCACGCATGAGGTTTTTGCCGAAGCCTACGACGCCATCGGCGTCACCACCTATTCATCTGCCGTGTTCAACTTTGTGCCGCAGCTCGCCCTCGATTTCTATGCCGCCATCAGAGCCAAAGACAAAACCACAATCAACACGCTGCTTGAGCGTTTTTACTATCCGTTTCTTGATCTACGTGACCGGGTTCCGGGCTATGCTGTGTCAGCCATCAAAGGCGGGATCGCCGCCGCCGGAGGGCCGTTCAGCCCGGTGCGCCCACCTTTGACCAACCTGACAGAGCCCGAAATCGCCCGGCTGGCGGAGATCATCAAGGGGACCAACGGATGAAAATAACACGGGTTCAAACGCACATCCTGCACCATCAACTGGACGCCCCGTTTCAGTCGTCTTTTTCCACCTTCCGCGCGCGTCGCCATCTGTTGGTAGAGATCGAAACGGACACGGGATTGATTGGATGGGGCGAATGCCTTGGGCCTGCAGACATCAATGCGGCGGTGGTTTCGGCAATGACTCCCATGCTGATTGGCCGCCCTGCGCTGGACATCGAACCCACTTGGCTGTCGCTTTACAATGAGTTCCGGGATCAAGGCCAGCGGGGCAACATCCACACGGCTTTAAGCGGGATCGACATTGCCCTGTGGGACATCGCCGGAAAGCACTTTGATGCCCCGATCCATCAGCTCATGGGCGGGGCCTGGCGCTTGGACATTCCCGCATACGCCACCGGTGGCTTCCGCCCCGAGGGCGGCGACCATGCGAGTGCTTGTGCGGCGGAAATGGCCGCCTACGTGGCCGCGGGTTTCAAAGCTGTAAAAATCAAAATTGGCTTCGGCGTGGAAAGTGATCTGGCCACTATAGCCGCCGTGCGCGCGTCCATAGGGCCGGACATCGAGCTGATGACTGACGCCAACCATGGATATGACGCCGTCGACGCCATCGAGGTAGGACGCCGCGCCTCCCAGTACAACATCCATTGGTTTGAGGAGCCTGTCTTGCCCGAAGCCTTGCGGGCGTATCAACAGGTCCGCACAGCGCAGCCCATTCCTGTGGCCGCTGGGGAAACCTGGCACGGCCGTTGGGCCATAGACGAAGCCCTGCAACAAAAAACTGTGCAGATCCTGCAACCTGACGTGTGCGGTGTTGGTGGATTGAGTGAAGCTCGCAAGATCATCACTTTGGCCGACATTCACCATGTGCGCCTGGTGCCCCACGTCTGGGGCACGGCGGTGGCTCTGGCCGCCGGGTTACAGTTTCACGCCATCCTGCCCCCTGCCCCGCCATCCCATGAACAGCGCTCGCCCCGGCTGGAATTTGACCAAACCTACAATCCCTTCCGGCAGGAGATTGTCACAGAGCCCATCGCGCACATCAACGGCTTCGTGCCGGTGCCACAGGGACCTGGCCTTGGCATCACCATCAATCGCGACGCCCTGCGCACTTATGCGGGGTAAAGCATGACCTTTCGCACCCTAACCGGCCGGCCGCCAAAGCGCCCGCTGCCGCCGCAGGCCACCGATTGCCACATCCACCTGTTTGACAGCGCCAAATACAGCAGCCAACCCGGCGGGCCACCCGCCCCTGCCGACGCGCTGATCCCGCACTATGAAAGTGTTCAACGCTGGCTTGGGCTGGAGCGTGTGGTGCTGGTGCAGGGCAATGCCTACCAAACAGACAACCGCTGCCTCCTGGAGGGGCTGGATCATTTTGGCGACACGGCACGGGGCATTGCCGCCGTCAAACCAGATGTTGCGGATCAAGACCTCGAAACCATGACCGCACGCGGCGTGTGCGGGGCCCGGATCATGGACATCCTGCAAGGCGCCGTTGGCCTGGAGGCATTGCTCGAGGTCAACGCACGGGTGGCGCCTTTTGGCTGGTCTGTGATTGTGCAATTCGATGGCTGCGAGATACTCCAGCACTACGATCTTCTCACGCGCATCAAAGGCCCCTATGTGATTGACCACGCAGGCAAGTTCCTAACCCCGCCTAGCGTCGAGAGCGCAGAGTTCCAGGCCTTGCTGCGCCTGATTGATCGCGGCAACTGCTTCGTAAAGATAGCTGCCTGCTATGAAACCTCGCGCAGCAATTTTCCCCATTACACCGACGTGGCTGCGCTTTCCAAAGCGCTCATTCAACATGCCCCTGACCGCATCATCTGGGGCAGCAACTGGCCCCACAACATGGCCACCACCGCGGAAACCTATCCAGACGACGTACATTTGCTGGATTTGGCAATGGACTGGGCTGAGTCAACCGGGACCCTTCAGCAGATCTTTGTGGATACCCCCACGCGGCTCTACGGGTTCTAAGGTCGTGAAATCTGAAAAAATGTGCCAGAAAATGCCAAGTGATGTTTGCTGGACATCTATAAGGCAGTGACCGACATCCAATTGGCTTTGAGGCACTGCGCCTACTCCCCGTGTCAGTAAACTTGGGAGCGCGAACACTTTATTCCCCTCGCTCAAATCAAATGACCAATTGTTTCCAATAGTTTGGATCAATCACTTTCAGATGCGTGATTGCGCACTATCCCACTGGCGAGATGGTAAGTACCTCGGTATAGAAACGGACCTTCGCCGCAGGCAAGAGCTACGTCCGTTTTGGGCCGGCATCAGAAGCGGTTCGAAAGACGGGCAGCGGTCATTTGCTGCAAGACAGAACAGCTACACACATTCACCCGCGTCCTCGGGTGCGAAGGGACGCACAGACGTTGATCAATAGCGCCACTCACTCAAAAACTTTCAAGTAAACCACAGAGCAAACCGCCGTTTATGCGTGTGCTACAAAACTGGCGGTTGAAAAGGGAAGCCAAAATTGGGAAATTCTTCAATCCGTCTGGCCGTTATTGATGACCATGTGCTGTTTTTGCAGGGCCTCTCTTATGTGTTTGAGAATTGTGATCTGGATCTCGAAGTGCAGAGTTTCACAACGGCGACCAGCTTTTTGAATGCGACCGATGATGGCCAAAAATGGGATGTGGTCGTTACGGATCTGGCCATGAAACAGATCAATGGGATTGCGCTGATCGGTGCCTTGCGCGCCCGCGACATGGGAGTACAGGTTATTGTGCTTTCCGCCTCCGAGGATACGATAACCCGCAGCAATGCAGAGATGGTAGGCGCGTTTTGTTTTGTTCATAAATCCAGTGATGAGTATGGCTTGGCTGAGGCCTCGCCACCAGAGGGAGACCTATACGACCTCTCTGCGTACGGCATTCCTATGTCCAGCCGGTCAGGGATCAAGAAGGACATCCAAGCAGCAATCAACAGCAAGAAGCCCCTCAAGAAGATGCCACAGGGAGCCACGAAGTGCTTCCCCAAGCCGATCGCTTTTCACACCTTATCCCTCTATCGATTGCTAACCACCAAAATAGAAATGCCCGGTGAATGTTCCAAGCGGGAAAAAACTCCTTCGGAAGTGACATAATGCTGCCAGATCTAGACACGCAAGGCGCGAGTCACTCTTTAGAAATTCGACCTTTTACCGATCCACTCTGAGACCGCTGGGAACCTGTTCGGGAACCCGGCTTTCTACCGACTTAGCTGCCGCCCCAGTCAGACTTTCCAGAAAGGCAACCAAGGCTGCAATCTCAGCATCACTGCGGGGCGGAATATGAATGTCGCGGTACTTGGCATGCCGCGCCATTTCGATACGGTCCTGCTGGATGACAAAATCGATGGGACTGAGCCAAGGTACGTCGGGCAATGTCAGATCAGCGGCATTCCACGTGGCTCGCGCCCCCGGGGGATCGAGGTGATGCCGGATCATCCGCTCCAACGTCGGGTACGCGCCATTGTGTCCGTAAGGCGCTGTGAGGGCGACATTTCTCAGCATCGGCGTCCGGAAGCGATAAGCATCCGCAGGGTCGTCCGTTTCCCCCATCTGCCCAACATCTCGCGCATAAGGGTCAAACCTTCGGGTGCGGCCTGGTCCAAATGCCGGCAATCCCAAAGCGTGAAACTGCTGATCTGAAAACAGATTTCCGGAATGGCAATTACTGCATCCGGCTTTGCCAAAAAACAGCTCCATGCCTTGAACTTGCACCGCGGACAGAGCCTGATCATCACCCTCCAGATAGGCATCAAATAGGCTGTCAAAGGACGTGAAGTCTTGCACCATGAAATGCGCCAAGGCATCGGCGATTTGGACAATCGTCACCTCTTCGGCCGCCTCAATCCCGTCAAAAGCCGAAACAAATTTGGCACCATAGTCCGGCAGCGTCCTGACCCTTTTTGCAATGATGGGCCAAGCCGCATCAATCCGGTCGCGCGTCGCACCCACAACCTCGTTTTCGCCGACGTTTCCGGCCATCTCAAAGCCGGATGTCATGGGGAAAAGCGCCTGCGCCGCCAGAACTGACTTTAGCCCGCCGGGAAGCCACTCTTCTGCGGGCGTGTTGAAGCCATTGCCAAATATGGGGTCCACGCTGACCCGGCCATCATGCATCAACGTGTCAATGGTCTTGGCGCCTAAATTCCATAGCGCGGGCGCGTTGCGCGGAATACGTTTCTGGACTTTATTGCTGCCCATGTCCGAGACCCGATCCGGCCCAAGACCTTGCCCGCCTTCCCCCAATCCGAGCGACAATCCATCAGAGGTTCCAAATCGCGGGTGATGGCAGGTTCCACAGCTGATATTTCTGTTCCCGGACAGGATCTTGTCGTAAAATAACAGGCGTCCCAGTTCCGCCTTTTCGGCGTCTACACCCATGAAGTCACTGGCACTCAGTGGTGTTGGCAACGCAGGCAATTCGGCGAAAGATGGGGCAGTAAACAGGATCACGGAGAGTGCATGCGACACCATACAAAAAAGCTTCTTCTGGCGGCCGCGTTGGTCGTGGGAACGACCCAATTTGCCCTCGCCGAAATCGAAGCCGCGCGCGATCTTATGGAAGCCGGGGATTTTGAGGCCGCGCGTGAAGCAATGTGGCCAGCCGCCCGTTCGGGTAATGCCGACGCCGAGGAACTTATCGGCGTAATGTATGCGATGGGGCTTGGTGTTGAGCGCGACGATCAGCGCGCGTTTGAGTGGTATCTGCGCAGCGCCATGAAAGGTCACCCCGGCGCGCAATCTGGGATCGGTTGGTACTATGAGGTCGGGCGCGGCATGCCCGCGCCGGATTTGGTCCGAGCCTACATGTGGTACACGCTGTCGGCGATCGGCGGTGACCCCGACGCGGCGATCAGCCTTGAAGAGGTTGTGAAAAAAATGACCAAGGAAGAGATTGATAAAGCGCATATTCTGGTCGAGGACTACCGCGTGTGGATGTATCCGTTCCGGTAAATGCCGGACAAAAAACGGCGCGAGGGTCTGCCCCCGCGCCGTTTGTGCTTAGTTCAGGTCCGCGTCACGAGCGCCGTTCACGTCCGCTTCTGCTGAGGCAACTGCATCGGTCAGAGCAGTGAACACCTCATCGCCACGAGCCACGTTTGACTTGAACCAGTCATAAACTGGGGAAGCCGCCTGTTTGAACGCGTCTTTCTCTGCTGGGGTTGGAACATAGAGGTCCCCGCCACCGGCAACGAAGTCTTCATAGGCCTGGATCGACTTACGCTTTGGCGATGCAAAGGTGGCCTGTTGCAGGGCATAGAACCCGTCAACCACAACACGGCGCATGTCTTCTGGCATGTCCATGAACGTCTGGTTCGACATCCACCACAGCGCACCCATGTACGCGTGGCCATCCAAAGTCACATATTGCAGACCCGCATCTGGGAACTTCATGCCCATGATGTCTGTGATGCCGTTCTTGGAGCCTTCAACAACACCAGTCTGGAAGCTGGTGAACAGTTCAGGCCATGGGATTGGCGTCGGGGACGCGCCAAGCGCTTTCACAAGCTCCTGTGGTAGGTCAGCCACAACAGTCCGGATCTTCAGACCTTCCATATCGGCCGGCGCAGCCACTCGGCGCTTGGTGTTGGCAAAGTTGCGCCAGCCACCAGTATTGCCAATGGTCATCAGGCGGATTGCGTCACCGCTGTCCTCCAAAGCCATCGCGCGCATTTTGCGGGTAAAGTCACCGGAGAGAACATGTTCCGCGATGCGGTCATCCGCCATCAGATATGGCAGGTCGAGAACTTGCACATAGGGAAACAAACCGGACGCGCCGCCAGAGGTAGAGATGTAGACGTCAATGGACCCATCCGCCACGCCTTGAAGGCATTCGGCGCCGTTGGAGCACAGCTGTGTGCCAATAAACAGCTCCACCTCAATGGCGCCGTTAGAGGCCGCTTCGACATAGTTTTTGAAGACAACGAGACCATCATAGTCTTCATCGTTTTCATTCGAGTTTGCTGTTGCACGGATCGTGTAGTCAGCCGCACTTGCGGTCAGCGCTGTGCCGGCCATCAAGGCCGACAGTGCCACCGTCTTTGCCAGTTTCATAAACATGCGTGTTTCCTCCTGTTGCACGTCGTTTTTTTGGTGTCAGTTCAAGAACCCCGTTAGCTTCGGAATGGTCAGAGAAATTTCAGGCACAAAAGTGATCAAGAAGATCACGGCGACCTCAATTGCAAGAAATGGCAGAATTGCTTTGGCGATTGTTGTCACCCGTTCATGTGAAACGGACGCGGCGACAAAGAGTACTAGCCCCATGGGGGGCGTGGCCAAGCCCACGGTCAGGTTCACACACATGATGATAGCAAAGTGGATGGACTCGACCCCCAGCCCTTCAAAGACAGGTCCCAAAATGGGGCCAAGGATGATGATCGCAGGGCCTGCGTCCAGAAACATGCCCACTACGAACAGCAGTAGATTGATCAGGAACAGCAAGATCAGAGGATTTTCCGACAGGGTCAGAATGAACTCGGCCAGAATTTCCGGTGCATGGCTGAGGCTAACTACTGTTTTGAACGACATGGCCGCCCCCACCAACAGCAGCACCACAGCGGACGTGATCCCGGCACGGGTGAAAACCTCCGGCAAGTCTTTCAACTTCATGGTCCGCAGCACCAGAAACCCAACCAACAGCGCATAGGCAACTGCAACCGCAGCGGCCTCGGTTGGCGTGAACACACCGGCCAATATACCGCCCAGGATCAGGATAGGTGTCTGCAGTGGCACCACGGCGCGCTTGCAGACAATGCGGAACTCGGGGCTGACCACTCGGCGTAGCCCCAGCATCAATCCATGCGCCAGAAGCACCGCGCCTAGGAAGGTCAGCCATTTGGACAGGGTTGTGTCAGCCGCCGGGGCAAACTGCGCCAGCAAAAGCCCGAGGTTCAGCCGCACCAGCACAAAGGATACCCAACTTTCCAAACCGCCAATCTCAACGTTCTCAAACGTGACACGGCGCGCCGCGGGCAGATCATATTTGTCGGCCATGACGCGGACCATCACCATCAGGCCAACACCCACCAGAATGCCAGGTACAATGCCAGCAAGGAACAACGCGGCGACGCTTTCGCCCATTACATAGGCGTAGATGATCATGATGCCCGAAGGCGGAATGATTGGGCCGATGACAGAACTGGCTGCGGTCACAGCTGCGGCAAATTTGCGGGTGTAGCCTTCACGCTCCATCGCCGGGATCAGCATGGAGCCAAGCGCGGAGGTGTCCGCCACCGCCGAACCAGACAGCCCTGCAAACAGGATCGACGATAGGATGTTCACCTGTGCGAGCCCGCCCCGCAGATGCCCCATCAAGGCTTGCGAGAACTCGACCAACCGGACTGTGATCCCACCCCGGTTCATCAGCTCGCCAGCCAACATGAAAAACGGAATGGCCATCAAGGGGAAGCTGTCCATACCGTTATAGAGATTCCGGTACAGCAACGTGATGTCACGTTCTTGTCCGTTTAACCAAAGCAACGCCCCCGGCGCAGCCAGAAGGCAGAAAAACACTGGCAGACCAACCAGAAGAAGGAACAAAAACAGTGGAAGAAACCAGATCAGCATTACTCAGTCCCTCCGACGGGGAGGCCTGAACGCGTGGGCAAACGGTCGCCCATGCCCAACAGGCGCACAAAGCGCTCCAGCAACAGCTCGATGTTCACTAAGATCAGAAGCACGATGCCCACCAGAAGGGACAGCATCATCCAACTGCGTGGTATTCGGTACCAACCGTCAAACGTCAGAGAAGTCGGCAGATACAAAGACGCGGTGGTGAAACGCCCACCAAGCCCGGTGACCTCTTTGTAGCCAATCTGCACCCCGACGATCAGCACCGTCAGGCTGATCAACAACAAGACAAACTGCAGGAGATGCATTGCCTTGCCTTTGATAACCGCATCAATGAAGTCAATCGCCACAAAGCCGCCATTTCGGAAAGCCGTGGGCGCCATCAGACCTGTCATCCACAGCATAAAGAAACGGGCGGCTTCGTCGGGCCAGGGCAATGCACTGCCCAGAACGTAACGAAAGAAAACTTGGATCAGGATCGCCGCGACCATCACGCCTATGGCGAACACGCCCAGACAACGCCCGACTGTCAACAGTCCGGAATTCAGTGAACGCAACAGATTCAAGACAGCAAAGACTGCCTTCATCGTGTTCTTCTCCTCCCGTTTAGCATTCTGTCCTCTTCAGAATGCAGGTCGCCGATCTTATTGTTTTACAGCGGCAATCTGGCCCATTTGGCCCTTGTAGAAAGTCAGCGCATCTCCGTCTTCGCGCATGGTCGCGTGATCAACATGTCCCAGAACAATCGCGTGATCGCCGCCTTCGTAAATCGCGGACCGAGTGCATTCGAACCGTGCAAGGCAATTGTCCAAAATAGGCACGCCCCAGTCATTCACCTGATGTTCTACGTCCGCCAAGCCAAAGGCATCTTTGGCCACCGTCCAGCAAAGCTCATCCTGTTCAGCGGACAGAACATGGATCGCATAGTGCGCTGCGCGTTCAAAATGCGGAAACCGGCGTGAGTTCTTGTCAGGGGACCACAGCACCAGAGGCGGGGTCAATGACACCGAGGAAAAACTGTTGGCGGTGATGGCCACCGGACCGTTTTCCGAGGCCGCCGTGACAATGGTCACACCGGTGGCAAACCGCCCAAACGCGTCACGCAAGAGCCGTGTGTTGTTCGGGTCGGGCACAAAGCTAAACTTTCCCCCGACAGTGTGAGCAGACATCATGGGACCTCCTTGCCGAGCGCGGCTTCGTAGAGAGAGAACCAGGTTTCGCGGTCCAGTGTGACCTTCTCCGCGTCCGAAATCATCTTGATACGATCAAGGTTGTTGGTGCCCAAAACCGGCAGGATACGGGCCGGATGGCGCAAAAGGAACGCCACGGCCACAGCCGCGCGATCCACGCCCTGCTCTGCCGCGATACGATCCAAACGGTCCGCTACATCCCTTGTTCCGGTCATCAGGCTGCCGCCACCAAGCGGCGACCATGCCATGACAGGCTGATCATGCTGTTGATGGAAGGCCAAATCCCCATTTGTGAAAGGAGACAGTTCCGCCAATGATATCTCGATTTGGTTGGTGGCAAGCGGCGTCTTCATCGCAGACTGCAAAAGCTTCCAGTTCCATGGACGGAAATTGGAGACGCCGACGGCGCGCGCCTTGCCTGACGCCACAAGATCATCCAGAACTGCCCCGGTTTCATTGTGATCCATCAAAGGATCGGGTCGGTGGATCAACAGAAGATCCACGTGATCCACACCCATTTCACGCAAAGACCGGTTCAGCGAGGCTTCGATGTGGGCGCGCGACGTGTCGTAGTATTTGACCGGCTTGTCGGCATAAATCCCGATGGGCGCGACGATATCGCACTTTGTCACAATCTCGATCTGATTGCGCAACGCCGGGTTGGCTTTTAGCGCCCCGCCAAGCACCGCCTCGGCGCCGTAGTCGCCATAGATGTCCGCCTGATCAATGGTCGTGATCCCTTGATCCAAACAGGCTTGGATTTTTGCCTCTACGTATTCTGGCGACGTATCCGCATCATCGGCCACGCGCCACATGCCATACACCAGACGGCTGAAAGTCAGCCCGTTTGCGATCTCGACGCGGTTCATCAGCGACGTTCTCCGATACCAAGGGGGGTTTGCGGCGTAGATGCTGGCACGCGCCCATAGGCATGTGGCAGCGATACAGTGTTGAGGTGGGGCATCACGCGGGCGCCAAAATGCTTGGCCTCATCCACATGCGGGTAGCCAGACAAAACGAAAGCCCGCATCCCCATCTTCTTATAGGCCTCAAGCTTGGACAAAACCTGATCGGTCGACCCGACCAGTGCCGCGCCACAGCCAGATCGCGCCCGGCCCACGCCGGTCCAGAGATGTGGTTCGATAAAGCCATCGTCGTCGGCCACATCGCGGTTCTTCGCCTGATGCGACACACCCAGAGATTTCGCGTCCAGCGCACGCTCCCGGATGGCGCGCCCCTGCTCGTCATCAAGCTTAGACACAATGTAGTCCGCATATTCACGTGCTTCAGCCTCGGTGTCGCGGACAATCACATGCACGCGCAAGCCGTAATCGAGTGTCCGGCCATAGCGTTCCGCCTCCGCGTTCACTGCCTTCATACGCCCGGCCAACTCATCCATCTTCTCCGGCCACATCAGATACACATCGCAATGCTGCCCGCAGAGTTCCAATGCATCCGGCGAATAGCCACCAAAATACAGCAATGGCCCACCGGTCTGATACGGAACCACAGGATCAGCTGTCAGGCTCTGGAAGTTGTAGACCTCACCTTTGTGGTTGATCTCACCCTGGGTCCAGGCCTGTTTGAGAATCTCGACAACTTCTCGCGAGCGCTGATAGCGATAGCTGCTCTCGGCCTTTTCACCAGGAAAGTCGGACGAGATGATGTTCACTGTCAGCCGACCTTCCAACATGTGGTCCAACGTCGCCAGCGTACGCGCCAGCATGATCGGCTGCATCTCTCCACAGCGCACGGCGGCCAGCATGTTGATCTTGCTGGTAATCGGAGCGCAACCCGCCACGAAGCTGAGCGTGTCCTGGCCTACCTGATAAGAAGACGGGCACAGAATGTTGCGAAAGCCTTGCGCTTCCGCTTCTTTCACGATGTTGGAGCAATGCGCCCAGGACGACCGCAGATCGCCATCTGGCACGCCAAGGAACTGGTAATCGTCTGAACACAGCGCGGCAAACCACGACACTTCTACTGCATCCAAATCCGCAGATGTCACCGGCACGACGGTCATCGAGTTCCTCCCAAAATCTCGTTTTCCTTACCCCTTGAATAAACCGCGATTTGATGTAGATCAATGGTGTATCAATTTTCGGGATGATCTATGTCAAATCCAGACCTCTCCAGTTCGGCCCTGCCGCTCTATTTGCAGATCAGCGAAACCCTGATCCGAGAGATCGCGGCTGGCCGTCTGGTGGACGGAGAGCGCTTGCCGCCTGAGCGCGAGCTGGCCAAGCAATACGGAACCACCGTGCGTACACTGCGCAAATCCCTTGCCGAACTGGAGAAGCAAGGTATGCTGGAGCGGGTTCAGGGATCCGGCAACTACGTGCGCGCCACCCAAAGCGGGCGCAGCGTCTACTCCATGTTCCGATTGGAGTTGCCCGAGGGTGGCGGATTGCCCACTGCGGACATCCTCTCGGTGCATGACATGGAGAAGCCGTCCGACCTGCCAGCCTTTGGCACGTCGAATCACGGCACACGGATTCGCAGGTTGCGCTATCTGGACGAGGTTGTGATCGCCGTCGAAGAAATCTGGTTGGACGGCGACGCGGGCAAAGTGGACCCGGCCAAACTTTCGGAGTCGCTGTACCACTATTATCAGAAACAGCTCGGTTTCTGGATCCGGCGCGCCGAAGACCGCGTCTCCATCGGGCACGTGCCGGACTGGGCGCCAGAGGCCTTCGGCCAAACGCCGGGGGAAATTTCTGGCTACATAGAACGCCTGAGTTGGTCACAAGCCCCCTTGCCAGTAGAGTTTTCACGCACGTGGTTTGACCCGGAACACTCAATCTACATCCAACGCCTGACTTAGGAGGCAATATGACGAAACCCACCACCTACGGGATCATCGGCTGCGGCATGATGGGACAAGAGCATCTGCGCAACATTGCACTCCTTCCGAACACGGAAGTTGGGGCCATCTTCGAACCCAACGCCCAAATGCGCACGGAGAGCGCTCGTTTCGCGCCCGATGCGCAGTTTGTCGACAGCCTGGAAGAGCTGCTGGCCGTGGACACGCTGGACTGCCTGCTGATCGCCAGCCCGAATTTTTGCCATGTCGCGCAACTGCAAGAGATTGCCCGGCTCCGTCCTTTGCCCATCCTTGTCGAGAAACCGTTGTACACGGATCCGCAGGACCTGTCCGAAATCGACGAATTCATCGCCAGCTATCCCGCCCCGGCCTGGGTCGCGATGGAGTACCGCTATATGCCGCCGGTCGCGGCATTCCTGGAAAACGCAGCAGATGTCACCGGCGGCATCAAAATGCTGACCATCCGTGAACACCGCTTTCCCTTTCTGGAAAAGGTCGATGACTGGAACCGCTTCAACGCCAAATCCGGTGGCACCTTTGTGGAAAAATGCTGCCACTTCTTTGACCTCATGCGCCTGACGCTTGGATCGGAGCCGGTGCGCGTGATGGCCTCGGGGGGACAGGACGCAAACCATCTGGACGAAAACTATGACGGGCGAGTGCCGGACATTCTCGACAATGGATACGTCATCGTCGATTTCGCAAACGGCGCCCGTGCGATGCTGGAACTGTGCATGTTTGCCGAAGGCGCCGAATATCAGGAAGAAATCGCGGCCGTCGGTTCGAAAGGTAAAATCGAAGCGCTGGTTCCAGGGCCGGGCCGCTTCTGGCCCGCGCACCTTGGCGCTGCGCCTACCCCCAAACTCATCCTGTCTCCGCGTGCGCCCAAAGGGCCGATTGAAAAGGAAATCCCTGTGGATCCGGACATCCTCGATGCAGGCGACCACAATGGCTCAACCTTTTACCAACACAAGTATTTCCTGGAATTGGTACGCGGCGAGCGGTCCACACCCCAGGTGAGCCTGACCGACGGGAAAATGGCTGTCCTGATGGGGATCGCGGCGCAAACATCCATCCAAGAAAAGCGATCTGTCGAGATGTCGGAGATCGGTTAGGTGGAACGGCGAATGCGGGTTCAACGTGGTAGTGTAGTATCACAGTTTCCAATTGTGCGTTGGATAGGTGAAATGACCTATATTTGCGGCCATTGATCGATCGCGGCAACTGCTATGTGAAAATGGCCGCGTGTTATGAAACGTCACGCAACGGCTATCCCGGCTACGACGACGTGGCCGCACTTTCCCAGGCATTGATCCACCACGCCCCTGATCGCATCATCTGGGGCAGCAACTGGCCCCACAATATGGCCACGACCGCTGAAGCCTATCCCGACGACGTGCATTTGCTTGACTTGGCAATGGCCTGGACAGGCAAAACAAAAACCATTCAGCAAATCTTTGTGGACACCCCGGCACAGCTGTACGGGTTCTAATGCCACGATAGCCTGCTGCCATCACTATCGAAACCGCGGGGTTCTTCGAACGAAAAGCGGACCTTCACCGCACCAAATTGTTATGCCTGCATTTGGCCGAAGTTCCCAAACAACCAGGTCCCAGCCATCCAGCAAGATGCGCAATTTATCGCCGTCTTGCCTCTACCAAATTGGGATAGACGTGCCCGCCACAGACAAATTCCTCCCCGCTATTCCAGATCCGCCCCCGGCTCCACATCATGCCAATGTTTGTTAGGCGGCAAGGTAGACGCACGCCTTTGTACGGCGTCAAAATCAACCGGTGCAAAATCCCAAACATCAACACCAACGTTCACTGAGTTCCGCGATCCGAGCCAATTGCCATGCACATGACCAAACATCTGGAGCGCTCCCCGGCGAGCATGGTTCCATGTGATAAGTGGGTAATGGCACAACGTATTGCGCTGCTGATGCGGCCCGTCCCGCACTTCCGACACTTGCGATACCGTGTCCCATGGCAACTCAAGCGTCTGCTTCTGGTCGTGATTGCCAACCACCAAGTGGCGCTCCGCCCCTGGCAGCTGCGCAAACATGTGCTCCAAAAAGGCCCGTTCTTTGGTCCGTGCGCCGAACGCAAAATCGCCGAGTATGAAGAGGCGGTCTTCCGGACCAACCACTTTCCACATGTTCTCAATGATTGCTGCATCCATCTCGTCAACCGTCTCAAACGGCCTACCGCAAAACTTGATGACGTTACCGTGGCCAAAGTGACAATCTGCCGTGTACCAATTTTTCATATTTCTGCTCGCGTTTTTTGGGGGGCGGCTTTGAGAGACGGAGGCAATTCTGTAGGCTGGTTTCCACTCCGGAGAACTCCATTGTCACCAAGAAGCCCAGCCCTCCAGGCCCTACACAACCGGGCAGCATCTTCGCCGACGCGATACCGCATAGCCTGTCGGGATAAGCTCCGCTGGACACAGCTCAACCGATTGGGCACCAAAACTCCTTTTGCCCCAAAAGCCCAATCCGCTGCTTGCTCAAATTCCAAAATGTGCGGCGACAAAGCGCCTACCAACTGATCCAGCCACCACTGGTCAAAAAACGCATTGCCGCACACCAATTTTCGCCCGACCAGTTCTCTCTCAAGCCAATCCGCAACCTCAGCTGCAGGCCGTGCAGAACGCAATGCCTTCAATCTGATGCCATGAAGGCGCTGCCTCTCAAAACTCCAGTCATCCCACGGCCACGCCTTGCGAGGTCGAATGAGGCAAGACGCCTGCATAACCCTATCGCCATAAAGGCGAGCGATCCCAACTTCAATTGGCCAGCTTTCCGAACTCAAAGAGCTGGCCTCAAATGACACAAATAGGAACTGCCTCCATCCACCGTTCATTCCGCAAGATCCTTCGGATGAACGCCAGTCTCCGTTTTGCCATCCGACAGTTGCCCTACCATTCCACTAATGCCGCCCTCAAAGAAGGCTTTCAGCGCTGCCCGATCCATTTCCCGTTTCTCCAACAGCACACCAGCAAGCAATACCAGGGGATCCAGCTTCACCGACACGATTTCAAAGGCACGCTGATATTGCGCCTGAAGCTCTGCATCGATTTGCGCGTTCACTCTCGCCTCAGTCTCGACTGGTCGACCGACATCTGCTGGCAGCACAACAAGCTGGTCATCATAAAGCCCCCAATGGTTCCGGGCGGCAAATAGCATTTCCGTGGCATAGAGCAGATCTTCCGCGGCGCCGGCGGAGACATTTCCGAACATCGCCTCTTCCGCAGCTCGTCCAGCAAGGTCAATAGCAACGTCATCAAGCGTGTTTTCCAAAGCCGCAATTCTTGCCCGCGGTGACGCAACATGTCCGCCTGAGTTGGTGAGCCGCACCACATCCGGAAGCGGCCGCTTCAAGTGGCGTGCCACGATCACATGCCCGGCTTCGTGAACGGCAATGCGATTGAGATCTGGATCGGCAAACGGGTTCGTCACTTTTGGCAATGTGTCGCGCAAATGCTGTTCCTGGAGTTTCGCTCCTGTTGCCCGCGCAGCAGCTTTTGCTTGGCGGACGAAGCCAGCGACTTCCGCGCCGGATGGCCCAAACAACCCGTTCACCAGATCGCCCACAAGCCCGTCCGGCAAATCCATCGCCAGCGCCATCTCCAAAAGCTTGCGGACGCCTTCTTTGGTGGGCTTGTCGATCGTCGCATGCAAATCAAATCGTCCGGGCCGTAGCAGAGCTGGGTCGATCATGTCTTTGTGGTTCGCTGCTGCAACCAAAAGCAAACCGGGTGTCTCGTTAAGACGTGTCAAATGCTCGAGCAGAGTATTCACAATACCTACGATATAGTCAGAATTGCGGTCGCGTTTGTTTCGATGATTGAAGCTGTCAAACTCGTCGATGAACAAGACACAAGGTGTGTGTTTGATTGCCCATTCGACTTTCGCCGCCAAGGATTTCAGGAAATCGCCTTGGTGACCATGTTTTTGGCAGTCGCCGTAGCTTGTGGTGAAGAGTTTCACTCCGGCCGACCCCGCCAGCGCTTCGGCCAGCATAGTCTTTCCGTTACCCGGAGGCCCCGACAGAAACAGCGATGACGGGACTTCAGCCCAATCGATCATGCCCCCTTGATGCGCTTTCAAATCCGCAAGCATTTGCTTGCATAACCGCCGCACGTCATCGCTGAGGTACATGTCATCCAAGGTTTTGCCCGTCGATGCATTCTCCACTGGCGCCAAGGGCATTTCCTCAAGGTTGGAGGCGTAGTCCTGTAGCCGTTTCGCTACTTGCAAAGTGGTTGGCGCGCAGAATGCACGTTCAAATGCTGCTATTGACAGACTTGCCAACTGTTCCTCACCGGGCAACAGCGCCAAAATGGCCTATTCGGCCAGGTGGCCTGTGGAAGTATGCGTTACACGTAAGATTTCAACGAGCATTTCTCGCGACAAAGCCGGAAGCTCCAACTCAACAGGTTGAAAGACCCGCAAGTCTTCTGGAATGTCATTCGAGGTTTTGACGACTGCGACAACGGGCACGTTTTCGACCAGCGCCGCCCGAACTGATTTCTCAAAACCATACCGTTTGTAGCGCCAACCCGGCTCCTTTAACGTGGATTTTCTGCTCGACTGTAATCGCTGCCAGTCGCAGTCTTTCACGCATATTTCGAATCCGTCAAAGTCGTCTCTTTGCGCCAAAAATAGTTGTGCAGAAAGCATACAAACGGCTTCTAATGATGCCTCATACACATTGCGGAATTGCTCATCAGCTTCGACGACAACATAAAACGCGTCATCAGCAACCAAGCTCTCAAACTGTCCTGTAGAAGTGATCCAATCGGCAATTCGTGCCCCCACAAGAAGATCTGTAAATGGTGGGTGCAAAAATTGACGATCTGGTTCGCCATTCACATCAGAGGCAAAGGGGTCAATCCCAGATTCGATTGCGGCTAGGATTTCCGCCTGCGTCAAGCTTTCTGATTTCGGCGTACCCAGATAGACTTTTTTGGGCGCAGGATCATCGTCGGTGACATCTACATAGTCGATAGAGTCTTCAACCAAGTCGTAACCTTGGGTGTCTTTCTTTACGAACTCGGGATCACGTGCGTTGGCAAATCGCTGCATGATTGTGCCGAGCAAGCGTCGCATAACAAAAGCCGGAGAGTCTGGTACTGTATGGTTCTGGATTTCGGATGTATTGTGGGAACTGGTTTGGGACATATGCGTTTCCTAGAATGGGATTCGTCAGAGTTGTTTTGAGAACAAGGCGGATCAAACTGAGCTAGATGCGATCAGATGGATTTCGCTGCTCAATGCGATCCAACAAGCCATTGATGATTTCGCTGGCTTCAAGCTTGTAGATTTCTGACTGGGTATTGATTGCGCTGCCGAACTCGTCTTTGGGCACGATCAAATCAGGCCGTTCTTTCAGCAGGGACCGGTGACACGCTGTTTCTTCAGTCAGCGCATCATGGCCTGACAGCATCGGCAGGACTCGCGGCACCTCTACATTGACCGCCCGATCCAGCCCGAGTTGATGTTTCAACCGCTTTTGCGGCCGAGCGCTGTAGCCAAGTTTCAGCACTGGATTGCCAGGCAGATCAATCTTGAACAGATAGATAAAAGAAGGCTTAGACGGCCAGCCTTGTCCGCATTTGCCACAACTGCAGTCGCCCCAAGCCATGTTACCAATCATCACGTCTTGCGTATGACCACAGGTTGAGTGCTGATATTGGCGATATCCTAGCCGACCATCGCTTGCGGGCCCTATGAGACGCCAGCCATGGACTTCCGCTTCGCGTGCGTATCGGGCTTCGCGGCATTCATCACAGCCGAGCTTATACCCACCCGCTGCCGCGGTTTGAACGCGGCTGTATTGACGTCTGACGGTGTGCCCACATGTCAGCTTGTACAGACCATACTTGCGGTCACCGGAAGGCTCCGACAAAAGCGCAGCCCCTGCCGCTTCGGCTTCAGATATACGGCGAATGTGGATGCAGTGGTGGCAAATGGGGGCGTGATCGCGCACCACATTCAAACGCTTCAGTTGGACAGTCTTACAAACTTTGCAGTTCAGCACGAGCCAGTATCGATCAAGTGCTCGACCGAGGATTTCAAAGCCATGTTTCAAGGCGGCCTTGCGCCACTCTTTCTTCACTACCCCTGCGAAGGCCGGCACCAATTGACCGTCAATAGAGAAGCCTGGGTTGCCTTCTGGAAATCTAAAATTTTTCTTGCTGAATGTGATGACTCCTCGTTGAGAATATCTGGACGCACGTCCCCACCCCGCCCGCGATGAACGGACGGGAAAGCATTGTGCGGTGTGCGGGATTTAAGCTGCGGTGGCGGTCAAAGAGACCCTTTCAACGACGTCGGAAGTTGCTGCATCTCGCATTGCCGCCTCAACCAGTTCACCAATGAGCTTGGTGGCGCAGCGCAATTGTGTGACCGTCCTTGTGCTGATCGGTTTTCCGACCAAAGTTGCCAGACAGGAAAGCTCTTGTGCCTCTTCCACATATCCCCACAGGTCCGCCTTTGATCTGCCTTCATCGAGTAGGGCCGACAATAGAAGATCGGCTGCCGCCTTGGTCAAAGGGCGCGCATCCGGGGACGCAACGAACTGAAGCAAAGACGTTTCGCATTGCGTCCAAGCATTTGAGGCATCCTCATAAACCTGAGACATAGACGGATCGCCAAATCCCCCAAATGCCAGTTGCTCAAGCCAAAGTGCTTCTTCCAGTTGTTCCAAGACAACGCCGAAGGCGTCATGAGACCCGCAGGGCAAAGATGGATTCAGGGGTGCAGACACAGCTGCCGCTGTGTTAATGGGCATATCAGCCATATTGATCTCCTCGTAAGATCGTTGTGGTCAGTGTGGTGCGGGAGTTGCAGCTCTTGCATCACACGCCCTATATGATTTAATGGCGCCAACAAGTCAAGAGGAAAATTGTATGGCTAAGCTGGGCCGCCCCAGAGTCGACACAGAAGCAGTCAATGTCAGACTGCATGTGGACCAAATCAGGGAACTTGATGAGGCGCGCAAATTGGAGCCAGATCTCCCTACCCGCCCTGAGATGCTTCGTCGTATCCTCCAGCGTTGGTTAGAAGACAACCGGCCAACTTAGGATCGGTGGTTTGCCTGGGCTTCTGTAACTTACCCATGACTGGCGCGTCCAATATGCCCCTGTTTTAGGCCGATATTACTCAGAGCTTCTTTCTTGCACTTCACTGGCTGCTCCCACCAAGTCCATACCTTTCCACAATCACCTTGAGCCTTTGATCCTCAGCCATCTGCAGCTCCTCACGTTTGCGCTGCACCTCCTCTGCATCGTGTTTGATCTGCGCCTTTTCAGCTGCCAGCAACTTGCTGACGGTTTCATACACCACCTGCGCCAACCTCATGAGAAGTCTGCCGCCGGACGTCATGGTTGCATCAATTTCTGACCTCTGATGTTGATCCTGTGGAGCATTTTCACCAAACCGGATTCCCGCCGGCTTGTCCTTCCGCTTGGGTCTAAACCGCACCCATCCTTCAGCTATCATTTCCATCCCGACCAACAGAGCTTCCACCCTCGACGTCACCGCCCGCTCTTCTGCCTTGGCACGTGCGACGGCCTTCTCCGCCTCTTGGACAACCCCCTCGGCTTCCTTAGCCCGCGTCACCGCATCGTCCCTTATCTCCACAGCTTTTTCCGCTTGCTGCAGGAACCGCATGGCCTGCGCCTTATCTTCCTCTACAATGGCCTTTGCCTCTGCCACGACCGCATCCACCTGCTGCTGTCGCAGCTCCATCTCCCGTTGGTGCGCCCTGCGTTCCTCCGCCAATGCCTCTTCCTGCTCGACCCTTAGCCTCGCCGCCTCCCTAACGGCTTTTGCCCGCGCCCTCTGCCGCATCTGCTCCGATTTTTTCTTAGATACAGACAGGTCCTCTGCTGCGCTCTGGCGCAGCTTTTCTGCCTGTCTTTTGCGCCGCCGCAGGCGGCGCTCCTCTTTTGAGACGCGCTTGCGCGCCACCTTCAACGTAACCTCGGCCGTTTCACGGCCGGCCTCAGTAAGAACCGCCGCCTCGGCGGCCCCAACCTCCCTCTCCATTTCTCTGTATTCCGAAGGCGGCACATGCCGCCGTTTCTTCTCCGGTCGCTTGCCCTCTGCAATCGCCTCACGCCGCGCCTCTGCCGACCGCTTGCCTCTGGTTATCCCAATTTCCTTGAAGTGTTCTCCAGCTAAATTCTGGGCATGCTCGTAGTCCCTGAGAAGCGGGTTTTCAGAAGCCTTGAGAAGATACTGTCGACCTCGGTTTGCTGTCGTTTTGCGAGACCAGGTCGCAGTGACAAAATGGATGTGGAAGGCTTCCTCATCTGAATGCGAAGAGGCATAGAGCAGCTGACCACCCGCGAAGTTCTCTTCCAGGAATGCCATGGCCGCCTCACGGAATGAATCAACCTGAGAGATACTCCAGACATCTGCACCAGATCCGCCAAAATAGTCTTTGTTTACTGTGAGGATGCCTTCTCGCAGTGGTGCGTCAGTGCTGCCATGCCACGGATTGAGCGGGCCTGCCGCCTGCCGATCCGCAATTTGCTTCCGCCGCCCACGCGCCTCCAAAGCCGCCAGTTCCTGCCGATGATTGTACCGAGCCACCCTCATCAGTCTTTTTTGGAACCGCGCAATCCAGTCAGCTGGACCAAACTCAATCCGGTTTTCTGAACTTGTCGAGAGATCCACGTGCGCAAGATGGCCGCCAGTTCTCAGGTCATGCATCCGGAATCGGGAGAGCTGAGATGGCTTCAACCTCGCAAAGCGCAACACAATCGGGTGCTGCACATCGCCAACGGTTTCCGAGGACGTCTTGTCGAATCTGGGGTGTTTGGTCATGGTGGTCTCACGGGCTTCTTGCTGTGCTCAGAGTCTAAGTCAGGCTTAAGAAAGTACCGCGCCCCTAATTCATCTATGTGCAACTCGCTGTACTCACTAGAGAAGTTGCAATTTTCCTCCGGCAATCTGCAACTTCTCTGTTCGCGATGGGGATACCCCCTCGACCCCTTCTCGCTCACAAATCCTCCGGATTTTTCGCTGCGACCAACAGTCTGTTGGATTGAGGAAAGGCGTGCCCCCTCTCCACTCCCCTGTCTGTCAGCCTATTTCTGATCAAATTGTCTGATTGCGTGAGATGTCCGGATTTCCAGTTGAGGCCTTCCAGAACGCCTTGGGCCACCCTGCGAGAATTCGAGTTATCCACATAAAGGATTGACTAAACCATGCAGACCTAAAATTTTCCGCATACGTCATCTCCAAGCGGCAAGAGATCCTTTGTCGCGCATTTTTTTGGAGACAGACATCTTGGCCAAGCGGACCAACATCAAGACGGCAGCAAACGGTGGTGCAAACCGCCGATCGCCTTCTGTTGCTTCCCTGCCTTCGGATTCGCCCCCACTTGTAAAACCAGATGCGGACTCCCAGTTGAAAGAACACTTTCATCAACTCTTGCGTGCACTTGCACGTGACAAGGCCAGACAAGATCACAACCAGAGTTGACCAAAACAAACTGCGGGAGGGACCTCATGAGCCAGCCACTTCGGGCAGCGATCTACGCGCGCTTTTCAACAGACATGCAACGGGACGCGTCAATCGAAGATCTGATCCGGTCTTGTAAGGATTATGCTAAGCAACAAGGCCTGCAGATTGTGGGGGAGTATACTGACCGGGCCACTTCAGGCGCGAGCTTAATGCGTTCAGGAATCCAGAAGCTGCAACGAGACGCGTCCTCCAACACATTTGATGTGGTGATCAGTGAAGCGCTTGACAGGTTGTCACGCAACCAGGCTGACATCGCCCAATTGTTCCAACGTCTGATGTTTTCAAACATTGCGATTGAGACCCTGTCTGAAGGATGCATTTCCGAGATGCACATTGGGCTCAAAGGCACAATGAATGCGCTCTTCATCAAGGATCTCGCCACAAAAACTCACCGTGGCCTCAAAGGGCGCGCGCTGAAGGGAAAGTCAGCGGGAGGCAAAGCCTATGGCTACAAGGTTGTCCAGAAGTTCGATGAAGCTGGTGATCCCGTGCGCGGGGATCGAAAGATTGACCCGGCAGAAGCCAAGATCATCCTGCGCATCTTTGAAGACTATGCCGCTGGGGTATCCCCCAAGAAGATTGCCGAAGCCCTGAATGAAGACCGCATCCCCGGCCCCTCTGGACGTGGGTGGGGCGCTTCGACCCTGCACGGCAATCGTGAACGTGGCACGGGCATCTTGAACAATGAGCTATATGTTGGCCGGCAGATCTGGAACCGTCTGCAATACGTCAAAGATCCAGACACCGGCAAACGCACGTCGCGCCTCAACCCAACTGAAGACTGGGTCATTACGGACGTACCTGGGCTCCGGATCATCCCGCAGGACCTCTGGGACGCCGCAAAAAAACGTCAATCCACCTTGAAGGTGAAAGGCACTAAATCCAACTCGTGGGACCGCCGGCGCCCGCGCACCCTATTTTCGGGCCTGATCAAGTGCGGCTCTTGTGGCGGCGGCTACTCCAAAATCTCCAGAGATCATTTTGGCTGCTCTACGGCGCGTAATAAGGGCGCTGCTGTGTGTGACAACCGCAGCTCTATTCATCAGGACGCCCTTGAGGCACTGGTCTTCAACGGACTTGACCAGTTGATGGACGAGGAAGCCCTGGACATCTTCTGCCAAGAATACGTCAAGGAACGCAATCGCCTGAACGCGGAAGCCAGTGCTGGTCGCAGTGATCTTGAACAAGAGCTCGCCAAGACAACACGTGAACACAGCCGCTTGGTCGATGCCATCGTGGCCGGAATCCCGGCAGATCAGGTTAAAGACCGTATGTATGCGCTGGAAGAGCGGCGCAAAACACTGGAACAGGAGCTGCAAAAAGATCCGGCTCCCGCAAAACTGCGCTTGCATCCGGGGATGGCGGCAACCTATCAGCAGCGTCTTCAAACCTTAGTGCGGAATTTGGATCAGACCCATCATTTCGAAGCTTCCAAGGAGGCCTTGCGTGGCCTGATTGATCGCATTGTGCTCCACCCCAATCAGGAGTCGGGGAAGCTGACCTTGGAACTTGAGGGAGCACTGGCGGGATTGTTGGCCTTATCGGACCCAGACGCACCAAAAGACCCCAAAGGGCATTCGACCCTTTGCGATGACACTGATATCATTGGCGAATTAGTGTTGGTTGCGGGAGTAGGATTTGAACCTACGACCTTCAGGTTATGAGCCTGACGAGCTACCGGGCTGCTCCATC
>NZ_CANLRL010000006.1 GCF_947493595.1 uncultured Shimia sp. | reverse complement strand
ATCGTTGAGTAATTACGCCTAGCGTAATTCAGACGACAGACTACGAAAAGGCCGCCCATTGGGCGGCCTTTTTGCTTTTGGTTTGGAAACGATTGTTCTGAAATCCGCCACATTCCCTTTTTCCGCCATGTTTTCCCCGCATTTGCCCATCAGATTGGCGCCATGCCGGGGGGCAATCATGCGCAGACTGCGAAAGGGAGCATGGAAATGGGTTGGGTTTACGAGGTTTGGGCCGCACTTAAGTATATGTTTTGGGGCTGGGAATCGCGTTTGGCGGTGTTTTATCTCTGCACCACAATTGTGATGGTTTTTGGTATTTGGCTTTATCGTGGACGCCCTACCAGTTTTGCGAAGTTCTTGTTTCCGCGCGAAGTGTACACCCACAAGTCCAACATCATCGACATTCAGATTTTTGCCATCAACCTGCTGCTCGGCGTGGCCGGCATCTTTGGCGCGGTGTTGTTCACCCCCATTGTGGCAAAAGTGATGTTGTCCAACTTCATCGGATGGCAAGGCACGCCGTTCCAGCCATTGGACGTGACCTGGGGCCGCAGCGCGCTGGCGACGTTGATCATGATCCTGGCGATGGATTTCTGTAAATACTGGGCGCATTACATCCACCACGAAAGCAAGATTCTGTGGCCGTTCCACGCGTTGCATCATTCCGCTGAGGTGATGACGCCGCTGACCGCCAACCGTAACCACCCGATTTTCCTGCTCATTCGCAACCTGATCTACAGCGTGGTGCTGGGTACGGTGCAGGCTCTGGTGCTGTTCCTGCTGATTGGCCAGATTGATCTGGTCACCATTGGTGGGGCAAACGCGGGCTACTTCCTCTTCAATCTGCTGGGTGCCAACCTGCGCCACAGCCATGTGTGGCTGAGCTACGGGCCGGTATTGGAGCATATCTTTATCTCCCCGGCACAGCACCATGTGCACCACTCCAGCGCCAAGAAGCATTTCAACAAGAACTACGGCGAAGTGTTTGCGATCTGGGATTGGATGTTTGGCACGCTCTATGTGCCGAAAGGCTACGAAAAACTGCAGTTTGGTGTGGCCGATGGCAAAGGCGAGTTGATTGAACAGCCCCATGCCACTTTGAAAGACGCCCTGATCAAGCCGTTTGTGGAAAGCCTTGAGGAGGCCACCGGCATCGAGATGGTCAAGCGCAAGTCCAAGGATGGCGTTGCACCAGCTGAGGGGCACTAAGATGACAAAAGGCGTCTCCATTTGGTTGGATGTCTTGCGGGTGGTGGCCACGATTGTCGTGGTCCTTTCCCATTTGGCCTACCCTCGGTTCACCGGCACGGACTACGCGTTCCTGCGCGACTGGAACGTGGGCAGCGATGCTGTGATTGTGTTCTTTGTCATGTCCGGCTGTGTGATTGCCTTTGCCGCTGATCGGGATGGCTCTGCCGGGCGGTTTGCCTTTAACCGTGTGACGCGGTTGTTGACCGTGATGGTGCCTGCGCTGGTGCTGACACTGGTGTTTGACGCGCTTGGCACGCGGATTGACGCGAGCGCCTACCCCAACGGATTTTATCAGGCGCTGCCGGTGGGGGAGTTCCTGCTGCGCGGCGTGACATTTACCAATGAATGGGCCGCGTTTGACCGCGTGCGTCTGGGCACCAACGGGCCGCTGTGGTCGCTGAGCTATGAGGCGGCATACTATGCGCTGTTTGGCGTGGCGCTGTTTGCAAAAGGCGCGGCGCGGGTGTTGGGGCTGGTGGCACTGGCGTGGCTGGCAGGGTTAAATGTTCTTCTGTTGATGCCAGCCTGGTTGTTGGGTGTGGCCTTGTGGCAGTGGCTTAAGGCGGAGCGGGCTGGCGGGTATACGCGGGCCATGGGCTCGGCCTTGGCACTTGGCGGGCCAGTGCTCTATCTGGCTGGGCAATTGGCTGGCATGCCGGAGACCTTGGCAGGCCTGACCGCAGCGCAGCTTGGCGTGGCGGATGCGCGGATGGTGCTGGCGTTTTCTGATGAGTTCATCTGGAACTTTGTGATTGGACTTTGCACGGTGATGCATGTGGGCGGGGTGGCGATCCTGAACCCGCAAAAGCTATGGGGTACACGGGCAATCCGTTGGATGGCGGGGGCGACCTTCTCGATCTACGTGACGCATTATCCGGCGCTGCATTTGTTGGATGCGCTGTTGCCGGAGATGTTGGGGCGGGACGCGCTGCTGCTGAGCGGATCGATCGCGGTGGGGCTGCTGTTTGCGCGCTATTTTGAGCGACCAGTGAAGACCTTCCGTGCATGGATATTGCCGGTGATGCAGCGGTTTGACCGCCGTGTCGTGCAGGCGTCGTAAGCCGGTTAGCTCGACAGGTTGGGGTTTTCGCTGGGTTTGCCCAGGGCGGCGTCGGCGGCATCGGTGATTTCGTCGAGCGACCGTTGCAGGCTGAGACGCAGGGCTTCGGTTTCTGCGTCGGTGGGCTTGCGTGGGACCGCGTCGGTCCATTCCTGACAGGTGATGATCCCGCGCGAAAACGGCAGGGGCAGCATTTGCTTGTCCCAGGTCGGCAGCCGCAGCACGCGTTTTTGGGCAAAGGCCAGCGTGAACACACGGGCGCCGGTGGAGCGCGCCCAAATCAGCGGCACGGTGGAGGCCACACGGGCCGGGCCACGGGGGCCGTCTGGCACCACGCCGAGAGAGCAGCCTTCGCGATAACGTTTCAGCACCTCCCGCGAGAGCGTCACGTGGCGCTGGTGGCTCGACATCGGGATGGTCTCCCAGCCTAGACGCACAAGGATTTGGCCGGCGAGCCGTCCAGCGCGGGCGGCGGAGGTCAGGGAGACAACGCGGGTGCCTTTGGGCGCGTTGACCATATAGGGGCCGAGAATCAGCCGTTGGTGCCAGACCGTGGTGATCACGGCCTCACCGCGCGCCAGGCAGGCGTCGAGTTCTTCACAGCCGGTGCGCTCAAATCGAGAGGTTTTAAAGGCGAATCGCACATAGGTGGCAAACATGCCTTCGACAGCGCGGTTCACACGCGGGCTATCGGCGATATTTTTGCGCAAACGGTTGAGCGATTGCTTCAGTGACATGGGGTCAAAACCTCTTGAGTGCGCACCTCTCATACAGGCGCAGTTCAAAGCTGACCAGTCTTGCGATTTTTGCGCGTTTTCCCTCTTGCCACCGGCGCGAGGGTGCCTTACGAAACACCCCACGTTAGGGGTATAGCTCAGTTGGTAGAGCGACGGTCTCCAAAACCGTAGGTCCCGGGTTCGAGCCCTGGTGCCCCTGCCATTTTCCAAAGATTTGGACACGTCTCAAAGCCCCTTCGGGGGCTTTTTGTGTTGCGGGTTGGTTTGACGGAAAGACTAGTCGTCTTGGCCCCAATCGGCGTCCTGCATTTCACGCAGGCGGGAGGCGGTGCGCTCAAACTCAAAGATGCCTTCGCCTTCAAGATAAAGCATTTCCGGCTCGGCGGCGGCGGAGCAGATCAGGCGGACTTTGGCCTCATAAAGCGCGTCGATCAGGGTCACGAAGCGTTTGGCCTCGTTGAAGTTGTTGCGGCTCAGCGTGGGAATGTCTTCGAGGATCAGCACCTTAACCGCGTTGGCGATGGTGAGGTAGTCGCCTGGGCCAAGCATCTTGCCGCAGAGATCAAAGAAGCTCGCCCGGCCAATGCCGTTGCGGTAGGCGGGCAGGGTGACTTCGCGCCCCTTTACGGTGAGCACAAGCGGCTCGGCTGCGCCACCGGTGAGATCATCCCAGATGGCGCGGATTTGGGCGCGGGCTTCGGAGCCTGCTTGCACAAAATAGACCTGATTTCCCGCAAGGCGATTTTGACGGTAGTCGGTTGGGCTGACCAGCTCCCAGCTGCGCATCTTTTCTTTGATTAGGGCGATGAAGGGCAGGAAAAGTTGGCGGTTGAGGCCGTTTTTATAAAGATCATCCGGCACACGGTTGGAGGTGGTGACAATCACCACACCGGCCTCAAACAGCTGTTCAAACAGACGCCCCACAATCATTGCGTCGGTGATGTCGGTGATCTGCATCTCGTCAAAGGCCAGCACACGCACGCTGTCGGCCACAGCCTTGGCGACGGGTTGCACAGTGTCTTCAATGCCGTCAGCACGGGCCTTGTGCATGGCCTCGTGGATTTCCTGCATGAAAGCGTGGAAGTGTACGCGGCGCACGGGCACGGAGAGACTGTCGACAAACAGGTCCATCAACATGGATTTGCCGCGACCAACACCGCCCCAAAGGTAGAGGCCACGCACTGGCTCCGGCGTGGATTTGCGGAACCATTTTTTTGGGACGGGTTTGGACACCTCAGCGCGGATCCGTTCCAATTCCGGCAGCACCGCGACTTGGGCGTCGTCGGCGTGCAGGGTTCCGTCAGCCACGCGGGCGGCGTAAATCTCGGGCAAGCTATCCATACATGTCCCTTAGCCAATTGAAGCGGTGAGGAAAAGGGCCACGCCGGACCCTATGACAGACTGTTATGAGGAGGTGAACAAATGCTGAATTGACCTGAGGTCGTTCATTTGTTCAGTGTTTGCGACGCGCAGACAGGAGAGAGATGATGAGTGTAAAGACCCCGTTGATGACCCCGGTTTTGATGGTGGGCTGTATCATCATCCTTGTGAGCTTTTCCATTCGGGCCAGTTTTGGCGTGTTTCAGATCCCGATTGCGGAAGAGTTTGGCTGGCTGCGCAGTGAGTTTTCGCTGGCGATTGCGATTCAAAACCTAGCCTGGGGCATTGGGCAGCCGATTTTTGGGGCGATTGCCGAGAAGATTGGGGATCGGAAAGCCATCATAATTGGCGCGCTGGTCTATGCGGCGGGGCTGGTTTTGTCGTCCTTTGCTGTCACGCCGGAGGCGCATCAGGTATTTGAAATTCTTGTCGGATTTGGCATTGCAGGCACGGGGTTTGGTGTGATCCTTGCCGTGGTTGGCCGCGCCAGTTCGGATGAGAACCGCAGCATGTCCTTGGCGATTGCCACGGCTGCGGGCTCGGCTGGTCAGGTGTTTGGGGCACCGATGGCGGAGTGGATGCTGTCGTTCATGTCTTGGCAGCAGACTTTTGTGGTGTTTGCGATTGCGATTTTGGCGGTCCTGCTGCTTTTGCCAGCGATGCGGGCGCCGGCGGCGGCGAGCAAAGAAGAGCTGCAGGAGAGCATGGGGGAGATCCTAAAGCGGGCCTTTAAAGACCCGTCTTATACGCTGATCTTTCTGGGTTTCTTCAGCTGTGGTTATCAGTTGGCCTTTGTCACCGCGCATTTTCCTGCGATGATCACTGAGATGTGTGGGCCAATTGCGGCTGGGTCTACTTTAGCAAATATGGGTATCACCTCTACGTCCACACTGGGCGCGGTGGCGATTTCTCTGATTGGTTTGGCCAATATTGGCGGCACCTTGCTGGCCGGTTGGGCGGGCAAGCATTTCCCGAAAAAGTACCTGTTGGCAGGGATTTATACCGGACGCACGCTCGCGGCGGCGATCTTTATTCTGATGCCAATCACCCCGATGAGCGTGGTTGTTTTCTCAATCGTGATGGGCTCGCTGTGGCTGGCAACCGTGCCGCTGACTTCCGGTCTGGTCGCGCATCTGTATGGGCTGCGCTACATGGGCACGCTTTACGGGATTGTGTTCTTTTCCCACCAGCTTGGCAGCTTCCTTGGCGTGTGGCTGGGAGGCCGGATGTATGACCTGTATGGCGACTACACGCTGGTTTGGTGGGTTGGTGTTGGCGTGGGCGCGTTCAGTGCCATTGTGCACCTGCCGATCCGCGAAAACCGGACACCAGAGGCGGTCGCCGCGTAGGGCGTTAACCATCCAAAACCCACGTCGGTATTGCGTCGGTATCGCGACTGTTTTGCGGAGGTGGGGACATTTGGGGGCCGTTGCGGGTTACCGCAGCGGCCTTTGCTTTAAGCAGGGCTTAGGACTGGGCCGCCTGCCACTGATCGAGAATGTAGCGGCTGGTCATCAGGTCGAGATGTGCGCCGCCACCGTTTTTGAACAGGGTGATTTGATCGTCCGAGGTGCGGGTGAACGTGTCGAGGCTGTAGTAGTCCGCCTGCACGTCTTCGCGGGTGATTACACCTTCGGCCAGCGGAATTTTCAACTCGCCAATGTGGTCCAACGTGGTGTCGTAGCTATCGACAAAGAGGCTGGCACGGGTGAGGGCGGTGTTGTCGATCTCGCGCATGTCGGGGCGGTAGGCGCCGATCAGGTCGATGTGCTGGCCCGGTTGCAGCCAATCGCCACGCAGGGTGGGCTCGGTGGACATGGTGGCGGAGGTCACGATGTCAGCCTCTCCCACAGCCTGTTCGAGATTGGTGGCGACTTTCAGGCCGTCAATTTCGGCGGCCATTTTCTCAGCGTTGGCCTGGGTGCGGTTCCAGATGGTGAACTCTGCGTCGGGGAAGACGGCGGAGTAGGCGGCGTGCAGATTGCGGCCCACGGTGCCTGCGCCGACGATCAGGATTTTGGAGCTGTCCGGGCGGGCGAGGCGGCGGGCGGCCAAGAGGCTGTCACCAGCGGTTTTCCATTTGGTGACCAGGTGAAAATCGATCAGCGCGGACAGGATGCCATGCGCGTCGTCAAACAGCGTCACCGCGCCGTGGATCATTGGCACGTCCTGGGATGGGTTGTCTGGGAATACCGTGGCAGACTTTACTGCGATGCCAAGGCCGTTGATCCAGGCCTGACGTTGCAGCAGCGTGTCTTTGCCACGGTAGAGGAAGCTGTCGGAGATTTCTGCCTTGGGCAGGCTGTGGCCCGCGGCGAGCGCGTCCGTCAGCCCAAGCCAGTTGATGTTCTTCTCGCCTTCTTCAAAGGAGATGATGGTGGTCATTTGGCTTCCTCCGTGGTGAGCAGGCCTTCGGATACCAGACGGTCGGCCCAGCCTTGTGGGTGTTCAAACAGATGGGTTTGCCAGCCGCGCGCCGCAGCAGAGGCGATGTTGTCGGCGCGGTCGTCGGTGAACAGCAGGCGGTCCGGCGCGATGCCGCAGTCGGCCTCGACATGGGCGTAGATCGCCGGATCCGGTTTGATCAGTTTCAGGCGGCCCGACACGTATTCGCGGTGAAAGCGATTGAGAAACGGGTAGACCGCTTGCGACAGCGGGAAGTTGTCGTGGCCAAAGTTGGTCAGGGTGAAGACGGTCACGCCTTTGTCGACCAGCGCATCGAGCAGGCGCACGGAGTGGGGAATGGCCGGGGCCGCGAGGTCGTTCCAGTTGTCGTTCCACATGCGCAGCTCGGCCTCGTATTCGGGATACTGTGGCACGAGGCTTTCGATCATGCCGGGCAGGGAGGCGCCAGCGTCGATCTGTTCATGGTGGTGATGGATGTTGGTGTCGGCAAAGAAGGCTTTGCGGCGGGCTTCGCCGACGGTGCGGTCATAGAAGTTTTCCGGCTGCCACTGGATCAGTACATTGCCAATGTCAAAAATCACGGCGTCAATTTGCGACATAATTTGCCCCTGAAAGAATGGTTTGCGCCGACCTTAGTGGGCGCAGTGTGGGGTGCAAGTGGGGAATGCGTTGGGGCGGGATTAGCGGCGCACGCGAGGGCGGTCTGGCACTGGCGCGTCCCCCACTTTGGTTTCACGCCAGAACACAAACAGGCCGGCGCCGATGATCAGCGTCATGCCGATCCAGGTGGTGGGCGCGGGCCATTCACCAAAAATCACGATGCCAAACAGCACGCCCATGGGCATGGCGGCGTATTCCAAAGGCGCGATCAGGCTGGCCTCGGACACGCGGTAGGCTTGGGAGATGAAGAAGCCGCCAAAGGCGATGGAGCAGCCGAGTAGAAACAGGATGGGCCAATCGGCAGTGGCGGGCCAGTGCCAGGCGCGCAATAGGAAGCTGATCATCTCGCCGCCCGCGTTTTCATAGGCCCCATGGCCGAGCAGCAGGCCGACACAAGCGGAAACCACAATGAAGACGATCTGGATGAATACGGCCATGGTGGCAGCGCTGTCGGTGGTGCCGATCTTGCGTGTCAGCACGTGCAGAAGCGCATAGGCGACGGCGGAGACCAAGGGCAATAGAAGCGCGAGGTTGAAGTCTGAGGCGCCGGGGCGGATCATGATCAGCACACCAATCATGCCAGCGGCGACGGCTGCTTTGCGGCGTGGGCCGATGACCTCTCCTAACAAGACGGCGCCAAAGAGGGTGATCAGCAGGGGCGAGATGAAGAACACAGCCATGGCGTCGGCCAGAGGCAGCACGGCGAGCCCAAGGAAGAAGGTGGTGTTGGCGAAGACCACACAGAGGCCGCGCAATCCGTGCATGCCAAGGCGTTTGGTGCGCAGGGCCGAGACCCCGCCTTGGAACGGCACAATCACAATCAGCAGAATGGCCAACCCAATCAGCGAGCGGGTCAGCACAATCTGGTGCAGCGCGTAGTCGCCGGAGAGGAATTTGATTGCCGCGTCATTGATCGAGAAAAAGAAGGTCGCGATCAGGGCAGAGAGCGGGCCGAGTGGCAGGGACGTGCGGGGCTGAGACATGGGCGCAGAAGGGCGGGATTCGCCGGCAAGGTCTAGGTCAAAAACGACCCTCGCGGGAAAAGCCGTTGAATTAATTGCGTTTAAAGATGTTGACGGAAAAGGTGCAATGAATAACCATTGAGTTATGAAACGAAATGGTTATGAAAATCCTGAGTTGAACGCGGTCTTCGCCGCTTTGGCTGACCCGACCCGCCGCGCGATTTTGGCGCGGCTGTGTGAAGGCGAGGCCAATGTGCGTGATTTGGCAGAGCCGTTTGAGATGAGCCAACCAGCGGTGTCCAAACATCTGAAAGTGTTGGAGGCCTCGGGGCTGATCGAACGCGGGCAGGTGGGGCAAAGTCGACCGGCCTATTTGAAGGCCGCGCCGATGAAAGAGGCGGTGGACTGGATGGAGCAATTCAGCCGCTTCTGGTCTGGCAGTTTTGATCAGTTGGACGCGCTTCTTGAGACAATGAAATCTAATGAAAAGGACAATTTGAAAGATGAGTGATTTGCCAACCTATATGTATAAGCGCACGTTTGAAGGCACTTTGGGCCAGATCTGGCAGGCGTTTAGCGACCCGAAGCTGCTGTCGGTCTGGTACGGACCGGGGGTGGAGACGGTGATCCACGAGTTTGATCTGCGTCCCGGTGGGCGGTGGCTTAACGAGATGAAATGGGGCGAGAAGTCGGACTACAGCCGCATGGAGTTTCAGGAGGTGTCTGAGGGCGACAAGATCGTCTGGCTACATCACAGCACCGATGAGAACTGGCAGCAGGCGCCCAATCCGATGATGCCAAACTGGCCGCAGAAGCTTTTGACCACGGTGACGTTTAGCGAGCAGAACGGGCGTGGTCAGGTGAAGCTGGAGCAGGTGCCGGTGGATGCGACGGAAGACGAGATCGCCTGTTTTGCGCAGATGATGGGCAATATGGACAGCGGCTGGGGCAAGGGCTTCGATTTGCTGCAAACCCTTCTGTAACGCGCCAAAACACTATTTTCTTTGCCAAAAACGCCTGCCTCGGCTTACGCTGGGACAGGCGTTGCGGTGTTTTGGACTGTTTTGCGCAAAGGGGATGACATGAAATATGCGGTAGTGGCGGCTTGTGTTGCGAGTTGTGTGAGCGGCGCTGGGATGGCGTTTGCGGAGGATGCGGGGGCGTTCTGGCAGCCGATGCGGGAGAAATATAACGTGATGTCCGATCAGGCCTGTGAAGGTGACGGCAGCGCGTTTCGCGAGCTGATGGTGGGCGCGATTGAGGCGGACAACCCAGTGGCGCAGAACGATCTGGCCTGGGTGTTTGCCACCGAGCGCTGCGTTTTTCACACGGATGACATGGAGGCCATTGTGGAATTACAGCGCGATGCTGCGGATGCGGGCTATCCGGTGGCGCAGAGCAATATCGGCGTCAAGTACATGAAAGGCATTGGTGTTGAGCAAAACGCCGATCTGGCCATCGCCTATTTTGAAGCGGCGATGCGTTCGGGGTATGGCGAAGCAGCGGCGGAGCTGGGCACGTATTTTGCCGACGGCATTCGTGTGGAGCGCGATATCGCGCGGGCGAATTCACTTTTGGAAGAGGCCTATAGCCTCGGCGCTGATGACGACATGATCGCAACGCTTATAAAGGCGTTGGAAAAGGCGGCGCCGACGCCGCAATACACCTCGTCTGACCGGTGGGAATACTATGACGGCGAGGCGGGCTATGATCTGATGCAGAGCGGCGCATTGCTGGCGCGAGTGTTTTTAGGACGGGATCAGGAAACCGGCGGCTACTATTATGGCATGTACCGTGTGTCTGATGACCCGATGATCCACTTCATGGGGGTCTCGGTGAAACATGCCAACGGACAGGACACCGAGCTGGATATGAATGGCTGCGGCGGTCAAAACTGTTTGATTGATTATGGTGACAGTGCGCAGGTTCGGATTCCAATTTCGGGCCGCAATCAGGCGGCGATGCTAGAGGCGTTTAAGTCTGGTGACACGGTGAAGTTTCGTTATCAAACCGAAGCCAGTTACGCAGAAAACGAGTTCAAGACAATGACGTTGGGCCTCAAAGGGTCTCGCAAGGCGATTGAGGCGGTGCAGAGGTATGCGCCTGCGCCGGCTGTGACCACCAACACTACTCGGACAACACAGCCCGTGTCCCCACCAAGTTCAAACGTCAGCGACAATGGCGCTCAGCCGGAACCGAACTACACCGGCGGGCCGTCGTATTATCAGGAGAACACCAAAGATGGGGACCAGTTTTGCCAAGCGGTGGAAACGGCAGAGTACCCTCAGCATTTTTACAGCGAGATTGCACCTAGGTCTCAACAGTCGTGGCTTGAGAGCCCGAATGGCACTCTCAAACCTGCGGACTTGGACTATCTCGGCAGTGCCACCACGGTATGGAAGTGGGGCGCGCCGGTGCGGCGTTCAGGGAAGCCTTGGGTGCTGTATAAAAACGGCGCGGCTAAGCGGCTGAATTACACGGCCCGTGATGGTGTATTTGATGTGTATGAGGATTTCTCCGGCAGTTGGCAGCGTGATGGCGGGCGCGGCGTGGTGTTGCGAATGAAGTCAAAATGGAAACATAGCACAAGCGGCTATGATTATATTGAATGCACCGGGGGAACCTTGACGACACGCAAAGACTCTGGCTGGCGCGATGGTGCAAACGCTACTTGGCAGACCTGCGGTATGATGTGGGCGTGCTCGGAGTGGAGCGATAAATATCCGGAGAAACGGACAACAACCGAGCTGCATGGGCTGGTCGAATGGGCGCCGGGAGATATTGCAAGCAAAGAGCTGGAGTGGAGCCAGCCGCGGCAGGATTAACTTGTGTGAGGCAATATGGGTACGGCCGGGGGCGGCCTTTCAGCTTCTGCTTGGTTCGATCCAACAGGACCTAGTGGTTTGGGTGTCCCTCGGTCTGAAACCAGTTGTCCGGCTTGAGTGTGGCTCCAGTTGACATAGGGCTGGGTTAGAAGTATCGATATATCGGGAATGTACGAAATTTGGGAACCTGATGCAGCAAGTCGATCTCTTAGACGTCTTTCGGGCGCTGGCCAATGAAAACCGGCAGGAGATCTTGTTCCGGGTGTTCAGTGATAAAGAAGCGCACAGCGTGGGTGAAATTGCTGAACGCATGGGGATCGCGCAGTCAACGGCCTCTGAGCATCTGACCATCCTGCGCAAAGCGGGCATTCTTCAATCGGAAAAAGTGGACCGGCAGGTGCGCTACACGGTCAACAAAAAGGCAGTGAATGAGGTTCTGGGCATGTTGCAGCATTGGCTGACATGTTGCTGAGCTGAGCGATTGTCATTTTTTTTGGCCTAACACATCGTAATATCGCGAAATGACAATGGAAAAGCTATGACACACCCTCTCTCCCTCACACTTGTGGCGGCGCTACTTGCCGCTGCTGGGTATTTTGCGTTTGATTACGCTTGGCCCAAAATGACGCTGTTTGATCCGGACCATCGTGTGGTGCGTTTCAGAAACTTGTCAGATGCATTTCCGACAGCGCCAATTGCACGCGCTTCAAATCCCGCCGCCTATGATGTCGCGATCACCCCCATTGCCGAGACATATGTTTTTGAGGGTAAAGCGCGCAATCTGTCAGAGTTTTTGGCGCGCAGTCAGACCACTGCGTTTCTTGTGGTGCACAATGGTGACCTTGTGCATGAGGCCTATTTTCAGGGCAATTCGGAGAGCGATCTGGTGACGTCGTTCTCGGTGGCAAAGTCGTTTGTAAGCACGTTGGTTGGCATCGCGGTCGCTGACGGGCTGATTGACGATGTTCAGGATCCGATCACCAAATATGTGCCTGCGCTTGCCGAGTCCGGTTTTGATGGCGTGGCCATTTTTGACATTTTGACCATGTCCTCGGGCATCGCCTTTTCCGAGGTGTATGACGACAAAAGCACGGATGCTTTTACGATCTATGACAAGATGTTTTTGAAATTCCGTTCGGTGGAGCGAGTTATGGGCGACTACGGGTCGCTTGGTGCGGCCGGCCAGGAGTTTCAGTACGCCAGCTTGAACACGCAGGCGCTTGGGCAGCTGATCAAAGCGGTCACAGGCATGTCGGTTGCCAGCTATATGCAGCAAAAACTGTGGCAGCCGTTGGGGGCGGAGGCTGATGCCAGTTGGTCGACAGATGTGTATGGCAATGTGCTGTCATTCTGGGGATTGAACGCGACGGCGCGGGATTTTGCGCGCCTGGGAGTCCTGTTTGCGCAAGGCGGGCAGTATCAGGGGCAGCAAGTTGTGCCTGCGGATTGGGTGTCTGAGGCAACAACTGCCAGCGTGCTGCGATTGGCGCGAGGGAACGTAGACACGCATTGGGGCTATGGCTACCAGTGGTGGCTGCCGGATGGTGGTCAGGAAGATTTTTCGGCGATTGGTATTTGGGGGCAGTTTATCTACGTCAGCCCAAACACGGACACGGTGATCGTTAAAATGTCGGCAGATCCCGACTTTAAATCTCACGAAGTTGAGGCCATGGCCGCGTTTCGCGCCATTGCAGACGGGATGACCAAACGTCCCTAGGTGCAGTGCTTCGGGCCGCGGTCAGTCCCGTGCTGCGGCCCGCAGTTCCCGTTCGAGCGCTTCCAGAAACCGCGAGCGGTCAGCTTTGGTGAAGCCTTTGCCGCCGCCTTGGCGGAACGGGTCAGCGGCGCGCAAATCCGCCATGAGGTCACGGGTGGCCAGCACGTTACCGATGTTGGCCGCCGTGAGGGCCTCGCCGTTGTGTTTTAGTACGCGCGCGCCGCTTTCCACACATTTGGCTGCCAGAGGGATGTCGCCGGTGATGACCACGTCGCCTGCAGTCGCACGGTCGGCGATCCACATGTCGGCCACATCGGGGCCTTCGGGCACAATCACGTTTTCCACCAGCGGGTTTTGCGACGGGCGCAAGCCGCCGTTGGAGACGACGTAGATTTTCACTTTGTGGCGGGTGCCAACGCGCTCGACTTCGGCTTTCACTGGGCAGGCGTCGGCATCCACGTAGATGGCAGTCATAGGTAGAGGTCTTTCTTAGTCTGCATAGAGCGCTTCGGCGTGGAAGGCGATGTGCTCTTCCATGAAGGTGGAGACAAAGAAATAGCTGTGGTCGTAGCCTTTTTGCAGGCGCAGAGTGGCTTCTTGGCGGCGGGCATTGGCGGCTTCGGCCAGCGCTTCGGGGCGCAGCAGGTCGATGAACTGGTCACTGGTACCGGTGTCAACCAGCACAGGGCCGTCAAAGCCGTTTGCTTTCATCAAGAGCGTGGCGTCATGGGCGGCCCAGGCGGCTTCGTCGTTGCCGAGATAAGCGCTGAGCTGTTTGCGGCCCCAGTCGGACGCGGTTGGGTTGGCGATGGGCGCAAAGGCCGACACGGAGCGGAAGCGGCCGGGCAGGGACATGGCCATGGTCAGCGCACCGTGGCCGCCCATGGAATGGCCCATGATGGATTGGCGCGACAGATCGAGCGGGAACTTCTCTTGTAGTAAGGAGGGCAGGTCTTCGGTGATGTAGTCCCACATGTTGTAATGTGGGGTCCACGGCGTTTGGGTGGCATTCACATAAAAGCCCGCGCCTTTGCCGAGGTCATACGACGGGTCGTCCGCGACGGAGTCTCCGCGGGGCGAGGTGTCCGGGAAGACCAGCGCGACGCCTTGTTCGGCGGCCCATTGCTGCGCACCGGCCTTGGTCATGGCGTTTTCATGGGTGCAGGTCAGGCCGGAGAGATACCAGATCACTGGCACGGGGCCCATTTGGGCTTCTTCGGGCAGGAACAGGCCAAAGGTCATCTCACAGCGGGTGCTGTGGGAATTGTGACTGTACACGCCTTGGGTGCCGCCAAAGGCGCGATTTTCTGAGATGATTTCCATGGGGTTGGCCTCCTGCCAAAAGGGTCACGGACCACGATGTCAGAGTTGGGAGACCCATGCAATCACAACGCTGACGGTGGCGATGGAGATCACGGTAGAGAAGAGGATTGCCGCCGATGCGCGGTGTGGCGCTACGCCGTAGTGTTGCGCCAGCATGTAGACGTTTCCGGCCACGGGGAGTGCGGCAGCGGCGATCACAACGGAGGCGGAATAGGTGTCGATGGGCAGCAGCCACAACACGGCGATGGCAACACACAGCGGGTGCAGGATCAGCTTGGCAAAGGTGAGCCAGAGCGCCACCTCAACCCGTTCAGCGGATTTGCCTGCCAGTGAGGCGCCGATGGCAAACAGCGCGCCGGGGGTGGCTGCGCCGCCCAGGATGGCGAGGAATTCGTTCAGCGGGTCCGGGATCGGGATCTCTAGGGCGGACCAGACAAAGCCAAGCGAGATGGCGACAATCATCGGGTTGCGCAGCAGGCCAAGGGTCACGGTTTTGAGCACGCCGATATGCATGCGGCCGTCGCGGCTGCCGGTGATCAGGATCACAATCAGGCTGGAGAAGACAATCAGGTCCACCGCCAGCACCATCATCACCGGGCCAATCGCCTCCGACCCCATCAAGAGTGTCAGCATCGGCACGCCGAGGAAGCCGACGTTGCCAATGGTGGCGCATTGCGCCTCAACCGCGGCGGTGGCGATGTCCTGTTTGCGCAGCATGGCCACAAGCGTGGCGAGGCCGTAAACGGCGAGACAGCCCATGAGGTAGCCGCCAATGAGGCGCCAGTTGAGCACTTCGGCAAGGCTGAGATTGGCGGAAAACCGGAAAAGCATTGCCGAAAGGGCAAAGTAGAAGACAAACTTGGTGAGATAGGCTGTGGCTTCCGCAGAAAAGAAGCGGGTGCGCCCGGCCCAGTAGCCCAGGCCGATGATCGCAAAAAACGGCAGTGTTTTCAGAAAGATTGCCAACATGCGCCAGCCTTAGCAGGTTTGGGCATGTTGGCAAATGGCGGAGAGGGGCGCTGCCCCTGACATGCGCAGGCGCATGTCTCCCCGGGATATTTTAGGTCAAATGAAGCGCTGTTGAGAGGGTTAGCCGCCGCCAATCAGAGCGCCTGCGGCAAAGACCAAAGCGCCGCCAAGCACAACCTGGAACGTGGCGCGGCCAAAGGGGGTTTTCATAAAGCGGTTCTGAATCCACACGATGGCCCAAAGTTCGATGAACACCACGATGAAAGCGATGATGGTGGCGGTCCAGAAATCGGTGATCAGATAGGGCAGCGCGTGGCCCAAGCCGCCCAAAGTTGTCATGATGCCGGAGGCAAAGCCGCGTTTGACCGGGGAGCCACGTCCGGAGAGTTCTCCGTCGTCACTGGCGGCCTCGGTAAAGCCCATGGAGATGCCCGCGCCGACAGAGGCGGCAAGGCCCACGAGGAATGTGGTGTACGTGTCTTGCGTGGCAAAGGCGGTGGCAAAGATTGGCGCGAGGGTGGAGACTGATCCGTCCATCAGCCCCGCAAGGCCGGGTTGCACCCATGTCAGTAGGAACTGACGGTTGGCTTTGTCGTTTTCTTCATCGCGTGCGGCGGCGTCGAGGTGCTTTTCCGCCATCTCAACTGCGGTGTTTTGGTGGCCCGCTTCGGCAGCGGCCAGATCGCCCAGCAGCTTGCGGGTGTCCGCGTGGCTGACCTGTTTCATGGCATTGAGGTAGAAGTGTTCCGCGTCTTGCTCCATGCCAGCGGCCTGGGCACGGATGGCTTCCAGCGACAGGTTGGCTGTCAGCCACAGAGGGGCGCGGCTGTGAAATCCGGCGACATGTTCGCGGCGGATCAAGGGAATGGTGTCACCAAAGCGGGCGCGATGTTGATCAATCAGGGACTGCCGGTGGCTGTCTTCCTCTGCGGCCATATCCTCAAACACGGCGGCGGAGGCCGGGTAATCGGTGCGCAGGTGTTGGGCAAAGCTGCGGTAGATGCGGGCGTCGTCTTCTTCCGAGGCAATGGCCAGCGCGAGGATTTCCTGTTCGCTGAGATCTCTGAGGCGTTTGCGGGACGGCAGAAAGCGCATAATCAACTCCAGTTTAGAATAATTCTAAATTTGCATACCCTTTTGTGAGGTGCAAGCGCTTGCCGCAATGGAATGGGGCGGTGTATTGTACCCATCACACTCCCCGGGAGGCCGGAACAGCCTATGAGAGATTTATGACCGACACTGTGGCCATCCTGAAAAAGGGGCGCAAGTTTGCACAGGTGGTGGACAGCGCGCGGGCGTTGTTCATGTCGCACGGCTTTGAAAGCGTGAGCATGGATGTGATTGCGCAGAAGGCCGGCGTTTCCAAGGCGACGCTGTACAATTACTTCCCGGACAAGCGGATGCTGTTTGCCGAAGTGGCAAGGCGGGAATGTACGCTGCAAGCTGAGAGTTTGGAAGCATCGGTGGATTTAGAGCGCCCTGTGCCGGAGGTCTTGGGCATCGTCGGGCGGGGGTTGATGGATATCATCCTGTCGGAATTTGGGCGCAATATGTTTCGCGTCTGTGTGTCTGAAGGCGATCGGTTCCCTGATATCGGACGGCAGTTTTATGAGACCGGGCCGGGAATCCTGAAGACCCGGTTGATTGAGTTTTTTGTCATGGCTGAGGAGCGTGGCGAGCTGGAGGTGGATGATTTTGCCCTGGCGGCGGATCAATTTGCCGAGCTGTGCAAGGCGGGGCTGTTTTTGCGGCAAGTGACCGGGGTACAGACCAAGTTTTCTCAACACGAGATCGATTATGTGATTGATGGCGCTGTGGAGACGTTTATGGCGCGCTACGGCGCGCGCCAATAAGGGGCCTAAGGTGTCATCCGGCAAAGTCCGGTTTCAGAATGTCCTGACCTCCGGGGATCGATGGCACGACGCCTTGGCGCAGGTTTTGCACCCGTCGGTTCATCCAGTGCCGGATAAAGCTGCGGTAGAGCAGTCCGCGTAGACCATTCAGGTCTTGTTGGTGGGCGGCGTAGAAGGCATCCGGGCTGGCAAAGACTCCGAAGTCGTTATTGATGCCGGTTTTCTGGATGTAGGTGTCTGTTTCCTGCCATTCCACATCCGGGGCTTGCAGGCAGTCGGTGCCAGCGCCGTAGGCGCAGAGAGAACTGCGGCCCGGGAAGGCGGCTTGCAGGGCGGCGAGCACCTGTTGATCCAGAATGAAACCTTCGAGGTTGAGCCATTGGCCGTCAAATTGCACCTCGACCCAGCTGTGCAGGATGTTTTGTGGCGCCATCCAATATACGGCTTCTGGCACCACGCCGCGTTGCAGGCTTTTGTCGATGGTGAAGCCGTGCAGGCGGCAGGGCACATCCAGCGCACGTAGCAGCGCCATCAGCAGGGTCGCTTTGGTGTTGCACTGGCCATAGCCGTCTTGCAGCACGGCGGAGGCGGGCAGCGTGTCGCGGGTGTTGTAGCCAAATTTGATCTCATTGCGCACAAAATCATAAGCCGCGCCGATGCGCTCGCTCGGCGGCAGGTCACGCCAGTTGCGTGCCCGTATCAAAGTCTGAATGGCCGGGGTGTTGAAGTCCAGCATTGGGGTCGGTTGCAGGTCATCAGAGTGGAACATGTCGAATCGCTTTCGTTCGGGTCCCACTCGATATACGACCTCTAGTGACTAGAGGTTCAAGGGGGTTTAGGGGGGTTTAGGGATGTTTTCCATTGGCCAGCTGTCGACACGGACGGGCGTGAAAGTGCCGACCATTCGTTACTACGAAGAGATTGGCCTGTTGCCCGCGCCGGAGCGTACCGGCGGGAACCAGCGGCGCTATGGGGTGGAAGGTCTGCAGCGATTGGGATTTGTCAAACATGCCCGCGATCTTGGGTTTTCGATAGAGGCCATTACCAAGTTACTGGAATTGCAGGACCATCCGGATTGCACTTGTGCGGAGGCGGGAGACCTGGCGCAGGCGCAGTTGCTGGCGGTGCAAAGCAAAATTGCACGCCTGAACCGGTTGCAGGCGGAGCTACAGCGCTTGGTCGCTGGCTGTCATGGCGATGGCACGACCGGGGAATGTTATGTGATGGCCTCGCTGGCGGATCACGATCTGTGCCTGGATGAGCATTAAGGCGGATTATTCGCCCCGCAGGGCCTGCGCCAAGTCGGCGTTTTCCAGCACGTAGTTGCCAAAACTTGGCCGCCAAACAAGGCCGCGGTCGCGCAGAACGTCCAGTGCCTTTTGCACGCCGCCCTTGGAGTAGGCTTTCCGGTCCGGACCGGCGAGGGCCTGGCGGGTGGCGTCGGTGTAGGGGGAGAACTGGATGCCTTCGGTGGCCATTTTGCGCAAAAGCGCCTGCTGCAGCTTGGTGAGCGTGCTGATTTCGGCCAGCAGGGCTTCGCGCATCTGGTGCTTCTTGCGCAACGCGATGATGCGCAATGCTTCGTCGCCAGCGGTGGGTTCCAGGATCAGATCGCGCAGGCAATCGGTGAGGATTTCCGGGCGGCGGCCGAGGTCGTCAAACACCGCGTCGACGGTGGCGGCGGTGAGTTGGGCATCCGGCGCGAGGCGGGTGTTGATGCGGTGGGTCAGGGCGGTGCTGTAGCTGCTGCCCAATGTGGGGAAGTCACGCACGCGGGCACCAAAGAACGGGGCTTGTTGGTCGTGGATGAGTGCGGCGAGCTTGTCACGGTGGGAACCTGTCATCACCAGATAGAGCCGGTTGGCCAGGCCGGATTGGTTCACTGCGTCGCGGGCGGCTTTGAGGGCAAACATGGCGTTTTTGCCCGCCTCGGTGGCGAGGCTTTGCTGGGCTTCGTCGATGATCAGCACCACGTCTTTTTGGGTGGCCTCACACAGCAGCAGGAGCGCGTCGGGGATGGTGCCTTGCCATTGACCTGCCGATTTCAGGTTCACGCTAAAGCCCAGCGCGCCGACGGATGTAAACGGCACGTTGCGGTGCAGCTTGGCGATCAGGCTGTCGTTGTCTTTGAGCGCAGTGGCCAGGCAGGCGGTGATCAACTTGGCCGGATCCGAGCTGCGGTCGGCCCAGAGGTCCACATAAAGCACGCATTTGCCTTGCTGTTCCAGAAGCGGGGCGAGGTCGCGGCGCAGGAAAGTGCTTTTGCCCGTGCGACGCGGGGCGGCAAGGAACAGCCCAGCGCTTTCGCCCACCAAGGGATCGGGGTTCAGCAGGCTGGCGACTTGTTCTGCCTCAAAGGGGCGCGGGATGTGGTGATCAGTGGACATGGGTATCCTGCGGTAATTGGCGTGGCGGTAGGGTAATCTAATGTGGAGTACTTTGGAATACCCTTTGATGCGCCATTGACGGCGCCGTTATTTATTCTTGGCGTTCAAGGCGACTTCGATTTGGTTTCCGTTGCCGCTGGTTTTTCGGGTTTTGAATTGCGTAAGGCTTTTTACAAGGTCGCTGAGCTTGGCGTGGCCGTAGGTGCGGCTGTCGAAGTCTGATTGCATTTCGGCAATCTTTTGGCCGATCTGGCCCAGCGAGAACCATTCGCCATCTTGATCAATTTTGTCCATGGCAGCACGTATCAGCGGAGCGGCTTCTTTGGTGGGGCGTTTTCCAGAGGTTGCGGAATCTGTGGTTGGCTTGGGTTCCGGCTCCACGATGTTTTCAACCAGAATGAAGCGGTTGCAGACGTTGCGCAGGCTTTCTGGGGTTTTCTGTTCTCCGATGCCAAAGACGCTGAGCCCCTGTTCGCGGATACGACTTGCGAGCGCGGTGAAGTCGCTGTCGGAGCTGACCAGGACAAAACCGTCAAAACGACTGGAATGCAGGATGTCCATGGCGTCGATTACAAGGCCAATGTCTGAAGCGTTTTTGCCTTTGGTGTTGGCGGACTCCTGGTGCGCAATAAGACCAAGGGTGCGCACTGGCTCAAGCCAGCTTTGCAATGAGGGGGACGCCCAGTCGCCATATACCCGGCGCAGGGCGGGTTCTCCAAAGGCGGTGATTTCCTTCAGGATGGCGGCGGCGTGTTTGGCGGGGATGTTGTCAGCATCAATCAGGACGGCCAGCAAAGGGCGGGTGCGGTTGGGCATAAGGCAAATATCTATCAATAAACAAAAATAGGCGCGCCACGGGGGCGCGCCTGGCTGGTGTTTAGATGGGGCTTAGGTGACTAGAATTCAACCACGGCGCGAATGGATTTGCCTTCGTGCATCAGATCAAAGCCGTGGTTGATCTCATCCAAGCTGAGCTTGTGGGTGATCATCGGGTCGATTTCGATCTTGCCGTCCATGTACCAATCGACAAACTTGGGCACGTCGGTGCGGCCTTTGGCGCCGCCAAAGGCGGTGCCTTTCCAGACGCGGCCGGTCACAAGCTGGAACGGGCGGGTTGAGATTTCCGCACCGGCAGGCGCCACGCCGATGATGACGCTGACCCCCCAACCACGGTGGGAGCATTCCAGCGCGTCGCGCATGACTTGCACGTTGCCGGTGGCGTCAAAGGAATAGTCTACGCCGCCAAATTGGTCTTTTTCGGTTTTGGTGATTTCGGCAATCGCATCCACGACGGATTGGTCACCCAGTTTTGAGGGGTTCACAAAGTGGGTCATGCCAAACTTCTTGGCCATCTCGGCTTTGTCGTCGTTCAGGTCGACGCCGATGATGGTGTCCGCGCCCGCCATGCGTAGGCCCTGGATCACGTTGAGGCCAATGCCGCCGAGACCAAACACCGCCGCAGAGGAGCCGATCTCGACACCTGCGGTGTTGATCACCGCGCCGATGCCGGTGGTGACGCCGCAGCCGATGTAGCAGATTTTGTCAAAGGGCGCGTCTTCGCGGACTTTTGCGAGCGCGATTTCTGGCATTACCGTGTGGTTCGCAAAGGTGGAACAGCCCATGTAGTGGTAGATTGGCGTGCCATCGAGCATGGAAAAGCGGGTGGTGCCGTCTGGCATGAGGCCCTGACCTTGGGTGCCACGGATGGCGGTGCAGAGATTGGTTTTGCCGGACAGACAGGAATGGCATTCGCGGCATTCCGGGGTGTAGAGCGGGATCACGTGATCGCCGGGCTTCAGCGTGGTGACGCCTTCGCCGCATTCTACCACAACGCCCGCACCTTCGTGGCCCAAGATTGACGGGAACAGACCCTCGGGGTCGGCGCCGGAGCGGGTGAATTCGTCGGTGTGACAGAGGCCAGTGGCCTTGATTTCAATGAGAACTTCGCCGGCCTTGGGGCCTTGCAGGTTCACTTCCATGATTTCCAATGGCTTGCCGGCTTCCAAAGCGACGGCGGCTTTCGTGCGCATCATTTTGCCTATCCTCCCAGTTTGTGTTGGAGCGTGGTTGAAACGCTCTATCATTGCAACCTTATTGGGAACATAGCGAAATCCTCTCGTGGATCGCACGGCGGGGACGAAGCAAATTTGTATATTTGCGACAAGGAGTAAGATTATGCGGTTTGTGGTTTTGGCAGCAGCTGGTTTTGTAGGGCTGGCGGCTTTGACGGCGTGCAAAGGAGAAGACGTGGCAGAGGCAAAAGGCAGCACCACCTGTGATCCGGCGACGTTTGAGTTTCTCGTCGGGCAGGACAAAAGCGCGCTTGAGGGCGTGACCGTGCCGGAGATGGTGCGGGTGCTGGCGGAGACATCGCCTGCAACAACGGATTATCACGAGAACCGATTGAATGTGATCCACGATGCGGATGGCAAGATTTTGAAAGTCAGCTGCGGGTAAGCAGCGGCAGGGGCAGCCCTTTATTGTGGGCTGCCTGCGTGCTTAGTCCTTTTTCACGCGGTAGCTTTTGTGGCAGGCCTTGCACGCCAGGCCAACTCCGCCAAGGGTGCTGGCCAGTGCTGCGCGGTCTTTAAACTCCAGCGCTTTGGCGGCTTTGGTGAGATCGTCAGACTTGGTCGAAAAATCCGCCCAGTTCTCCCAGATGGCGGGCAGGGCTTCGGTCTTGGGATCGGTGGCCGGATTTTCAAACAGCGCATTGATTTTGCCGGAGTGCGTCACAATGGTGTCGCGCGCCATGCGGGCTTTGGCCTGATGCAGGGGGACTTCCTGCTTTGCCATGCTGACCAGCGTTTTAAAGGCGGCGCCAATTTTTTCCATCGCCATCATGCGGGCCATGACTTCGGGGTCTTTCACGCCGTTGTGGGCGTGGGCCGAAGTGGTGATCAACAAAGCGGCGGCGATCAGGATGGGACGGCGCATTCTGGCTCCTTTGGTTGGCTGCCCCTATGCAGCCCATGGCGGGGGTGGGAATCAAGCGGAAAGTATGGGAACATAAAGTGAACAAACATCACGATTCTGTTCTGTCTGCTGCCTATGCCGAACCGTCGCATTCTTTCCCTGTGGTTCCCGCGTTTGGGGGCCGAGCGCCTGATCCGGATGGAGCGGGGCACCTTTGATGCGCCATTGGCGGTGCTCAGGGACACGGGGCAGATGCAGGTGATTTGCTCATTATCAGAGCAGGCGGAGCGGGAGGGGCTTGCGCTGGGGCAACCCTTGCGGGACGCGCAGGCGATGTGCCCACATTTGATTACGCGGCTGCGGAATGTGCAGGCAGAGCAAGGCTTTATGAAGGTGCTGACGCGCTGGGCGGGGAAGTATTCGCCTTGGGTTGCGGCCACAGAAGAAGATGCGCTGGTGTTGGATGTGACCGGCAGCACACATCTGTTTGGCGGCGAAGAGGGGGTGCTGGAGAGGGTCGGGGAGGACTGTGTTGATTTGCAGCTGACGGTGCGGGCCGGGCTGGCGGATACGCTGGGGGCGGCCTGGGCCTTGGCGCGGTTTGGCGCGCAACCGGGGCCGCAGTTTGCCAGTGGGACGCATCGCAGTGGCGATGACATTGACCAAGAGGCTCCCGCGACGCGGTCGCGGGCGGTGAAGCGGCGGCATTGGACCCGGGGCGGGGCAGCGCCGCCTGCCGCGCGCGGCAAGGTGGACGTGGGGCGGATTGCGCCGCCGGGGCAGACGCGCGGGGCGCTGGCGGCGCTGCCGGTGGCGGCGTTGCGGCTGGATGGCGACACGCAGGCGGAGCTGGCGCGGCTGGGGTTGCGGCGGATTGGCGATTTGACGGGACAGCCGCGGGCGGGGCTTGCGCGGCGCTTTGGCAAAGGGTTGGTGCTGCGGCTGGATCAGGCGCTGGGCGCGGTGCCGGAGCCGGTGAACCCTGCGCCGCCGGAGACGTTTTACGCGGTGCGCATGAGCCTGCCGGACCCGATTGGGCTGGAAGAGGATGTGGCGGCGGCGGTGGATAAGGTGCTGGGGCCGTTGTGTGAGCGGCTCAAGAAAAAGTCCAAAGGCCTCCGCGTGGTGCGGTTGCAGGTGTTTCGCACCGATCAGACCATGCAGAGTGTCGAGGTGGGGCTCGCGCGCGCCACTGATGATCCGGAGCGGGTGCGGCCGTTGTTGCGGATGAAGCTGACCGACATCGATGCGGGCTTTGGCATTGATATGCTGCGGCTGGAGGCGGTGCGGGTGGAAACGCTGCATGCGCGCCACACGGCCGGGCATCTGGAAGCGCGGCAGGCGGCGGACAAACGGCTCAATCAGGGCCAAGCGTTGGAGGATCTGATTGGCCGGATTGGCGCGCGGGTTGGTCTGGAGCAAATCACCCGGCGGCATCCGGCGTCGAGCCATATTCCTGAGAAAACGGCGCAGGTGTTACACGCGGCCTGGTCTGAGCCTTGGGAACAAGCCTGGCCGGAGAGCGTGTTGAAGCGGCCATTGTTGTTGTGGCGGCCGGAGCCAGTGCATGCGCCGGAGGTGCCGCGCCTGCCTGAGGTCTTTCGCTGGCGGGGGCGGGATTTGGCGGTGGCAGACGCGCGCGGGCCGGAGCGGATTGCGCCGGAGTGGTGGCTGGATGAGCCGGAGTGGCGCAGCGGGGTGCGCGATTACTGGCGGGTGACCTGCAAGAATGGCGAGCGGCTGTGGCTCTATTTTGCCCATGGCGGACAGATGTCGGCGGGGTGGTTCTGTCAGGGCAGCTTTGCGTGAGCTCTATGTATCCCGCAAAAGAAAACCGCCCCAAAAGGGGCGGCTCTAGCGGGTATTTTGAAAAGTGCCCCTCGGCGGCGCAGACTGGGTGGGGGCAATAGTGCCGCGCCGCCGAAGGTAGCGTTTCGTTTTCGCTATGAGGGTAAGATGCAGGCCAGTTGCGGCGACAAAAGGAAGGCACCGCGGCCTTTTGCAGAAAATTCTGTGACCAAAATGGGGCGTGGTTAACGGCAGGACGCGATGTGTGGGGCTTGATTTTGCAGGCAATTGGCGCAAGGCTGAGAGTATGAATGCCCAACCTCCCAGCAGATTGCACCCGCCCCAGAAGCCGCCCGAGCAGGTGGCGTTTCATCGCACCGAACTGTCGGTCATTTTGGGGCTCTATGGTCGTATGGTGGCGGCTGGTGAATGGCGCGACTATGGGATTTCATCTTTGCGCGAGGTGGCGGTGTTTTCGGTGTTTCGCCGGGCGGCGGAAAACCCGCTGTATCGCATCGAGAAGCGGCCCAAGCTGCGCAACAAACAGGGGCTTTATGCGGTGATTGGCATGGACGGTCAGGTGCTAAAGCGCGGGCATGACCTGAAAACCGTGCTGCGGGTGCTGGAACGCAAGCTGATCCGCGCGGTGGAGTGACCGGGTGGGATTGCGCCAGAACACAGAGTTTCGCAACGCCACCTTGGATGAGGTGTCCGTCATTCTGGAGTGGGCCGCCGAGGAAGGCTGGAACCCTGGGTTGGAGGATGCAGCTGCGTTTTGGCAGGCGGATCCGGAAGGGTTCTTTGTTGCCACTGTGGATGGGGAACTGGCGGCAGCGATTTCGGTGGTGAACCATACCGAGGATTTTGCCTTTCTTGGATTGTATATCGCGCGGCCTGCGTTTCGCGGGCAGGGCATTGGTTATGGGCTGTGGCAACATGCGCTCAAGCACGCTGGTGCGCGCGTGGTGGGGTTGGACGGCGTGCCGGATCAGCAGGATAATTATGCCGCTTCGGGGTTTGAGCTGTTCAGCGCCACGACGCGGTTTACGGGCGAGGTGGTCGCGCGAGAAAGCGACGGAGTCCAATTGGCGGTGTCCGAGGATGTTGCCGCATTGATTGACCTGGAAGGGGCAGCATCCGGTGTGCGCAAGCCTGCGTATCTTGGTGCGTGGTTTGCGCCAGCGGAGAGCCGACAGACCTGGGTCATGCAGGGCACGGATGGTGTCGCAGGATTTTGCACCGCGCGGCGCTGTCGTGTGGGCGTCAAGATCGGCCCGCTTTGGGCGCAGAGCGAAGAGGACGCTTTGGCGTTGATTGCGCATGTGGCGGCGCAGATGGGTGGGCCGGTGACATTGGATGTGCCGGACACCTCGGCGCCGTTGAAGGGCCTGTGTCAGGCGTTGGGCCTGACGCCGGGCTTTGCCACCGCGCGGATGTATCGGGGCACGCCGGTGCCGGTTGGCGACGCGTCAGGCGGGTATTTTGCCGTGAGCACATTGGAGCTGGGCTGACGCCGCGCAAGAAAAGGGGCCAGCCCCTTCTTAGCAGAGCCAATTCATCCCCGGGATATTTGGGGATTGAGAATGCGGGGCTCAATCAGGTGAGAGGTGGTTGGCCATCACGCAGAGCAGCTCAAACATCACCGAGACGCCGAGAAACGCGGTGCCGCCGGAGCTGTCAAACGGGGGGGAGACCTCGACCATATCCGCGCCGATGATGTTGAGGCCGTTTAGGTGGCGCACGACTTCAAGGGCTTGGAAGCTGTTGGGACCGCCGACTTCGGGCGTGCCGGTGCCGGGGGCAAAGGTGGGATCCACAAAGTCGATGTCGTAGCTGACATAGGTCGGCTCTGTGCCGACGATGTCACGGGCCTCGGCCATGACATCCTCAAGACCGCGTTTGAAGAACTCTTCGATGCGGATCACGCGGATGCCGACGGATTTGGCAAAATCCGTGTCCTCGTCATCGTAGGTGGAGCCGCGGATGCCAATCTGCACCACACGTTTGGGATCCAGCAGGCCTTCCTCCACCGCGCGGCGGAAAGGTGTACCGTGAGTGTACATCGTGCCGCCAAAATAGCTGTGATAGAGGTCTGTGTGGCTGTCAAAATGCACCATGCCGACGGGGCTTTCTTTGGCAAGAGAGCGCAGGATTGGCAGGGAAGTGAGGTGGTCGCCGCCTGCGGTGAGGGGCGTGATATTTTGGGTCAGCACGTCGTCATAGAAGGACGTGATGCGTTCCATGCTGTCGTGAATGTCGGCTGGGTTGGGGCCAACGTCACCAAGATCAGCACAATTGATCAGGTCAAAGGGGCGCACGCGTGTGGCGCCGTTTTGGGCGCGGATCATGGTGGAGGCGTCGCGCAGTTGACGGGGGCCATGACGCGGGCCGGGACGGTTGGTGGTGCCGCTGTCCCAAGGCACGCCGATTAGGCCAACATCCACATCGGCGATGCGGTCATGGTCGAGATCCATGACGGGCAGGCGCATGAAAGAGGGCACGCCGGCAAAGCGGGGCAGGTCCATGCCGGAGACAGGTTGGAAGAAACCGCTGCTCATGTGGAGGCTCCTAGGATGGGGCGCTTGTGGGAGGCGACCGGACCGTCGCCCTGCGCCTGAATGCGGGCGATGGCCTCAGCGATGGGTTCATACGCGACGGCCATGTGATGTGCGTTGGCGTGGATCATTGTGTCAGCGTCTGTGACCATGGCGACGTGGCCTTTCCAGAACAGCAGGTCGCCGCGTTGGTACGGACCGGTTGCCTCGGGAAAGGCGGCCTCTTGTTGGTCGCTGTCGCCGGGGCAGGGGATGTCACAGGCGAGGAGGGCCGCTTGCACAAGGCCGGAACAATCGATGCCAAAGGAGGAGTTGCCCCCCCAGAGATAGGGCGATCCGATCAGGCGTTCGGCCACAGTGGCGGCGTCGCTTTCGACGTGATCTATGGGGGCGAGGTGTTGGCTGGGCACATAGAGATCGCGGGTGACCTGGCCGCCGTCCCAGGCGATGCGGGCCCAGTTGTCGTCTTCCGAGAGCACCACAAGGCGGGTGCCAAAGGAGAGCGGGGTCACATGGCCCATGGTCTTCAGGCCCGGTGAGGTTTTGGCGTAGCTGCGGGCGGCGGCGATGCTGTGGGTGGGCGTTTGTTTCGGGTGGCTGAGCAGGTCGCCGATGTCGACCCAGCCCACATAGCCGTCTTTCTCCGTATACCCAAAGGCCATGCCGTTTTCGGTGTGCACCACATGCACAACTTCACCGCGCAGGAGTTGGCGTTCGCGGGTGCCTTGCGGGCCAGACAGAAGGTCGGTGACCACCATGGCGACGCGGTAGGGCGTGGGCTCAACAAAGCGGTCTGCGGTGACTTGGCCACGCAGGAAGGCGGCGGCGACTTTGCCGGTGCTGGGGGTCAGACGCTTATCCATCAGAGCGAGAGCACCTCCGGTAGGGCGGCGAGAATGGCGCGGGCGCCCATGCCAACACCGCCTTTGGGACGGGCGGGGGATGGGGTTGGGTTCCAGCCGTAGATGTCAAAATGCGCGTAGCGTTGGTCTTTGGCAAAGCGGCGCAGGAAAAGCGCGGCGGTGATGGAACCGGCAAAACCACCGGAGGGGGCGTTGTCCAGATCGGCAATGCCCGGTTCGATCATCTTTTCATAGGGTTCCCAGAACGGCATGCGCCAGACCGGGTCCGCAACAGAGGTGGCGGCGGTTTCCAGCGCGGAGACAAAGCCAGCGTCGTCGGTGTAGTAGGGCGAGAGGTCCGGGCCAACAGCCACGCGGGCGGCGCCGGTGAGGGTGGCCATGGACAGGATCATGTCGGGGTTGTCCTCTGACCCAAAAGCAAGTGCGTCGGCCAGCACAAGGCGGCCTTCGGCGTCGGTGTTGTTGATTTCCACGGTGAGGCCATTGCGGGCGGTGAGGATGTCCCCGGGGCGGAAGCTGTCGCCGGAGACGGCGTTTTCAACTGCCGGGATCAAGACGCGCAATTGCAGCGGCAGGTTCAGCGCCATGATCATTTGGGCGAGGCCCAACACAGTTGCGGAACCGCCCATGTCTTTCTTCATCAGTGCCATGGAGCCGCCGGGTTTGAGGTTGAGCCCGCCAGTGTCAAAGCAGACGCCTTTGCCGACAAGTGTCAGCGTGGGGCCTTCGCTGCCCCAGCGCATGTCGATCAGGCGCGGTGCGCGATGCTCTGCTGCGGCACGGCCCACGGCGTGGATCATTGGAAAGTTCTGCTCCAGCAGCGCGGCGCCTTTGGTCACCGTGCAGATTGCGCCGTAGTTCAGCGCGAGCGCACGGGTGGCGTCTTCGAGTTCTTGCGGGCCCATGTCGGAGGCGGGCGTGTTGATCAGATCGCGGGTGAGCGCCTCGCCAGCGGCCATGGCCTCCACCTTGGCGGCGTCCACGCCGGGCGGGCAGATCAGTTGGGCGGTGGCACCAGAAGATTTGGCGTATCGGTCAAAGGCATATTGCGCGAGCAGCCAGCCGAGGGCTTCGGTTTCCAGATCACCAGCGGGCAGGGTGCCAACCAGCGCATAGGTGCCTGCGGGCAAAGTGGCGGCGGCTGCGGCCAGAGCAAAACGACCCCGGGCGCGGGTTTGCGGCGTGCCAAAGCCTGCGACAGCCATCACCGGCGCGCCGGAAGCGTCCGGGATCAGGATGGATTTACCAATAGTGGGTTTGAAACCCGTGGCGATCAGATAGGTGCGGGCAGATTGGGTTTGGGCGTCACGCCAGGCCTCATAGCTGTCGCTGTCCACCACATGCAGAGGGATGGACGGGCCGCCTTCGGCGGAAGCAAATGTGAGGGACATGGCGCACCTTTCTGACCGGTCGTAAGCTGTTTGATCTCCAGCCTAACGGTTGGTGCGCCCCCTGCAAGCGGATTGGCGCACCGATCAGATGTAGGTGCGCTTCAAATCCCAGATTTCACGTAGTGCGCCTTCGCCAACGCGGATCAAGCGGGCATGTGTGGCCGACAGGGCCACGTGGTCGCCGCGATCGCAGCACGACACCACATCACCGGCAACTTGTGACAGCGCGGTCATGCAGAGCCGACCGGCGATTAGCTCGACCAGGGACATGGTGTCCGCCAGTTCCGACAGGTTGTTTGCGTTCAGATGGTGCTCGCCCATCGCGAGATGGTCGGTCAATGATTTGACCAATCCCAGAAAGGTCTCTTCGGCCTCATCCGGATTCATTCGTATAAAGACGCGGGCCAATTCGTCCTGATCGACGACGGCCTGTTCGCTCATTATTAGCTTTGCCACTTGTGACATGTCTCACCCTAAGTTTTGTCCGTTTCACCCAAACGGTTGGTCACATCATTGGCGGGCAAACCTTCTCAAATGGTTTCTGGGGCGATCCAAAATCCTTAGAATTACAGCTAAATAGCGTTCAATTGCGGGTGGTTAGAGTGGTCCGGGCCACGCGAGGTCCCCTGTTTTTCCAGAGGCGGATGTACCAAATAGGCGTTGTTTTGAAGGGGTTTTGTCGCTTGTTTCGCTTGGGAACTGTTGTTTTGAAACCAAAAGCGCCGCAGCGGAAAGGCCGCAGCGACGCATTGGTTTGATGTTTAGAGACTTCCGGTGGTTCCTGAAAAAATTAGCGCAGGATCATTTCCGAGGGCCATTGCAGGGTGTGGGACAGCTTCACATCAAAGCTTTCACCTGCGGCCAACTCACGTTGCCACATCAGAATGCCGCGTTGGTCTTTGTAGTTGGTTTCTGTCGGCGCCGGGGTGGCCTGATGGGTGATTTCCAGGTCCTGTTGCTCGCTATAGGGCACGCGGCCCAACAGGCGCAGGTCCCAAGCGCGGCCGGTGAGGTTCTCGGCGGTCAGCACACGGGTTTCGCTTTGTTCGTTGCGGGTGGTCAGCACACCTTTGTCGCCGGTGACCTTGTTGGTGACAATGTTGGTCAGGCGCAAGCCATTAATCGGGCCAAAGGAGAAGTCGATGTCGTCGCCTTCCGCAATTAGCGGCATCTCCTGTTGGCCAATGTAGGTGCCGTTGAGGAAGAAGTTGGTCTCAAAGCTGGGCAGGATCAATTCGCCACTGTCGTTGGTGGCTTCGGCCATGAGGAAGGCGGTCTCGTCCCGCATCGGGTTGGCAAATGCGTAGGTTTCGGGCTTCAGGTCGAGCGTACCAAGGGCAAGGTGCAGTGCGTCGGAGGCGGAAGATACAGAGACCGGAGCTGGGTAGGCGTAGGTAGCGTTGATGCCGTCGCCAAAGCTGTAGGCGGCCGTTTCGTCGGCCATGGCGAACTCTGCAGCAGGGGCCGGCGCGTGCATTTCCATTTCAGCCAGTCGTCCAGCGTTCTTTTGCAAGGTAACCGGTTGCTCTTTTTCGATGTGGCGGCGCCATGGATATAGACCGCTGGGTTCGGATTGCTCATCCGGGCGGCTGGTGGAGAGGGTGATGGCAACGTCGGTCCAGTCCTCGTCGGTGAATTGGCTCACAAAGGCGCCGCGTTCGATGCTCAGTTGCGGCGTGTCGGCGTTGTTGAGGTGTACGTCATAGGCAGGCACCCAGCGCGCGAATTGGGTGAGATGGGTGAGCGTGAGGGTGCCTTCGGTGGCGGCCTTGGTCGAGATCGAGATCGCCAACATGGCGTTGTCGCTCTCGGTTGGGGTCAGTGCCTCGACCAGCTGGCGCGCGTCTTCCAGTGGTTGGCGCAGCTCTTCGAGTTGTTTTTCATACTGCCGGGCTTCGCGTTCTGCCGTGGCAATGTCACGGTGTGCAGCGAGGGTTTCGCGGCCAATCAACGCCATGGTTTCTTTGAGCACATCCGGAGAGGCGGCGGTGTCGGACGGGCCTTGCAGCGTTGACAGGTAGGTGAGGCGTGCGCGGGCGACCTCTGCGGTCATCAGAACATCGGCGCGGTTGTCATTGGCTTCCTGCCAGTCGTTTTCGAGGAACTCGAGCTCGGATTTGGCCGCCGCGAGCTCGGGGCTGTCTTCTTGCTGATGGGGGTACACCCGTTCGTGGCGGACGGTCACGGCGCCAAGCTGGGCGCCATCAAGGGCCACGCGGACCGACATCGGGTCGAGGCTTTCGGGCAGGTTGGTGATCAGCAGATCGTGGCGGCCTGCGGGGGCAGAAAACGGCACGGCGCGGGTGAGGGTGGCGCCTTCGGAATAGAGCGTGGCCGCGGTGACCGGGGCGTTGAGGCGGATGTCGTCGGCCCAAAGCGGTGTGGCCAATGGAAAAAGAGCTGTGGCTAAAATCGCGTGTTTCATCAATCACCTGTGGTTTTGTTTTAGGAGAGACGAACACGCGGCGCGCGGGGAGGCAAGTCAGCTTTGCGTGTGTTTGGCGGTTGGGCGGGGAGCCGCTTGGGGCAAGCAGATCATTGCCCAAATAAAAAGGACGCCCCGAAGAGCGTCCTTTGAAATCTGATTTGGAAGGTGCTTAGCCCTTCTTGAGCACTTCGCGGCCCAGGGTCTCGGCAATTTGCACCGCGTTCAATGCCGCGCCTTTGCGCAGGTTGTCAGACACGCACCACAGGTTCAGGCCGTTGTCCAATGTGCTGTCTTGACGAATGCGGGAGATGAAGGTGGCGAAGTCGCCGACACATTCTTTTGGGGTTACGTAGCCGCCGTCTTCGCGCTTATCGATCACCATGATGCCGGGGCTTTCGCGCAGGATGTCACGGGCTTCGTCTTCGTCCAGGAACTCTTCGAATTCGATGTTGATCGACTCGGAGTGGCCTACAAACACAGGCACGCGCACGCAGGTGGCGGTGACTTTGATGTTTGTGTCGACGATCTTCTTGGTCTCGGCAACCATCTTCCACTCTTCTTTGGTGGAACCGTCTTCCATGAACACGTCGATGTGCGGGATCACGTTGAAGGCGATCTCTTTGGTGTAAACCTTTGGCGGCACGTCGGAGGTTGGGTTGTAGACCGCTTTGGTCTGATCCCAGAGTTCGTCCATCGCGTCTTTGCCGGAGCCGGACACGGACTGGTAGGTGGAGACCACAACGCGCTTGATTTTGGCGCGGTCATGCAAAGGCTTCAGCGCGACAACCATCTGTGCGGTGGAGCAGTTCGGGTTGGCGATGATGTTTTTCTTGGAGTAGCCGTGGATCGCGTCGGCGTTGCACTCTGGCACGATCAGCGGCACGTCGGGGTCGTAGCGGTAGAGCGAGCTGTTGTCGATTACGACACAGTTGGCCGCTGCTGCGATGGGGGCGTATTTCTTTGTCGCGTCAGAGCCGATGGCAAACAGCGCCATGTCCCAACCCGCAAAGTCAAATTGATCAATGTCCTGAATCTTCAGGGTTTTGTCGGCGAAGGTGACCTCGGTGCCCTGGCTGCGGCGGCTTGCCAAAACAGCAATCTCATCCACTGGGAACTGACGTTCCTCCAGAATGTTCAGCATTTCGCGGCCCACGTTGCCCGTGGCGCCAGCGACGACGATGCGATAACCCATCTGAGGTCTCCATTTCTAACGACGCGCCCTCTTAGCCCTGTTTGGCCCGAGAAAAAAGGGGTGAGAGGCCGGAAATTGCTGAAGCGGGTCATTCCAGTTTGCGATGAATGCGCAAGATGCCTCTTTTTTGATCAATCCATGCGGTCTTCGGAGAAGCAGTAGATCAGCGCGCCCAGGAGGATCAAACCGGCCATCAGGCCAAACAGGCTTTGGTAGGCCAGAAGGGAATCGTTGGGGGCGATGGCGGCGTGCAATTTGCCGGAGCCAAACTGCATCACACCCACGCCGCCGATGCCAAAGAGGTTCATCAGGGTCACGCCTCGGCCGGTGAGGTGCGCGGGGAAGAAACTGCGGGCATGGGCGATGAGCACAGGGAAGCTGGCCCCGGCAAAACCAACAATGGACATCAGCAGGACCGAGCGGAGCGGGCTGACATCGGCAAAGACTGTCAATCCAATCAGGCCGACGGCCCCAATCAGATTGCCGCCGATGATCACCCATTTGCGGCTGCCAAAAACACGATCGGCTGGCCCATAGGCAAAGGTGCCAATGATCATGGCAAGGCCCATCACCAGCGTGGCGTGGCCAATCTCGCTGGTTGTGAGGGTGAAGACATCTGACAGGTAGGGGCCAATCCAGAGGCCCCGAATGCCCGCGGCGGGCATGTAGTTTACAAACATCAGGGGGAAGAGCAGCCAGAGCGCTGGGATTTTGAGCAGGTCCAGTACCGAGCCTTTTTCTGCGGTTTCTGCTTTAGGTGGGTCTTGCACCAAGGCCCAGAGACCCACTGCGATTGTGGAACTGATTGCGGCCAGAACCCAGAGCGTGGCGCGCCAGCCGATGGTTTCAGCGGCCCATGCGGTGGGGTAGGCCGCGATCAGGTTGCCCACGGAACCGACGCCGAGCATGAGCGCGGCCAGCGTGGCAAAGCGGGCGGGTGGGTACATGCGGGCAAAGATGAAGTAACTCGCCATCAGCACCGGGGAGCACCCCACGCCAATGAGGCCCATGGCGATGGTGATGTGCAGAGGTTGCGTGGCCAAGGCAAAGAGGGCGGAACCGCCTCCGCCGCCGATCAGCAACAGAATAGCGGAGGTTCGGCGGGGGCCAACGCTGTCTAAAGCTGCCCCAACAGGGATTTGCATGGCGGCAAAAACAAGGAACCAGAGGCCGCTGGCAAAGGCGAGGTCGGCGGGGGTGGCACCGATATCGGTCTCAAGCACTTGGGTGAGAACGGCAAGGAAGGCGCGGAAAAACTGGCTGAGCACATAAGCCAGACACAGCAGGATCAAATCTATGCGCATGTTAATTATCTCCCCATCGCAGCGGTGACAGGACCGCAAGCGACGGGGAATTGCAAGGGCTGATGGTTACTTGCCGCGCAGGCGGCCGACGATCCCGGTGGGGAAGAAGTAGACCGATAGGATGAAGAGTACACCCAGCCACAAGAGCCAGCGGTCTGCGTTGAGCAGGTCAGGTAGGAGCGGCAGAGAGGAGACACTCTCACCAGCCAGTGACAGCACGTTTTGTAGGTAGTTTTGCGCCAGCACAAACAGGGTTGCGCCAATCACCGCCCCGTACATGGTGCCCATGCCGCCAATCACCACCATCAGCAAGATGTCGATCATGATCTCCATGGAAAGGGTGGTGTCCGGGCCGACGTAGCGCAGCCAGACCGCGTAGAGCGCACCTGCGAGGGCGGCGATGGCGGCGGAGAGGCAGGTGGCGGCGACGCGGTAGTGCACCACGCGGTAGCCAATGGCCTCTGCGCGGAAGTCGTTTTCACGAATGGCTTGCAGCACGCGGCCAAAGGGCGAGTTCACCACACGCAGCATCAGAAGGAAGAGCACAAAGCAGGAGATGAAGACGAGGTAGTACTTCAGCAGTTTGCCGTTGGCTTTCACGCCAAAGAGTTCGCCGTCCATGAATTTGAACGCAGGGCCGAGCGCGCGGGGGATTTTGAAGGACAGGCCGTCTTCGCCGCCCGTTAGGGTGGAAAGTTGGCTGACCAACACGGCCACGGCGGAAGCCACCGCGAGCGTGATCATGGCAAAGAAAATGGCGCGGACGCGCAGGGAAAACAGGCCGATGACCAGCGCGAGGAGCGCAGCCAAACCGGCACCGGCCACCGAACCAACCAGCAGGGCGTCAAAACCGCGGCCCATGTGTGTATTGGCCAAGGCGACGCCATAGGCGCCAAGGCCGAAGAACATGGTGTGGGCGAAGCTGACAATGCCGCCGTAGCCCAGCAGCAGGTCATAAGACGCCACCAGCACAATGAAGATGCAGATGCGGGCGGCGGTGTCGACCGAGCGCACGCCGGGGAACAGGAAGGGCGCGAAGGCGAGGCAGATCAGGATCACAATCAGGATCGCGAGAAGAAAGGGCGAGCGTGGGGTGTCGCCGGAAACAAGGGTCTTCAGCATGTCTATTTCGCCTTTACCACGGGGATCATGCCCATTGGGCGCCACATCAGGATCGCCACCATCAGGGCGATGTTGGAAATCAGGGCAGCTTTGGGCTCCAGGAAAGCCACGTAGTTTTGCATCAGGCCCACCATCAGCGCGCCGATGAAGCAGCCTTCGACAGAGCCAAGCCCGCCGATGATCACCACGATGAACACAAGGATCATGGTCTGGTTGCCCATGTGGGCGGTGATGACCTCTTGATAGAGCCCCCAGAGCACGCCGCCGAGACCGGCCAGCGCTGAGCCCGCGACAAAGACGCCAATGAAGACCATGCGGAGATTGTAGCCAAGCGCCTGCACCATCTCACCGTTTTCCACACCGGCGCGCACGATCAAGCCGATTTTGGTGCGGCGCAGGGTGTAGCGCATGGCAAGAAACACCACGAGGCCAATGGCAACGGCCACGAGGCGGTATTTCTCAAGCGCCGCCCCGGCGAAGGTGATGGCGCCTTTCAGGCTTTCGGGGCGGGTGATGTAAATCTCTTCCGGGCCCCAGAGCACGATGATCAGTTGCTCGACCACGATCAGGCCGCCCATGGTGACCAAGATTTGTTTGAGGTGGTGGCCATACACCGGCTTCACAATGACCCGCTCAAAGGCGTAGCCCATAAGACCGGTTGCGGCCATGGCGCCAACAATGGCCACCATCAGTGCGGTCAGGTTCCAGAGCAGGTTGGGCGCGCCGGTCATGTGTTCCAGCAGGAGCAATAAGGAAACGCCGACAAAGGCCCCGACGGAAACAAACGCACCGTGGCCAAAGTTGATCACGTCCATCAGGCCAAAGACCAATGTCAGGCCTGAGGCCATGATGAAGATCATCATGCCCATGGCGAGGCCAGAAACGGTCAATGTGAGCCAGCTCGAAGTCGCGGGGATGGCGACGAAACCGGCAATCACAAGGCCAATGACCAAAAGGATTGGTGCATAGGGCGCAAGCCGCTCTGCGAGGGACATTTGCGCCATGGTGGGGGCGTGTTTGGGGGCGGCGCTCATGGGCGGACCTCCAGTTGAATTGCGTTCATTGGCATCAGTGGGTCTCCATGCTGAGGCCCATGAGCCGCTCTTGGAGCTCGGCGTCTTGGGTCAGTTCGGCCATTTGACCGGACCAGGTCATGCGGCCGTCGTCCATCACATTGGCGCTGTCGCCCAAGGCTTTGGCCACGGCAAAGTTTTGCTCCACCAACAGGATCGAGGCCCCTTGTTGTTTCAGCTCTTTGATGGCGCGGGCCATGGTGGTGATGATCGCGGGCGCAAGGCCTTTGGTGGGCTCGTCAATCAGATAGAGCGCGCGCTCTTCGATCATGGCACGGGCGATGGACAGCATTTGTTTTTGGCCGCCGGACAATGTACCGGCGTCTTTTTTCCAGAAGGTTTCCAACGCTGGAAACACGGTGAAAAGCCATTGCAGGCGGGTTTCATCAATAGCGCCGGAGACAGCAGCGAGGATCATGTTTTCCTCAACCGTCAGGTCAGCAAAAATGCCCATGTCTTCAGGCACAAAGCCGATGCCCGCGCGGGCAATTGCTGGGGTGGGCAGTTTGGTGATGTCTTGGCCGTCAAACATCACACTGCCTTGATGGGCGCGCCAATGGCCAATGATGGTGCGCAATGTGGTGGTTTTTCCGACGCCGTTGCGGCCCAGAAGCATGGTGACTTCGCCGCGCGGCACGGTCAGCTCGACACCTTGCAGGATGTGATATTGGGCGATGTTGGTGAACACGCCCTCAAGTTTCAGGATGGGATCAGACATTGGCGAGGGCCTCCTCAAGATCGCGGCCCATATAGGCTTCTTGCACCACATCCGACGCCATGACTTCGGCGGGGTCGCCGTCAGCAGCCAGCGCGCCATTGTGCAACACGATGATGCGGTCCGCCAGCGTGCGGATGACGTCCATCTTATGCTCCACTAGCAGGATGGCGCGGTCTTTGCGGGTTTTGAGTTCGGCAATCAGATCAAGCACTACGGGGGCTTCGTCCACGCTCATGCCAGCGGTGGGTTCGTCAAACATATAGACCAGCGGGTCCAGGGCAATGAGCAGCGCGACCTCCAGTTTGCGTTGGTCACCATGGGACAGTTCAGAGACAACCTGATCGGCCTGATCGGTCATGCGGATGCGTTCGAGGATCTCATAAGCTGGGCCGGTGAGTTCCGCGTGGCTGTCTGCCATCGACAGGATGTTGAAACCGCGACCGGCCTTGGATTGCACCACAAGCCGGATGTTTTCCAACACCGAGAGGTTAGGGAACAGGTTGGTGAGCTGGAAGGCGCGGCCAATACCGCGGTGGGTGCGCTGGGCAACGGACATGCGGGTGATGTCGCTGCCGTTGAGTTTCACGCGGCCTTCGGAGACGGGAATCTGACCGGAGATCAGATTGAAATAGGTGGTTTTGCCTGCGCCGTTAGGGCCAACAATCGCGGTCAGCTCGCCAGCGTTGAAATTGCAGGTGATGTGGTCGACCGCCACGTGACCGCCAAAGCGCACGGTCAGGTCGGTGGTTTCCAGAATGGGGTGGGGCATTTTTTGCGGTCCCTGAGAGGGAAAGGAGGCTGGCCCCGGCACGGGATCCGGAACCAGCCATGGAGGTAATAGGGCGGTCTTAGTTACGGACCGGGATGGGCAGGTCTTCGAGCTTCAGCTCGCGCACCAGCTCCGGGATGGCCCATTCGACATTATCGTCCACTTTGATCTTGAAGTGATACATGGTCTGCATCGCCTGGTGATCCTCTGCGCGGAATTTCATGGTGCCTTTGGGGGTTTCCCACTCCATGCCTTCCATCGCGGTGATCAGCTCTTCGGTGTCGGTGCTGCCAGCCTTTTTGATGGCCTCAACCACGGCGATGCCTGCGGACATGCCACCTGCGGTGAAGAAATCAGGCGGGGTGCCAAAACGGTCCTGGTGGGTTTTCACCAGCCAGTCGTTTACGTCATTTTTTGGGATGTCATAGTAGTAGTAGGTTGCACCTTCGAGGCCCGGGAAATCCTTATAGGCTTTCATCGCCGCTAGGATGTTGCCGCCTGTGGCAATTTCAACGCCAAAGCGGGATGGGTCCATGGCCTGAATTTTGCCCATTGGGTTGCCGCCGCCGGCCCAGATAATGAAGAGCTTTTTGTCGCCTTCGAGGTCTTTCATCGCGGTGAAGATACGCTCTGCCGCCGCGGTGAAGTCGGTGGTGTCGGTTGGTACGTATTCCTCGTGTGCGATGCCTTGGCCCTGACCTTCGAGTGCTTCGCGGAAAGCGGAGATGCCATCACGACCAAAAGCGTAGTCTTGTGCCAATGTGGCAATGTGCACGTCTTCGCCGGCGAGCGCGATGGCGTTGGCCACGGCGTCTTGTGAGCTGTTGCGGCCGGTGCGGAAGATGTAGCGGTTGTAGTTGGCGCCTGTGATGCTGTCGGCCACGGCGGGTTCAACGATCAGCAGCTTTTCATATTCTTCGGCCACTGGCAGCATGGCGAGTGCTACGCCGGAGCTGACCGGGCCAACAGCGAGGTCAACTTCATCGTCGCCATAGGCCTCTTCGAGCAGGGCTTTGCCGTTGTCGGGCTTGAGCTGGGTGTCTTTCTCGATCACGACGATCTTCTCGCCGTTGATCTCCATCGTGCCGCCAGTGGCGTACTCCAGACCGAGCATCAGGCCGTCGTGGGATTGCTTGGCGTAGGCCTCAAAAGGGCCGGTTTTGCCGTATACGTGGGCGATCTTGATGTCTGCGGATGCGGCGCTGGTCAGCGCCAAAGCAGAAATCGCGCCCGAGATGAGCCATTTCTTCATGAGTTTTCCTCCCTGAACTCAACCGCAAATTGGATTGCGGCGATTGTGCTCATGGTAGGTGGCGGCGGCAAAAAGGGTCAATTCGGGGAAATTACGTAGGTGGGTGGCGTGGGAAAAACCAGACCAATTTGTAATGATGTAACAAATGCAAAATTCCGCTGATGAGCGTTGCAAGGCAAGGATGTCACGCCCAAACAAATTGCCTTTTGAAACATTCCAGTGCATGTATGTAACATGACAGGCAAGACCAATATTCCCGATACATCTCAATCGCTTCCAATCGCGTTGTTGCGCGCCAGAGAGAAAGTGATGAAACCCGCGCGATTATTACTTGCGAATGCAGGTGTGACCGAACAGCAGTGGCGTGTGGTGCGGGTTCTGGTCGAAGAAGGTCCGATGGATCCAACCACAATTGCGGATCGTGCGGTGCTGTTGTTGCCCAGTTTGACGCGGATTTTGCAGAAACTGGAAGAAAAGGGCTACATCACGCGAGCGCGAGATGAACAGGATGGCCGGCGGCAAGTGATCAAAGCCACCTCTGAGGGCTGTCGCTTGATTGCAGACAACATTCCGGCAGCGAAGAGTTACGCGGGTAAACTGCGTGATCATCTTGGCGCGGAGCGCTATGAGCAGCTTTTGGAGTTGCTCAACGATCTCAACGAAATTGAGCTCTAAAACCTAGGCTTGGCGGACCTGATCAGGATGCGCGGCGGCGAAGGCCGGGTGTGTGGCGCAGGCTGTTTCAATCGCATGTAGGCGGGGCAGGTCTGAGATGTCCGCCCCCCAACGATGGGCATTGTAGAGCTGTGGCATCAGGCAAAGGTCGGCGAGCGACGGCCTGTCTCCGCAGCAATAAGGCGCCTGCTCAAACCCATTCAAAAGCGTATCGAAGGCCACCAGACCGGGGCGAATGAAATGCTGCATCCAGTCGCGGGTGGCTGCGGGTTTGTCTTCAGCCTCGTGAGCTGCATGGCGCACGACGGACAGATTACACACGGGGTGAATGTCCACGGCGATGCTATGTGCCAAAGCGCGGGCCTTTGCGCGCTGAGCTGGATCGTCTGGCAACATGCCAAGGCCGCGGGTGTCGTTGAGGTATTCGAGAATGGCAAGCGATTGGGTGAATTGCTGCCCATCTATTTCCAACACCGGCACCAAGCCTTGCGGATTGCGCGCCAGATGATCTGGCGCGCGGTGGGTTCCTGCAAGGAGATCCACAGGCACAGTGTCAAACGGCTCCCCCGCGAGAAGCAGCGCGATGCGCACACGGTAGCTGGCGGAGGACCGCCAGTAGTCGTAAAGCACCGTGCTCATACTGGGCAGCTCATCGCTTGTGGCCGCTGTTTTGCGCCGCTTTCAGGGCCTGATCCAACACTTTGTTGTCCCCAATGTGATTGGCGAGCAAGAAGATCAGCCGGGCATTGAGCGCGTCGCTGGTGGATTTCTCAAGGCCGTCGTGGGCGCGGGCGAGGGCGTCAAAGAAGCCGTCCGCGTTGTCCAGATTTGGGCTTAGGATCAGTTTGTCCGACATCAGATCACTCCTTGCCTGTGGCGCGGCGCAGGGCAGCACGGAAATGAGGTTCATCAAAAGCTTCGCGGCGGGCGGCAACGTGTTGGTCCGGGCGAATCAGGTAAACGCCGGAGGGGGCATCGCCGAGGTACTGCCGTTTCAGCGTGAGCGTTGGATCGTCACGGACCGACAGCGCAAGACGGGTGGCAGTGACGCCATCTTCCTCAAAGCTGTCGGGCGCGTCGGCGTCGATGGTCAGCAGGATGAACTCATTGCCGAGTTTGCCGAGCAGGTGGTCATCCCCTAGCGGGGCGTCGGGGCAGGGGCTGCCGGGCCGCGTGACGTCTGGTGCGGCGAGCGCATCAGCGGAGTTGAGCATGCTGCCATCATAGGTGCAGGGCACGGACAAGCGGCCCGAGTTCACCAGCGGTTGCGCAAATTCGTGATGGGCGGAGAGGTCCAGCACGGCGTCACGCAGGATGCGGCTCATCTCGGATTTGGGGGTGATGAACTCGGTAGAACGGGTGGAGTTGAGGATGTTTTCATCCGCACCATAGGCCCGCTCGGTGTTGTAGCTGTCCATCAGGGTTTCGGGCGCTTTGCCCTTCAGCACCAGTTTTAATTTCCATGCGATGTTGTCGGCGTCTTGCAGGCCGGAATTGGCACCACGGGCACCAAATGGGGAAACTTGGTGGGCAGAGTCACCAGCAAAGAGCGTGCGGCCGTGGCGGAAGCGCTCCATGCGGCAACATTGGAAGGTGTAGATGGAAACCCATTCGAGGTCGAATTCCGCGTCATCCCCCAGCATGGCTTTGAGGCGCACCATCACGTTTTCGGGGCGTTTCTCGCGTTCTTTGTCGATGTCACGGCCCAGTTGCAGATCAATGCGCCAGACATTGTCGGGTTGTTTGTGCAGCAGGGCAGATTGGCCGCGGTTGAAGGGTGGATCAAACCAGAACCACCGTTCGGACGGGAAGTCGGCTTTCATCACCACGTCGGCGATCAGGAAGTTGTCTTCAAAAACCTGTCCGTCAAAATCCAGCCCCAGCATACGGCGGGTGGGAGAGTTGGCGCCGTCACAGGCGACAAGCCAGTCTGCCTCAATCGTGTAGCTGCCTTCGGGGGTCTCCACCTCGAGTTTGACGTGATCATCGTGTTGACCAATGGCCTCGACCTTGTTGCGGCCACGGATTTCGATGGGGGCACCCACGGCCTGCATCTCGCGGATACGTTCGACCAAGACCTGCTCAAAAGTGTATTGCTGTAAGTTGATGAAGGCCGGATTTTTATGGCCCTCTTCTTCGGTCAGGCTGAATTCATAGACTTGGCGGGTGTCAAAGAAGACCTTGCCGGTGTCCCATTGCACGCCGCGTTCGACCATGGCTTCTCCACAGCCAAGGCGGTCGAGAATTTCCAATGGGCGTTTGGCAAAGCAAATGGCCCGTGAGCCAAAAGACACGCGGTCGTTGTCGTCCAGAATGACGGTTTTGATGCCTTGCTGCGCCAGATCGATGGCGGTGGCGAGGCCTACGGGACCTGCGCCAATGATCACCACCGGATGGCGGACAGGCATGCCTTCGTCTTGATCCGGACTGCGCGTGTAGGCGTAGAGCGGGACGTCAAAAATCTTGCTCATAGGGCTCCTCCTCCCAAGGACAGGCGCGTTTGTTGGGGGTAGCGTGGCGCGCGAAGGGGCCGCGCGCCACGACATAGATCAAGGACGCGGGGATTTGTCTCAACCCTGCAGTGCCTCCCACATTTCCAGATCGCGCTGGGCGGTCCAGATGCGGGGGGTGTCGATGCCACGCGCTTCGTCATAGGCACGGGCGACGTTGAAGGGCAGGCAGTGCTCGTAAATTGCGTAGTCTGCGAACTTCGGGTCACATTCGGCGCGCACCGCGTTCCAGGCTTCTTTCAGGGTGCCGCCGCGGGCCGCAACCTTGGCGGCGGGACGGTAGGTGCTTTCGACAAAGTCGCGGGTGTTTTCGATGGCGGCGTTGACCATCTCTTTGCCCACAAGCGCGTCACCACGGCCGGGGGCAATGGCGTCCACGTCAAACGATGCAATGTTGTCGAGCGTGTCACCCCAGTCGGAGAAATGCCCGTCACCGCAGTAGCAGGCGGAGTGGTATTCTACGATGTCGCCGGTGAACATGACGTTCTGGTCTGGCACGTGGATGACGATGTCGCCTGCGGTGTGGGCGCGGCCGAGGTGCATGAGGTCAATGCGGCGGTTGCCGAGGTAGACGGTCATGTCGTCAGAAAAGGTGGTGGTGGGGTAGGTCAGGCCGGGGATGCTTTCGTGGCCCTCAAACAGGCGGGGGAAACGTTGGAACTCGCTGTCCCAGTCTTCTTGTCCACGTTCCACCACCATGGCCCGGGCGGCGTCGCCCATGATGATTTGGTCCGCACCATAGGCGGACGCGCCCAGCACGCGCACGGCGTGGTAGTGGGTCAGCACCACATGGGAGATCGGCTTGTCGGTGACAGAGCGCACACATTCAATGACCTTGTTGGCCAAGCGCGGCGTGGCCTGGGCTTCGACAATCATCACGCTGTCATCGCCGATGATCACGCCGGAGTTCGGGTCGCCCTCGGCGGTGAATGCGTAGAGGCCCTCCCCAATTTCAGTGAAAGAGGTCTCTTTCTCGGTCATGTCCCCTTGGGAGGCGAAGGCTTTGGCCATGGTCAGCGGTCCTTTTGCAGAAGTTGGTCAACCGCCCAGTCGAGACGGATGGGCGTGTAATTGTGAGCTTCGACGCCGACATTGCCGCGGCGCGGGGCGCTGTGGAATGCGGTGTCGTGGGTGTGACAGTGGAAGTGCAACGTGCCGCGCCACCAGCCGTTCCATTCCTCAATGGGGTAGTGAAACAGTACGATCTCGCGGTCATTGCGCTTGAGCGTGATTAGGTCGCGGCCCCAATCGGGCTCGTCGCGGTTGCCGTTGAGGCAGATGATTTTGCCGTTGAGCTGTGCGAGATAGGGTTCTCGGGGGCGGTCTCTTGGCCAGGCGAAGTCACCTAGGTGATAGACCGTGTCGTCTTTGCCAACCACAGCGTTCCAGTTGGCGATCAACGTCGCGTCCATCTCTTCAACGGAAGAATACGGCCGATTGCCTTTGCGCAGCACTTGGGTGTGTCCAAAATGGGTGCAGCCGGTCAGAAACTCGGTCATGGCGTTTTCTGGCCATGTTGTGGAGCGTCACCGTCACCATGCGGGGTGCTCATGCCGTGAGATCCTTGAAAGTGTAATCCAATTGCAGAATACCACCGGGCTTCTGATTGGAGGCCTTGAGGGTCAGGTTTTGCTGTGCCCCCTTGGCAAAACAGGGCAAGCCGTCGCCGAGGATGGTGGGCATGACAAAAACCGAAATCTCGTCGAACATGCCCACATCCAGCGCGGCGCGTTGGGTTTCGCCGCCGCCCATGATCCAGACCTTTTGGTGGCCGTTGGCCTCAATGGCAGTACGCAGACCATCGATCGGACCGGCGGCGGTGATGTGGTCGCCTTTGTAGTCGTGGCGGTGTGTCAGCACGTAGCCAGCCCGGTCGCCATAAGGCCAGCCCCAGCCCATCACCTGTCGATAGGTGGCGCGGCCCATCAAAACCGCGTCCACCTCTTCGATGAAGGCATTGTAGCCGCCTGCGTCCTCGCAGCTGCATTCCGCGAGCGCCGCATTGAAGGGATCGAGCCAGCTCACCCCGCCATCCGGCGTGGCGATATAGCCATCCAGACTTTGTGCGATATATCCAACGTAACGAGGGTGAGCAGGCATAGGTGTTACCTTTCGAAAGGGTCCGAAAGCGCAGGCAAAAGTGTGCCGGTACAGTCACCAAATCCGATTGTGTACCCGTCCCCTTTGGCGGCGCCATGGAGGGTGAGCGTGTCTCCATCTTCAATGAAGGTACGGGTCTCACCACTATCAAGGGTCAGCGGCTCTTTTCCGCCCCAGCTGAGCTCCAAAAGGCTGCCACGTTCCGGCTTTGTTGGGCCGGAAATGGTGCCGGAGCCCAACAAATCGCCTGCGTTCATTGGGCAGCCAGAGGTGCTGTGATGGGCCAGTTGTTGCGCGGCCGAGTAGTACATCTGATTGTAGTTGGTGCGGGCAATTTCGGTGGCGTCTTTGCCTTCAGGCGCCAGTGTCACCGACAGGTCGATGTCATAGAGCATCGGACCAACGTCTTTGAGGTGATCGAGCAGCTCAAACTCACGCTCGGGTGTATCAGTGCGGAAAGGTTCCAGCGCCGCCTTTGTCACGATCCAAGGGGAAATCGAGGTGGCGGTGGCTTTGGCTTGGAACGGGCCAAGTGGCTGGTATTCCCAGGCCTGAATGTCACGCGCGGACCAGTCGTTGAGCAACACGTAGCCAAAGATCATGTCGTCCGCTTCTTGCACGGTCACCGGGTGGTCGGAGAACTGGCCCACAATCGCGCCCATTTCCAGTTCGATGTCAAACCGGCGGCAGGGCAGGAAGGCAGGTGTGTCGTGATCCGGGGATTTAAGTTGACCCCATGGGCGGCGGACATCGGTGCCTGACACCACCACCGAAGACGCGCGGCCATTGTAGCCAATGGGGATGTGTAACCAGTTAGGTGGCAGCGCGTTTTCTGCGCCGCGGAACATGGTGCCCACATTGGTCGCGTGGTGCCGACCGGCGTAAAAGTCGGTGTATTCGCTGACAGCCATCGGCATGTGCAGCGTGGCATCGGCCAAGGGCAGCGAGAAATAGGTCAGAGCCTCCTGGACGTCTTCGGTGGCATCTGCTGCGAGCATCTTCTGAAGCTTGGCGCGGTACGCGGCCCAAGCCTCTGGACCCAACTCCATGAAGTCGTTCCAATAGGGGGCATCCAGAACATCTGCGTCCGGGTCAGCGCGCAGGGTGCTGATTTCTTCCAGCCCCGTGAGGTCGATGATCCGGTCGCCAATGGCGGTACCGCAACGCAACTCGCCATCGTCCACAGAGAAGACGCCGTAGGGTAGGTTGTTGAGAGGGAAAGGGCAGGCAGCGTCGTTGGCGCTTGTGACCCAGGATTTTAACAAAGACATGCGCGTTTCCTTTTTAAAGCGGTCAATCGAGCGGGAGAGACATCCCGTCGGTGCCGATGAAGAGAGGGCCGGACCAGGTGCGGGAGGTTTCCTCCTGCCAGTGGGTCTCGGTGAAGGTCGGGTCGTCACAGGGGACGAGGTGGTTGAGAGCCAGCTGTTTGACGCCAGCCTCGGTGGCGACCCGGCCTGCTTCGGCGGCGGGGGTGTGGCTGCGCTCCAGATGGATGCGCAGACGGTCGTCGCCGTTGCCCACACGGGCGCAAAGCGCGTCGATGCCAGCAGACAACATCGCCTCATGCACCAGCAGGTCGGCGCCTTTGGCGAGGTCGACCATTTCGGCAATTGGCGCGGTGTCGCCGGAAAGCACCACGCTGTGTTTTGCGCCATCAAAGCGCAGGGCGTAGCTGTCTGTGATGGGCGGGTGTTCGTTGCGCAGGGTGGTGACGTTCAGTGGACCGAGGTCCATTTGGCCGGGTTCCAATACGTGGATTTCCGCCAGTGGTTCCAGCGCCGGGCGGCCTTCGTCGCGCAGGCGCAGTTCCACGTCAAACGACATGGCGTTGAGGAACCCCTTCCAATAGTGGTCCAGCCCTTCCGGGCCGTAAATCGGGATGGATTTGTTCAATCCTGCGGTCCAGGCGGTGTGCAACAGCGGGCCAAGTTCCAGATAGTGATCGGAATGCAGGTGCGTGATCAGGATCGCGTCCAGATCGGTCAGGGCCACGCCAGCATCACACAGCCCACGACTGACGCCAAGACCTGCGTCCACAAGGATGGTCAGCCCATCCATCTCAACAAGAATAGAGGTTGGCATTCGGGTACCGGGCCGGATGGCCGGGCCGCCCTTGGTGCCTAGAAGGGTGACTTTGTTCGCGTGCATTGGTCTTCCTGCTACTTCGTTTGACGCCCCCAAGCATTTCTCATTCCAGAAGTATCCTGGGGGAGTCACAGTGTGCTGTGACGGGGGCAAAGCCCCCAATCATGGGAGCTTACTTCTTGCCCGGGGTGCCGTCGAATTTCTTTTCGATGTCGGTCCAACAATCTATGTAATCGTCCTGGACCGGCGCTTCGTTGGCGGCAAATTTGGTGATGTGCTGCGGGAAGCGGGTCTCAAACATAAACGACATGGTGTTGTCGAGCTTGTCCGGGCCGAGATTGGCGTTGGACGCGCCTTCAAAGGCGTTTTTGTCCGGCCCGTGTGGCATCATCATATTGTGCAGGCTCATGCCACCGGGGACAAAGCCCTCCGGTTTGGCGTCATATTGGCCGTAGATGTTGCCCATCAGCTCGGACATGATGTTCTTGTGGTACCACGGCGGACGGAAAGTGTTTTCGGCCACCATCCAGCGCTCGCGGAACAGAACAAAGTCGATGTTGGCAGTGCCGGGCTGGCCAGACGGCGCGGTCAGCACGGTGAAGATTGAGGGGTCAGGGTGGTCAAACAGGATCGCGCCAACCGGGCAGTAGGTGCGCAGGTCGTATTTTACAGGCGCGTAGTTGCCGTGCCATGCGACCACATCGAGCGGCGACTGGTCGATGTTGGCGCGGTGGAACTGGCCACACCATTTTACAGTAACCGTAGAGGGCACTTCGCGGTCCTCATAGGCGGCCACAGGTGCTTTGAAGTCGCGCGGATTGGCCATGCAGTTGGCCCCAATCGGGCCACGACCAGGCAGTTCAAACTTTTGGCCGTAGTTTTCGCAGACAAAACCACGGGCCGGACCTTCAAGCACTTCGACGCGGTACACCAGCCCACGGGGCAGGATGGCAATCTCTTTGGGTTCTACATCGATGATACCCAGTTCAGTAGAGAAGCGCAGCACGCCTTCTTGTGGCACTACCAGCAGCTCGGAATCGGCGGAGAAGAAATAGTCATCCTCCATTGAGGTGTTCACCAGGTAGATGTGCGTGGCCATGCCCACCTGTGTGTTCACGTCGCCCGCCGAGGTCATGGTGCGCATGCCGGTGATCCAGGTCAGCGCCTCTTCGGTGTGGGGCACCGGGTTCCAGCGGTATTGGCCCAAGCTGCCCAGATCCGGATCGACATTGGGGGCGGATTGCCAGTAAGGTACGCCGATTTTCTCATACCGGTTGTTGTGCTTCACCGAAGGGCGGATGCGGTAACACCATGTGCGTTCGACATTTTCGGCGGTGAAGGCGGTGCCGGAGAGCTGCTCGCCATAAAGGCCGTAATTGCATTTCTGCGGGCTGTTCATGCCTTGCGGCAGGGCACCTGGCAGGGCCTCGGTTTCATAGTCGTTGCCAAAACCGGGCATGTAGCCCTCATGCGGGCCCGCCATCGAAGGGGCCTTCTGCATGCGGGTCGGAACAGTGTGCTTGGTCATCGGGTCGCTCCTGAGTTCGAATTTGGTTGCGGTGGTAATAGTTGTTTTTGTAACTAACAAGCAGGAGGATGCGCAGCCTATGACAAAACCTGATGACTTCGATTTACAGGCGTTTTTGCCTTACTTGCTGAACCAGGCGGCTGAGGAAGCCAGTCTGGGGTTTCAGAAGGTCTATAAGGACCGCTACGGGCTGTTGCGCAGCGAGTGGCGGGTGCTGTTCCATCTTGGGATATTTGGACGGCTGACCGCCACCGAGATTGGGGCCCAAGGTAAGGTGCATAAGACCAAGGTCAGCCGTGCGGTGCAGCGGTTGGCGGATCGACGCTTGGTCAAGCGCGCCCGCAGCGAAGAGGACCGGCGGGTGGAGTGGTTGGAGCTCACACCTGCGGGGGAGAAAGTGTACCGCGACCTGCGCGAGGTGGCGCAGGGGTATGAGGGCAGTCTTTTGGCGCAGTTGAGTGAGGCTGAGATGCAGACCTTGAAGGGGATGTTGCTGAAGTTGGCGGGGCGCACAAATTGAGCGAATCATTTTGGGGTTCGATTCGCTTTCGGTGTGATGGCTTGGCGACAGTTTTGACCTCCAAGGCGGATTGTTTTTCAAATGCGGACAGTCTGGGTGCGAAATGACAAGTTATTGTGCATTTGCAGCAATCTGCTTGAAACGTCGTTGGCCGCTATGGCACCCTAGTTTCAATACACAGGCATAGGTCCGGGAGTTTTCTATGGGTCTTTTGAACAAATCTAAAGCTGCGGTTTTTGCACTATCTGCTCTGATGCTAAGTGCGCCAGCTGCCTTCGCACAAGACTATGGCGGTTGGTACGGTTGGTGGTGGCGCTGGTGGGGCGGTGGTGACACCGGTAGCGGTGACACAGGTGGTGGTTCCAACGCTGTTCCGGAAATTGACGCAGGGGCTGGGCTGTTGGCCGTGGCTGCCGTGCTTGCAACTTTGGCGCTGGTTTGGGAACTGCGCCGTCGTCAAAAACAAAGCTAAGCCAGTCTCAACAGGTTGAGGAAAACCAGATGGGCGCTCAGATGAGCGCCCATTTTGCCGTCAGCAGGGCGGCAAGTGCTATGGTGGCGTTGGCCACGATATGCGCAACAACGGCGTCCGACGTTTCAGACCGGCGCAGATAAAGCAGGCCAAAGGCGACGCCTGCGAGTGTGCCCGTAAAAACGCGATCGTGCATCAGGCCAAAGAGCAGGCTGGAGACACCAACGGCGACAAAGGTCCAGAGCATCGTGTTCTGGTGCAGGCGGCGTAACAGGTAGCCGCGGAAAAACAGCTCTTCGATGACCGGCACCAGAAGAATGGTGCCAATCATACGTGTGGCGATCCAAAACAGGCTGGGCGTGTTTGTTGTTGGCGGGTCTTCAGAAGGGGCGGTGACAATCCAGAGAACGCCGATGATGAGGCCCACGGCGACGGCCTCCAGCGATGGTTTGCGCCAGAGGGTGTGCAGCGCTGGAAAGAAAAAAATCAGTGGGAGTGCCATTAAGGCAGCACGCACCGGATAGCCCGCTTCCGGGTCTGGCCAGAAGGCAGACACAAACACACCGGACAACATCATCACAATGAAGGGGACAATCTTGGCCGCGAGCGCGTCGTGCCGGATGGCAGCGGTTGGGTGTTGGGCTAGCGGTGTGCGGTGCAACCATTGGGCACGATGTGCAACCAGCACAATCAGCAAGGCCAGAGCTGTGAACATCAGCCAACCTGCATAGGAGTGAAAGCCGTTGAGGGCGTGTTCCGGCGAGACACGGGCTCCGATCACAATCAGAATGGCGATGCGCAGGATGTTGAAAAGCCAGCTGGCCAGGACCGCCAGTGGGAACAGGATCAGCCAGAAGCGTTTCTGGCGCAGGTCCGGGCGCATAAGGGTGGCGTAGAACCCCATGAAGATTGAGATGAGCGCAATTCCCTCTACACCGGAGCATTGGCTGGCGATCTGCACCCAGAACCCATCGACGCCAATTTCATAGGTAGGTGGGTGCACGCCAACGTCAAAGCCAAGGAGGGTCAACACCAGGAAAACCAGGAAGAAGGTCAGGCTGCTGAGTGTGCTCCACTCCCAGAGCGGGCGCATGAGGTCAGCGAGGTCGGGGACCAGAAAACCAACGAACAGAGCCAGAGGCAACAGGTAGCTGTCGTTGCGCATCCAGTCGCGGCAGGCGGCGAGCGGTGTGACCCAAAACACCGCGCCGAGGGCCGTCAGCAGGCCACCAGCGGTCAACAAAACAAGGGTGGGCGTGAAGGCGCGGGAGATTTCGGCGGCGCCAAAAAGCGGCAGCGGCAGGAAGATCAGCGCAAGCCCTGCAAGGTGGAGCAGCATCCAGACCCGATGGCCCGGTTGCGCAAGAGTGCGGTCCGCCAAGGCACGGTAGGCGGCGGGGCGCAGCCAGAAATAGAGTGCCATCACGGTCATGACAGCCAAGCCGCGTGCGGTCATCGACCGCAGGGCGCGACAGGCGGCTTCGATTTCGGTTTGGCGACACTCGATGGAGGCCATGACCTGATAGGTGAGGATCACCAAGAGCAGTTCTGCCACCACCAAAGCGGCCATGGCCATCAGGCGCGTGGGCCGCGCGGCGGGCTGAGGAGCTTGGTCGCGCGCGGTCATGGTCTTAGAAGTCAGCCGACACCCCAGGCAGGTTCAGCGCTTTGATCAGCTCACGCAATTCCTGACGGGCGGCCACGTTGGAGATGTTGAGTTGCTTCACGCCGGTGTCGCGTAGGTCCAGCAGCGTAAGGCCGCGCGGAAACAGCTCACGGAACACAACCCGCTCGTTGAAACCGGGGGCGACGCGGAAGCCGATGCGTTTGGCCAATCGGTCGAGCGCTTTGCCCATTTTCTCTTTGTTGACCATCTGTTGTGCACCCATCCGGTTGCGCATGACAATCCAGTCGATGGGTTTCAACCCTGCTTGCGCCCGCAGTTGCCGGGCGTTCCAGACCATTTCGGAATAGACCGATGGGCCGAGGATTTTCTCGCCGTCTGCGTCGATCTTGGCAAGCAGGTCAAAGTCGACAAAGCTGTCGTTCAGCGGGGTCACCAGCGTATCCGCTAAGGAGTGCGCAACCTGGCTCAACCGGGTGTGGGAGCCGGGGCAGTCGATCAGGATAAAATCGTTGTTTGGCTCCAGCATCGAGACTGCAGCGGACAGGCGATGGTCGTAGACATTTTCGCCGGGTTGCAGCGCGGCTTGGTCGACTTCTGGCAAATCGTGATAGTCTGGGCTCGGTAGGTCGAGGCCTGCTTTTTGCAGGAATTTCCGACGGTTGGCGACATAGCTTCCGAAGCTTTTCTGCCGCAGGTCGAGGTCAATGCCGCCCACTTTGTGGCCCATGCGTGCAAGCGCTGTCGCGATGTGCATCGATAGGGTGGATTTGCCTGCGCCGCCCTTCTCGTTTCCGACCACAATGATATGTGCCATGCCCGTTGTCCCTGCTCGTGTTTCAGTCCCGCGGCACTTACGGCGCGGGTTTGTTGCTGTCTACTATATGTTGTGATTATCCACAGGAAAAGTGATTGATGCGCTAGGCGTCCCGCCAAGTGCCACTTTCCAATCCACCCAAGCGCCAGTCACCAATCTGTGCCCGAATAAGTCGCAAAGTGGGGTGACCAACTGCGGCGGTCATGCGGCGCACTTGGCGGTTCCGACCCTCGCGGATGGTGAGGGAAATCCAGGTGTCTGGAATGGATTTTCGCACACGGATCGGCGGGGTGCGCGGCCAGAGTTTAACTGGTTCGTCAATGACTTGCACCTTGGCGGGCTTCGTCAGGCCGTCTTTCAGTTTCACGCCTTTTCGTAAAGCTTCCAAGGCTGCGTCGTCAGGCGCGCCTTCGATCTGCACCCAATAGGTTTTGGCCATCTTGTGGCGCGGGTCGGCTATGCGGGCCTGTAATTTCCCGTCGTCGGTGAGCACCATCAAACCTTCGCTGTCGCGGTCCAGCCGGCCAGCCGGATAGACTTTGGGCACGTCAATGAAATCCGACAAAGTGCGGCGGGTGCTGCCCTCAAGACCTTTGTCGGTGAATTGAGACAGCACATCGAAGGGTTTGTTGAAGAGTATCACGCGGGTCATGATGACCTCCTACACGGGCGTGCGTTGGGGTTGCAAGTTTACTGTCGCTGCGATTTTGTGCGCGCAAAGACGCGAGGGAAGATCATGGATTTTAAAGATATGTTGCCGGAAACACTGTTGGCGCAGGCTGGCGGGGCGATTGACCAGCAAAGCGGTGGCGTGGTGCCGCCAATCCAGCCGGCAACCACCTTCGCGCGGGACGAGAATTACAACCCTCTGAACGAAAACAACATTTACGCCCGACCGCACAATGATGTGGCGCGGCAGGCGGAGACGGTTTTGGCGCAGTTGGAAGGCGGCGCGGCGGCGTTGTTGTTCCCGTCGGGCATGGCGGCGATTGCGGCGCTGTTTCGCACCGTGCCAACTGGTGGGCGGGTGATTGTGCAAAGCGGAATCTATTGGAACACCACCAAGTGGATTCGCGAATTTTGCGAGCGTCGTCAGATTGTTATTGATGAGGTGGACGCGAGTGACACGGACGCGTTGGCCGACGTTTGCGCCAAGGGACCAGCCAATGTGGTTTGGGTGGAGACGCCGTCTAACCCGTGGTTGAAAATCACAGACGTGGCAGTTGCCAAGCAGGCGGCAGAGAGCTGCGGTGCGCTCTTGGCGGTGGACAGTACGGCGGCTTCACCGATTCTGACCAACCCTTTGAAATTGGGCGCAGATATTGTGATGCACTCCACGACCAAAGTGATCAACGGGCATTCGGATGTGCTGGGTGGTGTGTTGGTCACCAAGGAGATCACGCCGGTTTGGGAAGAGATCGAAGTGGATCGTGCCAGTGCGGGCGCGGTGATGGGGCCGTTTGAGGCTTGGTTGCTGTTGCGCGGCATGCGCACGATGGCATTGCGGGTCGAGCGCATGGTGGATAACGCTATGAAAATAGCGCGTTTTCTGGAGGACCACCCCAAGGTGGACAGTGTGCTGTTTCCTGGCCTAGAGAGCCATCCGCAGCATCAACTGGCCAAGGTCCAGATGCCGGGCGGGGCAGGGTTCTTAATGTCATTGCTTGTGAAGGGGGACAAGGAAACGGCTCTGCAAGCGGCTGGAAAGATGAAGCTTTTCCATAGGGCCACCTCACTTGGTGGGGTGGAGAGTCTGGTTGAGCATCGCCACACCATTGAGCCGCACACCGGCATTCCTGAAACGCTGTTGCGGATTTCGGTTGGGGCGGAAAATGCCGAGGATTTGATTGCGGATCTGGGGCAGGCGTTGGGGCAGTAAACACCCCGATTTGCACGTCGGTTTCACGTCTGTTTTGCGACGGTGGCGATTTGGAGAGGGTGGTGCTTGAAGTTGTGCATCGGCGCACTGAAAACTGCGTCGATCTGCCTCGAATGCCAATCAATTGTTAAGGCGTTTGCAGGACTATTGGCGCAGCACGAACGGGCACAGCCCCACGCAGCAGCGGACCAGGACCTTGAAGAAACGCATCGAAAACTCAGCCAAGATCACACCTGCTTATGAAGATGGCGGGCTATTCAAAAAGCCGCCAACAGAGTTGGTGGTGAATTTGATTCCCAAGTTTTCCAAAAACTCTCGTGATGATGTGATTATCAAAGGCTTGGTGCAGAACGACGTGGAAATTGACGTGATCTTTGCAGGTCGTCGGAAACGTGAGGCGGCAGAGTTGGTGACGCTTTTGAAGCGAAAGTGGGAAAATGCCAATTACCGCGTGACCAAGGCGCCCAAACGCAAGGACGTGCGGTTGCCAACGCGGGTGCAAGGCTCTTGGCGTATGCGCGTTGCCGAAGATGAACACGAGCCGGATCTCTACACCAAAGAGTATCAACTTTTGGTCGCCCGGTGGGCGTTTAACGCGGACAATGGCGAGTTCCGCAGCTTTGGCGAGCCGCCGTTTCAGCAGCAGGTGGTACAGACTGCCGAGGCCTCCAAAGGTTAAAACAGCTGGCGGGCGTTCACCACGCACGACGTTACTTCTCAATATCTAAGCTGTGCAGGGACGCCGTGGGGCGTGACCCTGCGCTGTGCGTTTTTAGCGACTCAGTTGACGGATCGACCGTTGAACCCTATCTTACGATTGTTAGATAATGCTGTGCAATCGAAAGGCCGTGCAATGACCTCAAAGAATTCAATCACCGTGAAAGCCCCCGCTTCCGCCGCCTGGAAGTTGATTGGGGACGACTTTGTTGCAGTGAACCGCTGGATGGCGGCGATCCCGCGTGCCGAGGCCATCGAGGGCCCAGCGTTGCCCGGCGCGCCAGCAAAAGGGCGCTATTCCTACCTGTTCCACAAGTTTGCGCCAATGTACCAAGAAGAGGTGCTGACCCAGTTTGACCCGGAGGCGATGACTCTCAGTGTGGATGTGACCCTTCACAAGGGGTCCAAAGCCATGCCAATGAAGGGCTACACCTCCACGGTGATTGTGCGGGCGATCAACGACGCGACCTGTGAAGTGACCTGGATCGGGGAGGCCACGCCAAAATGGTTTGCCAAACCGATGCGCGGGATGTTGACCAAAGGTCTGGATGCCGGGTTCATCCGCAGTCTTGAGGAAATTCAGCACTTTGTAGAGACTGGTCAACCGCACCCCAGAAAGGTAGAAAAAATCAAATCAGAGGCGGCGGCGCTCGCGGCCTGATCTGCGCGAAAGGGCGCGGGAATGGGAGGTCACATGCAGGACACATCCATCAAAGCGCGCTTGATTGACGCTGGCAAAACGCTGTTTGCGGACCGGGGCTATGCCGGGGCCTCGGTGCGTGAAATCTGTAAGGCGGCGGACGCCAGTTCGACAATGATCCACCACTACTTTGGCACCAAAGAAGGGTTGTTCAACGCCATCATCGATGAATTCACCGCAGCGACGTTTGACGTGCCGCTGCGGTTGATTTCCAAGCCGCCCAAGACGGCAGAGGAAATGCGGCTGCGGTTGGAGATGTTTATTTCCGAGACGTTTCGGGCGTTGATTGCGCAGGCGCCGGTGTTTCGCATTCTGGTGCGGGAGAATCGGGGTTTTGTGGGCGGTGCGCGATATCATGAGGGGTTCGCCGGATACCTGAAAGAGGCGCAGAACGCGGGGTTTGTCGATGCAGATCTTGAAGTCGAGCTGATCACCGGGATGGTGCTCGACCGGCTCGGCAATCAGATCATGTATGCGGCTACGATGAAGGGGGACGGCAAGACCGTGCTCAATGACGAGGCGTATGCAGAGGAATGGTTGGCCGCCAACACACGGGTGTTGCTGTTTGGACTGGCGGGGCAGGCTCGGTCTAGCCGCTTGTAAACTCATGGAGTTCTGGGCTCTATGAGCGCAAAGATATTTTGCGCAGGAGCCCTCCCATGAAACTCGAATTTCACCACATAAATTTTGTCTCCAAGGATGTGGATCGGCTGCATGAGTTCTACACCAAAGTGTTGGGGCTGGACGATGTTCCGCAAGAGGAGTTTCCACGCACAGAGGCGGATGATGCACGCGGGTATGACGGGCAGATCCGCTTTGCCACCGACGGGGATATGCAGATGCATTTGGCGGAGCGGCGGCTGGATGTGGCCTTTGTGAACGGGCAGGTGATCAATCCGGTGGACCGTGGGCATATTGCGTTTCGCACCGATGATCTGCCGGCGTTTCTGAAAGTGCTGGAGGAGAACGGTGTGCCCTATTCGGATTACGGCACGGCCTTTGCCAAAGAGTGGCATCAGGTGTTTTTTCAGGATCCCGAGGGCAATGTGATCGAGGTGCACCAGCAGGTGGGCTGACGGCGCTAGTTGGTGTTGCGCAGCGCTTGGAAGGCGAGTGCGGCAAACAAAAGCTCCGCGGCAAGATAGAACAGCAGAACAAAGTTTGGCAGGCCGTCGAGCAGCAGGCTCAGCACACGACCAGCGGCGAGGCCTGCCATAAACAGAAACAGCGACCAGAGGGCCGCGCGCCGAAGTGATTGGCGTAGTGCGCCTGCGATCCAGAAGAGCACGTTGGCCAGGTAGAGGCCCATAATGGCGCGGAAAACGTGGCTTTGATTGGTGCCCTCGACCGGAAAGTCGAGCAGGTAGGGCACCGACTTTGTGGGAGCGACGCCGTAGGACAGCGCAATTGGGACGAGGCCAAAGGCGGCAAGTAGCAAAACCAGACGGGCAGACATGAGAGGCTCTTGTGCTGTAGTTGTCGCGAGTTTACGCACCCCGGATCGGGTTTGACAGTCAGGTATGCCAGACGTGGCGTGAAAGCTGCACTCTGGCCCTATACACCTGTGCGCGACAGCCCTAGCGTGACGCCATGACACATCCCATTCTTGATAGCCGCTACAGTTGGATCCGCCTCGCCATCACGCTTTTGATTGGCGTGTTTGCCAATGTGGGCATGTGGGCGGTGATTGTGGTGATGCCTGCTGTGCAGGAGGAGTTTGGCATCGATCGGGCGGATGCTTCGTTGCCCTATGTGCTGACCATGGTTGGCTTTGCGCTGGGCAACTTTGTCATTGGGCAGGCGGTGGACCGTTGGGGGGTGACCAAGGCGCTGATTGGCGCGGCGGTTTTGAGCGCGGTGAGCTATGGTGCGGCGGCGCTGAGTGGGTCGGTGCTGATGCTGTCGTTTGTGCATCTGTTTTTGGGCTTTGGCACGGCGGTGGGGTTTGGACCGCTGATTGCGGATGTGTCGCTGTGGTTTCAGAAGCGGCGCGGGATTGCAGTGGCGGTTGCCGCCAGTGGCAATTACCTGTCCGGTGCGATCTGGCCGGTGCTGTTGAGTGGCGTGTTAAGCACGTATGGTTGGCGCGCGGTGTTTGTGGTGCTGGCGGTGATGACCGTGGTGGCGGTGGTGCCTTTGGCGTTCTTGTTGCGCCCCAAGGTACCAGCGGAGGCGTTGGCCGCGCAGGACAGCGCGGCGCAGGCGCGGCAAGCTGGTGCGCCGTTCAAGCCTGCGCCGTTGATGTGGATTTTGGGTCTGGCGGGGATTGGCTGTTGTGTGGCGATGAGCATGCCACAGGTGCATATCGTGAGCTTCTGCGTCGATCTTGGCTATGGGGCGGCCGTCGGGGCAGAGATGCTGGCGTTGATGTTGATGGGCGGCGTGGTCAGTCGGCTGATCAGTGGGCTTGTGGCGGACAAGCTGGGCGGTGTGCTGACGCTGTTGATTGGGTCAATTTTGCAGATGGGGGCGTTGTTCCTGTTTCTGCCGTTTGATGGGTTGGTGCCGCTCTATCTGGTCAGCCTGGCCTTTGGCTTGGCGCAGGGCGGAATTGTGCCTGCTTATGCGCTGGTCGTGCGGGAATACATGCCTTCCAAGGAAGCCGGAAGCCGGGTGGGCTTTGTGATGATGGCGACTATTCTGGGCATGGCAATTGGCGGCTGGATGTCGGGCTGGATTTACGACGTGAGCGGCAGTTATGAGCTGGCCTTTGTGAATGGCATTGCGTGGAATGCGTTGAATATTGCCATCATGGGCGTGATCTTGCTGCGCACGCGGGGACGCAAATCGGTCACGGCGTGAGAACTAGAGGCGGGGCTTCCGCCAGAACCGGACGGCGGGTTGAGAGGCTGCGCAGAGCCTCGTCGGTCTTGCCCAGTTTCATCAGCACGTTGGCGTAAGTGAGCTCCAGCAGGTCGCGCTGCGCACGGCTGCCGCCGAGGCGCTCTGTTTGGGCCATGACAGGCAAAAGATTGTGTAATGCCCCTGTCCAATCGGATCGGGCAATTTGCCCCCAAGCGGCGGCCATGGGTTTGATCAGATCCGCAGCATAGCCTTTGGCGGTGTCTGTAAGGTAGGCGAGGCGATCGCCTTCGCCAGCCATGGCGTGGCTGAGGGCGGCATGGAGATCGGCAAAGCTTTGACCGGTTTCAGGGAAACGTTGTGACGCGTAGTCGCTGAGGGATTTCCAACGTGTTGCGGCGACTTCAACTCCGGCCAGTTCGGCGCGATACAGAATTGCGGCAGTGTCGGTCAGCACATTGATCGGCAAGCCTTTGGCACCGCCTGGGCCAACGCGCGATTCCACAGCCCCCCACATCGCGGCTTCGTCTCCCTGATGCAGTGCCCAAAGTGCGACATGCCAACTGAGATGTCCGTGCAGAACGCCACGGGCGTCGTAATCTTTGAGCCAGGTGGAGAGGTAGGCCCGACCCTCTTTGGTTGCGCCCGCTTCATATTGCGCATGGGCTTTGAAGTGGGAGGCGTTGGCATTGCGGCTATTGAGCGTGAGGGAGGCTTCCATCAGTGTGAGAGACGCATCTGTTTGACCCGTTTCGCAAAGCGACAGCGCATGCATCGACATCATCCACCAATCGTCGCCGTAATGAGGCAACAGAGATGTCGTGTAGGCCAGCAATTCAGCTTCGCGTCCAACCTTGCCTGAAAACCCGATGAGGCCAAAGACGTTGGAACACAGCTGTGCCGCCAGAGCGTCGCGCGGGTAGTCTCGAACGTGCTCCCAGACAGCGCTACGGGCTTCGACGGCTTTGCCAGATAGCATCAAGGCAAACAGATTGATGTGCGCTTTTTCACGGTGTGAGGATTGGCTTGCCCGAGATTGGGCCTGTGTTAGGGCAGCTTTGGCGGCTGGCATATCGCCGGTCATCATCAGCGCGCGGGCTTTCCCTGCGTGGGCAAGGGCAAAGTCCGGGTCCTCCATGGCGGCGTCGGAGAAGGCATCAACAGCACCGTAGTTGCCCCCCAGGAAAAGGTGTACGGCGCGGTCATAGTTGGATTGCGCTTTTGGAGAGGATGTCGAAATTGGGTTTCCGTAATGATCTTTGAGCATGCGGGCCTCCGGCGGTACGCTCTGAAAGATCACAGTTTGGCACGTGATGGCAGAAACACAAAGCAAGCATTGCAGGTGATGCTTCGCGTGCACGGTGGGTGCAGAATAAACGCCGGGGATTTGCGTCCGGTTCGATATTGATTGGTTTGCGGTGCTGGGGGCTGCGAGTTGGCCGGTGAGCGCGGAAGTCCGGGACCTCAGCGCTGCTGACAAAAAGCACCCCAGGGAGGTGGCGGTCTAAAGTGAGAAGCTTTAAGGGCGAAGCTTTCGCTCCGCCCGGTGTCCAAATTCGGCAATGATCACTAGGCCAAAACATCTTCCACGTCGTCGTCGGCCTCTTCGGTGCCTTCGGGTTCCAGGTCTTCAGGTTCCAGAGTGGCCAGCAGTGCCAAGGGGTCATCCTCTGTGCCAGCATCGCCAAATGCACCGTTTTCGACGGCCTCGTCATAAGCGGTCAGAATTTCATCGGAATCCGTGAAGCCGCCTTCTGGAGCTTCGATACGGAACAGTTCGACCGGATACCCATCTTCATGGAATTCAAAAAACGCTACGGCTTCTAGCGACGTGATATCACCGCCGACACCGTTCTCAAAGTGACTGAGGTAGTTTGCGAAGGTTGGCTCGCTGCCCTCGGGCAAGTCATCTGCACCGAAGTAGTATCCGTCAGTGATGACGCCATCTTCGTTGAGTTCATATCCAAAGCCGACCTTTTCGATGAGGGGCTCTTCTGGTTCTTCCGGTTCTTCCGGATCATCAGAAACAGCCTTGATTGATCCAGAGTCAGTGGTTGTTGAGGTGGCCCGAATGCCAAAGATGTCGATGTCGTCCAGGCTGTCGGCGTTTAGCTCAATTGTGAGCGAGTCGCCTTCGGTCAGATATGTTTCTTTGTCTTCACCTTCGGGACCCAGACCTGGATCGCTGAGTTGAGCTGCCTCGTCCCATTGAACGCGTTCGCCATCCAAGCGCACGCCGTTCATGTTGAGGGGACCAGAGAGGGATTCGCTGTCACCGGAATAATCGTCATCGCCAAAGTAGACGGCATTTACGTCCATAGCGCCTTCATCGACAGTAATGTCGGCAAAAATGGACCCGTCTTCTTCGTAAACCATGACGGTGTAAGCCAATCCGTCCAACTCGTAAGTAAACACTTTGGTTGCAATTGGCATGGCAATGCCTCCCCCTAATTATTGAACTGACCACGACCCCAAAACGGCAGTGGCGTTTTCTGTTGCACTTTAGGAATTGGAGGGAAGGTGTCATAAATGGGCGGAGTTTTCGAGAAAAAGCTATTTCGGGGTCGGAAACACTATGTTTCCGCGCCTTTTGAGCTCGATGGGGGCGGGTTGAGCGCCGGAGGCGCAAAAATAGTCTTCCCCAACAAAAAAAACGCCGCCCCGAGGGAGGCGGCGTTTCTGTAACAAAGGGAGGGGTTCTTAGAAGCCCAGGCCTTCGTATTTCTTTTTGAACTTGGACACGCGGCCACCGGCGTCCATCAGGCGGGTGGAGCCACCGTTCCATGCTGGGTGCACGGATGGGTCCACGTCGAGCGCCAGAGTGTCGCCTTCGTTGCCGTAGGTGGAACGCATCTTGATGATGGTGCCGTCGGTCATTTTCACGTCGATGAAGTGGTAGTCGGGATGAGTGTCTTTTTTCATGATACCGCTCCTTACGCTTTTTTGGCTTTGTAGGTGGTGTCTTCTGCGATACGCGCGGATTTACCACGACGGGAGCGCAGATAGTACAGTTTGGCGCGACGTACACGACCACGACGCACAACAGTGATGCTGTCGATGTTGGTCGAGAACAGTGGGAACACACGCTCCACACCTTCGCCAAAGGAAATCTTGCGAACAGTGAACGAGCCAGCGATGCCGTGGCCGTTTTTACGGCTGATGCAAACACCTTCGTAGTTCTGCACACGGGTGCGCGAACCTTCGGTCACTTTAAAGCCAACACGGATGGTGTCACCGGCTTTGAAATCGGGGATGTCTTTCCCCAGCGCAGCAATCTGCTCCGCTTCGAGCTGTGCGATCAGATCCATTGGATCATCTCCTAAATGTTGCTTGTGGTTATATCCACAAAGGTTTGATGCACCTCAGAACTCTTGGTCTTCTTCCGGGTCCGCGTTGAGCGCCCGCCAGAGGGTCAGGTCGTCTTTTCTTGTCTTCCTCTGCTGCTTTTTTTGCCAACTCCGACGAAGAAACCGGAGATCATTGCAATGCACAGCAGGCCCGAACGACTCATGCGAGACGCGGACAGCCGGTGTTTAGGGCAGATGGGCCATACGTGCAAGGGGTTTGACAGTGTATCGCGACTCAAGTAGTTAGTTTGGCGAACTATAAAGGCCTTACATGTCTGACCTCGCCAAAAAACTGCAGAAAGTGCATCAGTCTTGCCATCGGGCCTGGACCAAAGCGGGGCAGGACCTCGATTTGAGTTTCAGCGAGTTTGAGTATTTGAGCGCGGTGCAAGAACAGGCGGATTTGCAGCGCTATGAAGACAAACACGGCCAGCATTTGCAGGATATTGTGGAGGCTTTGGGCGTGACCAAGGCCAGTGCCAGCACGATGATCTCCAAGCTTGAGGCGCGGAATTTGGTGTCGCGCTTTCAATGTATGATGGATGCGCGGGCGCAGCACATTGTGCTGACACCGGAAGGGCAGATGAAGCTGGCCCGTGGCGCACGAGTTTATGAGCAGATTGCGACCCAGTTCGAAAAGGATCTTGGGGACGTGGCAAGCCTGTAGCTGTGTGTGGTGGTTGTTGGTTGGAAATTTGAGTCATTTAGTAAGTTAGTCTAACTAAGTAAATGAGGAAAGGAAACTGTCATGGCGATAGAAAATCTTTTGTTGGGGATCGCAATCCACCAGCTGTTTTGGGAGCATCTGCCGCACTGGGGCACGTGGTTCACGCGGGGACTTAAGTTGCTGCCGCAGTCGGTGCAGTCGCTGTACGAGCAGTGGCGCTGCCCGTATTGCGCGGGGTTCTGGATTGGATTGGCGGTGCATGCGGCCACTGGGACATATCTGTTTGCGGGTTTTGCAGACTTGCCCGCGTTCTGGGGCAGTCTGGGCACGCCTCTGGCATGGTTCATGGATGCGCTGGTGTTTGCGGCGCTGAACAAGCTGGGTGTGTTGACCGTACATGCGATTGGCTTGCCAGCCTTGAAAGGCCATCAGGCCAAAGAAGCGTTTTTGGCGGCGAAGAAAGCCGCTTAGGCGAGGCTTTGCCATTCAAAAAAGCTTTGCTTGCATAGAGATGCGCTCTCTCGGTTTACTGAGGGGGCGCAACGGTTTGGTTTAGGTGTGATATGCGAGTATTGAAGATAAGTCTGTTGGCTCTACTCGTGGTGGCGAGTTGCGGCCGTTCGGTGCCGGATGATCCGGCGGCTCAGGCAGCGCAGCAGGCTGCGGCGGTTGAGGCGGCGCGGGTGCAGAGCCTGGCATCACAAATAGTGACCTATCCCAAATATGGCGATGCAGATCCACATGAGTGGGACCGTAGGCCGCCTGAGAGTTATCCGGTGCATGGTATCGATGTGTCGCGCTGGCAGACCAGCATCAATTGGCAGGAAGCGCGGCGGTCTGGGGTCAGTTTTGCATTTCTCAAAGCCACCGAGGGCGGGGATCTCGCGGACCCGCTGTTTGATACTCATAGGGCCGGGGCGGCGAACGCGGGCATTCCTTGGGGCGGCTATCATTACTACTATTTCTGTCGTCCGGCTGAGGAGCAGGCGGCCTGGTTCATCAAGAACGTGCCGCGCGGGGCGCCGTTGCCACATGTGTTGGACATGGAATGGACACCGCAATCACGCACATGCCGATTGCGGCCCAGCGGCAGCAAGGTGCGCAGTGAGGCGCGCAAGTTCCTGTCGATTTTGGAAGCGCATTACGGGCGGCGGCCAATTGTCTATACCACGGTTGATTTCTTCCACGACACAGGCATAGGCACCTTGGGCGGCACGGAGTTCTGGCTGCGTACGGTGGCGGGACACCCGCAACAGATATACCCCGGCGCGCGCTGGACGTTCTGGCAATATACGGGGACGGGGCTGGTGCCCGGCATTGCAGGCAAGGTGGACATCAACGTGTTTCGCGGCAGTCCGGAAGCCTGGGTGCGGTGGCGAGAGGGCCGTTGACCCGCTCGCCGTCATTTTAGCTTAGTCGTCGAGTTCGACCACAGAGGCTTCTGGTGCGTTGCGCATGACACTTTCGATGCCATTGTCGCGGCCGGAGGCACTGGTGTAGCTCTGCGAGGTGCCGATGACCTGACCGTTGGTGGCTTTCAGGTTGAACATGAATTTGCCGGACGCGGTTTCTTTGCGCTCGTAACGCGCGTCATCCGCGGCGTTTTTCTGCACCGACGCGATGCCGTTTTCGCAGCTAGCTTTCTGCTTGTAGCCTTCGGAGGCAAGGATGTTCTCGCCGTTGCCTGCTTTCAGGCGGAAACGGAATTCACCAGCTTTGTCGGTGTAGAGCTCGAATTTGGCGGCCATGTCTGTGGTCCCTGTTCAGAATTGTGATGCGGGAACAAAAACATGGACAGGGGCGCAGGCGCAAGGACTTGGTTAACTGTCCTCGTCGGCCTCATAGGCGGCCCACATGTCCGGGCGGCGGGTCTTGGTGATGTCTTCGGCCATTTGATGACGCCATTTCTCGATGTTGGCGTGGTGGCCGGACATCAGAATGTCGGGAATTTTGTGCCCGTTCCACTCGGCGGGCTTGGTGTATTGCGGGTGCTCCAGCAAGCCGTTGGAGTGGCTTTCGTCCTCAATACTGTCAGCGTTGCCCAGCACAGACGGCAGCAGGCGTACGGTGGCGTCGATCATCGCTTGGGCGGCGATTTCTCCGCCAGTGAGGACAAAGTCGCCAAGGCTGACTTCTTGGATGTTGTAGTGATCCAAAACGCGTTGATCCACGCCTTCAAAACGACCGCAGAGCATGGTCACGCCGTCTGCCTGAGACCAGGCGCGGGCCATTTTTTGATCAAAGCGGCGGCCACGGGGGGAGAGATAGACCAGCGGCCAGTTGCCACGGGCGCCGCGCATGGTGTGCTCGATCGCGGGGCCAAGAACGTCAGGACGCAGCACCATGCCGGCGCCACCGCCGGCGGGGGTGTCATCCACGTTGCGGTGTTTGGTCAGGCCGAAGTCGCGCAGGTTGGTGGTTTCGATTTGCCACTTTCCATCTTTGAGCGCCTTGCCAGTGAGGCTTTCGCCCAAAACACCGGGGAAGGCATCGGGGAACAAAGTGATGATCCGAGCGGACCAGACTTTGGCCAGGCGCGGATTGTGGGTGACCAGCTCGCGCGGTTTGAGCGAGGCAGAGATGGACAGGCGGCCATGGGATTTGGGTTTGGAGGCGTCAGTCATCAGTCAAACAAGCCTTCAGGGGGATCGGCGATGATGCGGCCGGCAGCCATGTCCACGGTGGGGACATTGACCATGGTGAAAGGCAGAAATACGGTTTCGGAAGATTTTGGCGGCAGGACTTCCAACAGGTCAGCGGCGCCGTGGTTGAGGACGTTTTTGACTTTGCCAAGCACGTTGCCGCCGGTGTCGCGCACTTCAAGGCCCACAAGGTCGGTGTAGTAATACTCATCGTCCTCGGTTTCCGGCAGGCGGTCCCGTGGAACAAAGAGCTTCACGCCCTTGAGCGCGTCAGCTTGCTCTTTGGTTTCGATGCCAGAGAGCCGCGCGGCGAGGCCGTTTTTGATGGATCGGGTAATGGCGATGTCAAACTCAAAGGCGCCGTCTTCGGTCAGCAGAGGCGCGTAGTCCTCCAGCGCGTCCGCTTCGGCGGTGAAGCTTTTGAGGCGGACGTCGCCGTGTACGCCGTAAGCGCCGCCAATGGCACCAACGCAGATGAGATCAGATGGGGTGTCGCTCATGGGACGGCCTTTGCTTTGCTTGCGCCTGTTTTCTCCGATTGCGGGCTGAGGTGCAAGGGAGTGGAACTTGGCGAGGGCCGCAACTGACCCTGGATGGGTGCTGAAAGTGCCCTCCTATGGGGAGGGTCGGGCGTGGGCCAGTCCAAAATCAGCGAGACTGGATGGGGAGCGTTTTGTCGCGGTCTTCCCAGCCAACCTTGGCCAGCTCGGGTGTGTCAGACAGCTCTTCTGGCCAACCGACACAGAGGTAGGCGACAAGTGACCAATCGGTAGGCACATCCAGGTCGCGGTTGAGTTGATCCGGGTCCAGAATGGACACCCAGCCAACCCCCAGGCCAAAGCTGCGGGCGGTGAGCCAGAATTGGGTGATCGCGCCAACAACGGAGTAGCGGCGCATTTCGGGCATGGTGGCGGCGCCAAGGCCTTGGCCTTTGGCGGTGGCGTCATCGCAGTAGATCGCCAGTTGCACAGGCGATTCCCGCATGCCGGAGAGTTTGAGATTTGCATAAAGCGCTGCGCGGTCGCCGTCATAGCCTGTGAGGGCTTCAGCGTTGGCGGCTTCATAATTCTTGAGCGCAGCGGCGCGGGCTTGGTCGCTGTCCACGCGGATCACGCGCCAGGGCTCTGACAGGCCCACAGACGGTGCCAGCAGAAACGTGTCGAGGCACTCCCGAAGAAGTGCCTCGTCCACCGGATCGGTACGGAAGCGGCGCACGTCGCGCCGCCACCGCATGAGCCGTTGCAGATCGTCCCGGAAGGCAGAAGTGAATTCGGTCATCCCGGGACAGTCCGTCTTACTCTTCAGAAGCATCAGCTGCTTTTGCAGCTTTCTCTTCCGCGCGGTCCTTGGCTTTCTGGCCAGGCTCAGCTTTCTTAGGGTTGGAGCGCTCTTTTTTGGCAACAACACCGGCAGCTTCCAGGAAGCGGGACACACGGTCAGTTGGCTGTGCGCCTTCGTTCAACCAGTACTGAACACGCTCCATGTCCAGCTTAACGCGCTCTTCGCTGTCTTTTGGCAGCAGTGGGTTGTAGGTGCCGAGCTTCTCGATGAAGCGGCCGTCACGTGGCATGCGGGAGTCCGCTGCTACAACACGGTAGAATGGGCGCTTTTTGGAACCGCCGCGGGCGAGACGAATTTTCATAGCCATGGGTGTATCTCCTATAATGGCGTGTGCACCGGGGTGCATGAGTGTTGCACCAGTGCGGTGCGGGTTGGTGTCGAAGAACAGAGGCAGCCCTGCTCAACGGTTTGTTATTCCTGATGTTTCTTGTGGTGCTGAATGACCTCAGCGATGATGAAATTCAGGAAATTCTTGGCGAATTCAGGGTCCAGATCGGCCTTCTTCGCAAGATCTTCAAGACGTGCGATCTGGTTCGCTTCGCGATCCGGATCGGACGGGGGAAGGTCGTGTTCGGCTTTGAGCTTGCCAACAGCCTGCGTGGCCTTGAACCGCTCGCCCAAAGTGTAGACGAGGATCGCGTCGAGGCGGTCGATGCTGTCGCGGTAGCCTTTCAGCAATTCGGCGGCGCGTTGGGTGTCGTCAGTCAAGTGCGTAGCCTTTCGGTTTGAACATCGGGTCGGCGTAGTGGCTGATTTCCATCTCGATGGCGTCGCCAATCTGAGAGGAGGCCAGCGCGTCAGGCGAGGGGTGGCGGTACACCACGTCGTGGCCATCCACCGACGGGGCGGATTTGTCTTTCACGGCGCCAAGGCGCTCTGCGAGGCGGATCGAGTCGAGGTTTTTCGGGTCGATATAGGACACAGCCCCGTCCCAGCCCAGCTCGTTGTAGAAATAGCGGCGCACGGCGTGGGTGGATTCCAGCGCGTAGCCGTGACCAGCTTTGTCGGGCCAGATGATCCAGGCGATTTCGCGCTCCGGCCATTTGGCGGGGAACCAGCCACCAGCCATGCCCAGCGTTTCGTCGGTCTCTTTGTCGTGGATCATCCACATGCCATAGCCACGGATATTCCAGTGACCGATTTCAGCCGCATAGAGCATCCAGGTTTCGTAGGCGTTCAAAGGTCCGCCCATGAAGCGGGAGCGATAGGACGCGAAAGTGGCCTTGAAGTTTGGGTAATCCTCAGGTTCCGGACCGCGCAGGACCAGACGTTTGGTTTCAAGGATTGGTATGGTCTTGGTGGGCATCATGCGGCCTCCACTTTGGGGTGGCGGTACACATGGCAAAGTTTGCCATGCAGCTGATGTTCGCGCTCATAGGTGGCGCCAAGCCGTTTGGCCATGGCGATGGATCGGGCGTTGGCTGGCGCCAAGTAGCTCATCAGCTGGGGCATGCCGAAGTGTGTGGCCGCGTAAGTGCGCGCAGCAATCGCCGCCTCGGAGGCGTAGCCTTTGCCTTCGCCAGCTTCCATCACGCTCCAGCCCAGTTCAGGCTCATGCCAGCCGGGGGCGTTGATCACGCCGGTCCAGCCCATAAAGGTGCCGGTTTCTTTTTCTTCGAAATGCCAAAGGCCATGTCCGCGCACAACCCAGTGGCCAATGCGGCTGGTCAGGCTCATGAAGGTTGTGGCTTCGTCACGCGGGCCGCCGACAAATTGGCTGCGGTCAGACGCGAAGAACTTGGTCATGGCTTCGAGATCGGAAAGCTGTGGCGCGCGCAGGCGCAGACGCTCAGTTTCGATCACGGGGATGTTTATGTTGAGGCTCATGCGTAGGCCTCCATTCCACCATTGACGAGTTCGCCCGGAGGCAAGTGACGCCAGATTTGCACGGTGCCGAAGCGCTCATGCGTGAAGTCGCCGTCGTGACGTGCGCCCATGCGTTGCGCCAGCTTGCGAGAGGCGGTGTTTTTGGGGTCCACCAAACTGATGGCTGTGTCCCAGCCGAGTACGTCGTAGGCGTAGCTGCGGGCTGCTGTGGCGGCCTCGGTGGCGTAGCCTTTGCCTTCGAACCCTTCAAACAGGTCCCAACCGATTTCTGGCTCTGGCCAGCCGTGCGGGAACCACAGGCCAATATTGCCGACCGGCGCGTTGGTGTCGCGCTCCGCTACAATCCAGCGGCCGTAGCCGCGCAGGGTCCAATGGCCGGCTTCCAATGCCAAGGTGCGCCAGGCTTGTTCGGCCGACATTGGGCCGCCGACAAATTTGGAGCGGTCAGAGGCAAAGAACGCCGCAATAGCGTCAAAGTCAGACAACTGCGGGCCGCGCAGGATCAGACGGTCGGTTTCAAGCTGGGGGATCTCAATGCGCATCACGCGTAGGCCTCCAGCTGGTGACGCCAGACCTGAACCGGCTCGGAAAACATCGCCTCGGCCTGCGCATCGCGTTTGGCACCGAGGCGCGATGCGACGGCGGCAGATTGCGTGTTGGGCAGGTCGATGTAGCTGACCAAAGACGGCAGTTCCATCTGGCCCAAACCAAAGTCGCGCACGGCTTCGGCGGCTTCGGTGGCATAGCCAAAACCCTCGGCGTCCTTGGTGAGGAAGTAGCCCAGCTCATGTTCCTGGTCGCCAAATTCCATGCCCAAACCAACAAAGCCCAAAATGGCTCCGGTGTCGCGTTTCAGGATGGTAAAATAGCCGACGCCGCGCAGCATCCAGCCGCTTACACATTGGGTGAACTCGGCCCAGGCTTCGTCTCGGTCAAACGGGCCGTCCATAAAGACCGTACGGTCGCTGGAGAGAATGGCGTGAAAGGTGGAGAAATCTGTCAGGCGCATCGGGCGCAAAGACAGACGTGGAGTCTCAAGCGTGGGCACACACATTTCCACCTGCGTCGCCAGTGCGGCGGCAGCTCCGGAGGCGGGAGCCTCCCAAGGGTATGTGGTGTGCAAGGTCATCAGAACGCGTCCAAAGCCTCGATTGGCGCAGCGTCGAGCACCGGGCGTGTGAATGTGCGGTCGTAGCGGCGGATGCAGCCGGTTTTCTGTGCGAAAGCAAAGGCTTTCTGGCACTCTTCGTCTTCCATCGACGCGGCGCGATACGCTTCATAGGCCGCCAGAGACGGATAAGAGAACATCGCATAGGCCACGTCATTGGCCCCCTCAGATGGCAGCCAATAGCCGTGATGGGTGCCGCCCATCCGGTTGACCAGACCAATCCAAACCTTGGCGTAGGCCTCAAAGGCCGCGACCTGATTTGGGTCGATCTCATATGTGAGGGTGCAGGTGATCATTACTTTTTCTTCCCGAAGCCCGACAGGCCAGGGGGCAGGCCCATGCCGCCACCCAATCCACCAAGACCGCCTGGCAGGCCGCCTTTGCCACCAAGCGCTTTGGCGGCGGCTTCAAGTTGTTTCGGGTCCATCTGGGACGGGTCCATGTTGGCCATGTCCGCGCCACCTTTGCCAACCATGCCTTTCATGGCCTGCTTCAGCATGCCGCCTTTGCCCATTTTGCCCATCTTCTTCATCATGTCGCCCATCTGGCGCTGCATCTTCAGAAGTTTGTTGAGGTCAGAAACCTCCATGCCGGAGCCCTTGGCAATTCGCTTTTTGCGCGAGGCTTGCAGCAGCTGCGGGTTGGCGCGTTCCATTTTGGTCATGGACTGGATCATGGCGATCTGGCGCAGGATCATCTTGTCGTCAAAGCCGGCGTCCTGAACGCCTTTGGCCATTTTGGCCATGCCGGGAAGCATGCCCATCATGCCTTCCATGCCGCCCATTTTCTGCATCTGCTCAAGCTGCATTTTCATGTCGTTCATGTTGAAGCGACCTTTTTGGAAGCGCTTCATCATTTTTTCGGCTTGCTCAGCCTCGATGGTTTCCTGGGCTTTCTCAACAAGGGCAACGATGTCGCCCATGCCCAGAATACGGCCTGCGATCCGGTCCGCCTCGAAGGTTTCGAGCGCGTCCATCTTTTCGCCGAGGCCGACAAATTTGATCGGTTTGCCGGTCACTGCGCGCATCGAGAGCGCTGCGCCGCCACGGCCATCACCGTCCATCCGGGTGAGGACCACACCGGAGATGCCAATTTTGCCGTCAAACTCTTCGGCCACTTCCACGGCGACCTGACCGGTGAGGCCATCGACCACGAGGAGTGTTTCGCGTGGGTTGACCACGTCGCGCACGTCCTCGACCTCTTTCATCAGGACTTCGTCGATCTGCAAACGACCAGCGGTGTCGAGCATGTAGACGTCATAGCCGCCCAGTGTCGCCTGTTGCTTGGCGCGTTTGGCGATCTGTACGGCGGACTCACCGGCCACGATGGGCAGGGTGTCGACGCCGATCTGGGTGCCAAGTACCTGAAGCTGTTGCATCGCGGCTGGGCGATAGATGTCGAGCGAGGCCATCAACACGCGCTTGCCGTCTTTCTCGGTCAGGCGTTTGGCGAGCTTACCGGTGGTGGTGGTCTTACCAGAACCCTGCAGACCGACCATCAGGATCGGTGCGGGTGGGCTGTCAATTTTGAGCGCGCCGGTTTCGGCGTTTTCATCCCCGGCCAACACGTCTTTCAACGCGTCGTGCACAATTTTTACAACCTGCTGGCCCGGTGTCACGGATTTGGTGACAGCCTGACCGGTGGCTTTTTCCTGCACGGCTTTGACGAAGTCGCGGGCGACGGGCAGCGAAACGTCGGCTTCCAAAAGGGCAACGCGCACTTCGCGCAGCGCGGTTTTGACGTCGTCCTCAGACAGGGCACCCTGCTTGGTGAGACGATCAAAGACTCCAGAGAGGCGTTCGCTTAGATTTTCAAACATCGCTGCCGGTTCCTTTCACCGTTTCAAACATGGCCCGAACATAGGTACGAACCGCCCATACGCCAATGTCCCCCATGGGCGCGACGCGCTGATGGGGGGCGATCCCGGCATGATGCCTGGGACCGGAAGTTTGACGGACTCCCGGAAGTGCTGCGCGTTTACGCCGAAGGAGGTGTAGAGTCAACAGGGGCGTGGTTTGCGAGCCAGGTGTTGATGTGAATGTGGGCCTCGGGTTCTAGCTCCCAAGAAGCAAGGGAAGAATTCAAAGGGATCGTTTCGTCTGTGAACTCCAAAAAAAGGTTATAGTATGTGTTTTCGTCCTCGACCCGCTCGCAACGCGCGGCCCGGAGCGTATCCAGTGGGTATTCTTGAACCGAAGTTCCTAAAAGCGAATGCACGCGTAACTCCACGATGCCAGTATCGCGGTTTAAGGTTAGACGCCTACGCTGGGACGCGGAACAAAAAATAGCGCCGCCGATAAGTATGAACGTGACACCGACAATAAGCGCCTCGCCATCCAGCGCTTCATTAGGTCGAAAAAGAAACCAAACGCCAATCAGGAAAACTGCCGCAGACAAAATTGCAAGTGGCCAACGCACCCAGTCAATCACAAGAAGGGTCGGGGTGTCTCGGGTCACTCGCATGGCTTAGATTTGCGGTGGCAATCGACATTGTTCAAGGCAAATTTTCTTGACGGTTAGCAGTGTTGCGCAGAAGAAGCATGTCGGGGATCGCGATAAGGAGATCGCAATATGGCGGATGCATCATCTCAGTTTCAAGACACGTTACCGGTGAGTTCGGACGCGCTTTTGACGCAGTTGAAGGACTGGGGGCTGGGTTACGTGCTGCACGAACATGTGCCGCTGCGCACGGTGGAGGATGCCAAGTCTGTAGAGGACGCCATGCAGGTGGAGGGCGAGACCGCGTTTCGCGTCAAGAACCTGTATTTGCGAGACAAGAAGAAGCGCAATTATCTGGTGACGCTGGAGCAGGATCGCGAGATTGATCTAAAGGCCTTGGGCAAACAGCTGGGCGTGGGCGGGCTGTCGTTTGGGTCGGCAGATCGGTTGTTGCAGAACCTGGGGGTGCGGCCCGGGGCGGTGACGCCTTTGGCGATGATCAACGGGGCCGAGGCGGGTATGCGGTTCTTTATTGATGCAGCCGTGAAAGAGGCTGAGAAGATCTACATGCATCCGCTGGTGAATGATCGCACGGTGGCGATGAATGTGGGTGATCTTTGGCTGTTCCTTGAGAAACTGGGCGTGGCGCCCGAGATGCTGGAGTTGGGGTAGGGGGCGTTGCCCCCGTCACATCCAAGATGTGACTCCCCCAGGCTATTTTGGGCAAGAAGAAGCTTAGGCGGCTTTGGCGGCCACTTCGGCACCGTCTTTGTTGAGGATGGTCACATCTGCGAGGCCCAAAAAGCCCAAGACAAAGCGTAGATAGTTTGAGGCGAAGTCGATGTCGGAGCCAATTTCGGTGCCCCCGGAGGCAAAGGTGACAATGACTTTCTTGCCTTCGAGCAGGCCTTTGGGGCCGGTGTCGGTGTAGGCAAAAGTCACGCCAGCGCGGGCCACTTGGTCGATCCAGGCCTTTAGCGACGCCGGGATGGAAAAGTTGTAGATCGCGGCGCCAATAATAATGGTGTCTGCCGCCTGAAGCTCTGCAACCAGCGTGTCAGAAATTTCCAGCGCGGCTTTCTGGGCGCCGGTGCGGGCTTCTGGCGGGGTGAAGGTGGCTTGGGTGAAGGCCTCGTCCAAAAACGGCAGCGTGGTTTCCGCCAGATCGCGGCGGATGACGTGGCTGGCGTCTTGCTCAGCGACCAGTGCCGCAGAGGCGGTGCGGGAGGCGGAATCGGTGAAGCGTGCGGAACTGTCGATGTGCAGAACTGTGTGGGTCATTGTGGATCTCCATGCGAGTGTGTCTGTGATTGAGGAGAAGATGGGGTATTGCAATTTCACACGCAATCGCAGCAAATGCGCATGACGTGTTTGAATTTGCACAAAGCGCAGTGAGGTCAGGACATGAAGAATTGGGATGAGGTGCGCACGGCGTTTCAGGTGGCTCGACTGGGCACTGTGAGTGGCGCGGCAGAAGTTTTGGGTGTGCACCATGCCACGGTGATCCGCCACATTGACGCGTTAGAGGCGCAGTTGGGCGTGAAGCTGTTTCAGCGCCATGCGCGGGGCTATACGCCAACGGAAGCGGGGGAAGACCTGATGCGCGTGGCACAGACCACGGACGATCAGCTGGGTCAATTGGAGGGCCGTATCAAAGGTCGCGGCGCGGATGTGTCCGGTGAATTGGTGGTCACGGCGTTGGGCGGGTTTGCCCCGTTGGTGGCGCCAATCCTTGCGGATTTTCAGGCAGCACATCCAGATCTGATGGTGCGGTTTTTGACCGGAGATCGGGTGTTCCGACTGGAATATGGCGAGGCGCATGTGGCGATCCGGGCCGGAGATGGCGAGGTGCAGCCGGACAATGTGGTGCAAAAGCTCGCGCATTTGCCCGCAGCGATGTACGGCGCGGATAAGTATATTGCCAAATATGGCGCGCCAAAAGATGAAGCAGATTTGGTGAACCATCGCTTTGTTGGGCACGACAATCCAGACAGCCGGGCGCCTTTCTACCGGTGGCTGAAGACGCAGGTGCCGCGTGAAAATGTGGTGTTTCGCTCGTCGTCTGACCGGGCCACCGCCGCAGGGATTCGTCAAGGCGCAGGTTTGGGGTTTTTGCCTGTATGGGATGTCGAACCGGGTGAACCGTTGACGCAGGTCTTGGCGCCCAGAGATGAGTGGGCAATCAATGTGCGTCTGATCACCCATGTAGATCTACACCGCACCATCAAAGTACAGACGTTTTTGGCGTTCCTCAAAGAGCGGGCGCAGGATTGGACTTCCACGCGATGACGCTACATTTGCGCGGCCATTTGGCCATGTTGCTGTTCTCCGCATTGGTGGCCGGGTCGTTTTCGCTTGGATCAATGAGCGCCAATGCGGTGGAACCCGCGGCACTTAACGCGGTGCGCTTTTTGATTGCGGCGGGGGTGATTGGGGTGGCGGCTCTGGCCACCAAAGGCCTCCCGGCCACTGCATGGCGTGCGCCTTGGCGATATCTGATCCTTGGCGGGCTGTTTGCGGGCTATTTTGTGCTGATGTTTGAGGGATTGAAGACCGCCCATCCAGTGAGCACGGCAGCGGTGTTCACTTTGACGCCGCTCATGTCGGCCGGATTTGGCTGGGTTCTACTGCGTCAGATCACCACCAAGCGCATGTTTGTGGCACTGGGCATTGGCGGCATCGGGGCGCTGTGGGTTATTTTTCGGGCTGACTGGCAGGCGTTTCTGCGCTTTGAAGTGGGGCAGGGCGAAATCTACTATTTCTGGGGCTGCATGTTGCACGCGCTTTATACGCCGATGGTCCGTAAGTTGAACCGTGGCGAAGCGCCGGTGGTGTTCACCTTTGGCACCCTGATTGCCGGGTTGGTGATCCTGACCGGCGTTGGGTGGCGCGATCTTTGGACAACAGAGTGGCTGGCGCTGGAACCGCTGGTCTGGGGGACCATTGTCTATTTGGCGGTGTTTGCCTCCGCAGCGACCTTTGTTTTGTTGCAGTTTGCCACGCTGCACCTGCCCAGTGCCAAGGTTATGGCCTACACCTATCTGGTGCCCAGCTGGGTGATCTTGTGGGAGATCGGCTTGGGGCATGGGGCGCCCAGTGGTTTTGTGCTGATTGGCATTGGCCTGACCTGTGTGGCGCTGTGGATGCTGCTTGAAAACGAGGGATAAGACGCGCCTGGCTAAGGCAGATTTTGGGTGCTACCAATTTTTTCCTGCAGATTCGCTCATTGGGTGCCTTGACTCACGTCAAAGATGAAGATGTGGCGCGCAAGTATCTTTGAGCGGGAGGTGCGTTATGCCTGCAGCTACGACCAAAGCGGATTTGTTGGCCGTTGCCGACGTTGAATTTAAGAAACTTCAAAAAGTGATTGCGACCGTGCCGCCGGATCTGGCGCTGTATCAACATGGAGACAATTGGAGCATGCGCGACGTGTTGGTACATCGCGCGCATTGGATTGATTTGTTTTTAGGTTGGTATGCCGATGGGCAGGCGGGTATAGCGGTGGCCTTTCCGGCGCCAGGATATAAGTGGAACCAGCTTAAAGCGTATAACGCAGACTTGCTGGCCAAACATCAGGATGTGGATTGGGGCACGGCCAAGGCTGGGTTTGAGGCGGCGCATTTGCGGTGGCATCAGTTGATTGATGGTCTGGATCAAGAGGCGCTGTATGGCAAGGCGATGAAAGGTGGCAACAACAACTGGACCACCGGACGCTGGGCGGAGGCGGCGGCGTCGTCACATTACCGATCGGCGGCAAAGTTTATTCGGGCGTGTCTGCGGGAGACGGCGGCGTAAGCTCGGTTTCAAGGAAGCGCTCAAAGGCATCCAGATTGACCGGTTCAAATTGCCCAAAGCCCTGCATCCAGACCGAGGCGGCACGCATGGCGTCCGGTTGCAGTTTGCACCACTTCACCCGCCCGCGTTTCTCTTGTGCAATCAAGCCAGCTTTGGTCAGGATCACCAGGTGTTTGGAAATTGCGGCGAGAGAGATGTCAAACGGCTCCGCCACATCGGTCACGGCCATATCATCCTCAAGCAACATGTTGAGGATCGCGCGCCGTGTTGGGTCAGCGAGGGCAGAGAAGACGGTGTCGAGTGGATTTGACATGCGCCCTGCCTAACGGGTGAGGGCGGGTGGGGTCAATGAAGGGGCGCGCCCGGAGCGCCCTAGGGGCAATCCATTAGCGTCAGCAATGGGTCAGACCGAACCAGAAATGCGGGTGCCAGAGCCGCGGCGCGGCAAAGATCAACCAAATCGTTGAATATCGTCGTGAGGCGGGAATTGAGGCAGTCAGGCAACAATGGTCGACGGCCAGTCATCATGGGGTTGGGGTTATCGTGAATGTTTTCAATGATTTATGCCGATTGCCGCAACCTCGATTCACGCATTGACTCAGAACGTGCTGCACCGTAGCAATGCGCCAACGTTAGCGAGGGGTTAATTGCGCGTGAGCGAGACCGACCACAAAGACCAGATGAAACGTCTGGAGGACCGGATCGCAGCAGCCAAGAAGGCTCAAGACCCAAAACCCCGCGCTGATGAGCACTATTCGGCGGCCAATTTGGCCTGGCGCATGGTCATCGAAATGGTTTCCGGTCTTGGGATCGGATTTGGCATCGGATACGGGCTGGACAGCCTGTTCGGGACAATCCCGATTTTTCTGGTGCTGTTTACAATGCTTGGTCTGGCCGCTGGCGTCAAAACGATGCTGAACAGCGCCAAAGAGATCGAAAAGAAACAAGTGGCTGAGGCCACTGAGAGAGACGAGAGGGACTGAACGTGGCAAGCGAAGCACACGGCGCAGAACAAGGCGGCCTAGAATTCCACCCAATGGATCAGTTTCTGGTGAAGCCTTTGTTTGGCGGCCACGAAGTTGGCCTGTTCACCATCACCAACGTCACCCTGTGGATGGCGCTGGCTGTTGTGGCGGTAGTTGCCATGATGGTTGTGGGCACACGTCGTCGCGCGATCATCCCGAGCCGCGGACAGTCCATCGGTGAGCTGGCCTATGGCTTCATCTACAAAATGGTCGAAGACGTAGCCGGCAAAGACGCCGTCAAGTTCTTCCCATATATCATGACGCTGTTCATGTTCATCGTGATGTCCAACTTCCTGGGTCTGATCCCTGGTTCCTTCACAACCACATCCCACTTTGCCGTGACCATCGTGCTGGCGCTGCTGGTGTTTGTGACCGTGACCGTTGTTGGCTTTGTGAAAAACGGCGCAAGCTTCCTTGGCCTGTTCTGGGTGTCCAGCGCGCCGCTGGCGCTGCGTCCGGTGCTGGCCGTGATCGAAGTGATTTCCTACTTTGTCCGTCCGGTGAGTCACAGCGTTCGTCTGGCAGGCAACGTAATGGCCGGTCACGCCGTGATCAAAGTGTTCGCAGGCTTTGCTGCTGTGGCGGTGATCAGCCCGGTGTCCGTGGTCGCGATCACCGCAATGTATGGCCTTGAGGTGCTTGTTGCCTTCATCCAGGCCTACGTCTTTACCATTCTGACCTGTGTATATCTGAAAGATGCGCTGCATCCTTCGCACTAACGGTCCCAGAACTCGAACTCTATCTATTAACTTCCAATCGTAAGGAGATACACTCATGGAAGGTCAACTCGCACACATCGGCGCAGGTCTCGCAGGCATGGGTACAGGCATCGCAGCACTTGGTGTTGGTAACGTTGCTGCCAACTTCCTGGCCGGCGCTCTGCGCAACCCATCCGCAGCTGCTTCCCAGACTGCAACTCTCTTCATCGGCATCGCGTTTGCAGAAGCACTGGGCATCTTCTCGTTCCTGATCGCTCTGCTGCTGATGTTCGCCGTCTAAGCCTAGCGGAATACATCCTTACGGCTGGGTGGGCGCCACGCGCTCACCCAGTGTAACCAGGAAGTTCCCAAGGAGGACGCTATGGCGACCAATACCAACGCCGCTGAAGCGGTACATCCAATGCCGCAGCTGGAACCCTCGTTTTGGGGCAACCAGGTGGTCTGGCTTCTGATCACACTTGTTGTGATCTACCTCGTCCTGTCGCGCATTGCGCTGCCGCGCATCGCTGCGGTTCTGGCAGAGCGTCAGGGGACCATTACGAATGACATCGCCGCAGCTGAAGAGCTGAAGGCGAAAGCCGTGGAAGCGGAAGAGGCTTACAACAAAGCCCTCGCCGACGCCAAAGCCGAAGCAGCGCGTATCGTTGCCGAAGCCAAAGCGGAGATCCAGGCTGACCTGAACGCGGCCACCGAAAAGGCGGACGCAGATATTGCAGCGAAGGCTGCCGAGTCGGAGAAGGCGATTGCCGCGATCCGTGCCGGTGCGCTGGAAAGCATCAAAGACGTGGCCAACACCACCACTGTTGAATTGGTATCTGCCCTGGGTGGCACAGCTGATGATGCGGATGTGGCAAAAGCCGTTGATGCGCAGATGAAGGGCTAAGACACATGCGTAAACTGACCACAGTTGCAGCTGTCATGGCGCTGAGCGCCACCCCGGCGCTGGCCGCAAGCGGTCCATTCTTCTCGCTGCGCAACACTGACTTTATTGTGACACTGGGTTTTATCCTGTTTGTCGCAATCCTGATGTACTTCAAAGTGCCCTCCATTCTGGGCGGCCTTCTGGACAAACGTGCAGACGACATCAAATCCGAACTGGACGAAGCCCGCGCCCTGCGTGAGGAAGCCCAGACGGTTCTGGCGTCTTATGAGCGCAAACAGAAAGAAGTTCAGGAGCAAGCTGCCCGCATCGTAGAGCACGCCAAGAGCGAAGCTCAGGCAGCTGCGGACCAGGCAAAAGTTGATCTGGAAGCTTCTATCGCGCGCCGTCTGGCCGCTGCGGAAGACCAGATTGCCTCGGCAGAAGCCGCGGCTGTCAAAGAAGTTCGCGATCAGGCGGTTGTTGTCGCCGTAAGCGCAGCTCGTGACGTGATTTCCCAGCAGATGACAGCGGCGCAAGCCAACAAGCTGATCGACGCTGGTATCTCTGAAGTAGACGCCAAGCTGCACTAAGCCTGCTGATTGTCTGAACAAGTTTAAGAAAACCCGGTCCTGAATGGGCCGGGTTTTCTGCATTTTTGCCGCCTTTCAGCCGCATTCTCATGGTGTTTCTCTGACCAACGGAGACACGACCTGGGAGTTTTGAGATGTATAAGGTGGCACTTTTTTTGGTAATCGCGGCGGCCACGGGCTGCTCCGGTGGCACCACAAAAGTTTCAACCAAATCCGCACCGCTGGAACCCGGTGAGGTGTATTGGGCCAAAAACCAATTGGCGGTCCAGACGGACCTCCCTGGCGAAGCGCGGTTTCAGAACTTTGAGATTATGGCGCTGAGCAATGGCGATCGGGTCTATTGTGGTGAAATGAACGCCATGTCCCGGTCGGGGATCGCGGAGGGCTTTGTGCCGTTTTACATGCGCCGCAGCGCCGGCACAGTGAAGGCTGTGAACACCAGTGCGGACAGCGCCGATTTCTCCGCAGAGAAATGCGCAGACGCGCGTGGAGGCGCGCTGCGTATCAATAAGGTCTAGCGGACGGGATCAAAGCGCGCGTTGGGGAGCGTGCAGTCTTTGATTACGTCTCGGCCGCAGGGCACCGGTGTCAGGTCTTTGGACAAACACACGCGGGCTTCCTGAATGAAGCTGTCACGGCACGTGATGGTCAGCATGTCCGGCTCAAGCTGTGGGTTGGCTTTGAGGAATGCATCCTCCACCACGGAGGCGGGCAGTTTCACGGTTTTGTCTAGCTTGCGGAACACAGCCGGGCGGGTGACGCTCTCATAGGCTTTGCGCGCGGTGGCGAAGTAGTCTTCGCCGGACAGGCCGGAACACTTGCCGTGCTTCTTCCACTGGTACCAAGCCAGGCCAGAGGTGCCCATGATGTCGGCCATAGAGTTGGTCACATGGCGCGGCGGATTGCGTTCTGATGTGACGCAGTGAGACGGCCAGCCGCGATGATACTGTGGCCAGAGACCATGCATAACCCAGCCAAAGTCTTCGCTGTCATCGCATTGCGGGCTGCCTTTGGCGTCGCCTTCGATGGCGCACCAGTTGGGGGACCAGCTGAGTGCCAGCACATAATAGTCAAACTCACCGGCTTTATCGCCGTCGGCAATTGCCTGCCCAGAAACCAACAGGGCAAGGGCTATACCCAGCAATGAACGCATTCACTCTTTCCTTTTTTGTTCAGCCGCACTATATCGGGCTCAAGTTCCCCTACAACGGAAACCCGCACCAGACCATCGGTGCCGTCTGGCAAAAGTCAGGCGCCGGGAAATCTGTATCCTTTTTCAGGGGAAAAACGTCGTAAGGAGTAGAGATATGGCCAAGCTGCTGCACCCCAAAGCCACTGCCGTCTGGCTGGTGGACAACACCACGATCAGCTTCAAACAGATCGCGGATTTTGTTGGCATGCACGAGCTGGAAATTCAGGGCATCGCAGATGGCGATGTGGCTGCGGGCGTGAAGGGGTTTGACCCGATCACCAACAACCAGCTGGTTCAAGCGGACATCGATGCAGCGGAGAAAAATCCGCTGGCGAAACTGAAGCTCAAGTTCAACGCAGCGGCGTCTGGTGAAGAAAAACGCCGCGGCCCACGCTACACCCCGCTGTCCAAGCGCCAAGACCGCCCTGCGTCTATTCTGTGGCTGGTGAAGTTCCACCCGGAACTGTCTGACGGTCAGGTGAGCAAACTGGTGGGCACCACCAAGCCAACCATCCAGGCGATTCGTGAGCGGACCCACTGGAACATCGCGAACATTCAGCCGATTGATCCTGTGGCTCTGGGCCTGTGTAAGCAGTCTGAGCTTGACGCAGCAGTTCAGAAGGCTGCGGCTAAGCGCGCTGCCGAAGGCGTTGTGATGTCGGATGACGAGCGTCGTAAGCTGGTCTCTACCGAGCAATCGCTGGAGATGGACGCGGAGCCGAAGATGCCGACCTCGATTGAGGGTCTGGAGACCTTCTCTCTGGCGGATGACGATGAAGATGACACCGATAAGCGCTCTGACGACGACTTTGCGGATGCGGACAGCTTCTTCAACTTGCCGGGTGGCGATGAGGAAGAGCAGCCGCGGTAAGCGCTGTAACAGTACAAGATTGGAAGGCCGTGCTTACCCAGCGCGGCCTTTTTTGTTTTAGGGGAGGATTAGAGGGTTTTGCGGGCTGTCAGGGCCGCGCTGATGGTGCCTTCGTCGAGGTAATCCAGCTCGCCCCCCACCGGCACGCCCTGCGCCAGAGATGTCAGGCGCACGTGCTCTTCCAATTGGTCCGCAATGTAGTGCGCAGTGGTTTGGCCATCCACGGTGGCGTTGAGCGCGAGGATGACCTCAGAGATCCCTTCGCTGACAACGCGGTCCATCAGGCGCGGGATAGAGAGCTCTTCAGGGCCAACACCTTCTAGCGCGGAGAGAGTGCCACCAAGTACGTGATAGCGGCCGTCAAACACCTGCGCCCGTTCCATGGCCCAGAGGTCAGCCACGTCTTCGACCACGCACAGCACACCGGTGGCGCGTTTCTCGGAAGAACAGATGTCACAAATATCGGAGGTGCCCACGTTGCCGCAGTTCAGGCATTCACGCGCGGTGGCGGCGACCTGCAACATGGCGTCAGACAATGGTGTGAGCAAAAGTGCGCGTTTACGGATCAGGTGCAGCACCGCGCGCCGGGCTGAGCGGGGGCCAAGCCCGGGCAGCTTGGCCATCATCTCTATCAGTGTGTCAATTTCGGAACTGCTCATGTCCGGGCCTTTTCTGGCATGCCTTTTGTTGGACTATAGCAAGAACCAACCCGGAACACACCTACCTTAGAACGGCAGTTTCATGTCCGCTGGCAAGCCAAGCTCGGAGGTGATTTTGCCAAGCTCTTCTTGCGCGCGGTCGCTGGCTTTGGTTTGCGCGTCTTTGATTGCGGCCAGGATCAGGTCTTCGACCACTTCCTTGTCGTCGCCGTTGAAGATCGAAGGATCGATGTCCAATGCTTTCAGCTCGCCCTTGGCAGAGGCGGTGGCTTTCACCAGACCGGCGCCGCTTTCGCCCACCACCATGATGTTGTGCAGCTCGTCCTGCATGTCGGTCATGCGGGTCTGCATTTCCTGGGCTTTTTTCATCATGCCGGCCATGTCGCCGAGATTGCCGAGTCCTTTGAGCATTGGGTCTCTCCTAAATGTGATTGCTTGCCGCCTAGATACGGATCAGGTGGCTTATAAACAAGGGTTTGATGGCAAATAGCGTTAAGCGCTAGAATGGCTCACTCTTCAAACGGATCCCATTCGTCTTCGACCTCGGGCAGAGCTTCTGCAAGCGCTTCATTTGCCAATTCACGACGGGATTTGATGTCGGTGATTTTAGATTTTGGAAAGGCTTCCATCACCGCCTGTACCAGCGGGTGGCCCAGCGCTTGCTCGCGCATTTCGTTTTCAGCGGCGTCGCGGATTTCGGCAATCGAAGGCGCACCGCCTTCGTTCACCAAGATCACCGCCCAGCGGGTGCCGGTCCAGCGTTGCAGTTGGCTGCCCAGCTTTTGCGCCAGATCGTTGGGGGCACCGGGCGCGGGTTGAAACTCGATGCGGCCGGGCTGGTAGTTGGCGAGGCGCACGTATTCTTCGACATGCACGCGCAGCACGCCGTCGCGGCGTTGGCGGATCAGTTCCACTACATGTTCAAAGGTTGGGTATTTGGCCAGAGCAGCGTCGTTCTGCACGGCCAGCGCTGTCACGGTGCCGCCGCCGGCGTGGGCTGTTGGCGCGCCATGCATTGGGCCACTACCGCCAGCCATTGGGCCGCCTTGTGCATTGGTGCTACCTGCGCCTGGGCCACCACCGTAGCCGCCACCACCGTTGGGTGGTGTGGGGGGAGGGGGCGTGTCTTGCAGTTTGCGCACAAGTTCTTCCGGGCTGGGCAGGTCCGCGACGTGGGTCAGGCGAATGATCGCCATTTCGGCGGCCATCATGGCGTTGGGCGCGGCGGCGACTTCTTCAAGTGCTTTGAGCAACATCTGCCACATGCGGGTGAGCACGCGCATCGGCAAGTCGGTCGCCATGGTCTGACCACGGGCGCGTTCGTCCGGGCTGACAGTGGGGTCTTCGGCAGCTTCAGGGGTGATCTTCACCACTGAGACCCAGTGGGTGATCTCCGCCAGATCGCGCAGCACCGCCATCGGATCAGCCCCAGCGGCATATTGGGCGGACAGCTCGTTGAGTGCGCCACCGGCATCGCCGCGAAGGATCATGTCAAACAGGTCGAGCACGCGGCCCCGGTCCGCAAGCCCCAGCATGGCACGGACTTGATCCGCGGTGGTTTCTCCAGCACCGTGGGAAATCGCTTGGTCCAGCAGAGAGGTGGCGTCCCGTGCAGAGCCTTCAGCCGCGCGGGTGATGAGCGCAAGCGCATCGTCGGCAATCTCCGCACCCTCGGATGTGGCGATGCGGGTCAACATGCCAATCATGTCTTCGGGCTCAATGCGGCGCAGATCAAAGCGTTGGCAGCGCGACAGTACCGTGACCGGGACTTTGCGAATCTCGGTGGTGGCAAAGATGAATTTTACGTGCGCGGGCGGTTCCTCAAGCGTCTTCAACAACGCGTTAAACGCGCTGGTGGAGAGCATGTGCACCTCATCGATGATGTAGATCTTGTAGCGCGCGGAGGCGGCACGGTAGTGCACGGAATCGATGATTTCGCGGATGTCATTCACACCGGTACGGGAGGCGGCGTCCATCTCCATCACGTCGACGTGGCGGCCTTCCATGATGGCGGTGCAATGCTCGCAGACACCACAGGGCTCGGTGGTGGGGCCAGAGCCGCCATCGGGGCCGATGCAGTTCATGCCTTTGGCGATGATCCGCGCGGTGGTGGTTTTGCCGGTGCCGCGGATGCCGGTCATGACAAAGGCCTGCGCAATCCGATCCGCTTCAAAGGCGTTTTTCAGGGTGCGCACCATCGCGTCCTGCCCAACCAGATCCGCAAAGGTTTCGGGGCGGTATTTGCGTGCGAGAACCTGATAGGCGGTGTCTGGAGAGTCGGTCATGGTGCCTCGTGCCGTTTGTCCTTGGCAAACTATGCGCTGGAACGGTCTGCGTCCAGCAACTCCATGTGCAAAACGCCCTGCAATTTGCAGGGCGTTCGATTGTTGTGAATGAAGCGTCAGATCACATCAATTTGGATCGTCGTCACCGCCGCCGTCTTCACCGTTTTTGTTGGGGGTGTTGCCTTCAAGGTTCTCACCACCATTGCCGCCGCCATTATCTACGCGACCGTTGTCACCGCTCACGTTGAGGCCTTTGGGAGATTTGCCGTCATAGCCGCCGCCAGAATCGCCCCAGCCATTTTTGTTGCCTTTGTCGACGCCTTTGCCGTTGCCGATACCGGCCGTTGCGAGGCTTGCGGACGCTAGAATTAAAGTTGTGGTTAGGAAAATTGTCTTGAGTTTCATGGGTTGGTCCTCCTGAAAAGAGGCGTCACATTGTATCAAAAATCGGGTGAGTCGACGACTCGGCAGGGGTTGTAATCCTCTGTCCAGGCACACTCAGGCAAAGGATGAAAAATGGGATTCGCGATTGCAACTTTAGAGCTCGGTGAAGGTGCTCTGGGAATTTCCCCGATCCCGGGCGGCGATGGAGATGTGGCGGAAGCTGTTGAGACCATTTCGGCTTGGAGGGCGTCTCTGGTCCTGACTTTGACCGAAGCGCACGAACTGGATGCGGCGGGTGCGCAAGGCCTTGGAACGCTGTTGGCTGAGCATCAGATTGCGTGGTGGCACAGGCCTATTGTTGATTTTCAGAACCCATCGGAACAGGAGGGAGTGCGGTGGGCGGCGCTTTGTGAGGATGTGGCAGGGCAAGTGGCCGCAGGCGCGCGCGTCTTGATTCACTGCAAGGGGGGGTGCGGCCGTTCAGGTATGGTTTTGCTGCGCGTGCTGCTTGATGGAGGGGAAACACCATCTGACGCTTTGGCACGATTGCGCGAAGTGCGGCCCTGTGCGGTGGAGACCGATGCGCAGATGGCCTGGGCCACACATGGCGTGCTCACACAAGCCTAGGCAGAAGACCAAAAGAAAAAGACCGCAGGCGATGCTGCGGTCTTTCCAAATTCACAAAACCGGTAAGGCTTAGCCGCCGATGGTCGCCAAGTAGGCAATCAGGTTGGCGCGGTCGGTGGCCTTTTTCAGACCGGAGAAAGCCATTTTGGTGCCTGGTGCGAAACTTTTTGGGTTTGTCAGGAAACCGTCGAGGTTCTCCGCGGACCAAGTGTCAGCGACAGCAACGAGCGCGCCGGAGTAGTTGAAGCCAGGAACAGAGTCCACGGCGCGGTCAACCACACCGTAGAGGTGAGGACCGGTGCCGTTCGCACCATCGTCCAGTTTGTGGCAGGCTTTACACTTGCTGAAGACCTTGGCGCCTTTGTCGACGTCAGCAGCAGCCAGCAGCTCTTCCAGAGAGGGACCTTCTTCAACTGCGGCACCGGCGTCGTCGCCGCCTTCCACTTCGATCACATACGCCTGTTGGGCGTGATCGTCACCGTGGCCTTTGGGGCCGGTGTGGTACAGGATTTCAGCGGCCCAGCCGCCCAGCAGGAATACCAGCAGAGCCCCACAGAGGGCGCCCACTACTTTGGTCATTGTCATCGTGTCGAACATGCTACGTTTCCGTCTCGTGGCGTTTGTCGGCTATCTATCCGCTTCCCCTAAGCGAACGCAAGGTATAGTTACCGCGACGAAACGCCCTCGGTACAAAAATTGCGCAGAAACCGGGGAGAAGAGGGACAAAATGGACCAATTGACCAATCGGATCGCCTTTCAGGGGGAAGCGGGCGCTTACTCCCACGAAGCCTGCCGCAAAGCGCGGCCGGAAATGGAGGCGATGCCGTGCCGCACCTTTGAGGAGGTGATTGACGCGGTGAAGAGTGGTCAGGCGGATCTGGCCATGTTGCCAATCGAGAACTCCACCTATGGGCGTGTTGCGGACATTCACCGTCTGTTGCCGGAAAGCGGCTTGCACATCATTGATGAGGCCTTTGTACGGGTGCGGATCAGTCTGATGGGCTTGCCGGGCGTACCGATGGAGGAGATCGACACGGTGCGGGCGCATCTGGTGCTGTTGCCGCAGTCAGCCAATTTCCTGAAGTCGCATGGCATGAAAGGGTACTCTGCAGCGGACAGCGCTGGGGCCGCACGGGAGTTGGCTGAGCATAAGACTCGCAACGAAGGTGTGTTGGCGTCAGAGCTGGCGGCGGAGATCTATGGGCTGGATGTGCTGGCGCGAGATGTGGAAGACCACGGTCACAACACCACGCGCTTCCTGATTATGTCGCGTGAGCCGGATTATGCCCGTCGCACGGACCACAAAATGATGACCACATTTGTGTTTGAAGTGCGCAACATTCCTGCGGCGCTCTATAAGGCGATGGGCGGCTTTGCCACCAACGGCATCAACATGACCAAGCTGGAAAGCTATATGGTCAACGGCAGCTTCACCGCGACACAGTTTTACTCCGATATTGAAGGCCATCCAGAGGATCGCTCTGTCCAACTGGCGATGGATGAGCTGCGGTATTTCACCAATGACGTGACTATTCTGGGGGTGTACCCAGCGGAGCGCGACGCGGTTCGGTAGACTTACGTATCGCACGGGCGGCAAGTGCTCTGTGTGTTGCAAAGAGCAGTATCATCGGAAGCGACATCTGCAAAAATCGGTTGCTGTCAAAGGACAGCGCCCAAACCGTTGCTGCTGTGCTGACACCAATCAGGATACGGTTGCTTTGTTTGGTTGATTGGCTGTCATTCACGTGAGGGATATTGAGGAAGCCGGTTTTTGAAACCACCGCGAGAATGCAGCCTGTAGTCAATATCGACAAGAATAGCAGAGGTTGCGCGTAGGTATTTAACACTGCTCCGGCCGCCTCCAGGTCCAAGGCATAGAGGGCCTCGATCGTGGGGGTAATACTCAGCAAGTAGAGGTTGATGCCCAGGAATAAGCTGTGCGGTGACAGGATGCGCTTAGCATACAAACAGCAGGTGATCAGCGCGAGGCCTGCGCCACTCCAGCCTGCGCTGCGCAGGCTGTCAGTTGTCAGAGACACAGCGAGAAAGGCCAAAGATGGCGCATACTCCATGGCTGTATGCCAGATTGGCTTGCGAAGTAACGGAGCCACAAAACGTTTTACCCACACTTGTACAATGCCAATGTGGCCATGGTGTGCGGTAAGCGCAACCACTTACGCGTGTGTGGATTGGTAGGCCTTAAGCCATACGCGAGTAGCGGTCTTCCAAATCGTCGCGCAGCGCTGCCATTCGTTTGCCCATACGTTTGTTCAGCGAGCTGCGGGCCAGTTTGAGCGACTGCAACAAAAGTCGTGCTGACAGGCTGTTGGCGCGCATACCGGACCAGAACTGAATGCGGGTGCGGGTGCGCGAGAGGGCGACCAGTTCGATTTTGATGTCGGTCTCCAAGCCTTGCAGAATGGCTTTCATCTCGATCTCATTGGGCGCGTCAAATCCGGTCATTTCCAGATTTAGCTCACGGGATTTGCCGCGAAACTGGAAGCCGACTTCCCATTTGGCACCCACGCCGGGGCGGGCCAGAGAGTCGAGGCGGGTGACCTCTGCACCGCGGCGCAGGGCGGAGCGTTCGTACACTTCGACATCCGTCAGCATGTCAAATGCCTGTGCAATAGGGATGTCGACGTCTTCTCTGCCGGTGAGTTCCATGGTGCCTCTGCGTCTGCTGCTATTTTGCGGCTATAGTCGCGTTATTCGAGCCTGTCCGCAAGCCAGTTCCGCAGAAGGAAGTGCGCGATGGCCCCTTTGCGTGCAGGTTTCAACGTGGGGTGTTGACCGGAGAACACGGTGAGCATGTCTTCGCGGCTGACCCAGAGTGCATCTTCGATTTCATTTGGGTCCAGAGTGATGTCGTCGTTCAGTGCTTCGCCGGCGCAGCCAAACATCAGAGACGAGGGAAACGGCCAGGGCTGGCTGGCGAGATAGGACACGGCGCCGACGCGCACGCCTGCCTCTTCAAAGACCTCGCGCCGGACAGCGGCTTCGAGTGTTTCGCCGGGTTCCACAAACCCTGCGAGAAGGGAGTACATGCCCTCGGGCCATCCGGGAGAGCGGCCCATCAGCACCTTGTTGCCTTTGGTGACGAGCATGATCACCACTGGATCGGTGCGGGGAAAGTGGGAGGTGTCGCAAGCGGGGCAATCCCGTTGCCAGCCGGATTGCGCCATGCGGCTTTCCTCGCCGCAGTTGGAGCAGAAACGGTGGGAGCGGTGCCAAGCAAAAATGGAACGTGCAGTGGCCGCCAGTTCGGCGTCGCGTGGCGAAAGATGAGCCATGACACCGCGTATCTCGACAAACAGATGATCGGCAGGGAGAGCCGGGTGATGCTGTTGGGTGGGGTCAAAGAACTGCTGGAGTTGGGCTTCGTCCAGTTCCGGTGGGGTCCAGGCGGAAATGTCGTGGGCGTAGAGCGCACTTCCGTCCTCTGAAAGGCCCAGGAAGATTGGTGGAACCGGCGGCTCTTTGGCTTCTTGAAGCAGCGGATGGTTGGTGGGTAGGTAGGCCAATTGGGCGCAGTTTTCCCCACAAAACAGCGGCTTGCCACGCCAGAGGACGATGCTGCGGCTGTTGGGGTTTGTGACGTGGGCGTTGGCGTCTTCACCGCGGATTTCGGCGGCGCGGTTGAGGGCGGACCCCCCAAAGGTAACGGTTTCGGCGTGTCGCATTGTGCTCTCCTGTTGGCACAGAGGTGGCATGTTGCGCGGTGGGCTGCAATCACATCTGTTTGAATAGAACGGTTTGTACTCAAAGGTGCGCTAGTTTGTGATTTACAATCATTCTAAAGTTGCGCACACTGGGCAGGACTAGGGTGGCCTGATGGCTGTGCGACTTGAATTTAGTCCTCCTAGGCGCCGGAACGAATCTAAGGAACTGTTGTGTCACACACACGCCTGAAAGGGTCTGAAAGAGCGCGTGTTGCTCTGCGCATCATGGCGACCAGCGATGTGCATGCGACGCTGCTTGATTACGATTACAGTAAGGACAGCGCGACAGAGCTGGGGTCTTTGGCGCGCGCGGCAACGGTGATTGAGGCTGCGCGGGAAGAGGTGCCGGCGACACTGGTGTTCGACAATGGCGACTTTTTGGAAGGCGCCGCGATCGCTGACCCTTATGAGGGAGGCGCTGGTGTTGGGGCGGACAATCCGGTTGTGAAAGCCATGAATGCCTTGCGATATGATGCCATCGGGCTGGGCAATCACGAGTTCAACATGCCAGCCGAGGACGTGCGGGCGGCGCTTCAGGCGCTTTTACCCCCTGTGCTTTGTGCAAATCTGCGCTTGAGCCGAGACCGGGATGCGTCGGTCTATGCGGATTTGTGGCAGTCTCATGTGTTGTTGACACGCTCGGTGACAGATCAGCGCGGGCAGGATCATGATCTGCAGGTGGGAGTGTTTTCGGTCTTGCCTCCACAAGTGGTGGCTTGGGACGCGTTGCGCATTGCCGGGCGTCTGGTTGCGGAGGACATGATGGCGGCGGCACGGCGGCAGGTGGCGGAATTGCGACGACAAGGCGCGGATGTAATTGTGGCTTTGGCGCATAGTGGCGTCAGAGACGATCACCATACTGAGGAAACAGAAAATGTTTCTGTTCCTTTGGCCGGATTGGACGGTGTGGATGTGGTTGTCGCGGGGCACGTGCACCGCGTGTTTCCCTCGCCCAGTTTTGGACTGACCGAGGCAATAGACCCGGTGGCTGGGACGTTACATGGCACACCTGCAGTGATGCCGGGCGTCTATGCGACCCACGTGGGGCAGATTGATCTGTCATTGGTGCGCGGCGCCGAGGGATGGCAGGTAGAGACACAAGAGGTCCAGGTGCATGATCTGCGCGCCGAAAAAGGCGCAGCGCCAGTGGAATCGCCCCGCATCGTTTCGGCCGTGCAGGGGGCTCATGCCCAAACCCTGGCCAATATGCGCCGCACCATTGGCACCGTGAAGGGGCCAGTGACAAGCTACTTTTCGATGGTGAAGGACGATTGCGCGTCGCGGTTGGTGGCGGAGGCAAAGCTAGCCTTTGCGCGGCGCGAGTTGGCCGGAAGCGGGTTGGAAGACATGCCGTTGGTGGCCTCAGTGGCCCCTTTGAAATGTGGCGGACGTGCAGGGCCGTTTCACTATGTTGATGTGGCCCCGGGGGCAGTGTCGGCGCGGGTCATTGCGGATATGCAGCCCTATTCCAACCACGTCAGCGTGATCCAAACGTGCGGGCGGGATGTGGTGGAGTGGCTGGAGAAAGGCTGTGCCGTATACAATCAGTTGTTTGCCGGAGAGGAGGGGCAGTTCCTTTATGACAGGGACACGCCAACCTATAATCGCGAGGCCATATATGGGCTGTCGTACACGGTCGATCTGTCGCAACCAGCGCGTTATGCGATGGATGGCAGTCTGATCAACCCGCAGGCCCGGCGGGTCGGAGATATCTGCTGGCGGGGCGTGCAAATTGCGCCTTCACAGGACTTCTTGCTTGTGACCAACGATTATCGCGGCGGAGGCGGTGGGAATTTTCCTGCCATGGGACAAGAGCGAGCGGTGGAGATTGCGCCCGCGCGGGTGCGAGATATTTTGGCGCAGCACATCGCGGAGACATCGGGACAGCGCGACGAGACGTTAGAGACTTGGCAGTTGCACCGGATGAAAGGCGTGAAAGCCGTGTTTGACACGGGACCGGGGGCGGCGGCGTATCTAGACTTGGCCGGGTTACCAATGCGCAGGTTGGGCGCGGTTGAGGGTGGATTTGCCCGCTTTGAGCTGGATATGGCGCGGCTTTGAAAAGTTAGGCAGCATTTGAGTGGGCTGGCTTGCATCTTCGATCCGTTCCGCCTATATCGCCTCTTGAGAGGTTGGCGCGGGCGAGCGCCTCGCCAACCCGGTCAGATCCGGAAGGAAGCAGCCGTAACGAGCCCCGCTTGGGTCGTTGTCCAGCCTCTCACCCAATCTCCCTGCATTTCAGAACGTGATGGATTGCCGTTTTTTCGGTGGGTTTGGTGGTGCCTCACCACTCGGTCCCAGAAGCTCAGAGCATTGAAAGTGTTAAGAAAAGCGAGATTTTGCCGCCTCTGGGCGGAATCACGGCCTGTTGATACATTCCGAACTTGAATGTTGTTGCCCACCCCCTTTAGCTTGAAAGGTAAGAATTCCGCTGACAAGCGCGCGGGCGCAGGAGGGGCCAAATGAAAGAAAAGACATTCAAAATTGCCGGGCCAATGTTTGATCGCCGTGGGGCGCTGCGATTGATGGGCGGGAGCGCATTGTCGATTGGTGCCGGACTTGGCGGCGGGATGGCATGGGCCAATGAGGACGAACTCATCCGCTCCCATGGCTATTCGTTTTTTGGCGACTTGCAGTATCCGGCGGATTATCCGCATTTTGACTACGTGAACCCTAATGCCCCCAAAGGCGGCACAATTACCCTGAGCACACGCGGGACCTTTGACGGGTTCAATCGGTATTCCTGGAAAGGGGGCAACCCGGAAAGCAGCGCGGGTGTTGTGGCCGAAAGCATGTTTGCCGAAATGCCTTGGGGCGGCGGTGCGCCAGCGGATTCCATTACGGACAGCTATTGCTTGATTGCCAAAGAGGTGGAGTACCCCAAGAGTCAGGAATGGTGTGTGTTCCACATGCGTGATGATGTGGTATTTAGCGACGGCTCCCCGCTTCGGGCGCAGGACGCGGCGTTTACCCACAACCTGTTCTTGGAGCAGGCCATCCGGTCTTATGCGCGGTCTGTGAAAGAGCGGATCACCGGCGTTGAGGTGATTGACGATCATACAATCAAATACACCTTCGCCGAGGGCATTTCGCGCCGGTCATTGATTAGCCAGGTGGGTGGGACGCCGATTTTCTCAGAAGCCTGGTACAAAGAGACCGGTGAGCGGTTGGATGAACCGTCGATCTTGGCACCGATGGCTTCCGGGCCTTATCAAGTTGGCGACTATGAGTTTAACCGCTACGTCGAATATGTCCGTAATCCAAACTATTGGGGTTGGGATCACCCGGCCAACGTTGGCCGGTTCAACTTCGACAAAGTTCGGATTGAGTATTTCACCGACGCAACCGCTGAGTTTGAGGCGTTTAAGGCGGGGGAGTTCACCTACCGCTCAGAAGGGTCTACCAAGCGTTGGGCGACGGGCTATGACTTCCCTGGCATCCAAAACGGCACAGTGAAGAAAGAGGCGCTGCCCAGCGGGTCTGCGCCGACAAATTTTGGCATGTTGTATAACACGTTGCGCGCGCCGCTGGACAACCGCGATGTGCGCCATGCGTTGTCTTTGGCGTTTAACTTTGAGTGGGTGCGTGAATCGCTCCAGTATGAGTTGACCACGCAGCGCAGTTCGTTTGCTGAAGGCCAAGAGTGGGAAGCCAAAGGGGTGCCGGAAGGCGCGGAACTTGCGCTTCTGAAATCGCTGGGCGATGCAATTCCCGCAGAAATGCTGACGGAGCCGGCGGTTGTGCCACACACGTCTAACGCGTCCAATCCGATTGACCGCCGCAACAAGCGCGCGGCGCTGAAGTTGTTTGAGAAAGCCGGATGGACCGTGAATGATGCGGGACAAATGGTGGATGGTGACGGCAAGCAGATGTCGCTGGATTGCCTTGTGATTGCGACCTGGGATGAAACCCGCCTCGCGCTGATTGAAACCTATGTAAAAACGCTGGCCAATTGGGGCATCAAAGTGAAAGCCGATAAGGTTGACAGTGCGCAGGCGCAGCAGCGGTGGATCGATAAAGACTATGATATGATCTACAACCGCTATCGGTCTTTTGCCGCCGCTGGCACGGGCTTGCACCAGATGTTTGGGTCCAAAACCGCAGAGGTGTCTACGTATAACCCGGCCGCGCTGCGTAGTTCGGCAGTGGATGCGATCATTGATGCGGCGCTGGCGACCACAACACGTGAAGACGAAGTGGTGGCGTTGACAGCTTTGGACCGGGCCCTGCGCTATGAGCGCATCATGGCACATTCAGGGTATGTCGGTGAAAGCTGGGTGTCGTATTTCGATATGTACGAACGTCCAGAAGAGCTGCCACCTTATGCGGTCGGTGTGCTCGATTTCTGGTGGTACAACAAAGACAAGCATGAGGCGCTGATCGCCTCTGGCGCGTTGCGGAAGTAATCCGGTGGGCGCCTATATCCTCCGACGACTATTGCTTGTGATCCCAACCTTGCTTGGGGTCATGATCATCAACTTCTCTCTGGTGCAGTTTGTTCCTGGCGGGCCTGTGGAGCAGGTTCTTGCCAAGATGCAGGGCGAAGGCGACGTGTTTGCGGGCTTTGCCGGTGGTGGTGAAGACATCGCCACGGAGGAGACCTTCGGCTCTGATAGTGAATATTTGGGGGCAAGGGGCTTGCCCAAAGAGTTCATTGAGGAGCTGGAGAAAGAGTTTGGCTTTGATAAGCCGCCGTTGGAGCGCTTTCTGACCATGATGGGCAACTATATGCGCTTGGATTTTGGTGAGAGCTATTTCCGCAAAATCAGCGTGATCGATCTGGTGCTTGAGAAAATGCCGGTGTCGATAACGCTGGGGCTTTGGGCAACTTTGATTGCTTATGCGGTGTCGATACCCCTCGGTATTCGCAAGGCAGTGAAAGATGGCACGCCGTTTGATACCTGGACGTCTGGTGCAATTATTGTGGGCTATGCCATTCCGGGGTTCTTGTTTGCGATCATGCTATTGGTGCTTTTCGCTGGAGGGTCCTATTGGAAGATTTTCCCACTGCGCGGACTGACATCGGACAATTTTGAAGACCTGACGATGATCGGAAAAGTGTTGGATTACTTCTGGCACATAACTTTGCCGGTTCTGGCCTCGACCATTGCGGCGTTTGCGACGCTGACGTTGCTGACCAAGAACAGCTTTCTGGATGAGATCAAGAAACACTATGTGATGACGGCGCGGGCCAAAGGGCTGACGGAAAAGCGTGTGCTCTATGGCCATGTGTTCCGCAATGCGATGTTGATTGTGATCGCGGGTTTTCCGGCTGTGTTTATCGGCGTGTTCTTTGGCGGATCGGTGCTGATCGAGACGATCTTCTCGCTCGACGGATTGGGGCGGCTGGGTTTTGAAGCTGCTGTGGCGCGGGACTATCCGGTGATCTTTGGCACGTTGTTTGTCTTTGGCCTCATTGGCCTCGTGGTCGGGATCCTTTCTGACATGATGTATGTGTTTGTCGATCCGCGGATTGATTTTGAGAAGAGGGAAGGCTGATGGCATTGTCTCCCCTAAATCAACGGCGCTGGAGCAATTTTAAGCGCAACCGGCGCGCCCTTTGGTCTTTAGTCATTTTTTCGGTGGTGTTTGTGCTGTCGCTGTTTGCGGAGTTTATCGCAAATGACCGGCCGATCCTGATCAACTATCGGGGGGAATTCTATACGCCGATCTTCAACTTTTACCCTGAGACCACCTTTGGCGGGGACTTCAAAACCGAGGCGGTTTACAACGATCCTGTGGTGGAGTGTTTGATCACTACCGGCGGTATTGAAGATTGTTTTGATGTGCCGGAAGACATGCTGGAACAGGTTGCGGATGGCACCTTTGACCATGCAGATTTCAAAAAAGGTTGGACGCTCTGGCCCCCGATCCCCTACAGCTACGACACCCCCGTGGATCGCGCAGGTGCGGCGCCGTTGCCGCCTGACAGCCAGAATTGGCTGGGCACCGATGACCGCAAGCGTGATGTGTTGGCGCGCGTGATCTATGGCTTCCGACTGTCGATTATCTTCACCTTGGTGGTGACCACAGCGGCGAGCTTGATCGGTATCTTCGCAGGCGCTGTTCAAGGCTATTTTGGCGGTTGGGTGGATCTGATTTTTCAGCGGGTGATCGAGATTTGGGGGGCGACGCCAAGTCTGTATATCATCATCATTATGTTCGCGATTTTGGGGCGCAGCTTCTGGCTGTTGGTCTTACTGACAGTGTTGTTCAGTTGGACAGCGTTGGTGGGTGTAGTGCGGGCAGAGTTCCTGCGGGCGCGCAACCTTGAATATGTGCGTGCGGCCAAAGCGCTGGGCGTGTCCAACCGGGTGATCATGTTCCGCCATATGTTGCCTAACGCGATGGTGGCGACCGTGACCATGTTGCCGTTTATCGTGACGGGCACGATCAGCACGCTGGCTGGGCTGGATTTCCTAGGCTTTGGTTTGCCGTCCTCGGCGCCAAGCCTTGGCGAGCTGACACTTCAGGCGAAGCAAAACCTACAGGCGCCGTGGTTGGCTTTCACCGCGTTTTTCACCTTTGCCATCATGCTGTCGCTTCTGGTCTTCATCTTTGAAGGCGTGCGCGATGCGTTTGACCCAAGGAAGACTTTTTCATGAGCGTTTTGGAGGTCAAAGGCCTACGCGTGGCATTCCGGCAGGACGGAGAGCGGGTTGAAGCCGTGAAAGGCGTGTCCTTCACCGTGGATCGCGGTGAGACCGTGGCGTTGGTAGGCGAGTCCGGGTCCGGCAAGTCGGTCACAGCCTTGTCTACCGTGTCTTTGTTGCCGGAGAGCGCAGAGGTTGCGGGCTCGGTGACCTATGACGGTCAACAGATGGTTGGCGCATCGGGTAAGCTGCTGCGCAAGGTGCGCGGCAACGACATCAGCTTTATCTTTCAGGAGCCGATGACCTCGTTAAACCCGTTGCACACCATCGATAAGCAACTGGCGGAAAGCCTGGCGCTGCACCAAGGGGTAACTGGTGATAAGGCGCGTGCGCGGGTGTTGGAGTTGCTGGAGAAGGTTGGGCTGCGTGATGCAGAACAACGGTTGAGCTCTTATCCCCACCAGCTGTCCGGTGGGCAGCGGCAGCGGGTGATGATTGCTATGGCGCTGGCCAACAAGCCGGACATCCTGATTGCCGATGAGCCAACGACGGCGCTGGACGTGACCATTCAGGCGCAGATTTTGGAGCTGCTTGCGGAGTTGAAGGCCAGCGAAGGCATGGGGTTGTTATTCATCACCCATGATCTTGGCGTGGTGCGGCGGATTGCCGACAAAGTGTGCGTCATGAAGGATGGCGAGATTGTTGAAGCCGGACCGGTGTCCGAGATTTTCGACAATCCGCAGCATCCTTACACGCAGCTTCTGTTGAGTGCGCAGGCAAGCGGCATTCCTGAGCCGGTGGAAAGCAACGCCGAAGAAATGGTGTCGACTGAGAACTTGCGGGTGTGGTTCCCGATCCAGCAGGGATTGCTCAAGCGAACGGTTGGCCATGTGAAAGCGGTGAATGATTCCAGCCTGTCCGTGCGGGCGGGGGAGACCTTGGGCATTGTGGGGGAAAGTGGCTCCGGCAAGACCACGCTGGCCTTGGCGATCATGCGGTTGATTGGCAGTGAGGGCAAAATCACCTTCGACGGCCATGATGTGCGGCAGTGGAGCACCAAAGAGTTGCGAGCGTTGCGCAAGGACATGCAGATTGTGTTTCAAGACCCGTTTGGCAGCCTGAGCCCACGTATGACCTGTGAACAGATCATCTCCGAAGGGCTTGGTGTGCATGGCAACCCGGATGGGCGCGACACGCGTACGCTGGTTGGCGAGGTTATGGTTGAGGTGGGCCTCGATCCGGCGGCGATGGATCGCTACCCGCATGAGTTTTCCGGAGGTCAGCGGCAGCGGATTGCCATTGCGCGGGCGATGATCTTGCGGCCCAAGCTGGTTGTGCTGGATGAGCCGACGTCGGCGCTCGATATGACGGTGCAGGTGCAGATTGTGGACCTGCTGCGGAACTTGCAGAAAAAATATGGGTTGGCCTATCTGTTCATCAGCCATGATCTGCATGTGGTGCGGGCGATGAGCCACAAAATCATGGTGATGAAGGCGGGGGATGTGGTGGAGCATGGTGACTCTGAGGCGCTGTTTGACAACCCACAGACCGATTACACACGTGAATTGCTGGCGGCGGCCCCAGGGTGACCAGTCTTCGTTTTGATGCTGCCAAGCCAACTGATGCAAAGCGATTGGCCAACCTTCGTGTGAAGGCGATGCGGCCAAGTCTTGAAGCTGTGGGTCGGTTCAATCAGGAGCGGGCGCGGCGGCGGTTTTTGGACACGTTTGTGCCCGAAGACACCACGTTGGTATTTTCCGGCAAACAATTGCTGGGTTTTTTTGAGCTGCGCGACTGCGAGGACCACCTGTACCTCGATCATTTCTATATCGCGCCTGAGGAGCAAGGGCGTGGGATCGGGAGTATGATCCTGCAATGGATTTTGCGTGATGCGTCGGAGCGTGACCTGCCAGTGCGGTTGATGGCGCTTAATGGGAGCCCGGCCAACAAATTCTACCGCCTGCATGGGTTTGAGGTAACGACCCAAGAAGAGTTCGACACGTGTTACCAGTGGGTGCCAGAACCAAAATAGGCCAGCCCAGGGGGCCGGCCTTTTTGTCTTAATAGGTCGGAGAGATCAGATTGCCGCGCTGTGTTGAGCTTTGCTCATGTCATAGGCGTCAAACGCGCGCGCAATGATGCGGGTCAGCGGGCGTGTTGCCTCCGGGATGACCAAAGCGCCGCTTTCCAGTGCCAGCACGTCTGGAAATTCTGCCGTGACTTTGGAGAACATCTCATTGAGCTCGGCGCGGGTGATGTCAAAACGGTTAACAATCTCATCCGCATCAATGCGGAAGTCACACATCAGAGCTTCGATCAGGCGGCCACGCAGGCGGTCATCGTCGGTGAAGGTGTGGCCACGAGAGGTAGAGAAACGTCCTTCACGGATCGCGCCAGTGTGAGCCGAGGTGGCCGGCGCGTTTTGTGCGAACCCTTGCGGGAAGCGCGCGATGGACGACGCACCAACCGCAAGCAACACGTCAGCCGTGTCGTCGGTGTAGCCCTGGAAGTTACGGCGCAGTGTGCCATTGCGTTGGGCCACGGACAGGCCGTCTGATTTGGTGGCGAAGTGGTCGATGCCAATTTCGTCGTAGTCGTCCCAGAGGAAGAGCTTGCGCGCGGTTTCATAGAGCGCGAGGCGTTCTTGTGGGGTTGGCAGCGCGTCTGACGGGATCATTTGTTGCCGCTTGGCCATCCATGGCACGTGGGCATAGCCATAAAGCGCCACGCGATCGGGGGAGAGCGACAGGAGTTTCTGGACGCTTTCAGTGATGCGGGCCTGGGTCTGATGTGGCAGGCCGAAGAGAATATCGGCGTTTACGCTTTTCACGCCATGTGCGCGGATCATCTCAACCGCATCGCGGGTGATGTCATAGCCTTGAATACGGCCAATGGTTTTTTGGATTTCGTCGTCAAAATCCTGCACGCCAATGGAGGCGCGGTTCATGCCTGCTTTGGCAAGTACAGCCAGACGCGCGTCGTCGATCTCATTTGGATCAATCTCAACCGAGAACTCACCGTCCGCTGCCATGGGCGCGACGTCGAAGATGGCGCCAGCCAAGTCTTCCATCATGCCAGGGTCAAGCAGGGTTGGCGTGCCGCCACCCCAATGCAAACGAGAGAGTGTGACGTCTTTAGGCAGTGACGCCTTTAGAATTTTGAGTTCGTCCTTCAACGTCTCCACATACGCGGCAACCGGAGAGAGCGTGGACGTGCCTTGGGTGCGGCAGGCGCAGAACCAGCAGAGGCGGCGACAAAACGGCACATGCACGTAAAGTGAGACTTGCGAACCGGTTGGAATCGCTTCAATCCACGCCTTATAAGTGTCTGGCGTCACGTCGTTGTTAAAGTGCGGGGCTGTCGGATAGCTTGTGTAACGCGGAACTTTCGCGTCAAACAGTCCGAGTTTGGCCAATTGTTTTTCCTGTTCCATGAGCGTACTCATAGAGAAATGGGAAATGCGAACCCTTGACCCAGATCAAGTCTAGGTATGAACAGGTTATGAACGAGACATTGGACCTTACAATTGGCTGCGAAAGTTGCCCGATCAAACACCGTGCTGTGTGCGCGCGCTGTGATGCGGACGAACTCGAGACCTTGGATGGAATCAAATACTACCGCAGCTTTGAAGCAGGCCAGACTGTGATCTGGTCCGGCGACCGCATGGAGTTTGTGGGCTCTGTCGTGTCAGGAATCGCCTCGTTGACGCAAACGATGGAAGACGGCCGGACACAGATGGTGGGCCTCTTGCTGCCCAGTGATTTTGTTGGTCGACCGGGACGGGAAACCGCGTCTTATGACGTGGTTGCGACCACGGATCTGGTGATGTGCTGCTTCCGACGCAAACCGTTTGAGGCCATGATGGTGGAAACACCTCATGTGGCGCAGCGGTTGCTGGAAATGACGCTGGATGAATTGGACGCTGCGCGCGAGTGGATGTTGGTGCTTGGCCGCAAGACAGCGCGGGAGAAAATTGCCAGCCTGCTGTCGATCATCGGGCGTCGGGATGCCTCGCTGAAACTGGAAGGCACCATTGGCAAGATTGTGTTTGATCTGCCGCTGACCCGCGAAGCGATGGCCGACTACCTTGGGTTGACGCTTGAAACCGTGAGCCGCCAGATGTCTGCGCTCAAGCGGGACGGGGTGATCGAGCTGCAAGGCAAACGCCACGTGACGGTGCCCAGCTTTGAGCGCCTGATGGACGAGGCAGGTGATGACGCCGACGGTGGGATGATGGCCTAAGGACAGCGCACATTCAGACATAGAAAAAGGCGGGGTAGTCCCCGCCTTTTGTTTTGCCAAGCCGATGCGTGTCCCACGACACATCGGCTGGCAAAATGGGTTTGATTAGTGCGACAGGAACACCGGAATATCGGCTTGTTCCAGCATGTTGCGGGTGGCACCGCCCAAGATGGCTTCGCGGAACCGCGAATGGCCGTAGGCGCCCATTACAATCATATCGGTCTTGGTGTCGGTGGCGTGGCGCAGCAGCACGTCAGAGACGCGGGGCTGGGTTTTGGACAGCACGTCAACCTCGACACGCACGCCATGGCGCGACAGAAATTGCGAGATTAGCCCGCCGGGATCAGAGCGGTTTGGGCCGTGGGTGGGGGGATCAATCACCACCACATGCACCAGATCTGCCGCTTTCAGGAACGGCAGCGCCGCGCGGGTGGCAACCAGCGCCTCAGCGCTTTCGTTCCAGCCAATAGAAATGGTTTTGGGGGTCGCAATGGGCGCTGCGGTTTCAGGCACCATCAGGACCGGGGCCTGACCTTCAAACAAGGCCGCTTCCAAAGTGGGTTCGAGCTCAGTGCCTTGATTCTTGCCGTAGGGCTTTGGCAGGACGACAAGGTCGGAGAAACGCGAGCGTGCGGCCACATGTCGCCCCAGGTCGGCAATCTGTGTGACGCCGGTATCGCAGGCCCAGCGGATGTCCGTGTTGGACAAAGCAGCCTCTGCCGCCACTTTGATAGCGTCTGCCTCTTCATGGGCGCGTTTGAGCATTTCCTGCATCAAAAGCGCGTCGGCACCCGCATAGAAGTAGCCTGTTTGCGAACGATCAACCCCAAGCGCCAACACATCCAGATGCGCATCTTGAGCTTCCGCCAGGGCAATTGCCTGCGCCAAAGGCGCAGCCGTGAAGTCAGAGTCCGTCAGAACGCACAGCAAAGATTTGTAGTTCATTGTCACTCACCCGTGTTATGGAAAGGTGTAAATTGCATACGACTTTTCTTTGTAGGTGTAGATAAAGCCGTTTCTCTTGAAGTAGATACAGACAGAGATCTCCGTCAGTTTCCTTGACCCAGATCAAAGCGAAAGTTTCGCTGCACCTGCAAAAGACGATTGGTCAAATCCGCCCCAAGCCCGGAGAAGAATCGGGCAGGGCAAGACGAAGGGACGCGAAATGGTAAATTACTTCAAGCTGATCGCGCTAGGCCTCATCACGTTTTTTGCGTTGATAGCGGCCAACTATGCGCGTGATTTAGCTTATATGGTACACGCCCTGATTATTTCGGGCGTGTCCTTTGGGCTGTTTATTTGGGTCCTGCGTGGCATGGGCACCGTCACGGTGCATGCGCAGGATGAATATATGGATGACGTGATCCGCTACGGCGTGATCGCAACCGCTTTTTGGGGGGTCGTTGGGTTTCTGGCAGGGGTGTTTATCGCGTTCCAGCTGGCCTTCCCGGTGCTCAACTTTGAGTGGGCACAGGGTTACGCCAACTTTGGTCGTTTGCGCCCGCTGCACACTTCGGCGGTGATTTTTGCGTTTGGCGGTAACGCGCTGATCGCGACGTCCTTTTACGTTGTGCAGCGCACCAGCGCGGCGCGGCTGTGGGGGGGCAATCTTGGTTGGTTTGTCTTCTGGGGCTACCAGCTTTTTATCGTTCTGGCAGCGACAGGCTACCTTCTGGGCGGTACGCAGTCCAAGGAATACGCGGAACCTGAATGGTATGTTGACCTGTGGCTGACCGTTGTTTGGGTGGCTTACTTGGCAGTGTTTCTCGGAACCGTGATCAAGCGGAAAGAGCCGCACATCTATGTGGCCAACTGGTTCTTCCTGGCGTTTATCGTCACCGTTGCGATGCTGCACGTGGTCAACAACCTGACCATTCCTGTGTCCATCTTCGGCTCCAAATCCGTTATTGTCTGGGCCGGTGTGCAAGATGCGATGGTGCAGTGGTGGTACGGCCACAACGCTGTGGGCTTCTTCCTGACCGCGGGCTTCCTGGGCATGATGTACTACTTCATCCCGAAACAGGCCGAACGTCCGGTGTTCTCTTACAAGCTGTCGATCATCCACTTCTGGGCACTGATCTTCCTGTATATCTGGGCTGGTCCGCACCACCTGCACTACACCGCGCTGCCTGACTGGGCCTCGACCCTTGGTATGGTGTTCTCCGTGGTGCTGTGGATGCCGTCTTGGGGTGGTATGATCAACGGTCTGATGACCCTGTCTGGTGCCTGGGACAAGCTGCGCACCGACCCTGTGATTCGTATGATGGTGATCTCGGTGGGTTTCTACGGCATGTCGACCTTTGAAGGTCCAATGATGTCGATCCGCGCCGTGAACTCGCTGTCTCACTACACCGACTGGACCATTGGTCACGTGCACTCCGGTGCGTTGGGTTGGAACGGCATGATCACCTTTGGCTGTCTCTACTTCCTGGTGCCTGTGTTGTGGAAACGTGAGCGTTTGTACTCGCTGCAGCTTGTGAGCTGGCACTTCTGGCTCGCCACCATCGGCATCGTGCTCTATGCGGCGTCCATGTGGGTGACCGGTATCATGGAAGGCCTGATGTGGCGTGAAGTGGATGCCAATGGCTTCCTGGTGAACTCCTTTGCCGACACTGTGGCTGCGAAGAAACCGATGAACATCGTGCGTGGTCTGGGCGGGGTTATGTTCCTCACCGGTTCCATCATCATGTGCTACAACCTGTGGATGACTGTACGTAAGGCACCGGCCAAAGAAGCCAGCCTGTCCGTCGCAGTCCCGGCTGAATAAGGAGGGCCGGCAGCTATGGCTATTCTCGACAAACATAAGATCCTCGAGACCAACGCGACCCTCCTGCTTGTTTGCAGCTTCCTGGTCGTAACCATCGGTGGCATCGTACAAATCGCGCCTTTGTTCTGGCTCGAAAACACCATTGAGGATGTAGAGGGCATGCGCCCCTACACCCCTCTCGAACTCGCGGGACGCGACATCTATCTGCGTGAAGGCTGCTATGTCTGCCACAGCCAGATGATCCGTCCAATGCGTGACGAGGTGGAGCGCTACGGTCACTACTCGCTGGCAGCGGAATCCAAATACGATCACCCGTTCCAGTGGGGCTCCAAGCGGACAGGTCCTGACCTTGCCCGTGTGGGTGGCCGTTACTCCGATGATTGGCATCTGGACCACATGCGCAACCCGCAGTCCGTGGTTCCTGAATCGATCATGCCGAAGTATGGCTTCCTCGAGAAGAAGATGATCGATGGCAAGTACATCGGTGACGTGATGAAAGCGAACGCGATTGTGGGTGTGCCTTACACCGAAGATATGCTGGAAAATGCCCAGTCTGACTTCATGGCGCAGGCTGATCCGGACAGCGATTATGACGGTCTTCTGGAGCGCTACGGCGAAGTGAGCGTGAATGTGCGTAACTTCGACGGGCAGCCTGGTGTGTCCGAAATGGACGCGATGATTGCGTATCTTCAGATGTTGGGCACGTTGGTTGATTTCTCGACCTTCACCCCGGCGGCGTCGCGGTAAGGAGGGGATCTAATGGAAACCTATTCCTTCCTGCGAGAGTTCGCGGACAGCTGGATGCTTCTGTTCTTGTTCATGTTCTTCCTTGCGATTGTGCTGTGGGTGTTCCGCCCTGGTGCCAGCAAAGAGTACCAAGACACGGCCAGCATTCCGTTCCGTCATGAAGATAAACCGGCCACGACTGAGGAGGCACGGACATGAGCAAGCCATCAAAAAAGTTTGACAGCGATCCAAACACCACCGGCCACGTTTGGGATGGGATTGAAGAATTTGACAATCCTATGCCGCGTTGGTGGCTGTGGGTGTTCTACGTCACCATCATCTGGGGCATTGGCTATGTCATTGCGTATCCAGCATGGCCGGGTATCACTGGTGCCACCAAAGGCGTTCTGGGATGGTCGACACGTGCCAACGTTGCAGCTGACATACAGGCGGCCGAAGACAAGCTGGCGCCAATCAACGCCAAGCTGGAAGCCGCTGAGCTGACCCAGATCACCACTGATCCTGAGTTGGGCCCTTATGCAGTATCTGCAGGCGGTGCCGTGTTTAAAACTTGGTGTGCACAGTGTCACGGTTCTGGTGCGGCTGGCGCGGTTGGCTATCCCAACCTGCTGGACAACGACTGGCTCTGGGGCGGTGACATTGAGAACATCTACCTGACGGTCAACCATGGCATCCGTAACACGGAAGACGACGATGCGCGGTATTCCGAGATGCCTGCCTTTGGGGATGATTACCTTGAAGACGACCAGATCGACGCGGTTGTGAACTATGTGATGTCGCTGTCTGGTGAGGCGAAAGACGCCTCCGTTGTGGCGGCAGGTGCGGAAGTCTTTGCGGATGAATGCTCCTCTTGCCACATGGAAGACGGCACCGGAGATCGGTCGCAGGGGGCGCCTAACCTGGCGGATGCGATTTGGCTGTTTGGTGGGGACTACGACTCCATCAAGGAGACGGTCACCTACAGCCGCTACGGTGTGATGCCGTCTTGGGGCAATCGTTTGACCGAAGCGCAAGTGCGTGCGGTATCCGCTTACGTGCACCAGTTGGGTGGCGGCGAGTAAATACCTCTCACTGTGAGACCATGGACCGCTCCGAGACATCGGGGCGGTCTTTTTTGTGCCCAACCACAGGTTTCTTTTGCCAATTTGACAAAGATCAAGTTTTTGACCGCGCCGCCTTGGTAGAAATGTCTTAAGGGCAGCACGCCGCAACCGGAGCTGCTCGTTGGGTGTCGATCTTTCCGTCCTGTTCGCGCGTTTCCTGGAAAGATTGGCACCCACAATTACTCCCCTCATTTGAATCTTCTCGCGGATTGCGCCATCTGGTTGGCGAACTGTGCCATCTGGCTTATGTTGAGCTCACCTAGAGGGAGGCGCAAATGCACAAGCTGGTTCGGTATCCGGTCAACAAATCGACAGGTGGTCTGTTGCGGTCTTCCGGGATTTCTCCGGAGCGGGTTTTGCGCCGTGCCCAGATGCCGGTTGATCTCTTCGACACGGAAAACCGTGGGGTCACCGCGCAGCAGTTCTTCACGCTCTGGGACGCGATTTCAGAAGAAATAGACGATCCCAAAGTGGTGGTAGAGATGGCAAAGGCAATGGCGCGCGGACCATTCATTCCCGCTGCGTTTGCCTTTTCGTGCAGTCCCAATATCGCCACGGGCTTGCGGCGCAAGGCGGTGTTTAAGCCCTTGGTCGCACCCATTAAGCTTTTGGTTTCCGAAACCGAGTCGCATCTTGTTTTGGATATTGATGTGGCCGAACCCAATCTGGATGTGCCGAAATGTATGGCGGCGTTTGAGATGGTCTATTTTCTGGAGATGTGCCGCACGTTTACCGGGGTGGATTTCCTGCCGGTGGAGGTTGGCGTGCCGGACTTTATGGAAGATCAGGCGGTTTTTGATCGCCACTACGGGCGCAAAGCAGTGATCACGCCACGACCAAGGCTGACACTGACGCGGGAAGATGCGTATCGTCCGTTGATCTCCGAGAACCCGCAGCTTTGGGCTGGGTTTGAGCGGGAATTGACACGGCAGCTGGCCGAGCATCGGCGGAACCTGTCTATGGCGGTGCGGGTGCGCAATGCGCTTTTGGAACTCCTGCCGGCCGGCCAAGCGTCGGTGGATGCGGTGAGTGACCGGCTTGTGACAAGCCGCCGCAGCTTGCAACGCCATCTGAGCAAAGAAGGGCAGACCTTCCAATCGGTGTTGGATGACACGCGGTCTGATTTATCCTTACATTACTTACGTCAAGCGGACATGAGTGTTGAGGAAATCTCCTATTTGCTGGCTTATCGTGACCCCAATTCCTTCTATCGCGCGTTCCAGAATTGGACCGGTCGCACCCCTGCGCAAATGCGCGCAGAGCTACTCTGACGCAGGGTGGTTCTAACCTCAAAGGTGTAAAAGGTGAGTCACAAATGTGAGATTTGACACAGGTCAATGTTCTGACGTCCAATCGTTGGGACAAGATCGAAAAAATCTCCTCTCCAAACATGTGGGTGATTCCGTGAGCAAAAATCCTGCACCGTCCCTGTACGAGGCACGAGAGCCAATTTTTCCGAAACGCGTTTATGGGCCGTTTCGTAATCTAAAATGGATCATTATGGCGATCACGTTGGGTATTTATTACCTGACGCCGATGCTGCGGTGGGACCGTGGGCCAAGTCTGCCGGATCAGGCGGTTTTGATCGATATCGCCAACCGCCGGTTCTTCTTTTTTATGATCGAGATTTGGCCGCATGAGTTCTACTTCGTGGCAGGTCTGTTGATCATGGCGGGGTTGGGGCTGTTTTTGTTCACATCCGCCTTGGGCCGAGTCTGGTGCGGCTATGCCTGTCCTCAGACGGTTTGGACGGATTTGTTTATTCTCGTGGAGCGCTGGATTGAGGGCGACCGCAATGCGCGCTTGCGTCTACATCGCCAGAAGAAGATGGACTTCCGCAAAATGCGCCTACGGGTCACCAAATGGATTTCCTGGCTCATCATTGCGATGGCCACAGGGGGGGCGTGGGTGTTCTACTTCGCCGATGCGCCGACGTTGGCTTTGGATCTTGTTACAGGTAATGCACATCCGGTCGCCTATACCACCGTTGCGGTTTTGACGTTCACTACCTTTTTCTTTGGTGGATTTGCCCGTGAGCAGATTTGTATTTACGCCTGCCCATGGCCACGCATCCAAGCCGCGATGATGGATGAGGACACTTTGACTGTTGGCTACCGCGAATGGCGTGGAGAGCCGCGCGGCAAAGGCAAGCGTACCCAAGACACGGAACTTGGCGACTGTATCGACTGTATGGCCTGCGTGAATGTGTGCCCAGTTGGGATCGACATCCGCGACGGGCAGCAGATGGAGTGTATCACTTGCGCGCTCTGTATTGATGCCTGCGATGAGATGATGGAAAAGGTTGGCAAGCCACGTGGCTTGATTGATTACCTGGCGTTTTCCGATGAGGATCGGGAACGTGAAGGTAATCCTCCCAAAAGCGTTTGGAAACACATCTTCCGCCCTCGTACGATCATGTACACATCGCTGTGGTCATTTGTGGGTATCGGGCTTGTTGTCGCTCTGTTTATGCGCTCTGATATTGAAGCCACCGTTGCGCCGGTGCGGAATCCCACCTTTGTGACCTTGTCAGATGGCTCAATTCGCAACACCTATGAGGTGCGTCTGCGCAACAAGCATGGGGAAGACCGCATGTTCCGGATTTCTCTGAAAGGGGAGCCAAACTTGCGGGTGCAGCTTGAAGGCACCCCATATGAGGCCGTAAATGTGCCAGCGGACCAAATGAAAAACCAACGTGTTTATGTCATTGCTCCAGCGGGATCGGCGCCAGCCAATGGCAGTCTGACCAACTTCCGCTTCTGGTTTGAGGACACAGGCAATGGGGACCGGGTGCACAAAGACACTGTATTTAATGGAAAGGGCCAGTGATGGCTGAGAGAAAATTCACTGGCAAACACTTCTTGATGGTGTTTGTTGGAGCGTTCGGCATCATCATCTCCGTGAACATGTTTTTGGCATGGAATGCGGTGGCCACGTTCCCGGGGCTGGAAGTCAAAAATTCCTATGTCGCCAGCCAGAGTTTTGACGCGCGCCGCGACGCGCAAGAGGCCTTGGGCTGGGATGTCAGCGCCCGTGCCAAAGGCGGCTTGTTGATCCTGTCGATCACCGATGAACATGGTGCGCCGGTTCAGGTCTCCAATCTGGATGCGGTGCTTGGGCGGGCAACCCATGTTCAAGATGACCGCACACCGGACTTTCAGTTTGATGGCAAAGCTTATGTGGCCCGTGAAGAACTGGCGCCGGGCAATTGGAACATTCGTATGAATGCCACTGCGTTGGACGGCACGCCGTTTGAGCAGCGTGTGATCCTGCGTGTGGAGAAGAGCTAAGCCATGACTGCGGCGATGCGCCCAAATATCTCGGCCTGTCCAGCCTGTGATGCCGCTCCGGCAGCGGAAGCGCTGGCAGAACGGGCTCTGCAGGAGGACGCGCGTATCGCTTTGTCCGTGCCAAGCGTGCATTGCGCCGCGTGTATTTCCACTGTGGAAACTGCGCTTTCCGGTCATCCTGGGGTGCATTCGGCCCGGGTAAATCTGACGCTCAAACGCGCGTCTGTGGAAGCGGCGTCTGATGTGACTGCTGAAGAGCTGGCAACGGTTCTGGAAAAAGTGGGCTATGAGGCACACGAGCTTGATGCAGGCACATTGAGTGCGACGCAAAACGACAAGGCCGGGCGCGATCTGTTGATGCGACTTGCAGTGGCTGGCTTTGCATCGATGAACGTGATGCTGTTGTCGGTGTCGGTTTGGTCCGGTGCTGAGGCGGCCACGCGGGACATGTTCCACTGGATTTCTGCGGCTATTGCGCTGCCGACGATTGCCTTTTCGGGAAAGCCGTTTTTCGTGCACGCCTGGAGCGCATTGAAGCACAAGCGCCTGAATATGGATGTGCCGATTGTGCTGGCAATTGTGCTGGCGGTAGCCACGTCGCTTTGGGAGACCACGCTATCAGGCGAGCATGCTTATTTTGACGCCGCATTGACGCTTGTATTCTTTCTTCTGGCAGGTCGGTATCTGGATCACCGCACACGGGCGGTGGCCCGATCTGCGGCAGAGGAACTGGCGGCCTTGGAAGTGCCTCGCGCTGTGCGGGTTGTGGACGGTCAAGACGAAACGGTTGCCGTGAAAGAGCTTGCCGTTGGCGATTTAATCCGGGTGAAGCCGGGTGGACGTATGCCTGTGGATGGCGAGATTGTCGAAGGGCGGTCAGAACTGGATCGGTCCTTGCTGACCGGGGAAACTTTGCCTGTGTTTGCGGAGCCTGGCCAAGCGGTGAGCGCGGGGGAAGTGAACCTGACAGGGCCATTGATGATCCGCGCGACCGCGGTGGGTGAACAGACAAGTCTGCACCGAATGGCGGATCTGGTGGCGGTTGCGGAGTCTGGCCGGTCAAATTACACGTCTTTGGCCGATAAGGCCGCAAGACTCTATGCACCAGGTGTGCATATCCTGTCTGCTCTGAGCTTTCTTGGCTGGTATCTGTTTACGTTTGACATGCGCACAGCGCTGAACATCGCGGCGGCTGTCTTGATCATCACCTGCCCCTGTGCGCTGGGACTGGCTGTGCCTGCGGTGACGACTGCTGCTTCGGGACGGCTGTTCCGCAAAGGGATGCTGATCAAACACAGCACCGCGTTGGAGCGTTTGGCAGAAGTCGACACCGTTGTGTTTGACAAAACAGGGACGCTGACAGCGGGTGCGCCGGAACTGATCAATCTTGAGACACTTGAAGAAAAAGCCCTCTCCGTAGCGCTGGCGCTGTCCATGGCCTCGGCGCATCCGCTGAGTTCGGCGATCACCAAAGCCGCGCAAGCGGCCGGTGTGCGTCCGGCGCGGGTGAGCGAAATTGAAGAGGTGCCGGGTTATGGCACACAAGGCATGTTGGATGGCGTGTTGGTGCGGCTGGGACGCCCGGCCTGGGTTGGCGCCAAGGCAGGGGCCCAGACAGCCGCGTTTTTGAGCGTGGGGGAGGGCACACCCGTTGGGTTCTATTTTGCCGACTCGTTGCGCGATGGTGCAGAGGCCTGTGTGAAGGCGCTGCAGGCAGCGGGCAAAGAGGTGATCTTGATGTCCGGTGACACCACCGGTGCGGTGGAAAGCCTGGCGGACCGGTTGGGCATTGCCAAATGGGTGGCCGAAGCTTTGCCGGAAGACAAAGCCAAGCGTGTGCAGACCTTAGCGGCAGACGGACATTTTGTGCTGATGGTTGGCGATGGTCTCAATGACACCGCGGCGCTTGCTTCGGCGCATGTGTCAATTTCACCAGCCTCGGCGTTGGACGCGGCCCGTGTGGCGTCTGACATTGTCCTTTTGGGGGGCGACCTCTCGCCGATTCCGGATTCGGTGGATGTTGCCAAGAGCGCGATCAAACGTATCCGTGAAAACTTCCAAATTGCGACGGTCTACAACATCGTCGCGGTGCCTTTGGCCGTGGCAGGTCTGGCAACGCCGTTGATTGCTGCGTTGGCGATGTCCACGTCTTCGATTACAGTTTCCCTAAACGCCCTGCGCCTGAGAGGATGACATGCAAGTTCTGTCTTATCTGATTCCAATTTCGTTGTTTTTGGGGGGCGTTGGTTTGGTCGCATTTGTCTACACAGTGCGATCTGATCAGTATAATGATCCGGAAGGGGATGCACAGCGCATTTTGTCGGGTCAGTATGACGACAAGCCTAAGGTCTAGATTTTCCTGAAGCCACAATGAAAAAGACCGTCGCAGGGGCTGCGACGGTCTTTTCGTTTCTAGTTGGTTGTCTTTTTAACCTGGTTAACCTGGGCCCAGTGTATAGCAGGTGATCTGGCGCGCTTGCAGGCGGCGACATGCCAAGTCCGCCGTTTCTTTGGACATGCCAAGGAAGTTGGCCTCAAAGCCACGGGAGTTTTTGACGACTTTGCGCAAACTGCCATCCAGCGTGGCCATCTCTGCTAGGGCGGTCTTGAGCAGCATCTTTTCGGCGGCAAAACGGCTGTTGTAGCGCCCAACGTTGATGCCCCAGTGACGTCCGCCCGCGGTGGAGATGCGGGTCACGACCTTGGGTTGCGGTGGCGGTGTCGGCTCTTCTTGGAGGCTGACCAGGGTCACGCCGGTGTTGTCTTGGGCTTGCAACAGAGCGGATTGAATGTCGTGCTCGATGATTGTGGCTTCCGCCACAACCGAGGTTTCTGTGGTGACTGTGGCCTCTGACATGGCGGCGGCGACAACTGCGGAAGGTTGGTCTTCTGTGGCGGCGGTTGGGCGCAGGACCGGGCGCAACGACTTTTTCACGGCGGTTGCCACGCGGATTGTTTTACCGGTTACAGGCTGCGTTTTGCCTTGGTAGGCGGGCAAGCCAGGTTTGCGCAAAGCGACACGGCTGGCGGATCGGTTGAAGCCGAGATCCAGCAATTCTGCTACTTTGGCATTGCGAGTGGCGGTCGAGCGTCCGCCAAACACGGTGGCGATCACGCGTTTGTTGCCGCGTTCTGCGGAGGCCACAAGGTTGAAGCCCGCGGCGCGGGTGTATCCGGTTTTGATACCATCTGCGCCTTTGTAGGCAGCCAGAAGGCGGCGGTTGGTGTTGTTGACGGTCTTGATGCCTGCGCTGGTCGAGCGGCGAGAGAAGAGGTTATAATAGTCCGGGTAGTCATAAAGCACGTGGCGGCCCAGCGTGGTCATGTCACGTGCGGTGGACATGTGCCCGCTCTGGGTCAAACCATGCATGTTTTTGAACGTGGTGTTGGACATGCCAAGCGCTTTGGCGGTGCGGTTCATGCGCCGGGCAAAAGCGGCCTCAGATCCCTCGATGGCCTCGCCAATGGCCGTGGCAGCATCGTTTGCGGATTTTACGGCAGCCGCACGGATGAGATAACGTAGCGCAATGCGCTGACCGGCCTGCAAACCCAGTTTGGAAGGTGGTTCGGCGGCGGCATTTTTGGAGATTTTGACCTTGGTGTCCAAGCTGATCTCGCCGTTCTCCACCGCTTCCATGGCAATGTAGAGAGTCATCATCTTGGTCAGGGAGGCGGGGTGCAATCGGGTATCGGCATTGCGACTGTGCAGGACTTTGCCGTCCCGCGCGTCAATCACCATTGCTGCGTAAGGTGCTGCCAAAGACACCATGGGGGTCAACACCGAACAGAATGCCAGTGTCGCCAAAAATAGCCCGAAACGGGCCGGCTGAATGCGCCGCGCCTTCATGTGAACTGCTCTTTTTTCTGCCTCAGGCCGCCGGTTTTCCGGTCTGACCAATTATTATTACAGGAAGCGTAACACAGGGTTGGAAACGAATAAAGCGTGTGTTTCTGCAGATTTGGAGTGGCTTGTTCAGGTGGGGGAGTAGATGTTGTGGCCAAAGTGTGGCTGGCCGCTACACCTGCTTTGTGACGCGCTTAGCCAATCTCTTCAACCAGCGGCAAAATTTCTGACAGTGACGAAAGCGCCACAAATCGGGGGTTGTCTGTTGGTGTTTCCGCCTGCTCCAACACCCAAGCTGGGCCATTGGGGACATGCGCAGCCCAGCTGCCGACAGACAGGGAAGGCACAATATCGGATTTCATTGAGTCGCCAACCATCAGGGCGCGATCTGGACCGTCTGCGTAGGTGTTAAACGCTCTTGTGTAGGTGTTGGCAGTTTTGTGACTGACAATCTCAACCCACTCAAATGCCTCACCCAGACCGGATTGGGCAACTTTGCGTTCCTGGTCGAGCAGGTCGCCCTTGGTGATGAGCAACAATCGATGGGTTTTTGACAGAGTTTCAATTACTTCCCTTGCGTGCGGGAGTAACTCGATGGGGTGCTGCAGCATGTCTCGACCACAAGCCATCAGTTCGGCAATCACCGATGCTGGGACACGTTCTTCGGTGACCTCGATGGCGGTTTCGATCATTGAGAGGACAAATCCCTTGGTGCCGAACCCGTAGTGCCCAACATTGCGCCGCTCTGCCGCTAACAGTCGTTCCTCGAGTTGGTCCGGTTCCGTAAAGTCCGCAAGAAGCTCCGCAAATTTGGCTTGGGTCAGACGGAAAAACCGGTCTGTGTGCCAAAGTGTGTCATCTGCATCAAAGGCAACAGTTGTGAGGGTCTTGGGCATGAAAAAGATCCGATTGTTCCTGACCTCTTTTCTATGGCCAACTTCAGGCTATATAAACAGCAAACCACAAACCGGATTCTTGTGAATATGCCATTGCAGACGATGAACATGAGCATGGGCGACGATGATGGCGGCGATCTGGGTGTCGCGCTGGAGACACGTACGCGCACCAAAAAGCCGCCGCTTTATAAGGTGATGTTGCTCAACGATGACTATACACCAATGGAGTTTGTGGTGCTTGTGCTGGAGCGGTTCTTCTCGATGACCCATGCGCAAGCGTTTGAGATCATGCTCACCGTGCACAAAAAAGGTGTGGCGGTTGTGGGTGTGTTCAGTCACGAAATTGCAGAAACCAAGGTCACTCAGGTGATGGATTTGGCGCAGCGCCATCAGCATCCCCTGCAGTGCACGATGGAGAAGGAGTGACCGGGGCTGCCCGGTTCACCGCATAAAATGTCCCATTCCCGATTGTCACTGGCTGTAGAAGACTACGGCCTGTCCTTGCCGTCTGACGGACGGATTGCTGTGTTTGCGCCGCGTGTTGGCTTTGACCTGAGCGCTTTGCCGCGTGTGCAGGTGCATGTGATTCAGCATCTGAAGCCCGATTTTGATGCCTTTTCTAGCGTCGGCTACGACGCTGATGTTGCTGAAGAAGGTCGCTACGCTGCCGCCGTTGTGGTGTTGCCGCGTGCCAAGGCACTGGCACGGGATTTGATAGCGCGGGCTTCTAGGTGTGCAGACCTTGTCATTGTGGATGGGCAGAAAACCGACGGCATTGACGGGCTTTATAAAGAGTGTCGAAAGCGGGCCGATGTATTGGGCAGTTTTGCCAAATCCCATGGGCGCTTGTTTTGGTTTGAAGGCGGTGCGTTTGACGACTGGCTGGCAGGCGCCCCCGCAAAAATAGAAAATCGATTTATCACCCGTCCGGGCGTGTTCAGCGCAGACGGTGTGGACCCGGCGTCCAAGATGTTGGCAGCGGCTTTGCCGCCCAAACTGGGGCGGGTTGTGGCGGATCTGGGGGCCGGATGGGGCTATCTCTCTTGTGAGATGGCCGCGCGTCAGGCGTTTGATGTGTTGCATCTGGTTGAGGCGGATCATGTGGCGCTGGAATGTGCCAAGGAAAACCTGAGCGATCCGCGCGCACAATTTCATTGGGCGGACGCCACCAACTTCAAGCCAGGCCACCGTGTGGATACGGTTGTGATGAACCCGCCGTTTCACACTGGCCGGAAGGCAGAGCCCGCTTTGGGAGAGAGCTTTATCCGCGCTGCGGCCAAGATGCTGGCGCCCTCTGGGCATCTTTGGATGGTCGCCAACCGTCACCTGCCTTATGAGGCGACGCTTCAGGATGCGTTCCAATCTGTCGAGGCCGTTGCCGGGGACACCCGTTTCAAGGTATTGCATGCACAGCGCCCTACGCGGGCCAGAGGGTGACACAGAGCTGGTGTAGGCTCACGGACAGTGTGATGGGGATCGTAGATGTCTTTTAATATCGCGGGTAAAACCGCCATTATCACCGGCTCTGCCAACGGTATTGGTCTGGCAGTGGGGCGACACTTTGCGGACCATGGCGCTAATGTCATGTTTGCCGATGTGGATGAAAAGAGCCTGTGCGCTGAATTTGGAGAGCGCCCTGAAGAGGGCAATGTGCGGTATTTCGCTGGCGACCTGCGTGAAAAGCTCACGATCAACAATCTGATCTCCGCCACGATTGACGCCTTTGATCAGATCGACATTTTGATCAATGGCTGCCGGCAAGTGACCACCAGTGATCCGCTCAATCCGGATGACACGTCGGTGGACCTGATGATCCAGCAGAACCTGATGACGTCGCTGCGGTTAAGCCAAATCGTGGCTAAGCGCATGATCAAGCAGGCTGAAGGGCGCGACGAAGGCCCTGCCGGGGCGATTGTGAACCTCAGCTCGATTGCGGCGCAGCGCTCGCAACCCGATTTGCTGGGGTACTCGATTGCCACGGCTGCATTGGACCAAATGACCCGTGCCATGGCAGTGGCTTTGGCGCCGGAGCGTATCCGGGTGAATGCGGTGGCGATTGGCTCTGTGATGTCAGCAAGCCTGCAGACCGCCTTGAAAGACAACCGCGATTGTCGCAATGAAATTGAGCAGCACACGCCGCTGGGCCGGATTGCAGCGCCGGGCGAATTGGCGGATGCGGTGCAGTTTTTGGCCTCGGAGGCGTCGGGGTTTATGACCGGTCAGATTGTGACCGTGGATGGCGGGCGCTCGCTTCTGGATACGGTGAGCACGCCAGCGCATTAATCCGCGCTGTTCTGCCGCTGGCGTCTGTTCTGTGCCGATGATAGGCAGTGCGGAACACAACGGAGGGGCAGGCATGTCTGATCAGATGGACACCGAAAAGCAACGCGCCAGCGCATGGTTTCGTGAATTGCGAGATCAGATTGTGGCTGCTTTTGAGGGGTTGGAGGACAGCCACTGTGAAGGTCCGTTTTCCGATCAAGCCGCGGGTCGTTTTGAAGTGACCGAGACCACGCGCAGCAGTGCGGACGGGTCAGACGCCGGTGGCGGATTGATGTCGGTGATGCGTGGCGGGCGTGTGTTTGAGAAAGTCGGTGTGAATATTTCCACCGTCTACGGCGAGTTGGGAGAGCGAGCGCAGAACGCCATGGCGGCGCGCAAAGGCTTGCCGGGTATGAAAGAAGATCCGCGGTTCTGGGCCAGCGGTATAAGCCTTGTGGCGCATATGCAGAACCCGCATTGCCCAGCGGTGCACATGAACACACGAATGTTCTGGACGCCACATGGTTGGTGGTTTGGTGGCGGCTCCGATCTGAACCCCTGTTTGGAGTATGACGAGGATACCGCGCATTTCCACGGGGTGCAGAAGACGCATTGTGACGCGCATGGTAGCGAACATTACCCGCGGCTAAAGGCTTGGGCGGACGAGTACTTTTACATTCCGCACCGCAACCGCGCGCGTGGGGTTGGTGGCATCTTTCTGGATGATCACAACACCGGTGATTGGGCGGCGGACTTTGGCTTTATTCAGGACATTGGCAAGGCGTTCCTGCCGGCTTTTGTACCCTTGGTTGAGAAGCGTCGTGTTGACGGTTTTGGCGAGGCCGAAAAAGATGCGCAATTGGTGCATCGCGGGCTCTATGCGGAATACAACCTTGTCTATGACCGCGGCACCAAGTTTGGTCTGGAAACTGGCCATGATGCAAATGCGGTTCTAATGAGCTTGCCACCCATGGCAAAATGGGTGTGACAGCAGGACGTTAGCGCTGCTGCGCTTTGCGGATATTGCCACATAGTAAGGCGTGGACTGCTTCTACTTCGCTCAGGTCGCCGCGTAACGCGGTGAGCTCTGCGCCGCCGGATTTCAAGCGGATGCGCAGGGCGGCTTTGCCAGCAGCCATATCGGTGCGCCGCACGTAAATACTAGTGATGTCGCGGAGCGGCAGTTTGCGGGCGGCCTTCTGTTGATCCCGGCGGTTCAGGGCGCAGAGCACGATGGTGCGGGACTTACCGTCAAAGCGGATTTCGGCGCGGTGGCCCTTCATGGCGAAGCGGTAGGCCGCCATGCCGATCAGCGCAAAAGCGATGGATAACAAAGACTTTGATATCATCGGGTTGCCAGCAAAATTGGCGTCCGGGAAGCTCCATTGCACCAATGAACTGAGGACAAACACGACCCCAATGAAGCGTAGTAGCGTTTCTTTGAGAGAAGAATGACGGAACTCGCCGTCGGTTTCACGAACGCAATACCCTGCGTTTAACGGCCGTGGCTGCAATGTGTCCCAGCGATAATCGTCGATAGTGCCCAGTTGTCCCAACGCGTGCATGGCTTGGTCCTCTGATCCCTGTTGATGGGATCAGAGTGTTTTAAAAACATGGCCGAAACATGCCGGGAATGGCACGGTTAAGGGGAAATTAATCGAAAATTGGTGTCAGCTGCGCCAGTCAAAAAAGCCTGCGCCACCTCGTTCTAGCAGGTATTTTGCCATGCTCTCGCCCAATGCTGCACCGTCTTCAATGGGGGCAGTTTGATCGTCACGCAGACTTTCGGAACCATCAGGACGCAGCACTTCGCCGCGCAGGCGGAGGGTGCTGCCGTCAAGCTCTGCAAGGCCAGCAATCGGGGTTTCGCAAGAGCCGTCCAGTGCGGCGAGGAAGGCGCGCTCAGCGTTCAAGCGTTGGCCGGTTGGGCCGTCGTGAATGGCTTCGAGCAAGGCGGCGGTGCTCATGTCATCGGCGCGACGCTCGATGCCAATGGCGCCTTGGGCTACGGCAGGCAACATCTCTTCGGGTTGAATCGCCGAGGATGCCACGTGGCTCATGTCGAGTCGGTTGAGGCCCGCCATGGCGAGGAAGGTGCAATCTGCGACCTTGTCCTCAAGCTTTTTCAGGCGGGTTTGCACGTTGCCGCGAAATTCTACGACGTTGAGATCTTTGCGGTAATTCAACAATTGTGCACGGCGGCGCAGGCTGGAAGTGCCAACGGTCGCACCTTCTGGCAGGTCGGCCAAGGTCGCATGCTGCGGAGAGACAAAGGCGTCGCGCGTGTCTTCACGCGGCAGGTAGGTGTCGAGCAGCAGACCGTCCGGTTGCAGGACCGGCATGTCTTTCATCGAGTGCACGGCAATGTCGATACCGCCAACCAGTATGGCCTCTTCAATTTCCTTTGTGAACAGGCCTTTGCCGCCAACCTCTTTGAGAGGTTTGTCCTTGGCAATCAGCTGCGCATTGTCGCCGGATGTGGTGATGACCACGATCTCGAAAGCTTCTTCGGGCAAGTCAAACGCAGCCATCAAGCGGCGGCGGGTTTCATAAGCTTGCGCAAGCGCCAGCGGGGAGCCGCGGGTGCCGATTTTCAGCGGGGAGGCGGGGGTTGGCAAAGTCACTGTCATGGCGACGGTCTAATCCTGAGTGGCGGGTCTGGCAAGCGTCCTAAGGGTTGACAACAGGAGGTGCGCGCGAGACCTAGCGTAGAGAAGCCTCGCCAAATTGGCAGGGCGGGTGAGTTGGGTTGAAAAGGCACGGAAAGTCACATGGCTTCCTTGACTCAAATCAACGAGCGGCGAATTGGGCAGGACTAAGAGGGACGCATGACACAGACCAAGAAAATTCTGCGGGCATTGGCCGGCGAGACACTCGACACCCCTCCCATCTGGATGATGCGCCAAGCTGGCCGCTATCTGCCGGAATATCGCGCGACACGTGGCGAGGCAGGTGACTTCCTGTCCTTGTGCTACAACAGCGAACTGGCTGCTGAGGTGACCCTGCAACCGATCCGGCGTTATGGCTTTGATGCAGCGATCCTGTTTGCCGATATTCTGCTTTTACCACAGGCGCTTGGTGCGGATTTGTGGTTTGTGACCGGCGAAGGACCACGGCTTTCGACCATCGAAAATCAGGCGGATTTTGACAAGCTGAAGCCGGTCTCCGAGATCCACGAGACGCTCAATCCGGTGTATGAAACCGTGCGAATTTTGAGCCGGGAATTGCCGGAAGAAACAACACTGATTGGCTTTGCAGGTATGCCGTGGACTGTGGCGACCTATATGGTGGCGGGACGTGGAACCCCGGATCAGGGCCCTGCGCACAAGCTGAAGGATGAAAATCCGGAAGTTTTTGACCAGATCATTGATATTCTGACCGAAGGCACCGTGGAATATCTGTCTAAGCAGATCGAGGCGGGCGCTGAGGTTGTGAAGCTGTTTGACAGCTGGGCGGGTTCGCTGAAAGGCGCGGACTTTGATCGCTATGCTGTTGAACCGGCTAAGAAAATCATTGCGGCCTTGAAAGCGCGCCATCCGGACACACCCATCATCGCCTTCCCACGTGGGGCAGGGGACCGCTATGTGGGCTTTGCTGAAGCCACTGGAGCCGACTGTGTGGCGCTGGATGATGGTGTGACACCGGACTGGGCGGCGGCGAATGTGCAGTCCTCGGGCTGCGTGCAGGGCAACCTGAAGTCTTCCCATATGGTGACCGGTGGTCAGGATCTGGTTGATGAGACCCGCAAGATTGTCGAGGCCTTTGGCAAGGGGCCGCATATCTTCAACCTGGGTCATGGAATCACCCCGGACGCCGATCCGGAAAATGTGCAGCTGATGATTGATACGGTGCGTGGCAATTAACCACCGATTCTGACGTCGGTATCACGTCTGTATCGCGACTGTTTTGCGGAGGTGCGCCATTGGCGCGCCTCCGTTGCGTTAAGAGACCGTGCGTTGCGGTGTGCGCAAGGGTGCGTTTTGGAAAAGGGGCGCTGCCCCCGCCGCCCCTTTGGTGCGACTCCCCCGGGATATTTTTGGCAAGAAGAAACCTGGGTGAGTTTGAGTGTGTCGGGGGGGCGGACGGGTTTTAGCTGTCCAGTTCAATGCCGAGGTCTTTGAGGATGGCAGCGGTGTGCTCGCCGCGCATGGGAGCGGGCTTGATGTCTTCCACGTGGTCGTCAAAACGCGGGGCGGGGGCGGCTTGTAAGTTGCCGTCCGTGTGGTGCCAGACATGGCGGGCTGACATATGCGCGGAATTTGCGCTTTCTTCCGGCGAGAGCACAACCGCGACGCAAGCGTCAGAGCCTGCAAACAGGTCATCCCAATGTAGGCGTGGTTCGCGCACAAAGATGTCGGTCAAGCGGGCTGTGAGTTTGGGCCAGAGGGCGCGATCGTGTTGCTTGGCAAACTCGGGATCGTCAGCCAGTCCAAGTTTGTCGAGGAAGGCGGCGTAGAATTGTGGCTCCAGCGCTTGCACGGAGACATAGCCACCATCGGCGCAGACGTAGCTGCGCGACCAATGTGGGCCGTCAAGAAGGCTGTGACCACGTTCCATTGCCAGCCCACCGGCTTGGCGCAGCGCCATCAAGAGCGTCATCATGTGAGCGGAGCCATCGACAATCGCAGCGTCCACCACCGTGCCTTGGCCAATTTCCTGCGCATTCAAGATGCCGGTCAGGATGCCGATCACCAGATACAACGCGCCGCCACCAATGTCGCCCACCAGGGTCGCGGGAGTGATCGGGGGGGAGCCGGGTTCAGAGGCGTACCAGAGCGCCCCGGATTGGGCGATGTAGTTGAGGTCGTGGCCGGCTGTTTCTGCGCGCGGCCCGGTTTGACCCCAACCGGTCATGCGGCCATAAACCAGGCGTGGATTGGTGGCATGGCAGTCCGCCGGACCTAGGCCGAGCCGTTCCATCACGCCGGGGCGGAAACCTTCGATCAGCGCATCTGCGGAATCGATGAGTTTTTTGGCTACAGAGAAGTCATCGGGGTCTTTGAGATCCAGCGCGATGGAGCGTTTGCCACGATCAAGCACGGATTGGTCGGCGGTGATAGATCCGCCGCCCTTGCGATGGATGGTGATCACATCCGCGCCAAGGTCTGCCAGATGCATGGCGGCAAAAGGGCCGGGGCCGAGGCCTTCGATTTCGATGATTCGGATGCCTTGCAGCATAGGTTTGGTCCTTTGGGTCATCGCAGATGCTCCAGCGCGCTTGAGGCGTCACGACTCTGCAGGCTCATGAAGGCAGAGTTTTGTGTCAGAATTAACAAGACGCGGGCGCGTAGTTTTGCGATTTGGCTTTACATGGTTTACAGCCCGTTCAACCCGCCGCCGACTGTGAGCACTTGAGCGGAGACGTAATTGCTTTCGGGGCAGCACATCAGGTAAACGCCGTCTGCCGCTTCCTCGGGCGTGCCGGGGCGGCCAAGGGGCACCATGGCGGCAAAGCCGCCCGCGACTTTGGTTGGGATACCGATGCCGACGGTGTTGCCATCCACAGTGATGGATTTCTTGTCGTCGGTGGCTTGGGTGAGGCGGGTTTCAATGTAGCCGAAGGCGACGCAGTTCACGTTGACTTTGTAGCGGCCCCATTCTTTGGCCAGCGATTTGGTCAGGCCCAGCACGGCGGATTTGGCGGAGGAGTAGTTGGCTTGGCCGACATTCCCGCCGGTGCCTGCGATGGATGAGATGTTGACCACCTTGCGGAAGACCTCGCGGCCCTCTTGCGCTTCCTGTTTGGCGTGGCCTTTGATGAAGCCGGAGGCGGCGCGAAGGATTTGGAAGGGCGCTTTCACGTGCACGTCCATCATGGCGTCAAACTGATCGTCGGTCATGTGGCCGATCAGGCTGTCCCAGGTATAGCCGGCGTTGTTGACGATGATATCGATGGCGTTCCATTTTTGCACACCTGCGCCGATGAAGCGCTCGGCAAAGCCGTTTTCCGTGACCGAGCCAACCACGGCGATGGCATTGCCGCCTGCAGCGGTGATTTCTTCAACCACGGCTTGGGCTGGGGCGTCCTCTAGGTCGTTGAGCACGATGTTGGCGCCTTCAGCGGCGAGTTTCAGGGCGACGGCGCGGCCGATGCCGTTGCCTGCGCCGGTGATGTAGGCGGTTTTTCCGGTGAGTTTCATTTGCAGTCCTCAGTCGATGTCCAGCGAGCGGGCGATCACTTCTTTCATGATCTCGTTGGTGCCGCCGTAGATCTTTTGCACGCGGGCGTCGGTGTAGAGTTCCGAAATCGGAAATTCGGACATGTAGCCATAGCCGCCGTGTAGCTGGAGGCATTCGTCGACGATTTCACATTGGGTCTGGGTGCCCCACCATTTCACCATGGCGGCTTTTTCGGCGGTGAGTTGCCCGGCTTCGAGTTCGGTCAGGCAGGTGTCACAGAAAGAGGCGAGCAGTTCAATTTTGGTGGCGCATTCCGCCAGTTTGAAGCGGGTGTTCTGGAAGTCCATCACCCGTTTGCCAAAGGCTTTGCGTTCTTTCACATAGGCCAGCGTGTGCTCGAGTGCGCATTGCGAAGCGCCCAGAGCCATGTAGCCAAGGATCAAGCGTTCCCAAGGCAGCTGTTTCATCAGTTGGATGAAGCCTTGGCCTTCCTCGGAGCCGATCAGGTTGGTGAGGGGCGCGCGCACGTCGGTAAAGCTGAGCTCTGCGGTGTCGTTGCGCTTCATGCCCATCTTCTTGAGACAGCGGCCTACGGCGAACCCCTCGAGACCTTCGGTTTCCACCACAATCAGGGAAACGCCTCGGCCTTTGGCGCTGGGGTCGGTTTTGGCGACCAGCACGATCAGGTCGGCGGAACCGCCGTTGGTGATGAAGGTTTTGGAGCCGTTGATGAGATATTCGTTGCCGTCGCGGATGGCGGTGGTTTTCACAGCCTGCAGGTCGGACCCTGTGCCGGGTTCAGTCATGGCGATGGCGGCGACTTTGTCACCTGTGGCCAGATCGGGTAGCCAGCGGGCCTTTTGCTCGTCGGTGCCAAAGGCGGTGATGTAATGCGCGGCGATGTTGTGCACGGAGACACCCCAGCCGCTGTCGCCCGCCTTGGTTTGCTCCAGAAAGGTCACGGCGTCAAAGTGGCGCGAGAGGCCAAGTCCGCCGTGTTCTTCGGGGAAGGTGGCACCAAGGATGCCGAGGTCTCCGGCTTTTTTCCAAAGGGATTTGGGGATGACGCCAGCCTCGGTCCAGGCGTCTTTGTTGGGGGTGACCTCTTCGTCAAAGAAGCGTTTGACGGTGTCGGCGAAGGCTACGTGGTCTTCGCTCATCCACATGTGATTGGGCATGGGAGTATCCTATTGTGAATTTAGGGCGTGCCGCAGATTTTGGCTTCGCCGCGCAGGGTTTGGGTGCCGTCGTCGATATGGGCGGCGAGTTTCACGGTGAGCAGGACACGGCCGTGCTCCTCATGGCGGTCCACAACGGTGCCGGTACAGGTGATGGTGGCGCCAACAGGGGTGATCGCAGTGAAGCGGGTCGACAGCGCGCGCATGCGGTCTTGGCCTGCCCAATTGGTGGCAAGGCGACCCAATTGCGCCATGGACAACATGCCGTGGGCAAAGACGTCGTCCATGCCCGCGTTTTTGGCAAAATCCAGATCGATGTGAATCGGGTTGTGATCTCCGGATGCGCCAGCGTAGAGCGCCAGTGTGGTGCGGGAGATCGGGCCGAAGGTGAGCTCAGGAAGCTTGTCACCGACTTGGGCATTGGTTGGTGTGACGGTCATTGTGTCTCTCCCTCAGCCCAGACGGTGGATGATGCCGCGAGTGGCCTCTACCAAGAGGCCGCGCGTGGGGTGGGTGATGCGGGTGGTGATGTGGGCGATTTCCAGTTTGCCGCCCTTGGCGTCGGTGAAATCTGTCACCTCGTTTTCCACGGTTACCACATCTCCGGCAAACATCGGGCCGTGGTAGGTGTAGGCCTCGGTGCCGTGCAGCAGTACGCGCAGGTCGCCGTTGATCAGTTCCAGAATGTCGGGCAAATCTTTCCGGCGGGCGACCTGGTCGGCAAAGGTGCCCACCACCACAGCGTAGGTGGCGGGGGCGAGGATGTCGGGGTGTCCTTCGGACTGCGCGGTTTCAGGATCAATGTAGACAGGGTCTGTCTCGCCAATGGTTTCAGAGAAGAACGCCAGCGCGCCGCGTTCCAAGGTGACCTCAATGGGTGGGGTCACATGGCCTTTGGTGGATCGGTTGAAAATGCCCATGGAGTTATGCCGCCTGATAGAGGGTCACGACGCAGGCACCGCCGAGGCCTAGGTTGTGTTGGAGGGCTGTTCTTGCCCCCTCAACTTGACGGGCGTCAGCTGTGCCGCGCAGTTGGTGGGTCAACTCGTAACATTGGGCGAGGCCAGTGGCCCCTAGAGGATGGCCTTTGGAGAGCAGGCCGCCGGAGGGGTTGGTCACAAACTTGCCGCCGTAGGTGTTGTTGCCATCGGCGATGAACTTTTGCGCGGTGCCTTCTGGCGTGAGGCCGAGGCCTTCATAGGTGATCAATTCGTTGTGGGCGAAGCAATCGTGTAATTCGACCACGTCCACATCATCGATAGAGATGCCAGAAGCTTCCTGCACCTGTTTGGCCGCCGCAGCGGTCATGTCGTAGCCAACCACTTGCATCATGTCCTGAGCCTCAAAGGTGGAGGCGTAGTCGGTGGTCATGGATTGTGCTTTGATTTTCACAGTGGCGTCGATGCCGTGCTTGGCGGCAAAAGCCGGAGAGCAGAGAATGGCGGCAGCACCGCCGCAGGTGGGCGGGCAGGCCATAAGGCGAGTCATCACGCCATCCCACATGACCGGCGCAGCCAGGACTTCATCGGTGGTGACCTCTGTTGCAAACAGGGCAAGAGGGTTGTTGGTGGCGTGGCGAGAGGCTTTGGCGCGGATCTTGGCAAAGTCGGCCAGTTCGGTGCCATGTTTCTCCATGTGTGATTTGCCCGCACCGCCAAAATAGCGCAGTGCAAGAGGTACTTCGGCGTGGCCGACAAGCGTGTCGCAGGCAGTGTCAAAGTCATCAAACGGTGTGGGGCGGTCGGTCCAGTGGCTGGTCAGGGCACCGCGTTGCATTTGTTCAAATCCAACCGCAAGCACGCAGTCGACCATGCCACTTTCGATGGCTTGGCGCGCCATGTAGAGCGCGGTGGAGCCGGTGGAGCAGTTGTTGTTCACATTGATGATCGGGATGCCGGACATGCCGACGTGGTAGAGCGCTTTCTGGCCACAGGTACTGTCGCCATAGACGTAGCCCGCGTAGGCCTGTTGCACGTCTTTGTAGCTCAGACCGGCATCTTTCAATGCCGCGCGTATGGCCGCAGCCCCCATTTGGTCATAGCTATCTGAGGCGCCCGGTTTGGCAAATTTGATCATGCCGACGCCGGCAACGATTGTCTCTGTGCTCATGTGAATGTCTCCTCGCTTACGCGAAGTATCGGATTGACGGGGGTATCTGGCAAATTCAATATTCTCTCGAGCTATTCATTGGGGGAATGGATGAACCTGACCAAGCTGCGCTACGTGGTGGCGGTGGACCGACAAGGCGCGATCTCGGCGGCCGCGCGGGCGCTGAATGTCACGCAATCAGCGGTGACCAAAGCGGTGGCGGACGTGGAGCAGGACGTCGGCGCGGCGCTGTTTGAACGCCATGCGCGGGGGGTGACAGCCACGGCAGAAGGACGGGCGTTTATTGATCGCGCGGCGCGGATTTTGGCGGATGTGGATCAGTTGGTGGCGGATGTTGATGAGGGTCGGCAGACGCGGGAACAAGTGCTGCGGATTGGCGTGTCACCCAGTTCGATGGAGGGGCTGATGAGCCGGGCGATTTGGGCTTTGGTCGGGGCGCATCCGGAGGTGCGCATTCATCTGCGCGGCGCCCCGTTTGAGACGGCGGTGCAGTTGTTTCGGCAGGGTGATCTGGATGCGGTGATTGGCCCGTCACGGCCGTTGATGGCGGAAGCTGGGGTGCGCTGTGATCCGTTGCCGCCGCTCAACGCGCTGTTTTTTGTGCGGCGGGGGCATCCGTTGGTGGGGCGCCCGGTGAGCAGCGAGGACTTGGCGGGGTTGCCGCTGATTGTGCCAGAGCCAAGCGGGCCTTATGCGGAACCGATCCAGCATTTGGTGCAGGCAGGTGAAGTGGACCCGATGCGGCGGCTGCACATCATGCCAAGTTTCACCATGGCCGCAGGGGTGATTGAGCGCAGTGAGGCGGTGGGTGTTGTGGTGGACAGCTATGCCCAGAGCCGCCACTTTCGCAGTCGGTTTGAGATTTTGGACTTCCCGCAACAGACGTCGTTGCCGATGGCGGTGGCCTATCGCAGTGGCGGGCAGCGGGGGCGGGCGCTGGGCTGGTTCTTGAAGGCGGTGCAGGAGTTTCCACCGACGCTGGGGGCGGAAATGCCCTAGGGGTTATTCGGCGACGTCCGGTGCGTTCAGATCCGTGCGTGTGGCGCGCCAGAGGGTTGGGATCTGGGTGATCAGCTCTTCAAACAGGCGCTTGTTGCCCTGTTTGGCGGCGGTGTCGGCCTGCGCCAGAATATCATGCAGGGCGTGGGCGCCAAAGATCGCGGCAGCGCCGGAGAGGTCATGGCAGCGTTTGGCGACATCCTGAACATCGCGGTACGGCGCGGTGACGGCGGCCAGGAGGGCGTCGCCTTCGTCCAGAAAGCGCGCTTGAAGGCGAATGTAGGTGCCTTGCGGCACACCGGCGCGGGTGGTTGGCTCGGGCGCGGACATCTCTGCTGTGGCGAAGCTGTCTTGCAACATTTGTTGTAGTGAAGGCCGGTTGATGGGTTTGGCCAGGAAGGCGCTCATGCCGGCGGCGAGGAAGCGGTCGCGGTCTTCCGGCAGGATGTTGGCGGAGACAGCCACAATGGGCGTGTCCTTGTTCGGGCCGTCGCCGGCGCGAATTTGCTTGGTGGCTGCGAGGCCGTCCATGACCGGCATGGCAATGTCCATAAGGATCATGTCGAATTGTTTGGTTTGGGCCAGCTGCACACCTTCGGCACCGTTGGAGGCCAGCGTGACCCAGTGGCCTTCTCGTTGCAGCAATTCTTGTGCCAGCTCACGGTTGATCTCGTTGTCCTCGACCACCAGCATGTGCAGGTGTGCGAGTTCCGGCTCTGGTTCGCTGGCTTGTGGGGCAGGCGGTTGGCGGCCTTCTTCCATAGGCAGGCGCACCCAGAAGGTGCTGCCGACGTCGGGCGTGCTTTCCACGCCAATCTCGCCACCCAAGGCGGTGACGATGCGCCGCGCAATGCCAAGGCCCAGGCCGGTGCCGCCGGGCACGCGGCCCAGCGTCGGGTCGTTGGTGACAAAGTCGTCAAACACTTTGGGCAGGCGGTCTTCGGAAATGCCGATGCCGGTGTCGCCGACCCTGAGTTCAACTGCGGGATGGCCGTTGATGGTTTCTGGCAGGGCCTCGGCTTCGATGGTGATGGTGCCGTTGTCGGTGAATTTGATGGCGTTGCCTACGAGATTGAGCAGCACCTGTTCCAAGGCTGCGCGATCGGTGCGGACCCAGGTGCGGGCGGGGCCTTCCCAGCGCCAACTGAGCGTGGTGCCGTGGCGGTTGGCGGCGGAGAGTTGGCTGTCGACCAGTTCTTGCAGAAGCTTGGAGAGGTCGGTGCAGGCAATGTTGACGTCAAGCTTACCGGCCTCAAAACGGGTGATGTCGAGCACGGTGTCGACATGGCGCATTAGAACGCGGCCGGAGATTTCCATATTGCGCACATAGCGGGTCTGGATCGGGCCGAGTGCGGTGTCGTTCAGCAGGCTGAGGTTGCCTAGGATGCCGTTGAGTGGGGTGCGGATTTCGTGACTCATCACGGCGAGGAATTCGGCTTTCGCACGCTCGCCTGCCAGAGCGCGGTCGCGGGTTTCGAGCAGTTCTTTCTCCGCCGCGACACGATCTGAGATATCGTGCAGGAAGCCGATGAGGATCTTCTCGTCGTTGTCCTCGGCCATTTCGATGGCGATCTCGATGGGAAAGATGGTGCCATCAGAGCGCTTGGCGTCCATGCGCACGCGGCCTTTGCCTGCGGCGTGGCGGTCCTGACCGGTGAGGATGCGTTCCATGGCGCGAAAGTGGGAATCGCGCAGATCGGGGGGGGCGATCAGATCCTGCACATTCTTGCCGCGGATGTCTTCGTAGCGGTAGCCAAAGATGGCCTCGGACGCTTTGTTGAATTCGAGCACTGCGCCGGTGCCATCGACCACAAGCACGCCATCCATTGAGGTGGAGAGGATGGTGCTCATGCGGCGGTTTGCCTGGGACAAGGCGTGCCCTTTCTGGCGGGCGGCGCGGTTGGCGTAAAGCAAGTTGATCAGCAGGCCGACCACGGCGACGATCAGCAGGAGCGCGATGGTGGCCAGTCGATACAGCGTGTTGGTGATACGTTGGCGGGCAGCGTCGTTTTCAGCGGCGTAGAGTGCGATGCCGGAGAGTGACATGGCTCGGGCATCTGCGCGCAAGTGGGCGGATTGCACAGAGAGCAGCGGGAGCGCGTCCGCCAAAGCTTCATCGGAACCGTCGATGTGAGGGATGGCTCCGTCCATAAACGTGTTCATGCGTTTCAGTGCGGCGTCAAAATCGGGCACCACGGCGAGGCGCAGGTAAGCTGGTGCCGTGGCCATGGAGCCGACGCGGCTGTAGAGGATGTCGAACCGGAGACGTAAGCGGTCGAAATCCGGCTCTGGCGAGAGCCTTGCGGCTTCGAGGGCACCTGCAAAGTCCCGTGTTTCCAGTTCGATCTGCGCGAGGGACCATTCCAGATCATTGGAGGCCAGCAGCTTGATGTTGCGCAGATTGGTGAAAACTTGCGAGGCGGTGACAAAAGCGAACACCAGCAAGACTGCGATGAGGGCGGTGAGGATTAGGCCGAGAATGCGCAACGGGCGGCTTTTGCGCTGAGAGCTTGGTAAGCCCACTGCAAAGGCGGATGTGGGCAGGCGGCTCACAGCAGCGGGCCGGTTGCGCGACGTGGCGTCAACAGCCTGGGCGGAACGGTGAAGAGCGATTTACAAGAAGGTACGCGCATGAGTGTCATGCGCAAACTTTAGTCGACGACTTCGATCCTGTCGAGTTGCCAGACGGCACGGGAGTGCACCTGCGACGTGCGGTATTTGGGATCGGAATCAAAGGGGTAGATCACCCACAATGGGCCTTTGTCACGGCGGTGCATGGGCACGCCGTTCATTTCATAGGCCAAGATCGGTGCTTCGCCTTCCAGCGTGTCGACCGGAATTTCAATGGTGTAGTCGTTGATGGCGGAAGCCCGCAGCGTGCTGCCGGAACTCCCCAGAGTTTCCAGCAGCGACGCTAGCGGTACACCCGTGAACATAAGAACCCCATCGGTCCATATGGTCGTGGTTGAAATGGAGACTGCGGGTAATGTGCGCAGCATCTCCAAATCGTACTGAGCCGTGTCGTCGACGTTTGTGGCGTCGATCGTGCCCGACACGGTCAGGATGACATCGCCGGACGGAACGTCCATTGCGTCAGATGCCCAAACTGGGCCTGTGAGTGGTAGCAAAAGCCAAGCAGCAAGCGCGAAAACTGTTTGTGTGGTTTTACGCATGTCTTACCGCCTCGTTATGCTTAACTTCTTTAATAGGCAAAACACGTCATACGCGCATCTGGTCAAGGGGATAAACCCCCTATACAAAAGGGTAGGTTTGCCGTTAGGTAAAGCTTGGAATTTGTTTAAAATTTTCCGTATCTTCCCTAGGGGAGGCGGGACAACAGGAGACACTAGGGCAGTATTGTCGGGTATAAGTCACCATTGGTATGGTAATATGTGGCCTTGGTAGGGTGCGATTTACGCGCTGATTTCCGGCCCCTTGGAGGACCGCTTTGAAAATTTTGATCGCTGACGACCATGATTTGTTGTTGGACACGGTGACTGCGTTTGTTGACGCCACCGGTACAATGGGGTCCGTGGGGGTGTCTAATTTGGATCAGGCGATGCAGGCGCTGGACAGCAAGGGGCCGTTTGACCTTGTTTTGCTGGATTACAATATGCCGGGGATGCAAGGCGTCGAAGGCGTCAAGCGCGTGTTGGCGCATACATCGTCACCGCGTGTGGCGCTGATCTCCGGGGAGGCCAGTCGGGATATTGTGCAAAAGGCGATGGCGGTTGGGGCCTCAGGGTTTGTGCCAAAGACCTTGCCCGCGTCTTCGTTGGTCAATGCCATAAAATTTATGGCTGCCGGTGAGCAGTTTATTCCAGCGGAGTTGATGCAGGCAGCGGAGGCTGCTGAGCCGCATCCCATTGCGCAGAAACTCACGCGCCGTGAAATGCAGGTTTTGGAAGGTTTGTCGGTGGGCAAGTCCAATAAAGAAATTGCCCGAGACCTTGATCTGTCAGAGCCGACAATCAAACTGCATGTGAAAAACCTCTACCGGAAAATTGACGCGGGCAACCGCACGCAGGCGGCGCTGATCGCCAAAGAAGCCGGCCTGTTCTGACCGTATTATATGTCATTATATGTCCAGTATGCGAAAGGCTTACGACCGCAGGTCTCCTGCTCTGTGCCGGTCTTTCCCATCCCTTAATGAATTAAGGACAATTTTTACGGCATTTACCATTATGTCAGTCTTTCGCTGACGCGGGTATCCTGCGCGCGCTATCAGAACCTAGCCGGGGGGCGTTATTGGGGACTGACTATGCTGCATCGTATTGCTGCTTTGTTTTTTGTTTGGGTGCTTTCCGTTCATGCTGTGGCAGCGGAAGACAGTGACGCTTCCTTCACGCCTTTTGGCGAGCGGGAGTACCTCGGGTTTGGCAGTCTGTTTGTGAATGACTTTCTTGGTGATGGTTATGACCGTTGGCGGTCCGGCTCTTATGGCACCAGCCGTTTCTGGGGCTATGGCTGGAATGGCGCGTTGCCGCAGTCAGCTGGTGACCTTCTGGAGTTGCGTGTCGGCGGCGAGATCATGGCCCCGGCCTGCCTGAGTTCTCACATTCCGTTGGACCGCCCCTGGGCTGGCATGTTGACCGCAGGCTTACATACGCAGTTTCAACGGCATGGCACCGAGTTTGCTTTTGGTGGTGACGTTTTGATGATTGGTCCGCAGACCGGGCTGAACAGCCTGCAAAAGGCAATCCACGATGTGATCGGCATTGATGGTCCGTCAGATGAAGTGTTGGCGCATCAGATCCCAAACCAGTGGCGCTTGCGCTTTGTAGGGGAAACCGGGCGTAATTTTGATCTTGGCGGTCAAGCCAGCATGCGCCCCTTTGTGGAGGCGCGTGCGGGGGATGAAAATCTGGTGCGCGCCGGTGTGGATTTCACCTTTGGCCGGTTTGGCCGCGGCGAGTTGGTGTCGCGCGATTGGGTCACGGGGCACCGTTATCGCTCCGGTGCGCGGCAGGAAAAGGGCCTGAGTTTTGTTGTGGGAGCGGACATCGCCAAAGTGTTCAGCAGCATCTATTTGCCCGAAGATCGCGGCTATCGGCTGACTGATACGCGCCGTCGTGTGCGCGCGGGGCTGCACTGGCAGGGAAAGAACCACCACCTGTTTTATGGCCTCACATATTTGGGCGAAGAGTTCGATATGCAGTACCAGGGACAACTTGTCGGCGCGGTCCGTTTGGATATTCGCTTTTAGGGTGAGGTGGGGTGTTTTTTGCAACACACTGAGCCACCTCGGTTTTTTTGAAACTTCCGGCTAGGCAGCTGACCTTCGCTTTGTTAACCTGTCCGTAATAAAAAAACTACTAGGCAGGTAATCAGGCAATGAAAACGGGCTTTCGTGGCACGTTTGTCATCTCCTGGTCACAGACAGAAATAGATGGTCAGAAGGCCGCACCGTTGCAGGCGCTGGAAACAGGCGTGGTGTGGTCCTGGTCGAGGGATGCCGTCCGCGTGGACGGCCCCAATGGGTTATTGCGTCTGGACCGTGGGGAAGAAGGGGCAAACATCCGCAAGCGTGCGGCGCATATGGTGCGCAAGCTGGTTGGCGCGGCAGTGAATCATCAAACGGGCATTCAGAACCTGGATGCGGTCGATATTGAACTGCCCTTGATGGAGGGCGGTTTTGTGGTGACCGATGGGGCGGAAAGCTACACCGCTACCGTGATTGAAGTGGATGGCAGTGCGCCATTGCTGATGTTTCTGGACGAACTTCCGCCAAAGAATAAGGGCTTATGGGTGGTGCATTGTGCCATGAGCACGTTGCAGCGGCCAAAATCAGTACAAGAGGGTAACGGAGTGATTTGTTTTACACCGGGCACGCGGATTGCAACGCCGCAGGGGCCACGGTTGATTGAAGAGTTGCGCGAAGGCGATCAGGTGCAGACGCGGGACAATGGCGCGCAGGAGGTCCAGTGGATCGGGGCGCGGCGTATGACCGGGGCGCGATTGTTCGCGATGCCAAAACTGCGGCCAATCCGCATACGCCCCGGTGCGCTGGGCATTGAGCGGCCGGATCAGGAATTGCTGGTCAGCCCGGAGCATCGAATGCTGGTGCGGGGTGCCACGGCGCGGGCCTTGTTTAACGAGAGCGAAGTGCTTGTGGCGGCGCAGGACTTGGTGAACGGCAATAGCATCAGAGTGGATACGGCACTTAAGGAAGTGACCTATGTGCATCTGCTGTTGCCGTGCCATGAAGTGATTTGGGCCAATGGGGTGGAGACGGAGAGCTTCCATCCGGCCAATGCGGCACTGGATGCACTGAAGGAAGAAGATCGGGCGCGGTTGTTTGATCGGCAGCCCGAGTTGCAACACAATCCGCATGGGTACGGGCCGCACGCGCGGCGCAATCTGACCGCCAGTGAGGCGGCGATTTTGATGCACGACGCGGCCTAAATGCATGAAGTTAGGAAGCCCCGGTCATTTCCGGGGCTTTTGTTTTTGAGGGTTACTCGGCAGCGGCTTTGGCAGGGAGGACTTGGGGCAACCATTTGGCCAGCTCAGCGCCAATCAGATGCGGGTTGTCCTCCTGCAGGTAGTGGATGCCTGCGCCAATATCGACAGTTTGCAGGTTCTTGATGGTGTCGCGACACCACGTCAGCTCTGGTTCCTGAATGGTGCCGCCCGGCGTGGCGTAGAACAGCAGCATCGGGGTGTCGGTTTGGCCAAGCCATTGGCTATAGTTTTGTACCACGTCAGAGACGTCTTTGGGGCTGCTGTTGATGGGGATTTCCGTTGGCCAGATGCGCAGCGGTTTTCGGCTGCGCACAGTGGGAAAAGGTGCGCGGTAGGCGGCCATTTCCGTGGCTGACAGTTTGCGGATCATGGCGCTGGGCAGGATCTTGTTCACAAACATATTGGCGGCGGAGATCATCAGCCAGCCCAGGACCGGCGTGCGCATCATTTTGAACCCGATGCGGAAGTCGGGCGGGAAGCCGTCCCAGGTCATTGGGCGGATGACGGCTTCCATGAAGGCAATGCCGCGTACGTTGTTTGGATGGCGGCGGGCGTAGTGAAATCCAAGGGCGGAGCCCCAGTCGTGGATCACCAGCACCACATCCTTGAGCCCCAGAGCCTCGATGAAGCCGTCAAGATACGGCACGTGATCCTCAAAGCGGTAGGCCAGGTCCGGCTTGTCGGATTTGCCCATGCCAATCAGGTCGAGGGCAATGGCGCGGCCATGGGGTAGGACATGTGGGATGATGTTGCGCCAGAGATAGGAACTGGTGGGGTTGCCATGCATGAAGAGAATGGGCTGGCCTTCGCCCTCATCGACGTAGTGGATTTTGTGGCCATTCACCTCGACAAAGCGAGATTGAAAGGGGAAATCGGCGGAGATCGGTTGGGGGATTGTCATTTCAGGGTCCTTCAAGAAGGGCTTAAGCGCGGTAGGCAAAGAAGGCGCGCACCGGTGCGGAGAAGGTCAACGCCATGCTGATCGCAAAAGTCAGGAAGCCAATGGGGGCGCCGACATAGAGCGAGATGCCGAGGTCGGCCAGAAGGGCGATGCGCAGGCCCAGCATGTGGCGTTTCAGGATCGAACGGACGAGGCCAGCAAAGGCCAGCACGTAGCCACCAAGTGCAAGCAGCATCAGGTTGGCGGCGCTGTTGCCTTCAAGGCCATGCACGGACAGGCCGTAGAATTTGAAGGCCACAAAAAAGCCGACTGTCAGCAGGATTTTTGCGGCGTTTAGGATGAAGATCACCCGAAGCAGGATGGGTTTTGTGGCGCCGAGCTGTGGGTCAAGTGCGGTCATGGTGGTCTCCTTTGGTGTTTGGTGCGGCGCATTGAGGGGCGTCGCGAATTATGCTAGTCATGTGGATAGAAATTAAACTATCCAGCTGGATAGAAATGGCAAGGGGGAAACTGTGGCGCGCAAACGAAAGGCCGATCACGAGACAGCGATTGCGGGCGCGTTGGCGCTCTTCTGGGAGAAGGGATACACCGGCGCGAGCACGCGGGAGATTGAAGAGAAAACCGGGCTGACGCGGTTTACGTTGCAGACGGCCTATGGCGGCAAGGAGTCGTTTTTCCTCGCAACTTTAGACAGTTACCTCAATAACGCCGAAGCGCAGCATTTCCCCGATGCGGAGACGTTTACGTTGTCGGAGTTGGCGGAATGGTTTGAGAGTATTGCGTCGGAGCAGAAGATCCCGAGGGTCGAGGATGCGGGGTGTTTGGCGTTTAACTCAATTAGTCAATTTGAGCGCTCTGACCCGGAAGTGAATGCTCGGATTGCCCGTTACCTCGAAACACTTGAGGGTAGATTCGCAGCGATTCTGACGCGGGAGGCGCAGGCTGGAACAGTGCATCTGCCGCAATCCCCGGAGGCAGCGGCGCAGGTTCTGGTCGGGCTTTTGTTGGGATTGCATTCCGTCATCAAAGCGCGCACCGAGGATGCGATGGCGCGGTCCTATGCGGCGGCGGCGGCGGGGCTGATGCGCAGTTGGGAAGTGTCCTAGTGGGGACTTAAAGCGGCGACAAAAAGAAACCCCGCCGGATTGGCGGGGTTTTTGTTTAGCTGGAGAGGTCTTCTGCCAGCATGAAGGCGTTGTCGTCCGGGTCATAGAAGGTCGCCAGCTTGACCATTTCCGGGATCACTTGTGTTGGGCCGTCAAACTTCACGTCTGCGGCTTCAAGCGCGCTGCGGGCGGTGTCGATGTCATCAACGCCAAACACGGGCACGCAGTTGCCGGGTTTGGGCTCGGATTGTTCGCCTAGGCCAAGGATCACACCCTCGGTTTTGGTGTCGAGCTCGCTCCAGCCAGCTTCGTCAATGTGGTAGCGCAGCTCAAAGCCGAGCTTCTCTTTGAACCAGGCGGCGCTGGCGTGGCGATCACTCACAGAAATTGAGAGCGTGATGATGTTGGTTAATGCGGCGAGAGCCATGATGCGGTCCTTAGTGGTTGCTGATTTCACAAAATGTAGTTACTATACTTTATGGACATTAAGTTGCTTGTCAAGATCACCTCTCGGGCCTGGGCGCTCGACATTCTGGCGCAGATGCATCGCGGCGTGCCGGGGCGGCAGGCGACGTTGATTGCGGCCACAGGGGCAGGGCGCACGGCCTTTGGGGCCAGTCTGGCGCATTTGATGGAGCTGGGGGTGGTGATGCGCAATCCCGGACACGGGCATCCGTTACGGCCGGAGTTTGTTTTGACAGATCTGGGCGTGGCGGCGGCGGCTAAGGCGGATGAGATTCTGCGGGAAGCGGCGGAGAGCGATACCAAGCTGTTGCGCAAAAGCTGGACCGTGCCGGTCTTGGCTCTGGCGACGCGGCCGCAGCGGTTTTCCGGCTTCAAGGCCGGATTGGGCGCTATCACGGACCGGGCGCTCTCAACGTCTTTGCAGACGCTGGAGGCCCAAGAGTGGGTCGCGCGGGAGATTGATCTGTCCGAGCGGGTGCCCTTTCCGACCTATCAGGCGGTGAACGCCGGGGCGCGGATTAGTCAGGTGATTGGGTTGGCGGGGTAGGTTTTGGGCAAACGGTCATCGTTGTTTTGGTCAGATGATAATGGCTGTGATGATAAAACGGGTTCGTTGGGTCGAGTTTCTTGATGCCCTCGAAGGCGCGGTCGACGCCCATGCAGAACATTTTGTCTGTTTCTGCAAAAAGGTGCGCGATCTCAGTAGGGGGCCCGTATGTCTCGACAGGATACACAGTTTTGTACGTGTCTAGAGTTATTTGGCGTTCTTCTTCAGAAGGGTCCAGACATGTCACAAAATCAAGCCGCGCTTGGGTGTGCGCAATGGTATGGGGCGTGTGATTTTCCGCTTTGTCCAGGCTGACAAAATGACCCACAAAGTCCGCCGTTGCCAGCGCGCCGATGAAAGGGCGGTGCAAAACGGCGTTGGTTGCCAGAGACGTGCCTGGTTCGCGGGCGGCTTTCTGATCGTGATAGTGCTGCAGATACAGTGGCGGATCAAAGGCGTTCAGCGCGGCCCACTCCGCCGGACAGAACTGATCGGCAAGTTGCGCGTATGTGGGATCAGCCGGGCGCATCAGGGCCAGGGCGCCAGTGTATGTCAGTAGGCAAACGATAATGGGGAGAAATACGCGTTTCATACTGCACCAATTCAACCAATGCGTTTATCTTGATTGGCGGCTTTGTCAGCGGTGGGGAGGGATTGTGGCCTTTTGTCGACCTCGTGTGACCGCCACTTATCGCGGCGAGCCACTCCCCGCTTGACTCCCCCAGAATCCCCCGTATAAGCGCGGCTTCATTGGTGTTGGTGGCCCTCGCAAGAGGATGCCTGTCATGTCGGCAAAATCCGGCAAGAGGACAACGCCCTTCGAAACCTGAACGAAGGAGATCAGCAGATGACAAAAAGAACTGCTGCCAAGTACAAAATTGACCGCCGGATGGGCGAAAACATCTGGGGTCGTCCAAAATCCCCAGTGAACCGTCGTGACTATGGCCCAGGCCAGCACGGTCAGCGCCGCAAGGGCAAACTGTCCGACTTCGGTACTCAGCTGCGCGCCAAGCAGAAGCTGAAAGGCTACTACGGCGACATGACCGAGAAAATGTTCCGCCGCATCTATGCCGAAGCGGAGCGTGTAAAAGGCGACACCGGTGAAAACCTGATCGGCCTGCTGGAGCGCCGTCTGGATGCGGTTGTGTACCGCGCCAAGTTTGTTGCCACTGTGTTTGCTGCCCGTCAGTTTGTGAACCACGGCCACGTTCTGGTGAACGGCAAGCGTGTGAACATCGCGTCTTACCGCGTCAAAGAAGGCGACGTGATCGAAGTGCGTGAGAAGTCCAAGCAGCTCGCAATTCTGCTGGAAGCCACTCAGCTGAACGAGCGCGACGTGCCTGACTACATCGACGCCGACCACAACAAAATGACCGCAACCTTCGTGCGCACCCCAGGCCTGTCCGACGTGCCATACCCGGTTGTTATGGAACCAAACCTGGTCGTGGAATTCTACGCGAAGAACTAATCTTCGCCGACCTAGGTTACAGAATACGGAAAGGGCCGCGAGAATATCGCGGCCCTTTTTGTTTGTTCAGGTTTTGGAGGTTGCTGCGGCGCTGGGCGGGCTTAACCCTTGGCCAGTGTGTCGCCGAGTTTTTCCAGCAGTTTGAGGCAATCGGTCAGCTGATCCAGCGCGATGAACTCGTCGGCTTTGTGGGCCTGCTCGATGGAACCGGGGCCGCAAACCACGACATCCATGCCCATCGACTGGAACAGACCTGCCTCGGTGCCAAAAGGTACCAGGTCCGCACCGTTGGCACCGGTGAGCTCCATCAGCAGTTTGCGGGCTTCGTTGTCGTCCTCCGGGATGAGGCCGGCGACCTCGCCCACCACCTCTGTGTAGATCTGTGCGTCGGGGTAGACTTTGCGCATGGCGGGAAGAAGCTCGTCTTCGCAGTAGGATTTCAGGGCCTCTTTCACAAAGCTGGCGTCGCTCGCTTGCACGGGGCGCATTTCCCAATCCACCTGCGCCTTGGGGGCGATGACGTTGTGCACGCTGCCGCCATGGATGGCGCCGACGTTCACGGTGGTCCAGGGCGGCTCAAAGCGGCTGCTTGCGGGTGCCATGGTGGTGAGCTTGGCTTTCAGTTCTAGCAGGCGGGAGACGTAGCGCGCGGCGTATTCCACCGCGTTTACGCCAAGATCAGGGGCGGAGCCGTGGCCTTCAAGACCCTGAAAGCGGGTGCTGTACTCATGGCAGCCTTTGTGGCCTTCGATGATGCGCATGGAGGTCGGCTCGCCAATGATGGCCAGCCGCGGTTTGATGTTGCGCTCTTTGAGGGCTTCGACCAGATGACCGGCACCAATGCAGCCGGTTTCCTCGTCATAGGTGAAGGCAAAATGCACCGGCGTGTCGGTGACACGCTGGGCAAAGTGGGGCGCCATGGCGACGGTGGCGGCGATGAAGCCTTTCATGTCGCAGGTGCCACGTCCGTAAAGACGCCCGTCGCGTTCCTCCATGACAAAGGGATCGCTGGTCCAGTCCTGATCAGTGACCGGCACCACGTCGCTGTGACCGGAGAGTACAAGGCCGCCGTCGACCTCAGGCCCTAAGGTGGCAAAGAGGTTGGCCTTTTTGCCGGTCTCGTCGTGGAAGATCTCCACCTTGGCGCCGCAGTCTTTGAGACGTGCGGCGAGGTAGGCGATCATGTCGAGGTTGCTGTCGACCGAGACCGTCGGGAAGGCGATCAGGTTGGAGAGGATTTGTTTGGTGGTCTCCAGCATGGGTCAGCCTTTGACGATGAGCTTGCGCTCCAGATTACAGAGTGGCTCTGCGGCGCCATCTTCACGGATCAGGATGGTTTCGGTGGTTTCAAGCCCCCAGCTGTCCATCCAGAGCGCGGGCATGAAGTGGAAGACCATGCCGGGTTGCAGCACAGTTTCATCCTCAGAGCGGATCGAAGCAGAGCGTTCGCCCCAGTCCGGTGGGTAGCTGAGACCAATTGGGTAGCCCATGCGGCCAGAGCGTTCGATGCCGTGTTTGGCGAGCACATCCATAAAGGCATTGGCAATGTCGCAGGTGCGGTTGCCGGCGCGGGCGGCTTCCAGACCCGCCGCGATGCCTTCGAGTTGGGCTTCTTCGGCGCGCAGCATGTCATCGGACGGTGTGCCGAGGAAGACAGTGCGGCTGATCGGGGCGTGGTAGCGGCGATAACATCCGGAGAGTTCGAAGAAGGTGGCTTCGCCTTCGCGCATCGGCGTGCCGTCCCAGGTGAGGTGGGCAGCGGTGGCGTCCAGACCGGAGGGGGTGAGCGGTACGATGGCGGGGTAATCGCCCCAATCGTCGCCAATGCCTTCGATGCCGGCTTTCATGATGTCGGCCACCACATCGTTTTTGCGCACCCCGGGGGCGGCACGGTCGATGGCGGTCAACATGACTTTTTCGGTGATGCGGGCGGCCTTGCGGATGAAGTCCACTTCGACATCGGATTTCACCAGACGCTGCCAGTTCACCAGCGCAGTTGCGTCCACCAGCGTCGCGTCTGGCAATTCTTCGGTGAGTACGGCATGGGCTTTGGCGGAGTAGTAGTAGTTCTCCATCTCCACGCCAATCCGCGCGGCAGTGAAACCGCGCGTTTTGAGCTGTTCTGCGAGGTCCTGCATCGGATGCACGACCGTGGATTGCACGAAATGATCTGCGTAGCCGAGGATATTGTCATGATCCATCCAGCAGGTGCGGCGGCCGCCCATCATGTCCATGTAGCGGCCCCACCAGATGGGCTCGCCTTCCATGGTCACAATCACACCTTGGTGGACATAAAATGACCAGCCGTCATATCCGGTCAGCCACGCCTGGTTAGAGGGGTCGGTGACAAAGAGAACCTCCAGACCCGCCTCTGCCATAGCGGCACGGGTTTTGGAGAGACGGCGTTGATATTCAGCACTGCTGAACGGGGCTTTGGACAGTGTCATCTCGTGCTCCTTGGGCTTACGGCAGAACGGTTGCGACGGCGCGCACGGTGGCGGCGACCACCAAATCGGCTTCTTCGCGGGTCAGGCAGAACGGTGGGGCAAAGCCCAGAATGTCGCCCTGTGGCATGGCGCGGGCAATCACATTGTCCTGCTCCAGCAGTTTTGCGGCAATCTGTGGGCCAATTTTGTCCGCAGCGTCAAAGAAGGTGCGGCTGTCTTTGTCAGCGACAAACTCCACGGCGCACATCATGCCTTCGCCCCGGATGTCCCCAACATTGGCGTGTGCGCCCAAAGCCTCAGACATGGTTTTATTGAAGTAAGCGCCAACGGTGCCTGCGTTTTCTACGAGGTTGAGTTCGTCGATCAGCTTGAGGTTGGCCACACCTGCGGCGGCGCCAATCGGGTGGGCCGAGTAGGTCCAGCCGTGGCCGATCGGACCATTGTCGTCGGTGCCCTTTTCCAGCACGGACCACATTTTGTCGGAGACAATCGAGCCGGACAGCGGCGCGTAGGCAGAGGTCAGGCCTTTGGCGATGGTGATCAGGTCCGGTTTCAGACCGTAGTGGTCGGAACCAAACATCGAACCCAGACGGCCAAAGCCAGTGACAACTTCGTCTGCAACCAGCAGGATGTCGTGCTTGTCCAGAACGGCTTGGATTGCAGGCCAGTAGCCAGCAGGCGGCGGTACAATGCCACCGGTGCCGAGAACCGGCTCGCCGATGAAGGCGGCGATGGTGTCAGCACCTTCGCGGGCAATGGTTTCTTCCAGCGCGGCAACACAGTGGGCGACAAACTGCTCTTCAGACTGGCTTTGATCTTCGCGGCGGAAGTAAAACGGCGCCTCGGTGTGCACAACTTGGGCCAGCGGCAGGTCAAATTTGTTGTGGAACAGCTCCAGGCCGGTCAGGGAGCCGGTCATCAGGCCGGAGCCGTGGTAGCCACGCCAGCGGGAGATGATCTTCTTTTTCTCTGGGCGGCCCAGGATGTTGTTGTAGTACCAGATCAGTTTGATGTTGGTTTCATTGGCGTCCGAGCCAGAGAGGCCGAAGTAGACCTTGGACATATGGTCTGGCGCGCGGTCGAGCACCATTTTGGCCAAAGTGATGGAGGCTTCGGTGCCGTGACCCACGTAGGAGTGGTAATAGGCCAGCTCTTTGGCTTGGTCCGAAATCGCATCGGCAATGTCGCTGCGGCCGTAGCCGACGTTGACGCAGTAGAGACCGGCAAAGGCATCGAGCAGGCGGTTGCCGTCGCGGTCTTCGATGTGGCAGCCGGTGCCGCCGGTGATCACACGATGGGGAACATTGCCGCGGGCAAATTCAGCCAAATGTGTGGACGGGTGGAAGAAGTTTTCGCGATCCCATTGTTCAAGTTTGTCGTTATGCAGCATGGCAAAACCCTCGTGCTTGTGGCGGCGCGCCGCCTAAAAAAGTTACATGAAGGGAGCCAAGTGCACGCGCGAGACCGGCTTAGGTCTCTTTTGAGCAGAGTGGCTCCGCTCACCCAGGCAGCAGCGCGCAATGCCTTTATTGCCAGGGTTCGTGACTCGGTTTGAGCATATTTGATCAAACAAAAGCAATATGGATAATTTGTGGGGTGGCAAAAAAATGCGAATGCCTCCGCGTTTTGGAGGCCGATCAGGTGCAAATTGTCCAGCGCTATTGGGTTAAGAAAATTAGAATTTTACCTGCAATTTTAGCGGTTTGGTTGTCTGGATGTTAAAAAGATGGCAAGGTTTTTGAACCTCGCGCACGGCGGCTTTAGGGGGCGGCTCCGTTCACACGGGTAAGTGCAAGAAGGAGACATCGCTATGGTAGAAGCGGTAGGCATATTAGGAGAGACCACAGGGTGGTCCGGATTGAGCGCAACGCAGAATGCGATGTTGCACGCAGCGCTGGCGAAATACGCCGGGCAGCCAGTGCAGGAGCCCAAAGAGGCGCCAAAGTCTGAAAAAGTTGAGCCGGTGCAGGAAGCCGCGCGCAGCCACTTGCAAGGCCATGAGCCGCAGCGGCAGAAGACGATGGATGGCGCGGTAATGAGCGCGATCCGCTCGGCGGTGGCCTCTTATCAAACGTCCGGCGGCAACGACTTTGCGCAGGTTTTGCGCAGCAAGTTGGATGCGGCGGGCATTGATAGCTCCAAATCCGTGGTCGATTACTACGCATAAGACAGATGCCTTGCGGGCCTGTGATGAGGGCCTGTTGAAGGTAAGGTCGCAGTGCGCCTTTGGTACGCTGCAGGAGCGCAGCCATATGGGCTGCGTGGTGCGAGGCGCTGCCTCGCGCTCCGGGATATTTTGTGGCAAGAAGAAGCGGGGGCGTGCTGGGCATGCCGCCGATGGCACGCCTGGGTGCAGGGTGGACATTTTGTCTACGTGACGCCCGTTTGCAACAGCCGGAGGGGTTTTGTTGAGGCAATTCCCCGCGTCACCGGCTTCCTGTCTTTCCAAGCCTCGGGTGCCTCGCTAAACAGCAGGCAACGAGGGAGTAACGTGATGTCACGAATTGAGCCGCAGCCCGGTGTCATGGATATTGAGTTGTATGTGGGCGGCAGCGCGTCAGTGGACGGCGTCAAAGACGTTGTGAAACTGTCGTCAAATGAAAACCCGATGGGATGCAGTGAGGCGGTGACCGACATGCATGCCAAAACGGGGTTGAACCTGCATCGCTATCCTAACACCGACCACGCCGAGCTGCGCGCGGCTATAGCCGAGGTGCACGGGTTGGACGCCAACCGCATCATCTGTGGTGTGGGCAGTGACGAGGTGTTACAGTTCATCACCCAGGCCTATGCCGGAGTGGGCGACGAGATTGTGTATCCCGAGCACGGCTTCTCCATGTATCCGATCCTGGCCAAGATGGTCGGCGCGACACCGGTTGTGGCGAAAGAGCGCGAGCGGGTTGTGGATGTAGACGCCTTGCTGGCAGCCTGCACCGAGAAAACCAAGATTGTGTTTCTGGCCAACCCGGCCAACCCAACCGGCACAATGATTGGCGGCAATGATCTGGCGCGCCTGGCCGATGGTTTGCCGGATGGCTGTATTCTGGTGCATGATGGCGCCTACACGGAATATGTGCAGGGGTTTGACGGGGGCGCGGGCCTGGTGGAAGCGCGTGACAATGTGGTGATGACGCGGACCTTCTCCAAGATTTACGGTCTAGGCGGATTGCGGGTTGGGTGGGGCTATGCCCCGCAGGCGATCATTGATGTGCTCAACCGTGTGCGCCAGCCGTTTAACCTGAACGACATTCAAATGAAGCTGGCGGCTGCGGCTGTGCGTGATCAGGAATGGGTGGCCAAGTGCCGCAACGACAACACCCGTTTGCGGGCGTGGTTGGCAGAAGCGTTGATGGAGCATGGGGTTCCGTCTGATACCTCTTGCACCAACTTCATTTTGGCGCGGTTTGCGGATCAGGCGGAGGCGGAAGCCTGTGATGAGTACCTGAAATCCCAAGGGCTGATTGTGCGGCGGGTGGCAGGCTACGGCTTGCCAAATTGTCTGCGTATCACCGTTGGGGATGAACCTAGCTGTCGTCGGGTGGCACATGCGATTGGCCAGTTCAAAGGCGGCGCGCGATGAGCACACCAGTCTACAACCGCGTGGCGCTGATCGGGTTGGGGCTGATTGCCTCCTCGATGTTCTGGGCGATGAAGCGTGGTGGACTGGCCGGTGAAGTGACCGGGTTTGCCAAATCGGAGGCCTCTCGGGAAACGGCGCGGCGGATTGGCTTGTGTGATCGGGTCTGTGACAGCGCGGCCGAGGCTGTGGCGGATGCAGACCTGGTGGTGCTCTGTGTGCCGGTGGGTGCGATGGGGGCCGTGGCCAAAGAGATCGCGCCGCATCTGAAAGCGGGCGCGACGGTGACCGATGTAGGCTCCGTGAAGCGCGATGTGATTGAGGCTGTTGGTCCGCATTTACCAGACGGCGTGCATTTTGTGCCGGCGCACCCATTAGCGGGGACTGAGCATTCTGGGCCGGAAAGTGGGTTTGCCGAGCTATTTGACAACCGTTGGTGTCTGTTGGTGCCGGTGGAAGGCAGTGACCCAGAGGCCGTGGCGCAGCTGCGCGCGCTTTGGGAAGGCATGGGCGCCAACGTGGATGAGATGGATGCGGACCACCATGATTTGGTGCTCGCCGTGACCAGCCACACACCGCACCTGATTGCTTACACCATGGTGGGTGTGGCCGATGATCTGCGCCGCGTGACCGACAGTGAAGTGATCAAATACTCCGCGGCGGGCTTTCGGGATTTTACCCGGATTGCGGCGTCTGACCCAACCATGTGGCGGGATGTATTTTTGACCAACAAAGACGCGACGCTGGAGATTTTGGGGCGCTTCACCGAAGAGCTGTTTGCGCTGCAACGCGCGATCCGCACTGGGGATGGCGAGCACCTGCATCAGTATTTCACCCGCACGCGGGAAATTCGCCGCGGGATTATTGAAGCCGGGCAGGATACGGCGGCGCCAAACTTTGGCCGTGAGGCACCCAAGGCATGAAATGGTCGGCGGCATATTTGGCGATTGCGGTGACAGTTGGGGCGGGTGCGTTGAGCACTGCACTGGCCAATGCACCGGAGCGCAGTTTGCGGCCTGTTTTGCGTGTGGTTTATCCGGTGGCTTTGCCAAGCTTTGCGCCGGACCACTCATTGCGGCCTGTGTTGCGCCCTGGCAGAAATGACGCAACGGTCACCCGTGTGGCCGCTGTGGCACCTGCCCCAGCCGCCGCAGCGGCGGTGATTGAGATGGCTGATCCGGAGCCTGTGCGCGTGACGCGGGCTGAGCGAAAGGCACGTAAGGCCGCGGGTATTGGAAAAGTGTGCCGCAACAAGCGCCTGATTGGCAAAGAGGTGCCGCCTGTTCCGGCCAAACTGCGTGGCTGTGGCATAAAAAAAGGTGCCATCAAGCTTTATGAAGTGGATGGTGTGAAGCTGTCCACACCTGCGGTGATGACCTGTGACACGGCCAAGGCACTGGAAAAATGGGTGGATAAAGGCCTGAAGAAATCCGTGCGCAGTTTTGGTGGCGGAGCCAAGGAAATCAAAGTGGCGGCCGGCTATTCCTGCCGCACACGCAACAACCGCCCCGGCGCGAAGATCAGTGAGCATGGTCGCGGCAAGGCGATTGATATCTCAGCCATCAAGCTGAAGAACGGTGAGAGCATCTCGGTTCTGAAAGATTGGAACAACGGCAAAAAAGGCCGCATTCTCAAGAAAATGCACAAACAGGCCTGTGGGCCGTTTGGCACGGTTTTGGGGCCCAACGCGGACCGCTATCACAAAGATCACTTCCACTTTGACATCGCGAAACATCGCGGTGGGCCGTACTGCCGCTGAGCGCCAAGTTAGCGAAGAAAAATGCGAGGGGCCGGGCCGATGGGCAGCGGTCCCAATTTTGTTGCACCATTTGAAAATGTGAGGGGAATGTCGAGTTCTTTGGCGTTTCCGGACAGTTGGGCAATGAAACCAAGGGCCTGTTCCACCGTGTCGAGCACAGAGACAGGCAGGTGGCCAGAATGACGGGCCACATTCAGGATGTCACGCCAGTTGACGGCGCGTATGGTAACCTCGCCCGTTGGATAGCCAGAAGCATCAATGGAAACTTTGCCAGCGGCGTGCAGTTGCAAATCGCCCCAAATGACTTCCGCCAAAGTCAGATCAAGAGACACCGGCTGGGGGCGAGCGTGCTCGATGGCGGTGCGATCCCAGAGACGGTCGAAAGTTGCGGTGAGATCAGCCCGGAAGCTAGAGAAACTGCGCGGTAGGTCGATGCCATTGGGAAGAGCGTAACCGGCGGGCGGTGTGAGGTCGTCCGCTTTGAAGGCAAGGCGATAGGCTCTGGTGTCAGCTGAATCGCGGTGCATGGCGAGGTTCACCCCGCTGGCGGCCAGTTGCCAGTTGGCGGTGGATGTCACGCCGAGGTTTTCAATGGCTACATTTGCGCGATTGAGTGTGAGGTCCGTGCCCGGGTCAAGCACCAGGGACGCCCTCATATCGCCGGTGGTGACAGAGAGTTTTTCGCCTGGAATGGCGAGGGTTTGGCTGTTGGGCCATACAGCAATCACGTGATTGGGGCGGTAGGTCAGCGCGTGCAAATTAAAAAATGGTGCGTCCCAGGCGACGCCGGTTTGCGGGTCGGCCAGCGTGAGGTTCTCAAAGGTGCTGTCCAGCCGAGACGGGAAGCCGGAAACCGAGAGATCATCATATTCTGCAACCCAGCCTTCGGCGCGGCGGTCTTCGAACCATTTCGGCATGGCCGCTGTGAGCGCCCCGTAGCCGACAAGCCAGAAGCCAGACCACGCCAAAGCGGCCAAAAGCACAAGCAGGGTCAGCAATCTCATCATGGTGGGGCCTTTCTCACTGAGTCAGTTTGGTGTTTAACGGCGCAAAGCCAGCAGGACCAGAGGCAGACTATGTGGGTATTTGGATACGGATCGCTTTTGTGGAACCCGGGATTTGAGGTCGCGGAACAGGCGGTTGCACGTCTGGACGGGTGGCATCGCAGCTTTTGCATGCGCTCGATTCACCACCGTGGCACGGTAGAGGATCCTGGGCTTGTTTTGGCGTTGGATGCAGAGGTTGGGGCCCATTGCCAGGGTTTGGCATTGAAGGTGGCTGACGGGCATGAAACGCGCACATTGGACTACCTGCGTGAGCGGGAGTTGGTGAGCTCAGCCTATCTGGAAGCGACACTGCCATTGACCCTGTGCGATGGGCGCGCGGTAGAGGCGGTGACTTATGTAATTGACCCCGATCATGTGCAGTATTGTCATCTGTCGTTGGACGAGCAGGCACGGATCATTTCAACGGCTGTGGGTGGGCGCGGGCCCAACACAGAGTACTTGCACAACACGGCCAGCCATCTTTTTGAGCTCGGCATTGAAGATGCGGATCTGAAATGGCTGTCTCAAGAAGTGCGCAGATTGACCACTGCCTGAAAGTGCCAATGTCAAAGGCGGCGAAATTCCTTGGCAGAGTAGGGACATGGCAGTAGGGTGAGCGCAGAAAAACAAAGCGTCAGGACCCATCTCAATGGATCAGCCGGACCGTACAGTCGAGCCGCATTTCTCTAAACCGACTTTCCAGATTCTTCAGATGCTGGTTGTCCTAGGGCTTGTGGCCGCCGTGGGTTACGTGGCCTTGCCTCAAGTGTTGCCGGTGTTCACCGCCAACCCTGAACTCAACGGCTTTATCTTTTTGGTGTTTTTGATTGGTGTGGCGGCAACCTTTGCACAGGTGCTTTCACTGTTCCGATCGGTGCGCTGGATCGAAGGGTTTGCCGGGCGTGTGGAAGGCCATGATGCCGACAACCCACCAACATTGTTGGCCCCTTTGGCAAGCTTGCTGCGTGAGCGCGGGATGCATGGGCAAATTTCCTCGACCTCGACAAGTTCCATTTTGGAATCTGTGGCGACGCGCGTTGACGAAGGGCGTGAGATCACGCGCTATATTGTCAATCTGCTGATTTTTCTCGGCCTGTTGGGCACTTTTTATGGCCTGGCAACCACGGTTCCTGCTGTTGTGGACACGATTAAAAGCCTCGATTTGGGCGGGGGCGAATCCAGTATCGACGTGGTGAGCCGCCTGATGGACGGTTTGGAAAGCCAGTTGGGCGGCATGGGCGTGGCGTTTGCATCGTCGCTTCTGGGGCTGGCAGGCTCTTTGGTGGTGGGGTTGTTGGAGCTGTTCGCAAGCCACGGGCAAAACCGGTTCTACCGTGAATTGGAGGAGTGGTTGAGCTCCTTCACGCGTGTTGGCTTTTCCTCAGGTGATGCTGACGGCGGTGACATATCGGTGTTGGGCGCTGCGTTTGAACATATGTCCGGCCAGTTGGATCAGCTGCGCGAAACCATGGTGCAAACCGCACAGGTGCGCGGCGAAAGCGGTGGAGACATGGCTGCACTGCTTGAGGCAATGCACCGCATGACTGACCGGCTTGAAACACAGGATGCGTCCACGCAGGCCTTGTTGCGCATTGCCGAAGGGCAGGAAAAACTGGTTGCGCAATTGTCAGACGGCGGCGGCCTTGACGGCGGTATGGATGCGGAAAGCCGGATGCGGCTGCGCTCGATTGATGTTCAGATGCTGCGCATTCTGGAAGAGATCTCGGCCGGTCGTCAGGAGAGCATGACCGAGCTGCGCACCGAGCTGAATGGGATTGCGCGGGTGTTGCGCCGGGTTGGTAATGCGATGGATGGCGACACCAAGGGGCCTGTGACCAAGGTGCAATTGAAACGTCCACCGGCGCCCAAGGGCGGCAAGGAGGGCTAAACCATGGCCCTGTCCCGACGCACCGGACAACGCTTTCAAGCCAGTATCTGGCCCGGTTTTGTAGACGCAATGACCGGCCTTTTGCTGGTTCTGATGTTTGTGCTGACGATCTTTATGATTGTGCAGTTTGTGCTCTCAGAAACCATTACTGAAAAAGACTCGGAGCTAAACACGCTGCAATCTGAGGTGGCTGCTTTGGCGGATGCTTTGGGGCTGGAGCGGACGCGGGCGCAGGAGCTTGAAACAGAGCTTGGCGGTTTGGCTGCCACGTTGGGAGATCGCGAGACGCAATTGCGAGAGCAGGACGCGTTGATTTCAGCGCTGACAGCGACGCGTGATGCTCAAGCCGCGGCGCTGGACGCAGCCCGAACACAGATCACCAGCTTTGAAGCGCAGGTGGCGACCTTATTGGCGCAGCGCGATGAGGCGCGGGCCGATATTGCTACGTTGGAAGGCGAACGTGAGACGCTGATTGACGAGCGTGAAGCGTTGAACCTTGCATTGGCGCAGGCGCGGAGTGAAATTGATGCAGGTGCGGAAGCGGCGCGACTGGCGGCGGCGGAAGCGGATGCCATGCAGGCGTTGATTGAGAGTCTGCGTACTGAGGTAGCGGCTGGTGAACAGCAGATCGATAACTTGGTGGCTGAGGCGGATCAGCTGGACAAGGCCTTGACTGCCGAAGAGCAGCGCCGCGTGTTGGAGGCGGCAGCGACGGAAGAGCTGCGCAAGCGGTTGGAGACTGCGGATGCGGAACTGACGGCGATGACATTGGCGCTGGAGGCGCAGCGTAAAGAGGCTGAGGACACCTTGACCTTGTTGGCGGCGGCTGAAGCGGCGCGCGATGATCTGGACGTGAAGCTGGCGGCGGCGTTGGTGGCGGGGCAGAGCGTGGATGCCAATTTAGAAGAAACTGTGCTTTTGCTGGCCACCGCAGAAGCGGAGCGTGATGCGCGTGAAGGCGAACTTGCCTCTGTGAAGGCCGAGTTGGCGGCGGCGCTGTTAGGGTTGGAAGAAAACCGGCGCACTGTGAGTGAATTGCAGAGCCAATTGGTTGCTGAGGTTGCCGCGCGGGCGACGGCAGAAGCGCAGGTGGGTGAGCGGCGGTCTGATTTGCAGGAGCTTGAGGCGCGGTTGTCGGAGGCCTTGGCGGCGAAGCTTGCGGCAGAAACAGAGGGTGCGGAAGCCGCGGCGCAGGTTGATGGCCTGGCGTTGCAGGTGGCGGAGCTGGAAGAACAACTGGCAGCGGCGGTCGCGGCGCAGGCTGAAGCCGCTGACGGCGGGTCATCGTTGCGCGAACGGCTGGCAACCGCGCTGGCGGCAAAGCTGGCCGCAGAGCAAAAGCTGCGTGATACGCTGAACGTGGAAGAAGAACTCGCCAAGGCTTTGGCGGCGCAGAAGGCGGCGGAGAATGCGCAGGCTGACGCACTGACCGAAGCGGAGCGGCGGGATGCCTTGCTGGCAGAAGCCAACAAAGCGTTGTCGGAAGAAGAGGCAAAATCGGCGGAGAGCCTGCGCCAGATAGCGGCGCTCAACCAACAGATTGGCGCGTTGCGCACGCAGTTGGGGCAATTGCAGACCATTCTGGATGAATATGCGGAGCGAGATGCGGCGGCAAATGTGCAGCTGGAGGCGCTGGGATCAGACCTCAACGCCGCGCTGGCTCGGGCGGCAGCGGAAGAACGTAAACGGCGGCTTCTGGAAGAGGCAGAGCGCATCCGGCTTGAGCAAGAGAAGATCGCGCTTGAGAACCAAACCAAGGATCTTGAGCAATATCGTTCTGAGTTCTTTGGACAGCTGCGGAGCTTGCTTGGGGCGCAGGAAGGGGTGCGCATTGTCGGCGACCGCTTTGTGTTCTCCTCAGAGGTCTTGTTTCCACCGGGTGGGGCGGACCTGTCCTTTGAGGGGCAGGCGGAGGTCGCCAAGGTGGCCGGTATCCTGCAAAGCGTAATTGATGACATCCCAAGCAACATCAACTGGATTTTGCGTGTGGACGGCCACACCGATGATGTGCCGATCTACGGCGGCGCATTTGCGGATAACTGGGAGTTGAGCCAGGCGCGGGCGCTGTCTGTGGTGCGGTACATGATCGATGTGCTGGGCTTGCCACCACAGCGGTTGTCGGCCAATGGGTTTGGGCAGTTCCAGCCGGTTGATCAGGCTGATACGGCAGAGGCACGGGCGCGCAACCGCCGGATTGAGCTGAAGTTTACCGAGAAATAAGCGCTCTACTCGACCGTTAGAGTTATGGTCTGTTGGTCCAGTTGCGCGCCATCGCGGGTGATGGAGACCTCGCCACGGTAAATGCCCTTGGGCCAGCCCCCCATTGGGGTGCGTTTGCCGCCCGCGCGGAAATACTGTGCCTGGGTCTTCTCCAGGGTGACCGTGTGGTCAAACACCGATCCTTGCGGTCCAGTGATGGTCAGCGTCATTTCATCGTCAGGCCTGCTGCCAAAGGCGTAGCCAAATAGCACCAAGGCTTTGGCTTGCGACGGCACGCGGACACGCCCGGCCATGCCCGATTTTATTGAATCAAATTTGGGCACGCCGACGTCAAAGCCAACCCGGATCAACCCGCCGCCTACGTAGTCGATACCATGGTCCCAGAGCGTGTCTTGACCTTCGCCGCAGACTCCCTGCTGGTCGGGCGCAAAGGGATCAACCACGCGGTTGCCATCACGGATCGAGATGTGCAGGTGGGGAAATTGCGTGCGGCCGGACAGGCCGATTTGGCCAAGCACTTGCCCGCGAGCGATTTGATCGCCCTGAGAGACAGCCACGGACCCTTGTTTCATGTGGCAATATTGGCTGACCCAGCCGTCGCCGTGGTCAATGGAGACGCCGTTGCCGCAGTCTTTGCCGTTCAGTTTGGGGATGTCTTTGGTGGCGATCACCTTGTCGATCATGCCGTCCCGGGTGCCCAACACCACACCCTCTGCCGCCGCCAGCACGTTAACACCGGAACCCATGGCATCGGTGGTGGGCAGGGCAAAATCGGTGCCTTTGTGGCCGTCATAAGAGAGCGGGCCGCAGGTGTGGTCGCGGTGACCACTTGTTTCATCGTGGTCGACGTAGTTTTGAATGAAACAGGTTTCACCCAACTCACAGTCGACAGGCAGCGAAAACGTCGGCGCGCCCGCAGCCGGAAAAGCTGCGAGCGCGCTAATCAGTGCAAAACTGTGTGTCCGCATCACTCCGCCGTCAGCAGCGGTGGTTTGTCACCGGTGATGCGCGGGCTGTCAGGGCCGGACAGATCAAGCAGCAGGTCGCCGTTTTTGACCTTCACCTTGACCACGCCACCTTTGGCCAGTTTGCCAAACAGCAGCTCCTCGGCCAGTGGCTTTTTGATGTGCTCCTGAATGACACGGCCAAGTGGACGGGCGCCCATGCGATCATCATAGCCTTTGTCCGCGAGCCATTGTGCGGCTTTGGGGGTCAGCTCAATGGTCACGTTGCGATCCATCAACTGCGCCTCAAGCTGCAACACAAACTTCTCGACCACCTGCAAGATGACTTCTTTAGGCAGTGGGGCAAAGGAGATCACAGCGTCCAAACGGTTGCGGAACTCCGGTGTGAAGGTGCGCTCGATGGCGGCGGTGTCTTCGCCTTCGCGGCGGTCACGGCCAAAGCCAATGGCGGCTTTTGCCTGCTCCGAGGCACCGGCGTTGGAGGTCATGATCAGAACCACGTTGCGGAAGCTCACGGTGCGGCCGTTGTGGTCCGTCAGCTCACCGTTGTCCATCACCTGCAAAAGGATGTTGTAGACGTCCGGGTGCGCCTTCTCCATCTCATCAAGCAGCAACACACAGTGCGGGTGTTGGTCCACGCCGTCGGTGAGCAAACCGCCCTGATCAAAGCCAACATAGCCGGGAGGCGCGCCAATCAGGCGGGAGACGGCGTGTTTCTCCATGTACTCGGACATGTCAAAGCGCAGCAGTTCCACACCCAGCGTGTCGGCCAACTGTTTGGCCACTTCGGTTTTACCAACACCGGTTGGACCAGCGAAAAGGTAGTTGCCGATGGGTTTCTCAGGCTCGCGCAGACCAGCACGGGCCAGTTTGATTGCAGAGCTGAGCGACTCGATGGCGTTGTCCTGACCAAACACCACGCGCTTGAGGGATTTTTCCAGATCCTTGAGCACTTCGGCGTCGTCTTTGGAGACGCTTTTGGGCGGGATGCGCGCGATCTTGGCCACAACAGCCTCGATCTCTTTCACGCCAATGGTTTTGCGGCGCTTGGAGGCGGCCACGAGATGCTGTGCGGCGCCAGCCTCGTCGATCACGTCGATGGCTTTGTCCGGCAGCTTGCGGTCATTGATGTAACGCGCGGACAGTTCCACGGCGGTTTTGATCGCATCAGCCGTGTATTTCACGCTGTGATGTTCCTCAAAATACTCTTTGAGGCCGCGGAGAATTTTGATGCTGTCCGGCACATTGGGTTCGTTCACGTCGATCTTTTGGAAGCGACGGGCCAATGCGCGGTCTTTCTCAAAGTGCTGACGGAACTCTTTGTAGGTGGTGGACCCCATGGTGCGCAGCTTACCGCCCTGCAACGCAGGCTTCAGCAAGTTGGAGGCATCCATCGCGCCGCCGGATGTGGCACCAGCACCAATCACGGTGTGAATTTCGTCGATAAACAGCACGGCGTCGGGGTGGTCTTCAAGCTCGGTCACCACAGCTTTCAGGCGTTCCTCAAAATCACCGCGGTAGCGGGTGCCTGCCAGCAATGCGCCCATATCAAGCGAATAGATGGTGGTTTCAGACAGAACCTCTGGAATGTCACCCTGCACAATTTTGCGCGCGAGCCCTTCGGCAATGGCGGTTTTGCCCACACCGGGGTCGCCAACCAGAAGCGGGTTGTTTTTGCGGCGGCGGCACAGAACTTGAATGCAGCGTTCGACCTCGTGATCGCGGCCAATCAGTGGATCAACGTCGCCTTTGTTGGCTTTCACGTTCAGATCAACGCAGTATTTTGCCAGCGCACTTTCTTTGGCTTCGCCGCCATCCGCGGTGCCTTCGATGCGCTGGTCTTGCTCATCGTCCGCGCCACTCACAGGACGGGCCTCGCCAAAGGCGGGGTCTTTGGCCACGCCGTGGGCTATGAAATTCACCGCGTCATAGCGGGTCATGTCCTGCTCTTGCAGGAAGTAAGCGGCGTTGGATTCGCGTTCGGCAAAGATCGCGACCAGCACGTTGGCACCGGTCACTTCGGTGCGGCCAGAGCTTTGAACGTGGATCGCGGCGCGCTGGATCACGCGCTGGAACGCAGCCGTTGGCACGGCCTCTGAGCCTTCGATATCGGTGACCAGATTGGACAGGTCATCGTCAATGAAGTCCTCAAGATCCTTGCGCAATTCGTCGATGTTCACGCCACAAGCCTGCATCACGCGCAGGGCATCGGGCTCATCCAGCAGCGACAGGAGCAAATGCTCCAGCGTGGCAAATTCATGTTTGCGCTGGTTGGCCTGCGCGAGCGCGGCGTGGATGGCTTGTTCTAGTGAGTTCGAAAATGACGGCACGGTGTGACTGCTCCCTCCGGGTTTCGATGAAGGCGGGTGGGCCTGCCTTCACCATAGGGTCTTATGGTTAAAGTTTGGTCGATTGACGGCGGTCTTCAAGGACTTTCTGCAAAATTTGATACAGATTTCTCTCTATTCAGCCTCTGGTTGGGTCACTCTCTCGTGAGCCGCCGCCCCGTTGGGCACGTGTGTTAAGGGTTTGCGCCTGCGTTTTGGTTTCAGATCAAAAGGTGTCTTTTCTTTTGCGGACTTCGGTGAAGACGTCCACGGGCGCGGCCCCCTCCATGCTGAGGGCCTTTTGCAGAGCAAGACTAGCGCTGCGCAGGAAAGGGTTGGTCTGCTTTTCCAGGCCCAAATTGGACGGCACTGTGGCGATGCCTTTGGCGCGCTTATCGGCTGTGTCGGCAATGCGTTGAGCCACGGTTGCGTTGTCTTCGCCAAGGGACACGGCAAAGGCGCAGTTGGCGGCGGTGTATTCGTGACCGGAGCAAACGGTGGTGGCGTCGGGCAGGGCGGCAAGTTTTGAGAGGCTGGCAAACATCTGTGCCGGTGTGCCTTCGAACAAGCGGCCACAGCCCATGGCCATCAGGCTGTCACCGGTGAAGACGGCGGCGGTGTCGGGGAAATGGAAGGCGATGTGACCTACGGTGTGGCCGGATACATCCAAGATAGAAACGGATTCGCCGGCAAACTCGAAAGTGTCGCCTTCGGTCACCGCCAGATCGAGAGGCGGCAGGCGATGTTCGTCCGCCTTGGCTCCGATGATTTTGGCCGGATGGGCGGCAAGGATATCGGGCAGACCGTCGATGTGGTCCCAGTGATGGTGGGTGAGCAAGACGTGGCTGAGCGTCCAGCCGCGTGTTTTGAGTTCATCCAGAATAGGACCGGGCTCGGGGGCATCCACCAGCGCGGTGGCGCCAGAGGTGTCGTCGTGGATGAGAAACGCGTAGTTGTCTGACAGGCAGGGAATGGTGACAATCTGATGGGGCATGGAAATCCGCCTCTGCATTGTTATGTTAGATCTAGATTTGCCGATCGGGGAGCCGGGCGCAATGCATCTTGACGTACAGGATCTTCGAAATTTCTATTACCGCAGCACCCTGGGGCGTGCGGCCCAAAAGGCTGTGCGAGATGAGGTGCTGGAGCTTTGGCCTGAAGCCGAAGTCAAAGGCCAGACCGTGGCCGGGTTTGGTTTTGCCGTACCGTTGCTGCGGCCCTATTTGTCAGAGGCGCGACGGGTGGTTGGCCTGATGCCGGGGCCACAGGGGGTGATGCCTTGGCCGGCGGGGATGGCCAATGTGTCGGTGCTTTGTGAGGAAACGCTTTGGCCGCTGGACACCGGGCGGGTGGATCGACTTGTGCTGATGCATGGGCTGGAAACCAGCGAGCGGCCCAGTGATGTGTTGGCGGAAGCGCATCGCGTGTTGGGGCCGGGCGGTCGGGCATTGTTTGTGGTGCCACATCGCACCGGTATGTGGTCGAGCAGTGACAAAACCCCGTTTGGATTTGGTCGTCCGTATTCGGCCGGGCAGTTGGAGACTCAGCTGCGTCAGCATGGGTTTATGCCCGAGCGCCATCGCGCAACGCTGTATCAACCGCCAAGCCACAGGCGATTTTGGCGCAAGACCGGCGCGCTTTGGGAGAGTATTGGCAAAACCGTCTCGCCAGTGATGGCGGGCGGGGTGTTGATTGTCGAAGCCAGCAAGCGGGTGCACGCGCCAACCGGACCAGGGGTGTCGGCGCGTGTCAGGAAGCCGCTGAGCGTGTTGAACCCCAAGCCAGAGGTGGCTCCGGCGTAAAGCGATTGGCTTAGGCTGCGCGTAGGATCTCCAGGCGGGGATCTTCTTCGGCGATGCCGACGCCAGTGGCAAAGTCTTCTTCCATGATTTTCAGGATGGAGACGTCGCCGACAAATATCTCGGAGTAAGCCACCTCAAATCCGTTGCTGTAGGTGTGGTTCACCACGTCCACTTCACCTTCCATATCCGCAGGGATGTTGATGGTCAGATGGTTGCCGGTGAGCTGTTTCAACACGGCAGGACCTTGTTCCATGGCATTTTCATGCAGGTTCAGCACCAGCGTGTCATTGCCTTCGCCGCCTTCAACGTAATGCCCCATGCCAAATGTGATGGTGTCGTCGCCATCGCCACCGATCAGCGCGGTGTCATTGTTTTGCACCAGATCTGCGGTCAACACATCGTCACCTTCGCCACCAAACAGCTGCGTTACGCCGTCATTGGCCTCGGTGACTTCGATGTTGTCGTTGCCTTCTCCGCCGTAGACCAGATGGGAGCCACCGGTGATCTCAACGCTGTCATCGCCGTCTTTCAGGACTGTGGCGGAATTCTCGCTGAGTGTCATGTCGTCGGCGTCATCGCTGCCTTCCGTTGGCGTCAAGGACATCGGGCGATGCGCCTCTGCCTCTGCGGTGTCCTCTTCGTTGAGATGGCCGTCCGGATCAAACATGCTGGACAGTTGCACATCTTCCGTGTCGAACTCCGTCAGCCCTTCAAGGCGTACTGTCCGAGTTTCCACATTGTCTTCGTTCAGCGGGTTGGTCCAGCTGAAGTGGACATCCACGTAGCCGCCCTCAGGGTCTTCAGTGGTGGAGACCTCGGGCAAAGGCAACTCGTCAACGTCGTCAAAACTGGGCTTTGCGCCAATGTCGAGCAGCAACATGTCTTCGTCGGGATCGAAGTCCGTGATGGTGGCGATGATCTGATTGTCTTCTTCGTCCCCATCGCGGATCGCGGTGGCACCGTCGATGTCAAAAGCGTAGACGTCCGCGCCATCCCCACCGGTCAAGACGTGAGACACGGTTTCTTCCGGCAGGCCGGAGAGCGGTTTCATGATGAAGGTATCATCGCCGTCCCCGCCGTCTGCGGTTGCCGCGCCATCGTCAATTGAGTTGTTGTGCTTCAGGAAGAAAGTGTCATCGCCCTCTCCGCCAAAGCCGGAGGCAGCGTCAGAGATATACATGTAGTCTTCGCCGTCGCCGCCTTGGCCTTCGGCCGTGCCGCCCAGGGTAAAGACGTCGTTGCCTTCGCCACCGAGAATCATGCCATCGCCAAAGGATTTCAGGCTGTCGTCGCCAGCGCCGGCGTCGATGTTTTCCGTGCCGCGTGCATAAAGCGTGTCGGCCTCCTCGGTGCCATAGAGGGTGGGCCCGTCGAGTTCGACATCCTCGTTGACTACGTCCGGGTCTTCCAGCGTTTCCGCGTCGCCCGTTTCCGGCATGCCAAGCATCTCTATCAGGTTGGCGGATTGTTGCGCTTCGGATTGCGTTTCATCGGTTTCGGAATCGGTGTTGTCGCGCACCGGATCCTCGGCTGTCTCTTCTTCACCGACGTCAACAAAGGCGGTGGCTGCGCCGAGGCCCAGCAATGACAGTAGAATTAATGGTCCCATAATGTCCCCACACTTAGAATCAGGTACTAAACCCCCACATGTCATAAGGGCCGATTTGCATTGAGATTGTGTTGACGAAGCCGGTTCACTGCGCTGTGTGGATATGTTTTCAACTCTTGAAGTAGAAAAAATTGTCTCTACGTCAGGTTCGTTTGGCAGGCGGGATTCGACAAAAACGGATGTTTGGGAAACACTTTTTGCCCTAGAGTTAACAGGCAAAGGGTCGCACTTAGACCAAAGCCTTATAAAATAGGCCTTTCCCGCCATGGGCGATTACACCAAACAATGTTGCTAGCTGCGCAAGCCTCTGCTACACCCGCGACGGATTTTAACGCCTCGTTAGTCCCGAGGTAATGAAACGTCCTTACGCGATGCATACAATTGTATGCAGAGTGTGAGGCAAGCAAGCGGAAGGGTGGACGTGTCCGAACCAGCTTCGATCTCCTCCGGCATTGCGGAACGCTATGCCACTGCGGTCTTTGAGATCGCACTCGAGAATAAGGCGCTGACCAAATTGGAAAGCGGTCTTGTAGACCTCAACGCAGCTTTGGGCGAAAGCGCCGAGCTGCGTGATCTGATTCATTCGCCGCTGATCAGCCGCGATGAGCAGGAAGCTGCGATCACCGCAGTAGCCACCAAGCTTGATTTGCAGCCCGTGCTGAGCAAGTCGTTGGCACTGATGGCGCAGAAGCGCCGTCTGTTTGTGCTGCCGCAGCTGATTGAGCACCTGCAGGCAATGATTGCCGAGAACAAAGGCGAAGTGACCGCAGATGTCACCACCGCCAAAGCTTTGACCAAAACCCAAAGCGACAAGCTGGCCAAAACGCTGGCAGCTCGTGTGGGCAAAGACGTCAAAATCAACGCGACCGTCGACGAGAGCCTCGTCGGTGGTCTTGTAGTTAAAGTGGGCTCGAAGATGATCGACACGTCGATCCGCTCCAAGCTCGCTTCCCTCCAGAATGCAATGAAAGAGGTCGGATAATGGGTATCCAAGCAGCCGAAATCTCTGCGATCCTTAAGGAGCAGATTAAAAACTTTGGCCAGGAGGCCGAAGTGGCCGAAGTCGGCCGTGTGCTTTCCGTCGGTGACGGTATTGCGCGCGTCTACGGTCTGGACAATGTTCAAGCCGGTGAGATGGTTGAATTCCCTGGTGGTATTCAAGGCATGGCGCTGAACCTTGAGAATGACAACGTTGGTGTTGTTATCTTTGGTTCTGACCGTGACATCAAAGAAGGTGACACAGTTAAGCGCACCAACTCCATCGTGGACGTGCCAACCGGTGACGGCCTGCTGGGTCGTGTTGTTGACGGTCTGGGCAACCCGCTGGACGGCAAGGGTCCGATCAAATCGGACACCCGTGGCGTTGCGGACGTAAAAGCGCCGGGCATTATCCCGCGTAAATCCGTTCACGAACCAATGGCCACTGGCCTGAAGTCCGTTGACGCGATGATCCCAATTGGTCGTGGCCAGCGTGAGCTGATCATTGGTGACCGTCAGACCGGTAAAACTGCCGTTGCTCTGGACGCGATCCTGAACCAGAAATCCTACAACGACGCCGCCGGCGACGATGAGAGCAAGAAGCTGTACTGCGTATACGTTGCGGTTGGCCAGAAGCGCTCCACTGTTGCTCAGCTGGTGAAAAAGCTGGAAGAAACCGGTGCGATTGAATACTCGATCGTTGTGGCCGCTACCGCATCCGACCCGGCTCCAATGCAGTTCCTGGCGCCATACGCCGCGACCGCAATGGCAGAACACTTCCGCGACAACGGCCGTCACGCTCTGATCATCTATGATGATCTCTCCAAGCAAGCTGTGGCTTACCGTCAGATGTCCCTGCTGCTGCGTCGTCCACCCGGACGTGAAGCGTACCCAGGTGACGTTTTCTATCTTCACTCCCGTCTGCTCGAGCGTTCCGCGAAGCTGAACGAAGACAACGGTTCCGGCTCGCTGACCGCGCTGCCGATCATTGAAACCCAAGGTGGCGACGTTTCCGCGTTTATTCCAACCAACGTGATTTCGATCACCGACGGTCAGATCTTCCTGGAAACCGAACTGTTCTACCAAGGTATCCGTCCTGCGGTGAACACCGGTCTGTCGGTTTCCCGTGTTGGCTCCTCGGCTCAAACCAAAGCGATGTCTTCGGTTGCCGGTCCGGTTAAGCTGTCTCTGGCTCAGTACCGTGAAATGGCTGCGTTTGCGCAGTTTGGTTCCGATCTCGACGCCGCAACTCAGCAACTGCTGAACCGTGGTGCGCGTCTGACCGAGCTGATGAAACAGCCACAGTACTCGCCGCTGACCAACGCTGAAATCGTCTGCGTGATCTTCGCCGGTGTGAACGGTTACCTCGACAAAATCGACGTATCTGACGTTGGCCGCTACGAAGAAGCCATGCTGACACACCTGCGCACCAAGAACGCTGACCTGCTTGAGTGGATCACCAACGAAGATCCAAAAATCAAGGGCGACGCCGCAGACAAAGTGAAAGCCGCGCTGGACGCATTCGCCGCTGACTTCGCATAAGGGGTTCGGACCATGCCTAGTCTGAAGGACCTAAAAAATCGGATCGAGAGTGTGAAAAACACTCGGAAGATCACCAAAGCCATGCAGATGGTTGCCGCGGCGAAACTTCGCCGCGCGCAGGAAGCTGCTGAGCAGTCACGGCCTTACACAGAACGGTTTAATGCCGTTCTGGGTGGGCTCGCGGCCTCGGTTGGCGGCTCCGACACTGCTCCGAAGTTGCTTGCGGGCACCGGAAGCGATCAGACCCACCTGTTGGTGGTGATGACCGCGGAACGTGGCCTGTGTGGCGGCTTCAACTCAAACATTGCTAAGTTGGCACGTGCGAAAGCAGCGGAACTGAAGGCCGAAGGCAAAACCGTTAAGGTTCTGACTGTTGGCAAAAAGGGCCGCGACGCGATCAAACGTGAATTGGGTGATGACTTTGTAGGCCACGTTGACCTGACTGAGGTTAAGCGCGTGGGTTATGACGACGCTCAGGGTATTGCCCGTGACATTCTTGTGCGCTTTGATGCGGGCGAGTTTGATGTTGCAACGATCTTCTACGCGAAGTTCGTGAACGTCGTGAGCCAGATCCCAACCGAACAGCAGATCATCCCAGCCGCGTTTGAAGCGGAAGAAGATGGTGCAAGCACTCTGTATGACTACGAGCCCAGCGAAGAGGCCATTCTGGCTGACCTGCTGCCGCGCGGTGTCGCAACACAGATCTTTGCCGCTCTGCTAGAAAACGGTGCCTCGGAGCAGGGTGCGCGGATGTCCGCAATGGACAACGCCACACGCAACGCAGGCGACATGATCGACAAGCTGACCATCGAGTTCAACCGCTCGCGTCAGGCTGTGATCACTAACGAGCTTATTGAAATCATCTCGGGCGCGGAAGCGCTCTAAGAACCGGAGACGAAACATGGCCAACGCAAAAGGCAAGGTGACACAGGTCATCGGCGCTGTTGTCGACGTGCAGTTCGACGACTCTCTGCCAGAGATCCTGAACGCACTGAACACCGTAAACAACGACAAGAAACTGGTTCTGGAAGTTTCCCAGCACCTCGGCGAAAACACTGTTCGCTGTATCGCAATGGACGCGACCGAAGGTCTGGTTCGTGGCGCCCCAGTAGAAGACACTGGCGCTCCGATCTCGATCCCGGTTGGCAACGCGACTTTGGGTCGTATCCTGAACGTCATCGGCGAGCCGGTTGACGAAGGTGGTCCGGTTAACGCAACCGAAACCCGCTCCATCCACCAGCCGGCGCCGGAATTCTCCGAACAGTCGACTGAATCTGAAGTGCTGGTGACCGGCATTAAAGTGATCGACCTTCTCGCGCCTTACTCCAAAGGTGGTAAGATTGGTCTGTTCGGTGGTGCCGGTGTTGGTAAAACCGTTCTGATCATGGAACTGATCAACAACATCGCAAAAGTGCACTCCGGTTACTCGGTGTTCGCGGGTGTTGGTGAACGTACTCGTGAAGGTAACGACCTTTACTGGGAAATGATCGAATCCAACGTGATTAAGCCAGACAACCTCGAAGAGTCCCAAGTGGCTCTGGTTTACGGCCAGATGAACGAGCCTCCCGGTGCGCGTGCGCGTGTTGCTCTGACAGGTCTGACCCTGGCGGAACAGTTCCGTGACCAGTCCGGTACCGACGTTCTGTTCTTTGTGGACAACATCTTCCGCTTTACACAGGCTGGTTCCGAGGTGTCCGCGCTTCTGGGTCGTATCCCGTCCGCGGTGGGCTACCAGCCAACCCTGGCAACCGACATGGGCGCGATGCAGGAACGCATTACATCCACAAAATCTGGTTCGATTACCTCGATCCAGGCTGTGTATGTACCTGCGGATGACTTGACCGACCCTGCGCCAGCAACCACCTTTGCGCACTTGGATGCGACCACGGTTCTGAACCGTGCGATCTCCGAGCTGGGCATCTACCCAGCGGTTGACCCACTGGACTCCTCTTCCCGTCTGATGGATCCATCGGTTGTGGGCGAAGAGCACTACAACGTGGCGTTCGAAGTTCAGGGTATTCTCCAGCGCTACAAGTCGCTGCAGGACATCATCGCCATCCTCGGCATGGACGAACTGTCTGAAGAAGATAAGCTGACCGTTGCGCGTGCGCGTAAGATCCAGCGTTTCCTCTCCCAGCCGTTCGACGTTGCGAAAGTGTTCACCGGCTCTGACGGTGTTCAGGTTCCACTGGAAGACACCATCGCATCGTTCAAAGCCGTTGTGGCTGGCGAATACGATCACCTGCCAGAAGCAGCCTTCTACATGGTTGGCGGCATCGAGGAAGTGATCGCAAAAGCCGAAAAGATGGCTGCTGAAGCGGCTTAAGCGTTGTCGATTTGAAATGACTCGCCTGGCGCTGCCTGAAATCGGAGATTTCAACGCGCCAGACGAGACAGTCAATTTCAAGTAATCGAAACGCTATTAGGAGGCCCGAAATGGCAAACGTGATGCAATTTGATCTGGTTAGCCCTGAGCGGAGCCTTGCTTCGCTTGAGGCAACCGCCGTGAAGATCCCCGGCGCGGAAGGTGACTTGACCGCCATGCCAGGTCACTCTCCGCTGTTGACCTCGCTGCGCCCTGGCGTCGTGCGTGTTCAGACCGCAGAAGGTGAAAAGGACTTTGTTGTGACCCGCGGTTTCGCGGACATCACAGCGGATTCGATCTCGGTGATCGCAGAGCATGCGCACAAAGGCGAAGATGTGACCAAAGCAGATTTGGAGGACGTCATTGCTGACGCTCGCAAAGCTGCAGCGGAGGCGCCTGAAGAGCACAAGGACGGGGCAGAGAAATTTGTCGCAGACCTTGAGCAGCTGATGCACGACATGGTCTGATCCCGACACGGATCGTAAAGATAAAGAGGCCCCGCCGACACAGGCGGGGCCTTTTGCGTTTGATGGGGTGAAAAGGCCTTGAAAGCGGCGTAATTGAATTACAGATTGGCCAACGATGAAACGGATACGAAATAACTTTGTTGGTGTGGATCAGGGCGACGAAGCGCTGTTTTCGGACTTTGAAACAGACGGCGACATGTGGACCGGCAACGGCACCCGCGAGCGTCGGAAGCTGATCAAATTCTCATCGAAATACCGCGTTCCGCCATCCGTACATGTGAGCCTGTCTTTGTGGGATATGGATGCGCAGGCCAACATTCGGGCCGAAGTGGTGGCCGAGGAGGTGACCAACCTTGGCTTCCATCTTGTATTCCGCACCTGGGGTGACAGCCGTGTGGCGCGGGTGCGCATGTCGTGGTTGGCGATTGGCGAGCTGGCCTTTGCCGATGATTGGGTGATCGAAGACTGACGGTGCGGACAGCGTGGTACAAACAAATACGCCCGACGAATGATCCGTCGGGCGTTTTGTGTTTCATCCAATGTGAGTGGTGGATGGATCAGCGCAAACGCAGCCCAGTGTCCGGATCAAACAGGTAGAGGCGTTCGGTGGGGATGGAGAGGCCAGCACTTGTGCCTTCCGCGCTTCGGGTGTCACCACGCTCTTCGACGATAAGGCGACTGCCGTCAGGCCCCGCTAGGTAGCAGTAGGACACACCGCCCAAGGCTTCAGTGAGATCAATTTTGAGCTGATCTAGTGAGTGGTCGAGCGCGATGTGTTCAGGTCGGGCGCCCACCGTCACTTTTGTCAGGCCGGAGGGCAGCGCAATTGGGCATTCTTGCGGGGCGGAGAAAGCGGCATGCACCAATTTGCCGTCGACCACGTCACATTCGAGGAAGTTCATGGCAGGGGAGCCGATGAAGCCTGCAACAAACCGGTTGTTCGGGTTGCGGTAGAGCTCCAGCGGTGCGCCAACTTGCTCGATGCGCCCATCCCGCAGCACCACAATCTTGTCCGCCATGGTCATGGCTTCGACCTGATCGTGGGTCACGTAGATCATGGTTGCGCCAATTTCCTGATGCAGGCGAGCAATTTCCACACGCATGTCGACGCGCAGCTCAGCGTCGAGGTTGGACAGGGGTTCGTCAAACAGGAACACCTCTGGGCCACGGACAATTGCGCGGCCAATTGCGACACGCTGGCGTTGGCCACCGGACAGGGCTTTGGGTTTGCGCTTGAGATATTGGTCGAGCTTCAGAATCGAAGAGGCTTTTTGCACCTTTTCTTCGATTTCCGCTTTGGGGTGACCGTTCATACGCAGGCCAAAGCCCATATTCTCTGCCACGGTCATATGTGGGTAAAGCGCGTAGGTTTGGAACACCATTGCCACGCCGCGTTTGGCGGGATCCATGTGGGTGACGTCCCGCGCGCCGATGTTGATCTGGCCGTTGGTGGTCTCTTCAAGGCCGGCAATCATGCGCAGCAATGTGGATTTGCCGCAGCCCGAGGGGCCGACAAACACGCAGAATTCGCCGTCTTCGATCTCTAGGTCAATGCCATGAATGACCTGCGTTTCGCCGTACTTCTTGATGGCGCCTTGAAGGGTTACACCCGTCATGTTGTCTCTACCTTTTGTTGTCGCGTTTCCGGGAAGCGCCAAGCTTCCGCCTCTTCGCCGATGCGTTTTGCGGTTGCCAAAACGCGGGGGGCGAGGTTTTCGAGTTGGTCCAGGGATGTGCGGCTGGTGGGGCCGGTCACAGACAGCGCACCGAGCATCCGGCCGCCGTTGGTCAGGATCGGCACAGCAATGCAGACAATGCCGGGTTCATGTTCTTCTCGGTCAAACGCGTAGCCGCGCGCGCGAATGGCGGTCAGTTCTTCGCGCAGGCTTTCCGGCGAATCCAGCGTGCTGGGCGTGAAACGGTGAAAGCTTTGCTGCGCAATGGCGCGTTCAAGCGCTTCACCTTCAACAAAAGCGAGCATGGCTTTGCCAACGCCGGTGCAGTAGGCGGGGCCAACTTTGCCCGCTTGGGAGTACATTTCGACCGGCTTTGCGGCGTTGCGTTTGTCGACATAGAGGACCTGAGAGGCGTCCAGTTGCGCGAGGTGCACGGTCTCGCCGGTCTCAGCAGACAGCCGATCCAAAAAGGGGCGTGCAATGGGCGCCAGAGAACTGGTGGTCCAGGCGGCGTGGGCCAGCCGCACCAGCCGCATGCCCATGGCATAAGTTTGGCGCTCAGGCTCATACGACAGCATGCCCTGATTGGTCAGGGTTTGTAGGAATCGGTACAGCGTCGCCTTGGGGTAGGGACTTTTTTCCTGCAATTCGCCAAAGCGCACTGGTCGCTCAAAAGCAGCAACTTGTTCAAGCACATCAAGGGCTTTGCCAACTGTTCCGTCTCCAGACATGTGGATTTCTTCTCCTCCATAGAGTCCGTCAGCCGTTAGGAATCTGTTGACAACCTAATCGACTCTGTGTGTAGATTTCAATATGTAAAACATGGTTTCAAATAATGGAACTGCTAATTGCATAATTTTGGAGACAGGGAGGAACAAATGCTTTCCAAAATGAAAACCACTGCCGCCGCCGCTGCGGTTGCCTCTGCGTTTGCTGTACCGGCTTCTGCGGAGCTGACCGGCGACCTGAGTATTTTCCTGGACACATCCAACCCGGCGCCGCGCGCGACCATGGAGGCGATGATAGACCGCTTCAAAGCGGAGCACCCTGGGCTGAACGTTGAAACCACGGTGATTGACCGCGAAGCCTACAAAACCCAGATCCGCAACTTCCTGACCGCAAATGCGCCGGATGTGGCGACCTGGTACGCGGCAAACCGCATGCGTCCTTATGTGGAAGCCGGTTTGTTTGAGGATGTTTCTGACCTTTATGCAGAGCCAGAAATTGCCGAAGGCCTGGCCTCCACCAAAGGTGCGCTGACCATCGACGACAAACAGTGGGGTGTGGCCTACACCTACTACCAGTGGGGCGTGTATTACCGCAAAGATATCTTCGCTGAGCTTGGCCTGTCTGAGCCAACCAATTGGGAAGAAGAGAAAGCCAACTGTGGTAAGATCGTTGCCTCTGGTCGTGCGTGCTACACCATTGGCACCAAGTACCTGTGGACCGCTGGCGGCTGGTTTGATTACCTGAACATGCGCACCAACGGCTTTGATTTCCACATGGATCTGGCCGCGGGCAACGTGTCTTGGGAAGACGACCGCGTGAAGCAGACGTTCATGAACTGGAAAGAGCTGATCGACATGGGCGGCTTTATTGCTGACCACCAGACCTACAGCTGGCAGGAAGCGCTGCCGTTTATGGTGAATGGCGAGGCTGCGTCTTACCTGATGGGCAACTTCGCAGTGGCACCGCTGCGCGAAGCCGGTCTGACCGACGATCAGTTGGACTTCTACCAATTCCCGGTCATCAACCCCGAAGTTGCGCTGTCTGAGGATGCGCCAACCGACACCTTCCACATTCCAGCTAACGCGAAGAACAAGGAAGCCGCACGTGAATTCCTGCGCTTTGCCACTTCGCCGGCGGAACAGACCATCATCAACAACGGCAAAAACCTGGGCCAGCTGCCTGTAAACGCAGCGTCCTCCGTGGATGATGATAAGTTCCTGCAGATGGGCTTTGAGATGCTGTCCAATAACTCCACCGGTGGCGTGGCCCAGTTCTGGGATCGCGATGCACCGGCAGAAATGGCAAAAGTGTCCATGGAAGGTTTCCAGGAGTTCATGGTCAAGCCAGACCAGATGGACAAGATCCTGGCCAAGCTGGAGCGAGCCCGCGGCCGCATTTACAAGTGATGAGCCGTTAGGACAAAAAGCTGTTCTGGGCTTCGTTCAATCGACAAGGCGGGGGAAGACTTCCGCCTTGTCAGCCTCAATTATCGGGTTTTCTCATGACCGTTTCCTCTGACATTCCTGACACTGAAAGCTGGTTCCATCGCAACCAACAGCGCATTGCGCCATGGTTGTTTCTGGCGCCTGGCATCCTGTTCTTTGCGGTCTACGTGATCGCGCCGGTGTTTCAGTCTTTCAATCTCTCGCTCTACGAATGGGACGGGCTGGGCGAAAAGACCTATGTGGGGATGCGCAACTACGAAGATCTCTATTGGGAGTACGTGGATCGAGACGCTTTTTTCACCTCGTTGAAAAACAACGTGATGTGGCTGTTTCTCTACCTACTTGCCATTCCTGCGGGCCTGTTCATTGCGCTGTTTCTGAACCAGACCGTGCGTGGCATCCGCATCTATAAGTCGCTGTTTTTCTTCCCCTTTGTGATTTCACAAGTGGTGGTGGGTCTGGTGTTTACCTGGTTCTATGACCCAAACTTTGGGTTGCTGAACACGATGCTTGGCTGGATTGGCATGGGCCCCATAAACGTCTTGGGCAATGAACATCTGGTCACCTATGGCATCGTGGCGGCGGGGCTTTGGCCGCAGACCGCCTATTGCATGATCCTCTATCTCACCGGTCTTAATGCGGTGGACCCGGAACAGATCGAAGCGGGTCGGTTGGATGGGGCCAAAGGCTGGTCGATGTTGTGGAACATCATCCTGCCACAGCTACGTCCAGCAACGTTTATTGCTTTCGTGGTGACGATCATCGGCGCGCTGCGGTCGTTTGATCTGATCTCCATTATGACGCAGGGCGGCCCGTTTGGCAGCTCGCGTGTGTTGGCTTACTACATGTTCGAAGTGGCTCTGTCGGAATATGGCTTCCGCATGGGTTACGGCGCGGCCATCGCGGTGGTGCTGTTCCTGATTATGCTGTGCTTCATCACCTACTTCCTGTGGTCGATGTATCGCGAAGAGAAGGGGCACTGAGATGTTTCCGAAACCGATCGAAAAACAATCCCAGGCCGCGCAGGTTGCTTACAAATCCCTGCTTCCAGTGGCTCTGGCCTTCTGGCTGGCACCCTTGCTGGCGGTGGCTCTGTTTTCCGTAAAGCCGGATGCGGATTTTACCTCGGGCAACTACTGGGGGCTGCCGTCGAGCTTTGAAGGCGCGGCCAACTACGGGCAGGTGTTCTTCAACTCCGATATGCCGCGCTATTTGCTCAACTCGTTCATGATCACGGTGCCAACAGTGATTGGGGCCGTGGCGCTCAGCGCGATGACGGGTTTTGCGCTTGGCATCTACAAATTCCGTGCCAACCTGTGGATTTTCTTCATGTTTGTGGCCGGAAACTTTGTGCCATTTCAGATCCTGATGGTGCCGGTACGTGACCTGACACTGGAGTTGGGGCTCTACAATACCAAGACCGGCCTCGTGTTGTTCCATGTGGCGTTCCAGACCGGCTTCTGCACCTTGTTTATGCGCAACTTTATACGGGCGCTGCCATTTGAACTGATTGAGGCCGCGCGGGTTGAAGGGGTGAGCGAATGGCGCATCTTCTGGTATGTGGTGCTGCCGTTGATGAAACCGGCGTTGGCGGCGTTGTCGGTGCTGATCTTCACCTTCATCTGGAACGACTACTTCTGGGCTGTGGTGTTGACACAAGGCATCGAAAGCCAGCCCGTGACCGCCGGCATTACCTCGTTTAACGCGCAATTCCGCGCCGCGTATCACCTGATGAGCGCGGGCTCGATAGTGGCGGCGCTGCCGCCGGTGGCGATGTTCTTCCTGATGCAGCGGCACTTCATTGCCGGTCTGACGCTTGGAGCCGTGAAGTGACGCAAGAGATGCAAACCTGGCGCATTGATGCGCCGGGTCAGACCTTGGTTCTGGCCTCAGATGGAGGCGTGCCCAGCGCGCTCTACTGGGGGGCGGCTTTGCCAACGAGGCAAGACCTGTCGCAAATTGGCCTGATCGCAGCGCGGGATGTGACTGGCGGGATGATTGATCGTTTGCCAGACGTATCGCTGTGCCCGGAAGCGGGGCATAGCTTTCAGGGACAGGCGGGGCTGGTGGCCTATCGTGATTGTCAGCCGCTGTATCCTCGGTTGACGTTGGTTGAGGCAGATGGCACGCGGTTTGTGTGCCGTGATGAGGCGCTTGGGCTGACGACTACCTTTGCTTTTGCGATTGAAGGCGATGTGATTGCGGCACGGGCAACGCTGGTGTCCGAGGCGGAGATCACCGTGCACCATCTGGCAGCGCCTGTGATGCCGGGACCGCAAAACGGCGATGGAATTCTGGATTTCTCCGGTCGGTGGATTGGCGAGTTTCAGGTGGAACGTGCACCTTGGCGGGCAGGCATCCACATGCGTGAGGCGCGTGGGGGGCGATCTGGTCATGAACATCCGCCGATTGCGTATTTCCCGGAACGTGGGGCGCAAAACACCTCTGGCACTGTATTTGCCATGCACTATGGCTGGTCCGGCGGGCATGTGATGTACGCTGAGGAGTTGCCGGATGGGCGGCGACAGATCCAGTTTGGGCATGCGACTGGCACGCGGGCAACAGGCACGACCTTTGAAACGGCTAAGCTGTATCTGTCCGTTTCTGAAACGGGACTAAATGGCTGCGCAACCGCGTTTCAGCGGCATTTGCGCGATCACGTTGTGACCTGGCCCCATCCGGAGCGGCCGCGTCCGGTGCATTACAACTGCTGGGAAGCGGTGTATTTTGACCATGATGTCGACGTGCTGAAAGACATTGCGGAACAGGCCGCCAAACTGGGCGCAGAGCGGTTTGTTCTGGATGACGGCTGGTTTGGCAAGCGCGACGATGACACCAGCTCACTGGGGGATTGGGACATTGATCCGCGCAAATGGCCGGATGGTTTGACGCCGATCATTGAGCACGTGAAATCGCTGGGCATGGTGTTTGGTCTCTGGTTTGAGCCGGAGATGGTTAATATGGACAGCGATCTGGCGCGCGCGCATCCGGAATGGATTTTGGGGCCGGTGGATCAGGTCGAAGGGCGTCAACAGCGGGTACTGGATGTAAGCAATCCAGAGGTGCGTGACTATCTCTATGACAAGATTGCCGCCGTGTTGTCCGCGCATGACATTGACTACATCAAATGGGATCACAACCGGTTGCTGCCTGTCTCGGATGCAGCGCAGGCGGACGGTGTCTACACGCTTCTGGGGCGGTTGCGTGCGGATTTTTCAGAAGTGGAAATTGAAAGCTGCGCTTCCGGTGGTGGACGGATTGATGCCGGTATTTTGGAGCATACACAGCGGGTTTGGCTCAGCGACAGCAATGACGCGCTGGAGCGGCTGCGCATTCAGCATGATGCGGCGTTGATGTTGCCAATGGCGATCGCCGGTAGTCACGTTGGCCCACGCCACTGCCACACGTCAGGGCGGGTGCATGATATTCGCTTCCGGGCTTGGGTTGCGGCGCAACGGCACATGGGATTTGAAATGGATCCGCGTGAGCTTACTCAGGAAGAGGCCACAGTGCTGTCTCAAGTCACGGCCTGGTGGAAAAGCAATCGCGATTGGCGGCAGACGGCGGACATCTTGCGGCTGGACGTTGCGGATCCAAGCGTGATTGCCGAACAGCAGCTATCCCAAGACAAACAGCGGTTTGTGGTATTTGCAGGCAAGGCATTGACCGGCACACAAATCATGCCGCGTCCTTTGCGGCTGACCGGATTGGAGCCGGATGCCACATATGAAATTGAACTGATCAACAGGGACGAGGCGCATCATTTGTCGCGTCGCGAGATGCCGTTGAAAGACGGTCCTGTGAACCTGAGTGGTCAGCTATTGATGCAACACGGTCTCATATTGCCTTGGTCCTTCCCGGACCGGATGTGGGTGATCGAAGGAAAGAAAAAATGAGCAAGAAGCGTCGTTCCCAGCATTGGTATGGCAAGCTAGACAAGGATGGGTTCATCCATCGCAGTTGGATGAAGAACCAGGGGTTCCCCGATCACGCATTTGATGGGCGGCCGATCATCGGCATTTGCAACACCTGGTCTGAGCTGACGCCGTGTAACTCCGGTTTGCGGACCTTGGCGGAAGGTGTGAAACGCGGCGTTTGGGAGGCTGGTGGCTTTCCGGTGGAATTCCCGGTGATGTCGCTGGGTGAGACCCAGATGAAGCCGACTGCGATGCTGTTCCGCAACTTGCTGGCGATGGATGTGGAAGAGAGCATCCGGGCCTATGGCATTGATGGTGTTGTGCTGCTGGGCGGCTGTGACAAAACTACGCCGGGTCAGCTGATGGGCGCCGCCTCGGTGGATCTTCCAACCATCGTGGTGAGTTCCGGTCCGATGCTGAACGGCAAGTTCAAGGGCAAGGATATTGGCTCCGGCACGGATGTTTGGAAGTTCTCCGAAGAGGTGCGCGCGGGGGAGATGACCCTGCAGGACTTCATGAACGCGGAAAGCGGTATGAGCCGCAGCGCGGGCGTGTGTATGACAATGGGCACCGCTTCGACCATGGCCTCTTTGGTCGAGGCGATGGGTATGGCGCTGCCAACCAATGCGGCGCTGCCTGCAGTGGATGCGCGGCGGATGGCCTTGGCGCATCTGACAGGCAAACGCATTGTGGAGATGGTGGATGAGGATCTGAAGCCGTCTGACATCCTGACCAAAGAAGCGTTTGAAAACGCCATTCTGGCAAATGCTGCCGTGGGTGGGTCCACCAATGCAGTGGTGCACCTGTTGGCGCTGGCTGGACGTGTGGGCGTCGATCTGACACTGAAAGACTTTGAGATTGGTTCAGAGATTCCGCTTCTGGTGAACTGCATGCCGTCGGGCAAATACCTGATGGAGGATTTCTGCTATGCCGGTGGCGTGCCTGCTGTGCTGAGCCAATTGAAAGAGCATGTGCGCCCAGCGAACACGGTATTGGGCAAGGACATTGCGGCCTATCACGATGGCGCGGAAATCTACAACGACGACGTCATTCGCCCGCTGGACAACCCGGTGAAACCGGCGGCAGGCCTGCGGGTGTTGCATGGCAACCTTGCTCCCAATGGGGCGATTGTGAAGCCGTCTGCGGCTACTGATCACCTGCTGGAGCATGAAGGCGAGGCCTATGTCTTTGAGAACATCGAGGACTTGAAAGCCAACATCGATAAGCCTGATTTGCCGGTAACTGCCGATACCATTCTGGTGCTCAAAGGTTGCGGCCCTAAGGGCTATCCGGGCATGCCAGAAGTCGGCAACATGCCGATCCCAGGCAAGCTTGTGAAAGAAGGCGTGCGCGACATGATCCGGGTATCGGATGCGCGGATGTCTGGCACGGCGTATGGCACGGTGATCTTGCATGTGAGCCCGGAGGCGCAGGCCGGAGGTACTTTAGCTCTGGTGAAAACTGGCGACCGGATCAAAGTCTCGGCGTCAGGTGGCGTGCTGGAATTGCTGGTGGATGAGGCAGAGCTTGAAGCGCGTCGCGCGGCTTGGGAGCCTGATCCAGAGCACTACACCCGCGGTTATGCGAAACTTTACTACGACCATGTGTTGCAGGCTGACAAGGGCGCCGATTTGGACTTCCTTGTGGGCAAGGACACGCGGCTTGTCACACGGGAGAGCCACTGATGACCGGCACGATTTTTCCTGATCTGAAAGGCAAATCCGTTTACATCACCGGCGGGGCCAGCGGCATCGGCGCGGCCTTGACCGATGGATTCATGGCGCAAGGAGCCAAGGTGGCGATCATCGGACGCTCGGCGGCAGACGATTTCATCGCAGAGATGGAGACCAAGCACGGCGCAACGCCATTGTTTATGCAAGGAGATATCTCCGACATTCCGCGCCTGCGGGAGACCATTCAGCAGGCGGTGGGGCAACATGGCGGGTTGGATGTGTTGGTGAACAATGCGGCCAATGATCAACGCCACGCGCTCGATGAGGTGGACGAAGAATTCTACGACTGGATGCAGGCGGTGAACCAGAAAGCCTATTTCTTTGCCTGTCAGGAAGCGGCACGGCAGATGGACGGCAGTGGCGCGATCATCAACTACAGCTCGATCAGCTACATCATGGGCAACGCAGGCTATCCGATTTACACCAGCGCCAATGCAGCGATAACCGGTATGACGCGCTCGCTGGCGCGGGAGTTGGGGCCAAAAGGCATTCGCGTGAATGCGCTGGCGCCGGGCTGGGTTCTGACCCAGAAGCAGCTGGATATGTGGGCGGATCCGGAGGGATTGGCGGCGCATTTGGAGCGGCAGTGTTTGAAGGAGCATTTGACGCCGGAAGATATGATTGACCCCACGCTCTATTTGGCGTCAAACGCCAGCCGAATGATGACGGGGCAATGCATGGCGGTTGACGGCGGCGTTGTGGTTTCGGGGTAAGATATGTCTGTGCAAGCACAATGGATTGGAGTGGATTGGGGCACGTCAAAGCTGCGTGCCTTTGCCATGGAAGGTGACACACTTTTGACGACGGCGCAGTCGGACAAAGGCATGGCTCGGTTGGTGGCTGGCGGCTTTGAAGCGGCATTATTGGAGCTGGTCGAGGGCTGGCTTGGCGATGGTCCGACGGATGTGATCGCCTGCGGTATGGTGGGGGCACGCCAAGGTTGGGTTGAGGCGCCCTATACGGCGGTACCAGCATCCGCATTGGCGCCCAAGCCGGTGCTGGTGCCAGGTACCGATGTCCGGTTGCGGGTGCATGTGGTTCCCGGCCTGAAACAGGTCAAACCGGCCGATGTGATGCGCGGAGAAGAGACACAGATTGCGGGCTTTCTATCGCGGAATGAGAGCTGGGACGGCGTGCTATGTTTGCCGGGTACCCACACCAAATGGGCGCACGTGAGCGCCGATGAAGTGGTGAGTTTCCGCACCTTCATGACCGGTGAGCTGTTTTCTCTTCTGAGTAAGCAGTCTGTGCTTCAGCACTCGGTAGGTGAGGGCTGGGACGCGGAGGCCTTTGCGGCGGGCATGGATATGACCCTGTCGCGGCCGGAAAACCTTGCCTCAGAACTGTTTGGTATTCGCGCCAGTGATCTGTTGAATGCCACGCCTTCTCCGGCGGCGCGTTCGCGCCTGTCGGGGCTGTTGTTGGGCGCTGAACTGGCGGCGTCGCGGCCGTATTGGCTGGGGCAGCAGATTGCAGTGATCGGGGAGCAGCAGCTGTCCGACGTTTATGCTGAGGCCCTGAAGGCCCAGGGCGGTTGGGTGACCGTTGTGGACTGTCAGGACATGACACTTGCGGGGCTATCGGCCGCGCGCAACCTTTTAGGATAACAATATGAACCGGTCGATTATTGCTATCTTGCGCGGGGTAACCCCGGGCGAGATCGAAGCCATGGCGGATGCCATCATTGCAGCGGGTATCGATAAGATCGAGGTGCCGCTGAACTCGCCTGATCCATTGGAGAGCATTGAACTCTTGGCGAAGGGTTTTGGGGATCGCGCGCTTGTTGGGGCGGGTACGGTGCTTGAGGTTGCACAGGTGGATGCGGTGGCTGGCGTGGGCGGCAAGCTGATTGTTTCGCCCAATTGCGATACCGACGTGATAGCGCATACCGCCAAACTTGGTTTGGAGAGTTGGCCAGGGGTGTTTACGCCGACGGAAGCCTTTGCTGCATTGAAAGCTGGTGCAACTGGGCTGAAGCTGTTCCCCGGCAATATGGCCGGGCCGGGTGGCCTCAAAGCTGTGCGGGCGGTGCTGCCCAAAGACAGCAAAGTATACGCCGTGGGTGGCGCTGGGCCTGAGAATTTTGGCGAGTGGGTTGCCGCCGGAGCAGATGGCTTTGGTATTGGCTCGGCAATTTACAAATCCGGCATGAGCGTGGAGGATGTGCGTCAACGGGCAGAGGCCATTGTGGCCGACTATGACGAGGCACTTGCATGAGCACTATTTTTGACAACAGGCCGTGTGCGCTAGGGGAAGGGCCACTGTGGCATCCCGAACGCAAGCAGCTGTTTTGGTTTGATATTGTTGGCAAACGTATGCTGAGCCAAGCCGATGGGAATCCGTTGGAATGGCAGTTTGACGAATATGTGTCCGCGGCTGGTTGGGTAGATCATGACACGCTGATCCTTGCGTCTGAAACGGCGCTTTGGCTGTTTTACCTCGACACGGAAGAGCAGGAATACCTGTGCTCATTGGAGGCGGACAATCCGGTGACACGCTCCAATGACGGACGCGCAGACCCGTGGGGTGGGTTTTGGATCGGCACCATGGGAAAAAATGCGGAACGCAAAGCCGGTGCGATCTATCGTTACTTTGACGGTGCGTTGCGCAAGCTGGTCTCAAAGGTGACAATTTCCAATGCGATTTGTTTCGATAAGTCGCGTGACTGTGCCTATTACACCGACACGGTCACCAAATTGGTCATGCGTCAAACTGTAGATGCGGAGACAGGTTGGCCGATTGGCAAAGCAGAGGTTTTTCTCGATCTCAATGAGGATGGGTTGAACCCCGACGGCGCGGTTGTGGATGCGGAAGGCAATATCTGGATTGCACAATGGGGGGCGGCGCGTGTGGCCGCCTATGACCCGGAGGGCAACTTTCTGAAATCCGTAGCCGTGGGCGGGCAGCACAGCAGTTGTCCGGCGTTTGGTCGCGATGATTTGACCACGCTGTTTGTGACCTCCGCCCGCGAGGGTATCGACGAAAAGGCATTGGCAGAGACGCCGGAGAACGGCATGGTCTTTGCAATAGACAACGCGGCCCAAGGGGTGGCGGAACCACGGGTGATCTTATGAAACAAGAATTGGGCGTTTGTTATTATCCTGAGCATTGGCCGGAAGAGAACTGGGCCAAGGATGCGGCGGATATGACTGCGACTGGCATCCGTTGGGTGCGGATTGGTGAATTTGCCTGGAGCCGGATGGAAGCTGTGCCTGGGCAGATGACGCTGGAGTGGTTGGACCGGGCAATTGAGGTTCTGGGTGCTGCGGGGCTGAAAGTGGTTCTGGGCACACCAACGGCAACGCCACCTCGTTGGATGATCGATAATCACCCCGATATGCTGGCGGTGGACGAGAACGGCGCACCCCGCAAATTTGGCTCACGCCGACACTATTGTTTCAGCCATCAAGGTTATCGTCAGGAATGCGCCCGCATCACGCAGATTGTGGCAGAGCGTTATGGTAAGAACCCGCATGTGGCTGCCTGGCAGACCGACAATGAATATGGCTGCCACGACACCACAATCAGCTACTCAGAGTCCGCCAAGGTAGCGTTTCAGAACTGGTGTAAGGCGCGTTATGGCTCGGTGGAAGCGCTCAATGAGGCCTGGGGTAATGTGTTCTGGTCGATGGAGTATGCGGCGTTTGATCAGATCGATTTGCCAAACCTGACCGTGACAGACCCAAACCCGGCTCACGTGCTGGCGTTCCGTCGCTTTTCAAGTGATCAGGTTGTGGCGTTCAACAAGGTGCAGGCTGACATTTTGAAGGCGCATACGGATGCCCCGCTGATCCACAACTACATGGGGCGCATTCTGGAATTTGACCATTTTGATGTGGGCGAAGATCTCGATATTGCGAGCTGGGACAGCTACCCAATTGGGTTCTTGTCGGACCGGCTGGAAGCCACGGATGAGCACAAGGCGCGGTTCTTGCGGCAGGGCGATCCCGATTTTCAAGCCTTCCATCATGATCTTTATCGCGCGGTTGGCAAAGGCCGCTGGTGGGTCATGGAACAGCAACCCGGGCCTGTGAATTGGGCGCCGTATAACCCTGCACCTTTGCCGGGCATGGTAGCGCTTTGGGCGTTGGAAGCCTTTGCCCATGGGGCAGAGGTGGTGAGTTACTTCCGCTGGCGGCAGGCGCCGTTTGCGCAGGAACAGATGCACGCGGGCCTTCAAGCGCCAGATGGCGTAGACGCGCCGGGCATGGACCAGGCGCGGGCCGTGGCCGGTGTGCTCGACATGCTGAAAGAGCAGGACACCCAACAGGCGGATGTGGCGCTGGTGTTTGACTATGCCTCTGATTGGGCTTGGAAAACCCAGCCGCAAGGCGCCGGGTTTGATTACTTCCGATTGGTGTTTTCTGCCTACCGCGGATTGCGCCGGGCGGGACTGTCCGTGGACATCGTGAGCGCGGCGTGTCGGGAGTTCTCTGGCTACAAAGCGGTGTTTGCACCGGGACTGGCCACTCTTGATCCAGCGCTGGTTCTAGCGATTTCCGAAGCGGACGCGCTGGCCGTGGTGGGGCCGCGCACAGGGGCGATCACCGAAGAGTTCTCGATCCCGGCCAAAGGTCGTCCGGGTGTGCCCAGCCTGGATGTGCGGGTGGATCTGATCGAAAGCCTACCGCCACAGGCTGGCATGGATGTGTCTGGCGGCGGCAAGGTTGAACATTGGCATGAGCGCTTGTCCGGTGAGGCTGAGGTTTTGCTAAAGTCCCAAGATGGGGCGCCTGTCCTGATGGGGCAGAACGGGCGCTGGTACTTGGGCAGTTTCCCGGATGAGGCGCTTTGGGATCGGGTTGTGTCCATGGCCTGTGAACAGGCTGGCGTTGCCATGTCGCCGATGCAGGACGGTGTGCGCCGTCGCCGATTTGGCTCTTATGAGTTTGTGGTCAACTACAACAGCTTCTCCGCCAGTGTTTCCGGTCATCGCGTGCCAGCCTGTGGCGTGCTGGTGTTTGAAGGAAATACGCCGGTTGTGGCCTGTGATCTGAGTTCTGGCTAACGGGATTTCGGCGCAGATGAATTGAAGCGGGCGGTGCGAAAGCAGCGCCCGTTTTGCTTCCAGGCTTCCCGCAACGTCATGGCGCGTGGGGATTGATTAACTGAAAGGTTCGTATACGAATTAGATGTAGGTAATTCGGATGCGAACCAATCATGGCAAAACCCCCCAAGATATTTCTACTGATGAATCGAGCTTACGCTGCAATCACACGCGCGTCGGAGCGCAAGACGCAGGCGCTGGCGGAGCTTTCTATGCCGCAACATGGCGTGTTGGTGCTCCTGTCCAAGCAAGACGGGCAAACTGTCACACAGCTCGCCAAAGCGCTGTCGATGCGCAAATCCAGCCTGAGCGGCTTGATTGACCGCATGGTGGATCGTGGATTTGTACGTCGTGCACGTGAAGACACGGACGGGCGCGTTGTGAGAATTTATCTGGAACCAGCTTCGGAAAGCTTAGTGCAACGCACGGTGCCCTTTGTGCAGCACGTAAATGGTCTTTTGCTGGCGCCATTTGATGTGGAGGAGCAGGAGGTCATTGGCCGGTTTTTGGCCCATTTGGCAGAGAACGCCGAAGACGTGATTGATCAGGCGGAATGGCGTGAGGAACAAGAGTGATGTTGGATCAAGGTGATGTGACCGTCGAGGATATCAAATTTCGCGCTGAGGACGGTTGGGAGTTGGCGGGCACGGTCTTTCGTGGTGCCGCGCCACGTGTGGCTGTTTTGATTTCCGCAGGCACGGGGTTCCCCCGGCGGTTTTATCGCCATGTGGCGGGGTACTTGGCTCAGCGTGGCGCCGTGGTTCTGACCTATGATTTCCGAGGTATTGGCGAGTCTGGACCCGAAAACCTCGCGGTGAGCGGCATCGATTATCCGGACTGGGGACGGTTGGACATGACCGCGGCGCTCGCGCATCTGGAACACATTGCGCCCGGAGTGCCGCTGACCACATTAGGGCACAGCATTGGCGGGCAGTTTGTTGGGTTTATGCAGAACCATCACAAAGCAACGCGCCACGCTTTTGTCGCGGTGGGCAATGGGCATTGGGGCGTGCACAAGCTGCGCAATATGCCGTTGGAGTTGTTCTTCTGGTGGGGCTTCGGCAGCTATTGCCTAGCGCGGTATGGGTATATTCCGGCGGGAGGCTTGTGGGGCGGCGAAGCCTTGCCGCCGGATGTGTTCCGCACCTGGCGGCGGTGGAGTGCGCGGCGCAGCTACCTGTTGCCTGAATTGGCCGAAGGTCGCTATCCGCATCACTTTGATGATCCGTGCAGCCCCATCAGTGCTTGGGTTATGAATGACGATCCGATTGCAACAGAGACCGCCTGTGGTGACACGCTGAGCCATTATAGCAAGGCTGAGAAGCACTTGGTGGCTCGGGAGCCAAAGCAGATGGGCACCAGGAAGGTGGGCCATGACGGTGCGTTTCGCAAAGGGCGGGAAGCGCTTTGGGCGGAACTGTGGGATTGGCTAGCGGAAGGGCATTTGCCAGACGGGGCAGCGCCGCAGTAAATGTCCGCAGCACAACAAAAAAGGCCGGCTCCCGAAGGAACCGGCCTTTGGATTTCCATCAGATCAGGATCAGACCTTCAGGTTTGGAATGATCTGCTTTTTGCGGCTCACAACACCTGGCAGTACAACGGTATCGCCGGAGGCTTCCACGTCAAAAGACTTGGCAGCCACAGTTTTTACCAGATCGTTTGGCACCAGCAGAGTGGATTGTTCGTTCAGGATGTCGACAACAAACAACAGAACCTGCTCGACGCCGTCCTCAGAGGCCACGGTGGTCATGGTGTCCATCAGGGACGCTTTGCGGTCCAGTACGGTGGCGGGGCTGGTGGTTTCCAGAACGGACACGCGGAACTTGGTGCCGTCTACAGCGTATTCTTTGGAGTCCATGCGCAGCAGCTCTGCGTCGGAGAAAGAAGACACGTCGGATTTTGCAGCAAACATTTCAGCGGCATAAGAGGGAATGTCGATGCCCAGATCCGCCGCCAGTTTCTCACAAACCGCTTTGTCGTGGTCGGTGGTGGTTGGGGAGCGGAATTCCAGCGTGTCAGACAGGATGCAGGTCAGCATGGTGCCTTTGACCCAGTCCGGCATCTCGATGTCGCCCATCAGGTCAAACATGATGGTCGCGGTGCAGGCCACAGGGCGGATGGTGATGTCGATTGGACCTTTGGTTTCCAGACCGCCGACCAATTTGTGGTGGTCGATGATCGCCTGAACGTCTGCGCCGTTGATGTTTGCGGGCAGCTCGGCCGGGTTGTTGGTGTCCACGATCACAACAGCCGCGTCATCTGCCACATTTTCAATGATCGCTGGCTTTGGCAAATCCCAGCGGTTCAGCAGCCATGCGGCTTCGGTGTTGGGCTCGCCCAGCAGCTTTGCTTCGGCTGGCGTGCCTTTGATTTCAGACAGATACCACGCCCAGATGATTGGGGAGCCGGTGGAATCAGTGTCGGGGGATTTGTGGCCAAAAACCTGAATTGTCATGTCGCGACGTCCTTAAAAACAAAGAAAACGGTGAAGTTGCGCGCCTTATAGAAGCGCGCGTTGCGTTTGTCACCTGCGGCTTTGGCCCTGCGACCTCGCGGCGCGGTGGTCAGTTGTTTCTTGGTGCTTCAAGGGGCAGGCGGGTGAGGGTGAAACCGGCGTTTTGCAGCAGGTTGAGCACGCCTTGGTCCCCTGGCAAATGCATGGCGCCTACGGCCACGAGAGACGGGGTTCGCGCCAACTCTTTGGTCAGCACCTCGGCCCAAGCCGTGTTGCGGGCGATGATCAGGTCATCTTCGGCTTGTTTTAGCAGGGTTGCCAGGCGGGCTTTGTCTTCATCCTCACCGGCGTTTTTGTAGGTTTCTGCAGTGTTGAATTCCCAGATAAGCTGAATGGTTTCATCCAGATACATAGAGATCACCGAGCCAATCAGATCGGGCGCGGCGAGATCGGTATTGAGCGACAGGCTCCAGCGCAGGTCTTCCATCTGCTCCTCAATTGGATCGGAGGCCAGCATTGCAAGGAGACCGTCGATGCTATCGAGCGATGCGGCAGGCAGGTTCTTGGTTTGCGCCATGGCCGCGATTTGCTGATCGAGGCCCTTTTTGCCTGACTTTACAACATCAAAGGCGCAGGGTGGCAGCATGAGGGTCATGCCGAGGAACCAAGGCTGATAGCGAGCGGCGAGGAAGGGCGGCATGCCGCGCTCTTGTAGTTGAACCGCTACGCGACCCCAGAGGTCGGGGCCGAGGCGGTCGATTAGGGAAGGGCCGGATTGGATCAGATAGCTGTCGGGATTTTGCGTGAGGTGACGTTGGAAGCCAAGTTGATCCTCGTCTGTGAGTTCGAGGAAAACCTTTTCCGGTTGCGGGGTTAGCTCTTCCAGGCGCGCGACCATGGTGGCGTGTTCCGGCAGGTGCACATGGAAGGTGCCGATCAGGTGGCTGACCACGCCGTCTTTCTCTGCACGCCAGAGCAGGCCTTCGGAGAAAGGCACTGCTGCGGCCTTGGCTTCAAGCGCTTGGCGTTCGCTTTCCGGCAAGGTTGGGTAAACGTTGGGTCCCGCGCAATTGGCCGAGGCAACGCTGGAAAAGGACAGCAAAAACAAAAGTGTAGTCAGAAACCGCATCGGAACCTCGCAGGTGACATTTGCGCCAAGGTAGCAGGGCATTTTTGAGGCTCAAGGGCGAATGCCTTGGGTGCAGGAAATGATGTGGGCAAGGTGACGGTTTGGCGTTACCAAAGGGCATGGGCAAGATGGCAGAAACCGATCTTTATGCGCCGGTAAAGGCGTGGTTGGAGGCGCGGGGCTTTGAGGTGAAAGCCGAAGTTGGTGCGGCGGATGTTGTCGCGATGAAAGATGGCGAAGATCCTGTTATCATTGAATTAAAAACCTCTTTCTCCCTCGTGTTGCTGCAACAGGCCGTCGCACGGCAGGCGGTGACAGATGCTGTTTACGTTGCAGTTCCGCGTTGGAAGGGGCGCACCGGGTGGAAGGCGTTTTCTGGCAACATCGGCCTGTGCAAACGGCTTGGACTTGGGGTGCTTTCTGTGCGGCTCAAAGACAGCGCGGTGGAGGTGCATTGCGACCCCGCGCCATTTCAGCCGCGCAAGTCGAAGGTCCGTAAGGCGCGGCTTTTGAAGGCTTTTTCCCGCCTTGAAGGTGATCCGAACACCGGCGGGATGCGGGGTGAGAAAGTCACTGTGTATCGGCAGGACGCCGAAAAATGTGCGGTGTTTCTCAATGAAAACGGGGCGTCGCGTGGGCGGGATGTTGTCAAAGGTACGGGCGTGGAGAAGGCCACGACGATGATGCGGGACAATCACTATGGCTGGTTTGAGAAGGTCGACAAAGGCGTCTACATGCTGAGCGAGGCCGGGGTGACGGCCTTGGCGCAGGGCGGGGATTAACCGAGTCGGTTTGGCGCAAAAACCACGTCGGTATTTTGTCGGTATCACGACTGTTTTGCGGAGGTGTGTTTTGGGGCGTACTGCGGCGGCTTTGATCGTTCACGCACCGCGCGGTGTTGCGCACATTGGCGCAACGGGTGTAGGCGGTTTGGGACCATGCTGAAGGACAGCCCATGACCACCACGCTCATCGTTTTGGCCCACCCCAGCCGACAGTCATTTAATGGCGCCTGGGCGGAAGCTTCGGCGGCAGCCTGCGCAGCGGCAGGCCATGAGGTGTTGTGGAGCGACCTGTCGGCGCATCAATTTGATGCCACCGAGGGCGCGCGCCATTTTGGGCAGGATGAAGCCGGGCCGTTTGATCCGTTGAAAGCGCATGAGGCGGCAATGGCCGCGGGCACTGTGCCGGTGGATATGGCAGCAGAGGCCGAAAAGATCCGGCAGGCGGATCAGATCATCTTTCACTTCCCGCTGTGGTGGTTTGCGCCGCCCGCCGTGCTCAAAGGTTGGTTTGACCGCGCGCTGGTGCATGGCGATTTGCACACGGTCGAGGAGCGGTTTGACACGGGCCGGTGTTGTGGCAAACGGGCGCTGTTTTGTGTGACCACCGGAGCGAGCGCGGCGGAGTGCGGGCCGGGTGGCAAAGAGGGGGACGTGAACCTGCTGCTGTGGCCGTCGGCCTATACGCTGCGCTATCTGGGATTTGACGTGTATCAGCCTGAGGTCGTGCACGGGGTGCACGGGTATTTCGAGGGCGCTGAAGAAGCGGCATTGCAGGCGCGGCTGGCGGGCGTGCTGGAAGGTCAGGCGGGGCTTGTGGCCGGATTGAGTGATCGCGCGTTGATGCGGTTTAACACCGACAGTGATTTTGATGAGAGCGGGCGGTTGAAGGCCGGGGCGGAGCGTTTTTCGGCGTTTATCAGGTAGCGCGTCGGAGTGCCCGATCTGGACACTCCTGGCAAATTTAGCTGCGCGATGGATAAATACCCTGATCGGCTACGCAATAGAGTATGCCCTCCGGTGCAAACCTCGTCAGATCAGGGACACCAAAAGTGGTGCGGCCATCGCCGCCATAGTTCGTGCCATACAGACTAAACAGGGCTTGGTTCGTAGCGATGGGAAGTATTTGGCCGTCTGCCTTGATGTAGCCGCGGGGACAGAACGTGCCACCAAACATCAGAATTTCTCCGATGAAATCTCCGTCGCCTGCCTGAGCGGGTGCGGTTGTGCTGAGTGTTGCAGCGGTGGTGGCAGCGAGAGTGAGGTGTTTGATCATGGTGGGCCTTTGACTTGGTTTGTGTGAGCAAAGCTTAGCGTGAGAGGCCGGTATTGTGGAAATTGTTTGGTGCGGCGCTCCCCCGCGACGTCGGGTGGTGGGCTTAGGAGGAGCGGTGTCGTCCTGCAATGCGTCGAAAGCAGTCAATGGTCGGATGGCGGCTGTGCGGACAAAGCGGGCTTTAGCATTTCGCACGGGAACGACGGGTACGGTTAAAAGCAGACCGTGCTTTTCGACATGACGGACAGGAAGTGATCCGATCGACTGCTAGTTTTCAATAACTCCGGTATTGGTCTTGCGCGTACCGAGCTGTGCGACAATAGCGTCAGGGTTATTGTCTAATAGAAATAGCAATTTGTAAGCGGGGCCGCCGGGTTGTCGAGTGCCGTCTTCCCAGGTTTCGTAGCCTGCCTCGCTCATGCCCATCAGGTGCGCCATTTCCGTGAGGTTGAGGCCAGCCTTGGTGCGGACCGACAGCGGATCGAGGTTTTCGAATTCAACTTCGTTCGTGGGCTTGGAATTGGTCATAACTATCCTGCTTAGTTTTGTTGAATTGGTCTGACGCAGTCGCTGCAAAACAGCGTTGTGCCAGTGTCAGAACGGTCAAACGTTCTCACTTTCGCTCCAACCAAGTGCAGATATGTCTGGCTGATACTTTCCCGTGCGGTATCGATCTTCGGGGATTTCGAATTCTAGTCCTTGATCCTTCACCCAAACCAGATCTGGTTGGCCAAATGGGGTTTTAATTCGAAATAGTCCAACGAATTTTCATTCGTCTCTTCCCATAGAACTTCGGTGAAAGCCCTCTACACAAACACCAAAATCCGAAAAAAGGTGTCTAGCATAAAGGGCTTTTTTGTTCTCGCCCTAACGCGAACTGGCGAGTTGAGGTCTACGCGAAACAGGAGATTTTTGCTGCCCACAGTGCTCATCTATGAGCTAACACCTTGCTTGAAAAAATGACAGTTTATAATGGGATGACGGCTTTTTGAGTAACACTGCAGAGCTAACTCTACTGCGCATTGCTGCTGTTCGTGCCTCGCATAGCATTGGTTAGAAAAGGGCGCACACCTGCCATTGCGTATTGAGCTTTCAAGTCGTCTCACCAACACCATTTACAGAAAAGGGCCGCCCGGAGGCGACCCTTTAAACTTGTCTGGCGAGAGCTCTCGGCAGATTGGCCCGAAGGCCAATCGCCTGACGCTTAGACAGAACTTTCTTGCGAAAGTTCGTCTTACATCATGCCGCCCATGCCGCCCATGCCGCCCATGTCAGGCATTGCAGGTGCGCCGCCGTCTTTGGCTGGCTTGTCAGCAACCATAGCTTCGGTGGTGATCAGCAGGCCCGCGATGGAGGCTGCGTCTTCCAGAGCTGTGCGGGTTACTTTGGCTGGGTCGATCACACCGAAGGAGAACATGTCGCCATATTCTTCGGTCTGTGCGTTGAAGCCGAAGGTTACGTCTGCGGATTCACGGATCTTGCCCGCAACTACCGCACCGTCAACACCGGCGTTCTCAGCGATCTGACGCAGAGGCGCTTCGATGGCTTTCTTAACGATCACGATACCAGCGTTCTGGTCAGCGTTTGCGCCTTCCAGACCTTCGAGTGCTTTACCGGCCTGAACCAGAGCAACACCACCACCAACGATCACGCCTTCCTGTACGGCCGCACGGGTCGCGTTCAGGGCATCGTCAACGCGGTCTTTGCGCTCTTTCACTTCCACTTCGGTCATGCCGCCAACGCGGATCACAGCAACACCGCCTGCCAGTTTGGCAACGCGCTCTTGCAGCTTCTCACGGTCGTAGTCGGAAGAGGTTTCTTCGATCTGAGTGCGGATCTGGCCCACACGTGCTTCGATCTCAGCTTTCTCGCCAGCACCGTCAACGATGGTTGTTTCGTCTTTGGTGATTTCGATTTTCTTGGCTGTGCCCAGCATGTCCATGGTTACGGACTCAAGCTTCATGCCGAGATCTTCGGAGATCACCTGACCGCCGGTCAGAATGGCGATGTCCTGCAGCATGGCTTTGCGACGGTCGCCGAAGCCAGGCGCTTTAACAGCAGCAATTTTCAGGCCGCCGCGCAGTTTGTTCACAACCAGAGTTGCCAGGGCTTCGCCTTCAACGTCTTCGGCAATGATCAGCAGAGGCTTTTGGGATTGGATTACCTGCTCAAGCAGTGGCACCATGGACTGCAGGGAAGACAGTTTCTTCTCGTGCAGCAGCACCATGCAGTCGTCCAGATCAGCGATCATTTTGTCTGCGTTGGTCACGAAGTAAGGGGAGAGGTAGCCGCGGTCGAACTGCATGCCCTCAACAACATCGGTCTCGGTTTCCAGACCTTTGTTTTCCTCAACGGTGATCACACCCTCGTTGCCAACTTTCTGCATCGCGTCTGCGATCTGCTGGCCGATTTCTGCTTCGCCGTTGGCGGAGATGGTGCCAACCTGCGCAACTTCGTCGGAGTCTTTGACTTCGCGTGCGGAGGATACGATGCCTTCAACAACTTTGGCAGTTGCCAGGTCGATGCCGCGCTTCAGATCCATTGGGTTCAGGCCAGCTGCAACCTGCTTCAGGCCTTCTTTAACGATGGCTTGAGCCAGTACAGTCGCGGTGGTTGTGCCGTCGCCTGCTTCGTCGTTGGTGCGGGAAGCAACTTCCTTCACCATCTGTGCGCCCATGTTCTCGAACTTGTCTTCCAGTTCGATCTCTTTGGCGACAGAAACACCATCTTTGGTGATGCGTGGTGCGCCGAAGGATTTCTCCAGAACAACGTTACGGCCTTTTGGGCCGAGGGTCACTTTAACGGCGTCTGCCAGTACGTTCACGCCGCGCAGCATTGCGTTGCGCGCATCGGTGTCAAATTTGACGTCTTTTGCCATTGGTTTGGCTCCTAAATTCGTAAATGTCGGTCAGACGATCAGGCAATGATGCCCATGATGTCGGATTCTTTCATGATCAGCAGCTCTTCACCGTCAACGGTGACTTCGGTGCCGGACCATTTGCCGAACAGGACTTTGTCGCCTGCTTTGACGTCGAGCTCAACGCGCGCGCCTTTGTCGTCACGCAGGCCAGCGCCCACGGATACAACTTCGCCTTCGGCTGGTTTTTCTTTGGCGCTTTCTGGAATGATCAGACCGCCGGCGGTTTTCTCGTCGCTTTCAACGCGGCGTACAAGCACGCGGTCATGCAGAGGTGTAAAAGCCATGACTAGGTTTCCCTATCTAGAGTATCTCCCTGACTCCTCAGCGGAGTCGTTATCACTCCCTGTAGGCGAGTGCTAACGGCGAAAGAGGTAGGGGGCGTTTGGGGGGGAGTCAACGGCGTTGCGTGAAGTTTTTTGTCCGGAATGGGCGCGGCGCTGTGTGGGGAGGGAGAAAGAAGGTGGCTCGGAGGCCTGCAAGGCCTTAGCTGGAAAGGTGTTTTGCCAGACTTTCCATGTGGCGCATATCCGTACCGCAGCAGCCGCCAAGCACACGGAGATGGGGATGGTTGTGCTGCAATTCCGCCAATTGTTGGCCGAACTCGGCAGGATCCCCTGCGTCCAGCTCTGTGGCGTTGTCCAGTTCCGCATGGCTGCATCGTGACGCGTTTGCGACAATACCGCCAATACGGCGGGACCACGGCGCGTCGGTCAGGATATCCGCGAAATGGTCCGGGTGGGCGCAATTGACCATGTAGTAGGCGGCGTAGGAGTCCGTGGCGGCATCAACTTGCCGGATGGCGGCCTCCAAAGTGCCGCCGGTTGGCAGGTGGCCATTGGTTTCCACTGTGAAGGCAATCACGCAGGGCATGTAATAGTCACGGCACGCATGCAAGATGCCAATTGCTTCGATTGGGTCTGCCAATGTGTAGGCGGTGATCAGGTCGGTGTCGGTTGCGGCAAGTGTGGCGATTTGGCGAATGTGATAGGCCGCTGCCTCGTCGACGGTCATTTGGCTTGCTGGCGCATAGGCGTCAAAGCGGGGGCCGATGTTGGCGCTGATCAATGTCGGGAGGTCGCCAAACGTGGGGCGGAGGTCTGACAGAAGGGCGATGGCGTCGAGGTTGGCGGCTGCGACGGCGCGGGCGTCATACCCCAAAGGCGCCGCACGGTCCGCGCTGGCCACCCAGGTGGCACTTTCCAGGATCACGCCGAGGTTGGCGCGGGATGCGATGGCGGCGAGGTCGGTGGCGTAGCGGGAGAGATGGGCGCGGCCTTCGGGTGTTTCGAGCAGGGGGAAACTGGCAAAGCCGGGCAAGTCGACGCCTTGGGTGAAAATCAGGTCGGTTTCCATGCCCGTGTAGGTCAGAAAGGTTTGAGTGCCTTGATGGGGAAGGGGGCGTGGCATGCGGGACCTTGGTGAAGTGCAGTTAGGGCCAGCCTAACACGATGTGACCGACTTGTACCTTCATGGATTTACAAACCGCTTTTGCGCTCTAAGGTTTTCGGAGACAAATGACGAAGCAAGGAACACCTGCATGCAGATCACCGCAAATGGTATTCAGATTGAGGTAGAGACCTATGGTCCGCAAGGTGGCGTGCCTTTGGTGCTTATTCGCGGGTTGGGGTCGCAGCTGATCCATTGGCCTGCGGAACTTTATGAAGGGTTGGCGGCGGCGGGCTATCGTGTGGTGCTGTTTGACAACCGCGATGTGGGCTTGTCGCAACGCTGTCCCAAGGAGGGGGTGGCCAGCGGCGCGGGTGAGATCACGGCGGCGGCTTTGGCCGGGGAACCTGTGCCAGCGGCTTATAGGCTCAATGACATGGCAAAAGATGTGCTGGGCGTGATGGACGCGCTGGGCATTGAGAAAGCCCATGTGTTTGGCATGTCGATGGGCGGCGCGATCACGCAGCTTTTGTGCATGGATCATGCGGAGCGTCTGTTGAGTGCCAGCATTGTGATGGCCACGGCGCGGCCATTTGCGGCGCGGGGGGGCAATGCGGAGTGGCTGGCAACCCTGCTGGCGCGGGATGTGGATCGTGACACCTACATAGAAAACGGCATTGCGGAATACGCAAATTGGGGCAGTCCAGCTTATCCGATGACGGAAGAAGCGGTCGCGGCGCAGGCCGCATGGGCATTTGACCGGGCGTTTGATCCGGAAGGCATCAACCGGCAGGTGCTGGCGGTGATTGCCTCCACAGATCGGCGGCAGGATCTGACCAAAGTGGCCCTGCCGTGTCAGGTTATTCACGGTGCCGCGGACACGTTGATCCCGCCGGAAGCCGGGGCGGAGATTGCCGGGTTGATCCCGAATTGCGACCACCATCAGATCGAAGGCATGGGGCATGTGATCACGCCCAAACAGGCGCCGATGCTGATTGATATGATGCAGGATTTCATCACCCGGCGTGCGTCCTAAGCGGCTGGGTTGTTGTGTTGGTGGCGCAGGCCTATATCAAACGCAGCTTTGATGGAGGTTTTATGGCCCAGAAACTGGATGCCTGATTTTGGCGGGTGGCAGAGCGCCCACCCGATGCACATTCAAAACGGCAAAACCGGCGCAGATGCGCGGGGCTGTTGGTTTGTGCCTCTTCTTTTTTCTGATACGTTACGGCCAAGCCCAAACAGGCGCGGCCCTTCCATGAGAGTACCTCAACAATGACACGGGACTATTCCCAATTTTTGCCAACACATGGCGCGTCTGAAGCGGAAACACCTAAGCGCGCGCCGTTAGACATTCTGGGCTGGCAATCGTTTTTTGCCCAACAAACCGATCTGGATATCTTGGACGCCACCCCGCCGGTTCGGGTGGTGGAAGTGCATCGCAACGGGTTGCGGGTGCGCGGCGATGGCATTGACGCTTTGGTGCCGCCGGGGCCGGACGCCACGGTGGGGGACTGGCTGCTGTATGACGCGGAGCTGCCGATGCGCAGTGAAGTGCTGGAGCGCAAGAGCCTGTTCAAACGCCGGGCCGCCGGCCATGATCGCAGCATTCAGATGATTGCGGCCAATGTGGACACGGCTTTTGTGGTCACCAGTTGCAACAACGACTTCAACGTGGCGCGGCTTGAACGGTATCTGGCACTAGCCTTTGAGGCGGATGTGACGCCAGTGATCCTGCTGACCAAGGCGGATTTGTGTGATGATACGGCGGCCTATGTGGCGGAGGCGCAGTCGATTTCGGATCGGGTGCCGGTGGTGCTTTTGAATGCCAAAAGCGAGGAACCAGCGCAGAAGCTTGCGGATTGGTGTGCGCCGGGGCAGACCATTGCCTTTCTGGGCACGTCCGGTGTCGGCAAATCGACATTGGTAAACGCGCTGTTTGGCTCTGAGCAGGCGGAAACCGGCGGCATCCGCGAAGATGACAGCCGCGGGCGGCATACCACCACCAGCCGACAGCTGCATTTCACCGACGCTGGTTTGGCCATTCTGGACACGCCGGGCATGCGCGAATTGCAGTTGGCGGAGGCGGGCGATGGTCTGGCAGACCTGTTTTCTGACGTGGTGGAACTGGCCACTCAGTGCAAATTCCGGGATTGTGCGCATGAAAGTGAGCCGGGTTGCGCGATACGGGGGGGCATCGAAGCAGGCACGTTGGATGTGGCGCGGTTGGATCGGTGGCGTAAGCTGGAAGCGGAAGAGCGGCACAATACCGCCTCGCTGGCGGAAAAACGGGCTTATGACAAAAATTTTGGCAAGATGATCAAGACCGTGACCAAAGCGCACAAAGGCCGCAAGGGGCGCCGTTAGGCAGCTTTGACGGTGGATCGATCAGGCGATTGCGGCGTGCGGAGTGATCCGGGCGCCGTTTTGCTGCGTATCCTAAATAATTCATCCTAACATGCGAAGGGAGGCGCGGGCCGGATGCATATGAGATTGCCAGTACGTGAACGGGTTCTGATGGCGCTGTTGAGCGGCGCTGTGTTGTTGGGGTGGGCGGCAAATGCCTCGGCCAATCCCGCAACACCCGCGCCGGAGGTGCGAAGCCTACTGGGCCAACCGCAGGAGTTGGGAGCAGGGCAGTTCCGGTGGCTGGGTTTCAAGGTCTATGACGCGCAGTTGTTTGCGCCACAAGGGCAGGGGTTTGACCGCAACGGGTCTTATGCGCTGGAGATCGAATACGCCCGCAAGATCAAACGCAAGATCCTGCTGAAAGCCAGCATGGACGAGATGATACGGATTGAAGGTGAGAGATCCGATCATGGGCAAATCCAGAAAAAGCTGACGGCTTGCTATCGTGATATTCAGCCGGGCGACAGGATAGTGGCATCGCCGAAAGGTGGAAACGCGCTGAAGTTCTGGGTGAATGGTCAGAGCACCTGCACCTTGCAACACAATGGAATTCGGGATCGCTATATGGCGATCTGGTTGAGCGGCAAAGCACGTGATCGCGGCTTTGCGCAACAGGTATTGGCCCGTCAGAAATAGCACTCCTTTCCGGACCCACCTGTTATCCCCAGCACTATGGACCGTTGTCCATGGTGCCCGGAAAAAAGGGGTGCAATTTCACTGACGGGCCAATCGACCCCGCCTGAGAGTTTGGTCCTTCGAAGGCGGGGCAAGCGTGTGGCCCGGCTTGCTTGCTCCGCCGGGTCACACGTGTCACGTAAGACAGTATGCAATTGTTTCTTCTGACCGCTGTGACAATGACGGCCTTTGCCGCGAACTCTGTTCTCAACCGGGCTGCTGTGAGTGGCGCGGGTATGGAGGCGGTGGATTTTGGCGTGCTGCGATTGGTCAGCGGGGCATTGGCTTTGGCGGCCTTGGTGGGCTGGCAAAAGCGCGGTTTTGCGCTGGGCGGTGTCGGACGTGGCGTGGCGGTGGCAGGCTTGCTGGCTTATGTCTTTGGGTTTTCGCTGGCGTATCGCGGATTGGATGCCGGTCTGGGCGCGTTGGTTCTGTTTGGTGTGGTGCAAATTACCATGTTTGGCGGTGCTGTGGTGGCGCGCGAAGCGGTGCCAACCACGCGCTGGTTGGGCGCAGGTTTGGCGCTGGGCGGCTTGGTCTGGCTGTTGGCGCCGACCGGTGGCCCCGCGATGTCTGTTGCACATGTGGTGATGATGGCGGGCGCGGGGCTTGGCTGGGGCATCTATTCGCTGCAGGGGCGTCGGGAACGTGATGCGACGCAGGCGACGGCGATGAATTTCTTGCTGGCGGCACCTGTGGCTTTGGCATTGGGGGCTATGCTGGGCATGGATATGGAGATGCCGGTTGCTGGCGTGGCGCTGGCCGTGGTCTCCGGCGTGGTGACCTCGGGTCTGGGCTATGCGCTGTGGTACGCGATTTTGCCAGGCCTGGGCGCGAGCCGGGCGGCTGTGGCGCAACTGTCGGTGCCGGTGATTGCCATGGCGGGCGGCATGGCATTTTTGAGCGAACCGCTGACCCTGCGCTTTGTTGGCGCGGCTGTGTTGGTGATCAGCGGTGTGCTGGTGTCGATGCGCAAAGCCTAGGTCAAAACTTCAACAAAGGTTCCAAAGCGTCGTAGTGCACCCCAATGCCCCAGGCCACATCCGGCAGGCTGAGCGGGCGGTAAGAGATTTGGTCCATGTCTGCGCGGCTAAAGAAACGGCGTTTGGAGACGATGTTTTCCGGATCCTGCCAGCGTTCATCCAGCGCTCCATTGATGATGGTGCAGCGGAAGAACAGATCTACCTGATGAAAATCGCTCTCCTCGTCGTGGAACTCGTTGATCAGGCAGGGCGCACCAACGGAGACTGTGAGCCCGCATTCCTCGTGCACTTCGCGAATCAGATTGTCGGCTAGGCTGCTGTGTTTTTCGACACCGCCGCCGGGCGCACACCAGAGCGCACCTTTGTGCTCTGGGTAGGCGTTGACCAGCAAGAGGCGGTCCTGATGCAGGATCACGGCGCGGACGGCGAGACGCAACGGGCGCGACTTTGGTGGGCGAAGGGTTGCCATTGGGGCGCTTTCCGTAAGGTTTTTGCTTTTGTAGGCCCCGCTTAGGGCCTATCTCAAGTCTATGGTTCGATTTTTGAAAATGGCAGCGGTGCTGGCCTTGGGGCTGAGCACGCAGAGTTTGGCAGAGCAGCAAGCGGAGGTCGCAGGGGACACACCGCAGGAATGTGTGATCCTGCTGCACGGGTTGGCGCGTTCTGAGAGTTCCTTTGTTTTGATGGAATTGGCGCTGGAACGTTATGGCTACAAAGTGGTGCGGCTGGGCTATCCTTCGACAGAGAAAGAGATAGAGAGCCTCGCGGACATGACGCTGCCCAAGGCGGTGGCCAAGTGTGGCTGGACCAAGGTGCATTTTGTCACCCATTCCATGGGCGGCATCCTGACCCGTGTGTGGTTTGAAAACCACCGCCCGCCGGAGTTGGGCCGCGTGGTGATGTTGGGGCCGCCCAACAAGGGCTCGGAACTGGTGGATGAATTCAGTTACCTGGAGCCGTTTGTCTGGCTCAACGGTCCGGCGGGGATGCAACTTGGCACCGATGGGTTACCTGCCAACCTGCCGCCGGTGGACTTTGAGCTGGGTGTGATTGCCGGCGACAAATCTCTGAACCCCTATTACAGCAGCCTGATTGCCGGGCCGGATGACGGCAAAGTCTCGGTGGAAAGCACCAAAGTTGAAGGCATGGCGGATCACATTGTGCTGCCGGTGACCCATACGTTTATGATGAATAATCCGATGGTGATTGTGCAGGTGCGCGAGTTTTTGGAAAACGGTGCGTTTGATCATGATCTGGAGTGGGGCGACGCGGACGCCACCCTGCGTGAGTTGCAGCGGATCATTGACGTGGATGGAGACCCAGAAGCGGAAAAAGAAGATGACTTGTGGGACCGGATTTGGAGCGAGATCATGGGGCCGGACAGTGCAGCACAGGATGGTGTGAGCGACAAATGACGGATTTGGTTTTGCAAGGCGCAGAGGTGCTGTTGCCTGACGGTTTTGTGCAGGTGCCGCTGGGGATTGTTGCGGGCAAGATTGGTGAGGCAAACGGTGCGCGGGAGGTGGACCTGCGCGGGTATCAGATTTTGCCGGGCATCGTGGATCTGCATGGCGACGGGTTTGAGCGCCATCTTGCGCCACGTCGTGGGGCGATGAAAAACCTTGGCGACGGGCTGGTGTCTGTGGATGCGGAGCTGGCGGCCAATGGGATTACCACGGCTGTGCTGGCGCAATTCTGGAGCTGGGAAGGTGGGATGCGCTCGCCCGCGTTTGCACGGCGGTTTTTAGAGGCTCTGTCCGCCACTGAAGGGCTGCGCACCGAGATGTTGGTACAGCTGCGGTTTGAGAGCCATTTGTTGGAGGACTACACGGCGTTTGAGGCGGCGGTTGCCGCGTTTGATGTGCCTTATGTGGTGTTCAACGATCACTTGCCCCATGCCGCCTTGGCCAAGGGTAAGAAGCCGCCACGGCTGACCGGGCAGGCGCTCAAAAGCGGGCGCAGTCCTGAGGCGCATTTGGCGTTGCTACAGGCGCTGCATGCGGTGACGGAGTCCGTTCCGGAAGCGGTGGCGCGGCTGGCGGCCCGGTTGGCGGAGAAAGGCGTGAAGCTTGGCAGCCATGATGACGACAGCGCCGCGACACGGGAGGCTTGGCGCGGCTGCGGGCTGCCGATCAGTGAGTTCCCCGAGACCTTGGAGGCGGCAGAGGCGGCCAAGGCGGCGGGTGATCCGGTGGTGATGGGTGCCCCCAATGTGGTGCGTGGCGGCAGCCATTCCGGCAAGGCTTCGGCAGCTGATATGGTTGCGGCGGGATTGGTGGATGGGTTGGCGTCAGACTATCACTACCCCGCGCCGCGGCAGGCGGTGTTGCGACTGGTGGAAGATGGCGTGTGTGAGTTTGCCGAGGCCTGGGCCTTGGTGTCAGCCAAGCCTGCAGCGGTATTGGGGCTGAATGATCGCGGTACGTTGGACGCCGGCAAGCGGGCGGATCTGGTGATTGTGGATGCAGAGAGTCGGCGCATTGGGGCCACTTTGGTGGAGGGGCAGGTGAGCTTTATGGCAGGCGATGTGGCTAGGCGGTTTATGGGGTAGGGGCTTTGCCCCGTCACCGCAGCGCAGTGACTCCCCAGGATATTTGATGACTTTGAAGGGCGGACCCGTGCGTGATTTTGAGTTTGGAGATTTGCAAGCGGTGCCGCGGGAGGTTTTGGCGGCGCAGATGGCGGATGCGCGGGTGGCGGAACATTTGCCGTTGCTCGATGGCGCGTTTGATGTGGACGGTTTTTTGCAGGCCAAGGCGCAGCGTTGGGAAGAGGATGGGCTGGGCCATTGGGCGATCTGGCAGGGCGATGTCTTTCTCGGCTGGGGCGGCTTTGAGAAAGAAGAGGACGTCTGGGACTTTGGGCTGGTGCTGACGCCGCAGGCCTTTGGACAAGGTTTGGCGATCACGCGGCAGGCACTTGATTTTGCGCGGGGGGATGCGCGGGTTGAGATGGTGCAGTTCCTGCTGGCGCCCACGCGGCGCTCGGTGAAGGCCTTGGCGCGGATGGGAGCCGAAGAGGTGGGGGAGGTCCGCTATGGCGGGCAGACCTTCCGCCGGTTTTTGCTGGATATGCGGGATTAATCGCGTTTGATGCGGTTGACGTGGCCCATTTTGCGGCCCGCTTTGGTTTCCGCTTTGCCATAGAGATGCACGGCCGTGTCACGCTCGGTGAGCAGCTCGGGCAGTTGGTCCATGTCGTCACCAATCAGGTTTTCCATAACCACATCACTGTGCCGTTGACCGTCGCCCAGAGGCAGGCCGGTGACGGCGCGGATGTGTTGTTCAAACTGATCCACAGCGCATCCATTTTGGGTCCAGTGGCCGGAGTTGTGCACCCGAGGGGCCACTTCGTTCACGATGAGGCCGTCTTTGGTGACAAACAGCTCCACGCCCATGACGCCGACATAATCCAGTTTGTTCAGGATGTTGGCGGCGAGCAGCACCGCGTCCATACGTTGCCCCGCAGACAAGCGCGCAGGCACGGTGGTGGTGGCGAGAATGCCGTCTTTGTGTACGTTTTCGCCGGGGTCAAAGCAGGCGACCTGACCGTCGATACCACGGGCGGCGATCACCGAGACCTCGTGGGAGAAGTCGACAAAACCTTCGAGCAGCGCTGGAGCGCCTGCCATGTCGGCCAGAGCCACGTCAGCATCGTCGGCGGTTTTTAGGCGGGCCTGACCTTTTCCGTCATAACCAAAGCGGCGGGTTTTTAAAATCGACGGCGCGCCTATTTCGGCAACGGCTTTGGCCATGCTCGCAGCGTCGGTGACATCCGCAAATGGTGCGGTTTTCAGGCCGAGCTCTTGTAGGAAAGTCTTTTCCGTCAGGCGGTCTTGGGAGACCCGCAGTGCTTCGCGGTTGGGGCGAATGGGCTTTTGGCTTTCCAGAATGTCCAGTGCCGCCGTGGGGATGTTCTCAAACTCATAGGTGATGACATCCACAGAAGCCGCAAAGGCGCGCAGGGCGTCAGCGTCTTCATAAGACGCGGTGGTGACGGCATTGGCCACCTCGCCTGCGGGCGGGTTGGCGCCGGGCTCAAAGATGTGGGTTTTGTAGCCCAGACGGGAGGCTGCGACGGACAACATGCGGCCAAGTTGGCCACCGCCAAGAATGCCAATGGTGGCGCCGAGTTTAAGCGTTTCAGTCATCTTGGGGTTCATCCGGGATGGAGGCGGAGAGGGCGTCGCGCCAGGCGTCCAGACGCTCTGCCAGATCGGCGTCCTGTAGGGCCAGGATACCGGCGGCCATGAGGCCTGCATTGGCGGCACCGGCGGCGCCGATGGCCATGGTGGCAACCGGGAAGCCCTTGGGCATCTGCACAATGGAATAAAGGCTGTCGACACCAGAGAGGGCGCGGGTTTGAACCGGCACACCCACAACTGGTACGCGGGTTTTGGAGGCCATCATGCCGGGCAGGTGCGCAGCGCCACCGGCGCCAGCAATGATCACCTGAAGGCCACGACCGGCGGCTTCCTTGCCGTAAGACCAGAGACGATCCGGGGTGCGGTGGGCGGAGACAATTTTCTTTTCGTAAGAAATGCCCAGCTCTTCCAGAATGGTGGCTGCTTCTTTCATCGTGGGCCAGTCAGACTGGCTGCCCATAATGATTCCAACTTGAGGTGTGTCCGTCATGTGCGCCTCTGAGATGAGAATTTGGCTCGCGTTATAGACGGTTCAAGGATTTAAGCAATGCGGCGGGTTGGGGTTGCGAAAATGTGGGTGCTTGGAGGTGCTCGCGCGACCTGGTGCTTGAAAATTGCACATGTGGGCGGCGGCAAAAACGCAAAAGCACCCTGCCAAATTGCAAGATGCTTTGCGAAAATACGAGGTAAGGCGGGTGCTCTTGGGCGATCAGGCCGCCTGTTTCAGCGTCACACCTTTGCGCTTGGCGATGAAAGCGGCGCGGCGTGCGCCGCGAGCCCATGGCATTTGTGGCGCGTCTTTTTGGGATGCTGCAACTACGGATTTAACGAAGCGGCTCTGGGTTTTCATGTCTGCTCTCCTTGGCATGTCTTGGTCTCTTGTGGACCATTGTTTCCAACTTGAGATCAGTCTCGTGTCGAAATGGGGCAGAGATGCGGCAGGATTGGTCAGATTTGAGGAAAATAGAGAGACAAATCTGCGGTATTGGCAGAAAGCCTTTGTTTACAGACAGATAGAGGCGATCAGGCGGCCGTAGTCGGCCTCTTTGGCGTGGGTTGTGCGCCGGTAAGAGTAGAATCTGTCCGGGTCAGAATAGGTGCAATGGCGCGTCCATTCGGCTTTGCCAATGTTTGCGGCGTGTAAACGATGCAGGCCGTAGGCGGGTAAGTCGAAGATTTTGCGATCGCCTTCGCCATCTGTGAAGAATCGGCTGTTGCTGGCGTCTTCGCGGAGGAAGGCATCGAGGAATTCCGGGCCAACTTCGTAGGCCTCTTGGCTGATGCAGGGGCCGATGACAGCGTGGGTGTTGGCGCGGGAGGCACCGAGGGCTTCCATGGCGTCCAATGTTGCGTCAAGCACGCCATCCAAGGCGCCGCGCCATCCCGCGTGGGCAGCGCCAATCACACCGGCGTTTGGGTCGGAAAACAGCACCGGTTGGCAATCAGCGGTGAGAATCGACAGGGCAAGGCCCGGTGTGGCGGTGACAATCGCGTCGGCACGCGGGCGTTCGCCTTCGATCGGGGCAGAAATCGTGGCCACGTCAGCGGAGTGCACTTGGTGCACGGAGGCGAGGTGGGACAGCTCTACATCCATTGCGCTGGCGACACGTTGGCGGTTGATGGTGACAATCTCGGACTGATCGGAGCTACCAATGCCGCAGTTCAACCCGGCAAACACGCCGGAAGAGGCACCGCCGCGACGGGTGAAGAACCCGTGGCGCACGGGGGCAAGCAAGTCCGAGGTCAGAATCTCAAGCGTCATAAGGTGCATCCTGGTGGAGGGGTGCCGTTTTCCGGATAGAGCGCGAGCACTTTGAACAGGTTTCCCATTTCCTCGGGGTGCGTCAAGCGGCGATGGGCTGCGATGTGCGACTGCAGGGCGTCACCAGTCAGGCGGGAGGCCAAGGCTTGGGCGCGGGGTGTGATGCCGAGTTGCTCCAGAAAGACGCCTTGCGGGGTCAGTTTGCTGTGGGCGCAGGGGGCGGCTTGGGCGAGGGCCTCAAAATCAACATGGGCGGTGATGTCCGCCTCGCCGGGAGTGGCGAGCGGGTTGGCGTATTCGTGGTCTTTGAGCGCTTGCAGGGTGTCGCCCCGTGACCGCCAGTCGCCGTAGTCGATCAGGAGCGCCGCGCCACCAGAGTCGTGGATGCGGGTGCCAATCTCGGAAGCCACGGAAAACGCGGGTGCGCAGGTTTCGACAATCATGTCCTGTGAGGTGTCCGCGAGGCGGTGTTCGAGCTGCGGCTGCGGTAGTTCCGGGCCGAAAGCAAAGGTCAGCGCACCGTCACGCATGGCGATTAGGCGTTCATGCCAGCCGGTGGGGCCGCGTTGGAACTGGCGGATGGGCAGCGCGTCAAAAAATTCGTTTGCGACCAGAAACAGTGGCTGTTCAGGCAGCGTGTCGACGGTGTCGTGATGGGTGATTTTGGCGTTGATGGTCTTGTGCTGTATGGCGCGCAGGGTCGGGGAGGCTTCTACAAGGTGGAGTTGCGCGGCGGCGTGGAAGCCGGGCACGGCGCGGGTAGCGCGCAGGATATCGGCCATGAGCGTGCCGCGACCGGGGCCAAGTTCAGCCAGCGTGAAGGGGGCGGGGGCACCTTGGTCGAGCCAGCTTTGTGCCAATGCGAGGCCGACGAGTTCGCCAAACATCTGGCTGATCTCTGGGGCGGTGGTGAAGTCGCCGTCTGTGCCAAAGGGATCGCGAGTGGTGTAGTAACCCAGCGTGGGATGCAGCAGCGCTTCGCCCATGAAGTCGGCCACGGTCATGGGGCCGTGGGCTTCAATGCGGGCCAGCAAATGTTGGGTCAGATCACTCATGGGTGGCGTTTGTCGCGCAGGATCAGGTAGGCGCCAAGGGCGATCATCGGCAGGGACAGCAGTTGACCCATGGTGAAGCCGTAGCCGCCAAATTGTAGCGCGAGGCCCAGTGGGTTGCCGTCAGAGATGAACTGCGCGTCTGGCTGGCGGAAGAACTCGACGATGAAACGGGCGAGGCCGTAACCCACAAAGAAGGTGCCGGTGATGGTGCCCGGGGATTTCAATGCGCCGCGACGGTAGGCGAGGTAGAGCATGACCACGCCGAGGATCAGACCTTCCATCAGGGCTTCATAAAGCTGGGAGGGGTGACGGGCGCAGAGGGCAGCGAGCTGGCCGCAGTCTTGCGCGGCGTGGCCGGGGAAGATCACGCCCCATGGCAGGTCGGTGGGGCGGCCCCAAAGCTCGGCGTTGATAAAATTGGCGATGCGGCCCAGGAACAGGCCGATTGGCACGCCAAGCGCCATGGCGTCGCCAACCTGTAGTTTGATCAGGTCATGTTTCTGGCAATAGAGCCAGCCTGCCACGATGACGCCCAACATGCCGCCGTGGAATGACATGCCGCCGTCCCAGATGCGGATGATGTCACCGGGATTGGCGAGGTAGAAGGCCGGTTTGTAAAACAGCACGTAGCCCAAGCGGCCTCCGGCGATCACGCCAAGAATAACCCAGGTGAGCAGGTCTTCGATCTGGCGCGCGGTGATGGGGGCGGTGTCGTTGGGCCAGAGCGTGGGGCGGTTCACGGTGGCCACCACAATGCGCCAGCCGATCAGGATGCCAACGATATAGGCCAGTGCGTACCAGCGCAGGGCAAATTCCATGCCAAACAGAGAGATGGAGAAGATTTCAGGGGAGATATTGGGGAACTGAATGGGACTGCTCCGTCGCTGTCTGGCCGCGTGGGTTTCGCCACAAGTGGCCTTTCCCTTGCGACAAAGTCAACCTTGTGTCTGAGCAAGATGGTGCCCATATAGGCAGTCAGGATCATAAAGCGGAGAGAGCGATGCAAACCCGGAACAAATTCATGGACGACATGTCTCAGTTGATGACCAACGCCATGGGTGTGGCTCAGGGCGCCAAGGATGAGGCCGACAACGCGATGAAGTCGTTGATGGACCGTTGGCTGGCGGATCGGGATTTTGTCACCCGCGAAGAGTTTGATGCGGTGCGGGGCATGGCGCAGAAGGCCCGCGAGGAAAACGAAGCTCTGAAGGCGCGGATTGAAGCGTTGGAAGGCAAAGCGGGCTAAGGCACGCTGACAGGATGATGTGAAAAAGGCTGACCCTGGGGTTGGCCTTTTTTGTTGTCTTGGGGTTCAGAGTTTTAGGGTTCCGGTGATGCCATCTTGCACGGTGCCGCCTACCCAAATTTTGTCACCATCTTGTACAACATGCACGCGGCCTTTGCGCCCTAAAAATGTGCCTTGAGCAGCGATGTAATCGCCTTTGGCAATGCCGTCTGCCAGCAGCCATTGGGCGATGCCAGCATTGAGGCTGCCTGTGACAGGATCTTCAAAGCCGCCGGCCGAGAAGGCCCGGACCTCGAAATCAAACCCGTGGCCTGCTTCGTTCACGGGTGCCACCAAGCCAATGCGCATGCCTTTGAGCGCGGCATAGTCAGGTTTGGCTTGCAGGAGGGCCTGACGGTCCTTGAGCAACAGCGCGGCCCAACCGGGGCCATTGTCGACCCATGCGGCGGCTTCCACCTGAGCCAGGGGGACGTTCAACGCTGTGGCCACACGCGTTTGAAGGGCGTTTTCAAGCGGGCCGCTGCGCCGCAAAGGCGGGGCACAGAAAAACAGGCGGTCCTTGTCGCGGCGGATGTGGATCAGACCCGCGCCGCATTGTTGCACCACGTCCGCGCCTTGTGGCTGGCCACCTTGCGCCAGCCAAACGTGACAGGCGCCCAATGTTGGATGGCCCGCAAAAGGCAGCTCTTGCAGCGGGGTGAAAATCCGCACGCGGTAATCAGCGGCCTCGTCTGTTGGGTGCAGCAGAAAGCAGGTCTCGCTGAGATTGGTCCATTGGGCAAATTGGGCCATCTGCGTTTGATTGAGCCGCTCGGCATCGGCCACCACAGCAAGCGGATTGCCAAAACTGGGCTGCTCGGAAAACACATCAACCTGGGCGAAAGGAAAAACACTGGTCATGGCAAAATCATAGGATTGGGGCTGGGGAGGGCAAGTCTCTCCTTGGGCCTGCGACCAAAGGACGAAGACTTGTGGTTAACATAGTTTAATCCACAACTTATTGCGTTATCCACAGATATTTTGCTTTACAGGCGACTCCTTGCCCACCACCATATGTTGTAATGAACGTGGAGTTATCCACAGGTCTTAGAGCAGACACCAAGCGTTAGAGAGCTGCCACTCCCTAAACGCGATAACAAATGAGGTGGCGCCATGGCATTATCCGAGCAGTTTCTTGAGGAAGACCTGCATCCAATCGACATTGTTGAGCATATTGCGGGCGTGCGGGATTGGACCTTTGAACGTATTGCGGACGATCAGATTGCCATGGAAGTGGAAGGTCAGTGGAAAACCTACTCCATCACTTTGGCCTGGTCGGCGTATGATGAGACCTTGAAGCTTGTGTGCTCTCACGAGGCAGAGCCCCCGAAAGAGCGTCTGCCCGCGCTGTATGAGACCCTGAATGCGGTCAACGATGAGTGCTGGGCGGGGGCGTTTACCTATTGGGACAAACAGAAGCTGATGATCTATCGCTACGGTTTGGTGCTGACTGGTGGGCAGGTTGCCAGTCCGGATCAGATCGACACATTGATCCGGGAGGCCATTCAAAATTCCGAGCGGTTTTACCCGGCGTTTCAGCTTGTGGTTTGGGGTGAACGAAGTGTGAAAGATGCGATGCAAGTTGCCATTGCAGAGGCTTACGGGCGGGCGTAACACTTGCCCCCATATGGATGAGAGGGGGCAAACATGACCGTCAAAGATGTGGCCAAACGTGGCCTGGTGCTGTTGGGTTGCGGCAAGATGGGGTCCGCCATGCTGCAAGGCTGGTTGGCGGATGGATTGCCTGCCAGCAGCGTGTGGGTGCAAGACCCGTTTCCCAGCGACTGGGTGCAAGGCAGCGGCGTGCATGTGAACGCCGACCTGCCAACGGCCCCAGCGGTGGTGCTGATTGCCGTGAAACCTCAGATGATGGCGGAGGCGTTGCCGGTTCTGGCGGCCATGGGCAATGGGGAAACCTTGTTTGTCTCGGTTGCGGCAGGCGTTTCAATTGCCACCTATGAAGACATGCTGGGCGCGCAGACACCAATTGTGCGCGCCATGCCCAACACGCCTGCGGCGGTGGGCAAAGGCATCACCGCAATAGTCGGCAACGGACCTGCCGGTCAGGCCGGATTGGATGCCGCTGAAAGCTTGTTGAAAGCGGTGGGACAAGTGGTGCGTTTGGAACATGAAGGGCAGATGGATGCGGTCACTGGGCTGAGTGGCTCCGGGCCGGCCTATGTTTTCCATATGATTGAATGCATGGCGGCGGCTGGAAAGGCACAGGGCCTGTCACCGGAGTTGTCGATGGCCTTGGCCAAAGCCACCGTGGCGGGGGCAGGGGTTCTGGCAGAGACGTCCGAGGAAACGCCAGAGCAACTTCGGGTGAATGTGACCAGCCCAAACGGGACCACAGAGGCCGGGCTTGAGGTGTTGATGGACACCTCTGATGGCCTGCCGCCGTTGATGATAAAAACCGTGGGGGCAGCCGCAGAGCGCAGCCGGGAGCTGGGCAATGACTGACACGATTGATTTTGACGACTTTCTGAAGGTTGATGTGCGTGTCGGGACGGTTGTGCAGGCGGAACCTTATCCGGAAGCCCGCAAGCCTGCGATCAAGCTTTGGGTGGATTTTGGCGAGGACATAGGCACGCGTAAGACCTCCGCGCAGATCACCGCCAATTACGACCCCGCCAGTTTGGTGGGCAAACAGGTGCTGGCGGTGGTGAATTTCCCGCCCCGTCAAATCGGAAAATTCATGTCCGAGGTGCTGGTGCTTGGGCTGCCGGATGAGACCGGCGAGATTACATTGATAGGCCCGGATGGGTCGGTCCCGAATGGAGGACGTCTACATTGAAAAGCCTTTTGATCACGCGGCCGTTGCCAGATGCGGTTTTGGAGAAAGCCCGTGCATCGTTTCAGACCACGGTGCGGCTTAACAACATGCCGATGCAAAGTGATGAGCTGCGCGATGCGCTGCGCAACTTTGATATGGTGCTGCCCTCCCTGGGCGATGCGTTTGATGCCCAGGTGTTTGCCGATGTGTCGGCACCGCGCTGTAAACTGCTGGCCAACTTTGGGGTGGGCTACAATCACATTGATGTGGAGGCCGCCGCCAAGGCCAATGTGCTGGTGAGCAACACGCCGGGGGCTGTGACCGAGGCCACGGCGGATGTGGCAATGACCTTGATCCTGATGAGCGCACGGCGGGCTGGCGAAGGCGAGCGCCTGGTGCGCAGCGGGCAGTGGAAAGGCTGGCACCCGACGCAGATGTTGGGCATGCATGTCAGCGGCAAGACCGTTGGCATCGCCGGCATGGGCCGCATTGGTCAGGCCATTGCGCAACGGTGCCACTATGGTTTTGGCATGGCCGTAAAATATTGGAACCGCTCGGAAAAGGAGCTGCCATTCGCGGCGGACCGGATCGAGGAATTGGCGGCGCTGGCGGCGCAGGTGGATGTGCTGGTTGCGGCGGTGCCGGGTGGTGCGGAGACCCAACATTTGTTTGATGCCAACGTGTTTGGCGCGATGCAGAGTCACGCCCATTTCATCAATATTTCGCGCGGAGAAGTGGTCAAGGAAAGTGCCCTCATCGCAGCGTTGCAAAACAATGAAATTGGCGGCGCCGGGTTGGATGTGTACGAATTTGAGCCCCGGGTGCCAGATGCCCTGCGCAAGCTCGACAACGCCACGTTGCTGCCCCATCTTGGCACGGCTGCGTTGGAAGTGCGCACAGATATGGGCTTGATGGCGGTGGACAACCTCCTGGCCTATGAGCAAGGTGAGACCCCGCCCAATCTGGTCTAAACCCGCTTCATTTGGCCAGAAATATCCCGGGGGAGTCCCGGCGGGACGGGGGCAGCGCCCCCATACGCCCTTAGTCTTCGGCGCTGTCGCCCATGGCTTTGCGCCAATGGCGACGGCAGAGCGAGACATAGCTTTCGTTGCCGCCAATCTGCACCTGCGCGCCGTCGTGGAGCACATTGCCGTGCTCATCCTGGCGCACCACCATGGTGGCTTTTTTGCCGCAATGGCAAATGGTGCGCACTTCGCGCATTTCGTCTGCCAGGGCCAGAAGCGCAGCAGACCCAGGGAACAGCTTGCCCTGGAAGTCGACGCGCAGCCCGTAACACATCACCGGCACATTGAGGTCATCCACCGCACGGGCCAGTTGCCAGACTTGATCTTCGCTGAGGAACTGTGCCTCGTCGATAAAGATACAGGCAAGCGGCCCTGCGTTCAGGCGCGTTTGAATGGTCGCGAACAGATCTGTGACTCTGTCAAAGGTATCTGCTTTGTCGGAAATGCCGATGCGAGAGGCAATGCGGCCCTCTCCGGCGCGGTGATCGAGCTGTGCGGTGAGCAGGTAAGTTTGCATGCCGCGTTCGCGATAGTTGTGGGATGCCTGCAAAAGCACGGTGGATTTGCCGGCGTTCATGGTGGAGTAGTTGAAGTAGAGCTTGGCCATAGCGGCGTGATAGGCCGCAATGGGCGCGGGGATCAAGAACACGTTGCGCGGATTGATGCGGAAAATTTGAAGCGTCGTATTGGTGCCGCGTTGCGCACGTCCTAAATGTGAAACGCGACCCGTCACATCGTGGCATAGCCATGGGGATGATGAGGCCGGGTCGCGTGGCCGAAGGGCCAACGGTGTGTGGGTGACAGACCACGCTCCGCTTTCCTGGGTCCGGCTCAACAGCCGGAAACTAATACGTTCGGATAAGTACCCGATTCACTCACAGTCGGATGTAATGCATCCGGTCTTTCTCAAATGCCAAATTCGGGTTAAGCGATATATGGGAAAAGAAAGACTGCTTTCCCCCTCGGGCGTCAGACCGCGCATTTTTGGGGGGAGGTCACTGAATGTACGGTTTGGGAATAAAGCACATGAGCGTGGTGCACAGCTATCTAAAGAAACACTCCGAGGCTTTGGTAAAAGACGTTGGAATCGAAGCCGCCTGTGAGTTGACCGGGAAATCTAAAGCCACGTTGGGGCGGTATTATTCTTCGCACGACGAGCACGCGGATCGGTTTATGCCAATTGACGCTGTGGCGGCGTTGGAAGAGGCCGCGTCATATCCGCATGTCACGTCAGCATTGGCAGAGTTGAAAGGCAACTCGCTGAACCATGAACAGGGTCGGCGCAACTCCGACGACAAAGGCGGGGTCAACTCTGACGTGATCGCGCTCAGTCAGCGGTTTGCGATGTTGATGGCGGAATACAACCAGTCCATCGAGGACGGGATTATCACCATGACCGAAGCCAAACGGCTTCTGCGGGAGACCGTGGCGTTGCAGCAGGTGCTGGTCGACATGAAGCTGCACCTAGAAGAGGAATCCGTCTAAACAATGCGAGACCCCGCCGGGCGTCGTCCGTTACTACAAGCGGAGCGCCACATTCCGGATCTGTTGCAAGGGTTTCTGGTGGATCTGGAAGCCACGCAAAGTTCGGCGGAGGTCTGGGCATTGATTGTTGAGGTTGGGCGGACGTTGAATTTGCCCCACATTGACTTCATCAGTGCCAGCAATTTTGAGGATTGGAAAAAGACGCTGTTCATTCGCACGTCGTATGACAGCACTTGGCTCAACGCGTTTAACAAGGATCCGGAAGTCTCCAAGTGGAGCTATTTCCGCATGCATGCGTTGCATCACCTGACGCCGATCGCAGTGGGCATTGAGTTTCTGGATGAATACCATCACATGCCCGAGGCCCGGCATGAGGTGCTGGAGGAAGCCGCCCGGCGCGGCATCAGAGCGGGGTTTTCCATTCCGCTGCGTTCTCATGCGCCCCCTCAGGCGGCCTTGATCACTTTTTGCGGCGACCATAGCCGACGGGAGATGAAGCACATCATCCAGACACATGGCTGGGTTTTACAGGCCGTGGCGATGATGGGGCATCAGACCTATCTGGCACATTTCGCTGCAGAATTCACCGAGCGGAACAAGATTTCGGATAAGCAGCGCGAGTTGCTTGAGATGATTGGCGCCGGGTTGCAGGACAAGGTCATCGCCGAACGCCTTGGGGTGTCGGTGTCTGCGGTGCGCCAGCGCATGAACAACATTCTGAGCAAGACCGGCCTGTCCAACCGGGCGGATTTGGCGGCCTTGGCGATGAGTGCCGGACTGGTGGAAGACCCTTTGCATCGGATGAGCGATGATGATGGCAGTATTCTTGTGGAGATGGGGGTGCCCACCACCACCAAGACACGGTATCGGCATCAGTAGCGCCGCTACGAAAAAGGGTGGCCCAGAGACCTGGCCCACCCTTGCGTCATAAAAAGACCTTAGGGAAAAAATGTGCACGGGTGTGCATATAAACCTCCGCACGGGACAGCGCAGAGTGGAAGGGGATCAGCAGACAATCACCTCACGAACCCATTGTCTCAGAATGCCTGGGGAAGCATCACGACGAGACAACGGCTCCCTCCAAGAACTATGCTAGCGCAAATTGGTCTTACTGTCTCTTGTTCACATTTGAGCAACCATTGTTACCACACCTGCCAATTATGATAGGTTTTGCGATTTACCCTGTTAAAAACAACAGGCTGAATGCCGTGGTATACCGAGACTTGCGAATCGTTGGTATGTTAATGACGCTTCACAAGCACGGATCCCACCGAGTATCCGGCGCCAAAAGAGCAGATCACGCCGTGGTCTCCGGGCTGTAAGTCATCCGAATATTTCGAGAAAGCGATGATCGAGCCCGCGGAGGAGGTGTTGGCATAGTCTTGCAGGATGTTGGGCTGTTCGTCAGTTTCCGGCGTGCGGCCCAAGACCTTTTTGCCAATAAAGTCATTCATCGACTTGTTGGCCTGATGCAGCCAGAGGCGGCGCAGGTTGTCTGGCGCCACGCCCTCGGCTTCGATATGGGCCAGCATATGGGCGGAGACCATCGGGACCACCTCTTTGAACACTTTGCGGCCGTTTTGCATAAACTGCATGTCACGACGATCCTCGACACCGTCCGGACGGGAGCGGCGCAGGAAACCGTTGTTGTTGCGTATATTGTTGGAGAATTGCGTGGCGCAGCGGGTTGAGATGACTTCGAAATAAGCGCCTTTGGCATCTTCGTCGCGTTCGATCACCGTGGCAGTGCAGACGTCGCCAAAGATAAAGTGGCAGTCGCGGTCGCGCCATTCCAAATGGCCGGAGCAAATTTCCGGGTTCACCACAATCGCTTTGCGCACAGACCCAGAGCGGATCATTTCGGCCGCAGCTTGCAGGCCAAAGGTGGCGGAGGAACAAGCGACGTTCATGTCAAAAGCAAAGCCACCGGCGCCCAGTTCTTTTTGAATTTCAATCGCCACCGCTGGGTAGGCGCGTTCCATATTGGAAGCGGCACAGATCACCAGATCGATTTCTGACCCGTCCACACCTGCCTGCGCCAAAGCTTTGGTGCAAGCATCCAGCGCCATTTCGGTCATCACGCCCGGCTCATCGTCGCTGCGTTGGCGCAGCAGCGGGTGCATCACGTCGGGGTTCAACACGCCGTCCTTGTCCAGAACATGCCGTTGTTCGATGCCGGAGGCCTTAAAAATGAACTCGCTGGAGGAATGAGGCAGGGGCTGCATGTCGCCTGCGGCAATCGCGTCTGCGTTCTGTGCATTCACTTTGTCGGCGTAAGCGTTGAAGGCTTCCACAAGCTCGTCGTTGGTGATGATTTGCTCGGGGGTGAAAACACCGGTGCCGGTGATGGCAGGCTTAAACATACTGGGCCTCACTAAGTTCTGCTGGGGCGCAGCTAGGCGTCATTTGCACCAAAAGGTCAAGAGTTTCCCCTAGGTCAGATCCGTTGTCGGCCTTGTTTTGCTGATTGGTGGAAGGAGTGGAAGGAAGAGGGGGCCAGCCCCCACGCTTGCGGTTGCAAGCGCACCCCCGAGATATTGAGGAAGGAGAAAGCGGATTAAAGCAACGCCTTGTGAACTTGAGCGGCGAGAAGGGCTTTGAGGGTGGCGGGCGGTGTGGGCGCGCGGGTTTCGATGTGATCGCGCACTAGGGCAAAAGCGCCGCCGATGCAGAAGGTCACGGTTGTGGCCGGTGCCGCAATGCCCATAGCGGTTAGCTCTTGGGCCAGCAGGTCTTCGAGGGCTTTGGTGAAGCGAGAAAACAGCACCACGTCAGACTGGCTGCGCGACACACGCATGAAGAAGCCGGGGTTTTCCAGGATGTGGTCCACCATCCAATCTGTGGTGACAAATGTGCCGGACGCGGTGGTGTTGGCCTCCGCCAGCGGGAGCAGATCGGCCAGAACCATGGAGAAACCAAGGTCGAGCAGATCGAGCTTGGTGTCAAAATGCGCGTAAAACGATGAACGGGCCACGTCGCCGCGCGCGCAGATCATTTTGATGGTGATGTCGTCCCAGCTGTGGCTTTGCAGCAGGCTTTGAAGGGCGGTCCATAAGGAGTTCTGGGTGCGGGCAATGCGGCGATCTGGCGTTTTTTCGGACACGGTTGGCTCTTGGTGTTGGATAACGGTCAACACGTCGGAGGCGTGTCGTTTTTTTGGGCGTTGTAGCGGGCTAGTGGCAGGTGTGAGTTCAATACAGAAGCCTGCGGATGCCGGCCACCGGAAGGTGACTCCTTTTCAGGCGAATGACAGGAATAAGAGACATGACACCAAGCCGATATGTGACCCTACAAAAAGCCGTATGCGGCTATGATATTCTGGCGCTGTTGCCGTTTGCGCTGCCGTTTGTGAATGTGCAGCATTTGGCGACCATGGGGCAGGTCAATGCGCTGCTCGGCGGGGATGTCTGGCCGGTGTTTGATCCGATCCAATTGATGATGGTGCAGCTGTTGGGGGTGATTGGCACCGGGTGGACGGTGTGGCGGTGGCGCAATGTGTCGCGGGAAATTGGTATTTTTGAAGGCGGGTTGCGCCTGTTGGTGGCTGCAACGCTTTTGGGGGCGTTTGTGCAGACGGGACAGCCGCTGTTGTTGATGTTTGCCGGGATTGATGTGGTGTTTGGTGTTGCACTTTTGATGGGCCTCCGGCTACGAGAGGTCCGCCCGGCAACCGTTTAGAACGGCGCGTCGGGGTAGGTGACGCCTGCCAGATATAGCCCCTGTGGTGGGCAGACCGGGCCGCAAGCGGCGCGGTCGCGGGCTTCCAGCGCGGCGGTGACGTCGTCTGGCGTCCAGGCACCGGCGCCAACCCGTTCCAAAGTGCCGACAAAGCTGCGCACCTGATTGTGCAGGAACGAGCGGGCGCGGACGTGGAAGTGGATTTCCGGACCGCCGATGGTGTCGATGTGCTCGATGCGCAACGCGTCGAGGGTTTTTTGCGGGCTGGCGGCCTGACAGATTGAGCTGCGGAAAGTCGTAAAATCGTGGTTGCCAATCAGGCGATCCGCCCCGGCCTGCATGGCCTCCGGGTCCAGATCATGTTTGACCTGCCAGACCAATCCGGCCTGATGGGTGGCCGGGGCACGGCGCATCAGGATGCGGAACAGGTAGCGGCGCTCGGTGGCGGAGAACCGCGCGTGCCAGTCATCGGCCACTTTGGCGCAGTTGGTGATCGCCACGGGGGCGGGCTTGAGCTGAAAGTTCAGTGCTTCCGAGAGGCGAAACGGATCCCAGTCCTTTTCCATGTCGCAATGCGCCACTTGCGCCAAGCCATGTACGCCTGCGTCGGTGCGGCCTGCGGCAGCAATAGTGTGCTCGCGGGGCTCCAGTTTGGCCAAGGCAGCCTCAATCGCGCCTTGTACAGAAGGCTGATCTGCCTGCCTTTGCCATCCGGCAAAAGGGGCTCCGTGGTATTCAACTTGCAAGGCGTATCTGGGCATGGGGCGTGCGATAGCCCATCGGGCGGGGAAATTGAAGCCTTTCTGCCCACTGGAAATGGCGCTGGGCCGCGCATAGGTTGAGGGCGAAACAGGCAAAGGGGCCAAAAGCTTGGTCATTTCCACACTTGCGGACGGGGTCGCCCGTCAAATCGAAGCGGTCACAGACAGCGTCACAGGCGTGTTTGAGCCTGTGGTGCGGCTGGGCGTCACCGGCTTGGCACGGTCTGGCAAGACGGTGTTTATCACCTCCATGGTGGCCAATTTGCTCGATCGTGGGCGGATGCCGCAGCTGGTGGCCAATGCTGAAGGCCGCATCGAGGCGGCGTTTTTGCAGCCGCAGCCGGATGACCTTGTGCCGCGATTTGATTTTGAGACCCATCTGGCGGCGATGACAGGCAGCGAGCCGCATTGGCCGGAGAGCACGCGCGCGATCAGCGAGTTGCGGGTGTCCATGCGGGTGCGGCCCAGTGGGCTGTTGTCCGGCTTTCAGGGCGCCCGCACGGTGCATCTGGATATTGTCGACTATCCTGGGGAGTGGCTGCTGGACCTTGGCTTGATGGACAAAAGTTTCACGCAGTGGAGTGCGGAGGTTTTGGACCGCATTGCTGGGCGCGAAGAAGCGGCGGAGTATCTCGGGCTTGTTTCGGCTATGGATGGCGGCGCTGATTTGGATGAGCCTAAGGCAAAGGCCTTGGCGGCGGCTTTTACCGAGTATCTGCACGCGGCGCGCGGGGCTGGGTATTCGGATTGCACACCAGGGCGGTTTTTGTTGCCCGGGGATTTGGCAGGCTCGCCTGTGTTGACTTTTGCGCCTTTGGCCGCGGTGGGAAAGCCGGGGCGGCGGTCTATGTGGCGGACCTTTGAGAAGCGGTTTGAGGCTTACAAGGCGCAGGTCGTAAAGCCGTTTTTCCGTGATCATTTTGCGCGCATCGACCGGCAAGTTGTGTTGGTGGATGTCTTGGGCGCGATCCACGCAGGACCACGCGCGGTGGAAGACATGCGCAGCGGGTTGGCGGATACGCTGGCGGCGTTTAGGCCCGGGCGGAATGCGTTTCTGAAGCGGTTGCTGATGGGCAAACGGGTGGAAAAGATCCTGTTTGCGGCGACCAAGGCGGATCATTTGCATCACAGTCAGCATCCTCAGCTCACGAACATCATGCAAGCGCTGACCCGCGAGGCGGCGGATCGGGCGCAGTTTGCCGGTGCCAGCACTGAGGCGCTTTCCTTGGCGTCGTTGCGGGCCACAGTGGAAGAAGCGGTGACACATGAAGGGCGCAAACTCGACTGTGTGCGCGGGCGCTTGTTGGAAGACGGGCGGCAGGCGGCGTTTTATCCCGGTGCCCTGCCGCAAGACGCCAGTGCCTTGCTAAACCCGGCCAAAGCTGGGGCCAATACTTGGCTCGATCAGGATTATCAGGTGATGAAATTTGCGCCCGCCGCCAACACGTTGCGGCCCGGAGATGGGCCACCCCATATCCGCATGGATCGCGCGGCGCAGTTTTTGATTGGAGATATGTTGTGACCAATGGACCGGTTTTGATTGAATTGGAGGATCAGGCGGCGCCGGAGGTGGCGGAGGCTGCGCCGGTGCCGGAGATGCATGCGCCAGCGCCAAGCGGGCAGGCGATGCAGGTGGCGGCGCAGTTGGCGGCGCGTAAGCCAAGCCGGTTGACGCGGTGGTTCTGGGCGCTGGTTGGGATGTTTTTGAGTGCCGCTGTGTCTATGGCGGCCTGGGATTTTGCCACAGGCATGGTGGCGCGCAATCAATACCTCGGCTGGGCTGTGACCGCGATTGGCGGGGCGGCGCTTTTGCTGGCGCTGCTGATCATTCTGAAAGAGCTGGCTGGTCTGGCGCGGCTAAAGCGCGTGGACGGCTTAAAAGCCCGCGCGGATACGGCGGCGCAGAGCCACGAGATGGGGCAGGCGCGGGACATTGTTGACGAGCTGTTGCGGTTTTATCGGGGCCGCGAGGATCTCGCCTGGGGGCGGGACAGCCTGGCCAAACAGCGCACTGACGTGCTGGATGTGGATGCGTTGATGGTTTTGGCGGAGCGTGAATTGATGACACCGCTGGATCAGGCAGCCCAGCGTGAGGTCGAGTCGGCGGCGCGGCAAGTGGCGGCTGTTACGGCCTTGGTTCCATTGGCGTTGGCGGATGTGGTTGCGGCTTTGACATCCAACATTCGCATGATCCGGCGGATTGCGGAGATTTACGGTGGGCGCTCAGGCACGCTGGGCAGCTGGCGGCTGTTTCGCGCGGTGATGACACATTTGGTGGCCACTGGCGCTGTGGCGGCGGGCGATGACCTGATTGGGACCATCGCGGGTGGCGGGGCTTTGGCGAAGCTGAGCCGTCGCTTTGGCGAGGGACTGGTCAATGGCGCATTGACCGCGCGCGTGGGGGTTGCGGCCATGGAAGTCTGTCGTCCACTGCCGTTTGGCACGGGGCGTCGGCCCTCGGTGGCGGGCTTGGTGAAACGCGCGCTGACCGGGCTGTTTTCAAAGAGTGAAAGCGAGGCGTAAACCGGCGGCCAGTTGATTGGGCGCAAATACAGAGGCACGCGTGCCTGATAAGCTTGCCATATGAGCCAGTCCCATGGGCATAGCCAGAAAGAGATCGAAGATCGGATCGCAAACCCGCCGGGGCGGGGGCTTTTGCGCGACGTCGTTTATGGCGGCATTGACGGATCGGTGACGACCTTTGCGATTGTGGCGGGTGTAGCCGGGGCAGGGTTGTCGCCGTTTGTGATTGTGGCGCTGGGGATAGCCAACGTTTTGGCTGATGGGTTCTCCATGGCTGCCGGGAACTTCTTAGGCACCAAAGCGGAGCTGGATGATGCCAAACGGTTGCGGGCTGTTGAGAAGCAGCATTTGTCAGAGCATCCCCAAGGCGAGCGACGAGAAATCCGCGAGATTTTGCGGCTTAAGGGGTTAGACGGCGAGGTGCTGGAAGCAGCGACAGATGCCATTGTCGTCAATGAAGAGGCGGCGGTTCAGTTGATGCTGGAGGGCGAATACGGGCTGGCGGGTGTTGATCCGCACCCGCATCGGGCAGCCATTGCAACCTTTCTGGCATTCCTGATTGCGGGGCTGATCCCGCTTTTACCGTTTTTGTTTGGTGTGCCCGAGGCGTTTCGGGTGTCAGCTGTACTGACCTGCGCCACCTTCTTTTGCATCGGAGCAATGAAAGCCAAGTGGTCGCTGGATCCGTGGTGGCGCTCTGGGTTGGAGACACTTGCGATTGGCGGTGTGGCAGCGGCGATTGCCTATGGGGTGGGCAGTTTGTTCAACGGAGGATGAAAATCGCTGAGGGAGGCGCCTGACCCTGGGTGGGGGCTGAAAGCGCCCTCCCGTGGGGAGGGTCGGGCGCGTACCGTGCTTGCAGCACGGCACCAATTGTTACCTTAGAATCGGCACGCCACCCGGCCCCTTCATCTGCTCCACAACACCCGCGCGCAGGCTTCGTCCGATGCGATGCGCCAGCGCGGACCATGCGGCGGCCTGATCCGGGCGCAGCTCAGTTCGCAGGGTCAGATCAAACAGACCCAGCCAGGCATCAAACATACCGGGGCGCACATTGCCTGCGTCGCGGTGTACCTTGAGCGGATTGCCGTCATAGGAGCGCTCATACAGGATTGCGTTGGCCCAGAAATTCACAATCTTGGCCTCATGTTTGGGCCAATCTTCAATATGCGCAGCAAAGACCGGCCCCAAGCCGGGATGCTGCCGCACCATTTCGTAAAACGCGGCTACCACGCGAGCGATCTCGTCGCGGGTCACATCAAATTTGGGGGGCAGTGGTGCCATAGATCTCTCCCTGTTGCGGGAGAGATAGGGGATCGGTGCGTGGGCGACAAGCATCGCCGCTTTACCATATGCACAGAGCGCCCTATAAGGCGCATATGACGCAGATATTCGCAATTATCATTCGAATTATCAGCCCGGCGCTCTAAGTGATCGAGCCGCCGGGACAAGGCGTATGGAAGACCGCGCCGCCCCTTGACCATTCCAGATACGACGCCTGAAAAGGACCGGACACATGTGTGCCGATACACCCGAATACAAAGATACGCTGAACCTGCCAAAAACCGATTTCCCGATGCGCGCGGGGCTGCCCAAGCGTGAGCCTGCGTGGCTGGAACGCTGGGAGAAGATGGGCGTGTATGACCGTCTGCGCGAGAAAGAGGGCCGCGAGCCGTTTATCCTGCATGACGGCCCGCCCTATGCCAACGGCCACCTGCACATCGGCCACGCGCTGAACAAAACCATCAAAGACATGATCGTGCGCTCTCATCAGATGATGGGCCGCGACGCGCGCTATGTGCCGGGCTGGGACTGTCACGGGCTTCCCATCGAGTGGAAGATCGAAGAGCAGTACCGCAAAAAAGGCAAAGACAAAGACGCGGTTGATATTGTGGAGTTCCGTCAGGAATGCCGCAAGTTTGCCGAAGGCTGGATCGACATCCAGCGTGAGGAATTCAAACGTCTGGGCATCACCGGCAACTGGCCTGACCCTTACATCACCATGGACTATCACGCCGAGGCTGTGATTGCCGATGAGTTCATGAAGTTCCTGATGAACGGAACGCTGTATCAGGGCAGTAAGCCTGTGATGTGGTCGCCGGTGGAGAAAACCGCGCTGGCCGAGGCCGAGGTGGAATACCACGACAAAGAGAGCTTCACGATCTGGGTGAAGTTTAAGGTCGCCAACGAAGACAGCGATCTGAAAGACGCACAGGTTGTGATCTGGACCACCACACCTTGGACCATCCCGTCCAACAAGGCCGTCGTCTACGGCGCGGACATTGCCTATGGCCTGTATGAAGTGACCGGCACGCCGGAAGAAAGCTGGGCCAATGTAGGCGATCGCTTCTTGCTGGCTGACAACCTTGCAAGTGACGTGATGACACGTGCGCGTCTTGACGCAGACATGTGGACACGCGTGCGCGACGTGTCTGCTGACGAACTGTCCGGTCTGGATTTGAAACACCCGCTGCATGGCGCCGAAGGCTCTGAAGGCGAATGGGACGATCTGCGCGATTTCCGCGCGGCGCCGTTTGTGACCGACACCGAAGGCACCGGCTTTGTGCACTGTGCGCCGTCTCATGGTATGGAGGAATTTGAACTCTACCGTGACCTCGGCATGCTGGAGCAGATGATCACCTATAACGTCATGGATGACGGTGGTTTCCGCAAAGAGCTGCCGTTCTTTGGTGGCACCTACATCCTGAACCGCAAGGGCAAGGAAGGCGACGCCAACAAGAAGATCATCGAAAAGCTGGTCGAAGTGGGCGGTCTTCTGGCGCGCGGCAAGATCAAGCACAGCTATCCGCACAGCTGGCGCTCCAAGGCCCCGATCATCTATCGCAACACGCCGCAGTGGTTTGCCTCTGTGGATCGTAAGCTGGATGACGGCATGGGCGAAATGGGCGACAGCATCCGCGAACGCGCGCTGCGCTCGATTGATGAGCTGGTGAAATGGACCCCGCAAAAGGGCCGTAACCGTCTGTTCTCGATGATCGAAGACCGCCCGGATTGGGTGCTGTCCCGCCAGCGCGCCTGGGGCGTACCGCTGACCTGTTTTGTCAAAAAAGGTCTTCTGCCAACCGACGAAGGCTTCTTGCTGCGTGATCCAGAGGTGAACGCCCGTGTGAAAGCGGCGTTTGAAGAAGAAGGCGCGGATTGCTGGTACTTTGACGGCGCAAAAGAGCGCTTCCTGGGTGAAAACTACAACGCGGATGAGTGGGAGCAGGTGTTTGACGTGCTCGACGTGTGGTTTGACTCCGGCTCCACCCACGCCTTTGTGCTGCGCGACCGCGAAGACGGCGTGGCTGACGGCATTGCCGATGTCTACATGGAAGGCACCGACCAGCACCGTGGCTGGTTCCACAGCTCGCTGTTGCAGGCCTGTGGCACCAAAGGCCGCGCGCCTTATCGCAACGTTGTAACCCATGGCTTCACGCTGGATGCCAAAGGCAACAAGATGTCCAAATCTTTGGGCAACACCATTGTGCCGGAGAAAGTTGTGCAGCAGTACGGTGCGGATATCCTGCGCCTGTGGGTGGCTCAGACTGACTACACCGCGGATCAGCGGATCGGTCCGGAGATCCTGAAAGGTGTGGCGGACAGCTATCGCCGTCTGCGCAACACCATGCGCTTTATGCTGGGCTCGCTGTCTGAGTTCACCGAGGCGGATCGTGTGGATGTGGCGGAGATGCCGGAGTTGGAGCGTTGGGTGCTGCACCGTTTGGCGGAACTCGACCATCAAGTGCGCAAAGGCTATGCGGAGTTCAACTTCCAGGGCGTTGTCTCTGCGGTGTTCAACTTTGCCACGGTAGAGCTGTCTGCGTTCTACTTCGATGTGCGCAAAGACGCGCTCTATTGTGATGGCGACACGCTGAACCGTCGCGCAGCCCGTACCGTGCTCGACATCCTGTTCCACCGCCTGACCACATGGCTGGCACCGGTGATGGTGTTCACCATGGAAGAGGTCTGGCTGGAGCGCTTCCCGGGTGATGACAGCTCTGTGCACCTGATCGACTTCCCGGAGACTCCTGCGGATTGGCTCAACGAACCACTGGCCGCCAAATGGGCTGGTGTACGTGACGTGCGCCGTGTGGTGACCGCAGCGTTGGAAATCCAGCGGACCGATAAGGTGATTGGTGCATCGCTTGAGGCGGCACCAGTTGTGCATGTGCGTGACGCGGATGTAGTTGCGGCGCTCAAATCGGTGAACTTTGCCGACATCTGCATCACTTCCACCATCGAGGTGAGCAACGATCCGATGCCAGCTGAGGCCTTCCGCCTGCCGGAGATCGAGGGTGTGGGTGTGGTGTTTGAAAAAGCCGACGGTGAGAAATGCCAGCGGTGCTGGAAAATCCTGCCGGATGTTGGCCAGCACAGCCACGCCGGTGTCTGTGGTCGGTGTAACGACGCATTGAGCTAATTTGCGCTCCAAATGATGCGCATTCTGAGGCGTCCCGCTTGCGGGGCGCCTTTTGCTTGGGCAGGGTAGGTGCATGTTGAGACTGACCGTAGACACGCCGACCGGCCCGATGACCCTTTGCGAGAAGGATGGCGCGATTGTGCGCGCCGAATGGGAGAGCGGCGGGGTCGATGATACGCCTCTGTTGCGCGAAGCCGCTACGCAGTTACTGGCGTATTTTGACGACCCCGCGCAGGGATTTGATCTGCCCCTGAAGGTGGAGGCGTCTGAATTTCAACAACGTGTCTGTGATGCCATGTTAGCGATCCCGCTTGGGGAAACCCGCACCTATGGCGAGCTGTCCAAAGACCTGGGTGTGCCGGCGCAAGCTATAGGGCAGGGTTGTGGCGGCAACCCAATCCCGGTGATCATTCCCTGCCATCGCGTTCTAGGCGCAAATGGGCTGGGCGGGTTTTCCGGCCTAGGGGGCGTGGAGACCAAGGTTTGGTTGCTCAAGCATGAGCGGGCGGGAAACCTGTTGATCTGATCTTGATGGTGTGCCTACAGCGTTTCACGGTAGATGAGCTGCTGCGCGGCGCCGGCAACGGTCAAGTAAACCGAGGTGGCAACCAGGCCCCAATGCGCCCAACTTTCCGGATGGAAATCTACCCAGGCGGCCCAACCGGCAAAGAAGGTCCAAGCCAGTGCCATCGGAAAGGTCACCAAACGCCAGCGTTTGGTGCGGGTGGGGTGCACAAATTTGATCGGCAGGAACATGGTGACGGCCAGCACGGTCACAAGCGCGAGGCTGACCCAGAAATTAGGCTCCACCGCAAAGATCACAATCACCAGCATGTTCCAGCATCCGGGGAAGCCGGAGAAGGAATTGTCTTTGGTTTTCATGCGCGTATCCGCAAAGTACAGCGCGGAGGCAAAGGTGATGATGATGATCGCACACCAGCCGGTCCAACCGTCCATCAGCCCGGATTTGAAGAGGGCATAGGCCGGAATGAAGACGTATGTCAGGTAGTCGATGATCAGGTCGAGCAAGACGCCGTCAAATTCAGGTGCGTTTTTCTTTACATGGTAGTGACGCGCCAACGGCCCGTCTATGCCATCCACAAAAAACGCCACCACCAGCCAAAGGAACATCAAGCTCCATTTGCCATCCACAGCAGCCAGCATGGCCAGCATGGCAAAGACAGCACCGGTGGCGGTGAGGAGATGGACGGCGAGGGCGCGGGTACGAATGTTCATGGGGGTGTCATGCCGGAAATAGCGTATGGTTGCAACGGTTGTGCGCCCCTGCTGCGGAATGAGGTGGGCGCGGACGGGAGCCTCCGGCGGGGATATTTTGGGCCAAATGAAGAGGGGCGCGTTAGGGCCGTGGTTTGAGCGCAAAGATTGCCTGGCGCACAGTTTCCGGCAGCGTGGTGTCGGCATCGTCAGGGGCGGCATCGAGTGCGGAGGCCACGTCTTTGGTCAGGATGCCTATGGTGTTGTCCGCGTCCCAGCCATCGCGGGCAAATTCGATGGTGTTGAAACCGGAAGCGAGCCAGTTTTGCCCGGACGATGTGTGGATCAGGTTCAGAAGCGCGTCTTCGTCGATGCCGGATTGATCAGCCCAATCCAGAACCAGCCGTGTCATGGCGGTGTTGGAGGCGGCCAGAAGGTTGTTGAGCACCTTGGCCTGCATGCCTGCGCCAAAGTCGCCCATGATATGAAAATGCGCGCCCATGGCGTCAAACAGTGGCTGGTGTTGTTTGAGCGCACCAACGTTGCCGCCCAGCATAAATGACAGTCGCGCCTGCTCTGCGGCAATGGCGGCACCGGACATGGGGGCGTCAATCAGGGTGATGTGGGTAGGGACGCGGTCCCGTAGAGCACGGACATATTTGGGTGACAGGGTGGAGGAGATGATCACGGTTTGCAGATTGGGCGCGGTTTCGATCAGGTTTTGAGCGTCAAACAACACGTCATCCGTTTGCGCAATGTCGCGCACCACGGTGATGAGCACGCGCAGGTCTGTGCGGAAGTCATCCAATGTGCGCATGTGTGGGGTAAGGTCGCTAAAGTCTGCGGGTGGACGCACGTCAAAACCTGTGGCGTCAAATCCGGCAGAGCGCAGGGCAGCCAACATTGGCGCGCCCATCCGGCCGCAACCTGCGACACCAATTCCTGTGAAGTCCATAGGCTCTCCAAAAGTGCCCCGCCCACCGTCGCGGACGGGGCGGGAGGGTTAGGACAAAGCGCGTTTGAGCGCGGGGATGTTGCCCACCACTAACACGTCAAACGCCAGCACAGCCAGCAGGGTCACGCCAATCAGCGGGAAAGCCACGGAGAGCAACGCCGCAATCAACAAAACACCTTTGAACAGGGGCATGTCCGCTGGCGCGGGAGGTGCAGCCAGGCGCAGGGCTTTGGCGGGGCGGCGTTTGAGCCACATGACCACGCCGGAGACACAGACAAAGATCACCATCAGGCAGAACGCTGTGTTCAGGAGCAGGTTCCACAGGCCCATGAGCCCCATATGCAGAGGAATGCCAACCGCCATGGATTTGCCTGCCACGGAATAGTCCGCAAAACGGACTTCCGCGAGGATTTTGCCGGTGTATTGATCCACGTGAATGGTTGCATCAACTGTTGGCGTCGCGCTGTCGCCACTCATGCTGTCCTGATTGATGGTCCAAACGCCGGTTTCATCGCGTGGATAAGCGACCCGGAAGCGGCCTTCGAGGCCCAGGTTGCGGCCCAAGGCCACGAGGCTGTTAAGATCAACTGGCGCGCCTTCCGCAGTGCCGGTCACACCCACATCAGAGCCGGAGACTGGCATAGGCGTTTGTTCCAGCGCCCAAGGCACATCGTTTTGGTTGCCGTGGTTCATGCTGGCGTGGGTGCTGTCTGACAGGGGCACGTCGTTCCACTTCTCCGCCGGGAAGGTGGACCAGGCCTGCACGTATTTGCCACCCCAGATGCCGGCCCAGGCGAGGCCAGAGATCAGGAAAACCACCAGCAAGGCTGAAATCCAGAAGCCGGTGACCGCGTGCAGGCTTTTCCACAAGGCGCGACCTCGGGCCTTCAAGTTGGGAATAAACACCGATGTGTCGCCGCCGCGGGGCCACCAGAGGTAGAGGCCTGTGAGCACAAGCACGAGGCCAAGGCCTGCTGCGATTTCGATCAAACGGTCGCCGGTGTCACCTAGCAAGAGCGAGCCGTGCACATTGTCGGCAAAATCATACCAGCCGGTGCGGCGGTCCCAATTGCCCAGCACATCGCCAGTGTAGGGGTTCACGGCCACCATCTGGTGAGTGTCGCCGGTGTTGATGCGGAACACGGTGGCGAGCGCATCGGATTTGGGGCCGATGTATTCGACCACGTCACCGGGCACAGCGGATGTGGCGGCGGCGGCTTGGTCCGTGACGCTTAACGCGGAGCCTTGTGGGGTGACGGCGATCTTTTCACCATCGCGTCCGTCAAACTGGGTGATGAACATCATCATCAAGCCGGTCACGGCCAGCATGATCAGGAACGGCACCACATAGAGCGCGGCGTAGAAATGCCAGCGCCAGGCGGCGAAATAGAGTTTCTGAGAAAGGGACGTTGCGCTGGGTTGCTCTGTGCGCACGTCGGCAAATTGGCTGTCCTTGGCCATGGGATAGACATCTCCTGATGGGCCACACCCGAAACGTCGGGATGGCTTATGTATTGATTGATTGTGTTGGAAACTCAGGAGAGAGTTGGGGGACCACGGGCGTCATAGCGGCGGTGAAAGCCGGCGCTATTGTGGGTGAAATCTTGATGCTGCCAGCGGTCGGTCAGGGATGCCGCGAGCGGCATTGGGAAGGGACCGTTCAGGACCTGAACAGCTTCGGCAATTGTGGAGAAAGCGCAGGGGCTGCGCTTATCCTCGGTTTGCTCATGCAGTGGCACCGGCGCTCCGGTGTGGTCCACAAGCACTTCGACCATCTCGTCACCTGTACAAAGCACAAGCACCATCTGGCCATCACCCAACGTCTTTGGCATCCATCCTGTTGGGATGGCCGCTGAGGCCAAAACGGCCAGCAGAAGCAACAAAGACGTCAGATAACGCATGGTTTATTCAAGTCCAGCGATAATGGAGCGCAGCGTCGCGATACCGTCGCCCTTTTCGGAGCTGGTCAGTACGATCTCGGGAAAGGCGGCCGGGTGCTTGGAGAGCTTCTCGCGCACCTGCTTGAAAGTCTTCTCGCGGTCTTTCTCTTTGACCTTGTCGGCCTTGGTCATCACCACCTGAAAGGTCAGCGCGGAGCTGTCCATCAGGGACATGATTTCTTCATCGACGTCTTTGATGCCGTGGCGGGTGTCAATCAGCACAAAAGCCCGGCGCAGGTTGGCGCGGCCGGAGAGATATTGCTTCAGCAGGCGCTGCCATTTCTCCACCACGGCCAAGGGGGCATTGGCGTAACCATAGCCCGGCAAGTCGACGAGATAATGGCTCTCTGTCAAAGTGAAGAAGTTGATTTCCTGCGTCCGCCCCGGCGTATTGGAGGCTCGGGCCAAACGGCTGCGGTTGGTCAGCGCGTTGATCAACGTGGATTTACCTACATTGGAGCGCCCCGCGAAACAGACCTCAACGCGGTCACCCGCTGGCAGGCCATCCATGGCGACCACACCTTTGAGGAAGTCGGAGTTGGAGCCGTCAAACAGCTTGCGGCCACGTTCCATCGCGATTGGTTCTGGATCTTCGACAAATGGGAAGGGAAGTTGCATCAGAGCACCTCTGCTGTGTCGCCGACGGTAATGTCGCCGGATTTGGTCACCACACCGTAGACGCCAAAGTCCTGATGACCAAAGGCTTCGTTCAAAACACCCAAAGTGTCCGCGTCGCGCACACCTGTGTCGGTGTTGGCGGTGGTCGCCTTGCAGCGCGTGATGCGCTCGCGCACCTCAATTTCGGTGCCGCCAATGCGCAGCGTTTTGCCAATCCAGTCAAACTCTTCCCATGGGGCGAACCCATCAAGCCAGACGTTGCCGCGCCAGCGCTCGGTGGCGAGCTTGCGCCCCAGACGGCCTTCGATGGCGCGGTGGCTGGCGGTGGTGTGGATGGCGATCGATGGGAAGGGGCTGTCGGTCATGCCGAATTCACCTGCGGGCACCAGCTTGGCACTGGCGGCGCGGTCTTTGGGCATGATGGGACGCACCCAATCGATCAGCTTGTCGCCTTGGGTTTTCGGATCAAAGGTCAGCTCCCAGAGATCCGGGTGCTGCAAGGTGATTTTGCCACTGGCTTCGTCGACCTTGGCGGTGATCGCCTGCAGCGAAGGGGCGCCTGCCGCGCGGGAGAAATTCACGCAACGCGCCCATTCCCCACCTTCGGTTTTGGCGCGTTCATGCGCGACGGCGTAGCGGCGATCCCAAGGGAAGGTTTGCCCTTCCACCAAAGAGACATGACCCACGGACTCGCGTCCGTGGGCCTTGATCGGGTGTCGCCAAAGAGCGGAGACGGTTCCCATTATTTGGCATCCTCCGCGGGTTTCTTTTTGAAACTCGATTTGATGTTGCCAAACACGTCAGGCTTATAGCCGTGAATGCGCATGATGCCGTACTGCTGGGTGAAGGTGATCACGTTGTTGGTGATCCAGTACACCACCAGACCGGAGGCAAAGCTGCCAAGCATGAACATGAAGACCCATGGCATCCACGCAAAGATCATTTTTTGCGTTGGATCGGTTGGGGCCGGGTTCAGCTTCTGCTGCAGCCACATGGAGATACCCAGCAGAATTGGCAGAATGCCAAGGCTGAAGATCTCGAAGAAGCCCAGTTCTGGAACGCCGAAAGGCAGCATGCCAAACAGGTTGAAGATCGAGCTTGGGTCCGGCGCAGACAGGTCGGTGATCCAGCCAAACCAAGGCGCGTGCCGCAGTTCTTTGGTCACAAAGATTACTTTGTAGAGCGAGAAGAAGATCGGGATCTGGATCAGGATGGGCAAACAACCCGCTGCCGGATTGACCTTTTCTTTCTTATACAGCTCCATCATCGCCTGCTGCATCTTCTGACGGTCGTCGCCAGCGTTTTCCTTAAGCTTCTCCATCTGCGGCTGAAGTTCTTTCATCTTCGCCATGGAGGCATAAGATTTGTACGCCAGCGGGAAGACGATGATTTTCAGAACCACGGTCAGCGCGATAATCGCCCAGCCCATGTTGCCGATGACACCATAGAGCCACATCAGCAGCCACATGATTGGCTTCGTGAGGAAGGAGAACCAGCCCCAGTCGATGGACTCCAGCAGGCCTTCAACACCCTCGTCGTTCTGATAGTTGCGAATTTTGCCCCAGTCTTTGGAGCCCGCAAACAGACGGGAGTTGGCAGTTGCGGTTTCACCTTCGGCCACCTGCATGGTCTGCATCACGGCTTCGGTTTGGTAGATGTCACGGGAGGCGTCGTATTTGGCCACGGATTTAAACGGCTTGCCCTGTTCTGGGATCAGTGTAGCCATCCAGTAGTGATCGGTGAAGCCGATCCAGCCGTTGGCTTCGACTTGGGTCACTTCCGCTGGCGCGCCTTCGCGTTGATCGAATGTGTAATCGGTCATGCCGTCATAGTCGGTTTCGGTCAGCTCGCCGTCAGCCATGGAGATCAGGCCTTCGTGCAGGATGAAGAAGTTCTTCAAATCCTCAGGTTCGCCGTAGCGCGCGAGAATGCCGTAAGGCGCCAGCGAAACTGTGCCCGCACCTTTGTTTTCCACGGTTTGTTCAACGGAGAACATGTAGTCCTTGTCCACCGAAATGGTGCGGCGGAAGATCAGGCCTGCGCCGTTGTCCCATTTCAGGGTGATTGGCGTCTCAACTGTGAGGGTTTCGCCAGTTTCTACAGTCCAAAGCGTGTTGGAACCTGGAACTTGATCCAACGACAGACCTGCACCCGGTGCCCAACCATAGAGCGCGTAGTAGGCATTTGGCTCCCCGTTGGGGGAGAGGAAGGTGACGATGGGTGAATCTTCGTCCTGGGTCTCGCGGTAGTCGTTGAGCTTCAGATCGTCCAGACGGCCACCCAGCAGAGACACAGAGCCGGACAGGCGCGCGGTGTCGATCTCTACGCGGGGCGCATTGGCCACTTCGGTCGCTTCCACCGAGGTGGCGGCACCGGAATTTGCAGAGTCCGTGGTTGCTGTGACCGGCGCGGTGGACGGTGTGACTGCGTCGGTGCTTTCGACAGCTGTCAGTGCGTTGGGGTCCTGAGTTGCCTCAGGAGGGGGAAACAAGACGAACCAAATCAGGATGACGCCAAAACTGAGCGCCGTCGCGAGGATGAGGTTCTTGTTCTGATCGTCCATTGCCACAAGCCATCTGTCGTTGAAAGGTTGGGGAGGTTCAACAGAGGTGGCGACCAAAGGTCAAGGGGATTCGACCCAATTGGCACGAAACGCGGCGGTTCGTTGCGTGTGGGAAAAGCGCAGTTGCACTGGCGAAGCGTGCTTAATGTGGCTTATTGCCAATCTGAAGCGCAGGACCGATTTTCTCCTGATGCTCGGTCATCCATTTGATGGTCTCATAAAATGGCATCGGACGGGCAATGCCATAGCCTTGCACATGAGAGCAGCCAAGCTGTGCCAGCATTGCGTGTTCTGCTGGATTTTCAACACCTTCAGCCAATGTTTCCAGCCCAAGACGCTCCGCCATGGTGACAATAGCGGCAATCATGCGCTGCTGATCGGGGTCTTTGTCGATGTTGGTCACAAAAGAACGGTCAATCTTGATGCGCTTCACCGGCAGGCGGCGGATTGAGGAAATAGACGCGTGGCCTGTGCCAAAATCATCCAAATCCACGGTGCAGCCCAAAGCGCTGATCGCTTCGACGTTGCGCACCACCATGTCATCCGGTGTTCCGGCGACAACACTTTCCAGCACTTCGATGCCGAGGCGCTTGGCGTCCAGCTCGGTGCGGTCCAACTCCCATTGGATACGTTCCACCAGGGTGGGGCTGCGCAGCTCCTCACCAGCGAAGTTCACGCCAACCATTGGCACGGTGAAGCCCGCGTCATCCCAGGCGCGTACCGCATCAAGCGACTGGCGCAGCATCAAGTCGGCCAATTGGCCCATTTGGCCGGTTTGGTGCAGTACATCAAGGAACTGGATTGGCGCCAGAATGCCGCGCTCCGGATGTTCCCAGCGGGCCAAGGCCTCAAAACCTGTGACAAGGCCGGTGTCGGTGGACACCTGAGGTTGGAACCAGGCGCGAATTTGGTCACGTTGCAGGGTGCGGGCTGCTTCGCTTTGGGTTTTACGGCGCGAAATCACCTTGCGGCCCATGTCGGTGGAATAGGCGCGGATGTTGCTGTCACCGGTCAGCTGTGCTTCGCACATCGCCATATCGGCCGCCTGGATCATGGCGGTGGCGGAGGGGCGGTTCAGTCGGGAAGACAGGCAGAAGCCTATGGAACAGCTGACATAAATCGACGCCATTTGCAGCGGCACAGGCTCTTCAATGGCGGTTTGGAAACGCGTTGCCATCTGAATGCCGCTCTCGACGTCAAAATACGCAATTGGTTCAAGCGCAACCGTGAACGATGCGTCGCCGGAGCGTGACACCAAATCGCCTGACCGCAATGCATTTTTTAGGCGCTCAGCCACATAGCGCAGCACCTCTTCGGCGGCTTGATCTCCGTGGTTTTCGCGCAGGCGGGCAAAATTGTCGATCTTGATCGAGAAGCAAGCGGTGGTGCGGCCATCTTCCTCAAGGGTTTCCATCTTTTCCTGCATCTGGCGCTCAAACCCAGCGGGGGTCAACAAACCCGTCAGCCCGTCCACTTCGCTTTTCTTGCGGCGTTTGGCTGCGGCCATTGGGGAGAACATCAATAGGGGCAGGGGCAGCAAGAAGGCGCAGATCAAAAGGCCCATCTCACCAAATCCCAACCAAGCGGCCAAGGTCACCAGCGGAAACAGAAGAGGCACTACCCGACGCATAGAGGACTCCCGGGTCCAAAAAGCCCGAAATGAAGTCAGGAATGTGTCCAGTCGCGACTGCATATGAGGTGTCCTATGACGCATAAAACTTGGTCTAGTGTCAGCGATTCTCTTAAGTGATCAGTTAACGTAGCTTAGGGATCGTATCCGAATTTTGTTCAAATTTTACTGATTCTCGAATTAATCCGGCAAAATCGAACAGTTTTGGATCCATCATGTGGCTTGGACGGATGTTGGTCAGGGCCTTAAACATCACCTGGCGGCGTCCTGGGCTGTTGGCTTCCCATTGATCCAAGATCTGCTTAACCTGTTGGCGTTGCAGGCCATCTTGAGATCCGCAGAGGTCACACGGGATGATCGGGTAGTTCATCGCTTTGGAGAATTTCTCACAATCTTCTTCGGCCACATGCGCCAGCGGGCGATAGACAAAAAGATCGCCTTCTTCGTTAACAAGCTTGGGCGGCATGGTTGCCAGGCGGCCGCCATGGAAGAGATTCATAAAGAAGGTTTCGAGGATATCGTCGCGGTGGTGACCCAGGACAACAGCACTACAGCCCTCTTCACGGGCGATGCGATACAGGTTGCCACGGCGCAGGCGGGAACAGAGCGCACAGAAGGTCCGCCCCTCCGGGACTTTGTCTTTCACTATGGAATAGGTGTCCTGATACTCGATGCGGTGCGGCACCTGCATCTTCTCCAGAAAGGCGGGCAGGACGGTGGCCGGAAAGTTGGGCTGGCCTTGGTCCAGATTGCAGGCCAGAAGCTCGACCGGCAGCAGGCCGCGCCATTTTAACTCATGCAAAACTGCGAGCAGGGTATAGGAATCCTTACCACCGGAGAGGCAAACCAGCCACTTCGCGCCGCGTTCGATCATGCCGTATTGTTCAATCGCCTCGCGCGTCTGGCGCACGATTCGTTTACGCAACTTCTTGAAATTGGCCGAAGAAGGCGCGTCCTGGAACAGCGGGTGAATATCATTGAGGTCGTCTAACATGCCGTGCCTTATGCGAGGGGTCTTCCAGGGTCAATCTATCCCCAAGGATATCCACAGGTTGGGAGACGACCGCAAGCGTTCCTAAGGAAAACCGGACCCCGTGTGATTTCGGGCACACGTCGCTTGCATGGCTTTTGGTTTCGGATGTGCGGGTAACTTGAGGTGGTAAGGCCCTGTTTTTATGAGGGTTTACGGCCCATTTGGCGGTGTTTGTGGGCGGCAGGCCAAGCGCAGTTCACGGAACAGTGACCAGCTGGGGGGGGGGCGGTTTGGGAAACACTGTGTTTCCCTGCGTCCGCAGTGCGCATCCGGGCGCATGGAGAGGCGCCCAGACAGGAAAAAGCAAAGGTTTACTGAAGCTGGTCTTCGTTGCACTTCTTGGCAAGATCCAGTGCCTTGGCGGTGCCAGCCAGGTCAACGATGAAGGAGTATTCCTTTTCAGGGAACACGGTCATGGTCGGCGCCCGGCGGATAGCGTCATACACCTCTGGATCATCGGTCAACACGTAGCCGCCGCTGTAGCCTTTGGTGATGTTGCCGCGCATACCGGTGGCCTCGCCGACATAGAGGTTTTCGCCAATCAGCAGCGCCACGTCCTGTTTCACGTCGGTACGAATGTTGGTTTCGGCCTTGGTGAAGATACCGATATAGCCAATCGCGCGATCTTTGGTCAGGCCCATTTGGATCACGTTGTCAAAGTCGTCTTTGGTCTCCACCAAGCACGTGCCTTTTTCGGTGTCGATGTGCACGTTCCAGCCGTCTACCGCGCCGTATCCTACAAATTTGTCAGCCAGTACAGCGGTGCTGCCCAAGGTCAAAGCGGCCGTTGTGGCCAAGATGTGTGAAAGGCGCATTGGAAATCTCCTGAAAGGACAATTGAACGCGCACAGGCTAGCACTCTCTTGGGTGGTGTCCAGTCAGGTTTCGCGGTTTGGCCTGTCGCTGGATGCGTCATTTTTGTCGCCACAGCAGGGCGGCACAGGATCATAGCCGCTGCTGCCAAAGGGGTGACAGCGGCCAAGGCGGCGCAGGGTCAGCCAGCCGCCCTTGATGGCACCATGTTTTTCCAGCGCTTCCAACGCGTAGGCAGAACACGTGGGCTGATAGCGGCAATTGAAGCCAACCCACGGGCTGAATAGCAAGCGGTACGCGCGAACAGGCAAGGCGGCGATATGGGAAAGTGGCGACATGTGGCCTATGTAGGCGAAACAGGGCGCATAAAAAAGGCCGCGTCATGCGGCCTTTTGGATCACTTCACGATGTGCTCGTCTTTCACAAACATATTGGCCCAGGCGCGATCAATCAGATCAGGCCGCATTTGATAGGGAATGCCCTCAAATTCACAGATCGAGATAATCTGATCGATCAGGAACACCGGCTGATAGTTGGCGTAGGTGTTGTCAATTGTTGGATACTTGGTTTTGAGCAGGTGAATGAGCGATGTCTCATCTAACGGCAGACCTTTTTTCTTCGCCACAAGGGCAAAGATTTTCAGGAAGTTCTCCTGGCTTGGGCCGTCGATTTTGATTTTGTAGAAGATCCGGCGCAGGGCCGCTTGGTCAAAGATCTCGTTTGGGTGGAAGTTGGTGGAGAAGATCACCAGCGTGTCAAACGGCACTTCGAACTTCTCACCGGATTGCAGGGCGAGAATGTCCTTGCTCTCTTCCAAGGGCACAATCCAACGGTTGACCAGCGCCTGAGGGGGTTCTTCCTGTCGCCCCAAGTCGTCCACGATGAAGATGCCGCCGGTGGATTTAAGCTGCAACGGCGCCTGATAAGTGCGCGCGGTCGGGTTGTAGACCAGATCCAGCATTTTGAGAGACAGCTCACCACCGGTGATCACGGTGGGGCGGTCACATTTCACATAGCGGCTGTCAAACCGCGCGGTGCGGCGCAGGCTGTTTTCGTCTTGCTCGTCGCCTTCGGCGGCGGAGTGCACAATCGGGTCATAGACTGTGATCACCTGGCCGGCGTATTCGATGGCGTGGGGCACATAGACCTTGTCGCCCATCGCGTCGCGGATGCCGTTGGAAATTGAGGATTTACCGTTGCCGGGCGGACCATACATCAGGATCGAGCGGCCGGAGCCCACGGCTGGTCCCAACTGGTCCAGCAGGTCTGGCGGCAGGATCAGGTGCCCCATCGCGCCGGTGAGTTGGTCGCGGGTGATCTGAATGTTGCGGATCGACTGGCGTTTGACTTGCTCGCGGTAGACATCCAGCGGCACCGGCATGGCACCAAAATACTCGGATTGTGCCAAAGCGTCCTGTGCGCGGCCTTTGCCGGCATCGGTCAGCTGATATCCCATTTCGTCGCCAGAGTTGGCATTAAGCGTGCCGGTTGCCTCCAGCAGGCGCTGCTCGCGGGCCATGTCGACAAGCTCTTGTGTCACAGCACGGGGCAGGCAGATGGCCTTGGAGATGTCACCCACCATGTCCACGTTTTTGCGGAACATGGTTTTCAAGAGGATGTCCCGCATCATCACCAGCGGAAGTTTCATATCCTCGATCCGCTTGGGTGGCGGTGGGGCCATCACGTTGGTGGTCTGCATGTTCATCGACGCAACACTCCTGATTGAGGGCCGCGGGGCCCTCGGTCTGTTTCCATCCCATAGACAATCAAAAGGTGGCGTTTTTTGGGCCGCAGTAGGCCGGCATCGTGGAGGATGTGTTTTTATTGGCCGTGCATCACGCCCAAGATGAGGTAGGTGCAGAGCGCCACACCAATGCCGGTGCCCATGGGCAAAGTCATCTGGTCGCCCTTGCCAACATTCACACCGCTCTCAGAGGCCTTGAGCTTCCAGGCGGCCCAGTCCGGCGCCAAGTTGCGCAAAGGGGTAATGCGTACAATCAGTGTGGCCAAAGTGGCAACAATGATCGCGCCAAAGGTGATCATCAGCATGTAGCTGGCATCCCCTTTGTTGACGTAAAGGGCTGCCACTGCGGCCATTTTTACGTCTCCGGCGCCAACTTGGCGGGCCATCCACATCACGAGAAGAACGGCAAAGACCACGCCGTAGTTGGCAAAACGCCAGGCAAATTCCATGATTGGCAAGGTCAGAAGTCCCACCACCACAAAGATCGCAAACAAGGCCCAGACGGACAGGTTGCTGATGCGTTTGTGTTTCATGTCCACCCAGAAGATGAACACGCAAAGCGGCAGCGCCGGGAGCAAAGCCCAAAGCGCAAAGGTGCTGGAAACCTGCATCACGAAACCTTAGCCGTTTTCAAGCGCATCCAGGGCGCGCACGGCGGCCTCAAAGTGTTGTGGATGGGTTTCCACAGCCTCACGCAGCAACACTTTGCCAGTTTCGGTGTCACCTTGTTTGATCGCAGACAGCGCCAGCGTGTGCAGCAGCTGCGCGCGCTCGGTTTGCACCATCGGGATCACCGGCAGCGTGTACTGACGTTGGGCGCCACGGGCCAGAACCATGTTGTTCTTGGCGGTGAACAGGGTGTTGTCCTGACGCACAGCCTCGCCAAACAGACGCTCGGCTTCGGTGTAGTCACCACGGGTCAGCTTGGAATAGCCCCAGTTGTTCATCACACCAGCAGGGCGCGTGGTCAGACCAACGGCAATTTCATAGAAGCTGTCGGCACGGTTCCACTCTTTGTTGCTGTCCGCAATCATGGCCTCAAGGCGGTAGCGCTTAAAGGTCTCATGGGTGGGCGGAATGCTGTCCAACGTCTTTTCGGCGTCGTCCCAAAGACCGGCGCGGATTTGTGCGTCTGCCAAATCAACACGGTCGTTTGCGGTGCTGGCTTTGTTTTTGGTCACCTGTTTCCAGGCAGGGACAGCTTCGGTGAAGCGTTTGGCCCGCACATAAGACACCGCAAGACCACGTTGGATATCAATGCGATCTGGGTTGTCTTTCAACGTGCGTTTGAAATAGGCGATGCCTTCATTGGGATCGGCCACTGTCAACATCACGTCGGACAGGTTGGCTTCATCCACGGCGTTCACGTCCTGAATGGCGCGCTCGACGTTTTCACCGTCTTTTTCAGCGCAGGCTGTCAACGCGACAAGCCCGGCCACACAAATTGTCCCCAAAACAGGATGGCGCATGTTTGCGTCCTTTGCTGCTCTTGCTCTCAATTTATGGCGTCTGACGGATCACGTAGTCGCTGCTACCCCGCCGCACCAATTTATATTCTTGTTCTTTTTCGTCACCATAGACCGGTTGATTCGAATTTGCGAGTGCCAAGCGCAAATTATCGCGGATTGCGTCACTTTCGCCATTGTCCAGCGCATAAGCCCGACGCAGGATCTGTTCCGCCTCGGCATACTTGCCCCGTTCCATGAGCGTAATGCCCAGGTTGTTCCAGGTTTCCGGATGGCTGTCGTCTGCCTCCAAGGCTTGTCGCAAAAGGTCTTCGGCCTGGCCCAAACGGCCCATGACCAAATTGGCCGTGCCGACTGCGGCCAGAACATCCGGTGTCAGGCCTTGTTCCAAACCAGCGCGCACAAAAGAGTCCATCGCCAGATCGTATTCGCCCGCATCCATCAGGCGCCAACCCACGACCAGCCCGTCCACGGCCTCGCCTTTGGGGTCGACAGCGGGCGCATAGGGGCTGTCGCTGGATGCGCCAAAGCCGCCCGTGTTACAGGCGGCTACAGCAAGAGACAGTGTCATCAGGGCGATTGCCCGGAAGTGTTTCATTTGGGCCGCTTTTTTTGCTCGTTTTGCCTCACTGGCCGAGCTGCGTGATCCCAATCACAGATGGGCTGACCAAGATGATCAACAGCGGCGGCACAGTGAGCCCCATAGTGGCCAAAGTCATCTTTGTTGGCAACTTGTTTGCCGCCTCTTCAGCGCGCATCACCCGTTTGTCACGCATCTCTCCGGCATAGACCCGCAATGCTTCGGCAATCGAGGTACCAAATGTGGCCGATTGGATCAGAACCGTCACAAAGGAGGACACGTCCTGCACGCCGCACCGTTCGCCCATATCAGCCAAAACCTGAGATTTTTCCTTACCGGCCTTCATTTCGTGGGCCACAATCTCGAACTCTTGTGCCAGCGCAGGGTAGGAGGCGCGCAGTTCACCGGCCACACGCACAATGGATTGATCCAACGACTGACCCGCTTCGACGCAGACCAGCATCATGTCGAGGCTGTCGGGGAAACCGGCTGTGATCTCTTCTTTGCGTTCTGCGACACGGCGGGTGACCCAGTATTTGGGCAGGAAATATCCAGCGCCACCAGGGCCGAGTGTCCAGAACAAAATGTCCGTGGGGGTGGACTGATCGGTCTGCTTCACAAGGATAAAGTAGGCCACACCAAGCGCCAAACCGCCAATGCCCAACACCATCTGTGCCAAGTGGAAAGCCCGAACCGCGTCACGAGATGGGTATCCAGCCTGCATCAGCTTAAGACGCACCGAGCTCAGCTCTTCTTCGCTCTGCGGCTCCAGAAAGGCTTTGTATTTATCAAGCTTGGCATTTGAGGCCTTGCGGCGCAGGCGCTCTTCTTTTGTGGACCGCGCAGACGTTTTTGCGCTCTTAGCTTTGTTCAGTTTGGCAATGGGGTCGTCTTGGCGCGCCATTACGCCGGCGGCCACGAGAAGGCCAAAAAACAAACCCAGGACCAGGATCGCGATCATCGGACCACGGGGGCCAAGCATGTCGGTCAACATCATGTTCAGGGCTTCCAAAATAGTCATAGCGGGATCTCCTTAAACTTTGATGTTGGTCAGAATTTTCATGACAATGAGGTTCATGCCCAAGAATACGCCAACGGCGATACAGCCTGGGATGTAGAGCCAGTGATCTTTCACTTCGTCATAGTAATTTGGATCCATCACGTTGATTGCGATCAGCGCAAGCAACGGGAAGGCGGACAGAAACTTGCCGGACCATTTAGCCTCGGCCGTAATCGCTTTTACCCGGCGAAACAGGCGGAAGCGGGCGCGGATCACTTTGGACAGTCCGGCGAGAATTTCGGCCAGGTTACCACCGGATTGCTGTTGAATGGTCACCGCCACGGACAAAAAACGCATATCCTGCATGTCGAGACGTTCGGCCATGTCTTTCAGAGCTTCGCCAAGGTCACGCCCGTAGGCAGCCTCATCAGAAATCACCCCAAACTCGGTGGCCAGCGGATCTTCGATTTCTTTGGACACAATCTGAAGCGCGGCTGAGAAAGGGTGCCCAACCCGCAGGGAACGCACCATCAATTCGATGGCGTCCGGGAGCTGCTCCTCGATCATCGAAATGCGTTTGCCAGCTTTCATCGAGACCCAGGTGTAGACGCCACCCACCCCCATCATCACGGAGATGGCAGCACGAGTGATCACACCGGTTTGGGTGCCAACGGTGAGGCCCATAAACGCAAACACGGTCACCGCGCCCATCATCATGATGAGTTGGATTGGCGTAAACGCAATGGCCGCTTTCTGCGCCTTCTCGGCGAGCATGGAGTACAGCGGGATGCCTTTGTTCTCGCTGTGCTGTTTCATCTCCTTGCGGAGTTGCTCCAGTACCTCTTCGCGTTTGGTTCCCTTGTCCAGCATCTCCAGACGTCGGTTTACGCGGCTGTTGAGGCTGATGGATTTGCCAAAGACGGTCAGGTAGACGCCTTCGACCAATATAAAGACGCCGACAAAAATAAGGGCATAGACAATGAGTTCGGGTGAAAATGGCATGTCTGATTACCCCGCAGAAGGTTCATAAATTTCAGGCGGCAAGTCGTATCCCCAGAGGCGGAAGCGCTCGGAATAGTGAGAGCGCACGCCGGTGGCGGTGAAGTGGCCGATAATTTTGTTTTCCGGTGTCAGGCCGGTACGCTGAAAGCGGAAGATCTCCTGCATGGAAATCACGTCGCCTTCCATGCCGGTGATCTCAGTGATCGAGGTCATACGCCGCGACCCGTCCTGTAGGCGCGACGCCTGTACAATCAGGTTCACAGCCGAAGAAATCTGAGAGCGCACGGCCTTTAGGGGCATCTCGATACCAGCCATGGCGATCATGTTTTCCAGTCGAGAAATACCGTCGCGCGCATTGTTGGCGTGAATGGTGGTCATCGAGCCGTCGTGGCCGGTGTTCATCGCCTGCAGCATGTCGATCACTTCTTCGCCACGGGTCTCACCCACAATGATGCGGTCAGGGCGCATACGCAGGGCGTTTTTCAAACAGTCCCGTGGGGATACTTCGCCTTTGCCTTCGACGTTTGGCGGGCGGCTTTCCATTCGGCCCACATGGGTCTGTTGCAGTTGAAGTTCTGCCGTATCCTCGATGGTCAGGATACGTTCAGCATTGTCGATGAACGAGCTTAGCGCGTTCAGGGTTGTGGTTTTACCGGAACCGGTACCACCGGACACAATCACATTGAGGCGGGTGGACACAGCGGCTTGCAAGTAGGCGGCCATTTCTTCGGAAAACGCGCCAAACTTCACCAGGTCATCAATGCCCAGCTTGTCTTTCTTAAACTTACGAATGGAGACCAGCGAGCCGTCCACCGCAATGGGGGACACCATCGCGTTAAAGCGTGAGCCATCAGCCAAACGGGCATCCACATAAGGGTTGGATTCGTCGACGCGGCGACCCACAGCGGACACAATTTTGTCGATGATGCGCAGCAAGTGGCGCTCGTCTTTGAAGACGATGTCTGTAAGTTCCAGCTTACCCGCACGTTCGACAAAGATCTGCTTGGGGCCGTTGACCAGAATATCGTTGACGGTTTCATCTTGAAGCAAGGTTTCCAGAGGGCCAAGACCGGTGACCTCGTCATAGAGCTCCTGAAACACGGTGGTGCGCTCTTCACGATTGAGAACAATCGCTTTTTCCTGCAGCACTTCCGTGGCGATGGCGGTGATTTCCGCGCGCAACTCGCGCTCAGACGCCTTGTCCAATGCGGCAAGGTTCAGGTTGTCGAGCAGCTCGCGGTGCAGCTCCAGCTTGATCTCACCCAACCGTTCTTTGCGGCGGCGCTCTTTGTCGCCCGGCGCGACCGCGCCCGCCGCTTTCTCAACAATAGGGCGGCGCATCACCTTCTTCTCGGCGGCCACCGCGTCGGGAGTCACAACAGGGGCCGCAGCTTTTGGCGCTGGAGCCGCCTTTTGGGGGTCGGTTTTGGCAACCTTCTGGGCCACCGCCGCGGCTGGTTTTGCATCGGACTTTTTGTAGCGGGAAAACATTACCTGTGTCCTTTGTTACGCAGCTTTGTCGCTGGATTGATCCAGCGCGTGCAGGCTGGCGGCGAGTTTTGCAATTTCTTTACGGAGCGGGTTTTTGGCCGCGCTGATGGCCAGAGGCTGACCGTGGTCTGAGGACTGCGAAACCTGTTTGCCACCATCCGGCATGTTCAGGTCGATCGAGATGCCCAGACTCTCTGCCAAGCGTTTCACGCGGCTTTTACCCGCCAGATCGGTGAATTTCGGCGCCCGGTTCATCACATAGCGCAGCTTTTCAAACGGCAGATCTTCGGCCTGCAAAGCCCGCTTCAGGCGCATCGCGTTTTGTGCTGAGCGCATGTCGATTTCCATGGTGGCGAAGTACACATGCGCGGCTTGCAAGACGACCTCGGACCATTGCACCAGGGTCGATGGCATATCGACAATCACATAGTCATAGTGCTTACGCGCCATTTCCAACATGCGTTCGATGTCTTCCGGCGCAACAAGGTCCAAAGGAATAATCTCAGCTGGCGCGGTCAGCACATGCAATTTTTCTTCATAGGTTTGCAGCGCCAGACCAAAGCTTTCGCTGTCCATGCTTTCTGTGTCTGTCAGCAATTCGAAAACGGCGTCCGGGCGGGGCAGGTCCAGATAGGTGGACATGGTGCCAAATTGCAGATCCAGATCCACCAGGCAGACGCTTGGCGGTTCTGATCCGGTTGTGGCCAATTCCCATCCCAGGTTGGTGGCCAACGTGGTGGCGCCGGTGCCGCCGGCAAGGCCGTGCACCGCAATCAAGACACCTTCGCGGGAGTCCTCGGAGGCGGCAAGCTTCACTTGTGACGCGGCGGGAATTTCTGCGGCTTTGGCGGCCGCGCGGATCTTGTCAATCGCGGCCTGCAGCTCGCCCGGTGGGAGCGGGTAGGGGATAAATTCGTCGGCTCCGTGGCGCAACAAAGTGTGCAGCGACGCCGGGGTCACATCTTCGGCAATCAAGAGGGTGCGGATGTTGCGGTTGCGCGCTTCCGTGATGATCGCGGTCAACTCGTCGAGCGAATCTTCGTCCATGTCGTCCATGGCGATGGCAATGAATTCAAGCTGTTCGGCCTCGGGTTGCGCCATGAATGGCACGGCGTCCTCAAAGCCGAGGTCGCCCCATTGTTCCCCAAGAGCCTCTTCCATATCCACGATCAGAAGTTCAAAATTCTGCACGTCCCGGCAGATTGTACATGCCAGGATTGGATTTTGATCGGTTTGCAGCGCTTCGCTACTCATCTTCAGCCTCAAGTCCTCTGGCGCATGGAGCGCCTGTTGTTGTGCAGAGGTGCCCACCTCTTTTTGGCAGATGCCAGTCAATCACCCCGATTGATGGCGGACCGACTCGCGCCAGACACAGCTTGCCTCGGGACTGAAGATCACCCTCAACTTGGGCAACATTGGGGCCAAAAAGCCGAAATTGTGCGGTATTATGCGACGATCCGGACAAATGCGGCGGATCGTTTCCGGAACACAAAAAAGCCGACCCAAGGGTCGGCTTTCTCTAAAGTGTTGAAGTTGTGCGTTATTCTCCGCCGTCGCCGCCCAGGGCCAGTCCGGTAATTTTGGATGGCGGGATCGCGCTGGCTTGATATTCGCGGTAGATGACCGATCCATACCGCCCATCCAGAATGTTTGGATGATTTGAGACAAATCCGGTCACTTCAGTGACCGTGCGGCGATTCCGGCGTTCGCGGTTTTGCGTCACGACCAGAGGTTGGGTTTTGCCAAGGGAAACAACCGCTTCCAGGCGCTCACGGCCGATGCCTTGGCTCGACAAGTAAGAAACCACAGCCCGGGCGCGGCGCTGGCCGAGGGATTTGTTGTAGGCATTGCTGCCAACCGCATCAGTGTGACCATAGACTTTAAAGCGCACTTCCGGGAATTGACGGATCCACACGGCCTGCTGGCGCAGAATGGTGCGGGCGTTCTCATCCAGTACAGCGCTGTCGAAGTCGAAGTTCACCATAGTGGGCACTTCTTCGGCAAATCGGGTGGCCAGGCTCAGAACGTAAGACTTGTCCCCGTTGTGAATGCCGATGTTGTTGGCAGTGGCTTCACCAAAGGTGCCACTGTCCACCACGGAGCCGGCTTCACGGACCCAGGAGGGCAGGGCGCTGTTGTCGCCGTCCGAACAGGCGGAGATCAGTAGGAGCGCAAGTGCGGCGAGTTTCTTATACATCTCTCAGCCTTTCCTTAGTCCATCACGTAGCCGTAGGAGCCGGTGAAGTCTTGTTTGGCCACTTCACCTGCCGCTCCGCGTTGCTTTTTGGGGCCGCCGGCTGTGTGACCAAACAGGAACAGCTCTTGTTCGGTGGGGGGCTTGATCCGGTCGGTTGGCAGTGCCAGCGCTTCTCCGCGGGTCGGTGTCACAAGATGTGCAGTTACAATCACAACCAGTTCGGATTGTGAACGGGAGTAGTCGGCACTGCGGAACAGGGTTCCAAGTACAGGCACGTCCCCAAGCCATGGCAGCTGAGAGTTGTTGTCCAGGAAGTTATCCTGCAAAAGTCCAGCGATGGCAAAGCTTTCCCCGTCGCGCATTTCCACGGTGGTGGAGGCTTCGCGGCGGCTGAAGGCTGCGATGGTCACACTGCCGTCAGAATAGCCATTGGCAGTGTCCAGGGCGGACACGGCGGTCGCCAGTTCCAGGTTGATCAGATCGCCGTCCACAACGCGTGGCACAAAGTTGAGTTCCACACCGAAGGGTTTGAATTCAACCGACAGCTCGCCGCCGTCTTGAGCGACCGGAATTGGGTATTCGCCACCGGCCAGGAACTTCGCTTCTTGCCCTGAAAGAGCCGACAGGTTTGGTTCCGCCAGTGTGCGCACCATGCCTTTGCTTTCCAGCGCCTGAAGCATCAGGTTGATCTCAAAGGCACCGGCATTCAAGTTGAAGAAACCAGCACCACGAGTCCCCTCGTTCAGTGGACGGGTGCCTGTTTCTGCATCTGGCACCTGATTAAAGAAGCCGGTTTGCAAGATGTTCCCGTTGCCGGTGATCTGGAAATCGGTTGAGAGGGCCTTGGACACGGACCGCTGCATCTCGGCAAAGCGTACTTTTAGCATCACCTGCTGCACGCCGCCGACCACCATCAGATTGGAGACCCGCTCCGGCGCATAGCGCTCCGCCAGATCCAACGCACGTTGCAAACGCTGGGTGGAGGAAACGGTGCCGGACATGACAATACCGTCATTGGCAGATCGTACCTCAATCTTCTCATTGGGCAAAATCTGCTTCAGGCGTTCTTTGAACTCGGAGAGATCCGGCGCCACGCGCACATCCACGTTGGTGATCAGCTTGCCGGTGGCATCCAGCAGCGTCAGCGTGGTCAGCCCTGGCGATTTGCCCAGAACATAGATTGTGCGGTCTGACAGCGACGAAATATCCGCAATCGCCGGATTGGCGATCGACAGTTCCGCAAAGGGTACGTCGCTTTCAACCACTACAGCGCGGTTCATTGGAACGCTGAGCGAAGAGGATGTCCCGCTTCGCACCACACGCAGGGATTCTGCGAAGGACGGGGGAGCCACAAGCGGCAAAACCCCAACGGCGACTCCCAATAGGGCCGCCCCAAAAAATCTTTTCAGTGTCATTGTGACCTGCCTCTCGATCACGCCTCGGTTCGCGGGTCTTTTGCCCACATTTTCCGTCACTCTGCGCCAAGTGGCGAAATATTGCAAGAATCAATGGTTTCGCGCGGTCTGTTGAGGTGCTGGGCTGTGGGACAAGTGTCACAGGGGAAACGGGGATGAGATCGCGTTGCCCAAACAAACAAAGGCGCCCGAGGTGGCGGGCGCCTTTGATGACCTGCGGCAGGTCAGATCGTTAAAATTTGCGTTAGTTGGTGCAGGGGATCGGAATTTCGACGACCTGCGCGCCTTTGCGGTTTTTGATTGTGCAGACCTTTGGCTGCTGAACCTGAACGATTTTCTGCACCTCTGGCGCTTCTTCAGCCTCTTCGATGCCAAGCAAAATGCGTTGGTCTACCTCAAACACTTCCGCGATGGTGTCATCGTTTGCACCCACCAAAGACAGCGACAGTCGGCCAGAGCTTTGCGCCTGGGTCAGGGCTGGCACCTGCTCGGTTGTGGCGGCAACAGTTACGGTCCGGGCAACCTTGGCCTCTGCCTGCTCTTCGTTCACGGACTGGTCCACAGCGACCAATTTTACGTTGGCTTGGATCAGCTTGGTGAATTCACCGCGGTTGGTTTCGTCCCGTTCGATGCGGCCGGTCCAATAGATGTCCACACGGTCACCGGGGCGAATGTGGCCGGAGACACCGCTGGTCACGTCCACTTTGATGGTGAAGGCGCGCTCGCCATTTTTCAGGCGCGAGGTGATGCCGGCTTCTTCATCTGGCTCGGTCACTTTGGCGGCCAACAGGATCTCGCCTTTTTCCATAGACCGTAGGATCACGCGCTGGCGGTTGTTGCCGTCAGGGAACAGGACCTCCGCATCAGTGAACATGCCTTCTGGCGCGGCCTTCTTGGGCCATGCCACCCGGCGCACGTCTTTCAGTTCGAGTTTCTCGCCAAATTTCATGGGACGCGCGACCACAAAGCCATCCACCAGTTCGACGGTTGGGTTCTCGGTCTTCTGTTGAGCCAGAGCGTTTTCATAGCCCTTGATGTAGTTCTGCGCCATGTAGACTGCGAATCCCGCGATCCCCAATCCAAAAAGCAAAACGGCTGCAAATATAGCACGCATGGGTTCCACCTCGTATTTTTATCCCGGCACGAAACGCGCGGCGGGAATGGTTCCAGGACAGTCTGTCCGGCAAATGTGGCGAATTCTGGGAGCCACAGGGCTGGTTTGAGGGCAATTTTATCAGTTGCCGTCGTTAAAAACGCGAACAGGCGACCCGTTCTGGGCGCCTGTACAAAGTTCAAAGCTTGGAAGCAGATTACTCGGTCGCAATTGCGCCGCTTGTCGCGTCAGCAGCGTTGATTGTAATTGCTGCGGCGGTCACAGGGGTTGCTGTTGCGGACTCAATGGCTGCGAAAACAACAACGGCCAGACCAACGATGCCTGCGGTCAGAACCACCCAGTCAACAGTGACTGCGCCAGCTTCGTCTTTGCGGAAGTTTTTGATGAACGTGTTCATTTGCGTTCTCCGACAATGTTTGAGGGATGGCCTCTTTAGAAGAAAGGGCGCTCACCTGGCGCCCTTTCTGATTGTGTCAGCCGAAATTATTCGGTTGCGATGGCGCCGGAAGTCGCGTCAGCGGCGTTCAGAGCCTGCGCTGCTTCGGTTGTCAGGTTGCCAGTTGTGGTTTCGATAGCGGTGAACGCTGCAACGGCCAGGCCAACAACGGCTGCGGTCAGAACAACCCAGTCTACGGTTACTGCGCCAGCTTCGTCTTTGCGGAAGTTTTTGAAAAACTTGATCATTGGAATTCTCCAGAAATTTTGTGTCAGACATGGGAGGCGGGATGGAACACCCCGCGCTCAACCAAGTGTGTCAGCCGAAATTACTCGGTTGCGATGGCGCCGGAAGTTGCGTCAGCAGCGTTCAGAGCCTGCGCTGCTTCGGTTGTCAGGTTGCCAGTTGTGGTTTCGATAGCGGTGAACGCTGCAACGGCCAGGCCAACAACGGCTGCGGT
>NZ_CANLRL010000005.1 GCF_947493595.1 uncultured Shimia sp. | reverse complement strand
CCGCCGCAAGGCGGCTTCGTTCGTTCCGAGACAATCCCAACGACAAAATACCCGCCAATTCTACATGTAGATCAATGTCAAAGGCTCGTAAGAGATAGCCAAAAGACCAAGGTGACCGGCGCCGTGACGACGGTGCACGACATTGCGGCGGTCGTGCCCACGCCGGCCGTGCCCAGGTTCTCGACCCTTTTCTGCCGCCAATCGTCTCCGGCATCATCCTCATAAATCGATGCCTAAGATCCGCTTTTTAACAACTTCGATGAGAACATGTTTGATCTTTTTTGGCTGCCGGATACGCAGATGTACGTCTAAAGCCCTTCTGCCCGACGTCCCACGGCAGGCCACGCGTTGATGGTGGGTGTGTGTTGAGTGGGACCAATTGTAAACCGCAATGGTTTACGGTAGCGGGATGCTCCTGCTACCTAGGGCCCGCGTAAGACGCTCTACAACCGCTGGAAACGGTGGGGCCACAAAGGCAGATCCGCCCAGATGTTGGGCGACCTGGCTGAGAACTTGGGGAGCGCAGCTTGCACAGCGCTGGGGCAACAAGATTGCCATGGTCGCCCTGGCTCGCCGTATCGCGGTCAAACTCTACCGAATTTGGATCGATGGCACTGTCTTCAAATCAGATGTCGCACCAAAATCGGCCCAATGAAATGAAACTTCAGCCGTTATCTTCTTGAACACAGGTTCATGAGGTCCCAAGAGGACGCGGGGCCGATGATGCTGCGGTCAGGACCGTCTTTGGCCTTTGTCGAGCACGCCTTTGATATAGGTAAATCGGAATTACGTCGAACCAGCATCATGTTGGCAACCAAAGTGTTGACCACGAACCGAAGCATGCACTCGAAGGATCTCACAGGGCACTTGCGATAGAATTTTGGGGCGGCAAGAAACATGAATGACCCGCCCTGAGGGATCCAAACGTTTGCAAGAAAGGGCTTTACTGAGCCACTCCCGTTTCCGAAGTCCTGAGCCTAACACCATAAACATCTCCATTTGGGTCGGACCATTAGGTGTTGTGAGCCGCGGCTTAGAGATCCTATTTTCAGGGGCTTGATCCGCCCCCCTAAAAAGTAACAACATACGTAAACTCATCTCGGTCCTGAGGAGAGCCATTGTTGAAACGGACATAGAGCGGGGCATTTTGTTATGAAGCATTCTTTGAGTTATGTGGTGTCATTGATTGTCACAATCTTCGGAGCGAACGCGAGTACTGCGGACACTGTAGAGTTTGGAACGTTCGACTTTGCGCCTTATGTGCTTCACGATGATCCCGAAGGCCGCCACGGGCTATTTTTGGATATCACCACGGCCATTGCTGATCGCGCGGATGTTCCGATTAACAACAGCGTGCTGCCCATTGCACGGGTGATCAAAAACATGGAACGCGGCCTGACTGATTGTGTGGTTGCGCTGGAAACCCCGTGGACCTTGGAGCATTTGGCCCAAGTCTCCGAAATTCACGACCGACTGGAAATCATTATTGCAACGCGCCCGGAATTTGAAATCACTCAACTCAGTGATTTACGCGGCCAACGCCTGGCAATTCCGCGCGGAACATTCCGTGGGTCCCCGGTCATGTCAGAGCCAGAAATTGAACGTGTTTTGACAAACGGTTACGAGCAAAGCATTGACTTGCTGAGGGCTGGCCGGGTCGATGCAATTGCTGGAACGGCGCTTAGTCTCTATCATAGCTTTACAACTGAAAACGTAAAACGGCATGACATAGGTGTCGTCTTTCCTGTCGAAAGCAACTCCTTGTGGTTGCAATGTGTCAAAGGTCAGGTTTCGGACGACATATTGGCAAAAATGGATCAGGCAACCAGTGCCCTGAGAGATGAAGGGGCGATCGACGCCCTTCTGCAGCGTTATATTCCACCAGAGTTCAAATAGTGCCGGATCCGGACGACACGTCGCGCACAAAGTTCACGAATAGCCTTTCGTTTCGTCAGGCACGTGTTGCGGTGCTTGTCGGTTTTGTATTGGGCATAGGCTTCAGTGCCATCCAGATATTCTCGGATCTGCGACGTGAAATTCTACAAATCGACACGACGTTTGAACAGTCCCTGAAAATACTGAAGGACTCCGCATATCAAGCCGCATTTGGACTCGACAAAGAGTTGGCCCAGACCGTCGTGGACGGCGTGTTTCATCAGTTGGCGATTTCCGAAGCGACCATCATCGATAGCTACGGCGACACGATGTATTCACGAACGCGCCCACAGTTGAAAACCTCCCTGTCTTGGCTGGCAGAAGGGATTTTTGGAGAGGTCAAGTCGTACTCAACGGAACTGTTGGAGGAGGAAACCGACTTCTATGCGGGTGAGTTAATAATCCGAGTCGATACCAATGTTATTGCCAGAGACTTCTTCAAACGCTCCGGGCTTGTCCTGGGGTTTGGTGTCCTCCGAAACCTCTTGTTGGCGACCGTGCTTGCCTTACTTTACCACAGAATGCTGACCAAGCCGCTTCGGGAGATCGCTGACCATATCCACGAAGGGGCAGCAGAACTGCCTGTTAGCAAAGAGCACAAAAATGACGAGTTGGGTGAGATTGCGCTTGAGTACAATAAGCTTTCCTTTGACCGCGCCCAAGCTCTGCTGCGCCTCAAAGAAGAGGAACAGAGATATCGGCGGCTGATCGCAAACAGTCAGGTCTCTCTATCCAACGCCGACTACTCAGAGGTCATCAGATCGCTCAATCAACTTCGCAACGAAGGGGTAGATGATCTGCGGCGCTACCTCGATCTGAATGAGGAAACGGCATGGCAGTTGTTCACATCAATAGAAATACTGAGCGCAAACGACGCAACTTTGAAACTGTTCGGGGCAGCGTCTGAACATGAGCTGATGCAACAGGCCAAAAAGACTTTTGGTCCAGAAACACTTGAGATGTTTGAGGATCAGCTCTGTGCGATTTGGGACAAACACAGAATGTTCCGGGCAGAGACCGTTTTTCACACACTAGTTGGAGAGGAAATCATTGGTGTGATTTCGCTCCCTCTGCCTGACACAGAGGCGGGATTTAACAGTATTCCTGTCAGTATTCTGGATGTTACCGAATTTAAGAATGCGGAAACAGAGCTCACGTTCCGAGGCGAGATCATCGAAGTTGTTGGCGAAGGCGTGCTGGTGTCCCGGGTGTCTGATGGGGCGATTATCTACACAAACGCATCGCTTGATACCACATTTGGCTATGATCGCGGCGAGCTCACAGGTCAGGTTGTTAGCGTGCTCAATGCCAAAACGGACTCCACCCCCGAACAGATCTCATCGACCATTGCCGACAAAATTCTGAAGGGCGAGCGATGGGAAGGAGAAGTGCTCAACGTGCGCAAGGACGGATCACTGTTTAGCAGTGAGCTGTCTGTGACCGGCTTTGAGCACTCGGTGCATGGGGCTTTGGCTATCGCGGTGCAATCCGATGTATCGGACCGAAAATTGCTTGAAGACCAACTCCGACAATCCCAACGAATGGAAGCGGTTGGCCAGCTGACAGGTGGGGTGGCACACGACTTCAACAACCTGCTGGCGGTCATGCTTGGCAATACAGAGCTGCTAGAAGATCTGGCAGACGAGACACCAGACGCTACAAAATTCATCAAGACCATTAAATCGGCTGTGGACCGGGCGTCCTCGCTAACCGGGCGACTGTTGGCCTTCTCCAGGCAATCGACGTTGGCGCCTGTTCCGGCAAATGTATGTGATTTGATTGGCGGTCTCGACGACATGCTGCAAAGAACGCTGGGGGCCACCATCGACCTGGCTGTTGCGTGCCCAGACGACCTTTGGCCCGCGTTGATCGATACTCATGAATTTGAAAATGCGCTGCTAAATCTCGTTCTGAATGCGCGAGACGCCATGCCGCGCGGCGGGCGACTGACCATTGAAACTCAAAATGCCACTTTGGACGAGTCTTACGCGGCACAATCCACAGAGGTGACCCCAGGAGACTATGTACAGGTGACGGTGAGTGACACTGGGGAGGGCATGTCAGAGGAAATTCAACGCAAAGTGTTTGAGCCCTTTTTCACAACAAAAGATGTCGGCAAAGGCAGTGGTCTTGGCCTCAGCATGGTCTTTGGCTTTGCCAAACAGTCAAACGGACACGTCACGATCTACAGCGAGGAAGGTCATGGGACCTCTGTGAGTCTCTACTTGCCCCGCTCCAGCGACGTGGTGGCTGAAGTGGAGACAATTCAAAATGCGCAAAAGCATGCGCAGGGCGTCGGGCACATCCTGGTGGTCGAAGACGATGCTGCCGTGCGGAGTATCTCGGTTTCCATATTGCGAGCTCACGGCTACACCGTCCAAGAGGCGGGGAATGGCCAGGAAGCGGCCCAACAACTGCAAGACGGTCAGAAATTCGATCTCTTGTTCACAGATATGGTGCTGCCGGGAGGCCTCAACGGGATTGAAATTGCCGCGCTCGCGCAAAAAGGGCAGCCCGACATCAAGGTACTTTACACCACGGGGTTTGCGGAAAATTCATCTGTCGAGATTCAAAAATTGGTCAGCGATGGATTACTGATCAACAAACCGTTTCAACGGGCAACGTTACTGGACAAAGTGCACCAAGTTTTGGACATCAAACGAACGTGAGGCGAGCGGTCCAGGGCCCGTGCGAGCTTTCGTCCCCTTAGCGCCCGGTCGTTGACAAACGCCTTTTTGCCAATGGGGGAGGCTTCACAAAGATTGCGCTTGCATCTGAGCCAAAGCGCCAGCTTCGGTTTGTAGTAGGTCTCTCAGAAAGTCTCGAGACAGCGGTTTATGAATGCTATCGCCGACATCAATGTCACGCGCCTGCGCAATCAGTTTTGCCGCTTCCATGGACGGCGCCCCGCCACCGGTCATAAAGCGCAAACGCATTGGACGGTTGAGCGCCGCAATTCCGGAGATAACCTCGATCCCGTCCATATGTGGCATGTTAATATCAACAAGCAACAAAGCCGGCTCGTCACCTTTTTTCAATTTTTCCAAAAGTTTGAGGCCGTTGCTGCATATTTCAGCTTCCCACCCGTCTCGGGTTGCAACATGCGCCAAATACTCCGCAAACTCGACATTGTCGTCCGCGATGTACAGTTTTTGCATCCGGGCTGTCCTAGATCGTTGGGATGAAACAAGCTCAAGCCTACCCAATCCCCGACAAAAAGCAACTCATCGCACCGCTCCAGGGTCGGTATTGGTTGCCAAATCTCGTGGGCCACTTCCTCAAGCTGGAACAATGGCAGGAGGACTACAATACCCACAGACCACATTCGGCGCTCGGAAACCTGACGCCCAGAGAATTTGCTGAGAAAAGAATGATGGACAAACTGGCTGCGTAAGGCCATCAAACCTACCCCAAGAACTCTCCGCACCGTGGAGGAAACTTGGGGCTCAGGCCTCAAACTACCAACCAAGTCTCCAAAGCAACGGTAGCGTTGCAATCGGAGACTCCGCAAAGTTTTGTGCAGGCTGTGACCTGAGCCAAGGCACGCGCCACATGTCCAATCGGGGAATGGTGGCGTAGGGGTATTGCAATGATCGGCCCAGCTGAAGGCGCTCCAAGCGAAGAATGCCAAGCTCAAGCGCCTGCAGGAAGTTGCGTTCCGGGTGGTGCGGGATCAAGTTATCTTACCACACCGGGGCGCCCGCCTGATGACCCTTGAAAACGCATGGTATTGAAGTTCATCGCGGCCAAGCGATGCCGAAAAGGGTATCGCCGGATCGGCGTGAAGCTGGAATACACGTGCGGCCCAATTATGCCTTGTCCAGCGCCGTGCCCCAAAGCTCTGACAATGGCGCGATCGTTCAATACCGGACGTGTGCTGCAGCCTATTTAGTGACCGAAAGCACGAGCGAGGGCTGTGATGAAAATTCTTCTAAACAATGAAAATCAGGTAATTCCGGAGCCTTGGCGGCAGGGCTCTCTACTTTTTCTGCTCAGGGATTATTTTGGACTGGTTGGTGCCAAATTGGGGTGCGGTGAAGGTGTGTGCGGCGCTTGCACGGTCATCGTGGACGGTGTCGCCATACGCTCATGTATTACGTCTGCCGATAGCGTGCAGGGCGCGCGCGTTGAGACAGTTGAAGGGCTGGCCGGAGACGGCGGCCCCCTGCATCCCGTGCAGCAAGCCTGGCTGGATCATGCTGTGCCGCAATGTGGGTATTGCCAAGCCGGACAGATCATGTCGGCCGTCGCATTGTTGCGTGAAAACGCGCAACCGACGTCAGACGAGGTCGAGGATGCGATGGAGGGGAACCTCTGCCGATGTGGCACCTATCAGCGTATTCGCGCTGCAATTCACAGTGTCGCGGAGGTAAAAAGATGAACCGACGTGATGTGTTGCGCGCCGCGAGCGGCGGTCTTGTTGCGGTGATTGGTCTGGGTGCGGCGGTGTGGAGCCAGGTGCCTGTTTTGCCCAAGCGGCCTGCGCCAACTGCCGGCGATGCGATTGGGTGGATTCGTTTCAAAGATGGCGCATATGAATTGACCCTTCCTAGGGTCGAAATGGGTCAGCACATTGCCACGGCGCTTAAGCAGGTTGCTTGTTCCGAATTGCACGTCGCGTGGGACAAGGTGCAGGTTCAATTACATGACACGAACTTGCCGCGGGTGAAGGCGACCGTTGGCAGCGAGTCGGTTGCACAGTTTGCTGAACCGCTGGCCCAGGCCTGCGCGAGTTTGAGAGTCGCGATCAAGGAGGGGCGCGATCATGGCTTGGTGACTGTTACCCCACGCCCGACTTCCGAGTTGAGCGCATTCAAGGGCGAGGGGGTCGTTGGTGTGTCTCCGGAACTGGTCCAAGGGCGCGACATCGTGCAGGGGCGGCCCTTGTATGCCGCGGACATGGTTGGGGCTGACATGCGTCATGGTCGGGTTTTATTTGCGCCAGTAACAACAGATGTTGGATCGCGTCCCGTTAAGTGGAACGCTGCGGCGGCCAAGGCAGTGCCGGGATTTGTGGCCTTGGTCGAGGAGGTGCCGGGGCCGCGAGGCCACACGGTTGGTCTTGGCATCATTGCACGCCATCCAGACGCTTTGAGTCAGATTGCCGAGGCGCTCGCCATTGAGTGGGATTTGGACAGTGCGCCTGATATTCTGGACATGGAGGCCGCGATCGACATCGACAAGGCACTGTCTCCCACCGGATTAAAAAATGCGGTTATGAATGACCCTGTGGAAGAGGGCGCTTGGGACGGGAGTTTTCGTTATGATTTCGCTTTTGCACCGCATGGGCAAATTGAGCCGCGCGCCGCAGTGGCAGAATGGCAAAATGGCACGCTGACGGTTTGGACTGGTACGCAGGACGCGTTTTACATTCGTGATGAGCTGGCCGATCGGTTTGGGATGGCGCCCGGAAACGTTCGGGTTCAGTCCATGCGGGTAGGAGGCGCTTTCGGTGGCAAAGTCTTATGCCGCGCCGAAGTGGAGGCTGCGTTTCTGGCGCGGGAAAGCGGCACGCGTGTCAAAGTCCAATGGACGCGGTCACAGGAGCTTTCCAGAGCCTATCACCGCCCGCCGTCCTCTCATCGGGTGCGCTTCAGGTTATCTGAGGGGCGGCTCACGGACTGGGATCACCAACAGATGTCGTCACATATCATTTTTACATCCGCAGGCATTCCTGCCTGGATGCAAGCAGGCACTAATTTGGCTGCTGGCGATCCCGGTGTCGCACGTGGCATGAAGATGCCCTACCAGGTGGCACGGGCCCGTGCGTCTTATGATTTGGTTCGCCTTCCAGTGCATTCCGGACCATGGCGTGGGCTTGGAGCGGGACCCAATAATTTGGCGATTGAGTGCACGATTGATGAAGCGGCGTGGACCCTTGGTGCCGATCCTGTCGAGTTTAGGTTACGGCATTTGCAGGACCCGAGGCTAAAAGCGGTTTTGCAGCGTGTTGCGGAGAGCTCGGGCTGGCAGGGTCATGCGCCTAACCAAGACAGCACGGAGCGAAAAGGACGTGGGGTCGCATGTGGGATTTACAAAGAGCACAGCTATGCGGCAGTGGTTGCCGATGTGTCTGTTGCGCCAGATGGCACAATTCGCGTAACCCGACTTTGGTGCGCACATGATTGTGGCATGGTGATCAATCCCGATCAGGTGCGCGCGCAATGTGAGGGGAATTTGGCGTGGAGTGTCGGCCTGGTACTGCATGACGGGTTGCCGGTGTCAAATGGCGGTGTTGTTGCGGATCACTTCTCGGAAACGCCCATCCCGGCCATGCCCGAAGTGCCAAAGATGAGCGTGAACCTGGTTGAGCGATCACACGCCCCCTCCGGCGCAGGAGAAACGGTGATTGTGGCCGGGCCAGGTGCAATTGCCAATGCCATCCGTGCGGCCACAGGCATGCGCCCAACGCGGTTTCCCGTCGTGCCGTCGGAGTTTGCATTATGACGTTGTTGCCAAGTGAGACAGGGGGCAAGAACATCTCCGCGAGCCACTCTGGCCTGTTTTTCCGCGAATGGGTGAAGTCACCACTGTCCATAGGCGCCATTGCTCCTTCAGGAACGGACTTGGCGGCCGAGATCACCCGAAACATTCAGGCTGAAGAGGGGCCGATCATTGAATTGGGACCGGGAACAGGGGCGTTCACAGCGGCGCTCATCCGGAGAGGCATTGCCGCGGAACAGATATTTGCGGTGGAAAGCAACCCGTGTCTTGCCGAGGCGTTGACCTCGCGTATTCCTGGTCTCCGGATTGTTTGTGACGACGCCGAGTCCGTCTCGCACCTGATGCCGTTTGATACCCCGGCCGCGGCGGTTCTGTGCGGATTGCCGTTGCTATCCATGCCGCCTGAAAAGGTCTGCGGTATTCTTCGGGCAAGTTTTTCTGTTCTAAAACCTGCCGCCAGCTTTCGGCTGTTTACTTATGGGATGCGCTGTCCGGTGAAACAGGTGGTATTGGAGCAGCTTGGTCTGGTTGCACATCGCGTGGCATTTGTGCCTCGAAATCTGCCGCCGGCTTCTGTTTACTACTTGCAGCGAAAATGAGCGACAGGTGCCCATGACTTCATACGACTCTGGTGACAATTTCGCGTCCGCTGCCATGATGCGCATCCTTGCGTTGGGGCTTAAGCAAGAGGGGATTCACTTTGATGTGCCGTCCTCAAGTGGCGCGCATGTGCCTATTCACGAGAAACGCAAGGTCTTGGATGAGGTTATAACAAGACTTGGGCCAGTGTCGCTTCTGCGTGTCTCCGATGCCGTTCGCAAACTTCCGCCGGAGCCTTTGGCACAGGCTTTGTTAAAGGCAAAAACCATTGAGGATCTGCATCGACGTTGGACGCGTATGGAGGCCTTCACCCATGGGCGGCATAGGTTGCATTTTGAAGCCAAGGAGCGGGGCAAATATGTGCTTCACCACCAAGCCAGTTCCGGATCGGTGCTTCCATCACAGGCAGAAACTCTTTTGGTTGTCGGGGTTTTGACCAACCTCATGGAAATTGTATCCTCAGCGCCTGTGACGGTTGCCACCTTACGAGGTCAGGTTTGGAGGCAAAATGAAACATGGTTTCCACCGGCCGTTCCTACAGATGACAGAAGGGTCATTCTGGAGGTAGGTGATGTCTCTGCCGCACCAAGGCAGGCCTTTGCGTCAGCCGGGGAACCAACAGAGATTACGGCACGCATCCGATCTCTATTGGCCGCAGATCCACTCCGCAGGTGGTATCTGAGTGAGGTTGCTGAAGAACTTTGTCTGTCTCAGCGCAGTTTGCAACGTCACCTCGCCAAACAGGCCACAACTTTCTCTCGCTTGATCGCAGACACCCGATTGCAATGTGCCGCCAAGCTTCTTTGCGAGGAGCCTGGGAGAGGGCTTGCGGAGGTTGGATTTTTGTCCGGGTACAGTGATCAAGCTCATTTCACGCGGTCGTTTTCTCAGCACGTAGGGCTGTCCCCCCAGTCCTATCGAAATAATGTCTAGTTTGCTGATGTGATGTGTTCCGTGGGTTTTAGGCAGGGCCGATGCGGAGTTTGTCTTTGCTGCCTGTTCAAATGGACCATTCAGGCAGGGCAGTTCACGCCCACATCTGTCTCCTCACAGCGCCACTTGATGGCGGGGCATCACTCTTTTCCTTACAGCTGCTCCCAGATCCGTCGTCCCACGGGGTCCAATACCTGGCCGGCGCGTTTGGTCAGGCAGATTGGCAAGGTTAAATCACCAAGTGTCGGCAGGCACACCAAATCTCCCCGCGCAATCTCCGCCTCCACCATGTGATCTGGCAACCGCCCCCAGCCCAAGCCGGCCAGCAGCAGGTCTTTTTTGGTAGACATGTCATTCACGAACAATTTGGGAGCCGCCTCCAACAAACCGGTGTTCGGCGCCTTTTCGTCACTCGGCTTGGCCACCACTTGTGGATGCCGCTCCAACTCTGCTTTGCTGATAGCTTCAGGCGACATCGCAATCAGATCCGGGGCAGCCACCAAAGGGAAACTCATTTCAGAGATCTGGCGATAATCAAAAAATGGGCTGCGCGCCGGTGCGCCCAAAATCGCCATGTCGACCTCCCATTTGCCGCACGCTTCGTGCAGGTGAAAGGCAGCAAAATGCACTACGTGGACGAAGGCTCTGGCGATCCCATCCTGTTCATTCGTGGCAGCTGGTTTGTCGAAGTCACCGGGGTGCTGCCTGACGGGGCCGCCTATCAGAACATCATGAATGTCAATGCGGGTGGCACCGCCGACATTGTGGGCGGTTGGATGTTTGGCGCGGCGGGCGTGAAATTCACCGACAGTCCGGCCAGCATCACAAGGGTCGATGGCAACCGCTTTGAAATCCAGATGTTTGCCTTTCTTGCGGACGTCGAAAGCGGGGCGCCTAAAGGCATGAACGTCACCGTTTATCGTGGCGAGATGGAGCAAAACGCCGAAACTTTCGCGGCTGAAGCGGATCTCTATTACCTGCCTTGCTCGATCGAGTATTGCCCCGCTCCAAACGTGGTTGACCTTGGCGCCCCTGCAACGGTTGCTCAAGTCACAGGCACCCGACTGGCGGGGCCGGTCAACGTGAGCCACTGAACATCAAAGCCAAAAACAGGCTCGGCACGCCCAGATTTTTGCCGGGCCAACGCTTCAATTGCCTTCTTTCAGAAGCTGAGGGCACACCCGGAACGGTGTCAGGGTGCGATACTCCCGTGGGAAATAAAAATAGGTTCCCGGCTCCGGCGCGTGATGCCCGGTGAATACTTCGTCCAACTCTCCTCCCGTTCATGTGGCTGAAATAGCGCGACCAGGTTGGTCACCGCCATGCCAAGGCAATGCATGCGCCGTGGCAACATGCCGTTCGCAATTTGCACCCACTGCGTCGCATTCCCTTATTGACCAATCCTGCTTTGCTCTGGCAAACACGCAGCATGTTCGGTTCCGGGGAATCCTCGGAAGCAATAGGGAATGCAGTGCGGCTGACGTTTCGGCCAACTCTGCAACTGCCCCCGCAACTGTAAGCGGCGAGCACAGCTGATCATGCCACTGGGACACTCCGGGAAGGCCAGCTTTGTGTTTTGACCCGCAAGTCAGGAGACCTGCCGAACACGCGCCCCCGGAAGGGGCGTGCATCATCGGCGACGGGGTGTGCGCTGGATCTGTGTGTCGCGCGCGATATTCGGTTCCAAACCACTCCAAGTCACACACCAAATGCGCCGGGGAAGGCGCAACGTGATAAGGACTATTTTTGTGAAAACATTGCTTTTGGCGGCCACCGCAGCTCTGACCCTGCCGGTTATGGCACAAGCGCATTTCCTGCTTGAGTATACCGAAGACACCATGATCGCGCGTCCCGGCGATGTGCCGGTGAAGCTGATCTTCTGGCACCCACATGACGCCGGTCACGTGATGACCCTGGAGAAGCCGGAAGAGTTCTACGTGATCCACAACGGCGAAAAAACCGACTTGATGGACACGCTGGAAGAGACCACGTTTGATGGACCTGACAACAGCGCAAAAGCCTTTATGGGTTCAGTACCCGTTAAACGCTCCGGTGACTACGTGGTCGTGACTGTGCCTACGCCTTACTATGAAGAGTCAGAAGACATCTACATTCAGCAGATCACCAAGGCTTACCTGAACCGCAACGAGCTGCCCACCGATTGGGATCAGCCACAGGGGCTGGCCACCGAGATCCTGCCGCTGAACAAGCCTTACAACGTGATCGCAGGCGGCACCTTCACCGGCCGCGTATTGAGCGAAGGCCAACCGGTTGCCGGTGCGGAGATCGAGATCGAGTATATGGCGGCGGAACCTGACTTGACGGGCACCGGTACCAAAGCCACAACTGTTTCCCCACTACCGGGTGGCGCGATTGTCGCGATTTCTGATGGCAACGGCTACTTTACCTTTGGCGTACCTAAAGCGGGCTACTGGGGCTTTGCCGCTCTCGGATCTGGTCCGGCCACTGAGCATGAAGGCAAGGAGCTGAGCCAAGACGCGGTCATCTGGATCCGCGCTTGGGATCTGGAGTAACCCCATATGCACATCGTTGACGGAGCCTTGTCCAACCCTGTTGTGATCGGTGGTGCATTTGCCGCCGCTGGCGGGATTGCCGTGGGTCTCAAGTCGCTTGACATCGACCGCATCCCAACTGCCGGGGTGCTGTCTGCCAGCTTTTTTGTCGCCTCGCTGATCCACGTGCCAATTGGCCCGTCTTCTGTGCATCTGATCTTGAATGGTTTGGCCGGGCTATTGCTCGGCTGGGCTGCCTTTCCGGCGCTTTTTGTCGGGTTGTTGTTGCAAGCCGTGTTCTTTGGCTTTGGTGGCCTGACGGTGCTGGGCGTGAACGCCTTCAACATTGCCATGCCCGCCGTGCTGGCCTGGATGATCTTTGGCCGCCTGATTGGCCGCGGCTCGCCTGTGCAAGGCGCGATCTGGGGCGGCCTTGGCGGGGCCTTTGCCATTGCCGCCACGACCCTCTTCGTGGCGGTGTCCCTTGCGTTGACGGGGGATGAGTTCCTACCTGCCGCCAAACTTGTGTTCTTTGCCCATATTCCGGTCATGGTCATCGAAGCCGTGCTCACTGGCTTTGCGGTGCTTTTGGCGCGTAAGGTCAAACCGGAGTTGTTTTTGAAAGGATCCTCCGCGTGAAGCAGCTGCTCTTGATTGTCTGCATGATCTGCGCGCCACTTCCTGTGCTGGCGCATAAGGTGATTGCGGGAGTTTTCCCGGCGGGCGACGCCATCGAAGGCGAGCTTGGGTTTTCCAACGGCGACATGGCCGTGGGGCAGGAGGTCATTGTGTTTGGCCCCGATGGTGCCGAGCTGGGCCGCACCGTGACCGACGAAGATGGCTTCTTTCTCTATACGCCCACTAGTCCCGTGGCACACACCTTCACCGCCGACATGGGCGCGGGCCATGTGGCCAAGGTCGTCATGCCCGCCGAAGAGGTGGCGGAGATCATGGGCGTGGCCGCAGAGATTGTAGAGACGCCGGTTGCCGCCTCCGACGGACCTGTCGAAGGCGTAAACGTCGTCACCGTCGCGTCCCTGTCTGATGAGGAGCGTCAGGTGATTGCCAAGGCGGTGCGTGATGAAATTCGCCCACTCCGCCGCGAGATTGCCGCCTATCGCGAGAAAAACGACATGCAAAACATTCTTGGAGGCATCGGCTATATCATCGGCCTATTTGGCATTGGCTTTTACCTTGCCGCCCGTAAGAAGATGGCCGCCTGATGGCACATGTGCTGGAACCCAAAGCCAAGACACTGGCCGAGGCTGGCAGCGATGCACCCTATGGCGTGATCGGCGATCTCGACCCGCGTCTGCGCGTTGTTATGGCCTGTATTTTCGCCATCACCACTGTGGCGCTGACCACGATCCCGGCGCTGATCGCAGCGCTCGCCACCGCCATTTCCCTGTTGATGATGTCCCGCCTGCCAATCCGCCGCACGCTCAAACGTATGGCAATGATGGACAGCTTCATCATCTTTATGTTGGTGCTCTTGCCTTTCACCATGCCTGGCGAGCCGATGTTCTCCGTCTTTGGCTTCCCCGCCAGTTGGCAGGGCCTCTGGAAGGCCATCGAGATTGGCCTGACCGCCAATGCGGTGATCCTCACGCTCATGGTGCTGGTCGGCACCATGGAGCCGGTCACGCTTGGCCATGCCTTGCACAAATTGCGCTGCCCCGAGGTACTGGTGCATCTCTTGATGTTCACCATCCGCTACATCGAAGTACTGCGCGAAGAATACCTGCGCCTGCGCGGCGCTATGAAGATTCGTGGCTTCCGGCCCGGCACCAATTGGCACACCTACCGCAGCTTTGGCTATCTGGTGGGGATGATGCTGGTGCGCGCGATTGAACGCTCTGAGCGCATTCTGGGTGCGATGAAATGCCGGGGCTTTTCAGGCCAGCTGATCTTGTTACAAGAGTTTCGCATGACCCGTCGCGATCACCGCTTTGCAGTCCTTCTTGGCGGGGTGTGTGTCGGCCTGCTGTTTCTGGACTACCTATGACGATCCTCGCGCTTGAAAACATCCACTTTGCCTACCCCGGGCAGCCGCCGGTGCTGGATGGCGCGTCGGTGCAACTTGCGGCGGGGCAGCGTTTGTCGATTGCAGGCCCAAATGGTGCAGGCAAATCGACCCTGTTTCGCATCGCGCTGGGTCTACAGCATCCGATGTCGGGCTCCGTGACCATCTTTGGCAAAGAGCGCCGGGTGGAGGCGGATTTCCACGAAGTGCGCCGCCGTATTGGTCTGGTGTTTCAGGACCCGGACGATCAGCTGTTTTGCCCCACGGTGGCCGAAGACATCGCCTTTGGTCCGCTAAATTTGGGCCGCACCAAAGGCGAGGCTTTGGCGATTGTCGACAAGGTGCTCACCGACCTAAACCTGATGCACCTGCGTGACCGCATTACACATAAGCTCTCCGGCGGCGAAAAGCGCCTTGTGACCTTGGCCACAGTGCTTGCCATGGAGCCCGAGGCGCTACTGCTGGATGAGCCAACCAACGCGCTGGATACAAAAAACGAGGCGCGTCTCCTGGAGATCCTGCAAGATCTTCCTCAAGCCATTCTTTTGGTTAGCCACAACCCGGCTTTCCGCGCAGCATTGGCGCCGGATACGTTGGAGTTGCGGGGCGGCAAACTGGTCTAAAACCACCTATTCCGGCAGGAAATTGTCGAACAAATCCTGAGACTTGGCGACCTGTTCCACCTTGTCACGCGCCTTGTCGCCAAGCTCCGTGACCACATCTTGAAACATCAGGTTCAGACCAAAGTGGATGCCGGTCGGGAACGGCAGGAACATATGGCCTTCATTGGGGTAGGGCAGCATCACGTCGCTCAGGCTTGAGCCCCAATCACAGAACTCATCGCAAAACAGGATCACCTTGAAGCCGCGCTCCCGCGCCGCTTTGGCAAGGATCGGTCCGTGATTGCCGTACCGGAACGTATCAATCAGGATCAGCGCCTTGGTCTCGGAATCATCGCCAAACACCTCGGCATAAACCCCGTCGGTGCCATCCAGAAACATCACATTGGAGCGCAGGTACTTTAGCCGCATGGCAAAGCCATTCGCCAGATACTGCATCACTTGAAACCCCACCGCCATGACGCTTTCGGAGTGGGCGATATATTGCACCGCTTCTTGCCAGCGTTCGGTTTCTCGCAAATCCAGCGCGGTGCGGATGGCGGCATTGGCGATGGCGTGGTCCTGCGTCGCGTCGCGGGTTTGGCTCGCTTGTTTGAAACTTTTGAAGCGGCTGCCGATTCGTGCGGAAGTCGGACCGTAAAGATCGCGCCGGGCATCCGCGCGCAGCTCGTTCAAATTGGTAAACCCCAGCTTCTTAAAAAACCGGCTCACCGTCATTGGGCTGACTTGCAGTTTTTCAGCAATTTCGGCGCTGGTTTCTAGGGCCACCGCCTCGGGCCGGCTGCTCAGATAAGTGGCAACACGTTGTTCCAGCTTGGTAAACGACTGGTTTGCACTGGCAATTGCCTCCGAAATATTCACGCCCATTCTCAGACCCTTCTGTCCGACGCTGTCCCCATTGGGAGGACTATATCAAAAATAATTGGTATGCACATACCATAACGGTGTTGACTGTTATGGCAATACCATGGAGGTTCAGGGCACTTGCCGTTGGGGAAGACCCCCCAACGAGACTCGACCAAGTGGTCACAGATATCGTTCTGGGGAGGACAGCGAAGATGAAAAATTCACATTGGTTCCAGGTGGTTGGCGCAGCAGCCGTCACAGTTGGCATGGCGGTTAACGCGCCATTGGCCATGGCAGATGGCGATGCGGACCTGTTGGTTGTGGCCAAAGCGTCTGATCCACAAACGCTCGATCCAGCGCAAACCATGGATAACAATGATTGGACCGTAACATACCCATTGTACCAACGGTTGGTGGCCTATGACGTGTCCGAGGATGGCAAAGGCCTAACCTCTGTGGTTGGCGAGCTGGCCAGCGACTGGTCCGCCTCGGATGATGGCACGGTCTGGACGTTTGATCTGGCCTCCGGCAACGCCTTTAGCGACGGCGCAGCCGTTGACGCGGCCGCCGTGGAGTATTCTTTCAACCGCCTGATGGCGCTGGGCCGCGGTCCGTCTGAAGCCTTCCCGGGTGGCATGAAAGTCGAAGCCACTGGCGATATGCAGGTGACCTTCACACTGGAACAGCCGTTTGCACCGTTCCTCTACACGCTGGCCAACAATGGCGCTGGCATTGTGAACCCGGCTGTTGAAGGCAAGGGTGACGATCACGGCACCGAATGGCTGTCCGCCAATTCCGCGGGCTCCGGCGCTTACATGCTGACCGGTTGGGAGCGTGGCCAAAGCCTCGTGCTGGAGCCAAACCCGAACTACGGTGGCGCAACGCCGGAAATCGAAAAAATCCGCGTCGACATCATTGCAGAAGCGGCCGCGCGTCGTCTGAAGCTTGAAGCGGGTGACGTGCACATCGCGGAAAGCCTGCCGGTGGACCAGCTGGACGCTTTGGGCAGCACCGATGGTGTTGAAGTGCAGAACTACCCAAGCCTCAAGGTGACCTACCTCTACCTGAACAACAAAGTGGCGCCTCTGGACAATGTTGATGTGCGTCGCGCGATTTCCGCAGCGGTGGACTATCAGGGCATCATCGACGGTATTCTGGACGGCAACGGTGTGCAGATGCACGGCCCAATCCCAGAAGGCATGTGGGGTCAGAACAAAAACGCGACCCAGTATTCCTATGACCTGGCCTCTGCGAAAAAGGCCCTCGACGTGGCTGGCGGCGCAAGCGAGGAAATCTCCTTCCTCTACTCTGATCGTGACCCGCTGTGGGAGCCAATTGCCATCGCGACCCAAGCGTACTTGTCCCAATTGGGCCTGAACGTGAAGCTGGAAAAGCTGGCCAACGCCACCATGCGTGAGCGTTTTGACACTGGCGAATTTGGCATTGCCACCGGCAACTGGAGCCCGGACTTCGCGGACCCTTACATGTTCACCAACTACTGGTTTGACAGCAAGCGTCACGGTCTGGCGGGCAACCGCAGCTGGTACTCCAACGACAAAGTTGACGGCCTGCTGCAGCAAGCGGTTGTGAGCTCCGACACGGCAGAACGCACCGCGCTTTATGGTGAGCTTCAGGAAATCGTGACGGATGAGGCGGCCTATGTCTATCTGTTCCAGAAAGACTACCGCATCGCCGTGCGTGATGATGTCGAAGGCTTTGTCTTCAACCCAATGCTCGAAGATATCTTCAACTTCGGTGGCATGTCTCTTTCCGACTAAGCCCCAAGCAATTGGCCTCAGACCGCTGCGGCGGTCTGGGGCCTTCAGCCAATAAAGAAACGCGCCGATGTCCTTCCTCAATGTCATCCGCCGCCGATTGATGTTCCTGATACTGGTTCTCTTTGGCGTGACGGTCATCACCTTCACCATCTCAAATCTCATTCCCGGCGACCCGGCCCGCATGATTGCGGGGGACCGCGCGACGCCGGAGATTGTGCAAAATATCCGCGAGGATCTCGGCCTCGATAAACCGCTTCCGGTCCAATATCTGCGCTACCTCGAAGGTGTGGTCCAAGGCGACTTCGGAAACTCAATCCGCACCCGTCGTCCGGTGCTCGAAGACCTGCGCATCTTCTTCCCGGCCACTCTGGAATTGGCGCTCACTGCGCTGTTCTTTGCCACTGCTTTGGGCATCCCACTAGGCGTGGCCTCCGCTGTGTGGAAAGACAAACCAATTGACCACTTTGTGCGTGTGATTGCCGTGACCGGCATCTCCACACCGGCGTTCTGGCTGGGCTTGCTGGTGATCCTGCTGTTCTACGGCAACCTCGGCTGGCTCCCCAGCGGCGGGCGCATTGACCCGTCTCTTGAAATGCCCACCCGCGTCACTGGCTTCCTGATGATCGACAGCCTGCTGGCAGGGGATTTCCAAGCCTTCGGCTCCGCGCTGAAACACATCCTGTTGCCAGCCTTCACCTTGGGTTTTGTGCACCTCGGCGTGGTGGCCCGCCAAGTACGCGCCGCGATGCTCGAAGAGCTGCAGCAGGACTATATCCGCACCGCCAAAGCCAACGGTCTCAGCCGCTTCAAAGTGGTCTTCACCGAAGCGCTGCCCAACGCCATGATCCCCTCGATCACCGTACTTGGCCTTGCGCTGGGCGACCTGCTCTACGGCGCGGTGCTGACCGAAACCGTCTTCGCCTGGCCCGGCATGGGCGCCTATGTGGTGAACTCCATTCAGGCGCTGGATTTCCCGGCTGTGATGGGTTTCACCGTGGTGGTCTCGCTGGCTTACGTGCTGATCAACTTGGCTGTTGATTTGATCTATATGGCGGTTGATCCGCGCATCCGGGAGGTCTCGTGATGAGCGACGCAACCGTCTCTGTGAACCCAATCAAACGCGCGTTGTCGCGGGTGGATTGGGGTTATCTCTGGTATCAAATCAAGAAAAGCCCGCTCACGCTTGGCGGCGGCGCCGTAGTGCTGACCGTGCTGTTTCTGGTGATCTTCGCACCGGTCTTTGCCACCCATGATCCCAACGCAATCGATCTGCGCGCCCGTCTGGCTGCGCCCAGCTGGGACCATTTCTTTGGCACGGATGAAGTGGGCCGTGATCTCTACTCCCGCATTCTTTATGGCGGGCGGCAATCCGTGGCTGTGGGCTTCTTTGTGGTGCTGGTTGCCGGTTTCATCGGCACGTTTGTGGGCGCTTTTGCCGGCCTGATTGGTAGGCGTGTGGATGTGGTGATCATGCGGCTGATGGATGTGGTGCTTTCTGTGCCGTCCTTGGTGCTGATCATGGCGCTGGCTGCCGCGCTTGGCCCAAGCTTGATCAATGCGGCCATTGCCATCGCCCTGGTGCGCATCCCGGTCTACGTGCGCATTTCACGCGGCCAGACTTTGCTGATCCGAGAAATGTCTTTTGTAACCGCCGCCGAAACCTTCAAAGCGTCCAAACTGCACATTCTGCGCTGGCATATCCTGCCCAACATCCTATCTCCGGTCATGGTGCAGGCGACGCTGGACCTCGGCAGCACCATCCTTCTGGCCTCCGCGCTGAGCTTCATTGGCCTTGGTGCGCAGCAGCCCACCGCCGAATGGGGCGCCATGGTGGCCACCGGACGCAACTACATCTTGGACCAATGGTGGTACTCAGCCTTCCCAGGCTTTGCCATCCTGATCACCGCCACCGCCTTCAACCTCTTGGGTGACGGCATCCGCGACATCCTTGATCCCAAACAGAAGGCACGCTGACATGGCGGACCCAGTACTAAAAATTGACGGGCTGGAAGTTCTGTTTCCAGGCTTTGCAGGTGATGTGCACGCGGTGAACGGCGTGGACTTGGATGTGCAACCGGGCGAGATTGTAGGCCTTGTGGGCGAAAGTGGCTCGGCCAAGTCGGTCACGGCCATGACGGCACTTGGCTTGTTGCCCACAGGCGCGTTCCGCCAATCTGCGGGCACCATCAGCATTCTGGGGCGGGACGTCGCCACCATGTCTGAGCGCGAGATGAACAAGCTGCGCGGCGGCGATGTGGCGATGATCTTTCAGGAGCCACAAACCGCACTCAACCCCACCAAGACCATTGGCAAACAGATGTTGCGGGTGATCGAACTGCACTCCGATCTGCGCGGCATGGCAGCCCGGGATCGGGCCATCGAACTGCTCAAGGACATGCGCATCAACGATGCCGAAGAAATCTTGGGGCGCTACCCGTTTGAACTCTCCGGCGGTATGCGCCAGCGTATCCTGATCGGCATGGCCTTTGCCTGCTCACCCAAGCTTCTGGTGGCGGACGAACCCACCACCGCCTTGGATGTGACGGTGCAACGGCAGGTGCTGCAATTGTTGCACGCCAAGGCCCGCCAAACCGGGGCCTCGGTGCTGTTCATCTCACATGATTTGGCAGTGATCAGCCAGTTCTGTGACCGCATCTATGTGATGTATGCAGGCCGTGTGGTGGAATCCGGACCGGCGCAAAAGGTGCTGGGCAATCCGCAACACCCCTACACCGCCGCCTTGATCGAAGCCCTGCCTGAGGACGCTGATCCGGGGGCGCCGCTTGCGTCAATTCCGGGCACCGTGCCCAATCTGGTCAACCCGCCAAAAGGCTGCGCCTTTCAGGCCCGCTGTCGTCACGCACATGCCGCTTGTGACTCGCGTCCTGTGCTGACCGACGTTGGCAGTAAACACCAAGCCGCCTGCTGGCTGCGCGAGGAGATCTCCGCATGACTACTGACAGCGTGATGACGCTCTCCAACATCCACATGCGCTTCCCGTTTGGCGAAGACTGGCGTGGTCGCCCACGTGGGTTTGTGCATGCGCTCAACGGCATTGATCTCGAAATCCTGCGTGGCAAAACGCTGGGTGTTGTTGGTGAATCCGGCTGTGGCAAGTCCACCTTGGCGCAGGTGCTTATGGGCATTCGCAAGCCGTCTGAGGGCGAAGTGATCCGCAACTTTGGCGCAGATCATGATGTGCAAATTGTGTTCCAAGACCCGCAAAGCTCGCTCAACGCGCGTATGCCGGTCTGGCGTGTGATCACCGAACCCGTCTTTGCTGTTTCCAAACGCCCCAAAGCCGAATTGCGTGCATTGGCAGCCGATCTTGCCGCCAAAGTGGGCCTGCGCCCTGAGGTGCTCGACCGCTATCCCCATGAATTCTCCGGTGGTCAGCGTCAGCGGATTGCCATCGCCCGCGCGCTGTCCTCCGATCCGGATGTGATTGTGCTCGACGAGCCGACCTCGGCGCTTGATATCTCCATTCAGGCGCAAATTCTGAACCTGCTCAAAGACCTGCAGGCTGAACGCGGCCTGACCTACATTTTCATCTCCCACGACATTTCCGTGGTGCGCTATCTCTGTGATGAGGTCGCCGTGATGTATCTGGGTCAGGTGGTGGAGCATGGCGCGTCTGACGCTGTCCTTGCCGGGCCCAAACATCCCTACACCCGTCTCCTGCTGGACTCGATCCCCACCATGCGCGCCACCGGCGGGCTGGGGGAGGCGCTTAGAAACACGGACCTGCCGTCCAACCGAAACCTGCCCACTGGCTGTTTCTTTAAAGACCGCTGTGAGCAGGCAGGCGCGGGCTGTGACGTGCGACAAAACATGGTGCCTACCGAGCAGGCCCAGGTGCGCTGTTGCCAAACAACAGCCGCCACCCCACAAAAGGTGTCCGCATGATGCTGGTCCCAATTCAACACGCGGCCATCGACGTGCAACTTGCCTATGCGAGCACCAATAACTTCGCCGGTGAGGTGCTCTACACCACGCCGGAGGATCAACAGGCGCGCTTGCACACACATGCCGCCGATGCGCTCTTTCATGCCGCCGATCGCGCCGCCGCCCTTGGACTGCGCCTTCTGCTGCTGGATGCCTATCGTCCCCAAGCGGTGCAACGCCGCTTGTGGGAGGTACGGCCCGACCCCGAATTTGTTGCAGACCCCGAGATCGGCTCGGATCACAGCCGCGGTACCGCTGTGGATTTGACGCTCACGGATGCCGATGGTGCCGTGCTTGACATGGGCACAGACTTTGACGCCGCCCTGCAACAATCGCATCACTCCAGAATCGACATCTGCCGTGAAGCTCAGCAAAATCGTTTGATTTTGTTAGGCCTCATGGCAGGTGCCGGTTTTGAGTTGAACCCCTATGAATGGTGGCACTACGCGCTGGAGAATTCGGAGAACTATCCGCTTCTCTGACGTAGTTGGGGCAGGGCGCCTTACCGCGCCCTCCGCCGCAACAGCCAGACAAAGAACATCCCGCCGATCAATCCGGTGACAATGCCAATGGGCATGTCTTCCGGTGCCATAATCGTGCGGGCGATGATGTCGGACCACAGAAGGTAGATCGCCCCAAACAAGGCCGAGGCCGGAATCACGCGGGCATAATCCCCGCCCACCAACAGGCGCACAATGTGCGGCAGCATCAGACCAACAAAGCCAATCATGCCGGAAAATGCCACCATCACCCCGGTGACCAACGCGCCGACAACAAAGATGATCAGGCGAAACCGCGCCACCGGTATGCCCAGCGTGGCAGCGGTCTCATCACCCACTGTCATGGCATTCAATTTGCCCGCGTTGGCCCAGATGTAAGCCCCGCAGAGGACAAGGACAGCAAAGGGGAAAGCCAGATGACTCCATTGTGCCAATCCCAATCCGCCCAACATCCAGAACACCACCGTGTGCGTTGCGCGTGGATCGCCCAGAAAGATCAGCACATTGGCCAGCGACATCACAATGAAAGACACCGCCACGCCCGCTAAAATCAACCGATCCGCGCTGGTGGCCGAGGCAAACTGCGACACCGCTAAAACCAGCAAAGTAGCGGCCAGTGCCCCGCCAAAGGCAAACAGCGGCACGGTGATCAGGCCCAAAAACATGCCGGTGTGCATCAGTGCCAAAATCGCGCCAAAGGCAGCGCCGGAGGAAATGCCTAACAGATGTGGGTCCGCCAGTGGGTTGCGCGTCACAGCCTGTAAACTGCCGCCAACAACCGCCAAACCGGCCCCCATCAGGCAGGCCAACAAGGCGCGTGGAAACCGAATGTCCCAGACAATTGCCTCGCGTCCTTTGGACCAATCCTGTTCCATTGTGCCCGGCGCCACCTGATTGATCAGGATGCTCCAAACCGTGTGCAGGGGCACAGACACGGCCCCGACACTGATTGCGATCGAAATCGAGAAAAGCAACAGGAGTCCCCCTGCGCCAATCACATAGGGAAATCTGCTCTTTGGCTGCCCTGCTGCTCTCTCGCCCATTTACTTCGCCCGGAATGCTTCGGCGAGGGTTTTCACCGCTGCGATGTTGCGCGGTCCCGGGGTTGCCTCAACGTACTCAAGGGTCACAAACCGGTCGTTCTTCACGGCGTCCATCTCCGCAAAAGCCGGGTTGTTCATCATAAACGCACGTTTTTCTTCGGCGGTCACATTGCCGTAGTTCACGATCACGATGACCTCCGGATTGCGCTCCACAACCGGCTCCCAGCCGACCTTGGCCCAGCTTTTCTCCAGATCGTTCATGATGTTGGTGCCGCCAGCCGCTTCAATAAGCGCGTTTGGCATTGCATAGCGCCCTGCGGTGAACGGAGAGTCTTCGCCGCTGTCATAGACAAACACACGCGGCGCGGTGTCCAGCGGTGCCAACCCATTGGTGAAGGTCGCAAGATCCGCTTTGTAGCCATCGACCAGCGCATCCGCCTTGTCTTTCACATCAAAAATCGCGCCGAGGTTCATGATGTCTGTGTACATGTCTTCCATACTGGCGGCGTCTTTTTCGCCAATGTGAATGCAGCTTTCGGTCAGCTCATAAACCTTGATGTCAAACGGTGCGAGGGTCTCCGGCGTGACTTCGCCGCCCACTTTCATGCCGTAGTTCCAACCGGCAAAGAAGAAGTCCGCCTCCGCACCGATCAGCACTTCTTTGGATGGGTACTTTGCAGAAAGCTCCGGCAGTTCTTCCACACCGGCGCGCATCTCTTTGTCCAGCGTCTTCCAGCCGGAAATGCCGGTGTAACCCACCATGCGATCCGCTAGCCCCAGAACCAGCATCATCTCGGTCAGGTTCACGTCATTGGAAATGGCCGCTTTTGGCGGCGCGTTAAACGTCACTTGGCGGTTGCAGCTGTCCACGGTGGTTTCCGCCAACGCGGTGTTGGTGGACAGGGCCAGCAGGGCGCCAACAGCGGCAGTGGTCAATTTGGTGGTCAAAAATTTGGTCCTTTAGGTGGGGAGGTGAAACGTAAGGTGTTGGTTCTGACTGACGCTCAGCACCTGGCGCTGGGCGGTAATCGAAAACGTGTCAGAGACAAGCTGTTCGCTGAGCACGTCATCGGCGCTGCCAAAGCCTAGGCAGTGTCCGTTTTTCAAAAGCAGGATGGCGTCACACACGTCTGCGGCCATGTTGAGATCGTGCAGCGAAACCACGATGGTCAGCCCAAGCGACCGGATCAGCGAGAGGATTTCGAGCTGATGGCGAATGTCGAGGTGGTTGGTCGGCTCATCCATCACCAACACTTGCGGTTGCTGCGCCAAAGCCCGCGCCACCATCACCCGTTGGCGTTCCCCGCCCGACAGCGTGTCAAAATCGCGGGTGGCCAATACTTCCAGCTGCATCCGCGCGATTGCTTGGGTTACTATCTCCGCATCCTGTGCCCCACTCGATGACAAAGCGCTGCGATGCGGGGTGCGCCCCAGCGCCACAATGTCACGCACCGTCAAGCCAAACGCGCCGGGTTGTTCCTGAAGCACAGCGGCGACCTTGCACGCTGCCGCTTTGGCGGACATGCCCCAGAGATCCTGCCCATCCACCATGACCTGCCCCGTTGTGGGTTTCTGATAGTGATAGATCATTCGCAACAGCGTCGACTTGCCCGCGCCATTGGGGCCAACCACACCAAGCACGCGCCCTGGATAGACCTCAAAACTCACAGGGTGCAGCAGAAACGGTTGGTTTTTTGCAGGACGCCAACAGATGTCTTTGGCCACCAAATGCCCGGTTCTCATGACAGGCGCTCCGCGCTGTCCTCAATCGCCAACATCATCGATGGCACCCGCGCCAACGTGTGTGTGCGCAGCTTGCCGGGGCGATCCACCGAGGAGCACCAGCCATCGCCTAGCACCGCATATTGCTGTGCAAAGGACACCAAGTCTTCGATATCCTGCTCCGGTGTGATGTCGCCAAACAGATAGGTGGCCTTGCGGGTGCTGTGATAGGCCACAGTGCAAGGATGTTTGCAGCCCGCCATACAGGCGACGCCCGAAATCTCGAACTCTTCCGTGATCGCATCACCCGCCATCTCGATGGCTTCGCGCAGGCGCTTGATCAACTCATAGCCGGGGCGACAGGTCTCGCCGACATGTTTGCAGGATGTGCAGATAGAAATTCTGTGGGTGGTGTGGTGCATCTCGCCCTCCGCGATAGCGCGGGGCAAGCACAGTCAGTTTTTCACACGGTTCAAACCGTAAAGCCATCTTGGCCTCCTGTCCGGACGCCCCGCCCGGGTTGAAGTTATCGTCTGGATGGCAGGTCTCCTGACTCGCGGATTGTGGCTTTCCCGAACCTTCCCAAACGCCTGGCGTTCAGTGGTCTTTTCGGGGTCGCTTACCGCTTACAGTTGCGGGGGCAGTCACGGATTTGGCACCTTGAGGTGGCCGCACCGTATTCCCTTTTCATCCCGGTTGACTGGCGTCGTTCGGGAACCATCCCTTTCCAAGTCGTGGAAACTGGCGGCTGAGTCAATAGCCATTCTGCGCCGTCGAAAACAAAATGCTGCGACACCTCGCGTCATGGATCACAAGATATTGTTTGAATACAATCCCCGCAGCTTGGCAAAGCGCGTCTTAACCGGAAACAGCTTCCCAATCTGTGCGGCTTGGAAGGTTGTTGTGCGCTGGAAAAACCGGACAGGGCAGCCTACATTGGGGGCCATACGCCGCACTGCGCCATCACATTTGGGGGAGGCCAAGACAATTGTTCCGAAGGGCAACTTGCGTCTTTTTCAAGCTTGGTATACATCGGCATACAATACCTGCCCTGTGACTCGCTATTGCATTAAAGACAGGGCGTTCATGCTTAAGCCAACCTCAAATCGCTAGGATCATCATGAGCTTGTATACAGATTATCTGAATGAGATTGAGACCCGGAAATCCGAAGGTCTGAATCCAAAGCCAATCGATAACGGCGCGCTGGTCAGCGAACTGATCGAACAGATCAAAGACACCGCCAACGCCCATCGCGAAGACTCTCTGAAGTTCTTCATTTACAACACCTTGCCCGGCACCACGAGTGCTGCTGGCGTTAAGGCAGACTTCCTCAAAGAGATCATTCTCGGCGCGGCTGACGTGGCCGAAATCTCCCCGGAGTTCGCCTTTGAGCTGCTGTCGCACATGAAGGGTGGCCCGTCTGTCCGCGTGCTGCTCGACTTGGCACTGGGTGACGATGCCGCGATTGCTGCACAGGCTGCGGACGTGTTGAAGACTCAGGTCTTCCTTTATGAAGCGGACACCGATCGTCTGGAAGAAGCGTTCAAAGCGGGCAATGCGGTCGCCAAAGAGCTGCTGGAAAGTTACGCCAAGGCGGAATTCTTCACCAAGCTTCCCGAAGTGGACGAAGAGATCAAGGTTGTGACCTTTATCGCCGGTATCGGTGACATCTCGACCGACCTTCTGTCCCCCGGTGCCGAGGCGCACTCCCGCGCAGACCGTGAACTGCACGGCAAATGCATGTGCTCGCCGGAAGATCAGGTGGCCATTCAGGAGCTGCAGAAACAGCACCCTGATGCGCGTGTGATGCTGATTGCGGAAAAAGGCACCATGGGCGTGGGCTCGTCCCGTATGTCCGGTGTGAACAACGTGGCGCTGTGGACTGGTAAGAAGGCATCGCCTTACGTGCCATTCATCAACATCGCACCTGTTGTGGCAGGCACCAACGGCATCTCCCCGATCTTCCTGACCACCGTTGGCGTGACCGGCGGCATCGGCATTGATCTGGACAACTGGGTCAAAAAGACCGATGCGGACGGCAATGTTGTGGTCGATGAAGACGGCGAAGCCGTGCTGGAAGAGGCCTACTCCGTGGCCACCGGCACCGTGTTGACCATCAACACCAAAACCAAGACGCTGCAGGATGCCGACGGCAATGTGCTGAAAGACATCTCTGCTGCCTTCACCCCTCAAAAAGTGGAGTTCATGAAGGCGGGCGGCTCTTACGCCGTGGTCTTTGGTAAGAAACTGCAGACATTTGCTGCTGGTGCACTTGGTCAGGAACTGAAATCTGCCTATGCGCCATCCAAAGAGCTGTCTGTAGAAGGCCAGGGCCTTACCGCTGTTGAAAAAATCTTCAACCGCAACGCGCTGGGCACCACCCCGGGTGTGACGCTGCATGCCGGTTCTGACGTGCGCGTGAAAGTGAACGTTGTGGGCTCTCAGGACACCACCGGTCCGATGACCGCGCAGGAACTGGAGGCGATGGCTGCCACCGTGATCTCCCCGTCCGTGGACGTGGGCTATCAGTCCGGCTGTCACACCGCGTCGGTTTGGGACAAGAAGGCACAGGCCAACATCCCTAAGTTGATGAAGTTCATGAACGACTTCGGCCTGATCACCGCGCGTGATCCGGAAGGCGAGTATCACGCGATGACCGACGTGATCCACAAAGTGTTGAACGACATCACCGTGGACGACTGGGACGTGATCGTTGGCGGCGACAGCCACACCCGTATGTCCAAAGGCGTTGCCTTTGGTGCGGACTCCGGCACCGTTGCTCTGGCGCTTGCCACCGGCGAAGCTTCCATGCCGATCCCTGAGTCTGTGAAGGTGACCTTCAAAGGCCAAATGGCCCCGCACATGGACTTCCGCGATGTGGTACATGCCACCCAGGCGCAGATGCTGGATCAACACGGTGACAACGTCTTCCAAGGCCGCGTGATCGAGGTGCACATTGGCACGCTTCTGGCGGACCAAGCCTTCACCTTCACCGACTGGACCGCAGAGATGAAGGCAAAGGCCTCCGTCTGTATCTCCAACGATGAGACCCTGATCGGCTCGCTGGAGCTGGCCAAAGGCCGCATCCAGATCATGATCGACAAAGGCATGGACAACGAAGCCGCGCTTCTGCAGGGCTTGGTGGACAAAGCCGACGCGCGGATTGCCGACATCAAATCCGGCGCCAACTCTGCGTTGAAGCCGGATGCGGACGCGAAATACTTCGCCGAAGTGGTTGTGGATCTGGACCAGATCGTTGAGCCCATGATCGCCGACCCGGACGTGAACAACGACGACGTGTCCAAGCGCTACACCCACGACACCATCCGCCCAATCAGCTACTACAACGCTGAAAAGAAAGTGGATCTGGGCTTTGTGGGCTCCTGCATGGTGCACAAGGGTGACATGAAAATTGTCGCGCAGATGCTGAAGAACCTCGAAGCTGCCAATGGCAAAGTTGAGTTCAAGGCACCGCTGGTTGTGGCGGCACCGACCTACAACATCATCGATGAGATGAAAGAGGAAGGCGACTGGGAAATTCTGGAGCGTTACTCGGGCTTCACCTTTGACGACATGTTCCCGAAGCAGCAGGCGCGCACCGAGTACGAGAACATTCTCTATCTTGAGCGTCCAGGCTGTAACCTCTGCATGGGTAACCAGGAAAAAGCCGCCAAGGGTGACACCGTTCTGGCCACCTCGACCCGCCTGTTCCAGGGCCGTGTTGTGGGCGACCTGCCAGAGAAAAAAGGTGAGTCGCTGCTCGCCTCCACGCCGCTGGTTGTGCTGTCTGCTATCCTGGGTCGCACCCCAACGCTGGAAGAGTACAAAGCGGCTGTTGAAGGCATCGACCTGACCAAATTTGCGCCACCACTTGAGGTGCCTGCAAACACCAAGTCGGCACACTTCTAAAGCCAAGGGCATGCACTTCGGTGCACCCAAAATAAACCACCCCCGCTGCGGAAACGCGGCGGGGTTTTTTTGTTACCTGCGCTTTGGGTGCCGCGATTGAGTAGCGTCAAAAGCCAGTGAGCGTCTGTTGCCAGACAGCTTGCCAGCTCAAAAAGAAAAGAGGAAAGCCCACCATGGCTTGTCGCGCGTTAGCGGCTATGGGGATCAAGAGCACACTTGAATGCGACGCCACCATTGACGCACAGTACACAGTATTATCGGCCATCCGCTTTGAAACAACTGGAGTTCATTCAATGAAAAATCTAATTGGCTCGGCTGCTATCGCCTTATCTTTTCTGTGCAGTGCTTCTCTGGCGACCACGCCAACCGATGCGAATTTTAACGATACCGGCGATATTCTGGCCCGCTCGGAAAAACACGCTGACATCGAATATGACATTATGGTGCAGCGCGCCACTCAGGCCGCCATCCACTATATGCCTGCAGTTGCTCAAGTGGACTTTATCAAGGCGACGGTGCGTGCTGGCGGGGATTACGATACGGTGAACTTTGTCACCAAGCCGTTTGGGTCGGAGAAAGGTTTTCTGACGGCAAACGACACCACTGCGTACGCATGGGGGTCGATCTCGGTCAAAAACGGTCCAATGGTTGTTGAAGTGCCGCCAATGACAGACAAAGTCGACTACTTTGGATCTTTCATTTCGGCATGGCACGTGCCCATGGTTGATGTTGGCTCTAGAGGGGCTGACGAGGGCGATGGCGGGAAGTACCTGTTCCTTCCCCCCGGATACAGCAATGAGTTTGGGACAGCAGATGAGTTGGCAGCGCAGGGTTACATAATTGTGCCCAACTTTGACACGCATGATGCGTCTTTTTCCTTCCGTCCAACACTGCTGAACGGCGCCACGCATGCCGAAGCTGGAGAGCATGCAAAGGGTATCAAAATCTACGCTCTGGAAGAGGCTGTGAACGGCGAAATCGAGCCAACGCATTACCTTGATGCGACCGATCTACCGTATGACTGTCTGCCCTACTACAACATGACTTTCATAGAAGACATCAACGATGTGGTGCAGAACAACCCGGTTCGAGAGAAAGATCGCGCCGTTTACTCTATGCTCCAAAGTATTGGCATCAAAAAAGGCGAGGCGTTTGATCCAACGCCAGCCCAGAAAAAAGCGGCACTTGAGGGCCTGGAGCTCGCATACGCATACATGCAGGCAAAATTTGTAACCGAAGGCGAAACTGTTGCGCCGCTTTGGGTGAAGGATGGCGAGAAGCTCTCAGAATGGTCCTTTTGGAATTTCGGCCCTCAGGCCCAAATGGGGTTCCCGTTTGAAGATGGTGAGGAGATCCTTATCGACAAGCGTGCAGCGACCTATTTCTACGTTACTTTCCTGCCTAGCGAACTGGGTGGTGCTACGTTTTACCTGACCGGTTTGCGTGATTCAGATGGGAATATGCTGAATGGTGAAGACACGTATAAGCTTAACGTGCCGGCTGATGTGCCCGCGAAAGATTTCTGGTCGGCCATCGTCTACAACATGGAAACCAAGAACTTCAATCGGGGTGTCGACCGTGTTGGCGCGTCCACCAAAGACCTGGATAAGATGGTGAAGAATGAGGATGGTTCGGTTGATGTGTACTACGCACCAAACTTGGACAAAGTTCCCGAGGGCTACGAGGCGAACTGGGTGACCACAGAAAGTGCATCAAGCGCAAATGATTGGTTTTTTCTGTTCCGCCTGTACCGGCCGGAAACGGAAGACTGGTTCAAGAACTGGATGCTGAATGATGTAGAAAATATCTCGAAAAAGTAAAATCCAAAGGGCTCTTTTGGGAGCCCTTTTTTGCTACCGCTTCGAAAAGTCGTCTCTGGCAACCATGTTCGGGCTTGAGCGATTTTGCTGGTTAGAGATCACAGGATCGCCTCGTGTGGCACAAGTGCACAGCGCACGCGTTACGCACAAATGAGACGGAGTTAACTATTTTGAGAGGGTGGTTTGGTGGAGCCTAGGGACGCAAAACCACTGTCCAGCAGTGTCCGTCGCTGACTGGTATCTTTCGAAAAATGACTTTAATTGCAAAGGGTTGTGGAGGGTTATGTCCGAGATTGTCCGGTCGCGTCTATTGACTGCCCGAGAAATTTAGGGGCAGGTTAGGGGCACAATAGGGGCGGGGATGCTGGATCGCGCAGCCCCACAGAATAAAAGGACTTCACTCATGAACACGACTTACCCGGCCCTTTGCGGCGTTGCCGCGAATGACTTCGCTGACGCGCTTGCCGCAATGTTTCGACTTCCCGACGCGGCGCGCGAGGTATTCCCCGAAGTTTGGCGCGATATGGCCGCCCTACTACACACATTGATCGAAGATTACCGGATGAACACCGGCGATGTTGCGGAGGCGTCCGGCTTGCCGGTGCAAGTTGTTTCGCGCTATCGCGTAGCAGTCGGCGTGTAATCCGGGGGGAGAGACTATGGCACGGGGTATGCACCTCCTCACCGCAAAGCAGGTTGAAAATGCCGCGCCCGGCAGTGGAGTGAATGACGGCGGCGGTCTGTTTTTGCGCGTCACCGCCAAGGGAAATAAGCGCTGGGTCTTCCGCTACAAGAGAAAAGGCCAAAAACAAAAGGAGATGGGGCTAGGTGGCTTCCCCGCCACGACACTAGCTCAGGCCCGCCCGAAGGCCGCTGCGGTGCGAGATGTCTTGGCACGGGGCTTGGACCCCGTGACCGAGGCCGCTGTGCAGGTCGCGCAGGAGAAGGCGCAAGCGGCTGCAGAGGCAGCGAAGGGCGTGACCTTCGGAGCTTACGCGGACAAGTTCGTCGAATGGAAAATAGCCCACTCGGGGTTTAGTAATCCGAAACACACCTACCAGTGGCGGCACACATTCAAGGTCCACGCGGCACCGCTACGTGACAAACCATTGGCGGACATAACGCGCAGGGACATTCTGCCGGTTCTTGAGGAGCTGTGGGAGTGCAAACACGTGACCGCGACACGGGTGCGTGGCCGCCTTGAAAATCTCTTCGACCACGCCATCCAGAATGAGGCGTACCATCACGACAACCCCGCAAGCTGGAAGCTGTTCAACGCCACATTGTCTGCACCCAAAAAGCTGACGCATGGGCACAGGTCTGCAATGCCGCGCAGTGAGGTTTTTGACTTTGTGACCGAGTTGAGGGGGCGCGAAGGGTGTGGCGCGTTGGCACTTAAGTTTGCAATACTGACCGCTGCTCGGTCTGGGGAGGTGCGCCTTGCAACATGGGCGGAGTTTGATCTTGAGCGGGCAATTTGGTCAATCTCCGCAGAGCGCATGAAGGCGAAGCGTGAACACGTGGTTCCGCTATCTGGCGACGCAATAGCGGTCTTGGAGCGTGCACGAAGCCACTGCCTGAGCGCCCCCAGCCCGAACGACTTCGTGTTTCAGGGCGTTCGTGTGGGCAAGCCGCTGTCTGATATGACCCTGAGGGCAGTCATGAGGCGCATGGGGCGGGAACAGTATGTTCCGCACGGGTTCCGGAGCACTTTTAGAGATTGGGCCGCTAATGACACCGAGTTCCCACGCGAACTTGCGGAGGAGGCCCTCGCGCATCAGCTAGGCCAAGTTGAAAAGGCGTATCGCCGCGAGCAGGCGGTGGAGCGCCGCCGTGTTTTGATGGAGGCGTGGGCCGACTTCGTGAGCGGCAGGCAAGTAAGCGGCGACGCGGTGGTTCAGCTGCACGCACGCAAATAGCACTCAACCTGCGCACGCCCAGTGACGATCGAGCCGCACGGGGCGTGCAACCTCAAGGGTGGTTGCGCCAATTCTTGGGGGAAATTCAGTCAAATACGATTTACCGAAAGATTGTTCTTCACATTTGACTGGCCTGTCAGAAAAGCGAAATCTTGTCCCGAAGGCGGGCAAAACCTAGACTTAGCTGTTGAGCAGTCATGGACGGGATCGGATATTGACGGAAATCACCGGAGACCGTCTATGAAGAACACCGCCGCCCCTCAGCCCTCAAAAGGCGAAGACCACTCTACCCGCTTGTTCCGCGTTCAGGAACTGACCGCGCGGTTGGGGGTGGGCCGCAGTACAGTCTATGATTGGCTGCAAAATCCGGACCCGGAGCACCCTTTCCCGCGTCCGGTCAAAATTGGGCGCATCACCGCGTGGCGCGCGAGCGATGTGCAAGCTTGGCTTGATGCGCTGCCCGCGTCGGTTGCCGCCTAACTCTACACCTCTGTGAAATGAAAAGCCCCGCAGTGCGGCCAGCACACGCGGGGCTAAAAGAAAGTTTTGTCTTGAAAAATACTACACAACCCGCGCTGGGCGGGCAACCAATCCATGTACCGTCACCCGGTGAAGTCTTGGACGTTCTGAACGACTTCCGTCGCTCCGGCGCTTAACGAGGCATTGGCCGTGATTGGCGCGGATAGCACAGGCGATCTGTCGCGCCTTATGCGCCTTCCCTACACCCTCAATGTGCCCAGTGAAGGCAAACGCCGAAAAGGGTGTGTGGTGCGCTTTGCCTCACCAGTGGACGCCTTGGCAGTACAGGAGGCCGCAGCTTGAACTCTGCACACACATACACCGTAGGCAACTTCTGCGCCATCATGCAGGACGTCGCAGCTACTTTGAGCCTGCCCGGGTACAATCCGTCACGTTCCACGCATATCGCACAGGGGGGGCTCTTTAGTGTTGCCGCGCAGCCCAACCGAGTGCCGGACCTTGCCCTGATCTCGCAGTTGATGGGGTACATGCCGAACCCGACAGGGATGGACCGAAACGGGCAAGTGGGCGTCGCAAACGCAGTGAAAGGCGCGGTAACTGGAACCGGATTTGAGGCAGCAGGACGAGATCTCTTCCTTGCATGGAGCGCCAAGTGGTGCGGTTCTGACCCGGTTGAAGATGCGCGTATTTATGACACGTTAGGTGCCCCGAAGAATGACTGGTCGTCGCTACTGCGCATTTGCCACCAGCTTGACCCCAATCTTGCTCAAGAGGTGCGTCTTGCTGAGGCAAAGCAGGTGTTTTCTAAGGCGGCTGTTCGCGAGGGCATAATCGACAATTTGGTCGCCCGTAACGGCGGAAGTAAGTCCTCACGTGCGCTTGAGCGATTGGTGCTGACCCCAACAACCGCTCCCTCAGCAACAAGTATTCCCCCACGCCAGTGGCTCTACGGGCGCAGCCTGATTGCTGGATCGCTCAGCATCATTGCTGCACCGGGCGGCACAGGAAAGTCCGTGCTGACTATGGTTGAGGCGGTCGCTATGGCGTGCGGACGGACATTGCTCCCCGGTGAAGCGCCGCAGCGTCCGCTCCGCGTTTGGGTCCACAACGCAGAAGACCCTCAAGATGAATTGGACCGGCGCTTGGCGGCGATCATGAAGCAATACGGCCTCTCGGACGCTGATCTTGGTGGACGTCTCTTTCTGACGTCTGGACGCGAAATTGACCTGTGTTTGGCAAAGTCTGAACGCGGTGAACCGCGTATGGTGCCGGGGATTGAAGACAAGCTGGCGGAGTTCGTCGAGGGCCACAGTATCGACGTCCTTGTTTTGGACCCCTTGGGCGCGGTCCACACGCTGCCTGAGAACGACAACACGGCGGTCAACGTGCTCTTGGGCGCGCTTCGCCGTATCATGGGCCGCACCAACCTTGCAATTCAAGCTGTACACCACACCGGCAAGCAGGCGGCTAATGACATGAAGGGAAGCGGCTCCGGTGCGGTTCGTGGGGCGTCGGCGTGGGTGGATGGGGCACGGAATGTTCGCCAACTCGCGCGCATGACGTCGGCTGAAGCAACAAACTTCGCAATCCCGGCGGAAGAGGCCTTCAAATACTTTCGAGTGGACAACGGGAAGGCAAACCTTGCGCCAGCGGCCAAGGCGGTGTGGCGCAAAATCGAACCGGTGGGCTTGGGTAACGGCACGCCGCAATACCCGGACGGGGATAGCGTGGGCGTACCCGTTGAGTGGTCGCCACCTACCCCCATGGCCGAGACGGTGACTGCGGGCGAATTGCAACTGGTGCAGGCCGCGATTGACAAGGCCCCGAACCCTCCTCGCGCCAGCGAACAATCTTCGGATTGGGTGGGATATCTCGTGGCGGGTGTCTTGGGCCTTGATGTGGGGCTGCGCGGCACCAAGCGCGAAGAACGTAGCGCTGAGCAAAACCGCGAACGGGGGCAGGTCAAAGGCCTCGTGAAGCAGTGGCTAAATAGCGGCGGACTTCTCCGAGAACCTGTATCTGATCCGAAGAAGGGGCGTGCCACCCCTGTTATCCGCACCGGGCAGCCCGCAGTGCTCCTGCCTAACGGCGGCGGAGAAAGTGCCTGTAGCTAAGTTCGCTGGACGCGACCAACGCCAAGGAAGTGCACTTCTCCCATTTGATCCGAGGTGGGGTAAAGGTGGGGTCCACCACCGAGTCGGGTAAAGTAAAATGGCGGTGGAATAGGGGGGTGTGTCCCCAACAGGGACGCCCCCACCACCACCTGTTTTACTATAGAGCGGAAGTGGTGGGGGAGAAGATCAAATTGGGGTGCGAAGTGCGGCAACTCAAAGACTTTAGCCGGTACCGGTGGCTCGCATTGGGGGCACAAGCGTGGCTTGCACTAGTGCGAGCCACCTTTGATGCGCGCTCGCATCTTGCGGTGCGTTTAAGTAGGCCCGAAGAGTCCGTAGAACGGCCCACTGCTTTGTCTCGCCTGTGGACATGTCCATAATCGGACGTAAGACGCCGATATGGTCACGGTAGAGGTTCAAGAGTTCTTGTTGCTCGTCTGTGCTCACGGGACGAATACGCGGACGCCCAGTGCGCGCGGTAGCAGGTGGACGCACGGGCTTGGAGGCGCGGGGGGGATCTGGCAGGCTGCGGCGCGACGGTGCTACAGGAAGGCCCTTTGAGGGCTGCCACGCCTCCTGATGGGCAAGGGTCTCCGGAGTGCACTCCAAGGCGCTCACCGGGCGCTGTCCGGTGCTCTCTATGCGTGCTGGTAGCTTGTTCAGCCGCACGTCCAACCACTTCGGGTCGTTCCGCGTGTCAATTTGTAAGCGTTGGTACTTCCAGCGCAGCCAATCCGCGACGGCAGGGGCGAGCGCGGCCACGTCAATGCCGCCCAGCGCCTCCGCAAACGCCTCCTCGTTCTCTCCAAGGTCGATTGTGCGCCCCGAAATCCAAGGGTCTTTTTTCCTCGCATCGCCAAGCCGGTTGGCTGCACGGCGAGCTTCCGCCCGGTTCCACTCCTCTGCAGTGACTTGACCGGCCTCAAAGCGGCGCTTCTGGCGTTCCCGGAAGGCATTGGCAGCCTTGGGGCCGCAGTGGCTCAGGCAGCGCCCCTTACCCTCTTTTATCGGCAGGTTTGCACAAGCACCTCCGTTTCGGGTGCGGGCACCACACGTCGGGGCTAGAGGCCCGCCGCGCTGAAACATCTTGGCGCTCTCTTGGAATGCTTCGCTCTGGATTGATCCTGTCATGGTCACGCTCTCGCTATTGCTATACCGCCGCTCATGGGTGTTACTTTATAACATACCTCCAACCTCGTCACTCTTTGGATTATGCGAACCTGATCAGGTGATTTTTCCAAGGATTGGACCTTCAAGCGGATCCCGGCGTCACCGATTGCCTTAACCCCAGAGCAGAAACTGGCGAAAGTACTGCTATGGCCGAGATGTGGGGTGAAGCCGCCTTTTAGACTATCCGTAGGAATGACGGCTCTCAGCCCAAAGCGGACACGGCTCCATTGCTTCATGGTGCAAAAGCGGACATCCACGAAGAGGCTTTCGCATGGCTGCTGAGCGGGACCAAACCGACCTTGGATTCTCAGCCTACGCTGATGCAGCATTGGCTTGGGCCTGCGGCACGTTTGTTGTTGCGGCGCAGCGCTTGTCGTCAATGCGGTCGTTCGCGGGCGTCGATTTCGCTTGAACCGAGACCGCACTTTAGCTGCACCGCGCTCAGACACGAAAGTTGAGGACAAATCTGCAATTCCTCTTGTCTTGGCGAACGGCGGCTTCAGGCGATGTTGCAAGAAAACGCAGGGCAACTCAAAATTTACCGTAGTTGTTCCCGGTCGCATTCGGGCCGATCTTTTCCTGGACGTCCCAGTGCTCGACGATCTTGCCATCGTTCAGGCGGAGCAGATCAAAAACGGCCCAGTCATCGCCGCCCTGTTTCACATGACTGAAGATGACGACGAAATTACCCTGGCCCAGAAGGCGGTGCACATTGACATATTGCGAAGCGTGACCGCTTTCCATCACTCCCTTGAAATGCCTGCCAAAGCTCTCCAATCCGTCACCCACCTCGGCGTTGTGCTGGTCGTATTGCTTGACCGAGTTATAGTCTGTCACCAGATCGGCCCGCCCGCCCTTCAGCAAATTGTCGACAAAGCCCTGCATCACCTCCTTGTTGGCATCGGTCTTGTCGAGATCTTCGATCTCGGTCGGGCCGTCCACTATCGTTCGGCCCGAGATAGTGGGGCATTAATACTCGTCGAACACATCCCAGTGTTCGACAATCCGGCCCTCTTCGTCGGTGTCGAAAATGTCGGCGGTGACCCACTTCGCCTCACCATTGTTGAGGCTTTGATAGACGTGGACGAAAACGTAATTCCCGTCCTCGATAAAGCGCAGGACCTGAATGTCGCGCACCGGGCTGCGCTCTAGAAACGGGGTGAAGAATTCAATAAACCCTTCCTTGCCATCACGCACGCCAGCGGAATGCTGGGTGTAGCGGTGGCCCGTGTACTTATCGAGCGCCTCATTCATATTGCCGTCTCGGATACCCTCCAGATAAAGGCCATTGGCATTTGCTAAGTGGATACTGTCAGTCACGAAGTTTGTCCCGATTTAAAAGTTAAACGAGGCCAATAAACACCAGCAGCGCGCCTTTGCCGGACCATGCCACGATGGCCGACAGTGTGCCTGTGATCATAGCGGGAATGCCGTCTTTCCAGGTATCCCAGATCAGATGGCAACCGATGGCGCCGATCGATGTGCCCAGAAGCGCGAGCGCCCCAAGCGGGCCCACCCACGATCCTTGAAACCAGATCGCAGTTGCTCCGAACAATTCAACGCACCCGACCAGAAGCATGATTTGCCGGTTCAGGCCATAGGAAATGAACATACCCAATTGAACGTCGAAGATCTTCTTTTGCCATCCAAACATCTTGATCGAACTGGCAAAGAGGAAAAACGCTGACAGCACGCCAATCATGATGTCCAGTGTCATGATTTCGGGTCCTTTTGCGATCTTCGAAATGCAGACGGCGACATGCCTGTCCATTTGCGAAAGGCTCTGGAAAAGGCCGTAGGGTCGGAATAGCCGAGCCCTGCTGCAACGTTGTTCACCGAATGCCCGTCTTGCCGTAGTAGCTTTTCCGCCTGTTCCCGTTTGAGCCTTGTGATGACCTGCGACGCCGTCTGATCATACTTTGTCAGGCGGCTGTTCAGCGTATCGGGATGGATGCCGCACAGCTTTGCGAGTTTTTCAACACCGAATCCGGGGGTGGCGAGATGATTGCCTATCAAACCTTCTAACCCGGCGAGGAAGTCGATTGGGGCGACAAGGTCACGACCCTGAGCCAGCACATCCGGCGCGTTTTCCAGAACCTGTGGCGTCAGGCTGTAGCTCAGCCATGAGGATGGGAACCTGATCGAGTACCCTTGGGGGCTGCACTTGATGGGCTTGACACCGTGAAACTGTTTGGGCAGCGCGTCAGGGTCGCTGACCCGCAGTATGATTTCGTGGGGGTCCCATCTGAAATCCAGAACCCGGTGCAGAAGCGAAATCCAAATACTCGCCAGAAACGCGTCCGCCTGTCCGGGGGACACTGTGGGGCAAAAGCTTCTCCTGGCGCTGAAATAGGCGTGGCTCTCTTCGACAAGCAGGGATTGCGTCGTCGCGTTGGATTCCCTTGATACGGCCTGCGTAAACCGTGTGAAAAAGCCCCCAAGCGTCAATGCCTCGGTCAGCATATCGCCGAGCGGGATGAACTGAACCAGGTCGGTGTTTTGTCCGACCGATGCACAGAAGTTGGGATTGGTTGCCTCGGATACAGCCTGAAAAACCTGATAGATCACGTCATGGGGAAGAAAACTCTGAGGGTCCATCATCTGCGCCTCATTCAACCCGAGCGGGTCCAGAACAAACGCCGGTTCGACATTCACGGTCTGCAATGCGGCAATCACCGGAGCCGCCACTGAGGCCCGCACAAGCGGCAGTTTGCTGCCCGGATTGAATGTGTGATCGGTGGTCATGTCCGCTCCAATGGCGGCCAGCTTATTGGCTCAGATCGGACAGGTCACAAAAAAATCACAAAACCTGACATTTTCCGGAGATCTTTTTTCAGCCCTCCGCAGAGGTGTCAGGCTTTTCTTGGGGGGGGCGTCTATCCTGGTCGTCAGAAAAGAAGAATTTTTAATTCGAAATCAGGAGGGCACAATGAGTTACATCATCACCCGGCCCTTGAAAGACGGAGTGGTCGCCGCAAGTCTGTCTGGGTCAAAACAGGATGCGGCACAGGACGAGGAATTATCTACCCTGTTTACAAACGTGCATCTCTTTGATGGCGGCGAGCGTAAGTTGATGTCGAGTTCGACCGAGAGCCGCGAATTTCCGAACATGTAACAGGTTCAAGCATCACAGAAACGACCATCCCGGTCATAATAGGTGCCTACGATGAAACATAAATCAGACAACGCAGTTGCTGGATCAAAGCAATCAAACGACCTGTTCCGATACCCCCTTGATCATCTGAAGAAACTTGCATTGCTTTTCCTGACACTGGCTTTGTCGTCCGCAATAAGCCCCGCCTTTGCAATTACTGACGAGGAGGTCGAAGCCAAGAAACAAACATTGTCCGAAGGTGTCGAACCCCGGACAGAAGAAGAACGATCCGGCGACATCGATGTGATTGAGCGTTACAAGGACGCAATTGTAATCGATGCGCTGATCCCTGGCACACCGGAAGGGTATGTTGACGGAACGATCGCGGACTACGAAGCAATGGTTGCACGATCCCGCGAGCACGCGTTTGATGCGGTGTCTTACACTGCCGCTGTCGATGACACGTTCGAGCCGCTGCAGATTGTCCAGTGGATCGGTAAGGCGTTGGAATACTACGCCGCCAACTCAGACCGTTATCAATTCGTCGAAACCGTCGATGATCTGCGGAGAGCCAAATCCGAAGGCAAATTCGCTGTCATGCTGAACTTTCAGGGCTCTAACGCCTTGGGGGGCGAATGGAAATGGTCGATGTCTATTACCAACTCGGCATCAGACAAATGAATTTCGCCTATAACGTCCGGAATTTCATGGCGGATGGCGGTGGCGTCGATCCGTTAAGGGATGCGGGGCTGAGCAAGCAGGGTTTTCAACTTGTTACTGAGATGAACCGGGTTGGCATGATCGTGGACTGCACGCATTCGAGCAACAAGACCTGCCTCGATGCCGCGAGCGTCTCGACAAAGCCGATCATGCTGAGCCACTCCAACCCGTACGGAGCCTATAATTTGCCGCGCAATGCACCGGACGAAGTTGTCCGCGCTGTGGCAGAAACCGGCGGGGTCATCTGCACCAACGGGTTGGGTGGTTTCCTGAACAAGGAAGGCAACGCTGGGTCAGAAGACGTTGCGCGACACGTCAACTACGTCAAGGAACTTGTCGGTGCCGAGCATACTTGCTTCGGGTCAGACCACTTGACGGCCGAGGCTTACGTCAGCGCCTTGGATTTCGTCTTGCGCAACCCGGACTCGTACCCGCCGGAATTGGGTTACGGGAGCCAGACACAGATTGCGCGACCTCAGGATATCTGGGGTGTTGTCAGGGTGCTCGAGGACGTCCACGGCTGGAGCCCGGAGGATGTGCGGGGATTTCTCGGTGAAAACCTGATGCGTGTGTATCAGGCCAATTGGGTTGAGTGACATTGCACGTGTTGGCCAACGCGTATGACTTCATGGCCGCGCGGGGTGTTGATCCCTCGGCACCCCGCGGATTCAAAAAATTGACCAAAGGAGACTATCTATGCTGCATCGATTTCTACTTTCAACCGCGTTGACGTTCGTCGCAGGAATGGCTGCGGCCCAGGACTGCGACGTCGCTATCGTAAACGGCAGGGTGATGGACCCTGAAACCAACTTTGACGCGGTGCGAAATGTCTGCATCAAGGGTGATCGGATTGTGTCAATCACGGCAGATGCCCTTCGGGGCACTAAGGAGATTGACGCCAACGGTCATGTCGTTGCGCCTGGGTTCATCAACACGCATTCGCATTCCTTTGGTCCGTTCGATCAGAAGATGATGGCCCATGACGGGACGACCACAATCCTCGACACCGAAAGCGGCGTCGCCGATGCCGAGCTGTTTTATGACAAGTACGAGGGTAAATCCTTTCTCAACTATGGAGTCGGGATGGGGCACGAAGAAATCCGCCGTGTCGTAATGGATTGGGTTCCGATCGAACTTGCCTCCGATCCCACCTATATCCTTGCCTCCCGTGGCGCAGCCGAGAAGGAGGACGGTCACGCCAGTTGGGCGTTGGACGTGCCGTCCAAGGGCCAGCTTGCCGAAGTCATGACGATGTATGAGAAGGGTCTGCGCGCCGGGGCGATCACCGTGAATACGACCGTGGGATACATGGGCTACAACACATTCCCCAAGGAAATTTTTGCGCTCCAGAAACTGGCCAAGAAGTATGACCGCTATTTCGGCGCGCATACCCGCTTTGGTCCGACCGAGAGTCTGCCGCTCTACTATTCTCTGGGCGCGAACGAGGTTATCGCCAACGCCGTCGCGCTGGACGGGTCACTGATCGTATCGCACATCCAGAATCAGGGGTGGGAGGAGATCTACGAACTGGTCCGCCGCCTGCAGGGGCGCGGCATGAACATCTTTGCCGAGTATTATCCGGCGGTCACCGGCAACCCGAATATCGCAACCCCGCAGCTGTTGCCCGACAAGATCGAAGGGAACAACATAAAGGTGACACGCGATATCTTCGACACAGCCACCGGCGAGCTCTACGAGTCTGAGGATGAATTTTTTCGTCAGCAGAAAGAGGATCCCAGCAAGCCTATCTTCATCAAAGTACGTCCCGATCAGGATCTCAAGCGCTGGTTCCACATGAAGGATATCGCCATCGCCAACGACATTGTCGGCTACCTCGTCGATGGAGAGCCGCTCCCCTTTGATGCAGATTTCAGTGAATACGGCGGGCACCCGCGAAACTCGGGATCCTATGGCATCGTCTTCCGCGAGGCGCGCGAACAGGGCATTCCGTTGATGGAGATCGTCAACAATGCATCCTACATCCCGGCCAAGTATTTTTCTCGTGTTGGCCTCAAGCCGATGCAGGAACGTGGCCGAATGCAGGAAGGTATGATTGCAGACATTACCATCTTCAATCCGGACACGATCACCGAAACGTCCTCGATGAAAAAAGGAATGAACGGGTCGTTCACCAAAGGCATCCCTTTTGTTCTAGTCAGTGGTCAGGTGATTATTGACGGCGGTGTGGCCGTCCCCGACTTGAAGCCTGGTCAGCAGATCCGCTATCCGGTCATCACCGATGGTGAAATCGATCTGGATCTCGGAGACAAGCCGTTCACCTGGCATGCCGATATCGACACGCCCGACGACGAGCACTCCGAGTTCCCCGATCGCCCTGCAGCGTTGGAAAACTCTATTCCCGGAGCACCGGAGCAATGACCCTCAGGGGGCCATTCTCACTTCATTCGGATTGGCCCCTTAACTTGGTGGAGTTCTCACGAGGCATGTCGAATAATTCGGGAACTTTGTTGGTCGAAAACACGTATTCGCAGGCACGGGCTTTGTCTTCGAGATGCCCGTTCCAGGTCTCTAGTGATTTTTCAAAATGGGCCAGATTATGAAGGACGGTGCCATTCACAAGAACACACTCAACTGAGTGTCGCGCGGGGTGTTGATCCCTCGTCACCCCGCGCATTCGGATACTACTCCAACAAAAAGGAACGACCATGAAGGCACTTGTTTTCTCAGTAATTCTTGGCGCGTCCGCATCCATGACCATGGCCGAGGCAACGACCGACAACCGCACGTTCATGTTTGTCGGGACACCCAATGGCCCTGCTTGGGAGATGTTGATCGGTTCGCCCGGTGACCGCGAGGCCAGCGTACGCAGCGGCATCGAGAAGCTTGGCGGCGAACTTCTGAGCTATTACTGGGGCCTTGGTAACGGCAAGAATTACATCACCGTTTCCTTGCCCGATGACCCGACATTCATTCAGGCGTTCTATCTCAGCCGCATGGGAGATGGGTTGCTGAACGACTATCAGATGATCGAACTGATGAGCAGCCCCGATATGGCCGAAGCGCTTGCACGCGTGCCTGAGGTCAAGGCCGTCGATGATCTGAAATAGTGGAGGACGGAACTGGCTTCCAGGAAGCAAAGGAGACTGTATGACAGGCTTGGATTATGCCGCATTGGGGCTATTGGGGTTTATGGCCGTGTTGGCCGTCGGCTTGTTGGTGTTTGTTGGCGGCTAGCCAGGACCGCCCGTGATCATCCCTACAGGACGGCCGTGACAATTGGAGGGTGGGTCACGCTGATCGGTGGCGGGGTGTTTTTCCCGCTGGTCCTGATCTGGGCCTATGCAGGTACGCCGGACGCGGCGCTTCAATCAGTAGCCAGGGAGGACATTGCATGATCATGATTATCATCGGCGTCTGGTTGGCGATCCTGTGGGTGTTGGTGAAGATTGGCGTTCTGAAAAAATGGCACTTGTGGATGAAGCTCTCACCAGTTGCCGTCTGGCTGATAGCGAATATTGTGCTGTTCTTACCGCTGAACTGGACCGCGCCTGTTGGCCCGGTCACCGTAACGGTGTCATCCGTTCAGATCGCCCCTGCCGTGTCCGGCGTTGTCGAAGATGTGCCTGCCGTATCCTGGAGGCAAATGAAACAGGGCGATGTGTTGTTCCGCATCGGCGCACTGAAATACGAGGCGGCAGTTCGGCAGGCGCAGGCGCGCGTGTCGCTTGCCGAGGATGTGCTGAGCAGAAAGAGGCAACTACTGACGTCCAACACGGTTGCGCAAGCCGAAATTGACAAGCTCGAAGCGGACGTGGCGGTTGCCAACGCGCAGCTGAGCATCGCGCAAGAGGATTTGAAAAATACGGTCGTTGTTGCGCCCATGGAAGGGATCGTACCGGCTGTCACATTGCTGCCGGGCGACCGGGTTTCCGCCAGTGTGCCGGTTATGGCGTTTCTCGATGTGGACAGGCCCTTTGTGAATCTGATCCTAAAGCAGAACGGCATCCGCAACGTTCGGGCTGGCCAACCTGCCGAGGTTGTTTTCCGCAATCTTCCCGGACAGACATTCTCAGCCAAGGTTGCGCGCTTGTACCTGTCGTCACCTGATGCCGAATATGTTGGTACCGGGCTGTCTCCCCGTGTGCCTGAAGTGCGGGACACGCAATACGTGGTCGGGCTAGAGGTAGATCTTGGCGACATCGTCTTGCCCCCGGGTGCATCGGGGCAAGGCGCGGTGCTCACAGACCAGGTTGGCGCTTTGGGAGTAATACGACAGATTACCTTACGCATGACCACATGGATGAACTACCTATGAATGGCCACAAAATCTTGATTTCAGCCTGTTCTGGGCTTCTGACAGCGTTGCTGTTGAGCGCAACGGCTGACGCTCAAGAAAACTCGCCTCAAAACGCGCTTGAAGCTGCTGCCTCAGCATCCATCGGTGGTCCTGCATCTGCCCAGGCGCAGCAAGAACAGGATCGGTTACGGCGTCTGGAAGAGTCGCGTTGGCCGTCTTTGGATCGGGCTCTGGACCCGACCGAAGAAGCCCTCAGCAGATTTCAGAAATCGTCCGGGCTGTCGCTGTCGTTTGACTATCAGGCGCTGTATCAGCAATCGACGCACAGCCTGACAGGATTGGACCAATCGGCATCGGGGCAGGCCCGCATCATCGGCAACTGGAGTCTTTTGAACAGGGACGGCCCGAACACTGGCAGCCTCGTGTTTATCCTAGAGAACCGACACCTTCTGGGTCAGGCAATTTCGCCTGCCAGCCTCGCCGGCCAGATTGGATATGTCGGCGCAACAGGCGTGACGTTCGGGGACACCGACACCAGCCTGTCGGTCGCCTATTGGTCGCAGGTACTGGCTGGAGGACGGGCGGGATTAGTGGCCGGGCGGATCGATCCCGGGGATTATTCTGACATCCTTGGATATGTGAATCCCCGCACGACCTTTCAGAATTACTCGATCCTGTTCAGCCCGGTTCTGCCGATCCCCGATCCGGGATTTGGCATTGCCGGTGGCGGTTTCATCACCGATCATATCTATGCGCTTGGTATTGTGAGTGACGCGAATGGCTCGCTTACAGATGTGAATTGGTTTCCGGGTGGAGCCGAGTTTTATACCTACGGTGAAATTGGGTGGACTCCCGCAAAAGACCAGCGGTATTTGACCAATGTGCACCTTGGCGTTTTCCATGTTGATGACCGCGAAGACGCGGGCGTACCGAGCAGTCACGGGGCCATTTTATCGGGCAATGTGACATTTAACGAAAACTTGATGCTGTTTGGACGTCTTGGCTGGTCGGACGGCAGTGCACCCATCGCGCGACGTGCTGTAAATGCTGGGTTAATGTGGCGGCCTGGGTTGTACGATGACCTGTTTGGGTTCGGTGTGACCGTTGCCGATCCAAGTGATGCGTCTTTGTCGGACCAGACAACGGCAGAGATGTTTTATCGCTTTGATGTCTCTGACAATTTCGCGATCACCGTAGACGCACAGTACCTGAAAAACCCCGGACTTGCTGAAGATGACACTTGGGTTCTGGGGCTACGAATGCGATTAAATTTGTGATTGGGTCTGGTTTCATTTGACCTGACAATTCTTCGAATCGGAATTTCAATTACGCAGGTTTCGTTCGCTAAAGACGATGTAAGCCAGTTGTCAGCATCATGACGAATGCCCGCTCCGTCGCGCAACCTGTAAATTCGACGCCTGACCCATGCTGCTATTTCCACGAATGACCACTTGTCTCGCTGCGCGGCGGCGTGAAGTTTTTTGCTCATGCCGCATTTTTCACGCTGCGAGCGCGCGCGGCAGAAATATCTAAGGTACAGGTTGGGCTCTCTATCGTCATACGCCGCGCTTTGCACGAAGGTCCGCTGTTGGGAACCCAGCCAAACTTTGCAAAGGGCGCTAACTGCGCAATGCCGCCATTTGCACCTCTCGTCGAAGCCGGTCAAGCGCTCGTTGGACAAGCATTTGTGCCCTGAGGTCGGCTCCCAGCCCTTTTACGACATTGGTGCGCAGTGCAGCACAGGGGACGTCTGAAGCAGGAAGGGCGGTTAGCTGACACTCGCTGCGATCTGATCCAACGTCGGCTATTGGCAATGAGTGACGGATGACTGCCATTTCCGCGCATACTCAAGCAGCATTGGATTGGGCGATCCGCATCTCTCTACGTTTGAATTTGGTGAAGCAAGTTCCTGATAAAGCATCGCCGCCCCCACACTGGTTCCAGTTGCCGACTTAGCCGTTGCGACCCCACGCTCGCGCAATGTCATAAGCATATCCACATAGTCACCGTTCTTGGCGAAAGGGCCTTCGACGACAGTTGCGCCTGTCCCGCCGATCAGCCCAAGACAGAAGTCGGTCATCAACGCCAGATACAATGAAAGTGCATACACCTTTTGCCCGTCGGTTTTAGGCTCGCGCGACCAACTCATACTTTGCCCGCGGAATGGGCCGCTCTCCGACACTACAGAAGGTAGTAACATTATGTGCTTCTCGTGAACTTCCCGGCGATCTTCATCTGTAGGGATGCTCAGTGAACCGTTTAGAATGATCTCATACTCGCGCCCGCCCATAAAGCGGGCCGAAGGCACTGGTTCACCCAATGCGTTTACGTTTACCAATGTGTCCCGATCGGAATCCAGTTCTTTGGAATTGGGAGAACCAAGCGCCATACAGATAACCCAAGTTCCAGTAGACACAACTGAAGTTGGGCCATCGTCGTGGTTTAGATAGGGCACAAGAGAGGCGTTGCTGTCGTGAATTCCGCAGAGAACCGGTGTGTTGTCGGGCAAACCGGTGATGCGACTTATCCCGTCGCTGACTGTCCCCAAAACCTCGGAAGACCTCCGCGATGCCGCAAGTTTTTCCGAAATTCCCAGTCTTGCGGGCAACGAAGATGGCTGCCTCTTCCACGGGTTCCAAAGATCTGTATGACACCCAAGGGATGTAACGTCGCAAGCCATATTCCCGGTCAGGCGAAAACCCCAGTACTGGGGATAGGTGATCACATGTTCCGTACGCGACAACAAAGCCGGATCGGTTTTCAACAACCAATGCAGTTGTGCGCCTACGTTTAGCCCGCCAGCAAGCCTTGGCGAACCAGTCTCAGAGAATGGCGGTCGAAGCTTATCGTATGCTTCAGCCAGGGCATTGGGGCCATCAAATTCGTAGTCAAGCATGGGCGTGGCCAGAGTGCCATCAGCCTGTAGAAGCACAATGGAAGCACCATGCGTGGTGATTGAAATCGCATCGATTCCATACTTCGTATTGAAGGCCTTCAGCGCTTCCAGAAAGAACTGCCAATGCCCCTCAAGATCAAAATGTGGATAAGGCGGACCGGGAATGACCGTGTTCGGGCGGGTGACAACCGCCACTTCCGTCAACGTGTTGCCATCGACGAGAGCCAGCTTGGCGTTGGTCTTGCCTACGTCAATGACGGCGACATTTTTACGGGCCATAGTCAGATCGGTCATGGCAAGTGAAACACTTGCTCAAGATCTGTCAACACAGGGCTATTGTCGGCATTTGTGTCCATAATGTCGGCCATATAGGCCCACCAGCGTTTCATTACTGGATGGTCTGGAAGGTGGTCCATGCCGTGATCCTCACGACGCCACAACACACCAAAAAGCTGATGTGTCTTGGGGTTGAGGTGTATGGAATAGTCTTCCACGCCCGCGTCTTTTAGCAAGCCCACAAGCTCCGGCCATATCGCGTCATGGCGCTCACGGTATTCATCAATTTTGTCGGCGTGAAGTTTCATGCAGAATGCCACCTTTTCCATGTTCTCACCTCGCGTTGTTGCGCCACATTGCCCAGAGACGAGGCAATGCAATCACGCCGATCAGAAGTAAGCCTATGAAAATCGACATGACGATGCCGGGTACATTCAGCAGCCCAAGTCCAAAAGTAACCAAACCCATCACAAAGGCCGCAATTACAACGCCTGGAATGGAGCCTGATCCCCCCAGAATATTCACGCCCCCCAGCACAACCATGGTGACGATCTCAAGTTCCATACCCGAAGCGATTGAAGGACGGGTCGAGCCAAGCCTGGATGTCAAGCAAACGGCCGCCAATCCGGACATCAAACCAGTGAGTAGGAACAGGGTCATTTTGACCCGGTCAACACGCACCCCGGAAAAAAGCGCTCCGGTAGGATTGTTGCCAATTGCGTAGACCATGCGCCCAAAATTAGTCTTGTGAAGCAGAACACCAAACACGACAGCAAGAATGGCAAAGATGACAAGTTCAACGGAGATGACCCAGAAAACATAGCCCTGGCCAAACCAGGAAAATGAACTCGGATAGCCTCTGAAGGCGCCATCACCAAGCACGATATAGCTGATGCCGCGAAACAGGCTCATAGTGCCGATGGTGACTACGATGGATGGCAGGCCAAGCTTGGTCACAAGGGCACCATTAAAGGCCCCACACATGAGACCTGTGGTCAGGCCAACCAGCACCAACGCGGGTGTACCCGCGCCCATTTCCATAGCCACCCCCATCGCGGTTGACGCAAGCGCAATAATGGCTGCTACCGAGAGATCAATTTCTCCTGAAATGATCAGCAGCGCCATGGCAAAGGCGATCATTGCTTTCTCAGTGAAGTTGAATGTGGCGTCCGACAAGTTCCATGCGTTTAGGAAATATGGTGATGCCAGGCTGTTCAGGATGAATATGGCCACCGCAACGGCCAGCAACAGGCTTTCCCAACGCACCAGCTTTTCCTGAAGCGGATGACGCAGTCGATCGGGAATGTGACGGGGGGCGTTTTCGACAAGGCTCATTGTGCGTGCTCCGCAGATTTCAGAATAACGCGCCCTTTGGAGCGTCCCGATTGCGCATTGAAAGCAACCGCAATGATGATGGCCGCGCCGGAGATGGCGAGCTGCCAGAAGGGAGAAATGTCCACTACGGGAAGCGCGTTTTTTACGACACCAAGGAACAGGGCGCCCAGAAGTGTTCCAGCAACCGTGCCGGCCCCGCCGGCAATGGAGACCCCGCCGATTACGCAGGCAGCAACAACATCAAGCTCAAATCCTCCGGCGATATCGACATAGGCAACCGAATACCGCGCCACCCAAAGATATCCTGTCAGGCCAGCCAGCATCCCGGATATCACAAAGGCCGCAAACTGCGTCTTGCCCACGTCTATTCCTGTGTAAACTGCTGCGTGTGGGTTGCCCCCAACGGCGTAGATCGATCGCCCCAATGAGGTGCGGGACATTGCCACGATCATGACAACCGAGACCACGACGGCGATCCACCCCAACACGGACATTCCCAGAATGTCTGCGCGCGGGAACCCGGTGAAGTGAGGGCTCATTTCGTGGGCATTGATCCACTTTCCTTCAGTCAAAAGGAAAATAATGCCGCGAAAAATGGTCATGGTCCCAAGCGTGACCACAATTGGCGGAATACTCAGCTTCCAAACCAGAATACCATTGATTGCCCCCAACATCGCCCCCATCGCAATGGACACAGCCAAGATGACCGCAACCGGCAAATCTGGAGCGGCCACATTGATCATGGCGCAGACCATGCCAGTCAAAGCCAGGTTGGCAGCCACGGACAAATCGATACAGCGGGTCAGGATCACCGCCATTTGACCAACTGCAAGGATCATCAAGGGAGACGTGTCAGTGAACACTGCGACAAGGTTTTGCGGTGCGACAAACCCAGGAAACCGGGTTGCGACGACCAACAGCAGGCAACCAATAGCGCCAAACAGGATGGCCTCGCGTGACTTGAGATAGCTCATGCCGCATCTCCTTCAACCTGAATGCCAACAGCGTGTCGCACCAGCGTTTCCGGTGACAATTCTGCGCCTTCCAGCTCCGCCACCATTCGGCCCTCGCGCATCACTATGACCCGGTCAGACATCCCCAGAACCTCTGGGATTTCCGAGGAGACCATGATCACCGACAGGCCCTGTGACGCAAGTTCCGACATAAAATCGTGCACCGCCGCTTTGGAACCAATGTCGATCCCTTTTGTGGGCTCGTCGAGAATGATGACGCGGGGCTGGGTGGCAAGCCATTTGGCAATAACCACCTTTTGCTGATTGCCGCCGGACAGCGCGCCAACGTTTGTGTCTAACGAAGCCGCACGTAGATCCAGTCTTTCCGTGTACTCACGCGCGAGCGCAAATTCTTCCGCCAGTCGAAGGAAGCCGTCACGAGAGGTTTTGTTCAATGACGGCAAGGTCACATTCTGAAAAATGGGCATATCCAGGATCGCGCCTTGTTTGCCCCGATCCTCAGGAACATAGACGATCCCCGCCTTGATCGCGTCGGCTGGCGAGCGGATGACCCGCACCTTGTCGTCAATACGCGCCGCGCCTTTGGAGGGCCGTGTGATGCCAATCAGAGATTGCATAAACTCGGACCGCCCGGCACCAACCAACCCGTAAAAACCGAGGATCTCCCCCTGCCTCAGAGTGAAGTTGATGTCTTCGAACTCTGTTGGGTGGCTGTAACCAACGACCTTAAGAACTTCAGCACCGATTTCAGCGTGGCGCTTGGGAAATAGTTGCTCCACCGCACGGCCAACCATCATTTGAACGAGATCGCTTTCTTGAACGTCCGCAATTTTGCCGTCCCCGACAAATTGCCCGTCTCTGAAAACCGTGTATCGGTCCGCGATCCGAAAGATCTCATCGAACTTGTGGGAAATAAACAGGATTGCTTTCCCCTGAGCTTTCAGGGTGTCGACCAATTCGTAGAGCTCTTCGATTTCCGTTTGACTGAGAGCGGCAGTCGGCTCGTCCATAATCACCACGCGCGCCTCAATCGACAGGGCGCGGGCGATGGCCACAAGGTGGCGAGACGCAATCCCCAGATCTTTGAGCTTAACACCAGCGTCAATGTTTGCGCCGATTAACGTAAGGATTTCCGCTGTCCTGAGGTGCATGGCCTTTGTGTCAATCAGACCAAACCGCGTTTTGGGAGCGTGCCCAATAAATACGTTTTCCGCCACCGTTAGCTCGTCAAACAGTACAGTCTCTTGGTGAATAGCGGTCACACCGGCATCAGCGGCATCTTGGGGTGCCAAGAAATGTACAGGCTGACCATCCATAATGATACGCCCGCCGTCGGGCTGATAAATTCCCGTCAGTGTTTTCACAACTGTGGACTTGCCCGCGCCGTTCTCGCCGATCAGCGCGGTGACCTCGCCGGGATAAAGATGCAGATCAACGCCATCCAGCGCTTTGACACCGGGAAAGGACTTGGTGATTTTATCCAAAGACAGAATAGGGGCTTGGGCCGCGCTGCTGTCACTGGATGGAGCGAGATGGCTCATATGCATATCCCCGTCTCAAGCCTGCTACAGGCCAATAGTAGTTTAAAAAAAGGGCGACGCAGATATCACGCCGCCCCCTTCCTTGGGAGTTAGCTTAGAAGATTTCTTTGAAATCATCGATGTTGCTGGCGTCATAGACAAACGGGTCGGCCATGGCCGCAGCGTTTGTGTCATCCAGCGTGATGGTGCCCATACGCCCGATCGAAATCTCAGCGCCAGGTTCTGCGGTCGCCGCCTCTGTGGCCAGTTGGTGTGCCAGCATCGTCGCGGAGTAGCCCAGATCGATCGGGTTCCAAATTGCAAAGGACTTGGACGCGCCGCTTTCGATGGCTCCTGCCATTTCGGAAGGCAGGCCCAGCCCGGTTACGTTGACCTGACCAATTTTTCCTGCATCTGCAACGGCTTGCGCTGCGGCCACAATGCCAACAGATGTCGGCGCAATGATCGCGTCCAGCTCTGGGTGGGACTGCATCAGGCCGGTGGCTTCACGATAAGATTTGTCAGCCAAGTCGTCGCCATAAACGGTCGACACAACTTCGATGCCGCCATAGTTGCCCATAACCTTGCTCATTTCGTCGATCCAGATGTTCTGGTTCGTCGAAGTGGTTGTGGCGGACAGGACGGCAACTTCGCCGCCGTCAGGCAGGTGATCAGCCGCGAGTTTGATGATCATATTGCCGATCAGCGCATTGGAAGACGGGTTCAGATGTGCCTGGCGGCCGTCCTCGGCCACGCCAGAGTCCCAAGACACAACGGTGATACCGCGCTGCATTGCTTTTTTGAGGGTTGGAACAAGCGCGTCAGTGTCATTGGCAGAAACGGCAATGGCGTCAACTTTCTGCGCAATCAGGGAATTGATAACTTCGATCTGGCCTTCTGCAGTGGTGTCGGTTGGGCCGGTGTAGATGATTTCTACGCCGCCGATCTCCTTTGCGGCCTCCTCTGCGCCTTCCGCAGCAGCCTCAAAGAAACCGATGCCGAGCGCTTTCACAACCAAAGCAATCCGCATGTCATCTGCGGCCGCAGGACCGGCGAACAATCCCGCAGCAACGGCTACGGATGTCATGAGTTTGGTAAAATTCATTGGGTTTCCTCCCTGGTTCCCCTAAATTTACGGCTCGCCGTCTCCTATTGGCTGACTACGATGCCGCCTCCTCCTTCGAGGCACCGACTGGCACCACGATCAGTTTGATGTCCGCCGATTCCACCATTGCGGCAGAGCGGTCACTGATACCGTCGTCGGTAATCAGGACATCGATGTCTTTGAGCGGGCAAAGCACAAGGCTGGAGCGCTCTTTGAATTTCCCGGAATCCACCAGCAAAACGACTTCGTCGGCTTGGCCGATCAGCTTTTGCTCTGCTTGTATGATCAAAGGGTCTGCTTCCATCACGCCCAACGGCCCAACCCCTTGTGCGCCCATAAACATGCGGCGCGCGTAGAAGTTTCTGGTCACATCGTTGTCGAAAGGCGACAACACGATGTTTTGTTCCCGGTAGATCACGCCGCCAGACATCAGAACCGTATTCTTGGAGTTCTTCAGCAGATGTTCCGCGATGGGAAACGAGTTGGTGAAAACTTGGCACCGGCGCGTTGCCAGCGGGTGCACCATCTGAAAAGTTGTCGTGCCACCATTGATGATAATTGGCTCGCCCTCTTCACAAAGCTCGACAGCCCTGCGTGCAATTGCTTGCTTTTGAGCGATATTGATCGTCTCATTTACCGCAAAAGGTCTGCCGGCGAGACCGGGCAGTTGATTAGGGTGCAAAGCCTCCGCGCCTCCGCGCACTCGGCGTAGTTTCTTAGCTTCATGTAACGCAGCAATATCTCTACGGATCGTTGCTTCAGACGCACCAGTCATGCTGCACAGCTCCAAAACCGTCACAACCGGACGATCCTGAACTGCGGACAGTATGATCCTATTGCGTTCCTTTTCGTGCATTACTTTCCTCCCGTTGACGCTGACGATGCCGCAAGCATTCAATCATTGTCAATCATTAAATGTCAACTTCTTCCATATTTAGTCAGTAATTGATCGTTTATGATTGTTTGTGATTGACATTCTGTCGCAACACGCACAACCTTTGACCAAATCTGATTGAACTATCTGTGGATCGGGAGGAGATCACAATGGCAACCGAAGCCAACCGGCTTGTTTCTCAATGGGATGAGGCCAAGGCAGCGCACATGAGCGAACCTGAAAAGCTTCTTTATCGCTCAAATCTGCTCGGCTCTGACAAACGCGTGACCAATTATGGCGGCGGCAATACGTCCGCAAAGGTACATCAAGACGATCCGCTCTCTGGCGAGAACGTCGAAGTTTTGTGGGTCAAAGGGTCGGGCGGTGATGTGGGATCCATCAAAATGGATGGTTTCTCAACACTCTATATGGACAAGCTGCGCGCGCTGAAAGGCAAGTATCGCGGCGTTGAATTCGAAGACGAAATGGTGAGCTACCTGCCTCACTGCACCTTCAATTTGAACCCCCGCGCGGCTTCTATCGACACGCCTCTGCACGCATATGTGCCCAAGGCGCACGTGGACCACATGCACCCTGATGCAATCATTGCCATCGCAGCGTCCAAAGATAGCAAGGCGATGACCCAAGAGATTTTCGGGGACGAAATTGGGTGGTTGCCCTGGAAAAAACCGGGTTACGAACTCGGCCTTTGGCTGGAGAATTTCTGCCAAGAGAACCCAAACGCAAAGGGTGTCGTTCTCGAATCTCACGGCTTATTCACATGGGATGATGACGCCAAGGCGTGTTACGAGCTGACCCTCGAAATCATCAACAAAGCAATTGCGTACTTCGATAAGAAAACGGTGGATGTCCCTGCGTTTGGCGGTGCTGTTCACACGAGCCTGTCTAATGGCGCGCGTCGAGCAGTGGCGGCGAAGTTGATGCCCGCGATTCGAGGTTTTGTGTCCGGTCAACAGCACATGGTTGGCAACTTCGTAGACACAGAGACCGTGCTGGAATTCGTAAACGCAAAGGACATGCCTGCGCTCGCAGCACTTGGAACATCCTGCCCGGATCATTTCCTGCGCACAAAAATCTGCCCATTGGTTGTCGATTTTGATCCGGCCAAGAAAAACGTCACGGAGGTTCTTGAGGGCTTGGAAGCACAGATAGCGACCTATCGTGAAGGGTATGCAGCCTATTACGAGCGCTGCAAGCGCGACGATAGCCCGGCCCTCAGAGACCCGAATGCTGTGGTTTACCTGATCCCGGGTGTTGGCATGATCACGTTCGCAAAAGACAGAGCCACCGCACGAATTTCCGGCGAGTTTTATATCAACGCCATCAACGTGATGCGTGGCGCAGTAGCGGTTTCGGAGTATTGCGGACTGCCCGAACAAGAAGCCTTTGACATTGAATACTGGCTGCTTGAAGAGGCCAAGCTTCAACGTATGCCCAAACCCAAAAGCCTTGCAGGTCAAGTGGCGTTGGTTACTGGCGGCGCTGGCGGCATCGGCGCTGCTACAGCGGAACGTTACCTTTCGGAAGGTGCATGCGTGATGCTGGCAGACATCGATGCCAAAAACCTGGAAGCGACCTACCAAAACTTGGCAGGACGCTTTGGCGCCGACGTTTTGCGGACAGTTGTAATGAACGTGACAGACGAGGCTGCCGTGGAATCCGCCTATGCTGAAACCGCTGTAGAATTTGGCGGGGTCGACATTCTTGTTTCCAATGCTGGGATCGCATCGTCAGCACCGGTTGAGAAAACGACGCTGGAACTTTGGAACAAGAACATGGACATCCTGTCCACTGGCTATTTTCTCGTGTCCCGCGAAGCGTTCAAAATGATGCGCGTTCAAGGCATGGGAGGCTCCGTGGTGTTTGTGGCATCTAAAAACGGGCTTGCGGCCTCGCCGAATGCCTCGGCCTATTGCACAGCAAAAGCATCGGAGATTCATCTTGCCCGGTGTTTGGCACTCGAAGGCGCCGAGGCGGGTATTCGGGTCAACGTCGTGAATCCAGATGCTGTTTTGCGGGGGTCCAAAATCTGGGAAGGCGATTGGCTGGATCAGCGCGCTGATACCTACGGAACCAACAAGGAAGGGCTTGAGGAGATGTATCGCAACCGTTCGATGCTCAAACGTTCGGTACTGCCCGAAGACATCGCAGAAGCCGCCTATTTCTTTGCATCTGATAAATCAGCAAAGTCGACCGGCAACATCATCAACGTGGACGCCGGCAACGTTCAGGCGTTTACGCGCTAAGCTGAATTCGGGAGGAATACCGTGACACCTTATGAATCAGCCAAGGCACATTTTGCCGACTGGAATGTGGACACCGAGGCTGCGCTGGCAGCCTTGGCAACAATCCCGATTTCGATGCATTGCTGGCAAGGCGATGATGTCGTGGGATTTGAAAAGCAAACCGGGACCTCAGGAGGCGGCATACAAGCGACAGGCAACCACCCGGGCCGGGCTACGTCGCCCGAACAACTCCGTGCCGATTTGGATTTTGCGTATTCGCGGATTCCCGGCAGTCACCGTCTGAATCTGCACGCGATCTATCTCGACACAGATGAAACTCCGGACCGTGATGAGATCGAGTTTCATCACTTCGCCTCCTGGGTCGACTGGGCAAAGTCACAGGGTATCGGCCTTGACTTCAATCCGACGTTTTTTGCGCACGCCAAGGCTGACGATAACCTGACTTTGAGCCATCCAGACCAAGGCATTCGTGAATTCTGGATCGAACATGGCAAACGCACCCGTGAGATCGCTGCACAGATGGGGGACGCGCTTGGCAGCCCGGCCATCAACAACATCTGGGTGCCTGACGGCTACAAGGACAACCCAATCGATCGAATGGCAGCGCGGGCGAGGCTGGAAGCCTCTCTTGATGCCATGCTGGAAACCAAGTTCGACAAAAAACGCATGCTTGATGCAGTGGAAAGTAAGTTGTTCGGGATCGGTGTGGAAGCCTGCACGGTTGGAAGCCATGAGTTCTATCTTGGGTATGCGATCCGCAACAGCACCGTACTTTGCCTCGACATGGGGCACTTCCATCCGACTGAAAACGTTGCCGACAAACTGAGTTCTGTCGCCCTGTCCGTCGATGAAATTTTGCTGCATGTCTCTCGGCCCATGCGCTGGGACAGCGATCACGTCATTTTGCAAAACGACGATATCCTCATGATGGCGCAGGAGCTGGTGACATCTGACCTATTGGGACGCACGCACATCGGGCTGGATTTCTTTGACGCGACCATTAGCAGAACAGCGGCCTGGGTAATTGGCACACGCAACATGCAAAAAGCACTTCTACGCGCGTTGCTGTTGCCAATCGCGGATCTAAGGCAGGCCGAAGACAATTTGGATTTCACAAGCCGGCTTGTGTTGACCGAGGAGTTCAAGGACCTCCCGTTTGGCGCAATTTGGCGGGAGTTTTGCGATCGACAAAATGTTCCTACAGGACAGGCCCTGTTTGCGGACCTGCAAACCTACCAAAACGGTGTCTCCGCGAGAGCCTGAGGCTGCAGAATTGGAAGACTGTCGCCGCCCCCCGGCACGACGGAATGCTTGATTGTCGAACCAGCGTTTTGCGGCACAGATAATCGCTTACGCGCTCCAAAGCGGACATTTTCCAACCTTTGTTGGAATGCCCGCTTTGGGCCGATCATCCCGCATCATGCCTCCTGGATACACGACTTTGCAAATTCCGATTTCTGCGCATTACTGGCCTTGGTTGGCCTCTAGTCAAGGCAGCGCACATGAACTTCGTGTTGGGCGTATGCCACCGGCATGGGATAACTATTGACCCGATAGCTCACCATCGAGGCTGACGTGGCCCTTGGACGCCGCGTTCTCTACTGCATCATCTGCGTCATTCGGAACCGCCTGCGTTGACGAGACGCTCCGTCTTTCTACACGCAATCGCCGCGCCGACGGAGTAAAGGGGGGATTCTGAGGATTTTTGAGGTGCTTTTTCCCTGGGTTGTCTGACTGCGCAGTCAAAAAGCCCAGAAATGCCTCGCTTTGTCGGCGGGGCATATAGATCGAGGTGGAGCGTCGTCGGGTGAGGCCGGGGGGTGGGGAGTGTCGAGTGTGGCAGGTTGACGCAGGAGTGTTCAGCCTTGATCCTGCCTTGCGACCCGAAACAATTTAGGGGCACGTTAGGGGCAAAAACACTGCCTCCACAAAAAAATGTTTGTTTTCAGTGAGGTTTGGTGGAGCCTAGGAGGATCGAACTCCTGACCTCTTCGCTGCCAGCGAAGCGCTCTCCCAGCTGAGCTAAGGCCCCAAAACCAGTCTGGCATCTCTGCCTGTGCGCGATTAATTAGGCGCATACCGGGGCGGGTTCAAGCGAAAAATTCCGCCCCGGTGTAACTTTTTTCGACGATCAGTTTTCTTCGTCGTCAGACGCAACATCCGCGATTTCATCCAGCGAAACATTGTCGTCATCTTCGTCGTCGTCCAGAACATCATCATCGAGTTCCAGATCAACGGTGTCATCATCATCCAACACGTCATCCGCGTTGTCCGCGTCAGCCGCTTTGGCTTTCAATGTTGCTGCATCAGCTTCGTCAGCAGCAATCATCCGGCTCTTGCCGGCTTCTACTTCCACGACATCGCCCGTGTAGGGGCTGATGACTGGGTTTTTGTTCAGGTCATAGAATCGCTTGCCGGTGGTTGGGCAAACGCGCTTGACGCCCCATTCTTCCTTGGGCATGGGTTGTCCCCTTCAATCGGTTGAGTCTCTCTCGACGATTTGGGGGAGGTGCCATAACAATGGCCCCGTGTCAAAGGGTAACATCGCATTGTCTCTATAGGAGCGTAGATGGCGCAACATATCATCCCCGGAACACCTCCCGTGACGGTGGTTTTGCGCCGATCCAGCCGTGCGCGGCGCATCAGCCTCAGAGTCTCGCGACTTGATGGCAAGGTGACGCTGACGATTCCTTCCGGCGTGTCGGATCGGGAGGCGATGGCTTTTGCCCATGAGAAGCAGGACTGGCTGCGCAAGCAGGTGTCTCAACAGCCGGCGACGGTTGTGGCGGCGCATGGGGCTGCGGTGCCCGTTGCGGGGCGTGCACGCTTGATTGTGCCAGGGGCAGGGCGCTCTGTGCAGTTGGGGGCGGATGAGCTTGCCGTGCCAGGCAAGCCGGAGCAGGTGGGGCGCAAAGTGCAGGGCTTTCTGAAAGAGCTTGCCCGCCATCGACTTGTTGAAGCCGTTGATCACTACGGCGCGCGCCTTGGCCGTCAGCCGACCAAACTCACCCTGCGCGACACCCGCTCCCGCTGGGGGTCCTGCACCTCCAACGGTGCGCTGATGTTTTCATGGCGTTTGGTCATGGCGTCGCCTGATGTGCTGGACTACGTCGCCGCGCATGAAGTGGCGCACCTCAAGGAAATGAACCACTCTCAGGCGTTTTGGAACGAGGTCACCATCATTCATGGACCTTATGAGACCCCACGCCTGTGGCTGCGCAACCAGGGTCAGGAGCTGCATCGCTACCAATTCACGACGTGACCCCGCATTGACCTTTCTTGCGTTTGTGATCACAAAGGCGGCATGATCCCAACCAGTCGCCAGCCACAAGACCAATCCGCCGCCGCGCATGACCGCGTGTATCGTGCTTTGCGCACCAGCATCATGTATGGCGAGCTTGCCCCCGGGGCCGCACTGACACTGCGCGGCATTGGCAAGCAGTTTGAAGTCTCCATGACCCCGGCCCGCGAAGCGGTGCGCCGTTTGGTGGCCGAAGGCGCGTTGACCCTGTCCAATTCCGGGCGGGTGGCGACGCCGGAACTCAGCAGCGAGCGCCTTGAAGAACTTGCCGCTCTGCGGGCTCTCATCGAAGTCGAATTGGCCAGCCGGGCTTTGCCGCGCGCGCATATGGCGCTGATAGATCGCCTTATTGCGATCAATGGCACAGTGGCTGATGCCGTCAGCCGCCGCGACTCAGTGGCTTACATTCGGGCCAATCTCGAATTCCACCGCACACTCTATTTGCGGGCTCAAGCCCCTGCGATGCTGGCCATGGCCGAAACCGTATGGCTACAGCTTGGTCCCACCATGCGCGCACTTTATGGCCGCCTGCGTCAAACCGAACCGCCACATTACCATCGCCTGATCATCGCCGCGCTCAAAGCCGGCGACGAACCCGGCCTGCGCCTTGCGGTGCGCTCTGACGTGACCCAAGGCCTGCGCCTGCTGGCGCGCTAAGTCATCTTAGCCGTGTGTCGGCCACGCGTGGTGTTCGTCATCAATCACAATGGCATGGGCATGGCGTCGTCCGCCGTGTTCCTTAAGGTGCGGATGGTCGTCTGGCAGCTCCGGATGCTCATGCATCACCTCTTTGGGCGCCGGGGTCCACACCCAATACCCCACAACCGTGCTCGCCAATCCAAGCGCCCCCAGCACCAACAAGGACAGCGCTTGCGATCCTTGCGTCGCGCTCCACCCCGCCAGCGGATAAGCGCCCAGCCAACACACGTGGCTCAAGGCAAACTGCGCGGTGAACACGGCTGGGCGATCCTCTGAATGGGCCGAGCGGCGCAACAAGCGCCCCGAGGGTGTCAGAATGGCGGAATAGAGCGCGCCAATCACGGCCCAAAGTCCCAAAAACGCAGGCCAACTTAAAATTCCAACGCTTTGCATCCACAGACCATGTGCGACCGTCACGCCCGCCAAGGCAATTGCGCTGGTGCCCATGACCCGCCGGTCCGGCAGTTGCTCCAACAGGCGTGGCAACGTCAACGCCGCTGCCATGCTGCCCGCGCCAAAGGCCCCCATCGCCATCGCAAGGCCGGTCTCCCCCATGCCGTAGCTGTCGCGCACCAACACCACAGTGTTCACAAGCACGTATGATACACTTGCCGCGGCGGCCATATTGAACGCTAGCAATCCGCGTAATCGAGGCGTGGCCAGATAAATCCACGCCCCGCGGGTCAGGCGCTCGCGAAACGGACGGTCTTTGCTTTTGGGGCGGGGCGGCAGCGTTGTCATCAGGATCAACAGAGTTGAGATCAAGAAGCCTGCGGCCGTGCCTACAAACAGCCCATGATAGCTCATCACCAGCAGCAAAACACCGGCCAGTGCTGGCGACAACAGGTTCTCCAGATCATAGGCCAAACGCGACAGCGACAGTGCCCGCGTGTAGTCTTCTTCTTTGGTCAGGATGTCTGGAATGGTGGCCTGAAACGTCGGCGTAAACAGCGCCGACGCGCTTTGAAGCAAAAAGATCAGCACATAGATCTGCGCCACCGAGTCCACAAACGGCAAAAACAGCGCCACGCCAAACCGCACCAAATCAGCAAAAATCAAAACCCCACGGCGGGGCAGGCGGGCCGCCAACGCACCCAGGACCGGGGACAGACCGACATAAGCCACCATCTTAATGGCATAAGCCGTGCCCAAAACCGCACCAGCCGCAGGACCAGCCAGATCATATGCCAAAAGCCCCAGGGCGATGGTCAATAGTCCGGTGCCTGCCAGTGCCACAACTTGGGCGGCAAACAACCTGGCGAAGGCTGGGTGTTTGAGAATCCGTAACATAGCGCCACCCTAGTCCTGATGTACCAAAGGGCAAGAGCACCTGTCGCAGCGTCCGCGCGACAAAAGTGCCTGTTCCCCATTGCCTGCGCTCTGGTAGACAGAGGGCACACCACAGGGAGACCAGCATGTCACAGACCATGAACGCCGTTGAAATTTCCAAACCCGGTGCCGCGGATGTGCTTCAAATGGTGCAATGCCCGATTCCCACACCTGGCCCCGGCGAAGTGCTGATCAAAGTGGCCTATGCGGGGGTGAACCGGCCTGACGTGCTGCAACGGGCGGGCCTCTACAATCCGCCACCCAATGCCTCCGACCTGCCGGGCCTTGAGGCCTCGGGCACGATTGCCGCTGTTGGCGCAGGTGTAAGCGAGTGGGTGGAAGGTGACGCGGTTTGCGCCTTGCTGCCCGGTGGCGGCTATGCCGAATATGTTTTGACACCGGCTGCACATTGCCTACCAGTGCCCAAAGGCATGGACATGAAAGAGGCGGCCTGCCTGCCGGAGACGTTCTTCACCGTCTATTCCAACGTCTTCCAGCGTGGTGGTCTCAAAGCGGGCGAAAAGTTCCTCGTGCACGGCGGCTCGTCCGGCATTGGCACAACTGCCATCCAACTGGCCAACGCCTTTGGCGCACGTGTGTTCACCACCGCAGGCTCTGACGAGAAGTGCGAAGCCTGCCTGAAACTTGGCGCCGAAAAAGCGATCAACTACCGCGCAGAGGATTTTGTCGATGTGCTGCGTGCCGAAGGTGGCGCAAACCTGATCCTCGATATGGTGGGCGGCGACTACCTGCCGCGCAACGTGAAATCTCTCGCCGATGACGGGCGTCTGGTACAAATCGCCTTCCTGCAAGGTCCGCAGATTCAGCTCAACTTTGCCCATGTCATGATGCGCCGTTTGACCATCACTGGCTCCACCCTGCGTCCGCAAAGTGATCTCGCCAAAGCCAAGATTGCCGACGCCCTGCGCGCCGATGTCTGGCCGCTCTTGGAAAGCGGTCGTGTTGCGCCTGTTATGGACAGCGAGTTTGCTCTGGCGGACGCGGTGGCGGCCCATCAGCGTATGGAAAGCAACGGCCACATTGGCAAAATCGTGATGAAAGTGGCCTAAACTCTGGTTTATTCCGCCATTTTTGGCGGAATACCCCCTTCCCACCGAGGCTGCCCCTGGGGCATGTAGGCCGCGCGAACTGATGGTCATGTGTGACCTAGGCACGAAGTGGGAACAGAACTGTGAAAAAACTCGGACTTCTTTTGGTGGCAGTGGCTTTGGCGCTGCCGTTTGTGTGGTGGCCTGAAATTGCCCAGGGGCGCGACGGCCTGGCGCTGTTCAGTCAATATCTCGGTCTTGGCGCGCTCATCGCCATGGCGTTTTCCCATGTGATCGCCACCCGCTGGCCTGGCGTTGAAATGATCTTTGGTCCGATGGATCAATCATATCGCTTGCACAAATGGCTCGGCATCGGCTCCATGGTGGCCATTCTGCTGCACGACACAATTGATGCCGACATGAAGGGGCTGGGGCGTGAAACCATGCTGGTCGATCTGGCGGAAACACTGGGAGAAGTCAGCCTCTATGGTCTGCTGATGCTTGTGGTGATCACGGTTGCGACCTTCATCCCCTATCACCTGTGGAAATGGACCCACCGCTTCATTGGGATTTTCTTCCTGTTTGGTGCCTTCCACTATCTCTACATTCTGAAGCCTTTTAAAAACGGCGACCCGCTGGGGCTCTACATGTGGGCGGTTTGCATCATCGGCACCGTTGCTTATGCCTGGACCTCCGCGCCGCGGGGTATGCGTCCGCGCAAGCGCTATGAAATCACCGCTGTGACCAAACAGGGTGAAGCGATTGCCGTGGACATGAAAGCCACCGGCCGTCCCTTGCGCCATCGTGCGGGCCAGTTTGCCTTCTTCCGCTTCTCCGGTGCAGGCCTGAACGAGCCGCACCCCTTCACCATTTCCTCTGCACCAACCGAGGATGGCAGTCTGCGCATCACTGTCGCGCCGCTGGGCGATTTGACCAACCGCGTTTCACGCAGCTTGGCAGTAGGGCAAGCCCTTCAGGCGGATGGTCCCTACGGCCACTTTGGACGCGCCAAGGGGGCGCAGGTCTGGATCGCAGCGGGCGTGGGCGTCACCCCGTTTGTGGCTCTGGCACAGGCTTTGCCAGCTGACGCAGCCCCGGTCACGCTGGTCTACTGTGTGCGGGACACATCGAACGCGCCTCATCTGGCGGAACTCGAGGCACTGGCGGCGGCCAAGCCAAACCTAACACTGGTGCTTTGGCAAAGTGCCGAGCGCGGCCGCTTCACAGCTGCCGCCTTGCCTGATCTGGTGGACGACATCGCGAGCCGCAAAGTGCTCTTCTGTGGCCCCGTCCCAATGCGCCGCGCCCTGTCCAAGGACCTGCCGAAACAGGGCGTCTCCCAACGCAATTTCCACTACGAGGCGTTTGAGATTCGCACCGGCATCGGCATCCGGCGTCTGGCAGAGTGGCTGTGGCAACGCCACCAATCGCGCAGCACAAGCTAAGCGATCCAACGGACTAGGCAGAGAAATGGCGCGGTGAGCAACCTTTAGTTGACTCCGCACCTTTTCTCGGCGACCATGAGTGTACTCGATTTTATTCATGCTGATTGCCACCACTCACCTAGCTTACAATCAGCATGCCATGCCCCGCTCACGGGACGCTTTGCGCTTTTGCTGTGATCGGCACAGCCTTAAGCCCACAAAAAAGGCCGGAGTGTTGCCGCTCCAGCCCTTCCTGATTTTTCTCGGTCAGGCCGATCCTCAGATCGCCGCCTTCTTGCTCTCGTCCAGATAGATCTCGCGCAGGCGGGTCGCAATTGGCCCCGGTGTGCCATCCCCCAGCGCCACGCCGTCGATCTCCACAACTGGCATCACAAACGCACTTGCGGAGGTGGTGAACGCCTCATCCGCACCCTGCGCTTCCTCAACGGTGAACAGGCGCTCTTCGATCTTCAGCTGCGCCTCAGCCGCCATCCGCAACACCGCCTTACGCGTAATCCCATGCAGGATGTCATTGCTCAGCGGACGCGTCACAATCACACCGTCTTTCACAAAATACGCGTTGTTCGACGTGCCCTCGGTCACATAGCCGTCTTCCACCAGCCACGCGTCATCCGCACCGGCCTTCTTGGCCATCATCTTGCCCATGGATGGGTACAGCAGCTGCACGGTCTTGATGTCACGACGGCCCCAGCGGATGTCCTCGATCGAGATGATCTTCGCGCCCTTCTTGGCCGCAGGGCTGTCTGCAAGGCCCGGTTTGTTCTGTGTAAACAACACGATGGACGGTGGTGTGTCCTCAGACGGGAAGACAAAATCACGGTCGCCATCGCTGCCACGGCTGACCTGCAGATACACCAGACCTTCCACAATGCCGTTGTCCTCGACCAGCTTGCGGTGGATCGCCAGCAACTCGTCTTTGCTGCAAGGCTCCGCCATCTCCAGCTCATCCAGCGAGCGCTTCAAACGCACGGCGTGGCCGTCAAAGTCGATCAGCTTGCCGTCCAGCACCGAGGTCACCTCATAGACCGCATCCGCCATCAGGAAGCCCCGGTCGAAAATCGAAATCTTGGCGTCTTCTTCCGGCAGGTATTCGCCATTGACGTAAACAGTGCGGCTCATCGTGTGTCTCTCCTAGCAATCTGCTGCTTTGTCGGGTGCGCTGCACCACAGGTCAAGCGTGTTTCGAAATCTCAGGTCTCAAACCATCCGGTTTTCAACGGAAGCGCCCAATCCGGGCGGTTGTGCGCCAGCGCCAGCGCCACCATGCGGGTCGCATCATAGGTCGCGCGGTGCAGGGAGATGTTCCACTCATGTGGTCCACGCTCCATCACCGCAAACCGCGCCGCCGCATCGCCGCTTTGCACCACATGTGGCACCGGTGTGATGTCGTCATAAGCGGGCAGGCCAACGCTGCCGGGGTTGAGCACCACTGCACCAGTCGCCAGTTGCACATTGCGCGGCAAATGCGTGTGCCCGCACAGAAGCACCTGTGCCTCTGCAGGCGCGAGTGCTGCCAGTTCCGTCACCGCGGGTGCACTGCGATCTACCAAGTCCCCTTGCGACGTCACATCATACAGCCAATAGGTCTCGTCACTCTCCGGTGTGCCATGGCACAGGAAGACATCCTCCACCAAGGCTGTTGCCGGTAGCGCCGCAAGCCATTCCTTGTGGGCGTCCGTCAACTGCGCCGCCGCCACCGCATCCGATGGGCCCAGCGTCTTTCGCGGTGTCAAAAGATAGCGGTCATGGTTGCCGCGCACAGAAATCATGTCATCCCGCGCCATAAGCACATCCAGCGTTTCCGCTGCCGCTAAAGGCCCGCTGGCATGGTCGCCAAGGTTCAGGACGCGGGAACAGCCCAGCCGGTCAATCTCGGCCAACACCGCTTTCAAAGCGTCCACATTGCCATGGACGTCGGAAATCACCGCCCACCGGTCCGCCATGACTTAGCCCCAAAGCGCCGCGCTGGGCGGGTGCACTCCGTCTGCGTCAAAAGTCAGCGGCGTGTCGCGGTCTTCTGCCAACAAAAGCGGACCATCCAGATCGGTGACCATCGCCCCCTGCGCCACCAGCGTTGCCGGGGCCATCGCCAGGGAACTGCCCACCATGCAGCCGACCATCACCTTATAGCCTTCCGCCAAGGCCGCTTCACGCAGACGCAGCGCCTCGGTCAACCCGCCGGTTTTGTCGAGCTTGATGTTCACCACATCATATTTGCCTTTGAGCTTGGACAACGTCGAGCAATCATGTGCGCTTTCATCGGCGCAAACCGGCACAGGCCGCTCCATGCCTAACAGCGCATCATCATCCCCCGCAGGCAGGGGTTGCTCCACCAGCGCCACACCCAGCCGCACCAGATGCGGCGCCAGATCGGCATAGACCTCGGCAGACCAGCCTTCATTGGCGTCAACAATGATGGTGGATTTTGGCGCACCGGCGCGCACCGCTTCCAGACGCGCCATGTCGTCCGGCGTGCCCAGTTTGATTTTCAACAATGGCCGGTGTGCGTTTTTGGCGGCCTGCGCCTGCATCTCTGCCGGTTCCGCCAAAGACAGCGTATAGGCGGTGATCTCCGGTCCTGGCTTCGGCAAGCCAGCCAATTCCCAGGCGCGTTTTCCGGCCTTCTTGCATTCCAGATCCCACAGCGCACAGTCCAGCGCATTGCGCGCCGCGCCCGCAGGCAGGGTATACAGACCCTCACGGGTCACCGGGCCTTTCACGCTTTCAATCAGCTGTGTGACATTCTCCAATGTCTCGCCATAGCGCGCATAGGGCACACATTCGCCCCAGCCAACATATCCGTCTTCTTCAACCTTCACGGTCAGAACCTTGGCTTCGGTGCGCGAGCCACGGGAAATGGTGAACACCTGCGCCAGCTTGAACACATCAGGGGTGACGGAAATTTGCATGTGGAGGCCTTTCAAAGCGTCTTGCGGCCAATATTCGTGCACAGCGCATCGCGCCGCACTTTCATTTGGCCAAAAATATCCCGGGAGTCCGGGGGCAGCGCCCCCGGCTTGTCGCCGTATCTTTACAGTGCTGCGAGCGCGTCCACCAGCTTGCTCGCGCCAAAACGGAACGGATCGGTGGCGGGCAGGCTCATATCGGCCTCAACCTGTGCCAGATAGGCTTTTGCCTCATCTTCCGCCATGTGTTGGGTGTTCACCGACACGCCCACAACCTGACAGGCCGGGTTGGCCACTTTGGCCAGCGGCAGCGCCAGATCGCGCAGTTCCTGCAGGCTAGGCTGCTGATACTCTGGCAGGCCGCGCATGTGGTCGCGGGTTGGCTCATGTGCCAGGATCAGCGCGTCCGGCTGACCGCCATGGATTAGCGCCATGGTCACACCGGAATAAGACACGTGGAACAGGCTGCCCTGACCCTCGATGTGGTCCCAGTGGTCTTCATCATTGTCCGGTGTCAGCCACTCGACGGAACCAGCCATAAAGTCAGCAATCACCGCGTCCAGCGGTACGCCGTCGCCAGTCACCAGAATGCCGGTCTGACCGGTGGCGCGGAAGGTCGACTTCATGCCGCGCTTGCGCATTTCCGCATCCATGCAGAGGGCGGTGTACATCTTGCCTACGGAGCAATCTGTGCCGACGGCCAGCACCCGCTTACCGCTGCGCTTTTTGCCGTTGGCAATCGGGTATTCCACTTCAGGTACCCGCACATCGTGCAGTTTCTGGCCGGTGGCTTCGGCCACGGCGATCAGGTCCGGTTCGTCACACAGCAGGTTGTGCAAGCCGGAGGCCAGATCAAAGCCCTCTTCCAGTGCCATCACCAGCACCTTTTTCCACTCCTGGGAAATCACGCCGCCACGGTTGGCCACGCCAATCACCAGTGTCTTGGCACCGGCTTCCCGAGCTTCCACCAGGCTCATGTCGGTCAGCCCCATGTCGGCCTTGCAGCCCTCCATGCGGAATTGACCCACGGCATTCTCTGGACGCCAGTCCTTGATGCCCTGCGCCACTTTGGCGGCCAGTTGGTCCGGTGCATCACCCAAGAACAGAAGGTATGGAGTTTCGATCATCACGCGTCCTTTTTGTATCATCCCCAGTTAACGGACAAAGTTTATGCGCTGGGCATCGGGGCAGGTTCTCAAATGTTGCTGTCATGCAGTGTTGCTTTGCAAATTTCTTCGAAATCGACTCGAGTTAACGAAAGAACTTTGCTGCAGCCGCGAAAAATTCGCACCTCCGTGATGCAGCCGCGATACCGACACAATACCGACGTGCCAAATCCCACTTTTGCGCCGCGACGCAGCGAAATTAATGCCGCGCGCGCACAATTTACTTGCGGTTAAGTGCGCAACTTCCTAACAATCAGCGCCAGAAAAACGTAATATCCTTACCTAGAGAGTGACGTCATGAGCTTCCGACTTCAGCCTGCCGCCCCCGCCCGTCCCAACCGCTGCCAGCTGTTTGGCCCGGCGTCCAACACCAAGCTGTTTGCCAAAATGGCGGCCTCCGCGGCGGATGTGATCAACATTGATCTGGAAGATTCCGTGGCCCCGTCGGACAAGGACATGGCGCGTGCCAACGCAATTGAAGCAATCAATTCAATTGATTGGGGCAAAAAGACTCTGTCCGTGCGCATCAACAGTCTGGACACGCCGTACTGGTACCGCGACGTGGTTGACCTGCTGGAACAGGCCGGTGAGCGTCTTGATCAAATCATGATCCCAAAGGTCGGCTGCGCCGAAGACATCTATGCTGTGGATGCTCTGGTCACCGCGATTGAAGCCGCCAAAGGCCGCAAAAAGCGCATTGCTTTTGAAGTTATCATCGAATCGGCCGCCGGCATCGCCCACGTAGAAGCCATCGCCGCCGCCTCACCCCGTCTCGAAGCCATGTCCCTCGGCGCCGCCGACTTCGCCGCCTCCATGGGTATGCAGACCACAGGTATTGGTGGTACGCAGGAAAACTACTACATGTTGCATGAAGGTCAGAAACACTGGTCCGACCCATGGCACTGGGCGCAGGCCGCGATTGTGGCTGCCTGCCGCACCCACGGTGTTCTGCCAGTGGACGGCCCCTTCGGCGACTTCTCTGACGATGAAGGCTACATCGCACAGGCCAAACGTTCTGCAACATTGGGCATGGTAGGCAAATGGGCGATCCACCCAAAACAGATTGGCCTTGCTAACGACGTGTTCACACCATCTGAGGAGGCGGTCGCTGAAGCCCGCGAAATTCTCGCAGCGATGGAGCAAGCCAAAGCCAACGGAGAAGGTGCCACCGTTTACAAAGGCCGCTTGGTCGATATTGCGTCTATCAAACAAGCAGAAGTGATTGTGGCGCAAGCGGAGCTGATTGCAGCCAGCTAACAGTTAGATGCTGATAAAGCTTTGAAAACGCCTGTGGCTTTAGAGCCGTGGGCGTTTTTCTCTCCAGCAAGTGGCTATGCCCGTTCGTCTTTTGGCGAGCCCATCACCACATAGCTGGTGATCGAATGTACCTGTTCGACCGTGCCCAAAACCTCCGTATGGAAGCGCTTATAAGACGGCAAATCCGCCGCCTCGACGCGCAACAGGTATTCCACCTGTCCGGTGATGTTGTGACACTCCCGCACCTCCGGTGCCAACGCCATCGCCCGCTCAAATGCCAGCTGCGAGTCCTTGGTGTGCTTGTTTAATCCAACCGTGATGTAGGCGACAAACCCTGTCCCCAAGGCCGCCCGGTCGAGCACGGCGCGATAGCCAGTGATGATCCCGATCCTCTCCAGCGCTGCGACCCGCCGCAAGCAGGCAGAAGGAGACAGACCCACATTCTCAGCCAAAGCCAGGTTGCTCATGCGCCCATCCTTGGAGAGTTCGCGCAATATATGTTCGTCAATTTGATCGAGTGTCGTCATAAGTTGTGAAATTATCTGATTTGCGCACAAAAACGCAACTCAAATGCGCGGGCTTTGCGTCACGCTTACTCCATGACTTACGATATCCTGACCGCTCTTCTTCTGTTTGCCTTTGTGTCCTCGATCACCCCGGGGCCCAACAACCTCATGCTCATGGCCTCTGGGGCCAACTTTGGGTTTGCCCGCACCATTCCGCACATGCTTGGCGTGGGGATTGGATTTGTGGTCATGGTGGCCCTGGTGGGTGTCGGGCTGATGCAGGTGTTTGACCGATACCCAATTGCGCACACTGTTTTGGCGGTTGCGTCCGTTACCTACTTGCTCTGGCTGGCTTGGAAGGTTGCGAACGCTGGCGCGCCTGATGAAGGGGAGGGAACCGGCGGTACGCCCATGACTTTCCTGCAGGCCGCAGCTTTTCAGTGGGTTAATCCAAAGGCCTGGACCATGGCGCTTACCGCTGTCACGCTCTATGCGCCCGACCGGTCCCTGACTGCTGTACTTTTGGTGTCTGCCGCCTTTGGGGCTGTGAACCTGCCGTGTGTCTCAAGCTGGACGGTACTGGGACAGCAAATGCGACGCTTGCTGACCTCCCCGGCACGTTTGACCGCGTTCAACTGGACCATGGCGGGATTGCTTGTCTTGTCTCTTTATCCGGTGGTCGCTCCGATGGTATCAGCTGGCTAGAAACAGGTTTCATGGGCTGATGTGGCAGGGGTAAGTGCGCTTCCCGTTGCAATTACCCGAAGTCACCGTCATATAGCCTTGTCAAGAAACCAGTGTGTGGAGTGCACAATGACCAACTATCTCGACTTCGAAAAACCGCTCGCAGAGATTGAGGGCAAAGCCGAAGAACTGCGGGCGCTTGCGCAGCAGAATGAAGAGATGGATGTCAAAGATGAAGCCGAGGCACTGGATCGCAAGGCGGCGGAACTGCTCGAAGAGCTCTACAAAGACCTGACCCCTTGGCGCAAATGCCAGGTGGCGCGTCATCCGGAGCGCCCGCATTGCCGGGACTATCTCAATGAGCTGTTCACAGATTACACGCCGTTGGCTGGGGACCGAAACTTTGCTGATGACCTTGCCGTCATGGGCGGTTTGGCGCGTTTCAAAGATCAACCAGTTGTGGTGATTGGCCAGGAGAAAGGTCACGATACCAAATCTCGAATTTCTCACAACTTTGGCATGGCGCGCCCTGAAGGCTACCGCAAAGCTGTGCGTTTGATGGAAATGGCGGATAAGTTTGGCCTGCCGGTTGTGACGTTGGTCGACACAGCTGGGGCTTACCCCGGCAAAGGCGCCGAGGAGCGAGGCCAATCCGAAGCCATCGCGCGCTCCACAGAGATGTGTCTGCAGATCGGTGTGCCGTTGATCTCCGTGATTATCGGCGAGGGTGGCTCTGGTGGCGCCGTGGCCTTTGCAACCGCCAACCGCGTCGCGATGCTGGAGCATTCGGTGTATTCCGTGATTAGCCCGGAAGGCTGCGCGTCGATCCTGTGGAAAGACAGCACCAAGATGCGCGAGGCGGCCGAAGCGTTGCGTGTGACAGCACAGGATCTGGAGCAGTTGGGTGTGGCGGATCGCGTGATTGCAGAGCCAATGGGCGGCGCACACCGTGACCGCGAGGCGACCATGCAAAGTGTTGCCTCTGCGATTGAAACAATGCTTGGTGAGCTGGAAGGCAAGTCCAAAGAGGTTCTTGTGGCGGATCGTCGCAAAAAGTTTCTCGACATTGGCTCCAAAGGGTTGGCTGCCTAAAGCGACCAACTCCTCGAAGTACCAAAATAAAACCCGATAGAGTGCGGTATCTTTCGGGTTTTGTGTTTTAGGGCCTCTGACACGTGCTGAGAGGCACGCCGGCTTAGTTGCCTGTCTGCCCCCAATGGCCCGGCATATTTTCAGGGAAAGTTGGCGCGCGCAATTTGGAGAGCGCGCCCAATGGGCCAGACATCATTTTACCAACAGGGCTCTTGTTGATTTGAGCTTTGGTTTTCTCAAACTGCATGACGTTTTCGATGCGCCTGTCCAGGAACGCCCAAGTGGCCGCGTGCCCGTCGCTGTCATCCCCCAGCCAATACAGCACTGTTGCAGAGTAGACCGCAGAAAGCGTGGCCCGTTTGGAGTACCAATTGAAGTCTTGTGACGTATCGCCAATGGCGGTCCAAATGGCGTCCGCCGTGCCCCAAATCAGCTGCGCGCCCGCGGCCGCATGTTGGGGCAGGGCAAAGAGCGTGCTACCGCGGCGTACAATCTCACGGTCGGGGCACAGTTCCAGCCGGGTGCGCACCGCAAAAGTGATTTTCTCGCGGATTTTCATCTCAGACAGTACGTCTTCACTGAGGGTTGCGACCATCTGAGAATCACCACGTTTATGATAGGCGATCGCCAGATCCACCGCACCACGCGGACAGAGCGCTTTGGCCACAACCGGGTCCACACCACTGTCGCCTATCGCTGCCTTAAATGTTGCGTCGGACCAACCATCAAAGGGCACGTGCATCTCTGCGGCATCCAAAAGAAGGGATTTGACGTCGGTTTGCGCTGTCTCTGACATGGCGGAACTCGCTTTGCGATGAGGCTGTTGCAGCCATACTAGACAAAGCGCAGGCAAGTTGCTATATGCGCGCTTCCTGCAATTTCATTGCAACTCAAACTTAGAAAGGTGGTGAAAACCACATGCAGGTTAGTGTTCGTGACAACAATGTCGATCAGGCGCTTCGCGCTCTGAAGAAAAAGCTGCAGCGTGAAGGCGTATTCCGCGAAATGAAGCTCAAGCAACATTTCGAGAAGCCGTCCGAGAAAAAAGCACGCGAAAAAGCTGAAGCGATCCGCCGTGCCCGTAAACTGGCACGTAAGAAAGCACAGCGCGAAGGTATGCTCTAAGCACATCTTTTCCAGCTTTGGACACAAGAATTGACACCCCCATGGCTTGGCCATGGGGGTTTCTCTTTTGTTGTCGCGACGGAATATGTGCTTACATGCGTGTAACCATCGAGCAAAGGCTCGCAAAAGAGCAAGACAGGATTTGAAATGAAGCGCACCTTTGGTTCGTTTGTGTTTGTGTTGGTTGCAGGCGCCATTATTGGGGCGCTCTACGGCCTCATGATGAATGAAATTCTGGACCGAAATTGGGGGCTCAAAGCGCCCATTCGTGGCGCGATCCGTGGCATGGTGGTTGCGTCGGTGGCTGTGGTGCTTGAAGTTTGGATCAGCAACAGCGCCATTGGCCGGTGGCAACGCAGCGTGAAATTTCGTCGCGGTGTGGCGTTGCGCGTGATCATTACCTGTCTGATTATTTATGTCGCTTTGGCGGGATCGCACCTTGTGTTGATCGCCGACAAGGAAATCTACGTGCAGTGGATCCAAAACGGGTTTGCGCCGGATTTCCTGTTTGCTCTGGGGGCCGGTGTGGTTATTCAGGTCATGTTGCAGGCACGGCGATTGATTGGCGGGCGCACGCTGACCTATTTCCTGTTGGGCCGGTATGCGCGACCAACAGAAGAACGCCGGATTTTTGTGTTGGCCGATCTGAAAGACTCAACCGCGCTTACTGAACAGCTAGGGGATCAAAAGGCGCTCGAACTTATCACGGGTGTCTTTCTGGATATTGATCCGGCAATCAAGAAACACCGAGGCGTCATTCACAACTACGTTGGTGACGAAATCATCATGAGTTGGCTGGACCGTGGACCGGACGGCAATATGAGATTGCTAAACTGTATTGATGAGATCTTTCAGATCCTGTCTGTCCGTCAGGCACATTACCTAAGAAAGTACGGTGTGGCACCAACGCTGCGCTTGGGGATCGCAGGCGGTCCTGTGGCTGTCGGGGAATGTGGCTGGGAAAAGCGCCAAGTGGTCTACATCGGTGACACAATCAACAAAGCCAAGCGGATGCAGGAGGCCTGCAAACGTCACGATTTGTCGGTGATTTTGGATGCGGAGACCGCGCGTGGCATCACAATGCCTATGGGGATGGGAATTGATGTGGTCGAGGAGGCTACGCTGAGAGGGCGCGCGGAGACGACCAAAATGTTGACTCTCACGGGGCCAGACGGGACCGCGCTTGAGGCGCTCCCGTCCGGTGTCATGTCCGCCTGAGTTTTATTTGCCGCTCTTGCCTTTTGCTGCTTTGGCTGCTGCGGCGCGGGCTTTGTTCTTTTTGCTGTTGGCTTTGCCTTTTGGCGGCGGTGGGCCTTTGGGCTTGCGGCTTGGTTTGGCTTCGCTCAAGGCGCCGTCTGACATGGCCTTGCGTCGTGGAGCCGCATCGCCACCTGCTTTGGGCTTGGAGAACTTGGCTGAGGACTTCGGTTTTTTGAAGCGCGGTGCTGGATCGTCATTCCAGTCAGTTGGCGGCGTGGATTTCCCTCGATTGGCACCGGTGCCAGGCTTTTTAATTTTGTTTTCGCTAAATTTTTCCGACTTTGGCTTGTCGTAAGCAGGCTTGTCATCCGATGATTTGCCGCGATAAGGGCGGTCAGAATTGTCTTTATCGAACTTGCCACCGCCACGATGCTCTTTGCGCGGGCCTTTGTTCTTGTTGTAAGGCTTGCGGTCGCCGCCTTCGCGCGGGGCACGGGCCGGACCACGATCAAAGACGGGGTCTTTGTCCATTTGAGCCAGTTTGGCACCTTCTTCCAGTGTCATCGCCGGTCCAACCGCAGCCAGGAAGCCTGCAACGCTGGTTTCGAGCACTTGCACGTAGCTTTCTGACTGATTGATGCGGATCGCGCCAATGTCATCTTTGGTCAGATCGCCCGCTTTGCACAGCATCGGAAGCAAGCGGCGTGGCTCTGCCCCCTTGTCGCGGCCACCTTCAATGGAGAACCAAACGCTTTTACCAAAATCTTTCCGTGGCGTTGGTTTCGCATCCGACGCGGCGATCTCTTCCGGTGCGGAATGTTTGGAATTGTAAAGCCGCAGGTAGGCAGCGGCCACTTGCTCGGGAGTAAATGTGCCAAGCAAAGATTCAATTAGAGGCGTTTCGGATTCAGTGATGTCCACAGACCAGTCCGGATCCGCAAACATCCGGGCGTGATCTTGCGTGCTGACCTCTTCGGCAGAGGGCGCGCCGGACCATTCGGCATCCAATTTCGCCCACCGCAAAAGGCGCTCTGCCTTTTTGCGCGACTTACGGGTCACGATCATGGCCGAGACACCTTTGCGTCCAGCACGACCGGTACGACCGGAGCGGTGCAGCAATGTTTCGTGGTTGTTCGGCAGTTCCGCGTGCACCACCAAATCCAGGTTGGGCAAGTCAATACCACGTGCGGCCACATCAGTGGCGACACACACGCGCGCACGGCCATCACGCATGGCTTGCAAGGCGTTGGTGCGTTCGGATTGGCTCAACTCGCCAGATAGCGACACAACCTGAAACCCCCGGTTGGACAGGCGGGTGGTCAGGCGGGCCACCATGGCACGGGTATTGGCAAACACAATTGCGTTTGGCGCCTCATAAAACCGCAGCGTGTTGATCACTGCGTTTTCGCCATCCCGATCCATGACCGTCATGGCGCGATAGGTGATGTCGGCGTGCTGCTTTTGCTCGGATTTGGTTTCAACGCGGACCGCGTCTTTTTGGTAACTTGTTGCCAGCTGCGCGATCATTTTTGGCACGGTGGCTGAGAACAGCAGAGTCTGACGCTCTTCCGGGACCTGCTCGAGAATGAATTCCAGTTCCTCGCGGAAACCCAGGTCCAGCATTTCGTCGGCTTCATCCAGCACCACAGCACGGACATCCAAAAGGTCAATGGAGCCGCGATCAATGTGGTCCCGAAGGCGACCTGGCGTGGCAACAACAATGTGTGCACCGCGTGCCAAGGCGCGACGTTCATCGCGCATGTCCATGCCACCCACGCAGGACGCAACTTTGGCGCCAGCTTGGGCATAGAGCCAGGTGAGCTCGCGTTTTACCTGAAGCGCAAGTTCGCGGGTTGGGGCGATGATCAAGGCAAGCGGCGCACCTGCTTGCGGAAAGTTATCGGCTTCGCCCAAAAGTGTGGAGGCAATGGCGAGGCCAAAGCCAATGGTTTTGCCGGAGCCGGTTTGGGCGGACACCAGAAGGTCTTTGCCTTCTAGCTCCGGGTTCATAACCGCCTCTTGAACTTGAGTTAGTTTGTCATAGCCTTTTGCGTCCAGCGCGGCTTGGATTGCTTGTTTCACAGTGATGTCTACTTTGTATCAGAGGGGTGCCAGCGTGACGGCGTCGGCGGGCTCCCTCAAACTCTGAACCGCTCTCAACATCATATGTGGCAAGAAGCGCAGCGTTTAGCCCAATTTTTTAGGCATGTATAGGGCTGTGACAAAATGCGTTAACAAGGATGTGAGGTGAAAGTTTCCAACATTTTGCGCCGTAAGGTTTGAAACCGTCCAGAAAGCCTTAAGTTAACAGAAATCACTCATGCTACAGGGCGCAATCACATGACCGACACATACACTCCTCCAAAAGTTTGGACTTGGGACGCCGAGAGCGGCGGTAAATTTGCCAATATCAATCGCCCCATCGCTGGGCCGACCCACGACAAAGAGCTGTCGCGCGGCGAACACCCGTTCCAGCTATACTCTCTGGCCACGCCCAACGGTGTAAAAGTCACGGTGATGTTTGAGGAACTGTTGGAAGCAGGCCACAAAGGCGCAGAGTATGACGCCTACCTAATCAACATTGGCGAGGGGGATCAGTTCTCCTCGGGGTTTGTCGACGTGAACCCAAACTCCAAAATTCCGGCGCTGATGGATGTGAGCGGTGACAAAGAAGTGCGCGTGTTTGAAAGCGGCGCGATCCTTTTGCATCTCGCCGAGAAATTTGACGCCTTCCTGGGACCAAAAGAAAACCGCGCAGAAATGATCAGCTGGCTGTTCTGGCAAATGGGCAGCGCGCCGTATCTGGGTGGTGGTTTTGGCCATTTCTATGCCTATGCGCCGGAGAAATGGCAGTATCCAATTGACCGGTTCTCCATGGAAACCAAGCGTCAGCTGGATGTGCTGGATCGTCAATTGGCAGAGAACACCTATATCTCCGGTGACGAATACACGGTGGCCGATATGGCGATTTGGTCGTGGTATGGGCAATTGGTGCTTGGGCGCCTCTACGACGCGGCAGAATTCCTAGATGTGGCGAGCTATAAAAACGTAGTGCGTTGGGCGGAAGCCATTGATGCACGTCCTGCGGTGAAACGTGGCCGCATGGTGAACCGCGCGTGGGGTGAGTTGGACGAACAACTTCGCGAGCGTCATGCCGCAGAGGATTTCGAGACACGGACCCAGGACAAACTCGAGCCTGAGGCCGTGGAATAAGGGGCGCTGCCCCCCCGCCACATCAGTGATGTGGCGTCCCCGGGATATTTGGGGAATGTGAATATTTGGCGCTGCTTGCAAAGGCAGCGCCTTTTTGTGCCCGACACAATGATTGTATTGCAGACGTGTCACTTCTCCATTCAATTTGTGCAAACCATAGGAGAGGTGCGCCAATGTCGTGGTCTGAGGTTTTGACGTTTGCTTTGGTCGCCAGTCTTTTGGTGATGTCCCCGGGGCCCAACGGAGTTTTGATTGCCAAAACTGTCCCGACCTCTGGGCGCGCGGCCGGGTTTGCAAATGTTGCGGGTTTTGTGATGGCATTTTACGGGCACGGGGCTCTGTCCTTGTTGGGAATTTCAATCCTGTTGGTACAATCCGCCGTAGCTTTTTCCATCGTGAAGTTTTTGGGGGCAGCCTATCTTTTCTGGATCGGGATTAAGGCGCTTTTGGCGGCTTGGCGCGGTGTGGAAACAGCGGCAGAGGTTGCCCCCACTCAAGACAGGCGCACTCTGTGGAGGGCTTTTGGAGAGGGCGCTTTGACCAATGGTCTCAATCCCAAAGTGTCGATGTTCTATCTAGCTGCTTTCCCACAATTCCTGTCAGTTGGCGATTCGTCAGCTTACGCGGCTTTCACCTTGGTGACCGTACATGCCTGCATCAATGCGCTTTGGTTCGCCGCCATGGTCCTGCTGTTTGCGCGGCTCACGCAGGCTGCGCAAAGTGGTCGATTTCAGCGTATGATAAAAGGTGTGACAGGAGCGGTCTTTGTGGGCTTTGGTGTAAAACTGGCCACGTTACGGGCCAGTTTCTAGCCAGCAGCCAGAATCAACTCCGCAGCTTTCTCCCCAATCATAATGCAGGGAGAGTTGGTATTGCCGCTGGTGATATTTGGCATCACAGATGCATCCACAACACGCAGTCCGCCAACGCCACGCAGGCGCAACTCTGCGTCCAAGGGCGCATTGGTATCGGACCCCATACGCACGGTGCCTACCGGGTGAAAGATGGTGGTGCCAATGTCGCCCGCCGCTTGTGCGAGCTCCGCGTCGTCTTGCGCAGTTATGCCTGGCTTCATCTCCTCTGGCGCGTATTTGGCCATTGGGCTCTGCGCCATGATGCTGCGGGCTTGGCGGATTGCTGCGATCGCTGTTGCACGGTCGCCTTCGGTTGCGAGGTAGTTGGGGGCGATTTTGGGGCTGGTTGCAGGATCAGGTGAGGTGATCTCCACTGTGCCGCGGCTTTCGGGGCGCAGATTGCACACGCTGGCGGTCATGGCTGGGAAGTCATGCAGTGGCTGCCCAAAGGCCTCCAAAGAGAGCGGTTGCACATGGTATTCGAGGTCAGGCGTCGCCACATCCAGGCGTGATTTGGTGAAAGCCCCAAGCTGGCTTGGGGCCATCGACATCGGGCCGCTGCGTTTCAGTATGTACTCCATGCCAATTTTAGCTTTGCCTATTAGGGAGCTGGCCATAGTGTTGAGCGTCTTGGCTCCATCCAGCTTCCAAGCACAGCGCAGTTGCAAATGATCCTGTAGGTTGCGGCCGATTTCTGATTGATCGTGCTGAACGGCAATGCCGTGTCGCTGCAACAATGCGCCAGGCCCGATGCCGGAGAGCTGCAAAATTTGCGGTGAGTTCACCGCGCCTGCGGACAGCACAACATCCCCACCACAGCGCGCCTGATGCAAAGTGCCGTTCTGACGGTACTCGACGCCAACAACCTTGCCGCCTTCGATCAGGAGCCGCGAGGTGTGGGCGTGGGTTTCGATTTTGATGCGGCCGTCTTTCTGAGGTCGTAGGAAGGCTTTGGACGTGTTCCAGCGGAAGCCACGGTGCTGGTTGACCTTAAAATAGCCGACCCCTTCGTTGTTGCCGCGATTAAAGTCATCTGTGCGTGGCACGCCTATGGCTTCGGCTGCCGCCATCCAATCGTCCAACACATCCCATTGTAGGCGCTGATTGTTCACGTGCCACGGGCCACCTGTTCCGTGCATGTCGGACGGGCCATCCATGTAATCTTCGGATTTTTTGAACAGGGGCAGGACGTCATCCCACGACCAGCCCGGCAGCCCCAATTGCCGCCAGCCGTCATAATCCGCCGCTTGCCCCCGCAGATACAACATGCCGTTGATGGAGGAGCAGCCACCCAGCACTTTGCCACGTGGATAAAGCAGTTGCCGGCCATTCAAGCCCCGCTCCGGTGCTGTCTTATACATCCAATCAGTACGAGGGTTGCCAATACAATAGAGGTAGCCCATCGGGATATGAATCCAGTGATAATTGTCCTTGCCCCCGGCTTCCAAAAGTAAAACCCGGCGCCCTCCTTCCGCAAGCCGCGCCGCGACAACGCAGCCCGCGCTGCCTGCACCTACAACGATGTGATCCCAGTCCATTTTACTCTTCCCCTCACTCCACAGAGGAGGAGACGGCGAAGTGGAAGGTAAGTCAATTCATTTGTCTGACATTTCAATCGAGAGGTTTGCTTGCCTTCAATTTCTCTGGGTTGCGCATCACATAGATCCACTGCGCATCCCCGTTGGAATCTGGCAAAACCAGCGTCAAAGTATCCAGAACACCGCCGGTAAAGCGCGCCAAGGCAGGCTGAGAATTTGCAATTACCAACGCGTAGGACACGTCTCGTAGGTCATTGGATTTTTTCATCACCGATTGCGTCACGGTGATGATGTCTTGTGGCCCGTAGAGAACGCGGAACGCCGCTGACGCTTTGCCGCCGCCGTCGGTGATTGCCACGGCGTCTTTGGAAACCATCTTGATTGCCTGTGCATGGTCCTGTTTGGCTGCGAAGAAAAAGGTTTCGACAGCCTTGGCTGCCTCCTCTGGAGGTACATCAAACCGAGGTCCACTGGTTTGCAGGCGTTTGTGCGAGCGGCTGACCATTTGGCGACAAGCGGCTTCTGATTTGCCAAGCGTTGCCGCAATCTCGGAGTAATCGGCATCAAAAGCTTCTCGCAGAACAAAAGCTGCGCGCTCGGTTGGCGCCAGACGCTCCATTGCCCAGAGCAAGGCCAGCTCACATTCCTGCGCCAGTTGAAATCGGCTTTCGGTCGAGGATGTGGGCTCTGAAATGATCGGTTCTGGCAGCCACGGGCCGACATAGCTCTCACGCCGCGCACGCGCCGATTTTAGCGTATCAAGCGCAATATTGGTGGCCACACGGCGCAGCCAGGCGCCGTGGTTGTCGATGCGCTCGGAATCTGAGGCCGCAAATCGAAGCCACGCCTCCTGCACCACATCTTCCGCCGCGCTGATCTCGCCAAGCATCCGGTAGGAGATCGACAGGAGCGCAGGGCGCTCCTGTTCAAAGATAGTTGTGTTGTGGTCCATTTAGACCGCCACCTTTCCGACACGACCATTTACCATCAATTGCTGGCAGGCGTGCCCTTCGCCCAACCCGCGCTTGAACACCGGGTAAAACCGTCCGGATCCCGCCGCGAAGCTCGCAGCGATTAGGGCTTGTTTGCCAAACCGTGTACGTATGGTCTCCCCAAATGTATTTGTCTCATATGAGCCAGAGATTGTGTGTTGCGCAAATTGAAAGCCCAGCCCCACGTCGCCGGCCTCTTCAAATCGCCCTTCGATGGCGGCAAGCAAGGCGTCTTCGTCTACGCCTTCCTCAAGGGCGAAAGACACCACCAACTGTCCGCAAGGTCCACAATCCCCGTCCAGGGTGGAGGCCAGAAGTGCACCCGCCCAAACGGCACGGGCGTCTTCGGGGCCTTTGTATTGCGTGAGCATCGGCAACAATGTCAGGGCAATGCCCGCTTTGCTGGAGGCATCGATCACCTCATGCATATAGCCAACATCGTAGTCGTATTTTTTGCCAAAGCTGCGGGTGCCGGAATGTAGGAAAGAACGGATCATTGGGATGTCTCCACGGTGTTGAGCTGTGCTGTTGCAATCAATGCAGCCCAAGCTGGCAGTTGAATTCCCACCAAGTTGGTCAGTGAAATCAGATCAATGGCGGTGTCGCGATGAACAATCCAAATCCAAATGTGATACACCGCATGCAGTGTTGGCCAGGTTGCGCCAAACAGCGCCAATCTTTGGTCCGCAAAGCGGGCGGCAGAGGCGAGGGCAAGTGCGGAGACTACAAAGGCCAGCGCAACATCGCGAATAAAGTGGCTGTTAAAACCGCCAGTCTGCAGCACGCCTGGCACCGTTTCATACCAAAACTGCGGTGCCGCCCACATGAGGGCTGCATTTGTGAAAAAGTAGATGGACAACCCATACAAAAGGGGTCTGCTCATGGTTTCGTCTCCTTTGTGTTTTAAAGAAGACGATGCAGGCTCCGAGTTTGTGACAGCTGTTGTGAAATTATACCGGCAGAGCTGTGGTTTTGAACACTGTGCGCAGCGCAAAACTGGATTGCATCTGGGCCACGCCGGGCAGACGTGCGAGGTGTTGGCGGTGGATACGTGCAAAGTCGTCGGTGTTTTCTGCGACGACCTTGAGGATGTAATCGGCAGTCCCTGCCATAAGGTGACATTCCAAAACATCGGGAATACGCGACACAGCTTTTTCAAAAGCATCGAGCACCTCATCGGCTTGACCGGAGAGGGTGATCTCGACAAATACGGTGCTGGGCACATTCAGTTTGCGCGGATCCAGAAGCGCAACGTAGTCTTTTATGTAGCCGTCTTTCTCCAGCCGATGCACACGGCGGTGGCAGGCGGATTGGGACAGGTTTACACGCTCCGCAAGCTCGGCGTTTGAAATCCGACCTTGTTTTTGTAAGACGGTGAGAATCCGACGATCTGTTTGATCAAGTGACATATGGCGAAAGCTCCTTGCGCGCTTGAATACAGTATTCGAAGGTTCTTGCAATCACGAGTTCTTAAACTGCCTAAATTTCAAGCAACTTCGGACTGAAGCTTCCTAAGCTGATCTTAGTTCAATTTGGAGACGGCGCATGAAAATCGGTTGCCCCACAGAAATCAAACCCCAGGAATTCCGCGTTGGTATGACGCCAGACGCTGCGCGTGAAGCGGTCAATCACGGCCATGAGGTGCTGATCCAGTCTGGCGCTGGTGTTGGTGCCGGCTTCACGGATGAAGACTATGTTGCTGCTGGTGCCAAAATGATCGGCACAGCAGAAGAGGTTTTTGCCCAAGCTGATATGATCGTGAAGGTAAAAGAGCCTCAGGCGGTTGAACGCAAGATGCTGCGCGAAGGTCAGCTGCTGTTCACCTACCTGCACCTGGCACCGGACCCGGAGCAAACTGTGGATCTGCTGGAAAGCGGATGTACGGCGATTGCGTATGAAACGGTTACAGATGATCGTGGCGGCTTGCCACTTCTCGCGCCAATGTCCGAAGTGGCCGGTCGTCTTGCACCGCAGGTCGGGGCGTATACCCTGCAAAAGGCCAATGGGGGTCGCGGCGTTTTGATGGGCGGCGTGCCTGGTGTGGCCCCGGCCAAGGTTATTGTCATTGGTGGCGGTGTTGTTGGCACCCACGCTGCAAAAATCGCCGCCGGTATGGGCGCAGATGTGACCGTGTTGGATCGGTCGTTGCCGCGCTTGCGGTATTTGGACGATGTTTACGGCGGCACGTTCAAGAACCAGTACTCCACAGCCGGCGCCACCGCCGACTTGGTTCGGGAGGCTGATATGGTGATTGGCGCGGTTCTGATCCCGGGTGCCGCAGCGCCCAAACTGGTGTCGCGTGCACAGCTTTCTGAGATGAAGCCCGGCGCGGTGCTGGTCGATGTGGCGATTGACCAGGGCGGATGTTTTGAAACCTCGCGTGCCACCACACACGCTGACCCGATTTATGAGGTTGACGGTATCATGCACTACTGTGTGGCCAACATGCCGGGTGCGGTTGCGCGCACTTCTACACAGGCGCTGGGCAACGCGACCCTGCCGTTCTTGCTCAACCTGGCGAACAAAGGTTGGAAGCAGGCCTGTGAAGATGATCCACATCTGCTGAATGGCCTAAACGTGCATGCTGGGCAGCTGACTTATTACGCCGTTGGCAAGGCGCTGGGTATCGATGTGATCTCGCCGTCTTTGGCTCTGAAGTCTTAAGCGGTTTCGCCCTCAAACAATGGCTGCAGCGCCTTTAAGCGCGCTGCGGCGAACTCTGTGAACGCCCGCACACGTGGCACGCGCCGCAGATCCGCGTGGGTCAAAATCCAAAGCGGGGCCTGCGTAAACAGCGGCAGGTCCGGTACGCGGGCCAACATCGGATCGGTGTCCCCCAAGAAGCAGGCCATGCGTGTTGCCCCTATGCCCGCACGGGTCGCACCGATGGCAGCGCTCATGTCATCTACGGTCAATCGTGTGTTTAAGTTGGGCCGTACAGCTTTGATTTCGGCGGGTGGTCCTGGCCAATGGGCAAATCGGACCCAGTCCAAAGGCGCCGCGCCGCCTTGGTCTCGCGCCAACACATCACAGTTGGCATAAACAGCTCCTTTCAGATCAAATAACCGTCGCCCCACCAATGTGTCCGGGGGGGTTTTGGCAAACCGTATTGCAACATCAGCCTCCCGCCGCGCCAGATTGAGCGTGTCGTTTGTGGCCAGCAGCGTCAGGTCAATTTCTGGATGGTCAGTGACAAAATCGGCGACAATTGGGGCCAGAACGCGTTCAATGATCAGTTCAGAGGCGGTGACCTTCAGTGGCCCGCTGACCGTTGTATCACGTGCCGCTATCTGTCGATCTAATCCACGTTCTAAGCCGGACATCGCTTCGGCAGTGCGAACCGCTTCTAAGCCAGCTTCTGTTGGGACATACCCGCTGGCCAGGCGATCAAATAGCCGCGTCCCAAGAGCCTCCTCCGCGGACGTGATGCGCCGCGCTACGGTGGCGTGGTTCACACCCAAGGTGCGGGCCGCGCCGCTGGTCCCGCCATTGCGTGCGGTTTCCAGTACAAATTTGAGGTCATCCCAGTTCAACATGCCCTGACAATATTTGCACAGCGCTTGTTCATCAATGATCGTTTTTTGCCAGGATGGATCGCTTAGGTATGGCAGGTACAATCAAGGAGAACACCATGACCGCTTATGCTTTTGTCAATCTTGCCATCACCAACCCAGACAGCTTTGCCGCTTATCGTGAGCGAGCAGGAGAAGCCCTCAAGAAACACGGTGGCGCCCCTCTGGAGGTGTCCAAAGAAGCCGAAGTGATCGAGGGGCCTGAGAAAGCGCCTAGTGTTGCTGTGATCCTGACTTTTCCTGATCGCGCCGCGGCTAAAGCTTGGATCGATGATCCGGAGTTGAAGGAAGTGCATGCCTTGCGTGAAGGTTCTGGCAGTTCCACAATCACGCTTTTGTAGCGCAAACAAAAAAGGCGGCCCTTTGGCCGCCTTTCCAACGCTTGGAAGCGTTAAGCTTCGCGCTTGATTTCCACGGTGTGTGGGTATGGGATCGAAATGCCGTCTTTGTCGAAGGCTTCTTTGATCGCCTGCGTCAGGCCAAACTTCAGTTCCCAGAAATCGTCCGCCACACACCAAACGCGCATGGTGATATCCACCGAGCTGTCGCCCAGATTGGTCACGCGGGCCCAGGCTTCCGGGTCTTTCAGCACGCGTTCGTCCGCGTTGGCTGTGTCCAAAATGATCTGTTTGGCTTTTTCGGCGTCGTCACCGTAATCAATGCCAAACACCACATCCACACGGCGGGTTTCATGTGCAGAGAAGTTGGTGATGACAGATCCCCAAGCTTGGCCATTTGGGATGATGATCTGAACATTGTCCGGGGTGACCAATTCGGTGACAAACAGGTTCAGGTCAACAACCGTGCCAGCGGTGCCGCCAACATCAACATATTGCCCAATTTTGTAAGGACGGAAGAGGATGAGCATGAAGCCAGCCGCAAGGTCTGCGAGCGTGCCTTGCAACGCCAGGCCGATAGCCAATGTGGCGGCGCCCATCATGGCGACAAGCGACGTGGCTTCGATGCCAAAGATACCCAAGATGGCAACCAGCACCATCAACAAGATGACCCAGCGCACGATGCTGGCGGCAAAGTTGCCAAGTGTCGCATCAATTTCTGGTGTGTTGTTGACACGGTTACGCACCATGCGACTAACGGCACCTGCGACCATCCAACCAATAATCAAGACAACCAAAGCTTTGGCTGCGGTGATCAGCAAGGGGCCAAAGCCCTGTGCCTGTTCTACAATGGATTCCAACGGACTTCCCCCGGTTAACGTGCCCTTTTTGGGCGTTATTTGATGAGCTTACTCTGCACTTACGCACAGGTATATGCTCTGATTCGCACGAATAGCGCGGTGGTGTGATGGGAAAAAGCCCTTATCTATCCCCTAACGCGCAACAGGAGAGAAATGATGACAACCGTCACGGACCACCCGATCAACAGCCGCTGGGCGGCAAAAGACCCAAGTGTTTTGCAGCTTTATGCTTTCCCAACGCCCAACGGTGTGAAGGTGTCCATCATGCTGGAGGAAACTGGCCTGCCCTATGAGGCGCATTTGGTCACCTTGAGTGATGCAGATGTCAAAAGCGCAGAGTTTTTGGCGCTGAATCCAAACAACAAAATCCCTGCTATCATTGATCCTGATGGCCCGGATGGGCAGCCGCTGAGCTTGTTTGAAAGCGGGGCTATCCTGATCTATCTGGCTGAAAAAACCGGCAAATTGATTGGGAGCACACCGGCCGAAAAATATGAAGCCATCCAGTGGGTCATGTTTCAGATGGCAGGCGTGGGTCCGATGTTTGGTCAGCTGGGGTTCTTTACCAAATTTGCGGGTGCAGAGATCGAAGACCCCCGGCCACGTGAGCGGTACCAAAACGAGGCAAAACGTCTTCTGTCTGTTCTGGAAAAGCAGCTGGAGGGTCGCGACTGGATCACCGGCAGCTATTCGATCGCAGATATCGCCACCGCGCCGTGGTTGCGTGCTTTGGACTACTATGGTGCCAAAGAAGCGGTTGGATGGGGCGACTACCCCAACGTAAATGCGTATCTTGATCGGTTTCTGGCGCGGCCAGCGGTGCAGGTTGGCCTGAAAACACCAGCCGTTCCGACCTAATAAAACGAGGGGAGCTGAAGCTCCCCTTGCTAAGTGCTGGTGCGGATGAGGTCCGCGATCTTTTCGCCCATCATAATGGTGGGGGCGTTGGTATTGCCGCCAATCAACGTGGGCATGACAGACGCATCCACAACCCGCAGCCCCTCCATCCCTCGAACGCGGCACTGAGTGTCAACCACAGCCATCTCATCGGTTCCCATTTTGCAGGTGCCAACCGGATGGTAAATCGTGTCTGCACGGGCGCGTATATCTGCCTCCCAAGCGGCATCTGACCCATCGTGTTTGTAGTAGCGCGCACCACGCCAATCTTCGAGCGCAGTGTCTTCCATGATGCTGTCGAGCGTCTTGATCGCTTTTTTCATCACCTGCAAATCGCGCTCATCTTCCAGGAACTTTGGGTCAATCTTCGGCGGCTTGTCTGGATCGGCGGAGCGCAGGGTGACGGTTCCTCGACTATACGGACGCAGCACACATACATGACAACTATAGCCATATGGCAGGTGCATCTTACGGTTATGGTCGTCGACAATGCCCACCACAAAATGCAGCTGAATGTCGGGCTTCTCTAGGCTCGGATCAGTTTTGAAAAACGCGCCGCTTTCGGCAAATGGAGAGGCAAATAGCCCAGTCCCGGTTTTTCGCCAGCGCAATGCCGCCTTGGTCATTTTTGCTAAGCCGGAGGGTGTCAGGCCAACGGTGTCCTTCTTTTTGTTGCGATAGCTCAGGATGTGGTCGAGGTGATCTTGTAGGTTTTGTCCTACGCCGGGCAATTCATGCACCAAGGTGATGCCGTGTTTCTCGACCTCCTCTCGAGGCCCAATACCCGATAACAACAGAAGTTGAGGCGAGCCAAACGCCCCGCTGGAAACAATGACCTCCTTTTTGGCCTTGAGCGCCTCAACCTGTCCCTTGCGTTCAATCTCCAAGCCAACCGCACGGCTCTTTTCCATGAGCACCTTGCGCGCCAGCGTTTTGGTGTAGACCGTCAAATTTGGCCGATGCAGGCTATCACGCAAGTACGCCGCCGCAGCCGAGCAGCGCTCGCCCTTGTGAGGGCCGTCAAAGAATTGCGTGACTTGATAATGCCCGGCGCCTTCCTGTTCGGGTCCATTAAAATCAGTGGTAGTGCGAATTTGATGGGCGTTGCAGGCTGCGATAAAGGCATCATTAATGGCGCGCGGTTCAGCTTGGTCGCCAACCTGAAGTGGCCCACTGTCTCCGTGCAGATCGTCGGCGCCTCTTTGGTTGCCCTCGGATTTTTTGAAATAGGGAAGCACACTCTCCCAGTCCCATCCTTCACAGCCAAGTTGCGCCCATTCATCATAGTCGGATTTATGGCCCCGAACATAGAGCATTGCATTGATCGCTGAACTGCCGCCCAAGGCCTTGCCGCGCGGTTGAAAGCCGCGACGATTGTTTAGCTGTTTCTGCGGAACCGTCTTGAGCGCCCAGTTGTTGATTTTGGGCCGGCCAGAAATCATTGCAGCGATCAATGCCGGTGCGCGAATAAAGATGCTTTCGCCTTTGCCACCAGCCTCGACCAAGCAAACTGTGGTGTTGGGGTCTTCGCTTAGGCGCGCGGCAAGCACACAGCCAGCGGACCCACCGCCGACGATGATGTAGTCAAATTCCATGCCACCCTCCTGTGCTGAAACTTAGCCTAGGAGGGGGCGTTTTCGCCAAGCAAGGCTAACGCGACGTCAGTGCGCAGCCACCGCTCTACGGACTTAGCCTTTTGGCAGTTCGCTTGTCAGAACGTAGCGCAGGATTTCAACAACCTGCGCGGGTTCTTCTGCCACAGCCAGGGCCGCCGCATGCACTTCTTTGAGCGCGTGTTGCTGATCGGGTAACGACAATACGATGATCGATTTGCCAAGCGCCGCGGCATACCCCGCATCAAAGGCCGCGTTCCACTGGCGATATTTTTCGCCAAACCGCACCACAACCACATCCGCATCTTCGATGCCTTTGCGGGTGCGAATGGCGTTCACCATCGCGCCTTTGTGGTCGTGCCAATACTTGTTCTCTTCGGCGCCCAAAATGGCAACGCCGCAATCATCGGACGCGGCGTGGTTGGTCACAGGGCTGTTGAAGCTGACATCGAGGTCGGCGGCGCCCTCGATGATTTGTTCACGCCAGTCAGTGTGAATTTCGCCGGACAGGTAGACGTTTAGGCTCATGGGGTATCCTCTCTTGCTTGCGCAAGGTCATAGCCTGTCCGGCGTCTTGCTCCAATCCCTCACGACTTGAAGCAGTTTCAAACACAAGTGTTCAAAGCTTGCGCGCGACAAGGTAGCGGCTGGGTGGATCGGCGGGAAAGTTTCCGCTTTCGATGATCCGGAAGCCTGCGTTCGTGATCGAACGCTCCAGTTCAGCAATGGAAAAGAACCGCACAAAAGGGGCTTTGCCAAAGAATTGCATCAATGGAATTGCGGTTTTCATCAGCCGAAATTTGATCGACTGCATGTTCTCGCTCAGGCACGGAGTTTTGCTGATGAACAATCCGCCCGGCTTCACGCGTTTGGCAACCTCAGCTACGGCACTGTCACCATCCTCAAGAAGGTGGATCAGATTGTGCGCCAATACCACATCAAAAGGACCTTCCGGTGCGCTCTCCGGAGTGGCTTGAACCAAACGGATGTTCTTGGCACCTGCTTCGCTGACCCGTTCCCGGCCAACTTCCAACATGCCGCCGGAGACATCTGTTGCCACCAATTCGGATACGGAGTCTGCAAGTTGGATAGCCGTGGACGCCGTGCCACAGCCAAGCTCCATCACCACGTCGGTCTCTTTGAGGTAGGACCGTGTCCGCCCCAGCGTATACTCATACGATTGCATGTCACTGATGGTGGACTTGGCGTATTTCTGTGCCACCCCATCCCAAAACTTTGCTGCTGCTTGCATGGCTGTTCTCCTTTCAAGGACATAGATACCCATGCGGAAATGCAATATAAATTGCCGAAATTCGCAGTGTTGATATACGTATTTGCATGATTGATCCCAAAACCACCTTTGACTGGAACCACATCCGCGCGTTTTTGACCACGGCAGAGGAGGGCTCGTTGTCTGCGGCTGCGCGTCAGCTTGGCCAGACCCAGCCGACTTTGGGGCGTCAAGTTGCAGCCTTGGAAGAAGACTTGGGTGTGATGCTGTTTGAGCGGGTCGGCAGAACACTAGAGTTGACCGTCGCGGGCGGAGAGCTGCTCGAACATGTCCGCGCCATGCGGGAAGCCGCCGATCGGGTGGCATTGGTGGCATCGGGGCAAAATCAGGATGTTGAGGGACGCGTGGCCATCACCGCGTCGGATGTTTATTCGGTCCACCTCCTGCCGCCGATTTTGCGGGATTTACGTGCCAAAGCCCCACGTTTGATCATAGACGTGGTTGCGTCAGACGATGTGCAGGATCTCATGCGGCGCGAAGCGGACATCGCCATACGCCATGTGCGTCCGGAGCAACCGGATTTGATCGCGCGGCTTGTGCGGGAGGCGAAGGGATATTTCTATGCGTCGACGGAGTATCTGGACCTGCGTGGACACCCGAAAACGGTGGCCGATCTCAAAAACCATGATTTTATTGGCTCCGGTGACGTGCCGCGCATGTTGGAGTATCTCAAACCGATGGGATTCCCGATTGATCTGGATAACTTCCGCACCGGATCAGACAGCGGGCTGGTGGCCTGGGAAATGTGCAAGCAGGGGTTTGGTATCGCACCCATGGCTGACGATGTGGCGGACACCACGCCTGGCATTGAGCGGATTTTGCCCGATTTGGCCCCTATCGTCTTCCCAATTTGGCTGACCACGCACCGCGAGCTGCATACCAGTCGCCGCATACGTCTGGTGTTTGACACGCTGGCTGATCACCTGACTGAAACTTAGGGAAGTGGACGCAGCATTCTCAAGCGGCTCTCATCGCGCTCAGTCTCTTGCCAGCCCAGATGAGTGTAGAGCGCGATATTGTCCGGCATATCCACATGCGTCGCCAAGGCGATGTTTTCGCAGCCAGCGTTTTGAGCCAGCTTCAAGGCAAATCGGATCAACACCCCACCAAGGCCGCGCCCCCGCGCTTGGGCGGCCACGGCCACATTCATCAGGTGCGCGGTCGGCGGTGTGGTCGAGATCATGAGGACGCCCGTAAGGTCGTCCATCACCCAGACCTGCCCGTTGCCAATGGCGTCAGCTACTCCGCCGGAGACATCCGGCAGAGCGATATTTTGATCACGATAGGGTTGGTAGGCGGCATCAATCAGCCGCGTGATGGCAGGGGCCTCTTCAGCCCGCGCCAGACGCGGCTGTGTTGCATCAGCCACGCAGCGTACCGCCGGTGGCCTTGCTGACTTTGGCGACAATCTTGGCGGCTACGGCCTCAATGTCGGCTTCTTTCAGCGTCTTGTCTGTTGGCTGTAGGCGCACGGTGATGGCGAGAGATTTTTTGCCTTCCCCAAGTGCGCCGCCAATGAACTCGTCAAAGACGCGAACGTCTTCAATCAGCGCCTTGTCAACGCCAGCGGCGGCATTGACCACCGTCAACGCTTCGACATCAGCGTCCACCACAAAGGCAAAGTCACGCTCAACCGCTTGCAGGTCAGCCATGGTCACAGCGCCCTTAGACGCAGACTTTTTCCGCGGCATCGGGATTTCTGCAGTATGGATAGCAAAGGCCACAACCGGACCTTTCACGTTCAGCGCATCCAGCACTTTGGGGTGAATTTCGCCAAACGCACCGAGGACCTTTTTCGGACCGAGGCCGACTTTGGCACTGCGGCCGGGATGCCACCAGCCATTGGTACCACGGTTGTAGGTCAGCTTGGTTGGCGCGCCGAGCGCATTCATCACCGCTTCCATGTCGGCCTTGGCGTCATAGATATCGACGCCACGGCTCTCACCGTGAATGTCTTTGCCGACGGTGCGACCTACCAAAATGCCGGTCAGCAGGTTTTCCTGCTCACCTGGTTCGCCACCGTGGAACACCGCGCCGCATTCAAACAGGGCCATATCCATGAAACCGCGCGCCTGATTGCGGGCGGCAGCTTGCAAAAGCCCAGGCAGCAGGGACGGGCGCATGTGGCTCATTTCGCTAGAAATCGGGTTTTCCAGCTTGGTTGCGTCACTGCCGCCGCCAAAGAGTTCAGCTGCGGCTTTGTCGATGAAGCTGTAGGTCACACATTCGTTGTAACCTAGGCTCGCAGTTGTACGACGTGCGATTTGTTCACGTTTCTGAATGGGCGACAAGATCTGCTCAGGCACGCCAGCAGAAATGCGTGACAGTGGCTTACCTTCCAGTTTGGTCAGCGACGCAATGCGAGCCACTTCTTCAACCAGATCAGCGGACCCGCGGACATCCGGACGCCAGCTTGGCACATGGGCCATGTCGCCTTCGATGGTGAAGCCAAGCGCTTCCAACGTGGCGTGCTGCGTCTCAGCAGGAATTTCCATGCCTACAAGAGACTGAACACGGTCGGTGTCCAGCTTATAGGCACGCGACACATCAGGCACTTCACCTGCGGTCACAATGTTGCTTGGCTCACCGCCACAGAGATCCAGAATCATCTGTGTCGCGTCATCCATGGCTTGCATGTTGTAGGCCGGATCGATGCCACGCTCGTTGCGATAGCGGGCGTCGGAGTTGATTTTCAAACCACGACCCGTGTAGGCGATTTGGATGTGATCCCAAACAGCGGCCTCCAGGAAGACGTTGGTTGTGTCCGCGGTGCATCCGGTAGGCAGGCCGCCCATGATGCCGCCGATCGATTCGACACCTGCGTCGTCAGAGATGACAACCATGCCGTCATTGAGCGTGTACTCTTTCTCGTCAAGACCAACGAGGATCTCGCCGCCTGCGGCGCGATGAACACGAAGGTTGCCTTTGACCTTATCCGCATCAAACACGTGCAGCGGACGGTTGCGGTCAAAGGTGAAGAAGTTGGTGATGTCCACAAGTGCCGAAATTGGACGCAGACCAATGGCGGTCAGGCGATCCTGCAACCATTGTGGCGACGGGCCATTTTTCACACCTTTGATCAGGCGGCCGGCAAACACTTCGCAGCCTTCTGTGGCCGCGCTGTCGTCAATCACGATGGAGATGGGGCTTTCAAAGCCACCCTTGATTGAGGCTGCCTTGGCAGGTTTCATCTTGCCCAGACCACGTGCAGCCAAATCCAAGGCAATACCGCGCACACCCAGCGCATCCGGACGGTTGGGGGTGATTGCAATCTCGATCATGGTGTCGACTTTGGACGGATCGTTTTGCGCCAGCCAATCGACAAACTTGTCTCCGACTTCGCCAGACGGCAGCTCAATAATGCCGTCATGCTCGTCAGACAGCTCCAGTTCGCGCTCAGAGGCCATCATGCCATAGCTTTCCACGCCACGAATCTTACCAACGGAAATGGTGATACCCAGCCCGGGAATATACATGCCTGGCTTACAGACAACGACGGTGATGCCTTCACGGGCGTTGGGCGCGCCACAAATAATCTGCAGCTCGCCCTCATCAGTGGCCACCGTGCACACCCGCAGCTTGTCTGCGTCCGGGTGCTTCTCAGCGTGTACAACTTTGCCCAGCGTAAAGTCAGCAAGCCGCTCAGCTGGATTGGAAACATCTTCCACTTCCAGGCCAAGGTCGGTGAGCGCTTCGACAATATCGTCAACGCTTGCGTCGGTCTCAAGGTGGTCTTTCAACCAGGAAAGAGTGAATTTCATCGCGTCGGTCCGCCAGTCAAATAAGGGTCAGAAAGCCGTTTAACGGATTAGCGCCATAGGGGAAAGACCACATTGAATGCAAACGTTCGAAAGCCGGGTACGGCAGGCGCAGTTTGCGCAGTGTCTCCAACCTGATTTTGCGATTCCGCAAATCTGGCGCATAGTGGCGGGAGACGCAGTAAGGGAGGGAGAAATGGCACCGCAAGACAGTGACATTCAGACGGCCTTTTTTGTTATCGCGGATATTTCCGGCTACACCAAGTTTATGGCAGAGACACCAATTGAACATGCCAAAGGTATACTGGAAGCGCTGTTTGGAGAGTTGGTCCCGGCAATCCGGGCGCCGCTTGAAGTCTCAGGTTTGCAAGGCGATGCGGTTTTTGCCTATGCCTTTGAGAGCGATGTAATGACAAAGCAGTTCATCCTCGATTTCTCCGAGCAACTCTATTGTGTGTTTGCCCGCGCAAAAGAAAAGATGCTCCTCAATACCAGCTGTCCCTGTGACGCCTGCGCCAACTTGGATGAATTGGAGCTTAAGATTGTTGTTCACCATGGCGAATGTGTGATCCAAGACACCGGTGGGCGGCAGGAATTGGCTGGCCAGGATGTGATCACTGCCTTCCGCCTGTTGAAGAACTCCGTCAAATACAACACGGGCATGAATGCCTACACGCTGATTTCCTGCAAGGCCCTCAAGGCGATGGATCTTGTAGATTATTTCGATGAAGCCGAATTCTTTACCGAGGACATCGAACACATTGGCGAGGTCGAATACGTCGTGCGCGATATGCGTGCTGCGTGGTCTAGGCGGCGACAAGCCAAGCGCAGCTTTGTAGAGCCCACCGATGATTTGCTGATCGACGAATGGATGGTGCCTCTACCTGTGTCCCCTGAGGTGGCTTTTACCGTCATGACGCGGCCGGATTTGCGCGCGGAATGGATTGGGGCGGACAAGGTCGACATGCTCAATACCAACAAAGGCAAAATTGAACCCGGCACGTTGTATCACTGCTATCACGGAGATGACGTCTTCCCGTTTGAGGTTTTGGATTGGAACCCCGGTGACTATGTCACCGGGCGCTACAATATGCCCATGGGCATGTCGATGTTGGAAACCATCGAAATGGCGGAGATGGGAGCCGGGACAATGGTGAAACTTCGCTATGCCAAAGTGACGTCTAAAAAACTCATGGGGAAACTGATGTCGAGCACGGTGAGCAAGAAAATCCGCGGCATCATCCTTCCTGACAAAGAGAACCGCATCAACAAAATGACCGCATTGAGCAAAAGGTTAGTGGGGCCGGAAGAGGCGGTGGCTCAACCCGGCTAATACGCTAAATCACTTTTTGCTTTGGCCCAGCTTGATGAGTTTCCTCGTTTTATGTGTTTGGTTTTTTTGATCCGCAAGCAGTTCGGTGGCGCGATGGTTCTTTTTGCTGGCAAGAATCAAGCCTGGCAGTACAGTCACCCACCCAATGGGGTAAAACACAAAGGCCCAAGTGCCTGCCCATGCAGGCAGAAACGTCAAAATGAGCGCAACAGCGGTAAGGCCGCGCTCCCAAGCCTTCGGATTGGCTGAGACTTTGGCGTCCCACCAATCCCAATACGCCGCCAAGTAAACTTGAAACAGATACATCAGCATTGTGCCTAAAAGCAAAATGGCGAGGCCATGTTGACCTCGCCGCAGGCGCTCGTGTTAGCGGTTCAAACCACCATGTAGGGTTGGCTGATCCAAGCTTGCAAAGCCGTAGTGTCGCAGCCAGCGTAGGTCGCTGTCAAAGAAGGCGCGTAGGTCTGGGATGCCGTATTTCAGCATCGCCAAACGGTCGATGCCCATGCCAAAGGCAAAGCCTTGGTACTCGTCCGGGTCGATACCGCCTGCCTTGAGCACGTTGGGGTGCACCATGCCAGAGCCCAGAACTTCAAGCCAGTCGTCGCCTTCGCCAACCTTCACGGTGCCGCCTTCCCAGCTGCACTGGATGTCCACTTCGGCGGACGGCTCCGTGAAGGGGAAGTGGGACGCGCGGAAGCGGGTTTTTACGTCAGTGCCAAAGAAGGCGGAAAAGAATTCTTCCAGCACCCATTTGAGGTTCGCCATGGAGATATCCTTGCCAAGAGCAAGACCTTCTACCTGGTGGAACATCGGTGTGTGTGTCTGGTCATAGTCCGCGCGGTAGACACGACCCGGACAAATAATGCGGATCGGCGCACCGTTTTTTTCCATCGAGCGGATTTGCACCGGGCTGGTGTGGGTGCGCAGCACATGCGGCGGGCGCTCGTCCCCTTCGGCACGGTGGGTGTAGAACGTGTCCATCTCCGCGCGGGCCGGATGGTGGCCCGGAATGTTGAGCGCATCAAAGTTGTACCAATCGGTCTCGATCTGCGGGCCTTCGGCCACGGCAAATCCCATGTCCGCAAAGATTGCTGTGACCTCTTCGGTCACCTGACTGATCGGGTGGATGGTGCCGACGCGGCGGGTGCGTGCGGGCAGCGTCACGTCCAGCCATTCGGTGGCCAGTCGTGCGTCCAGCGCGGCATCAGCCAGCGCCACTTTCTTAGCTGCCAGGGCAGAGTTGATCTCGTTCTTCAATGCGTTGAGCGCCGGGCCTGCAACCTGGCGCTCTTCCGGGGTCATCTTGCCCAGCTCGCGCATTTTTAGGCTGACTTCACCTTTTTTGCCCACGGCTTGCACGCGCAGCTCCTCGAGCGCGGTTTCGTCTGCCGCGGCAGCAATTGCTTCGATGTATTTGGTGCGCAGTTCGTCCATGGAAGGGCCGTCCCCAGATGAGAAATTACCGCAGACCTCCTATCATACGACCCCTTGATTGCAAGCACGCAGAGGGGCGCGCCCTGCAAACGCCCCTCTGTTGGATCAATTGCGCATCAACAGGGGCCCAAGGCTGGCGGGCGCCACCGGCCGTGCGGTTTGAGTTTGCAGCAAAACACCGGTGGCCAATTCCGGAAACAGGGCAAACATCTCCCGTTGGGTGCCACAATCGACGGCTTTCATCGCCTCTCTCCTTGGGAAGAAGCTTTCGCTCAATACACCGTCACCGCTGATGATCTGATGGTCGTCAAACAGCAGGTGGTAATAGGTGACCCGATCACACTCACAAATCCGCACGTCACAATCATCTACAAGCGCTTTGGCTGGTACCAGAATTTCGTCCTCGCCAAACAGCAATTGCGCCCGCCAGCCGGTGATCAGCATACGATGGTTTTGGGAGACCTGATGTGGCTTGATGGCGCCAAAGGTCTCTGGCGCAATTTGAACCGGCGCATATTTTCCGCTGCCCGGCACCGTGCGCCGCCCGATCCAGCGTACCGGCTGCAGTCCATTGTCACGTGTCCAAATCAAATCACCTTCGCACAATGTGTTAATCAGCTGATAGCCAACTTCGGTGCGGATGCGGGTGCCTCCGACAAAACACGCCACGCCTGTATCGCCTGCGCCGATGGCAGCATCGGTGCGTTGATCCGGTGTCGGTTGGTTGAACTGAATGCTGGTTGTTGTGCTGCTGGGGGAGGTCAGTACCGATAGGTTTTCGGACGTGGCGCCAGCTGCCGCGCCGTCAATGGCGAGGATGTTCTGTGTGCCGCCGCCGATGTCATAAAAATCTACCACCTCGCCGGTACTGCTGTTGGTCAGCGCGTAGGCTTCGTAGTTGCCTGATCCCCGACCATCTGGATCGGTTAGCAGGATTGGAAAATGCGAGGCAGAAATCAGCAGAACCTGCTCGTTTGTGTCCGGGTCTATGGAGGCCTGCACATTCGGGTGGGTCAGGGGGATCTCAATGCCAACAGAGCCGTCCGCCTGATAAAAAGACACCACAAAGTCGCCGGGGTCTTCGCCATACGCCAAGGCGGTTTCCAAAAACTCCTCTACTCCGGAACGTTGCGCATAGGCATTGGAATAATGCAGCTCGCTGATACGGGCCATTCTAACCTCCAAATCACTGGTACATCTCACGGCAAACACACGCCGTGGTGGCATCATGGGGTTGGAATGGTAAATAAAACGTAACCTGTTTGCATTTTGTTCTCTCTTTGTGCGCCTTTAGGTTGTCTGCTGTTCTTCTTTTGGCCGTGTCCCAAAAGAAAAAGCCCGCGCCAAGGGCGCGGGCTTTTCTAATCTTTGAAGCGACTTGGCTTAGGCAGCCAAAGCGGCTTTCGCCTGATCCACGATCGCGTTGAACGCGGCTGGCTCGTGTACGGCCAGGTCAGCCAGAACCTTACGGTCCACTTCAATACCGGCCAGGTTCAGGCCGTTGATGAAGCGGGAGTAGGTCAGAGCTTCGTCGTGTGCGCGCACAGCAGCGTTGATACGCTGGATCCAGAGCGCACGGAAATTACGCTTCCGGTTCTTACGGTCACGTGTTGCGTACTGGTTCGCCTTATCAACTGCCTGACGCGCGACCTTGAAGGTATTCTTGCGACGGCCGTAGTAGCCTTTTGCGGCCTTGACGACTTTTTTGTGACGGGCGTGGGTTACGGTACCACCTTTAACGCGGGACATATCTCAATCTCCTCTTAGCGGTCGTAGGGCATGAAGCCCTTGACGATCTTCGCGTCCGGTGCGGACAGCGTGGTGGTGCCGCGTGCGTCACGCAGGAATTTGTTGGTGCGTTTGATCATGCCGTGGCGCTTACCGGCTTGGCCGGCTTTCACTTTGCCAGAGGCAGTGACCTTGAAGCGCTTTTTGGCGCTCGACTTGGTCTTCATCTTAGGCATTTCCGTCTCCTTTGTATTCGGTCGGTGACAAACGCGACTCGGCATGCCATACAGCCGGTCGCGCGAATAGAGGCGCCGTATAGAGCGCATAGATCAGGCACGCAAGGCCTAATCGACTCATTTTTGTGGGGTTTCTAGCGGATGATGTCCGCAATCACGCGGATCACCACATTTGGCAAATCCGCCACACTATAGCGCGCCGGATTCAGGATGATGGAGACAGTAATCACCGCCGCCGACAAAATGAACGCGCCCATCGCATTGCGTGGAAAGCGGCTGTCGGCATAGGCGGCGAGCATGGCAGGAATGGAGAACAACCCCACAATCAATCCAACTGTGATCAGATAGTCTGTTGCCATGCCTGCCCTTGGCCCTTCTTAGGGATGCCCTTTCGGCTGACGCTACTCCGACTCGAGGTTGAAAATCAAACGCTCGTCACAGGGGGACACCCGCAGAATGTTGGTGGTGCCCGGCACGTTGAACGGCAGTCCGGCGGTCACAACAATCTGATCCTGCTCCTCAGCGTAGCCCAGATCACGGGCCGCGCGGGCAGAGGCCACAACCGCCATTTTGAAGCGGCTGACGTTGGAGGTGATCACACAGTTTGTGCCCCAGCTCAGCGCCAGACGGCGCGCAGTGCCGCGCAACGACGTCATCGCGATGATCGGAACACGCGGCCGTTCGCGGGCAATCAATAGGGCGGTGGTGCCGGATTGGCTGAAGCAACAAATCGCGGCCACTTCGGTGGTCTCCGCAATTTCCCGGGCCGCAACAACAATCGCATCCGCCACACCCGAGCGCGGTGCACTGCGGCTGGCTTCGATGATTTCGCGATAGGTTGGGTCGCTTTCCACTTCGATGGCCACATTGTTCATTGTGGTGACCGCTTCGATCGGGAAGCTGCCTGCCGCTGATTCTGCGGACAGCATGATTGCGTCTGAGCCTTCGTAAATTGCTGTGGCCACGTCGCTCACTTCGGCGCGGGTGGGCATCGGGCTTTCGATCATGCTTTCCAGCATCTGGGTCGCCACTATCACTGGCTTGGCCACATTGCGGCACTTACGCACCAGGCGCTTCTGGATTGGCGGCACTGCACTGACCGGCAGTTCCACACCCAGATCGCCACGGGCCACCATGATGCCATCGGACGCGGCAAGGATTTCGTCAAAGGCTTCAACGGCAGCAGGTTTTTCGATCTTGGACAGAATCGCCGCGCGCCCTTGAGCCAGCTCACGCGCCTCGGCGACGTCTTCGGCACGTTGCACAAACGACAGCGCCAGCCAGTCCACACCCAGACCGCAGACAAACTCCAAATCGTCGCGGTCTTTTTCCGACAGCGCGGCCAGCGGCAGAACCACGTCAGGCACGTTCACGCCTTTACGGTTGGAGATCGTACCTCCGGTGGTCACAACACAGTTGGCGAAGTCATCGCCACAGCTTTCCACTTTCAGGCGGATCTTGCCGTCATTGACCAGCAGGTTTGCGCCGTCTTTCAGAGCGGCAAAAATCTCGGGGTGCGGCAGGCAAACACGGTTCACGTCGCCTTCAGCTTTATCAAGGTCCAAACGGAACTTTGCGCCGTCCACCAGCTCTTCTTCACCGTTGGCAAACACGCCCACCCGCAGTTTTGGTCCCTGAAGGTCAGCCAAAATGGCGATCGGGCTCTGCAAATCTTTCTCGACCTGACGGATGATGCGGTGCTTTTCACGGATCTCGTCGTGGCTGCCGTGGCTCATGTTCAGGCGGAACACGTCCGCTCCAGCTTCATGCAGGCTGCGGATCATGTCGTAGGTTTCGGAAGCTGGGCCCAATGTGGCCACGATTTTCACGTTTCTCAGTCGTCTCATGATCCGTCTTTCTTTGCCTTTGCTGGTCTGGCTATTCGGGATTTGACCCGAAGGCACCTTGCGTGTCACCTGCTACATGTTAACGCTAACAAATACAAGCTGAACCTTGTGCATTCCATTTGCGGCACAACTGACCTAAGTCTGATCAGAAAGCAATGACAGGCCCATGACATATACACCGTTTTCCATCTACGGCGCAGAGCGTCGCTCGCGCTGGCTGATCACCGTGGATCACGCCTCCAATTTTGTGCCCGAGGACATCACCGGTGGGGATCTAGGTCTTGATCCCTCCGATATGTCCCGACACATTGCCTATGATGTGGGCGCACGCGGCACGTCTTTACGCCTCGGCGAGCTGTTGGATGCGCCGGTGATCTGTGCCAACTGGTCCCGCCTTTGTATCGATCCGAACCGTGGCGCAGATGACCCAACGCTGGTCATGCGACTTTATGATGGCACAATCATTCCCGGCAATCGTGATGTCGACGATGCGGAAATCGAACGCCGCAAAGCCACGCATTATCTGCCGTACCATAACGCGCTCGAAAGCCTGGCCGCAGAGCGTGAAGATGTTGTGATCATCGCCATGCACAGCTTCTCCCCTAAACTCAACGGCCGCGCGCCGCGCCCTTGGGAAATCGGCGTCCTGCACGCCCCGCAAGAAGATCGCTTTGGCAAAGCCCTGATTGCGGAGTTGGAACACGAGGGAGATCTGACGGTGGGTGACAACGAGCCCTACAACGGCTGGCTTCCCGGCGACAGTATCGACCAGCACGCACTCCAACCAGGGCGCCTGAACGCTTTGATCGAACTGCGCCACGACGAAATTGACACGCCTGAAACGCAAAATGCCTGGGCTGAGCGCTTGGCGCCTATCTTGCAGAATTCTTTGGCGAAGCTTGGCTGAAAAACGCTAGTTCTGGCGCGAAATCCAAGGCGTTGGCTCTGGTCAGGCGGTACTTGAGTGCCCATATATGCAGTGGGAAGTATAACAGCTGAAAGGAGGCTGACATGACCCAAGCAACCCTTACCGCCTTCTTTGGATGGACCGCGGTCATCCACATCGGTGTGCTGCTCTTTGCGACTTGCATGATTTACGGCCTGCGCGGTTGGATCACTGACGTACACGCGCGGATCACCGGTGTTGAAAAAGACACCCTGGCGCCGCTCTATTTCCAGTGGCTTGGCACTTATAAGCTGTTGATCTTTGTCTTTGCGTTGGTTCCGTGGCTCGCTCTCACGATCATGTGACGCGCTTGCTCAACGCCCCTCCGGTTGCTACCCATTGCCCAAAGCAATTGCTCCCGGAGTACAGCCATGGATAAGCAAACTCAGATCGAACTCGAAGCGGCCGCCTTTCGCACCCTGCGCGAGCACCTGATGGAAAAGCGCACGGATGTGCAAAACATCGACATGATGAACCTCGCTGGGTTCTGTCGCAATTGCCTGTCCCGCTGGTATCAGGAAGCGGCTAACGAGCGTGGTATCGAGATGGACAAAAACGAGGCTCGCGAGATTTACTATGGCATGACCATGGACGAGTGGAAGGCCGACTATCAAACTGACGCCAGCCCGGAAAAGCAAAAAGAGTTTGAAAAGGCATTTGCGGAAAATGTCGGAACAGACAAAACCTGAGCCAAATACCTAAGTGAAAAAAGGGTCGCCTCGGCGGCCTTTTTTGTTGCGCCGGTGCAGACCAGAAAGCAGCACACCCCCGCCTCAATCACGTCAAACTTGGTTAATAATGTCTTACTCAAAGCCGTGAGAGCTGTTTTGAGGACAAGAGCAATGTTGGGACTTTTGGCAATTACCGCGATTTTTGGCGTGGGCATGATGGCTGATGTTTTGGGCAGCTACGAAATACCAGATGAAAGCACAGCGGATTCGGCGGAGGATGAGGCCGACACCGGATTTATGCCCAGTCAGCAACAGCTACTCGACGCCGCAGATGCGGCGACACTCTCTGACACAAGCGACACATTTGAAGGTGATGACGCCCACGATACCGTCATTGGTGGTGCCGGAGACGATGATCTGCGCGGCAACAACGGTGTTGACTGGATCGACGGCGGCGATGGCGATGACACCATCGTTGGCGGCGCCAGCAGCGATGTATTGAGCGGCGGTGCAGGCGATGACTACATCCTCGGAGGCGCTGGCGAGGATGCGATCTCCGGCGGTGCGGGCAACGACACCATTGTCATGGGCGACAACGATGACACTTACGATGGCATTGGCGCGCAGGAGCTAGGATTTGAGGACAGTGGGAATGATCTGGTGCGCGGCGGTGCTGGCGATGATTTGATCCGCGACTATGAGGGAGCTGACACGCTACTCGGTGGCACCGGCGCTGACACCCTCGTTGGCGCGCATCCAGATTTGGCGGATGCCTCGGCGGATGTTCTCCATGGTGGCTATGGGGACGATGTCCTGATCGGGGACAATGGCGATACCCTCGACGGTGGCGATGGCGTCGACACGTTCACTGTGGCTTTTGAGTTCGACGATGAGCGCGACGAAGTGGTGATTGCCGATCTTGATGCGGCAACAGAAACGGTGACCTTCTCCGCCAGTGATTTTGGCAACGATGCGGTGATGGAATGGGAAGCCAGTTATGATGCCGACACAGAAACGATAACCATTTTGCTGTCCGGCTCACATACGGTGGACGGATCGGTGGTCACGCTGGATCAGGAACCGGCGGTGATCTTGGAAAACATGACCGCAGAGGATGTCGATCTGATCAACGTCAAGCTGGATTACGCGGCCTGAAGTTTAAGCCGCATCTAGCGGCTCAACTCGTGCTCATAACGCTGTTTGGCAATCGCTTCGTTCTGCGTAGATTTTTTGAAGTTGGTAAGGGCCGTTTCCACGTAGTCCAGATGCGTGATCACGGCATTGCGAGAGGCGTTGGCATCCCGCGCTTGTAGAGCCGTGTTGATCGCTCGGTGTTGCTCCAGCAACTCGCCCCGCGTGGTGCGCTGCTTGAACATGATCATCCGGTTATAGAACACACCTTCGCGCAACAGCTGATACATGGATCGCATCATGTGCAGCATGATCACGTTGTGGCTTGCCTCGATTATGGCGAGGTGGAAATCCGCATCCAATTGGGCTTCGTCCGACGGATTGCGCTTGGGATGCGCGGCTTCCATTTTGTCAAACACCGCTTGGATCACTTGCAAATCGGTGTCGCTGGCCAGCGTCGCGGCCCGCTCAGCGGCAAGCCCTTCCATGTCACGACGGAACGCAATGTAGTCAAACACAGCTTCGTCATGGGCTGAAAACAACTGTACCAACGACTCAGAAAAAGCACTGCCCAATACATCTGCCACAAAAATCCCGGCGCCGGCTTTTGAGGTCAGCAAGCCCTTGTCCTGTAAGATCGAAATTGCTTCGCGCAGGCTGGGTCGTGACACCCCCAATCGATCGCTGAGCTCCCGCTCCGCTGGCAACCTCTCCCCGGGCCGCAAAATGCCGCGCAAAATCAACAGCTCAATCTGGCGCACCACCGAGGTGGAGAGTTTCTCGGGCTGAACTTTTTGAAATGGCATAGAGATGGGTCCCGTGTGACTGGTCACATAATTTGACCACGCGGTGTCCCAACGTGCAAGTCCTTGCGAAGAGAGCGATCAGGCCAAGGTTTTGGTCATGAACAAAGAGGCGGGGCTCTCTTCGTAGTCCCCAAACGGCCGGCAATCCGTGTAGCCGTGCGCGCGATACAGGCTATGCGCCTGATGCAGCGAGTCGCCGGTTTCCAGTTTCACCTCGGCAATACTCTGGGCTCGGGCCTCGGCCTCAATAGCTTGCATTAATTTATGGGCAATGCCCTTCCCACGCACATTGGGATGCACAAACATCGATTTGATTTCGGCGTAGTCCCCTTTCAAAGCCAGCGCGACACACCCCAATGAAGTGTCACCTTCCTTGGCAATAAAGAACCGCACATTGGGCTCGCAAAGATCATCGATCGACAGGAAGTGATTGTCTTCTTCGCTGAACAGCGCCTGCATCAGGGCATGGCTGGCGCGCAGAAGTGCAGTTGCCTGAGCGTCACGTGGATTGCCTAAGGCCACTCGGATGGTGCTCATATTGTCCTCCTTTCGATCATTCTGTCACAGATGTGTCACCCCAATTTGTGCCTGTCCAGCCAACAGCGCGATGCTGTTCGAGTGTTGTGAAAAAGAGAGTCTTTGGTGCTTAAGATTTAGGCAATCGATACGGGGTTGATTGAGGGGCTCCGCCAACTGTTTGGCGCACAGCGCAGCGCTGAACCTTGGGTTTGTACCGAAATCGCCAATATCTTGTGGATAACTGCACAGCAAATGCCACATCCTGTGGTTTGCCGTTGACTCACCGCAAGAGCCCTTTGCAGAGTCTTTTAATCTGAAAGAATCACAGGACCACCCGCACTTTGCGCTTCTCCAAACTCAGACTGACAGGCTTCAAAAGCTTTGTGGACCCCACGGATCTGATCATCGCCGATGGTCTGACCGGTGTTGTGGGCCCAAATGGCTGCGGTAAGTCCAACCTGCTGGAGGCGCTTCGTTGGGTGATGGGGGAGAACCGTCCCAAGGCGATGCGTGGCGGTGGCATGGAGGATGTGATCTTCGCGGGCACGTCCACCCGACCAGCCCGCAATTTTGCCGAAGTGTCCTTGCAAATCGACAATTCCGAACGTCTTGCACCGGCGGGTTTCAATGATGACGATGCGTTGGAAATTGTCCGTCGGATCACCCGCGATGTTGGCAGCGCCTATAAGGTCAACGCCAATGATGTGCGAGCGCGGGACGTACAGATGTTGTTTGCGGATGCGTCTACCGGTGCCCATTCTCCCGCGTTGGTCCGTCAGGGTCAGATTGCGGAGCTGATCAACGCCAAACCAAAAGCCCGTCGCCGTATTCTTGAAGAAGCGGCTGGTATTTCGGGTCTTTATCAACGCCGCCACGAAGCTGAGCTAAAGCTCAAAGGGGCTGAAACCAATCTTGCGCGTGTGGATGATGTGATTGAGCAATTGGCCAGCCAATTGGCCCAGCTCTCCCGTCAGGCCCGCCAGGCGGCGCGCTATCGCGCCATTGGCGATGAGTTGCGCCAGGCCGAAGGCATGTTGCTGTATCGCCGGTGGCGGGAAGCGGACGATGCCCGCGCCACCGCGGACGACGAACTCAAAACCCGCACCACTCAGGCCGCTCAGGCTGAAATCTTGGCCCGCACGGCGGCCAAAACACGCCAGGAACGCGACGAAGTGCTGCCTGGTAAGCGCGAAGAAGAGGCCATTGCCTCAGCGGTTTTGCAACGCCTGCAAGTGCAACGTGACAGCCTGAATGATCAAGAAGCCCATGCGCTGCAAGTTATTGAAACGCTCAAGAACCGTATCTTGCAACTGGCCCGCGACATGGAACGCGAGGCAGGCCTGAACCGGGACGCCGAAGAAACCATTGAGCGATTGGAATGGGAACAACGCGAGCTTGCCAAGGCAAGCGAGGGTCAAGAAGACAAGCTTGAAGCCGCGCAGGACGAAAGCCGCGAAGCTGCCAGCGTGTTGCAAGACCGCGAGGCTGACCTGTCTCAACTGACCGAAGATGTGGCGCGACTGTCCGCGCGTCACCAATCGGCGCAGCGTCTGTTGGATGACAGCCAAAAAACCCAAGACAAAAGTGAAGCAGAGGCCGAAAAGGCCCGTGCTGCCGTGGCTGAGTCCAACGAAGCATTGTCCCGCGCCGGAGAAGAACTTGAGCTGGCCCGTGAGGCGGAAGAAGAAGCCATAGAGGCGGCTCAAGACGCTGAGGAGCGTCTGGCCGAGGTCGAAGAAGAACGCGCCGAAACGCAGTCTCGCGAAGCGGATGCCCGCGCAGAACGCTCCGAGGCCGAAGGCGAACTCAATGCCTTGCGTGCCGAAACCACGGCGCTGGCCAAATTGGTCGAACGTGACACAGCCGAAGGTGGGCAAATTCTCGACCGTCTGCAAGTGCAGCAAGGTTTCGAAAAAGCGCTGGGCGCGGCCATGGCTGACGACCTGCGTGCGCCGGAAGTTGAGGACGATGGCCCCTCCGGTTGGTATGTATTGCCGCAATATGGCGAGGTACAGCCGCTGCCAGAAGGGGTGACTTCATTGGTGCAACACGTCTCTGTGCCAGAGGTGCTTGAGCGTCGCATGAGCCAAATTGGACTGGTGTCCAATGAAGATGCATTAGGCTTGCAACCGCTCCTGAAGCCTGGCCAACGTCTAGTCTCCCTTGAGGGTGACCTTTGGCGCTGGGACGGATATCGCGCCTGGGCGGAGGACGCACCAAGCGCAGCCGCGCTTCGACTTCAACAGCTTAACCGATTGGAAGAACTCAAGCAGGCCATGGCCCGCGCCACCGCCCGTGCCGATGGGGCTGTTGACGCGCATGAGACGTTGCAAACCCGACTACGGGAACTCGCGAACGTGGATCAATCCGCCCGAGAGGCGCGCCGCGCTGCGGATCGCGCTGTGGCGGATGCCAATCGTGCCTTGTCTCGGGCAGAGGCCGATCGGAACCTGGCCGAAGGCCGGCTGGAAAGTCTCGGCTTGGCTGTCACGCGCCATGAGGAAGAAGCCATGGCCGCGCGCCAGCAATTCCAAGAGGCGCAACGGGCGTTGTCTGATCTGGGTGATCTGGACGCCGCACGCCAAGAGGTTGAGGACATCAAAATGACCGTGGAAGGCGCGCGCATCATGATGATGACTCGCCGCTCTGCCCATGATGAGTTGCGCCGCGAGGGTGAGGCCCGTTTGAAGCGCACCCAAGAGGTCATGAAAGAAGTCAGCGGTTGGCGTCACCGCCTTGAAACCGCCGAGAAACGTATGAACGAGCTGGCGGAACGCAAAGACGCCTCCGAGGAAGAGCTGATCGAAGCGGGTGCAGCCCCGGAAGAAATCGCAGAGAAGCGCGAAGAACTCACCGAAGCCATTGAGGCCGCGGAGGAGCGCCGTCGCGCCGCGTCAGATGTGCTTGCCGAAGCGGAAGCCGCCCTGCGGGAAGCGGAACATAATGAGCGGGACGCCGAGCGTCTTGCCAGCGAAGCCCGCGAGGCCCGCGCCCGGTCCGAAGCCCGTGCGGATGCGGCCCGTGAAACTGTCGCTTATGCGGCTGAGCGCATCATGGAAGAGCAGGAGGTCGTGCCTGCCGCGCTTTTGGAGCGGTTGGACGTGGATCCGGACAAGATGCCGGATTCCGAGACTGTCGAGAATGACGTGAATCGCCTGAAGCGCCAACGTGACAGCCTTGGCGCGGTGAACCTGCGCGCCGAAGAAGACATCAAAGAAGTGCAGGAAGAACACGACGGATTGGTCAGTGAGAAGGCCGATTTGGAGGAGGCCATCCGCACCCTGCGCAACGGCATTGCAAGCCTGAACAAAGAGGGGCGCGAACGTCTTCTGACCGCTTTTGAGCAAGTGAACTCCAACTTCTCGCTGTTGTTCCGCCACCTGTTTGGCGGCGGCGAGGCCAACCTTGTGTTGGTGGAGAGTGACGACCCATTGGAAGCTGGTCTCGAAATTATGTGCCAACCGCCCGGCAAAAAACTCAGCACCCTGTCGCTACTGTCCGGGGGGGAGCAAACCCTGACCGCTATGGCGCTGATTTTTGCGGTTTTCCTCGCCAATCCAGCCCCGATCTGTGTGCTGGACGAGGTCGACGCGCCTCTGGATGATGCCAATGTGACGCGGTTCTGTGATCTGCTGGACGAGATGTGTCGCCGGACAAACACGCGCTTTTTGATTATCACCCACCACGCGGTGACCATGGCCCGCATGGACCGTTTGTTTGGTGTGACCATGGTGGAGCAGGGCGTGAGTCAGCTTGTCTCTGTCGATCTCAAAGCGGCCGAGACTTTGGTGGCGTAAGTCAGAGGGGCCAGCCCCTCAGGCCCACGATGTGGGCCTCCTCCCCGGGATATTTTGGGAATGAGAATGCAGTCACCGCATTGTGACGCGCAGGTGAACGCACCTCTGCTTAGGGTGGGGCGGGAGGTGCGCGATGCGGACATGGATGATTTTGGGCGTGCTGTGTGTGGCCACCAGCAGCGCGGCGCAGGAGTGGAAGGCGCACAAGGGCGACGTGCCATTTGATGCGGCATCGCTTTCGGCGCACTTGTCAGGTCAGACTTTGGTTTTCTTTGACGAAGGGCGCTCGGTCTTTGAAAGCAACGGTCAATACCAATACACATATGGCGGCGGGGGCACGTGGTTTGGGCATTGGATAGTTGCCGACAACAGCACGGTCTGTGTGACTTTTGTCACCGGCGTGGAGCGCTGTGACCGTATTGTAGAGAATGGTGGACGACTCGTGATGCAAACCGCGGATGGTTTACGGTTTCCGGTGAAAGAAATTGAGGCGCACTCCTGAAGGAACACGCCTCAAATTTGCGAATTGTGATTGCCTGAACGTTTACAGCGCGTTCAACAACTGTGCGGTTGGCCAGGCATCTGCAGGCAACCCCAAGCGTACTTGCTCAGCTTGCACGGCACGGCGTGTGAGCTTGCCCAGAATGCCGTCCACTTTACCAACATCATGTCCGCGCGCTTTCAACTTCTTCTGCAGCTGTTTCATCTGGTTGCCGGACAGTCCCGGATCAGGATTGCCTGCGCTATAGCGCGCTTTGCCTTCCAGACGGTTGGCAAAATAGGCCGCCGTGGTCACGTAGACGAAGCTTTTGTTCCATTCAAAATACACGCTGTAGTTTGGATAGGCCAAAAACGCGGGTCCTTTGCGCCCCTGTGGCAGCAGCAGCGAGGCTGGCAGTTTGGCCAGTTTGCCCTCGCGTGGCTTGACCCCCATTTTGGCCCATTGGTTGGCGGGCAGGGTGGTGTCCAATCCGGACTTGGACCAATCCAAGTTGCTGGGCACCACAACTTCTTGCAGCCACGGCTCATTCTTGCGCCAGCCAAGATGAGACAGCATCTTGCCGCCGGACATCAGCGCATCTTGGGGCGAGGTTTTCAGGCTGACTTTGCCATCGCCATCCCCGTCGACACCGTTTTCGATGATGTCGGCAGGCAGCATCTGCACCATGCCAATCTCACCCGCCCAAGCACCTGTGGTTTTGGTGGGGCTAAAGTTGCCGCGCTTGTAAAGCTCCAGTGCTGCAAACACCTGTGGGCGGAACAGTTCAGGGCGGCGACAATCATGCGCCAGGGTCACCAGAGAATTCAGCGTGTTAAAATCGCCTTGGAAAGCGCCGTAGTCGGTCTCAAATGCCCAAAAGGCCAAGAGCACACCGCGTGACACGCCATACTGCTTTTCGATCCGATTGAAGGTCGAGGCGTATTGTTTGGCTTTCTTGCGCCCCACATCAATTCGGTTTTGGCTTATCAAACGCTGTGAGAAATCCAGAAACGGCATCTGGAACACACCCTGAGAACGGTCCGCCTTGATGGTTTTGGGGTCCTGACGCGCGCTGGCAAAGAACTTGTCCACAGTGCCTTTCGAATAGCCCTTGGACATGGCTTCTTTTTTCAGGCCGTTGACAAAGCTGTTAAATGACCCGCCGCATTGCGCGGCGGCTGTGGTGGCTGTGCTGACGGTCAGGAACGCCGCGGTCAGCGCTGGCAAAAGACGCATTCAAATACCCTCGTGGACAAAATTATGGTCCAGACATAGCCAGAGCCTGACGTCCGGGCAAGCGCCTAGAGGATCGCCAGCACCACAACCACCGTCAATCCTGCCGCCCATGATAGCCACAATGCGCGACAGCAGCCCTCCACGTCGTCAGCCTCCAGAGCCTTGCGTCCCTTCGGGTTCACATAGGGAAAGTTCTGCATCTCGCCATCGTAGGAGCGTGGCCCGGCCACAGCCACATCCAGTGCGCGGGACATGGCGGCTTCCGGCCAGCCTGCATTAGGGGATCGGTGCAAGCCTGCATCTGCCTTGATGGCCCGCCACTGCCCCAAACCAGCATGTGTCACGGCAATCAGGAGGGCTGTGAGCCGCGCTGGCACCCAATTGAGCACGTCATCTAGCCGCGCTGCCGCCCAGCCAAACTCTCTGTGACGCTCGGTTTTGTAGCCAATCATGCTGTCGGCAGTGTTGACAATTTTGTAGATCAACAGCCCCGGCAAGCCACCGACCAGCAACCAGAACGCAGGGGCAATAACCCCGTCACTCAGGTTCTCGGCACCACTTTCAATTGCGGAGCGTGCCACGGCACTCGTGTCCATGTTTTTGGTGTCCCGGCTGACAATCCGGCTCACCATCATGCGCCCATCACCTAACGACAAGCGTAAGGCATCGCCAACGGCTTTTACATGTTCCACTAGCGAGCGCTGTGCCAATAGCACGGCAGCCAAAAGCATCTGTGGCAGCGAACCAAACAGGCTGACGATCCCGCCCAGCACCCATGCGGCGAGAACAAGCCCGATCACCACAATCACGCCTTTGGCTTTGCGATTGATGCCTTTGTTGTAGGCCTGATCCGCGCGGCCAATCAGCTTGCCCATTAGGACAGCCGGATGTGGCACCCGCTGCCACAGCCACCGCGGCTCACCAAAGACCGCATCCAAAAGAAGCGCGCCAACCAATATACCTGCTGTGTTCAAAACTCATGCTCCGTCATTCGCAATGCGTGTTCCAGTTGCTCCCAACGGTCGGGTGCCGGTAAACCCAGCCGCAGATACGTCTTGGAATACGGGAAAATGCGGGTCCAGATGTGGTAACGCGCAAGGTGATTTTGCCACTTGGCGGCATCGTTTACTTCATACAAGCGAAACAGGCTGGTACCACCAGACAGGCTCGCCCCGGCAATCTGCATCATATGATCCAGTCGGGCGCTATCCTTGCTCAAACGCTCGCGGGTTTCCAGCGCCCAGCCCGTTTTGCGGAGCGCTGCGGTGCCAATGGTCAGGGCTGGACCAGAAACGGCCCAGGGGCCGGTCAAATCGGCCAATCGCGCAATCAAGCCCGGTTCGCCAATGGCAAAGCCAAGACGCACACCTGCCAATCCCCAAAACTTGCCAAAGCTTTTGAGCACAATCCGGCCAGGCTGGTCCGCCACGCGGATCATGCTCCAATCCGGTGTCACATCACAAAAGCTCTCGTCAATCACTGCAAACGGTGCAGTGAGATCATCCGCGGACCAAAGTCGTCCGGTTGGATTGTTTGGATGCACCACCACCTGCGCATTAGGTGCTTCGCTGCCAAGCTGCCATCCCTGAGCCGCAAAGGCCGCCGCGTGCTCATTGTAGGTTGGTGTCTCAATCTGCACTGTACCTTGATCCAGCAGAGAGGGAATGCGGGCGATCAGTGCGGAGGCTCCGGGCGCGGCCAAAATGGCGGCCCCATCAGGCACCTTCCAAAACTCTCTCGCTGCGTTCAGCAATCCGTTTTGTGCAACCTTGTCGGGCAGGCGTGCCCAATCGTCCATAAGGATATGCGGCATGGTGTAGGGCACCGGATTGATACCGGTGGACAAATCCAGCCAACTGTCACGGCTGCCGCCCCAATGATCCCTCGCGGCGTCAAGCCCGCCGCCGTGGTCGCGTTGCTCCGGAGTTGCTGTTTGGGAGGAGGTGGTCATGTCGCGCCCTGCTGTGATCCTGCAAGGCGCGCGTACCGCATATGATGTTCACTGCGCAAGCTTTCTTGCCTGCGCAGCGAGGTTTTCCCGGATCAGCCCCGCCCGTGCGGCGCGTCGTAGTCAATCACTGGATTGATGGGCACAATCTGATGTGGATTGATGCTGGTGTGACTGCGCAGGTAGTGATCGACTATGTGCTTGAAGTTCACCGTCTCCGCCACGCCGGGCACCTGATACAGCTCACGTGTGTAGGCCCATAGGTTGGGGTAATCTACAATCCGCTTGCGGTTACATTTGAAGTGCAGGTGATAGACCGGATCAAAGCGGATCAGGGTTGTGAACAGGCGCCAATCCGCCTCGGTGATCTGATCCCCCATCAAGTAGCGGTTTTCCGACAGTCGCTCTTCAAGCCAGTCCAGTGTGTCAAACAACGGATGGATGGCTGCGTCATAGGCCTCTTGCGTGGTGGCAAACCCGCTTTTGTAAACGCCATTGTTCAGCGTATCGTAGATACGCTCGTTGACCTCTTCGATCGCTTCCCGCCCTTCTTCAGGCCAAAAATCCAACGTGTTGCCGGTCACGCCATCAAACGCGCTGTTGAACATGCGAATGATTTCAGAGCTTTCATTGCTTACAATGGTTTGCTGCTGCTTGTCCCAGAGGATTGGTACAGTCACGCGGCCAGAATAAGTTGAGTCTGCCTTTGTGTAGACATTGTGCGCATGGCTCAACCCATACAGCGTGTCGCCAGTCGCGCCATGCTCATCCGTCTCAAACGTCCAGCCTTCGCTGAACATATCCGGATGCACGGCGGAAACAGTTATGTGCTCTTCCAGCCCTTTTAGCTTGCGGAAGATGAGCGTACGATGCGCCCAAGGACAGGCATAAGACACATAGAGGTGATACCGTCCACTCTCAGCTTCAAAACCACTTCTGCCACTTGATCCTGCGCTGCCGTCAGCGGTGATCCAGTTGCGAAACTGCGCTGCTGAGCGCACAAACTTGCCGCCGTGTGATTTGGTGTCATACCACTGGTCGGTCCAAGTGCCGTCTACAAGCAAACCCATCGTGCATTCCTTTGTGTCTAAGTTGATCTCAACCTATGCCAGCGCATCTCCTCAAAAAACCAACACACACGCGCGAGTGTTGCGCGTATTTGCACATCACGTTCGACGCTGACGAACCAGACGAGTCTGCTAAGGAACCAGACTGTTTACGAAATCTTCGCTTGACCGGTGCAGCATGGTGAGATGCAGTGAGACGAACAATGGAGAATCCCATGAGCACGTATTTTTCTGCCGAAGTGCAGGCCGGCTTTGATGCCGCGCGTAAAAAAGCGCTGAAACAGCGTCACCGCCTGCGGGTTGAGGCGGATGGTATGAGTGTCCGGGTTGTGCGTTTTCTGGACGATGGTTTTACGCTGGATGCCGAAACCGCGCCGCGACTGCGCGGATTGGTGAACCTTTATGACGGCTCCAAACATATTTCGCAGTGTCTGGTTGTGGCGACCGACGAGGAAGACGGCGAAATGCACTATGAATTCAAACGCGCCACGGCTGTCTCGGATCAGGCGCCGGTGGACTACTACCAGAGCGAGCCAACCCCGGCCGGATTGCTAGGACGTCCGCACTAAACGGATCCCTCATTGCCAAACAAAAGGGCGGGGAAATCCCGCCCTTGTTTGTTTTACTGAAGGTCTGAAAAGGCCTCCGCCAATCGCGAGGCCGCTTCTTCCACCCGCGCTCGTGGCGTGGCGATATTGAAGCGCAGAAAGTCATCGCCGCCTTTGCCAAACGTCGGGCCGTGGTTCACGCAAATTCGCGCCCCCTGTTCCACGCGCTTGGTGAAATCCTCTCGGCTCATGCCTGTGCCAGAAAAATCTACCCAGCTCAGATAAGTCGCTTCCAGTGACATGGATGACAGGCCGGGAATGTTTTGGATCGCTGTGTCCAAAATCTTGCGGTTGCCGTTGAGGTATTCAATCAAACCATCAACCCAAGCCGCGCCTTCCGGCGAGTAAGCCGCCTCGGCCATGAACAGACCAAAGCTGTTGGGCGACAATCCGAGAGCCGCCTGACGCGCAGCAAATTTCGCGCGCAGCTTTTCGTCCGGAATAATCACATTCCCGGTCAGACCTCCGGCGATGTTGAAGGTCTTGGTGGTGGCGGTCATCATGACCAAACGGTCCAGAATGCTTGGATCGACATTCACCATCGGGATATGGATCTGGCCGGGATAGACGAGATCGTGATGGATCTCGTCGCTCACCAGAATGAGGTCATGCCGTTTACAGAAGTCGGCCACGCCCTGAAGCTCTTCACGGGACCATACCCGCCCCCCCGGATTGTGCGGGGAGCAGAGGATGAACATGGTCTCATGGCCCTTCATCTGTGCATCCCAAGCGTCAAAATCCATTTCATAGCGGCCATCGTTATTCGCGAGTTCGCATTCCACAACCTCACGACCCGCCGCTTTAATGACTCGCGCAAAGGCGTGGTAAACGGGTGTGGTCAACACAACACCGTCGCCCACCGCACTGAAGGCGTCCACACACAGCCCTGTGCCGTTCACCAACCCGTGGGTAGTGAAAATCTCATCGCGCTCGACGGACCAGTTGTGGCGCTCTTTCATCCACCAGCGGATGGCGTCGCGGTATGCGGCGTCATCGCCATAATAGCCAAACACTCCGGTGTTGATCATGCCTTTGACCGCATTGGTCACACAGGCCGGTGGGCGGAAATCCATATCAGCCACCCACATCGCGATCCCGTCGTCCGCAGACACACCATAGATTTTCTCCATCATGTCCCATTTCACGGAATGGGAGCCAAAGCGGTCGATGATCTCGTCAAAATTCATGGCGGGTGTCCTTTGCTTAACAACGCAACCGCACGCTAGCGAATTGCGCCTCATGTGCAACCCCGCAAGCTACCCCGTTGCGCAGAAGGCGCGACTGTCCTAGATGGGGGCCATGATCAAACCAATTCTCATCCACCCCGATCCGCGCCTGAAAAAGGTCTGTGCACCCGTGTCTGATCTCTCCGACGATCTGCGCAATCTGGCCAAAGACATGCTGGAAACCATGTATGACGCGCCGGGCATTGGCCTGGCCGCGCCGCAGGTTGGCGTGCTGGACCGTTTGATCGTGATGGACTGCATCAAAGACGGCGATCCTGAACCGGTGGTGATGTTTAACCCCGAAGTGCTGTCCAGCTCCGAAGATCTCAACGTTTATGAAGAAGGTTGTCTGTCGATCCCGGAACAGTTTGCCGAGGTATCGCGCCCTGAATCTGTCCGTGTTGGCTGGATCGACATGGACGGAAACCCGCAAGAGAAAGACTTCGATGGTCTTTGGGCAACCTGCGTGCAGCATGAGATTGATCACCTCAATGGCAAACTGTTCATCGACTACCTTGGCCCGATGAAGCGCCAGATGATGACGCGCAAGTCGCAGAAGATGAAGCGCGAGTTGGCACGCGGATAACGCGTGACCGGATCAACCGGTTGGGTTACCGATCACTTTGTCGATGGAGCACATAAAATGACTGTTCGCACTTGCCTGCCATGGCCTGACAAACGCCTGCGCACCGTATCGGACCCTGTGGACGCAATCACCGATGAGGTGCGTCAGGTTTGGGACGATCTGATCGACACCATGTATGCCATGCCCGGCGTTGGCATGGGCGCCAACCAGATTGGTGTGCTCAAGCGCCTGATCGTGGTCGATGCCACCGAGGAGGGCAAATCGGCCATCCGCATGGCCAACCCGGAAATCCTGCACGCTTCCGCGCAACCACGGGAGCATGAGGAGGCCAGCCCCAATCTGGTGGGCGTCTCCGCTAAGATCGAGCGCCCCCGCGCCGTGACTGTACGTTACATGGACGAGAACGGTGAGATCGTTGAAAAGGACTTTGTCGGTCTCTGGGCCACGTCCGTGCAGCACCAGATCGACCACATCAACGGTAAGATGTACTTTGATCACCTCAGCAAAACCAAACGCGCCATGCTGATCAAAAAAGCGCAAAAACGCCGCTAAACACTCAAAGGCAGGAGACACCCTCATGCGCATTTTATTCATGGGCACCCCGGAGTTTTCTGTCTCCGTCCTGAACGCGCTGGTTGATGCGGGGCACGAAATCGTTGCTGTGTTCAGCCAGCCGCCACGCCCCGCAGGCCGTGGTAAGAAAGACCGCCCTACGCCGGTTCATGCCCGCGCCTTAGAACTCGGCCTGACGGTGCATCATCCAAAATCATTGCGCACCGACGAATCCAAAGAACTGATTGCCAGCATTGACGCCGACGTCGGCGTGGTGGTCGCCTATGGTTTGATCCTGCCGCAATATGTGCTTGATGCGCCCACCCACGGCTGCCTCAACATTCACGCCAGCCTTTTGCCGCGTTGGCGCGGAGCCGCGCCGATCCACCGCGCGATTATGGCGGGCGACAAGGAAACCGGCGTCTGTATCATGCAAATGGACGCGGGTCTGGACACCGGACCAGTGCTAATGGAGAGCGCGCTGGAGATTGGCGCGGAAGAAACCACTGCGCAGCTACACGATCGCCTTGCCGCGCTGGGCTCTACCGCCATCGGTGACACGTTGGCAGACCTAACCAACCTGACCGCCACACCTCAGCCTGACGAGGGTGTCACTTATGCGGAAAAAATCGACAAGTTAGAATCCCGCATCGATTGGTCAGCCCCTGCCGCCGAAGTGGATCGTAAAATCCGAGGTCTTTCTCCATTCCCCGGCGCCTGGACTGAAATTGACGGCCAGCGTGTGAAACTGCTCGCTTCGCGCCTGACGGACGGCAGCGGTCAACCTGGCGAACTGCTGGATGATACCCTGACTGTGGCCTGTGGCGACGGAGCGGTGCAGCTCCTGCGCTTGCAACGTGCCGGCAAAGGCGCGCAGGATGCGGATATCTTCCTGCGAGGCTTCCCGCTCACCAAAGGTCAGCAACTGTAAGGAGCCCTCCAGGTGTTTTTCTCCTTCTTCGGAACAGTCATAATTGCCGGCATTGTCGGGTATCTCTCCGAGCGCAGCGGTTTCACCCGCAACGGATACATCCCGTCGATCATCATCTGTATCGGCGGTGCGTTCCTGTTCTTCATGATTAGCCGCATGTTCCACATCGGGTTTGGCAGCCCCGGTCTCAACGCGATCTTGTCCTCGGTTGGGGCCTTGATCATTGTGCCAACCCATTTCCGACGCTGAGCGGCTTACCGCGCCAAAGCGTTAACCAAAGCTTGCGCAAAAGCCGAAAATTGTAGACGTCCTGCGCGCCCTGCGGGTAGTCTCAAAGAAAGTGCCCACATCAATCAGAGGCATGTCTGGTGTTGCGGTCCTCCGCTTGGATCGGTCGCGCATCGCGGGACTTCTAACAGTGCAATAAGACGGCAGATCCGGCTGTCTCAACCGAGCAACAGGTAGGGTGAACAATGGCGATTCCTGACACTTTGGCGATGCGGATAATGAATGTTGTCTGTGACAACGATCTGGGCGGCGATTTCCTGATGCTGGGCCGCCAACGCTGGATGGGCAGTCGCCGCAAACGCTCCGCTGCGATGTTTGCCGCGACGTTGGAAGAGCGGTTTCCGGACCTTTCTGAGGAAGATCTCACCAATCCAAATGACGAGTATTCAGAGACCTTCTTTCACAAGATTGGCTTTGAAAACGTCGACAGTATGGATGTGTCCGATTTTGAAAACGCCACCATCGTGCAGGATCTGGCTGATTGGGTGCCCAAAAAACTGCACAAGAAATTTGACGTGATCTACGACGGCGGCACTTGCGAGCATGTCTTTGATCTGCCCACCGCTTTCCGCAACATCGACCGCATGCTGAAACCTGGTGGCGTGATGATCGGCCACAGCCCCTGCAATGGCTGGATCAACCACGGCTTTTACCAAATCACACCAGAAATGGTGTATGGCTTCTGGGAAAAAACGCTGGCCTATGAGGTGCTGGAATGTGTGTTGCAGCCCATTCTGCCGGTTTATGCCAATCGTGCCGTGACCACGACCAACCCCAATGAAACCGGCTCGCGCCCACGCCTGAAAGGCAAGCTGCCGGATGGGCCGATCATCCTGTCCTATGCCGTGCGCAAGCCAATGAAGTCGGTGCGCGGTGGCTCACGCAAAGTCTACCAAAGCGACTATCAAAACCGTTGGTCAGATAGCGCCGATCCGGAGGTGGCGGCGCAATAAGCGCCCCACGTTTTACTTGCCAGATTTAAACGGTGCCATACCCGCGCGAGCCAATTCGTCCGCGCGTTCGTTCTCCGGATGGCCTGCATGGCCTTTGACCCATTCCCAAGTCACCTGATGCCGCGCTTGCGCCGCGTCCAGGCGCTGCCACAGCTCCACGTTTTTCACCGGCTTCTTTGCGGCCGTTTTCCAACCGTTTTTCTTCCAGCCAAAAATCCACCCGGTCACCCCGTTTTTTACGTAGGTGCTGTCGGTCACAACCGTGATGGTGCTGGGCCGTTCCAGTGTCTCAAGCGCCATGATTGCCGCCATCAACTCCATTTTGTTGTTGGTGGTGTTCTCCGCGCCGCCTTTGAGCTCGCGCTCTTTCATGACGGTGTCGCCGTCCTTCGCCTGCATGAGCGTGCCCCAGCCTCCTGGACCAGGGTTTCCGGAACATGCGCCATCGGTATATGCAATCAAATCAGCCATGCGCGGTCAGTATGACAAATGTGTCGTCACTGCCAGCCAATCCCACCGCTGACCCGGTTCTTTTTCACACCAAGGTAAAGCCCGCGCCTTGCAAAAGCCCGGTTAACTCATCTTCGGTGTAATAGCTGTAAAACCGCCCCAGATGGTCTCGCTGCTCCCCTTCGCCCAGCTTGGTGCCAATGTGAAACGCACCACCAGGTTTTAGGGCGTGGTGAATACGGCTGAGGTGGTGCGGCATCTCGGCTTTAGGCGCGTGCAGCAGGCTGAAGTTGGCCCAAATGCCATCGTAGACCTCAACGGCTTCCAGCTGGTCAAACGTCGCAATGGTTACGTCCACATCAAACCGTTCTTTGGCCAGTGCCGCCATCTCCGGCGATGCATCCATGCCGTCAACACGGTAACCAGCATCGCGGATTTTGGCGGCCCATTGTCCCGGCCCACAGCCAAAATCCAGTACCAGACCTTCGTCTGGCAACAATGCAAAGAACGCGGTTAGATCGCTGAACTGATCCACATCGGCATCTTCGATCCGCGCAAACCGATCCGCATAGTCACCGGCGGCTTTGGCATAGACCGCCAGAGTGTCTTTGTCGCTCACGCCCGTTCCATCGCCAGCCGTCCGGCCAGCGCCACAAAGATCGTGGCAAAGCTGCGGTTCAGCCAGGTCATCACCCGCTCACTACCCAGTAACAGATCACGTGCTTTGGCCGCGAACAGCCCATAGAGCACAAACACCCCAAAGGTCAGCGCCATAAACACCCCGCCTAGCACAGCCATTTCCAGGGTTGCCGTCGTCGCATTTCCACTCAGGAACGGTGGTAGCAGTGCAAGGAAAAAGACCGAGAGTTTCGGGTTCAAAATGTTGATCAACGCACCACGCCGCGCAATTACAAAACCAGCTTGCGCCTGTCGCTCAGCCTTGACTGCCAGCGCTCCGTCGCTGCGCAGCGCTTGCCATGCCAGATACAGCAAATACGCCACGCCAGCGAATTTCACGACGTTGAACAAGATCGCCGATGTATGCAGCACCGCGGCCAATCCCAATGTGGCTGCAAGCAAGTGCGGAACAATCCCAAAGGTGCAGCCCAAGGCCGCCCAAAGCGCGGCACGTGGCCCTTGGCCCAAGCCCATCGCGAGCGTGTAAATCACCCCGGTTCCAGGTGCGATGACCACCACAAAAGCGGTCACAAGAAATTGCAAAGACAGCACGAGATACTCCTCAACTTTGATGTCCGTCACGCCATGGAACGGACGTGATCCAAGTGTTCAGGAGGCAGCTTACCTAAACTGTCACGTCCCGCAATACGCGTGGCACCTTGAAATTCACCCGCTCCACGGCGGTCTCGACCACTTCCACCGTCACATCAAATTTGTCCCGGAAAGCGTCAATGACCTCATTGACCAGCACTTCAGGTGCGCTGGCGCCCGCTGTGATGCCCAGCGACGTGATGCCTTCTAGGGCCCGCCAGTCAATGTCTTTGCCCCTTTGGACCAACTGCGAGTATTGGCACCCGTTTTTGGCTCCCACCTCCACAAGCCGCTTGGAGTTGGAGGAATTGGGCGCACCCACCACCAACATGGCATCAACTTTGGGGGCCACTTCTTTTACAGCCTCTTGGCGGTTGGTGGTGGCGTAGCAGATGTCTTCTTTGTGGGGGCCGACAATCTCCGGAAACCGCGTGTTGAGTGCAGCCACAATGCCTTTGGTGTCATCCACAGACAGGGTTGTTTGGGTCACAAAGGCAAGCTTGCTTGGGTCGCGCACGTCGACAGTGGCCACATCCGCCTCGGTTTCCACAAGCAGCACTTCGCCGTCGGGCAACTGTCCCATAGTGCCAATGGTTTCCGGGTGGCCGGCATGGCCAATCATAATGATCTGTAGCCCGTTTTCGCTGTGACGTTCGGCCTCGATATGCACCTTGCTGACCAACGGACAGGTCGCGTCCACATAGATCATCTCGCGACGTTGCGCTTCGGCAGGCACAATCTTGGCAACGCCGTGCGCCGAGAAAATCACCGGTCGGTCATCGGGGCATTCATCCAACTCTTCGACAAACACCGCCCCTTTGTCCCGAAGCCCGTCCACCACATATTTGTTGTGCACAATTTCGTGGCGCACATAGACCGGAGCGCCCCATTTAGTGAGAGCCATCTCCACAATCTTGATGGCGCGATCGACTCCGGCACAAAACCCACGCGGGGCCGCAAGATGGATGGTCAGGGGCGGCTTGCTCATAGCTGTGGTCTCCACGATGATCTTGCGGCAACAGGTAGTGATTTCACGCGCCAACGTCCAGTGCTTGACCTTCCAGTGGGGCAGGGTGGTAACGCGAACGCACTTCAAAATGGGAGAGAACATGGCGTTTTCAAAACTAGGCTGGGCGGCGCTTGGCATTGCGATTGTCGGGGGATTCATTGTGCAATCTTTGGTCAATCCGATTGACACCACCGAGGCCAATCTACGCCTGCCGTATGACGAGCCTGCTGGCGTTGCACAGGGCCAAGCTCTGTATGCGGAGTATTGCGCGTCTTGCCACGGGGGTAACTTGGAAGGGGAGCCCAACTGGAAACAACGCACGCCCGATGGCTTGATGCCTGCGCCGCCACATGACGAAACCGGCCATACCTGGCACCACCCTGATGCAATGCTCTTTGCGATCACGAAACAAGGCAGTGCAGCAGTGATTGGGCAAGGGTATGAAAGCAATATGCCAGGTTTTGAAGACAGCCTAAGCGATCAGGAGATTTTGAACGTGCTGGGTTACATCAAGAGCACTTGGCCGGATCGGGTGATCAAGATGCACAACGACATGAATGATCCCCAAGGATGATCCGGGCACAAAAAAGCCGAGGCGTCAGCCCCGGCTCTTCACTTCCAAAATTGGCGTGACTTAGTCGTCTGCCATTTCCGACTCGCGGTTGTGTTCGGGCATCGGATCACGCGGCGGCCGGCCAATCACTTCGCGAAGGCCATCCAGCTCGATGAAGTTGTCAGCCTGACGGCGCAGTTCATCAGAAATCATCGGTGGCTGGCTGCGGATCGTGGATACCACGGACACTCGCACGCCTTGACGTTGCAGACTTTCAACCAGCGGACGGAAATCCCCATCTCCCGAGAACAAAACGATGTGGTCCACATGTGGCGCCAGTTCCATCGCGTTCACCGCCAGCTCAATGTCCATGTTCCCCTTGACCTTACGACGCCCCTGGGAGTCTGTGTACTCCTTCGCCGCCTTGGTCACCATGGTGAAGCCGTTGTAATGTAGCCAGTCTACCAGCGGGCGGATTGGCGAATACTCGTCATTCTCCAGCAGCGCTGTGTAATAAAAGGCACGGAGCAGCTTGCCGCGACGCATAAATTCCTGTCGCAGAAGCTTGTAGTCGATATCGAATCCAAGCGACTTCGCAGCCGCGTACAGATTCGAACCGTCTATGAACAGCGCAAGCCGTTCGTCTTTGTAAAACATCAAAATGTCCTTTCTAACTCTGCCGCGCCTGGAATGTCCCGTGAGTGAAAATTTGGAGTGAGCGTGACAGCACGTTTAAAATAGTCATATTTACGGGGGTCGCAAGCATTTGCGGTAAGTTCGGTCCAACTAGAAAATTAGATAGGGATTAAAGTGAGTAGTTTTGGTCTATTGGCTCTTGGCGGTAATTTACCGTCTCAATTTGGCTCACCAATTCAAACACTGCAAGAATCTTTAATTCATTTGAACCGGAATGACGTTCATATTCGTGCAGTTAGCCGATTTTTCCAAACCCCTTGTTTTCCAAAGGGAGCGGGGCCTGATTTTATAAATGCGGCTGTCTCTGTTGAAACCGCGCTTTCTGCGCAAGACTTGCTCACGACATTGCACAAGATTGAGAGTGCCTTTGGGCGGGAGCGTTTGACCCGATGGGGCACCCGTCCGCTGGATATCGATTTGATCGGATTTGAGTCGCAAGTGATGCCAAATGCCTCGATTTGGATGCGCTGGCGAGACTTACCTGCCGAGCAACAGGCCAAGGAGGCTCCGGCGGAATTGATTCTCCCGCATCCGCGATTGCAAGACCGCGCCTTTGTGTTGGCGCCATTGATGGATGTTGCGCCGCACTGGAAACACCCAATCTCGGGGTGCACAGTGGCCCAAATGTTTGGGGATTTACCGGATTTCGCTCAGAAAGAGCCGCGGCCCCTTTGAAACCTGCTTGTCAAGGGGTACAATCCCCCTTACACACACGATTTCTGACTCGATCCATAACAATTGGAGTGCCCGATGGCCCGCGTGACCGTTGAAGACTGCGTAGACAAAGTTCAAAACCGCTTTGAGCTGGTGATGCTTGCGTCCCACCGCGCCCGTGAGGTGTCCGCTGGCGCCGCCATCACTCTGGATCGTGACAACGACAAAAACCCAGTTGTGGCACTGCGTGAAATTGCCGAAGAAACCCAGACTGCGGATGAGCTGCGTGAGCGTCTGATCGAAGCCAACCAGAGCCAGATCGAGGTTGATGAGCCAGAAGAAGATCGCATGGCGCTTCTGATGGGCTCTGAGCCGGATACGCCTCAAGAGGACGACATGTCCGAAGAAAAACTGCTGCGTGCCCTGATGGAAGCGCAAGGTCAGGGCTAAGCCCTCAAGGACTATGGGTGGGCGCAAATGATCCCTGCGGACGATCTCGTAAATCTCATTCGCGCCTACAATCCTAAGACCAATGAAGACTTGATTCGCGCGGCCTATGACTATGGCCGCGAGATGCATGATGGACAGTTTCGCCACTCAGGCGAACCCTATTACACCCACCCGATTGAAGTGGCTTGGATTTTGGCCGAGCAGCACCTGGATGATGCCTCCATCATCACGGCGCTTTTGCACGACACCATTGAGGACACTCAAGCCTCCTATGAGACTGTCGAAGAGCTGTTCGGTGGCGAAATTGCGGGCTTGGTCGACGGTGTGACCAAGTTGACCAATCTGCAACTGTCGTCGTCTGAGACCAAACAGGCAGAAAACTTCCGCAAGCTGTTCATGGCCATGTCCAAAGACCTGCGGGTGATCTTGGTCAAGTTGGCTGATCGGCTGCACAACATGCGCACCATCAAAGCCATGCGCCCTGACAAACAGGGGCAAAAGGCGCGCGAAACCATGGATATCTACGCCCCTCTTGCGGGCCGCATGGGTATGCAATGGATGCGCGACGAGCTTGAGGATCTCGCGTTCAAAGTGCTCAACCCGGATGGTCGTGCCTCCATCATGCGCCGCTTCATCACGTTGCAAAAAGAAACCGGCGATGTGATTGAGCGCACCACGGCAGACATGCGTCTGGTGTTGGGGGAGCATGGCATCAAGGGCGATGTTTTTGGGCGCGCCAAGAAGCCTTATTCCATTTGGCGCAAGATGCAGGAGAAAGACCAAGGTTTTTCTCGTCTATCTGACATCTACGGGTTTCGCATTATCACGGATACCGAAGATAGCTGTTACCGCGCCTTGGGCATGATCCACCAGCGCTGGCGCGCGGTGCCAGGCCGTTTCAAGGACTATATCAGCCAACCAAAATCCAACGGATATCGCTCAATCCACACCACCGTGTCAGGTCGCAATGGTCGCCGCGTCGAGGTGCAGATTCGCACCCAGCAGATGCACGACGTTGCCGAATCCGGTGTGGCAGCGCATTGGTCTTACAAAGACGGTGTGCGTGGCGAAAACCCTTTTGCGGTTGATCCGGTGAAATGGATTTCCGGCCTGACTGAACAATTTGATGCGGAAGAAGACCACGAAGACTTCCTCGAAGCCGTCAAACTAGAGATGTATTCGGATCAGGTTTTCTGCTTCACGCCCAAAGGCGAAGTGGTGAAGCTGCCGCGCGGTGCGACGCCAATTGATTTTGCCTATGCGATCCACACGCGCATTGGCCACGCTTGTGTTGGCGCAAAAGTCGACCATCGCCGCGTGCCGCTTTGGACTCGGATCAAAAATGGCCAATCCGTTGAGGTCATCACCGCTGAAGGCCAAATGCCGCAGGCCACATGGCTGGATATCGCAAAAACCGGCAAGGCCCGCACCGCCATCCGTCGTGCCCTGCGCGAGATGGATCGAGACCGCTATGTGCGTCTGGGGGCAGAATTGGCCCGATCCGCCTTTGAGCATGTGGGCAAGAAATCCACTGACAAGGCACTTGGTCTGGCGGCCAAACATTTGCGTCTGAAGGACAAAGACGAAGTTTTGGCACGACTGGGGTCTGCGGAACTGACCGCACAAGAAGTGCTGCAAACCGTCTATCCGGATTTGGCACCGGCAGAGACCGACGAAGTGGCCTCTGAACGTGCCGTGATTGGCCTGTCCGCAGATCAGAGCTTTCAGCGTGCGCCCTGCTGTCAGCCGCTGCCAGGCGAGCGGATCGTGGGCATCACCTATCGTGGCCAAGGCGTTGTCGTTCATGCCATCGATTGTGACGCCCTGTCTAACTATGAAGATCAGCCAGAACGCTGGCTCGATCTGCATTGGCACGCGGGCAAACACAAACCAATCTACACTGTGCAGCTGCTGATCACGATTGGCAATGACGCTGGGGTACTGGGGCGACTTTGCACATTGATTGGCGAGAATAAGGCCAATATCTCTGACATGGTGTTCTTGGACCGGAAACCGGATTTTTACAGACTTCTGATCAGTGTGGACCTTGGCGACGCCGAACATCTGCACAAGCTGATGCTGGCATTGGAAGCGGAAACCGACGTGGCCGAAATCGAACGCTACAGAAACCCAGATTTGGTCCGCAGCCCGCTCGCGACCTGACGAATTCGAGGAACCCCCGTGGTATTTAAGCGCCGCGATAGAAGACCGTTTCTCCGGCTCATTGGAGAGTTTTTCTATCCCCGCGGTGGCTGGGGACGGGCGGCGCGGTACGTGCAGCATCGCCTACACCGTTTGCCCGGGTCTGCCGAAACCATCGGGCGCGGTATCTGGGCCGGGGTTTTCACCACCTTTACGCCGTTTTACACCATGCACTTCGTGGTCGCCGCGCTCCTGTCACGCATCCTGGGCGGCAACCTGCTGGCCGCTTTGCTGGCGACCTTCTTTGGCAACCCGCTGACCTATCTGCCAATTGGCGTTGTGTCGCTCAAAACCGGCCACTTTATCTTGGGGACTGAGTTTGAAGAGGGCGACAAAGGCACACTTGCGGGAAAGTTTGCCAACGCGGGCGCGGACCTTTGGCACAATTTTTGGGCCATGTTCACCGATGACGTGGCCGATTGGCACGGCCTGCGCATCTTCTTTGACGAAGTGTTCTACCCTTACATGATTGGCGGCATCATTCCCGGCATCATCACCGCCACGGTGATGTACTATCTCTCTGTTCCAGTGATCCGGGCTTACCAAAAACGCCGCTCTGCCAAATTTGCCAAACGCATTGCCAAAGCCCGCGCTGTTGCCGAGGAACAGGCCGCCAACGTGCAGCAGGACAACTGACAACTTCGGCCAGCCTGAAAATTGTATGCACACAAAAAACCGGTTTTCCTTGCGCCGCGCTGCCCGTAGTCTCGCCGCAAATTTGATCAAACCTGCCCCGGAGGAAATGCGATGCTGCGTTTGGGAGTGAACATTGACCACGTGGCCACCGTGCGCAACGCACGTGGCTCGGCTTATCCGGATCCTGTGCGCGCGGCCAAGCTGGCCGAAGAGGCGGGCGCGGACGGCATCACGGCCCACCTGCGCGAAGACCGTCGCCATATCGCAGACGCAGACATCGACGCGCTGATGGAGGCACTCTCGGTGCCGCTCAACTTTGAGATGGCTGCCACTGAAGAGATGCAGGCGATCGCCTTGCGCCACAAACCCCACGCGGTTTGCATTGTTCCGGAGAAGCGCGAAGAGCGCACCACCGAGGGCGGTCTGGAAGTGGCACGTGAGGAAAACAAGCTGGCCCACTTTATTGCACCTCTGCGTGACGCAGGCTGCCGAGTTTCGATCTTCATCGCCGCCGATAAGCCACAGATCGAGGCTGCGAACCGCATCGGAGCGCAAGTCATCGAGCTGCACACCGGCGCTTATTGTGACTACCATTACGAAGGCCGTTTTGAGGAACGGGACGCCGAATTGGCGCGTTTGACCGAAATGGCCACCTTTGCCCATTCCCTCGGCCTCGAAGTACACGCAGGCCACGGGCTGACGTATGAAACCGTGCAACCCATCGCGGCATTGCCAGAAGTGATGGAACTCAACATTGGCCACTTCCTGATTGGCGAGTCGATCTTCCGTGGCCTTGATCCCGCGATCCAGGAAATGCGCCGCCTGATGGATGACGCACGGGCATAACTGCTGAGAGGATTTCCATGGAACTGAACCTACGCCGCTACGCCGTCTTTTATAGCGCAATCATGTTGGCCGTGATCGCAGTCGATATGGCGTTGGCGCAATGGACAAACACTGACCTGCCCGCTGGCATGAGCGTTTGGTTGCCTGCCATTACCGCTGCTCAGGATCTGGGGATGCGCCATGGCCGTGACACAGAAACCGCACTGCCCAAAGGGGCCGCTTGGCGCCTGGCTTGGCCGCTCACCCTTGTTGCGACGGTCATTCAACTGGTCTTTGCCGGGTTGTCGATTGGCGTGATGACCGCCTTGGGGTTTGATGTGTTCTCGGTGCTGTCGGTGATCAGCCTTCCAGTTTGGATGATGATATTTGTGGGTTTGGTGGCGCTGGTTTACCTGACAAACCGAATTTTTCTGGGCATGGGCGTGCGCAACGGCATCAAAGTGGCCGCCAAACTCCGCGCTAAGCCATGATCACACCAGAGTTCATCGCCATCTGGATTGCCTGGCTTATGGCGGGCGGCTCCCCCGGTCCCGCCACCATGGGCATTGCCGGCACCGCCATGTCCGAAGGCCGCCGCCCCGCCTTGGCCTTTGCTTTAGGCATCCTAGCGGGCTCCGCCAGTTGGGGCATTGCTGCCGCGCTAGGCCTTTCGGCCGTCATGCTCGCCAATGTCTGGGTGTTTGAACTCTTGCGCTACGCCGGCGCGGCCTACCTCGGCTGGTTGGCCCTCAAAGCCCTCAAGCGCGCTATGAGCAAAGATGCCACAGCCGCCGCAGGCACGCCCTTTAAGGGTAGCTTCCACAGCCTCTTTGCCAAAGGCGCCGCCGTTCACATCACCAACCCCAAGGCCATCCTCAGCTGGGCGTCGATCTACGCCATTGTTGCCCCAACGGATGCCACCCCAGCCACGCTGTTTGCTTATTTCGCAGCCCTGTTTGCGGGATCGATCCTGATTTTCATCGGCTATGCCTTCCTGTTCTCGTCGCCTGCAATCGTACGCGGATACCGCCGCGCCAGCCGTGTTTTTGATCTCGCCTTTGCCGGTTTTTTCGGTTTTGCTGGCTACAAAATTCTAACCGCGAGACTGCAATGATCCGCCACTGTGTGATGCTCAATTTGCAAGACGATGCCCAAGAGAAACTACCCTCTGTTCTTGAAGGGCTGGCGGAGCTTGTGGACACATTGCAGGGATGCAGCGGATTTGTTGCAGGCGTAAACCGGGATTTTGAACGTAAGTCCCCCAACCATCCTTTTGGCTTCATGTTTGATGCCAAAGACGAAAATGCTCTGAATTCCTACGCCGAACACCCACGCCACAAACAATTGGGCGCCACGCTGGTCAGCCTGTGCAAAGGTGGCGCGGATGGCATTTTGGTCTTTGACATAGAGGTCACACCATGATCCTCGGCATCGGCTCTGACCTCGCCAACATCGACCGCATCGCGGGCACCATCGAGCGCTTTGGCGATCGCTTCAAAAACCGCGTCTTTACCGAGATTGAGCAAGCCAAAGCCGAACGGCGCCGCGACACCGTGGGCACCTATGCCAAGCGTTGGGCTGCCAAGGAGGCTTGTTCCAAGGCGCTTGGCACCGGACTGGCCATGGGCATTAGCTGGAAAGACATGGCCGTGTCCAACCTGCGCACCGGTCAGCCCGTGATGGAAGTCACCGGCTGGGCCAAGGAGCGCTTGGAAAAGATGACGCCTGCTGGCCATGAAGCTATCATCCACGTCACCCTGACCGATGATCACCCATGGGCGCAGGCTTTTGTGGTGATCGAAGCCCGTCCAATCACAGAAGAGTCCACGCAGTCGGGTTGACAGTAAGCGCCCGCGCCCGCATGTAATCTCAGACCAAAAACGGCTGTAAATCGAGCGGAGACAGACCCTATGGCGGAAAAAGCCAAAAGCGACAGCGGCATCGTTGAGACCATCAAAACGATCTTCTGGGCGCTCCTGATCGCCGGTGTGTTCCGCACCCTATTCTTTCAACCGTTCTGGATCCCGTCAGGCTCCATGAAAGACACGCTCTTGATTGGCGATTTCCTGTTCGTGAATAAAATGACGTACGGCTATTCGTATTCCTCCTGCCCATCGGTTCGTATCCCGGCCATCGGTGTGGAAGTCGATGCCAAAGACCTCTGTGGTTGGATGGGCAAAGGCAGCAACGAGCGCTTTTTGGGTGGTGAGCCTGAGCGTGGCGATGTGGTGGTGTTCCGCCATCCGGTGACCGGCTATGACTTCATCAAACGGTTGATCGGCGTGCCCGGTGATAAAGTGCAAGTCAAAAACGGCGTTGTGCATCTCAACGGTGTTGCGGTGAAGCGGGAAGACGGCGGTGTATTCCGCGAGACCTATGGTCCCCAAGGCCCGCAAGGCCACCGCCCGCGCTGTGAAAATGGTACTGTGGGCGATGGCGGTGTCTGCGCAAAATCCCGCATCATCGAAACCCTGCCAAACGGCGTTTCCTACAGCACCCTGAACATCCAGGATCAGCAATCGGACCACACCAATGTCTATGTTGTACCCGAAGGTCACTACTTTTTCATGGGCGACAACCGGGATAACTCCACTGACAGCCGGGTGCCACAGGCCGCGCGCGGCGTGGGTTTTGTGCCTTACGAAAACCTGATTGGTCGGGCTGATCGCATCATGTTCTCCTCGGCGGGTCGCTCGATGTTTGCTTTCTGGACGTGGCGCAGCGATCGTTTCTTCAAGGGCGTTGAGTGAAGATGGCCGTGAAGCTCTCTGCAGATCTTAAGGCGCTTGAGGCGCGGTTGGGGCACAGGTTTTCCCGCCCTGATCTGTTGGTGCGTGCGGTCACACATTCCTCGATGTCGTCCCCCACTCGGCAGGACAATCAGCGACTTGAATTTTTGGGCGACCGGGTGCTTGGCTTGGTGATGTCCGAGGCTTTGCTCGAGCATGATAAATCCGCGGCCGAAGGCACCCTGGCGCCGCGTTTCAATGCGTTGGTGCGCAAGGAAACCTGTGCGGATGTGGCCCGTGAGATTGATCTGGGGGAGGCTCTCAAGTTGGGTCGCTCTGAGATGATGTCTGGCGGTCGCCGCAAAGAAGCGCTTTTGGGCGACGCGATGGAGGCCGTTCTGGCCGCCGTGTACCGCGACGCTGGTTTTGATGTGGCCAAAGCGTTGATCCTGCGTTTGTGGGGCAACCGCGTCAAAACCGTGGAGGCGGACGCCCGCGACCCCAAAACCTCACTTCAGGAATGGGCGCAGGCCCGCAAGTTGCCGCCGCCCAAATATGAATTGGTAAAACGCTCCGGTCCTGACCACGCGCCAGTGTTCACCATTGCCGCAAAGCTTGAAAACGGGGCCACCGCTGAAGCCACAGACAATTCCAAACGCAAAGCGGAGCAAGCCGCCGCAAGCGCATTACTGGCGCAGGTGACCGCCTGAGCCAGCAGGCTGTCACATAGCGCCTTTGCAAAGCTAACCCTAGCCCTGCATGGCAAAGTAAGCTACAGACGCGCCTTAACTCGTAAAATGGCTGACACAAAGGCAGACCTCATGACCACACGCGCCGGATTCGTTGCCCTGATCGGAGAGCCCAACGCAGGCAAATCCACGCTCACCAACCAAATGGTGGGGGCAAAGGTCTCGATTGTGACCCACAAGGTGCAAACCACCCGCGCCCGCATTCGCGGCGTGGCCATCGAAGGCGATAGCCAGTTGGTGTTTGTGGACACACCCGGCCTGTTTGCGCCACGGCGCCGTTTGGACCGCGCCATGGTCGCTGCGGCTTGGGGTGGTGCGGCGGATGCCGACGTGATTGTGATGATGGTCGAGGCCCACCGTGGCGTGACCAAAGGTGTCGAATCTATTCTGGAGCGCCTGCAAGAGTTTGGTGAAGGTCGTCGGGTTGCTTTGGCGATCAACAAAATCGATCGCGTGAAATCGGATGTGCTGCTGGCGCTGACCAAGGATTTGAACGAACGCTTTCCGTTTATTGAGACCTTTATGATCTCGGCGGAAAAGGGCTTTGGCTGTGCTGACCTGCGCAAATGGCTGGCGCAAGAACTGCCGGAAGGCCCGTGGCTCTATCCTGAAGATCAAATTGCCGATCTGCCGATGCGCATGATTGCGGCTGAGATCACCCGCGAAAAGCTGACCTTGCGACTGCATCAGGAACTGCCTTACCAGATGACCGTGGAAACCGAGAGCTGGGAAGAGCGCAAAGACGGCTCCGCCCGTGTGGATCAGATGATCTATGTGATGCGTGATGGGCACAAAGGCATTGTGCTTGGCAACAAAGGCGAGACCATCAAAGCCGTCTCAAAAGCCGCGCGCGAGGAACTCGAAGAGTTTATGGGACGGCGTATCCACCTGTTCCTACAGGTGAAAGTGCGTCCAAACTGGCTCGAAGAAAAGGAGCGCTATTCCGAAATGGGTCTCGACTTCAGCGACGGAAACGCATGACGGCCAAAAGGCCCCAGACCACCGCAGCCACCGCAAAAAGTGCGATGGCAAAATGAGTCGCAGGCAGCCTTTCAGACGGGATCATACCAGCGGCTTCCAGCCCGATCAGCACCAGCGCGGCCAAAAAACACAGCCGCACGGTCCACGGAATACGCAACTCCGGTCGCATGCTTCAAATTCCTTCCATACCAATTACCCGCAATGCGGGTGGTGGCTTCTACCATGGGTTTAATGACTTGTCATGCGGTTAACAGCTGAGTTTTGGGTGCAGGCCTATTTGGCGCGACTTCGACTGGTGGATATACCAGCATTTGTTGTGGCGCATGGTGACGACACGGCTGGGGCGGTGCTGGTCAAACTCAATACACTTGATGGTAAGGCAGTTGTTTATCAACGCAGTTTTGACCTGATGAGCGGCGCGCGCAAATGGGTTGTTCTAGCGGAAGGCGATGAGGCTGATATCGATGCCACCCTAACGCGCCAGCGCAGTTTTGACACGGATGCTTGGGTGATCGAAGTCGAGGACCGTCAGGGGCGACACCTTCTGGATGAACCCGGCTTGTCCGATTGAACCACAATTGACTTTTCTTTCTGCCGCTTAAGGGGTTTTCTGAGTCCAAAGGAGGCCCCATGGACTGGCGCGATCAGGGCTTTGTGCTCAACACCCGAAAATATGGCGAAACCTCTGTGATACTGGAGGTGTTTACAGCGGAGCACGGCCGCCATGCGGGTGTGGTGCGTGGCGGAGTGAGCCGTAAGATGACGCCAATTTTGCAACCGGGGGGGCAGCTTGATCTCGCTTGGCGCGCGCGCCTGTCGGATCACATCGGTAGCTTCACTGTTGAACCTGTGCGGTCCCGTGCTGCCGTCCTCACAGACCGATTTGCTCTGGCAGGGCTTAATACAGTTACGGCGCTGCTTTCATTTTGTCTCCCGGACCGCGAGCCACACCCGGCATTGTTTCGACAAAGCACGCAGCTTCTTGATCTGCTCGGGCAAAGCGAGATCTGGCCCTTGGCTTATCTCCGGTGGGAAATGGCTTTACTCACAGACCTTGGCTATGGGCTTGATCTGACGGAATGTGCCGTCACCGGCAGCACTGAAAACCTCATCTATGTTTCACCCAAGTCCGGTCGCGCGGTGTCCGCCCAAGGGGCAGGGGACTGGGCGGACCGGCTTTTGCCTTTACCGCCGATCCTGCGCGGTGAAGGAGAGGCGCCTGACGAAGACGTCCTCGATGCGTTGCGGACAACGGGCCATTTCTTATCTGAAAAATTGGCACCGGATCTTGGGTCAAAGCCACTGCCCGAAGCGCGCGCGCGATTTGTGGATCTTTTTGCCCGCCGGCTCAGATCCCTTTGAAGACCATCTGGCGTCCGGTGTCAGTGCTCATGACCATATTCGGACCGGACACCTCGATCAGTGTCATTTCCATGAGCGCTGCTAGGTAAGCCTCTTCATTGTCGATGCCGGAACAATACAGTTCCTCCACAAAGTCGATTTGAATGTCGACCCATGGGTACGGCTTGCTCTGTTTGCCGGAAAACCCATTGCACGGCCCTTCGCCATGCACGCCTCCATCCGATGCAAAGGCTAGTTCGGCGTCGTATGTCACAGCGGTTCCGTCTATTTCGACCAGCTTCCAGTCGTAGGCCGTTCCGCCATATTGGGTCACCGTTTCGGTTGTAGCACATGCCGCTATGCTCAGAGCGGTTGCCGCAGCAAAAAAACCAAATCTCATCTATCCGCCTCGTGTAATGCCAAAATCAAATCAACTAGCGTTCCCAGCGCCGGCCCGTTTGCGGTGCCATCATGCGAGGAAAGCTCTTCCATCCCCACAAAGGCGGCATAGAGCACGCGCGTCAACTCCGGATTGGTCAAACCAATGTCGTCAAACAGGTCCTGCACATAAGACATACGTTTGGCATCCACCTGCGAAACCGCCCGTGCCACGTCTGGATCCTCGCGTGCCCAGGCGCGGATGGAGGGTTCAAATGCCATGCCGCCAAAATCCTCCGGTGCCCCCGCTGCGGCAATTTGTGCCAATTCACGTAGTTTCCGGACGGCTGTGCCTTGCTGTTCCAGCAGCGTGACAATCTCCGCATAAGCGCGTGTTTCCCAGGTCTCCATCATGGCGGCTTGAAAGGTTGGGACATCATCAAAATGCCAATAAAAAGAGCCCTTTGTGGTGCCCAGGCGCCGTGCCAAAGGTTCCGCTTTGAGGGCTTTGGGGCCAGCTTCAGTCAAAGCCAGAAAACCAGCCTTGATCCAGTCGTCTTTTGAAAGTCGTTTTGCCATGTCTGAACATACGGCACCGTATTGACTCTCGCAAGCAAAGGAGTCACGTCTAACCATACGTTAGCGTATGGACAAAGGAGAATGCGATGAACAAGTGGATGTTGACTGCTGCCGGGTTGCTGTTTCTGACAACTGGCGTGCATGTGTTTTTGGGTGGCCCGGAGATCCATGTGCCTATTCAGGAGAGTGAATTACACCCTGCAGTCCGTGCCGTTGGAGCCGTTGTGTGGCACGCAGTGACAGTGATGTTGCTGGTCTTTGGCGCAGCTTGTGCCTGGCTTGCGCGTAATTCCAACGCGCCGCTCGCTTGGTTGATGATCGCGACGCAGATTGGGTTTGCGGGTCTGTTCATTGGCTACGGCATGACGTTGCTTGGCAACCTCACGGTCATGCCGCAGTGGATCATATTTGCATTGATCTCAGCCATAATCGGGATAGGCATCCGCGCTGACAAAGCACCTGCATCCAGCAGGGGCACCGCCTGACCGTCACCAATTGGCAGTGTGGTCGCGCAGCGTCGCGACCACCGCATCGGGCGCGCCGTCGGCAAACTCTTTCACCTTCGCAGCAAAGGTCGCGAAATACTCTTGGCTCTGAACATGCTTCAATGTGGCCTCATTGTCCCAGCGCCCCCAGTGAACGCGAGTCACGCCATTGTCGGCCACGGCAACTTGATAAGAGAACCCCTGGGCGGCGGGGTCGTTTCCAACCGCGTTGATAAAAGCTTCGCATGTGGCGACCCACACCATGTCATCGCCGTCGTAATCATAGGTGATGGTAATACAGCGCATTTTGACTTCCCTTTTCGATGCTTCCTGGGCGCAGCCCGCGGCTCTTTTTCGCCGCAACAGCGCGCGTTGCGTTCATGTCTTGCGGACCAAATTGCACCGAAAACCGCACCTCCGCAAAACAGTCGTGATACCGACGCTATACCGATGTGGTTTTTGAGCGGACTTTGGCCGCTGATTCCTTGTTAAGATGTGCCCAAACGGCAAAGAAAAACGCGGCCCCCGAAGGAGCCGCGCAATGTCTGCTGTCTAACTGAGAGCGGGTGTCAGCTCAGCAAACGTCTCGCTATCACTTGAGCCTGAATTTCCGCTGCGCCCTCAAAGATGTTGAGGATGCGCGCGTCACACAGGATGCGGCTCACGCTGTATTCCAATGCAAAGCCGTTACCGCCATGAATTTGCAGGGCATTATCCGCCGCGGCCCAGGCCACACGGGCGCCAAGAAGCTTGGCCATGCCTGCCTCAAGGTCACAGCGATGGCCGTGGTCTTTCTCCCAGGCAGAGAAATAGGTCAGCTGGCGGGCGATCATAATTTCCACCGCCATCATCGCCAGTTTTCCAGCAACGCGCGGGAAGTTGATCAACGATTTGCCGAACTGCTTCCGGTCGATGCCATACTGCATGCCCACGTCCAGCGCGGATTGTGCAACCCCAATCGCGCGCGCCGCAGTTTGAATGCGAGCGGATTCGAAGGTTTCCATCAACTGCTTGAAACCTTTGCCTTCTTCGCCGCCAAGCAGGTTCTCACCTTTGACTTTGAAACCATCAAACGCCAGTTCGTATTCCTTCATGCCGCGATAGCCCAGCACCTCAATTTCGCCGCCGGTCATGCCTTCGGTTGGGAACGGGTTCTCCTCAGAGCCCGGGGTTTTCTCAGCCAGGAACATGGACAGGCCACGGTGGTCAGATGAGTCCGGGTTGGTACGGGCCAGCAGAGTCATCACCTGGGTGCGGGCTGCGTGTGTGATCCAGGTTTTGTTGCCTGTCACTTCCCAGTTGCCGTCCTCGGTCTTCACCGCGCGCGTGCGCAACGAGCCAAGATCAGAACCTGTGTTTGGCTCTGTAAAGACAGCTGTTGGCAAAATCTCAGCGCTGGAGAGCTTGGGCAACCACTGCTGTTTCTGCTCCTCTGTACCACCGCAGAGGATCAGTTCCGCCGCAATCTCTGAGCGGGTGCCCAGAGACCCAACACCGATATAGCCGCGTGACAGTTCCTCAGAGACCACAACCATGGAGGCTTTAGACAGGCCAAAGCCGCCGTACTCCTCAGGAATGGTCAGGCCAAACACGCCCATTTCCGCAAGCTCTTCAATGATTTCCATTGGAATGAGCTCATCCTTGAGGTGCCACTCATGCGCGTTTGGTTCCACGCGATCCACGGCAAAGCGGCGGAACTGCTCGCGGATCATTTCCAGCTCTTCATCAAGGCCGGTCTGACCCACGGTGATGTTGGCTGCCTGTTCCTGCATCAATTCCACAAGGCGCATACGCGCTGCCTGAGAATTACCTTTGTCGCAGAGTGTCATAACTTCTGGCGCCATCAAACCGCGGGTTTCATCCTGCGTCAGGCCGAGATCCTGAAGGCGCACAATCTCGCCCTGGCTCATCGGAATGCCGCCGTAGACCTGCCAGAGATATTCACCAAAGGCGATCTGGTGGATGATTTGCTCGATCTCGCCAAACTTGCCTTCGCCGTTCAACTTCTCCGCCCAGGCCTGCATCTGCTTCAGCGACTGCGCATAGGTGGCCAGCCAGCTCAATCCATGTGCAGCCGTTTGGTTTTGTTCGATAAGCTTGCCGGAAACGCGGCCGTCCTCAGATACGGTCTCTTTCACCCGCGCGATTGCGGTTTCCAGAATGCTCTCGACCGGCGCAACGGCTGCTCCGGTCAGTTTCAGAAGATCAGGAAGAATCACTGATTTTGTCATAGCCAAGTCCTGTCCATCATGCGCCATACGTCAAAAGCCCTCTAATGCTGCACTGTGACATAATCCTTTTGCAGGTGCAGCGCAACAAAAATACCAAACTGACGTTTCATTTGGTTGTTTCTTTCGCGTGAAGTCTTTGCGGGCGGGCGTGTTGAGGCCTATAGCAAGAGTATGGACTCACTGCTTTTGATCTATTCCCCTCAATCTTTGGTTATCTGTGCGTGCGTTGCAATGCTTGCCGGGGTTATCAAAGGCATGGTTGGTTTTGGCATGCCTATGGTGTTGATTTCCGGTCTAAGCACGTTTCTTGCACCGGAAGTGGCTCTGGCCGGTCTGATTTTTCCTACGGTGTTCAGCAACGGGTTTCAGGCTTTCCGCCACGGCGCAGGCGCAGCCTGGTCTTCATTAAAACGATTTCGTCGCTTCCTGCTGGCAGGCGGCCTTGCCATGGTGATCAGTGCACAATTTGTGCGTTGGGTGCCGTCCAGCACGCTCTTATTGCTGATCGGTGTGCCTGTGGCGTTCTTTGCGCTCTCTCAGCTGCTTGGGCGCCCAGTGCGTCTCACCAAACCCAGTGCGAGGGGGGAGGTCGCCGTTGGCACTGTTGCCGGTGCTATTGGCGGCGTGTCTGGTGTTTGGGGGCCGCCAACCGTCACGTACCTAACCGCCATTGGAACAGAAAAGCGTGAGCAAATTCGCATCCAGGGAGTCATTTATGGTTTAGGTGCCCTGCTTCTGGTTGCAGCGCACCTTGGGTCTGGTGTTTTGAATGCAGCCACCGTTGGCCTCTCCGCTTTCCTTGTACTGCCCGCGTTGTTGGGCATGTGGATTGGCACACATATCTCTGATCAGATTGATCAGAAGATGTTCCAGCGCATGACGCTTTTTGTGCTTCTGCTGGCGTCCCTCAACCTGATCCGCCGCGCTGTGTTCTGAGCTTGATCTTAACTTGCCCCTGCGTGCTTGACCGTTAGGATGCCTTTGACGCGCAAGGAGGAAACACCGGTGTCTCAAATCAACGCATCCCTGCGCGTGGCTTCGATAAGCCTTGCAGTATTGGCCGCTATTGCCACCGGTTGGTTCTTGAACGCAGCCCAGGCTATCTTGGTGCCCATAGTTCTTGGTGCTCTGCTCGCATTCCTGATGGACGGAATTTCCCGCTCCATGAGCCGGATTCCGCTCTACGCCAAATACATACCGGACTGGCTGCGCATGATGCTGACCACGGTTGTGCTATTTGTCGTGTTGGCCGGTTTGATTAGCTTCTTCGCCCGCAATTTGGATCCGGTGGTGCGGGCAATGCCTGATTACCTGCAACGGCTCTCACAAACCACGTCTGATGTGGCTGCCCGTTTTGATGTCGAGTTCGAACTTACCTGGCAATCTGTGGATCGACTGGTGTTTGACAACATCGACATTCAAAGCCTCATCCGCATGACGGTGAACTCGGTCAGCTATTCTGCTGGCTATCTCGCGCTTGTCTTTCTCTATGCCATTCTTTTCCTGATCGAACGCGACAGCATCCCTAAGAAAGTCGCGGCCATCGTTCCGGATCACCAAGCGCAGTCCAATGTGTGGCAAACCATCGATCTGATCACCGCTCAAATTGGCACCTACTTCACAACCAAAACCCTGATCAACGCGGTGTTGGGTCTCGTGTGTTGGGTGATTTTCCTGTTCTTTGGCCTCGAATTTGCGGCTTTTTTTGCCGTCACAACCGCAATTTTTAACTACATCCCCTATGTCGGCTCATGGATCGCCATGGCGCTGCCCATGCTGTTTGCCGTGGGGGACTGGGGCTTGAACATGGATGTTGCGCTGCTGTTTGCCGCCCTCTGCGGTGCGCAGTTTGGTGTCGGCTACTTCTGGGAACCGCGACTGATGGGCCGCTCCATGAATTTAAGTCCGGTCATCGTGATGGTCTCGCTGGCGTCATGGGCTGCGGTTTGGGGGCTGATCGGTGCCATTCTGTCGGTGATTTTGACTTCCGGAATTATGACCATCATGTCCTTTTTCCGCGCGACCAGGCCTCTGGCAATTCTCCTAACCAACGACGGTGAAATTCCCTGGTTGGAGGAGATTGCAGGCGACGAAGAAGCTTGACCTTGGCTTACTTGTTCACCTGATCATACCAGGTCATCAAAGCCTCAATGTTTGCGGGCACATTGGTCGCCATGCCTCCGGAAAACTCCTCAAACACTTTGGCATTTAATGGGTTTGTGCCAGCAATAACCGTCGCGTCTTTTTCCAAGGCATCTGCCAACAGGTCGCGAAACCCACGCCCTTCTGCTTCTTGCTTGCCAAACTTGTTGAGCAGGAACACGTCAAAATCTGCCTGCATGGATTGGCCAACGGCTGTCACAGCTGAGGCCATGGCATCAGGATCCAAGCGACACCCCTGGGCTTCTTTGCCGAGGTTTTGGGAAATGCGGATGGTGGGTCCAGCAGGCAACACACGCACATCCATGTCACACCCGTGGTAGGAGCCACATTCTGTGTTGGTTTGAACAATACCGCGTGTCTTGAGGCCGCGTGCCTCTAACCTTGCCGCAAGATCGGACAGCAACAAATCCAGTTCGCCGCGACCGTGGGCCATTGTGTAAGCAATTTTCATCATGGGTTAGAAGATAGGGCTATGTTTTGGGAAAGCAATTGCGAACGGAACGCGAAAGATCACTCAAGTGACCTAGGCAAGAGTTTGTTGATCAGGGATACCAGAAAGGCGGTGGAGATGCCAAAGCACAGGATACCTGTTACCCCGCCAAAAGCGCCAAAAACACGAAATTCTACTGGTAAAACAACGTCGCCGTATCCAACCGTGGTGTAGGTAACGAGTGAAAAATAGAGCGCGTCGTACAAGTAATCAAAAGCGTCCATGTAGAGCAGCACAGCAGCCCAGAGCCACACTTGAATGGTGTGAGAACTCACGATCATCACAAAAGCGGCCCCAACAAGTACAATTGTCTTTGTCATACGGGAGCGGTTTTTGACCCAGCTGCCGATTTGCCCCAAAGCTTCGATCATCGCCGCCAGCAAACCAACGTGAATGAGCGCACACGCGCTCAGCACGACAGACCCCCATAACAGTTGATCGTGTTGGCTCATCACAATGATATCTGGTGTCATGGTGTCGCTCTTGGTTGTCAGCGCTAATTTGCACGACTGACCGGCGGGTACAAGCCGGTCACAAAGTCACGTTGTTTCCACGCAATGACGCCTGAAGGCACGCTTGAGCATATCGAGCTCCGCACGCAAGAGGTCGATTTCTGCACGTAAGTCACCAGCGAGGGCTTCACCAGCAATAAAACTTACCGTTTCAAGGCGTTCCTCGGTGGCATGATTGGAAATGACAACGGTTTGCACGCCGTCCGAAAGGCTCTCCTTCGGAATCTGAAAACGTAGGCGCCAATGACCTGCTTCTTCAGTGTGATCAATCGAGACTTCCCCAACTGGCTCACCAAGGTATGTGACGTCAACTTGCGGCTTCGTCGCGGAGGCTTCGGAAGACTTGAGTGCGCCCTCCCATGTGCCCTCAAACAGGCGTGTTTTTGTCAATGTGAGTTCGCTCATTTGACCATCCTCAATTGTATTTAGAACTCAGCCCGTGGGCGTCGGGAGAAAGTGACATCACGTAGAACAACCTGGTTCATTTCGGGGCCTTCGAAAATCAGGTCGATCCACATTTTCTCAACTCGCTTTTCGTTCAGGTTTGAATAGGCAAGATCGAACTCTACGCGAATGTCTTCCGCCTCGAGCGGAAGTTCTCGCACGATTTGTTCGGTGTTTGGACCGTGTCGAATGTTCAGGCGCGCAAAAATCTCTAGCGGCTTTTCCATTTCTACAATTGTGTCCATGCGCACGACATGTTCGCGTTTTAAGCCGGAAACCGCTTCCTGAGGTAAGTCGATCACGAGGGAAAGGAATGAGCCGTCAAATCGAAAAACATCCATGCGCAAACCAAACGGCGCAAGATCCTTTTCGCGGTGGTTTCTGAGCTGTCGCAAGGTGAGCTCGGAAATTCTGCAATCATGAAAAAGCGTGACTTCCTCGCCCAGCATTTCTTTGTTTTGTACAGCCGCGCGCCCCTTGGCAGGAATCGGCTCGCGCCAGAGTGCAGGGCGCCATGACCAATCTGTCCCGTGAGGTTTAGGGAAGGCGTTAGAACCAATGATTGGTAAGGCCAATCGACTTTCAGAGATTGCAATGACGGTATCTAGATATTGGCGTAGCGTCCTTGCGCGGCGGCGTTGCTGCCGCAATGTCGACAGGTCTGCTTTGGATGCGTTGCGCGCATTACGGGCCCAATAGCGCGAAAGTCCAGATTGAAGCGCCTGGTGAAAGAAACGTCTGCTGTTTGCCATTTGCCTTGAAACCGTGACTCATTGTTGCTGGCGGCGAAACGATCTGCGGCCTTCGTTCTGATTATTTAGCGAAATGCTTGCGATAGGACAAACGCACTTTCATTTTCACCTTCATGAAATTTCAGCGTGTTGCATTGGGTTCAACGGGGGGATGCCAAAACAAGTTGCCAGAGACGGGAAGGAAGGACGGTGGAGTTACCAAAAGAAATGGTGCTTGGACAGGCTTTCCAAACACGACTTCGATTGCATTTTCTGACGTGGCGTCTTATTTCATCCCGAATTGGAACCAGAGGACACTGATCACATGAACTGGATCACCAACTACGTCCGTCCGCGGATCAACTCGATCTTTTCTCGCAGAGAAGTTCCAGACAATCTCTGGACCAAATGTGATGAATGCGGAACGATGTTGTTTCACCGCGAGTTGAAGGGCAACCAAAACGTCTGCACGCAATGTGACCATCACATGTCCATTTCGCCGCGGGATCGGTTTGAGGCGCTTTTTGACGGTGGCGTGTTTGTTGAGGTTGAAGTGCCGGAACCGGTCGCCGACCCATTGCAATTCCGGGATCAGAAAAAATACCCAGAGCGCATGAAGGCGGCGCAGAAAAAAACGGGCGAAAAAGAAGCCATGTTGGTGGCGGAGGGTGAAATTGGCCGGACGCCGATAGTTGCCGCGTGCCAAGATTTCTCCTTCATGGGCGGGTCCATGGGGATGTACGTTGGCAACGCAATTATCGCCGCTGCCGAACGCGCAATCGCGCTTAAACGTCCTCTGGTGCTGTTTTCCGCTGCGGGTGGCGCGCGCATGCAGGAAGGCATTTTGTCCCTTATGCAAATGCCACGCACAACCGTTGCAGTGCAAATGCTGAAAGAGGCTGGCCTGCCTTACATTGTTGTGCTTACACACCCGACCACAGGCGGTGTGACTGCATCTTACGCGATGCTGGGCGACGTCCAGATTTCCGAACCAAACGCCTTGATCTGCTTTGCTGGCCCTCGCGTGATCCAACAAACCATTGGCGAAAAGCTTCCTGAAGGCTTCCAGCGTGCGGAGTATTTGCTGGACCACGGGATGTTGGATCGCGTGACCAAGCGCACCGAGCTGAAAGCCGAGCTTGTATCCATTATCCGGATGCTTATGGGCATGCCACCAGCGGTGGCTGGCGATTTGCCCGCCCCTCAGAAGGAGGAGGATTCTCCTGAGGCGCCGGAAGAAAAGCCCGAAGAGGCGAAAACGGAATAAATCGGTCGCGAATGCGGCGTTGGAAATGGGCTTTCGGCACGTAAACCGGAGGCCCGTTTTGTTTTGATCCCCAACATTCTTGGAGCACGCTATGGTCAATTCTTCACCTACCTCCGACGCGATCCTTGCGCGTATGATGGCGCTTCACCCCAAAATTATCGACCTGACCTTGGATCGGATGTGGCGGTTGCTGGAGTCGTTGGGCAATCCGCAGGAAAAATTACCACCAGTTGTACATCTGGCTGGGACCAACGGCAAAGGCAGCACGCAGGCCATGATCCGGGCTGGTCTGGAGGGCTGCGGCAATCGGGTCCATGCGTACACGAGCCCGCATCTGGCCCGCTTTCATGAGCGTATACGGCTGGCTGGTGAATTGATTGACGAAAGCCATCTTTCGGCGGTTTTGGATGAATGCTGGGACGCGAACGACCGGCAAAACATCACATATTTTGAGATTACCACCTGCGCCGCGCTACTCGCGTTCTCACGTACACCTGCGGATTACACACTTCTGGAAGTCGGCCTAGGAGGGCGCTTGGACGCGACCAACGTCATTGATGCCCCCGCGTTGACGGTCATCACGCCAATTTCCAAAGATCACGAGCAATTTTTAGGGGAAACTATCTCGGAAATTGCGGCAGAGAAGGCCGGTATTCTAAAGCGGGGTGTGCCCTGCATTGTGTGTCCGCAACCGGATGAGGCCATGGATGTGATCGAGCAAACAGCGGCCCGTGTTGGTGCGCCTCTGATCGCCTATGGGCAGCATTGGCACGTTTACGAAGAACGCGGGCGACTCATTTTTCAAGATGAAACGGGACTTCTGGATTTACCGTTGCCAGCCCTAACAGGTGCACATCAAGTGCAAAACGCAGGGGCGGCTCTGGCAGCCTTGCGTCATTTAGGAGGCAACGACACGGCATATGAGGCGGCGATGACCAATGTTTCATGGCCGGCGCGTATGCAACGGTTGAAAGAAGGACCTCTGGTTGAGGCCGCTGCCGGTGCGGAAGTGTGGCTTGATGGCGGGCATAATGCAGCCGCAGGCAAAGCGCTGGCAGAGGTGATTGCAAAACTGCCTAGCCGGCCGACCCATTTCATTTGCGGCATGCTGAACACGAAAGACATTCTCGGCTATCTGACCCCACTGGCTCAGGTTGGGGACACTTTAACGGCGGTCTCTATTCCGGGTGAAAGCAATACGTTGCCTGCCGAGGATACCGCGAATGCAGCACGGAAAGCGGGACTACTAGCTGGGGAAGGTGCCACCGTATTGGAGGCGGTACAAAGCATCGTGGCTCGGTCCCCCGGAGATCGGATCCTGATTTGCGGATCTCTCTACCTCGCAGGGGCAGTGCTTCGCGAGAACAGCTGACGCTTGGTGGCATTTGAACCTTCGAAGACGCCTGCCTTTTTGGGCCCTCCCGAATCACCCAGTTGACGGATTCGAATCGGTGCACCTATAGTTAGGACAACGTCTCTTTGCCGAAACGCCAATACTGAACAGCGAAGCGACATGATGGACAGGCAGGCAGAAAAAGGGGGGGCATGTGCTCCCCCAAATAATGTACGGCATTTCATGCCGCTTTCCATCGCGATCTGGCCGTGTTGTTGAAAGCGGAGCGGATACTTTGCCAATCGTTGATTTAAGCAGGGAAAATGGAGGCATGTTTGGGCGCCAAAGTCATTTTTCACTTACCCAAGCAGTTTTGCGACAACTTCCTTGAGTTCACGCACCTTGCTTTGTTCCACAAAATTCATGAGCTAATCGAATCTCGTGGAGGGCATGTTGAAGTGCGGCGACGCCACGAGGCGCTGCGTGGCGCCAATAGTTCCGATTGGTCTGCCCATCTTGAAGCCGACAACCTACACATCATCGAAAATGGGACGGTGCAGCAACCAAACGCCCTGAACGCAGCGCTGGCGTATCTGCCACCCTATTTCCACCTCGACGCGCTGGGTGTTCTGGCCGACAGCTCAGCTGCACAGGAAATCTATGACGAAGCCAAAGTGAATCCGGTTCTGGCGCAGTCAAATTTTTTGGTGTTGCAGGACCGTTTGGTTAGGAAGAGACGATCTCGCTACGGTCCGAAGAAGGACATCACCAAAATACCCAAGGATTGTATTGCTGTGTTCCTGCAAGGCGACAATCCGCATCGCCAGGGCACGGCCCATTGTGACAATGAGACACTGTTGCGTACCGTGGCGAAACACGCGGGCAATCGGAAAATAGTGGTGAAAGCCCACCCAATGAGTAAGCAATTGGATGACGTCCAGTTGTTACTAAGATTACTGCAAGAGGGGCTGCCGCTCGTGGCAACGGATGCCAATGTCCACGACATCTTGCAACAATGCGCGGTCACTGTGAGTTACAATTCCGCAGTTGCTATCGAAGGCTTCCTGCACAACAAACCCGCGATCCTGTTTGGCAGATCTGACTTCCATCATGTGGCGGAAACCGTTGAATTTCCATGCGACTTCCCCCGCGCGCTGCACTCTGCACTGAACAGCCAAAGAAACTACGCCAAATACTTGTTTTGGTATTTCTCGCAGTTTGCTGTTTCAGCTGAGGACTGGGACTTAAACGAAAGGTTGCTGAAAAGGTTTGAGTGGGCAGGTTTCTCGGTGGAGGACTTGGGGCTGCAAGGCGTCGGTGAGACAGAACACAATAGATTGGATCGGTCACGTGGCAACCAGGCAGTGTTGGACACTCAAAGGCTTCTGGACGGCATGCCTCATCGTGAAGGAATCATCCTCAAGCGGCCGTTGCTTGTGGACAACTGTTACCAAGAGTTTCTCGCCACATACGGCGACCAAAAAGTACGCATATGCCGCCACTTGTCAGCAGATGGGGCACAAAAGGTCCGCGATCGTGCCTCCGAGATTAATCATGTCCAAGAAGCGTTGGATTCAGCCTCTTTCACGGCGGAGAAGGTGCTTTTCATCGATCCAGGTTTTGGCCTGATGTGCGTAACGCACCCCCGTGGAGTGCCCCTGCAACAGAAAATTGCGGGAGCGGCGGGCAATCGGCGGTCCAAGTTTGTGAGTTTGGCGGCAAAATGGCTGGAGGTTGCCTCTCTGAGTTGCCAGCGGAAAACCGAATTTTCTTTTCTCGATACGCTGAAGCCCATTTCAGACCGGCCTTTGGAGACCATCACAGATGATGAAGATTGCGCTCTTCTGAAACTTTTGTTGTCCAATCTGACCAAGAGAGCAAGGCGGATCGAAGGCACGGAAATCACGCAGTTTGAAGGACTAGATTGGTTTTCCGTCGAGAACCTCATTCATAAAAACGACGTTTTGTGTGCGATCAACATTCGTGGCGCTCAATGGACTTCCGTGTCGCGTGTTTCAGCCCGGTTTCTTGTTGATTTACAGATGCACGACCCTGCGGTTTCAGATCACCGCAAACTGGGGATTTGCCAAGGCGACTGGCGAGCGTTCATGTCTCACGATTTGGTGCCGGAAAATGAGCGACGAACTGCGTTGCCATTTTTTGTTGGGGAACAACTTTATCGAAGCTTTGTTTTGAACTACGCCGACACCAACGTTCAAAAACGTGGTCGTGATGCAATACGGGCTTACCTAGCCTAACGAGTTTTTGCCAAACCGTCACATTTCCCTGATGATCGAATTATTTTACAGGGGGTGAGTGATGCAGATTGTTCAAGAGTTTCCATTTGAGGTTCACGAAGAGCCGCATGTGTGGATTGAGATGCCGGACGGCGTGAGATTGTCCGCGCGGATGTGGCGTCCCAAAACATCCAAGCCAGTGCCGGCCATTTTGGAGTATCTCCCGTATCGAAAGCGGGACGGCACCGCGGAAAGAGATGCGCTGACCCATCCTTACCTCGCAGGGCACGGCTATGTTTGCGTGCGCGTTGACATGCGCGGGTGCGGCGACAGCGAAGGGCTGTTTGAAGATGAGTATTCCCCACAAGAGCTGCGCGATGGTGTCACGACTATAGAATGGCTGGCTGACCAAGAGTGGTGCAACGGCAACGTTGGGATGATGGGTATCAGCTGGGGTGGGTTTAATGGGTTGCAAATTGCAGCGCTTGCTCCTTCAGCATTGAAAGCCGTCGCCAGCCTTTGTTCCACTACTGACCGCTATGCGGACGACATCCACTACAAAGGCGGGATTATGCTGGGCGAAAACCCGGCTTGGGCGGCAACCGTATTGGGATGGTTTGCCTTGCCGCCTGACCCAGAAATTGTCGGCGAACGCTGGCGGGACATGTGGCTGCACCGATTGGAAAACACCCCCTGCTTGGCTGAAATCTGGACCCAACATCAAAGTCGGGATGCCTATTGGAAGCATGGGTCCGTTTGTGAGAACTACGATGCCATACAGGCCGCGATTTTAAGCGTTGGCGGCTGGCATGATGGCTATCGTAACACTGTGTCTCATCTCGTCGAAAATGTGACCGCGCCGGTAAAAGGTCTGCTTGGACCTTGGAACCACAAATATCCGCATTTTGCAGTACCAGGGCCGCAAATTGATTTTATCGGTGAGTTGCTCACCTGGTGGGACTGTTGGTTAAAGGGCGAGGGTAATGGCGCTGACAATTTGCCTGACATGCGCCGATGGCTGATGGAGAGCGTGCCTCCTGACGTGTCCTATGGCTGCCGCCCTGGCCGTTGGATTGTGGACAGTGCTGGCGCCAGCGTTGACATAATGACACTGCATCTTGTGGCGGACAAACTCACCCGTACGCCAGCGCCTGCTGCTCAATACGTAAGGCCTGACTTACAGTGCGGTCAAATGGCAGGTGAATATTTCCCGTTTGGTTTCGGGCCCGGAGAGTTGCCCGGTGATCAGCGTAAAGATGATCTCCTTAGCACGTGTTTTGACAGCGCTGTGCTGCAGGATGGCATCGACATGGTCGGGGCACCAACACTGCGCGTGATACTGCGCTCTAACACCCCCAAGGCACAGCTTGCGGTGCGTCTATGTGATGTGCATCCCAATGGGGAAAGCACCTTGATTTCACATGGATTCCTCAATCTCCGGCATCGATCCGGGCACGAGGCTGCCATTGATCTCCCACTGGATGCAGATGTGGCCTTGGAGGTAGCATTGGATCAATGTGCCTACCATGTGCCGGTGGGACACCGTCTTCGGATAGCCCTGTCGACAAGCTATTGGCCGTTTGTTTGGCCTGAGCCTGAGCTGACAACGCTAAAGCTCATCGAGGGAACAGTAGACTTACCCGTGCGCCCGCAGTCTAATGGCAACGAATGGAAATTTGATGGCCCAAAGGCGGCTCCGCCTCGACAAACTACTCAGCTCAGTGAGGTTCACGAGAGTAAACGTGTCATTCGTGATGTCGGTGCGCGCTTAACAACCCAGGAAATTCACTCCGACGACGGCCTGGTGAAAGATATGGAAACCGGCTTGGTAAGCGGCACAAGACATCGGGAGGTGTTTTCCATTGTTGATTGTGAGCCAACGTCTGCGCAGGCCAAGTTCTCATGGGAACGTCATATGTCACGCGGCGACTGGTCAGTGGTGGTGAAGGCAGATTTGGAAATGACCGGAGATGACGTGAGCTACTTCATCAAAGCGCGACTTGTTGCAGAAGAAGGCGACAAACAGGTCTTTCAGAAAAACTGGGATGTGACGGTCCCTCGTCCTTAAAAACGATCGGAAAAAGAAAGCCCGCCAGAGGCGGGCTTTCAGTGTTCTTACCGTACGACAAAAACCGATTGTTTGGCATGGCGGGATATTCGGGCGGCGTTGGGCCCGATTAGATAGTCTTTAAGCTGTGACTTGTGGGCCCCAACAATGATCGCATCCGCAGACACATTTTCCGCCTCTTTGAGAACCAGATCATAAATGGTGCCTTGGTCAACATGCAGGCGAATCTTTGATAGGTCCGCAAAGCGCTCACCAGCCCAGCTTTCAAGTGCAACCTTGGCCTCCTGAAGGATCGCCTTGTTGTGGTCTGCACTGAAAAATGAGCCAACAATCGACATGCCGTAGTCAGGCACAACATTCATGATGTGCAACTCGGCGCTGTCACGCTCTGCCATGGCCTTTGCCACTTCGGCAGGTCGCTCCGACCCATTCAGGTCATTCACGTCCACAGTTAGGAGTAGGGTCTTAAACATAACATTTCTCCCTAAAACGCAGGCTGCGTGGCGCGAGGCCGTTGGATGAGCATTAAGCCAGCAAGTAGCAACAGCGCCGGAATGAAGAAGAGTTCTTTAGGCATCCGCTCGTTTTCGACCTCGACTTGCGAAATCACCACAGGATTGTCTCCGTAGTAGTCATACTCAGTGCCAAGTGAACCGAAGTACGGTGTGCCCGGGAAAGGTTCTTCCAGAAGCAGTTTCCCGTCTTCTTCAAGAACCGACAAACCATTGTCCGCCATTGCGGCCCCAGGCTCACCGCCTGGATACACCATGGTGATAGTGGTTGCGCGGTTGTCTCCGGTATCAAAGTCAGGTCCCTCGACTTTGAAGCGGATCAAGCTGCCTTCTGGCTGTTCGCCAACAAGCTGCACCGCTGCTGGACCGGTCACGCTCTGATACTTCTCAGTCACCATGTCCAGGAAGAAATCTGGACGGAACAGCATGAAGGCGATGAAGAGCAGTGCGGCGCTTTCCCAACGCTTGGATTTTGCGATGAAGTACCCCTGCGTTGCCGCCGCAAATATCAACATCGCAATCAAGCTGATGAAGAAGACCAAAATCGCCTTACCCAGACCAACGTCAATCAGAAGTAGATCGGTGTTAAAGATGAACATGAACGGCAACAGCGCGGTACGGATGTCGTAAGCAAAACCTTGAATACCAGTCTTGATCGGGTCGCCTCGAGAGATTGCCGCTGCCGCATAGGCCGCCAAGCCCACTGGAGGCGTGTCGTCCGCGAGAATGCCGAAGTAGAACACAAACATGTGCACTGCAATCAGCGGCACCACGAGGCCCGCTTGCGCGCCCACGCTGACAATCACAGGCGCCATGAGTGAGCTCACAACGATGTAGTTGGCAGTGGTAGGCAGGCCCATACCGAGAATCAGGGACAGGATTGCGACCAGAACCAGCAAGATAATCAGGTTGCCACCGGAGATAACTTCGATGACCTGACCAATCACTTGGTGCGCACCTGTGAGGCTGATAGTGCCCACAATGATACCGGCGGCACCTGTAGCCACACCAATACCAATCATATTGCGCGCGCCCATAATCAAACCCTGCACAAAGTCTGCCCACCCCGTGGAGAACGCGGCGTTCAGAGCTGTTTCACCTCGGAAAAACGCTTTGATGGGACGGTGTGTCAGCGCAACGATGATCATAAAGATTGTGGCCCAGAAGGCCGAAAGCGCGGGCGATAGGCGATCAAGGTTTTCGGTTTTCACCATCAGGTTCCAAACCAGAATAAATATCGGTAAGGAATAGTAGGCGCCGCCCAAAAGGGTTGGTGTCAGACGGGGCGCTTCAAGTGGTGCGTTAGGGTCGTCCATGGCAACATCCGGGTACTTAGACGCCAGGTAGAGCAGCGCGATGTACATGATCGCCAACAGCACAATCGCCGCGTAGATGCTATCTCCCATCATTGGGTCCAGCAGGCTGCGAATACCAATCATCAGGAAGGTGATTGCTGCCAGTCCCAAGAAGCCGGTTAGGAAAAGCACCATGATCATGACCGGACCAATATGGCGCCCTGCTTTCTTGAGGCCTTTCATTTCCATCTTCAATGCTTCGAGATGCACAATGTACAACAGAGCGATGTAGGAAATGACGGCTGGTAGGAAGGCGTGTTTGACCACATCGATGTATGGAATATTTACGTATTCCACCATCAGGAAGGCCGCAGCCCCCATCACAGGTGGGGTCAACTGACCGTTGGTGGAGGAAGCAACCTCAACCGCGCCAGCCTTTTCAGCCGGAAAGCCAATGCGCTTCATCAGGGGAATTGTGAAGGTACCGGTGGTCACAGTGTTGGCAATCGAGCTGCCGGAAATCATGCCGGTCATCATCGAGCTGAGAACCGAGGCCTTCGCCGGGCCGCCACGCAGTGCACCCAGCAAGGCAATCGCAACTTTGATGAACCAGTTGCCGCCACCTGCGCGATCCAGCAGAGCGCCAAACAAAACAAACAGGAAGATCATCGAAGTCGACACGCCAAGAGCCACGCCAAACACGCCTTCGGTCTGCATCCAGTAGTGGCCAAGGGCCTTGGAAAGCGACGCGCCACCGTAGTTTGTAATGTCGCGGACCCATTCAGAATTGCCACCAAAGAAGGCAAAGAGCACAAAGGATCCCGCAATGATCACAAGGGGAAGGCCCAGCGAACGGTAAACGCAAATCAATAGAACCATCATGCCAATCGCAGACATGGTGATATCGGTGGTGGTCCAAAGCCCCGGACGATCGGCAATTTGATAGCGGAAAACAACAAGGTACAAACAGGCGCCAACACCAAGCGCAATCAACGCCCAGTCATAGAGCGGAATGCGGTCGCGCGGCGAGGATTTGAACATTGGGAAGGCAAGTATTGCCAGTGCAATCGCAAATGCGAGGTGGATGTATCGCGCTTGTCCAACAATGTTGGCAAACCCGGAAAAACCCGTTGATTGTGCCAGAACACCTGGAAGTTTTGATGCGATGTAAAGTTGGAAAAGCGACCAGACGATGCAGATCGCGATGATTAATTGACCTTGAAAACCTTCGGCGTTGCGTGCGCCAGTATCAACTTCCGCAACAAGCGCGTCGGCTTTGGCAGTGCCATCATTCTGATGATCATGAGCCATAATATTCCCCGTTGAACCCCTTGTGAGAAGCGCCCCGAATACTCTTCGGGGCGCTTCCTTAATTTATAACTCAGGCTGAACTTACTTCAGGCCCAGCTCCATGTAGGCCTTTTCCGCACCAGGGTGCAGCGGCGCGCTGAGGCCGTCTTTGACCATCTCGGCTGGATCCAGGTTTGCAAACGCAGGGTGCAGTTTGCGGAAGTCCTCGACGTTTTCCATCACGGATTTTGCTACAACGTAGACAACTTCGTCAGGGATGGTTGCGCTTGTGACAAAAGTTGCGCCTACACCGAATGTGGTGGTGTCGCCGTCAGTGCCTTTGTACATGCCACCAGGGATGGTTGCGACACGGTAGAACGGGTTGTCAGCAACCAGTTTCTCAACTTCAGGACCGGTGACGCTCACCAGGGTTGCGTCACATGTGGTGGTGGCTTCTTTGATCGCCGCGGCAGGGTGACCGATGGTGTAGATCATCGCGTCGATGTTGCCGTCACACAGCTGCTTGGCCATCTCGGAACCTTTGTACTCTGTCGCCAGAGCAAAGTCGTCCATGCCAATGCCATAAGCGTCCATCACCACTTCCATGGTGGCGCGCTGACCGGAACCTGGGTTGCCGACGTTTACACGCTTGCCTTTGAGGTCCGCAAAGCTGGAAACACCTGCATCAGAACGTGCGATCACAGTGAACGGCTCTGGGTGCACAGAGAATACCGCGCGCACATCTGGGAATGGGTTGTCGGCAAATTTGGAGGTGCCGTTGTAGGCGTGGTATTGCCAGTCGGACTGCGCAACGCCAAACTCCAGCTCACCCGCTTTGATGGTGTTGATGTTGTAAACGGAACCGCCCGTGGATTCCACAGCACAGCGGATGCCGTGCTCTTTGCGGCCTTTATTGACCAGACGGCAGATCGCACCACCGGTTGGGTAATAAACGCCGGTCACACCACCGGTACCGATGGAGATAAACTCCTGTGCGGAAGCGCCCGCGGAAATGCCCATGGAGGCAACAATGGCCGCTCCGGCCAGTTTCAGTTTCGAAATCATCTTAGGCTCCCTAGTTGATGATAGTTTTGAAATTTCAGTCTTTTTGTCTCTAGTCCACCCAGAAATCACCCAGGCATTGGTTGTGCCGCTCAACCTCACGGATGCGCTCACTTGAGCTTTCGCCAGATTGGGCCACTAACATGGCGACCATCGACTCCATCAGTGTCAGAGTCGCGGCATACGACGAGAAGAATTGTGGACTATCTGACGGAACAATAAAGGGAAAAGTTGCGAATTTGATCGCCGGACAGGCGTGGCTGTCGCTAATTACGATGGTTTTTGCCCCAATTTGCTGCGCCACTTCGACAGCCCGCACAGCCCGCGCAGCATAAGGCGACTTGGTGACCACCAGCAGAACATCTTCTGGTCCCATCGCCGCGAGAGAGGCCCCGAGAGAGGCCCCCATACGTCCCGCCAATGTCCATGTGGTGGAAAAATAGTTGGCCAAATACGCCATGTACTCAACGATTCCAGTTGAGCCAAAAGCGCCAAAAAGCACCACAGATTTGGCCTCCGCCAAGGCGTTCACTGCATTTTGAGTCCGGTCATTGTCTAGCGTATCAACAAGTTTGGTGATGTTGGAAATACACGCCGATGCTTGCCGCTCAAAAACGGAAGACTCCGCGTCCAAGCCATCCTGCAGGTTTCGTGCACGTTCGGAAAACGAATGGGCACGCCCGCCAACAGACACACGGCAAAGCTCGCGAAGTTCTTCATAGGATTCAAAGCCTAACGCACGCGCCAATCTTGACAACGTAGCAGGCGACACACCGCTCGCGGCGGAAATCGCGCGCAAGGATCGCGCCGCCACATCCATTTCGTTTGCCAAAACAAAGTCAGCCGCCGCCCGGAGCTTAACACTCAGGTCGGCATAATGCTCTGCAACCCGCTCTTGAAGACGGTTTGATCTGTTCACGAATCCCTCCACTTGACAGGATTTATCCAGATGTTTTAGCTCGGGTCAAGAATCGAAACACTTGTTTCACGTCAAGCTCAGTGGTCGTCCTATCTAGAAAGTTTCACAGATGCCCAAAGACAGCATCACGTCAGATCAGAAACCTGAGGATTTGCAGCCTCTAAAGGTTACCGTTGCCCCGAATGGGGCACGTAAAACAACACGTGACCATCCGGAGCTGCCAACAACCATCGATGATATAGCGGCCGCCGCGCGAAAATGCGCCGACGCTGGAGCGCATGAACTACACCTGCACGTTCGCAACGCAGGCGGAAAACACTCACTTGATCCAGGGCTATATCGCGAGGCCATGTCCGCAGTGTCTGAGACGGCTCCAGATTTCCGGATACAAATCACCACGGAAGCGGCCGGCATTTACAGTGTTGGTGCGCAATTCGAGACCCTTAAACAGCTTGCTCCGACCGCAGCAAGCGTTTCAGTACGAGAAATGGCCCGTGACGTGGACATTGCGCGCTATGTCTACAGATTCGCCCATGATGGTGGCACGCACATTCAGCACATCCTCTACGATCAAAACGACATTTTCACGTATAGGGCTTGGTTGGCTGAAGGTTTCATTGAACCAACGCAACAAGATGTGTTGCTTGTTTTGGGTCAATACGCTTCACCAAACTCCGCTCAGATCCAAACACTTCCCCACATGCTGGCAGCGCTCAACGGGGAAATGTCGTCCTGGACTGTCTGCGCGTTCGGGCCGACCGAACAGCAGGTTATGCGCGCTGTTCTGCGCATGAACGGCCATGTGCGGGTCGGATTTGAGAACAATCTCTACAGAGAAAACGGCACGCTGCTCCGTGACAACACGGAAAGTGTGTCCCTTGTGGTGCAGCATGCCATGCGGTTGGGCCGTCCATTGTGTAAAAAGGTGCACGTTTCATGAGCCATGTATTTCCTCGACACTGTCGCAAATCCATTCCCACCGTTACCAGAGGTGAGGGGGTGTTCCTTTATGACGCAGATGGCAAAGCCTACTTTGATGGCTCCGGCGGTGCAGCTGTGAGCTGCCTCGGGCACTCCGATCCAGCCGTGATTGAGGCGATCAAGAGCCAGCTTGACGCAACGGCCTATGCGCACACGGGTTTTTTCACATCAGAACCTGCCGAGGCCCTCGCAGACAAGCTCATTGCCAGTGCGCCTGGGAAATTGGATCGGGTGTATTTGGTGTCCGGTGGATCCGAGGCCATGGAAAGCGCCTTGAAACTTGCGCGACAATACATGCTGGAAAAAGGTGAAACGCAGCGTCGGCATGTGATTGCGCGGCGTCAAAGTTATCACGGCAACACCCTTGGCGCATTGGCGACGGGGGGGAATCTCTGGCGCCGAGAACCGTTCTCTCCTTTGCTTATGGAAACGCACCATATCGCACCGTGTTACGCATACCGGGATCAAAAATCGGATGAAACAAGTCACGATTATGGTCAGCGGGCTGCACAGGAACTGGAAGACAAAATCCTAGAACTTGGTGCTGATGAGGTGCTTGCGTTTGTTGCGGAACCTGTTGTTGGAGCAACGTCTGGAGCCGTACCTTCTGTGGAAGGCTACTTCAAGCGCATTCGGCAGATATGTGACAAGTATGGTGTCTTACTCATTCTTGACGAGGTCATGTGCGGCATGGGGCGAACGGGTTCCTTGTTCGCCTATGAGCAAGAGCACATCAGCCCCGATATCTGTGCAGTGGCGAAAGGCTTGGGGGCTGGATATCAGCCAATTGGCGCAATGCTGTGCACAAAAGAAATCTTCGACACAATAAAAGATGGCTCTGGTTTTTTTCAACATGGCCATACGTACAATGGTCACCCAACTGCTGCTGCGGCCGCGTTGGCTGTGGTTCGTCGATTGATTGACGATGGGCTTGTTTCTCGCGTTACACCGTTGGGCGCGCAACTAAAGCGGGAATTGATCAATGCGTTTGGTGAGCATCAAAATGTTGGCGATATCCGCGGGCGCGGGCTGTTCCTTGGGATGGAGCTTGTCACGGATCGTGACACTAAAGAGCCGTTTGATCCTGCACTGGAAATCCCCGCGCGTTTGAAGTCAGCTGCGTTTGAAGCGGGACTGATATGCTATCCAATGGGCGGCACAATTGACGGTAAACGAGGGGCACACATCCTGCTTGCACCGCCCTTCATTCTGGAAGCGTCACACATAGATCTGATCGTTGGTACCTTGGAAAGGGCACTAAAGCAGGTCCTGCCGTAGGCGCCCCTCATGTAAAGAATGGCTTGGCTTTCATTGTGTCGGGAACTTCAACACCCAGCCGCTGAAGAATTGTGGGGGCCAGTTGTAGTTGTGAGAGAACCGTATCGCTGTCAGGCCCTTGCACCGCGCCGAAATAATAAAGTGCAAATTCTTGTTGCATCGGGTCATTGCCGCCATGATGGCCGCGTGTATCTTGTCCATGATCTGCGGTGACAATCACCTCGTATCCCATCTCGCGCCATCGCGGAATGAAAGGGGCTAACATCTCGTCCATCACAAAGCAGGCATGATCCATTTCATGGCTTTCATGCTGGAAGCGATGTCCCATGCTGTCTAGCGTGCAGGTGTGTAACATGCCGTAATCAAGGCCATTTTTGAGGCAAAGACTAGTGAGCGTGGCAAACAAGTCCACATCAGACGGCGTCATCTGATTAGCTGCGCCATAACCGGTCATGGAATGAAAGCGCCCGTGGTTGATGGTTTTGCTTTCCGGTTCATCGTACTCAATATCACGTACATAGTCGAATGGATGACGGTTGAAGAACTCAGACCAGAAAGAGTGCGCAACGGCTCCGGTTTTGCCGCCCGCCTTGCGGACTTCGGAAAAAACGTCGGGTTGTTTGATGCGGAATACATTGCCGTTCCCGGTGCAGCCATGCTGTTGCGGTGAGACGCCGGTGTGGATCGAGGCATAACAGCTTGCCGAAATGGACGGCAGCACGGAGGTCATTTTCCATTTCTGAGCAGTTCCATCCGCAACCCAGCCTTCCAGATTGCCAAAAAGGCGGCTCCAGTTGCGCCAGGGCACGCCGTCCAGAATGATCAATAGCAGTTTGTTGTCCATGCCGGGATCCTCCTCAATAACTAGAGTTTTAAATCGGCTGATGGTGACAGAACGTTCAAGACCGACATCTTAGTGTTCGTTTTTGTAAGCTGTGGACAAAAAAACGGCGCCTTAACCGGCGCCGCAATTTGTTTGAAGGCAAAAAGGTTTAGTTGCCTGCGCTTTCCATTTTTCGGTTCGAGATGACGTCTTCCAACCAGCCCAGTTTCATTTCCGGCACAGAGCTCAGCAGCAGATCCGTATAGTCGTCAAATGGGGGAGACAGCACGTCTGTCTTACCGCCATATCGTACAACTTCGCCCTGATACATCACGGCAATCGAGTCCGCGATAGCCTTCACTGTGGCCAGGTCGTGCGTGATGAATAGATAGGCGACGTCCTCGATCTTCTGAAGATCCAGAAGCAGTTTGAGAATGCCGTCCGCTACGAGTGGGTCTAGCGCACTGGTTACCTCGTCACAGATGATCAATTTTGGCTTTGCAGCCAATGCACGAGCAATACACACACGTTGTTTCTGACCACCGGACAGTTCCGCTGGGTAGCGATCTATGAAGCTCTCCCCCATTTCGATTTCATCCAGAAGCTCGATGATGCGTTTGCGTTTCTCGGCACCACGTAGGCCAAAGTAAAGCTCTAGCGGGCGGCCGATAATAGTGCCCACAGTTTGCCGCGGGTTCATCGCCACATCCGCCATCTGGTAGATCATCTGCAACTCGCGCAGATCTTCCTTTTTCCGCCCAGCTAGATCTTTGCTCAGGTCGCGCCCGGCAAAATGGACGCTGCCGTTGTTCTGCGGCAACAGTCCAGTGATCACCCGTGCCAAGGTGGATTTCCCCGATCCACTCTCACCAACAACAGCAAGGGTTTGTCCCGGGTGCAGCTCGACATTTATGTTCTTAAGCACGTCGAAGTTCGTGCCCTTGTAGCGGGCAGTGACGTTCTGAACTTTCAGCACCGGTTCCGGTGTTGGCGCCTTTTCCTCATGTTCGATGGACCGCACGGAGACCAAGGCCTTGGTGTAGTCTTCTTGTGGGGCATTGATGATTTGATCCACAGGACCATACTCGACCATGTCCCCCATCTTCAGCACAAGGATATCGTCGCTGACTTGCGCGACAACCGCGAGGTCATGGGTGATATAGAGTGCGGCAACTCCAGTGGCGCGAATGGCTTCTTTGATAGCCATCAAGACATCGATTTGAGTGGTCACATCCAAGGCGGTTGTTGGTTCGTCAAAGACAACAAGGTCCGGCTCTGGGCACAGGGCAAGCGCCGTCATGCAACGCTGCAATTGGCCTCCTGATACTTGGTGCGGGTAGCGATTGCCAATATTCTCCGGGTCTGGAAGTCCGAGTTTCCGGAACAGCTCAATAGCCCGTCGCTCAGCATCTTTGCGGGAAAATTTGCCTTGTAGGATCGCCGCTTCGGTCACTTGATCCATAATCTTTTTGGCAGGATTAAAGGAGGCTGCTGCAGACTGGCTTACATAGGTCACTTCGCCGCCGCGCAAGGCGCGCACATCTGAGTTTGACGTCTTTAAGATATCTCGTCCGTTGACCCAAACCTCGCCGCCGGTGATTTTCACACCGCCGCGACCATAGGCCATAGACGCCAGGCCGATGGTCGATTTGCCCGCTCCAGACTCTCCAATGAGGCCCAGCACTTTGCCTTTCTCAACCTCAAAACTCACGCCATGAACAATTTCGATGTCATGCGGCTTTTCGCTTGGTGGATAAACTGTGGCGCCAATTTTGAGGTCTCGAACTTTGAGAAGCTTATCGCTCATCCGCGGCCTCCTTTCAGCGATGTTGTGCGGTTCAGGACCCAGTCAGCCACAAGGTTCACGGAGATCGCCAGTGTTGCGATTGCTACTGCTGGGTACAACGCCGCGCCAATGCCATAGACAATACCGTCGGCGTTCTCTTTTACGATGCCGCCCCAGTCTGCTTGTGGCGGTTGAACCCCCAGGCCAAGGAAAGACAGGGTGGAGACAAATAGAACCATAAAGATGAACCGGAGACCCATTTCTGCGATCAATGGTGACAAGGCATTTGGCAAGATTTCCCGGAAGATGATCCAGCCCCGCCCTTCACCGCGCAGCTTTGCGGCCTCGACGTAGTCCATGACGTTGATATCGACGGCTACGGCGCGCGCCAAACGGTACACGCGGGTGCTGTCCAAAAGTCCCATCACAAGGATCAATACAGGCACAGTCACAGGCATGACTGACAACACAACCAATGCAAAAATCAGAGATGGGATCGACATGATTAGGTCTACAAAACGGCTCATAGCCTGATCTGCCCAACCGCCAAGTACGGCGGCAAGGAAACCCAGCACTGACCCAGTTGTGAAGCTTAGGATTGTAGCAGCGGTAGCAATAAAAATGGTTGTTCGTCCGCCGTATATCATCCGGCTCAGCAAATCGCGTCCAAGATTGTCAGTGCCAAGCAGAAACTCGGAGGACGGTGGCAGCCAGACATCCCGGCTGACCACTTCGGCCATGCCATAAGGCGCGATCCATGGTGCAAAGATTGCCACGAAGAAATACGCAGCGGTGAAAATAAGCCCGATGAGGGCAGCTATGGGTATTCTCATAACAATTCCCCTATTTCGGATGTCGAAGGCGTGGGTTGGCCACGATCGAGACAATGTCAGCAACCATGTTGAGGCCGATGTAAACCGCGGCGAAAATAAGACCGCAGGCTTGTACCACGGGAATGTCGCGCTTGGACACATGATCGACCAAGAACTGTCCCATACCAGGGTAGGTGAAGACCACTTCAATCACCACAACACCAACCACCAGATAGGCGAGGTTTAGCATGACCACGTTCACAACGGGTGCAATCGAGTTCGGGAAGGCATGTTTCCAGATAATCGTGAACATACGCAGCCCTTTGAGCTCGGCTGTCTCGATGTAGGCGGATTGCATGACATTCAAGATTGCGGCGCGCGTCATGCGCATCATGTGTGCCAGCACAACAAGTGTCAGCACGGCGATTGGCAATGAGATGGTATGTAGTTTTTCACCCAAGCTCATGCTGTCGTTGATTGTGGTCACCGATGGGGCCCATCGCAGACGCACAGATACAAAGAAGATGGCGACATAGGCGATGAGAAACTCGGGTACAGAGATAGATGCCAGGGTGACCGCGGAGATCAGTTTGTCCGGCCAGCGTTCGCGATAACGTACGGCAATCAAACCAAGCAGAATCGCAAGAGGCACAGAGATGATCGCGGCCCAGAAGGCCAGGAAGAGGGTGTTTCCGAGACGTTTACTGATTGATTCAGCAATGTCTTTGCCGCTGGTGAGGGAGGTGCCCAGATCACCTTGCAGTAGGCCGCCCAACCAACTGAAGTAGCGCTGTAGTGGCGGGTCGTTCAATCCGAGATCGCGGCGCAGGTTGGCAAGCGCTTCTGGCGTGGCGGATTGTCCAAGAATTTGTTGGGCCACGTCTCCTGGCAAAATGATGGTACCAGCAAAAATCAAGATTGAGACGAGGAAGAGCAAGAGGAGGCCCAGCGCAATGCGCTGGGCCAACAGTTTCAAAAGGAGCGACATATCAGCCTGTCACCCACATACGCTGTGCCGCGTAGCCGTTCATCAAGGAGAAGCCTGCAACACCTTCAACCCAACCACCAATTTTGTCGGTGTAGGCGTCAACGAAGTCATTAAACATTGGGCAGATCAGGCCGCTTTCATTGCGTACCATCATGCCCATGTCGGCATACATCGCTTTACGCTTGTCTTGATCGAGTTCCGCACGCGCCGCAATCAGAAGCTTATCAAAGCTTTCGCTCTTGTAGCGTGTGTCGTTCCAATCCGCCGTCGACAGATAAGCAGTGGTGAACATCTGGTCCTGTGTTGAACGACCACCCCAGTAGCTGGTGCAGAAGGGTTTGTTGTTCCAAACTTCGGACCAATACCCATCGTTCGGCTCACGCTTGATTTCTAGGTCGATACCAGCAGCTTTCAGGGATTGCTGGAAAAGCGCGGCTGCGTCCGGCGCACCTGGGAACGAGTTGTCAGAGGTGCGTAGAAGCACCGGGCCTTCGTGGCCAGATTTTTTGAAGTACTCGGCTGCTTTGTCTGGATCGTACTCACGTTGCTCCATTTCCGAATACATCGGGTAGGCCGCATTGATTGGCGAGTCATTGCCAACAGAGCCGTAACCAAACAGGATCTTGTCGACCATTTCCTGACGGTTGATGCCATACTTCAGGGCCATCATCAGATCAGGGTTGTCAAACGGAGCTGTGTTGACGTGTGCAATAAACACGTAGTGGCCAGGGCCAGCTGTGGACGCAACAGTGATACCAGGCGCGCGGGCCACGAGGCCTGCCGTGCGTGGTGGCACGCGGTCGATGATGTCCACTTGACCGGATTGCAGGGCTGCAACGCGTGCGGTGTTGTCGTTGATCACCAGCATTTCGATGGTCTCAGCGTGGCCTAAATCACCCCAGTAATTCGGGTTTTTCTCCGCCACAAAGCGTACGCCCATATCAACTTCTTTCATGATATAGGGACCGGTGCCGATTGCCGCGTCCGGCGCATCTTTACCGCCGTTTGGCTGTACGATCAGGTGGTAGTCGCTCATCAAATAGGGCAAGTCGGCATTGCCGTTGTTGAGCTCGATGATCACATCGCGGCCGTTGGTGCTGACGTTTTTGATGTCGCGCAGCAGGCCAAGAGCACCAGATTTTGATTCTTCACCGGCGTGACGGTCGAGCATTGCAGCCGCGTCCGCTGCGGTCACTTCTTGTCCATTGGAGAAGGTGATGCCTTTGCGGATCGTGAAAGTCCATGTGGTTGCATCCGCGGAGGCTTCAAAGCTCTCGGCAACTTTGCCCTGTAGGCCACCATCATCGGTCAACTCAACGAGCGGCTCCCCCCACATGCGGATCAGGTTTACCGCGGTTGTGTTTGCGGCTGTTGCCGGATCCAGGCTGTCGGTGGTGGATCCCCCCTGCAAACCAATGCGCAGAGTGCCACCTTTCTGGGGGCCTTCAGCGTGTACCGCGCCGGCGAGCATTGTATTTGCCGCGGCAGCCGAAAGACCAAGTGCACCGGCACGGCCAAGGAACTTACGGCGTGTGATTGCACCCAAAGCGGCTTGGCGACTTAGGAACTTAAGCTCTTCATTCATTTGGAAACTCCCATGTTGAATCTTTTGTTTTTCATTATGCTGCGGTTCGCTCGCGGCACAAATCAAGGAAAATGTGCCAAAATCCACAAAGTTTTCGTAGACTCCGCGTGCGAAAGAGGTCGCCAATGCGGTGCCTTCAGGAAACCGTCATATCATGGTTCAAAACCGACAAACATGCCGTTTTTGAGCAAGTGGGAAATTGGCGGCTTCTACTGAAATATTCCCGTTATAGAGGAGCTCTTAAGTGTATGTAATTACTCAGGGTGGCGGGAGGGAGAGCATGACCTTACGGCAGTTTCTAGGAGTGATTTGACAGGAAAGACCTGAAAAGAACGGATTCTCATCGCGGGTTTGGAAGCTATTCTGCAGCCATTTCTCGCCGCGCATTTGACAGCAGAGCAGCCAGCTCCGGCCGACAAGACCCGCAATTCGTTCCTGCCGAGAGCGCGTTTCCAATTTGCTCCACGGACGTTAAGTTCTGTTGCTCAATGTTGGACAAGATCGTGTTCACGCCAATGTTGAAGCATGCGCACACTGTTGAGCCAGGGTCGAGCTGCTCGTCACCTGGTTGCCCAGCCAAAATGTGGGTTGCATCTTGTCCCAACATCCCGCTGACAAAAGAGCGAGACACTTGCACCGGAGTGCGATCAACAAACAAGGCGCCAATCAGTTTTCCGTCACGATGAAAAGCCAAACGTGCCCGACCTCTGGTGGCATCAATCAAGCTGGTGCATCGCGCGTCGTCTGCTTCAAATAATTTGGACGCATAATCTACCCAGCTCTCAGGTTGCGAGACGTCTGCCAGTTCCAACTGCCAGCCTGTGGTCAACTTGGTTTTCGCCCAATATTTTGTAGAGGCACTCAACTTACTTGTCCCTACCGCATACCCGTACCATTGCGCGCGGAATTTTGTGACACTTACATGAGCGGCCTTGCTGTCGGGTTGGCCTGAAATCGGATCAACAATTGCGGGCACCAAATCTGACACAACGGCGCGCGACGCATCTTCATTGGACCAGTGGATCGGAGCAAATACGCTCCCCCGTGCCACTCGGTTGGTTAATAACGCTCTCAAAATGACAGTGCCATTTTCATTTTGGACCTCAACTAAATCTGCATCAGAGACGTCAAGTTGGGTGGCATCTTCAGGGTGTATTTCTAAGAAGGGCTCACCATAATGTTGATTGAGGCGCGTAGCACGTCCGGTTCGGGTCATCGTGTGCCACTGGTCGCGCACCCTGCCGGTATTGAGCCGCAATGGAAGCGCATCATTTTGAGAGGCGAGACCCGTATTCTTGATCGGGACCAAGTTGGCCCGACCTTCGTTGGTGAAGAAGTGTCCCTTGGCGAAGAATCTGGGATCCTTGACGGCATTTGGTTCTTTGACAGGCCATCTGACCGGTTTTAAGTTCTGATACTCCTGGTTGGACAGATCCGCTAGTCCGGAAATGTCGAAGTCTTTGCCTAGATTGGCAGCAAGACCTGACAGCGCCGCGTGTTCTCGAAAAATTTCAGCTGGATTGGAAAAATTAAACCCTGCGCCGAAGCCCATCCGCTGGGCAACGTCACATATGATGTTCCAATCGTGACGCGCTGTTCCGGGGGGCAAAAAAACAGACCGTTGGCGACTGACTGTTCGGTCCGAATTGGTGACGGTGCCATTCTTCTCTCCCCAGCCAGTGGCTGGCAGCACCACGTCTGCAAGTCTCGCGGTATCTGTGGTCGCGAACATGTCAGAGACCACGACGAATTCGCAGTTCGCGATCGCAGAACGGACTTTGGTAGCGTTAGGCATGCTTACAGCCGGGTTTGTACACATCACCCACAGTGCTTTGATTTTGCCCTCGCCAATTGCGTCAAACATGTCCACCGCTTTAAGACCTTGTCGCGACGGCGCTGATGGTGACCGCCAGAATGACTGCACCGTGTCGCGGTGCGTTGGATCCTCTAGGTCCAAGTGGCAGGCCAAGGTATTGGCCAAGCCGCCCACCTCTCGTCCGCCCATCGCGTTGGGCTGCCCGGTTACCGAAAAGGGACCACTCCCAGGTTTTCCAATGCGCCCGGAGGCCAAATGGCAGTTGATAATGGCGTTTACCTTATCCGTGCCATGATCAGATTGATTGATGCCCTGTGAGAAAACAGTGACTGTTTTTTCAGTGGTCAGCCACATTCGCACAAATGCATTGACTTGCTGTTTGCTTAACCCTGTGATGGCGACATCTGAGGCCCTGGCCGCGTCCAAAGTTTCGGTGAAGCCGTTGGTATGTTTGGCGACAAACTCGACGTCTAAAGCACCTTGTGCGTGTGTTTGACAAAACAGGTAATTGAACAGAGCAACGTCTGTACCTGGATTAAGAGGCAGATACAGATCCGCCAGATCACATGTTGCCGTGCGGCGGGGGTCCACCACGACCACTTTCATCGAAGGGCGCTCTAACTTTGCAGCCGCGATGCGCTGATAAAGCACAGGGTGACACCATGCCAGGTTGGAGCCTGTGATGATCAATAGGTCTGCCAACTCCAGGTCTTCGTAGGTTCCAGGCACGGTATCTGTTCCAAAGGCCCGTTTGTGTCCAGCCACGGTCGATGCCATGCAAAGACGCGAGTTGGTGTCGATGTTGGCTGAACCGATGTAACCTTTCATCAGTTTGTTCGCGACGTAGTAGTCCTCGGTCAGCAATTGGCCTGAGACATAAAAGGCGACGGAGTCTGGGCCGTGTTTTTCAATCGTGGAGAGGAACTTATCCGCCACTAGGTCGAGGGCGTCATCCCAAGTTGCACCACATTTGTTGATCAAAGGAGCGAGCAGGCGGCCTTCAAGATCAATGGTTTCTGTAAGTGCGGACCCTTTGGAGCAGAGCCGGCCAAAGTTGGCAGGGTGATCGGGGTCGCCTTGGATTGACAGCCCGCCTGTATTGTCCGGCGTGGCAAGGATGCCGCAGCCGGTGCCGCAATAGGGACAAGTGGTGCAGACGGGCTGTTGGCTCATTCTGCGGCCACCCCTGGGGTAAGCTCGGTGACGTCAAGCATCACGCGGCCGTCTTCGATTTGGGTCGCAAAGGTTGCGATCTGACCCTCGTCTGCACCTTGGGCCTCTCCAGTTTCCAGTGAAAATACCCAATTGTGCAACGGGCAGGTGACGGCTTTCCCGTGCACGATGCCCTCAGACAGCGGTCCGCCTTTGTGAGGGCACCGGTCAGAAGTGGCGAACACTTCGCTGTCATCCGTACGGAAAACGGCGACACAGCCCACAGCGGTTTTAACAATCCGCGCACCCCGCAGAGGAATATCGGTGATAGAGCAGATATCAATCCAGTTCATTCTGCTGCCTCCAAAGTGAGTTTGGCAACCGGCTGGTAGGTCTCAGCCTTTTTCGATGCGTGTTCCGCCCAGGGGTCGGATCGATAAACGGTTTGGGAAATCTCAAAACGCGCGACGAGGGCTTTGCGGGCCTCCAGGTTTTCAACAACTTGGCCCTTGATCCAATCAAGCCCCACCTTGTCGACCCATTTCCATATGCGATCGAGATATTTCGCATTCTCACGATAGACCTGCGTCATGGCAGAGATCACCTCGATGGCTTCTTCCTCGGTTGTGACTTTGCAGAGATGTTCGGTTTCTTTGACTTCCATACCAGCCGCGCCGGCAATGGAAATTTCATAGCCGGAGTCCACACAGACCACGCCAATGTCCTTGCATGTGGCCTCTGCGCAATTGCGCGGACAGCCGGAGACGCCGAGTTTCAACTTGTGTGGCGTCCAAGAGCCCCAAAGGTGTTTTTCGAGTTTCACACCAAGGCCGGTGGAGTCCTGCGTGCCAAACCGGCAGTGATCTGAGCCAACGCAAGTTTTGACGGTGCGTAGGCCTTTGGAATAAGCATGGCCAGAAACCAAACCGGCTTGGTTCAGATCGAACCAAATCTCTGGCAGGTCTTCCTTTTTTACGCCCAAAAGATCGATGCGCTGACCTCCGGTGACTTTAACCGTTGGTACGTCAAATTTGTCTGCCGCGTTTGCAATTGCACGTAACTCATCCGGAGTGGTGATTCCGCCCCACATGCGCGGCACAACGGAATAAGTACCGTCTTTCTGGATGTTGGCATGGTTGCGCTCGTTCACGAAACGGCTCTGCGCGTCGTCCTGATACTCCAAAGGCCAGTCGGCAAGAAGGTAGTAATTGATCGCGGGGCGGCAAACGTGACAGCCATTTTGCGTCGACCAGCCAAGTTCTTGCCAAACAGCGGGTTGCGACTTCAGCTCCTTGGACTTGATCAAGCGTCGCACGTCTTCATGCGTTAAATCCGTGCAGCCACAGACTGACTTTGCCGCAGGCACGACAAAGTCATTGCCCAGTGTCGCCGCGAGAACTTGTTCCACCAAACCTGTGCACGTCCCGCAAGATGCGGAGGCTTTGGTGGTTGTCTTGATGTCATCAAGCGTTGTGGCGCCGTTGCCAATGGCGTCCTCGATCTGACCTTTGCATACGCCGTTGCAACCACAGATTTCTGCGTCAGCCGGTAAGGCTGCAACGGCCGCCATAGGGTCCAGGGGGGACCCTCCTTGAAAGGCGGGGCCAAAGATGAGCGTATCGCGCATCTCGGAGATGTCCTCTTTGTCTTTGATCAGGCCAAAGAACCAGTTGCCGTCTGCCGTGTCGCCGTACATGACGGCGCCGACGATGCGGTTGTCTTCGATAACAAGGCGTTTGTAGACGCCCTGCGCGGGGTCGCGATACACAATGTCTTCGCGGCCTTGAGCTTCGGCAAAATCGCCCGCGGAGAACAGATCACAGCCGGTGACTTTCAGCTTGGTGGCCACGTCTTTGTTCACAAAGGCGGCTTCTTCGCCGGCTAGCGTTTTGGCAATCACTTTGGCTTGATCATAAATCGGCGCCACAAGACCGAAGATGTCGCCGTTGTGCTCCACGCATTCACCCAGCGACAGGATGTTGGCGTCGGAAGTGACCATTTGGTCATCGACATGGATTCCGCGACCGGTTGCCAGACCGGCCTCTGCCGCCAGCGCCACCGATGGGCGGATACCCACGGCCATGACCAGAAGATCACATGGCAGCTCAGTGCCGTCATCCAGCAGAAGCGCTTTGACTTTGCCATTCTCGCCAAGGATTTCTTTGGAATTGGCGGAGCACTTCACAGTGATGCCTTTATCGACAAGAGCCTTGCGGAGCAGGTAGCCAGCAGCCTCGTCGAGCTGGCGCTCCATCAGGTGGCCCATGATGTGTACGACCGTTACGTCCACACCCCGCAGGGCGAGGCCGGCAGCCGCCTCAAGGCCCAGAAGACCGCCGCCGATGACCACGGCTTTGGCATCTGGTTTGTCACCAAGCGCAATCATCGTGTTGGTGTCTTCGAGATCGCGATAAGCAATCACGCCGTCCAGATCATGGCCCGGCAGCGGGACGATAAATGGGTTGGATCCGGTTGCAATGATGAGCTTGTCATAGGCCAGCACGCCGCCATTGTCAGACGTCACTGTCTGTGCGGCACGATCGATTTTTACGACCTTTTCGCCAAAGTGACAGGTGACGCCTTGTTCTTCGTACCATTCGGCGGTGTGCGTCACAATTTCGTCAAACGTCTTGTCTCCCGACAGGACGGGGGAGAGCATGATCCGGTTGTACGTGCCGTGTGGCTCCGCGTTGAAAAGGGTGACGTCATAAGCGTCGGGGGCTGTTTCAAAGAGATGTTCGAGCGCGCGGCCCGCGGCCATCCCGGCCCCAATGATGATGAGTTTCTGTGTCATAGCTTACTCCGCCGCGATGGCTTTGGATGGCTTTGGTTTGGGCTTGGCGCCATGTTCGTATTCCTCAAGGAAATCGAGCACATCTTGGCGATAGCGGTAATAGTCGGGGTGCTCGAGCAGGGCTTTGCGTGTGCGCGGACGTGGCAGGTCGACGTCCACAATTTTGCCGATGGTCGCTTGTGGACCGTTGGTCATCATGACAACACGGTCGGCCAACAGAATGGCTTCGTCTACATCGTGGGTCACACAAATCGCGGTCACTTTGGTGCGGTCCCAGACTTCCATGAGCACCTCTTGCAGCTCCCAGCGTGTCAGGCTGTCGAGCATACCAAAGGGTTCATCCAAAAGCAGAAGTTTCGGGGACAGAGCGAAGGCGCGGGCGATGCCGACACGCTGCTTCATGCCGTTGGACATGGAGTGCGCCGGGCGGTCCATAGCGTCGGCAAGACCAACACGCTCGAGGTAGTATTCCACGACGTCCTGACGTTCGCCTTGGCTGGCTTTGGGGTAGACTTTGTCCACGCCAATCGCCACGTTTTCCTTGGCAGACAGCCACGGGAACAGGTTAGGTGATTGGAACACCACAGCCCGTTCAGGGTCGGCGCCCTCGACGTGGCGACCGTCCAGACGGATACCGCCTTTGGAGATCGGGTTGAGGCCTGCTGCCATGGTGAGCACCGTGGACTTGCCGCAGCCGGAGTGGCCGATAAGAGAAATGAACTCGCCGCGCTGCACTTTTAGGTCGAAGTCTTCGACCACTGTGAGCGGACCTTTGGGCGTTGGGTAGATCTTGTGCAGTTGCGAAAAGTCCAAGAAATTATGGTCGATCATGCCCTTCTGAGCATCTTTGACAGCGGCCGGGACGCCGTGGATCGGGGTGACGTCGGGCAGCACTTTTTTGCCTTCCGCCTTGGCCGCAATGCCCACGTCCATCAGATACTTAGTGACTTGCGCACGCAGTTTTTTGAAACCCTCGTGGTGGTTCATCTCCATACGGTCCCTACGACGTGGGATGTCGACTTTGAACTCCTGGCCCAAAGTGCCATCGGGGTTCAGCGCGATGATGCGGTCGGCGAGGATGATCGCTTCGTCTACGTCGTTGGTAATCAGAACGCAGGTCTTTCTCTCCGCATCCCAGATCGCCTCGATTTCATCGGCTAGATTGGCGCGGGTCAAGGCGTCCAATGCGCTAAGCGGTTCATCCAGAAGCAAAACTTCGGGGTTCATCGCCAAGGCGCGGGCCACGTTCACGCGCTGGCGCATGCCGCCGGACAACTCGGCTGGACGACGGGTGGCAGCGTGGGACAGGCCGACCATCTTGATGTAATGGTCAACGCGCTCTTCTTTTTCGGCTTTGGGCATGTTGGGGAACACGCTATCCAACGCAAGGCGCACGTTGCCGTTCACCGTCAGCCAAGGCATCAGCGAGTAGGATTGGAAGATCACGCCGCGCTCTGGGCCGGGTTGGGTGATCTTCTCGCCCTTGAAAGTCACACTGCCAGAGGTGGGCAATTCGAGGCCCGCCATCAGGTTGATCAATCTGGTTTTTCCGGAACCGGAGAAGCCCAGAAGAACGAGGAACTCGCCCTCCTGAACCTCAAGGTTGATGTTTTTAAGAACGTCGGTCTTGGCTGTGCCTTCGCCAAAGCTCTTGGAGACATTGTTAAATTTCAGAACACTCATGGCGATCACCGGTTAGAGGAGAAGGTGAAGAGGGACTGGATGGCGTACATCAGACGGTCGAGCAGGAAGCCGATGATGCCGATGGTGAAGACGGCGACCATGATCTTGGCGAGGGAGCTTGAAGAACCGTTTTGGAACTCGTCCCAGACAAATTTGCCCAAGCCCGGGTTTTGCGCCAGCATTTCAGCCGCAATCAGAACCATCCAGCCGACACCGAGGCTCAGACGCAGGCCGGTGAAGATGAGCGGCAGGGCAGATGGCAGCACCAGCTTGGTGATTTTGGTCCAGGTGTTCATCTTCAGAACCTTGGAGACGTTCACCAGATCTTTGTCGATAGAGGCCACGCCGAGCGCGGTGTTGATCAAAGTTGGCCAAAGAGAACAAAGAGTTACGGTGATCGCCGAGGTTAGGAAGGACTTGGAGAACAAGCCGTCATCGACGGTGTAGGTGGCGGAGACCACCATGGTTACAATTGGCAGCCATGCCAGTGGGGAGACTGGTTTGAAGATCTGGATCAGCGGGTTTACGGCGGCGTTGGCGTAAGGAGACAGGCCGGCCATGATGCCAATTGGGACAGCAATTGCGGTGCCGATCAGGAAGCCAAAGAACACGGTTTTGATCGAAGTCCAGATCTGATTGTAGTAGCTGGGGCTGCCTGTGTATTTGATATCTTTGACTTTTTCCGGCTGGCCATTGGCGATGAACTTGGCGTTGCGGGCCTCTACTCGTTCGTTGAACTTCGCTTCTTTGGCGGCCTTGGCTTGGGCGTCTTCGTGGAGAAGCACGGCTTCGGTCCAGACCTCTTTCGGGCCCGGAACGGCACCAAGGGAGGTTTGCACTTTGGGCGCGAGGTTGCCCCAGAGCATCAGGAAGATGGCGATGGCCAAGAGTGGCACGCCCAAAAGTCGCCAGATTTCAGCAGCTTGCGCTTTCGGATTGTCGCCGGCGGCGGCTTTCAAAATTGGAGTGAGGAAGCTGAGACCGAGGACCTGAAACCAAGTGTCGGCCTTGTTGATGCGGGTGAAGAGGCGCGCGCGGCGGGCTTCGCGCTCTTCATCTGCGATGTTTTGCGGGTCGATTGTGGTCATTGGCGTGTCCGTGGCTCTGGGCGCTGTTGCGGTATTGGTTAATGCCGAGGAGCGGCTGATTTTGACGTCGGTATTGTGTCGGTATCGCGACTGTTTCGCGGAGGTGCGGTTTGGCGGGACGGGCGAGAATTAACCGCCCGTCCGTTGCGTCGCAGGAGAAGGGGGGAGCCGTCCTTCCCGCGACGAAGCGCGTTAGCCTTGCACCTCAGTGCCAACGACACGTTGGTCGCCTTTCAGGCCGATTGGCAGGCTGTCGAGGTAGGCATTGGGAGTGCGGCCGTCGTAGGCGATGCCGTCGATGATGTCCTCGGATGGGGTTGGCGCTTTGTAGCCGTCGCTGTCCCATGGGAAGTCAGCTTCGTTGGCCAGACCTTCGTCCACCAGCAGGCGGGCTGCTTCGAGGTAGATCGCAGGCTTGTAGACCGACTTCGCGACTTCGTCATACCAGTTGTCAGGCTTGGCCTCGGCGATCTGGCCCCAGCGGCGCATCTGGGTCAGGTACCAGACGGCGTCGGAGTAGAATGGGTAGGTCGCGTTGTAGCGGAAGAATACGTTGAAGTCTGGAACCTCACGCTTGTCGCCTTTTTCATACTCAAAAGTGCCGGTCATGGAGTTGGCGATCACGTCGTAATCCGCGCCCACGTATTCCGGCTGGCTAAGGATTCTCACCGCTTCTTCGCGGTTGGCGTTGTCGTTTTCATCGAGCCACATCGCTGCGCGGATCAGCGCCTTGGTCACGGCCAGGGTGGTGTTTGGATACTTCTCGGCAAACTCGGCGTTCAGACCGAAGACTTTCTCTGGGTTGTTTTTCCAGAGTTCGTAGTCGGTGATCACAGGCACACCGATGCCTTTGAACACGGCCTGCTGGTTCCAAGGCTCACCCACGCAGTAGCCGTAGATTGTGCCCGCTTCCATGGTGGCTGGCATCTGTGGCGGTGGGGTCACGGAGAGCAGAACATCCGCGCCAATCTGGCCGGTGATGTTTTCCGGGGAGTAGTAGCCTGGCTCCAGACCACCGGCGGCCAGCCAGTAACGCAGTTCGTAGTTGTGGGTGGAGACCGGGAAGACCATGCCCATGTTGAATGGCTTGCCTTCGGAGGTGTATTTCTCAACAACCGGCTTCAACGCGGAGGCGGAGATCGGGTGTTGTGGACGCCCATCGTCCATCAGTGGAACGTGCGGCTTCATTTCTTCCCAGATCTGGTTGGAGACGGTGATGCCGTTGCCGTTCAGATCCATGGAGAATGGTGTGATGATGTGGGCTTCGGTGCCGTAGCCAATGGTGGCGGCGAGTGGCTGACCTGCGAGCATATGAGCGCCATCAAGCTGGCCGTCGATCACGCCGTCCAGCAGCACTTTCCAGTTGGCTTGTGCTTCGAGCGTCACGAAAAGGCCTTCGTCATCAAAATAGCCTTGCTCATAAGCCACGGCGAGCGGCGCCATGTCGGTTAGTTTGATGAAGCCAAAGGTCAGTTCATCTTTTTCAAGGTCAAGCTCTGCTGCTGCTGGCGCGGCGAGAGCGGTGGTCGCAGCGAGAAGGGCGGCGAAACGATGCATTTGTGGCGTTCCTTTTGGTGTGCCCCGAATTGGAAGAGAGGGCAGGAAAACAAAAAAGCCGCGCGACCAGCGCCGAAGGAGGAGGTTCGGCGGGGTCGAGCGGCTTTGCTCAAGATGTCCCTGGTCGTTCAGGGTCAAAACAGAACGTCGTTGTCCTGTGTTGATGTCATTAGGAAGGGCGTTGGTGCGAGTCTCAAGCGGGATGTGAGAGAAAATGCTGCGATGCCGCAATTCGCGGGTTGCTTGCTCAATTTTTGGGCGAATATGGTGGGGAGAGTCGCATTCCTGCTCAAAAATGAACCGAAAAGGTCTGATGTGGGCGCAGGTGCAAGGGGCATCGAAGGGGTGAAGAACCGCGTGTGACGAAAGGCGGCCCTTACTTAGGTCTGCCACATGTGAGGTGGGAGAGACGCGGGCAGGGTGGTCAGGACAGGAGGTCAGACGCGGTGACCAAAGCCTGTGCCACGCGTGCCATTTTCTTGCCTTCGTGCATCGCGGTTTTGCGCAGCAAGGCATAAGCCTCATCTTCCGGGATGTTACGCGCCTGCATTAAGATGCCTTTTGCACGTTCGATGATTTTACGATCTTCGAGGGCACGTTTGGTTTCGGCCAATTCGCTGCGAATGCCCGAAACTAAGTGAAAGCGGGTGATGGCGGCCTCAAGGATCGGTTTGATCCGATCTGGGTGCATGCCGTCGACCACGTAAGCTGAGATACCGGCTTCAATGGCAGCTTTGGAGAGGCCGTCGTCGGAGCGGTCGACAAACAGGGCAACCGGTCGATCCAGCGGCGCAACAGCCCGCGTGAGCGCGTTAATGTCGTTGCGGTTTGGATTGGTGATGTCGACCAGGACCAGATCAGGGTTCAGCTCTACTACAGAACTGGCAAGGCCCGTGAAGTTTGAGAGCACCCGAATGTGGTGATAACCGGTGGCGACAAGGCTGTCGATGATCGCATCGGCACGGGTTTTGTCGGGTTCGACAATCAGGATGGTGAGCGTGGCGGTCACGGCGCGTTGGACTCCGCTGGCTGGCGTTGGCTTGAGCTAACGCTGCGCTGCGGCAAAGAGCCAGAGGGTCTGTCGGGGAAGAGTGTCACGCAACCGCCCAAGGTGATGAAACTTTGGGCGGTTGCGGTGGCTGTGCTTGATTGTGGGGCGCTTTTAGTAGTTTGCGTTTGAATTGAATCGCTTGTTCGCTGCCTCTCCCATGTGGTCGAACGCGAAAAACGATCCGCTTGCCCCTGTAAAGCGCAAACTGCTTTAGATGCAGCGCCCGCCGTCAACTTCCATCAGCGTACCGGTGATCATGCTGGCTTCGTCAGAGCACAGGAAGGCTGCGGCGTTGCCCATGTCTTCGGGTTGGGAGAAGCGGCCCAGGGGGATGGAAGAGAGGAACTTGGCGCGGATTTCCGGGGTGTCTTCGCCCATGAAAGACGCGAGGAGTGGGGTTTCACCGGCAACCGGATTGATGGCGTTCACGCGGATGCCGTGGGGGGCAAGCTCGACGGCCATGGCTTTGGTTGCGGTATTCACCCAGCCTTTGGAGGCGTTGTACCAGTTGAGGTTGGGCCGCGGGGAGAGGCCTGCTGTGGAGGAGACGTTGAGGATGGCGCCGGTTTGGCGGGATTTCATGTGTGGAACAAGCGACTGGGCAATCAGGTAGATGGACTTGCAGTTCACGGCAAAGACGCGGTCAAAATCAGTCTCGGTGACGGTCTCCATTGGGGCGGGCAGGTGGGTGACGCCAGCGTTGTTCACGGTGATGTCGATGTGGCCCCATGCCGACACGGCGGTGTTGATCATGGCCTGTACACTTGCGGCGTCAGCCACGTCGACGGTGCAGGGGATGGCGTTTTTGTGTTCGGCGGCTTTGGTTTCGGCCATATCGCCGTTGATGTCGGCGACAAGCACGCGGGCGCCTTCGGCGAGGAATTTGTCGACAATGCCCGCGCCGAAGCCCTGAGCGCCGCCGGTGATGATGGCTGTTTTGTTTTCAAGACGCATGTGCTGGTCCTTTTTTGCGCCCGCGGAAGCCTCCGGCGGGGATACTTGTAGACAGTGAATGTTAGCCGTGCAGGGCGGCGACGGTTTTGAGTTGGCTGAAGTGGAAGAGTGCCTCGAAGCCTTTTTCGCGGCCATGGCCGGAGTGGCCGGTGCCGCCGAAAGGCAGTTCCACACCGCCGCCGGCGCCGTAGTTGTTGAGGAAGACCTGTCCCGCCTTCAAGGATTTGGCGAGGCGCATCTGGCGGGCGCCGTTTTGGGACCAGACGGAGGCGACAAGGCCAAATTTTGTGCCATTGGCGATGGCGAGGGCTTCTTCCTCGCTGTCAAACGGGATCAGTGCCTGCACCGGGCCGAAGATTTCATCCTGGGCCAATGTGTGGTCCGGGGGGACGTCTGCAAACAGGGTTGGTGCAACGTAGTGGCCGGGGGTGTCGGTGACGATTTGGCCCTGGGCGGCGGTTTGCAGGTCTGCACCTTTGGCAAGGAAGCCGGAAACAAGCTCTTTCTGGCGACCAGAGATCAGTGGGCCGAGGGTGGCGTCCTCCAGTGCTGGGGCGACACGCATATTTTGGTATGCCGCCGCCATGCGGGTGGTGACCTCATCGTAAACAGAGCGTTCCACAAGGATGCGCGAAGAGGCGGAGCAGGTTTGACCGGCGTTCTGGATGCCTGCGTTCACGAGGAAGGGCAGCGCAGCGTCGAGGTCCGCGTCGGCAAACACCAGTTGCGGGCTTTTGCCGCCCAGTTCCAGCGTGACGGGGACGACATTTTGTGCAGCGGCGGTTTGCACCAGACGGCCTGTGTTCACGGAGCCGGTGAAGGAGATGTGTTGGATGTCGGAGTGGCCTGCAAGGGCGGCACCGGCCTCGGCACCAAGGCCGGGCACCACGTTGAGAGCACCGGCGGGCAGGCCTGCTTGTTGCGCAAGTTCTGCAAAGGCGAGGGCTGTGAGGCAGGCTTCTTCCGCCGGTTTCAGCACACAGGCGTTGCCCATTGCTAGGGCCGCGCCAACCGAGCGGCCAATGATCTGCATCGGGTAGTTCCACGGCACGATATGGCCGGTCACGCCAAAGGGCTCGCGCAGGGTGTAGACGGTGTAGCCGTCCATATAGGGGATGGTTTCGCCATGCACTTTGTCAGCTGCGCCGCCGTAGAACTCCATGTAGCGGGCCAGCGCGATCACGTCGTTGCGGGCTTGGGTCAGGGGTTTGCCCACATCCATGGCTTCGAGTTTTGCCAGCGTGTCGGTGTGCTCCAACACCAGCTGCCCGATGCGGGTGAGGATGCGGCCGCGTTCAACAGCGGTGGCGCGCCCCCAGTCACCCGCGCGGGCGGCATGGGCGGCTGCAACAGCGGCATCGACGTCGGCGGATGTGCCGCGCGCGATAGTGGCCAAATGCGTACCGTCTGACGGGTTTGTTAGCTCTAAAGTGTCGCCGGAACTGGCGGGTTGCCAGTGGCCGCCAATCAGGCATTTGGACGGGTCAAAAAACAGATCAGGCAGGGGCATGGGCGGTCTCAGTCTTGTCACTCAACGCGGCCAGATCCGGAAGCACCGGCGCGGCGTTGATCAGGGTTTGCGTGTAGGGGTGCATTGGCGTGGTGAAGACCGTTTCGGTCTCGCCTTGCTCCACAATCTCACCGTTTTGCATGACCAGCACACGGTCAGTCACGGAGCGCACCACGGAGAGATCGTGGGAAATGAACAGATAGGCCAGGTTGTGGCGGCGGGAGAGCCCGGCAATCAGGTCGAGAATTTGCGCGCGGATGGAGACGTCGAGCGCCGACACGGCCTCGTCAAAGATGATCAACTCAGGTTTGGTAATCAGGGCGCGGGCGATGGCGATGCGCTGCCGCTGACCACCCGAGAATTCGTGGATGTACTTTTGCGCATCTGACGGCTGCAAACCAACGTCGGTGAGCACTTCGCCAATGACCTGCGTCAGTGCCACGCCGGTGGGGGGCGTGTCGACCAGATGGAAGGGTTCGGTCAGGATGCGCCCAACTTTGTGCCGCGGGTTGAAGCTGCTGTAGGGGTCTTGGAACACCACCTGCGTTTTGATGCGGGCCTGGGCTGGCATGTCGGGGGCAACGGCGGTGCCAAAGGCCGTGATGCTGCCGTCTTGCAGCGGCTCAAGGCCCAAAATAGCCCGTGTTAGGGTCGATTTTCCGCAACCGGATTCCCCGACCAGTCCAACCCGCTCACCTTGGTGGATGTCAAAGCTGATGCCCTTGACCGCACGGTGAAAGCTGCGGGGCGCAAAGAGTTTTGTGCGCGGCAGGGCGTAGTCGCGGACCGCGTTTTGCACAGACAGGATTGCGGCGTGTCCGTCTTCAGCGTTGGGCAGGTCAACTTGATGCTGGGAGGCGGCAAACAGAGCTTTGGTGTAGGGATGTTGCATGTGGGCAAGCAGGTGTTTGGTGTCGCCTTGTTCGACCACTTCGCCCTTGCGCATGACCACAATGCGGTCTGCCATGTCTGCCACCACGGCGAGGTCATGGGTGATCATCAACAGGCCCATGTCGAATTCTTCGACGAGGTCTTTCAGAAGGTCGAGGATCTTGGCCTGAGTGGTGACGTCGAGTGCGGTTGTGGGTTCGTCAGCAATCAACAGACGCGGGCGGCGGGCGATGGCCATGGCGATCACAACGCGTTGACGCTGGCCGCCGGAGAGTTCGTGTGGATAGCGCGACAGTGGGAAGCGGTCTTGTGGCAGGCCGACACGGGTGAGCATGGCTGCGGCTTGTGCTTCGGCTTCGGCTTTGGGCATGACGGCGTGCATGCGGATGGTCTCGGCCACTTGTTGGCCAATGGTGTGCAGCGGGTTGAGCGCGGTCATTGGCTCCTGAAAGACCATGCCAATGCAGTTGCCGCGCATGGCGCAGAGGGATTTTTCCGACTGTGCGGTGAGCTCTTCGTCGCGCAGCATGATGTGGCCACTGGTGCGGGCGCTCTCGGGCAGGAGCTGCATCACCGCCAGCGCGGTCATGGATTTGCCGGAGCCGCTTTCGCCAGTCACGGCCACGATCTCACCAGGAGCAATGGAGAAGGTGACCTCTTTCAGGATTGAAAGGGGGCCGATCGAGAGGGAGAGGTTTTGGACAGAGAGCAAAGTCATGAGCGCATCACCCGAATTTTGGGGTCAAGAAAGTCGCGCAGCCCGTCACCCAAGAGGTTGAGGCCCAGAACCGAGGTGATGATGGCAAGGCCGGGGATCAACGCGAGGTGCGGTGCGAAGGACACCATGGTTTGCGCATCTGCCAGCATGCGGCCCCAGGAGGGTGTGGGCGGTTGTGCGCCAAGGCCAACGTAGCTCAGGCCTGCTTCGGCCAAAATGCCAAGGCTGAACTGGATGGTGCCCTGTACGATCAGCAGGTTGGCGACGTTGGGCAGGATGTGTTCCGCCGAGATGCGGGTGCGGGATTTGCCAGCAACACGCGCGGCGAGGATGAAGTCGCGTTGCCACAATGGGAGGGCACCGGCGCGGGTGAGGCGGGCGAAGACCGGGATGTTGAAGATGCCGATGGCGAGGATCGCGTTCACCGCGCTGGGGCCAAGAATGGCGGTGATCAGGATGGCGATCACAAGACTGGGGAAGGCAAAGATCAGGTCGTTTCCACGCATGATCAGCTCGTCGAGCCAGCTGCCGGAATTGGCGGCGGCCCAAAGGCCCAGCGGCACGCCAAGGCCCATGCCAATGCCCACCGCGACAAGGGCCACGGCCAAAGACGTGCGCGCGCCAACCATGATCATCGAAAAGATGTCGCGGCCAAAGTGGTCGGTGCCAAACCAATGGGCCGCGCTGGGCTTTTGCAGCTTGTTGGGGATGTCCATCTGCGTGATGTCAAATGGCGTCCAGAGGAAGCTGATCAAGGCTGCGGCGATCACCATAAAGCAGAGCAGGCCACCAAAGAGGATATTGCGGGAGAGCATCATGTGCGGGATCTCAGGCGGGGGTCAACAGCGGCATAGGCGAGATCCACAAGGAAGGTCACGAGGATCACCAGGAAGACCAGCAACATGACCACGCTTTCAACCACAATCAGGTCGCGGGCGGAGATGGATTGGAAGATCAGGCGGCCGAGGCCGGGCAGGAAGAAGACCTGCTCGATGATGATGGCACCGGCGAGCAGGAAGGAAAACTGCATGCCGATGATGGTCAGCACGGGGATCAGCGCGTTGCGCAAGCCGTGGCGCATCAGGGCCTGGCGGCGGGTGAGGCCTTTGGCGCGGGCGGTGCGCATGAAGTCTTCACCCAGCACATCCAGCAGGGCGGAGCGCATGACGCGGGCGAGGATGGCGGATTGCGGCAGGGCCAGTGCAATGGCGGGCAGGGTCAGGGATTTCATCGCCGCCGGGACGCCTTTTTCCCAACCAACAAAACCGCCCGCAGAGAACCAGCGCAGGTTGATGGCAAAGATCAGCACCAGCATCATGGCAAACCAGAAGTTGGGTACGGCGACGCCCAGTTGCGTGGCGCCCATCACAGCCATGTCGCCCGGTTTGCCCCGGCGGGAGGCGGCGTAGATGCCAGCGGGGAAGGCAATCAGCGTGGAGAGCGTGAGTGCGTAGAGGGCCAGAGGCAGCGACACCCAGATGCGATCGCCGATCATCTCGGTCACGGGGGTGCGGTAGGTGTAGGAGGTGCCAAAATCGCCTTGCAGCATACCACCAACCCAGGAGAGGTAGCGTTCCAGTTTGGACACATCCAGCCCCAGTTCGCTGCGCAGGGCGGCGATGGTGTCAGGTTGAGCGTTGAGGCCAAGCATAAAGCTTGCGGGATCGCCGGGCACCACTTCGATCACGAAGAAAATCACCAGCGAGGCCACCACCAGGCTTAGACCCAGAGACAGGGCGCGTTTGAGAGTGTAGCGGAGCATGGGCGGTCAGGTCGCTGGTTTCAGGTAATCGGTGTCGGTGACGTGTTCGAGCCACGTGGCACCGGAGCCGTCTTCGACCTGTTGGATGGCCATATGGGACATGGCGGTGTTGGGCGTGGCGCCGTGCCAGTGCTCAACGCCGGGCTCAATCCAGATACTGTCACCGGGGCGGATTGTGCGTGGGGCTTCGCCGCGCAGGGCAATCAGGCCAACGCCGGACAAGACATGCAGGATTTGGCCCACGGGATGAGTGTGCCATGCGGTGCGCGCGCCGGGTTCAAAGGTGACGCGGGCGGCAAAAACTTGGGAAGGGGGGCGGCTTTCCGTGATCAGATCCATCCGGACATCGCCGGTGAAGTATTCAGGCGGGGCTTTGCGGCTGGGCAGGGAGCCAGCGGGGATGTGGTCAATCATGGCGGCGGCTTTCGGTAAGTCGATTTGCGCCGGAGCCACAGTGTGTGGCCCCAGCGCGGGGGGTGTTATTCTGACCAGCTCACGGCGGTCAGGTCAGTCGCTTGGGTTGGGGCGTTGAGCCAGAGGCCCTGCACACCGGCTTTGGCCACAGTTGGGTAGGCCAGTTGGAACAGGTAGCCGTTGACATAGTCCTCGGCGATCATGGTCTGGGCCACTTTGCGCAGGGCGGTGCGTTCTGCCGGGATGGTGGCTTTGTTCAAGGTGTCCATGATCTGCTGGAACTGCGGATTGTCATACTGGAAGTAGTAATCCGGACGGGCGTAAATGCCGATGTCATTGGGTTCGGTGTGGCTGACGATGGTCAGGCCAAAGTCCTTGCCGCGGAACACCTGTTCCAGCCACTGCGCCCACTCCAAGTTGGAGATTTCGGTATTGATGCCGACAGCGCGCAGTTGCGCGGCGATGATTTCGCCGCCGCGACGGGCGTAAGAGGGCGGAGGCAGTTTCAACGTGGTGGTGAAGCCGTCCGGATAACCTGCTTCGGCGAGCAGTTTCTTGGACAGTTCAGGATCATAAGCCGAGTTGCCGGTCAGATCGACATAGTCCGGGTGATGTGGCGCAAAATGGGTGCCAATTGGGGTGCCAAGGCCAAACATCGCGCCATCAATGATCGCCTGACGGTCAATTGCGTGGGCGATGGCCTTGCGTACTTTCACGTCATCCAATGGTGGCATCTTGTTGTTGGTCGACAGGATGGTCTCGCCTTCGGAGTTGCCCACCAGAACCTGAAAGCGCGGGTCTGCTTCGAACTGCGGTAGTGCCTCAGGCGTTGGGAAACCGGCAAACACATCAATGTCTTCGGCCATCATGGCAGACATGGCTGCGGTTGGGTCGGAGATAAACTTGAAGGTCACATCGGTCAGCGTGGCAGGCGTGCCCCAATACGCATCGTTGCGTGTGAGCGTGATCTTGTCGCCTTGCACCCAGTTGCCAAATTTGAAGGCACCGGTGCCGATAGGCGTGGTTTTGATGTCCGCTATGCTTTCAGACGCGACAATCACGGCGTCGCCCCATGCCATGTTGAACAGGAAGTCGCCGTTCGGGCCATCGAGCGTGACTTTCACAGTCAGTGGATCTACCACGGTGACGTCTGCAATACCTTCGAAGAGGGCTTTTTGCGCATTGGCGCTGTCTTCTGCGCGGGCGCGATCCAGCGAGAACTTCACGTCTTCGCCGTCCATGGCAGAGCCGTCATGGAAGGTCACACCGTCGTTCAGCATGAAGGTGTAGGTCAGCCCGTCTTCCGAGATGTCCCAGCTTTTGGCGAGGCCCGGTGTGACAGAGCCGTCAGAGGCAAAGCGGGTCAGACCCTCAAAAACGTTGGAGTACAGGACGCTGTCGATGGCCCCGGCGGCGGCCGAAGTTGGGTCCAGATGCGGTGGTTCCAACTGCATGGCAACCGTGATGTCGGTTTGTGCAGCTTGGGCTGTCAGTGTCCCGGCAATCAGAGCAGCGGCGCTGGCACTGGCTAGCTTTGACGTGAAAAATGTCATTGTGTCTCTCTCCCTTAACTGTTTGCTTTTTATTGTTATTGGGCCTTAGGCCGGGTCATTTGTCTGAGGCAAAAGCAGCTGCGTCAGGCTGTGCGCCATGACCTTGGCGCTGTCGATCATATCGTCGATTCCGATGTACTCATCAGGCTTGTGAGCCATTTCCAAAATACCCGGCCCATAGGCGATACAGTTGCTGAGCTTTCCGATGCGATCAATGTGTTTTTGGTCGTAAGTGCCGGGGCTGGCGACATAATCCGGGGTCTTGCCCAAAATGTCCTGAATCGCCTTGTCGACCGTGGTCACAACGGGGGCTTTGCGATCTGTCATTGACGGGGCCACGTGGTTGAGCTCGCGCATGTCATAGCGGAAGTTGTCGCGCTGGGCAGAAAGGTCATCCAGCAGGCCTTCAACCTCGCCTTTGACTTCAGCGTGGGTTTCCTCCGCGAGATAGCGACGGTCAATCACGATGCGGCAGCTGTCTGGCACGCAGTGGGCGGGCAAGCCGTCAAAGTCTTCAGCCTGCTCTGCTTGGCCGCCGTGGATCGAGTTGATGTTCATGGTGGAGCTGCGTGCGCCTTCGGGCACCACAGGCATGTCCGTGCGGCGCGCCGCCATGGCGGGGTAAAGGTCGCTCTCAAACTTGTCGATCACCGCGCCCATGTGGCGCACGGCGCAATCGCCCAAGAAAGGCATGGAGCCGTGGGCAATTTCACCAAAGGTCTCAATCTCGGCCCACCAGCCGCCGCGATGGCCCAAACAAATGCGGTCTTTGTGCAGGGGTTCGGGGATGATCACATGTTGCACGCGTTCAGGCGCAAAGAAGCCCTTTTCCGCGAGATAGGCGACCCCGCCGTAGCCGCCGGATTCTTCATCCGCCGTGCCAGAGATTTCGATGCTGCCGTGGAAGTCGGGGAATTCAGCAATGAAGGCTTCGGCGGCGATAATGGACGCGGCAAGCCCGCCTTTCATGTCACAGGCGCCACGGCCGTAGATTTTGCCGTCGCTGATCTCGCCGCCAAAAGGATCAAAGGTCCAGCCATGGCCCACTTCGACCACATCGGTGTGGCTGTTGAAATGCACACATTCGCCGGGGTGGTGGCCGGATTTATGCGCCACGATGTTCCAACGCGGATATTTGTCGCTGTCGCCGGGGGCACCGTGGGCGCGCACCAGCTGCGTGTCAAAGCCGTGACGGGTCAGGCGGGTGTCGAGGTAATCACAGATCTCGCGGTAGTTTTCACCGGGCGGGTTGAGTGTGGGAATGCGGATCAGGTCTTGGGTCAATTGCACCAAGTCGTCACGCATGGACTCGATGCGGGTCATCAGGCGGTCGGTGTCGATGGGCATGAAATCACCTCGGGTGTTGCGCGTGCGGAGAGTGCGGGAGCCTCCGGCAGGGATATTTGGGGCCAAATGAAGTTGGGGTAGAGACAGAGTGGCTTGTGTCGGGCTACGGTATCAATACCGTAGGATTACGGTTGGGGGAGCGTAGATGGAATGGGAGCACCTGGCGTTTGACGCCGCACCGGTGGGGATTGTGATGACCGAACAGCGCGTCATTCGCGCCTGTAATCAAGGGTTTGCGCGGTTGGTTGGCTATGAGAAAGACGCTTTGGTGGGGCAGTCGTTTCGCTTGTTGTATGACAGCACCGAGGAGTTTGAGCAGGTGCGCGACATTGGGTTGAAGCCACTGAGACAGGATCATGCCTACAGTGATGAGCGCATGGTGCGGCGGCGTGATGGCGGGCAGGTGTGGTGCCGGTTTCGGGCACAGACATTGACGCCGGACGATCCATTAGCGCGGTTGGTGATGACATTTGCCGCCATTCATGACGGGCCGCCGGTGTCGCTTACGGTGCGGGAGCGGCAGGTGGTGGGCGGCTTGGGACGCGGGCTGACCAGCAAGCAGATTGCGCGGGAGTTGGGCCTGTCGCCACGGACCATTGAGGATGTGCGGGCGCGATTACACAAGCGGTTTCAGGTGAAGAATGCCACCGAGCTGCTGGCGCGGTTGACGATTGGGTGAGGGGGTAGCGTGCGTCTGCCAGATGGATATCAGGAGCGGATTTACACGCCGCAACAGTCGCGCAGCGTGGAAGCGGTGTGGCGGCATGAAGAACTGCAGGCCGGGCGCAGTTTGATCCTTCCAGACGGGCGCTGTGATGTGATTGTGCGCTACAACGCGGATCGGGCCGTGGTGCCAAAGTTGGTGGTGACTGGGCCAGCAACTCAGCCCTATTGGGTGGCGTTTGAGGCGGGAGATCGGTGGATTGGCGTGCGGTTGCGGCCGGAGCGTGGCGGTGTGTTGTGGGGCGATGCATTGGGGGCAGTGAAAGATCAGGTGGCGTTGGGCGCGCAGGCGGAGGCTTTGGTGCCAGAACTGGCGGGGTTGTGTGTGGCAGGCATTCGTGAGGACATTTTGCGCCAGGCGTTGGTGCGGTTTGTTGAAGGGCGGGCGTTGACACCGGAGGGGCATCGCGCGGGCGAGAGCGTACGGCGGATACATCTGGCGGGGGGGCGGTTTGCTGTGACGGAACTGGCGGCGCGGGCGGGGTGCTCGACGCGGCATCTCAATCGGCTTTTTGGCGGCACGGTGGGGCTGTCGGTGAAGGCCTATGCGTCACTGGTGCAGTTTCATCGGGCGCTGCGGCTGATCTGTGATGCGGGCGGGTCGCTATCAGACGCGGCGTTTGAGGCAGGCTATGCCGATCAGGCACATATGACGCGGGCCATGCGGCGGTTTGGCGGGTTTGTGCCGTCAGACATTCCGGAGGGGTTGATCCGGCCAGATGTGTCCGGCGGGTTGTGGGGAAATCGTGCGGCCTAAGAGGTGATGTCCGATTTCTTCAAGCGCTTTGGTGTTGCGGGCTTTAGGTCTAGGACAAGCAATGTGAGGTGCTTGTTATGAAACTTGGATACACAATTATTTACGTAAAAAACGTGCCAGAGACGGTCGCGTTTTATGAGGCAGCATTTGGTCTGACCCAGCGGTTTATGCATGAAAGCACGCTGTATGCGGAGATGGAGACCGGTGACACGGTGCTGTCGTTTTCCGCCGAAGAGGTGATCGAGCTGGATGGCTTGGCCTTTGCACCCAATGAGAAAAGCGCCATTCCAGCCGGGTGGGAGATTTGCTTTGTCACAGAGGATGTGGCTGCGGCCTTTGAGAAGGCGCTGGCGGCGGGGTGTTCGCCGGTGAGTAAGCCGCATGGCGTACCGTGGGGCCAAACGATATCATACGTGCGCGACTTAAACGGCTGTTTGGTGGAAATTGCCACGCCGATGAATCTGGAAGGTTGAGATGGACGAGACCACACAAGCCGCGATTATAGATGCGCTTGAGGAGATGGTGGCTGAGGTGGCGCCGGAGCTACACGGCCGCCACATGTATGGTGGTCAGATGTTGGAACATGAGGCGGGTGTCGCTGCTACGGCGGTTGGGGGATACTTTGGCTACAAGGCGCATGTGTCGTTTGAGTTTTCGCATGGGGCACGGTTGAGTGACCCGAATGGGCTTCTGGAAGGCAAAGGCAAGGCGCGGCGGCATGTGAAGCTGCGCTGTGTGGGTGATATTGCCGAGAAAGATGTGGCGGGGTTTCTTGCGGAGGCAGCTGCGCAAAGCTGATTTTGCGGGACAGATTACGTCAAAGTCGTGCGCGTCGTTCTTTGTGAAAGCTTTGTGCGCGATTTTGAGTAACATTCTTTCCGGACTCTCTTGCATTCCCCCCTTTTGAGTGGCACCCGTTCTGTCCAGACACGCAAGGGGCGCTATGGGGCGCCCGAGCCATCCGCAGGAGTGCAAAAGATGCCTGATCTTCGTTCCAAAACCTCGACCTTTGGCCGCCGTATGGCCGCTGCCCGTGCCCTATGGCGTGCGACAGGCATGAAAACCGAGGACTTTGGCAAGCCGATTGTGGCGGTGGTCAACTCCTTCACCGAGTTTGTGCCGGGGCACGTGCACCTCAAAGACATGGGCCAATTGGTGGCGCGTGAGATTGAAAAAGCCGGTGGCGTGGCCAAAGAAATGAACACCATCGCGGTGGATGATGGCATTGCTATGGGCCACGACGGGATGTTGTATTCGCTGCCGTCGCGCGAAGTGATTGCCGACTCTGTAGAGTATATGGCGAACGCCCACTGTGCCGACGCGCTGGTGTGTATTTCCAACTGTGACAAGATCACGCCGGGCATGTTGATGGCGGCGATGCGTCTGAACATTCCAGCTGTGTTTGTCTCCGGTGGCCCGATGGAAGCTGGCAAGGTGATCCTGAAAGACGGCGAGCACAAGGCGGACCTTGTAACCGCGATTGTGGGCGCAACGGATGAAGATCGCAGCATGGAAGAGGTGGACAAGCTGGAACGCTCCGCTTGCCCAACCTGTGGCTCCTGCTCCGGTATGTTCACAGCCAACTCAATGAACTGTTTGGCGGAAGCGCTGGGCCTGGCGCTGCCGGGCAACGGCTCGCTGCTGGCAACACACTCCAAGCGCCGTGGGCTGTTTGAAGAAGCCGGTCACAAGATCATTGAACTGTGTGATCGTTGGTACAAAGAAGGTGACGAGACCGCGCTGCCACGGGGTATCGCCAACTTCAAAGCCTTTGAAAATGCCATGGCTCTGGACATTGCCATGGGCGGGTCGACCAACACGGTTCTGCACCTGCTTGCGATTGCGCAAGAGGGAGGCGTGAACTTCACCATGGCGGATATGGATCGCATGAGCCGCCAGATTCCGCACCTGTGTAAAGTGGCGCCTTCGACGCCGGAGTACCACATGGAAGACGTGCACCGCGCGGGCGGGATTGCACGTATTCTGGGTGAGCTGGACCGCGAAGGCAAAATCCATCGTGATTGTGCCACTGTGCATGAGCGCACTGTTGGCGCGTTCATTGACAAATGGGATGTGCGCCGCGAAAGCGCGGGCAATGAAGCGCGTGACATGTTCATTGCGGCGCCTGGCGGTGTGCGCACCACGGAAGCGTTTAGCCAGTCCCGCATGTACACAGAACTTGATCTGGACATCAAAGGCGGCTGTGTGCGTGATTTTGAAAACGCCTATTCGGAAGAAGGTGGGTTGTGCGTGCTGTTTGGCAACATCGCGGAGCAGGGCTGTATTCTGAAGACCGCCGGTGTGATCAAGCAGATGTATGAGTTCGAAGGCACCGCGAAGGTCTTTGAAAGCATGGAAGATGCCATGCATGGCATTTTGCAGAATGAAGTGCAGCCGTATTCCGTGGTGGTGATCCGCTATGAAGGGCCAAAAGGCGGTCCGGGCATGCAGGAGATGCTGTATCCAACTGCTTACCTGAAATCCAAAAAGCTCGACACCACTTGTGCGTTGCTGACCGATGGGCGTTTCTCTGGCGGCACCGCGGGTCTGTCAATTGGCCATGCCTCGCCGGAAGCGGCTGAAAAGGGTGTGATTGGTTTGGTGGAAGATGGCGATAAGATCCGGATTTCCGTGCGCAACCGCTCGATCCATCTGGATGTGAGCGATGAGGTGCTGGCGGAGCGTCGCGCCAACCACCCGCAAGCAGACAAGAAAGTCTGGAAAGCTGAGGGTCGTCCACGGGCGGTGTCTAAGGCGCTGAAAGTCTATGCGCAGCATGTGTCCAATGCCTCGTTGGGCGCGGTGCGGATGCTGGACGAAGACGACGAGTAAGTCTGTCATCTGGTGAAAGATTGAAACGGGGTCGCAGAGGCGGCCCCGTTTTGCGTTTTGGGGCGTTGATGGCGGGAGGGGCCAGCCCCTCCGGCACTCTGTGCCTCCTCCCCGAGATATTTTGGGAATGAGAAAGCTTAGAGCGTGACGGGTGCGAAGGCCGCAGTGAGGCCCTGGCCGCCGCCGATGCCGATCATGGCCATGGCGAGGGCGTTTGGGGGGGCGTCTTGGTGGATCAACTGGCTGAACAGGCGGGTCACAAGGATGGTGCCGGAGGCGCCAAAGGGGTGGCCGAGGGCGATGGCGCCCCCGTGTTGGTTTGGCAGGTGTTCGTCGATGTTCAACGCGTCGAGGCTGGCGAGGACTTGCGAGGCAAAGGCCTCGTTGAATTCGAGGTGGGTGACGTTGGTCAGCGACAGGTTTCGGTGCTTTTGCAGGAGTTTCCGGGTGCTTGCGACAGGGCTGATGCCGAGGATGTTTGGATCCACACCTGCGGAGGCGCCGCCGAGATAGGCGAGGGCGCGAGGGTGACCGAGCGCGCGGGCGTTTTTGGCGGTTGTCACAAGGACGGAGGCCGCGCCGTCGTTGAGGGCGCAGGCGTTGCCAACGGTGACGGTGCCGTCTTTGGTGAAAGCTGGGCGTAGGCGGGCGAGGCGCTCGGCTGTCATTGTGTCGCGGATGCATTCGTCGGTGGCGTCGCCTGTGATGGGGACGATTTCGGCGTCAAAAGCGCCGGCATCGCGGGCTTGGGCTGCGCGCTGTTGCGAACGCAGGGCGAAGGCGTCTTGCCGTTCGCGGGTGATGTTGAACTGTTTGGCAACCGTGTCGGCGGCGGCGCCCATGTCTGGATCACCGATCATTTCTGGGGAGAAGCGGGCGCGTTTGTAGCTGTGCTCAGATAGGGTGCCGCTGGCGGGAAGCGTGCGCAGCGGGGCGCGGGATTGGCTTTCGACGCCGCCTGCGAGGTAGGTGCTGCCCGCGTCCGCCATGATCAGGTGGCAGGCCATCATCACCGCTTCCAGCCCAGAACCACATTGCCGGTCGACCGTGACGCCGGGGATGGACGTGGGGAAGCCCGCGTGCAGTGCGGAGAGCCGGGCGATATTGCCGCCGGGGCCAGCGGCGTTGCCGAGGATCACATCATCAAGCTGATCCGGGGGGATGTTGGCGTCTGCCAGCGTGGCGCGCATGACGGGGGCGGCAAGATCTTCGACATCGAGGCTGGCAAACATACCACCGGCGCGGCCTATGGCGCTGCGCCGTGCGGCGACGATCACCGGTTGGCGGTCTTCAGGCAGCAGGTCAGCCAGTGGTGGGAACAAGGCGTGGGTCCTTTTTATGCAGCCATGACATCAGGCGGCCTCGGTCTGGTTTTCCAGAGGTGGTCAGGGGCCAGTCTGTGAGGCGGTAGAAATGGCGTGGCAGCTTGTAGCGCGGGAGGCGGATGGCAAGTTGGGATTTGATTTCGTCCAGCGGCGTGTTGCCGCTAAGGATGGCGACCAGTTCCTGACCGCGCGATTGGTGGGCAACACCCAGTACGGCGGCGCCGGTGATGCCGGGGATTTCGGCCAAGGCGGTTTCGATTTCTTGGGGGTAGACGTTGTGGCCTGCGGTGATGACCATGCCACCTTCGCGGCCCAGGAGGCTGAGGCTGCCGTCGTTGTTGAGTTTGCCAACGTCACCCACGGTGGCCCAGGGGCCTTCGCGGCGGAACCCGGAGTTGCGGCCGCCCCAGAGGTAGCCGTCAATGGCCAGATCACCACGGACAAAAATGGTGCCCGGCTCACCTTGTGGCACTTCCTGTCCGTTTTGGCGTAGGGAGAGTGCGACGTGGGGGAAAGGCCGCCCAACCGAATGGGCTGGTGCGGAAGAGCTGTCTCGGCCGTGGGTGTTGAGGCTGACAAAGCCAAGTTCGCTGGCGCCGTAGTATTCGTGGATGCGGGCGCGGGGGAAGAAGTTGCGGGCCTTCTCTAGTAGGGCAGGATCGAGTTTGGCGCCGGCGGTGGTGATCTCGACAATCTGATCCAAAGGCTTATCGCGGCAGAGCGCGCCAAGCAGGCTGGGTACGGCCACAATGCGGCGGGTGTGGGCCATGGTGCGGTGGGCTTCGGCCAGGTCGAATTTGGGTAGCGCGTGGAAGGCGGCGCCCAGTTCGAGGGTTTCGGCCAGCGCGTACAGTGTGATGCCGTGGCTGAGCGGGCCGGGTACAAAGGTGTGGCTTTGCTCGGTCAGGGCAAAGGCGAGGCGGCTGGCATCCAGCGAGGCGCGCCAGCTGTGTCGGGCGCGGGCGAAGGCTTTGGGCTCCGAGGTGGTGCCGGAGGTGAAACCCACCATAAAAATGGCGCGGGGATCGGTGAAGGGGATGTCTTCGGGCGCGGCGAGGAAGGCCTCAAAGGCGTCAGTGTCCACGGTGATGGCCGGGATGCCGAGCCGTTTGGCGGCGTCGATCAGGCCGGTTTGGCTTGAGAGGCAGAATAATGCGTCCGGGGGCAGTTTGGCCAACACCCGCTGGTGAAGGGCGTCAGGCCAATGTGGGTCTAGTAGCGTGACGGCATGGGGGGTGGCTAGGGCAGTGGCCAGCAGGGTTGGCGCCTGCGCGTGGTTGCCAATGGAGAGAGCGAAGTTGCGTGCGCCGTCTGGCAGCGGCAGGTCCGGGCGGTCTTGCAGCGGCAGCGCGGCCAACGCGGCGTGTAGGCGTTTGAGCCGGTCATAGAGCGCGCTGTAGGCGAGGCGTGTGTCACAAATGGCAACCGCCAGCGCGTCGGGGCGCTGGCGGGCGTGATGATCTAATGCGTGGCGTAAGGGCAAACGCGTCCTCAGAGGTTGGGGTAAGCTTTGCGCAGATTTTCCGCGAGAATGGCGGCAACCACAACCTTAATCAGGTCGCCGGGAACATAGGCCACCATGATTGACAGGGATTTGGCCATGCCGAGTTTGCCGATAAAGGCCATCCAAGGAATGCCAACGGCATACATCAGGACAATGCCACCCAGCGCGATATAGGCGCCAAGTTTCAGAGCACCACCTTCGCGATCCCGTTCCGCAAGGTAGCCAATTAGGGCTGAGCAGATCGGCCAGGACAACAGGAAGCCACCGGAGGTGCCCATCAGGACGCCAAATCCACCACGGCCACCGGACAACAGTGGTAGGCCAACGGCCACAAGCGCAATGAACAGCAGCAGGGCCAGGCCACCCCGTTTGGCGCCCAGGACAGCACCGGCGAGCATGACGCCCAGAGATTGTGCCGAAATTGGGGGAAGGGCTGCGCCGGCAAAATGTAAGGGTGGCATCAGTCCGAGGGCTGCTGTGAGCGCAGCGAAGAGCGCGATGTAGACGGTGTCTTTGGTGGTCATATGGTGCGTTCCGTGAGTGTGGGCTTGTTATGTAAACTATGGCGCGGCGTAGAAATCCGTTCTGCTCGAAGCAAGCCCGGCCCTTGTTACTGGCGTGATCTTAGGAACGATATCCTCTGGAATCAATGGCGTCGGAAATTTCGTCCGCCATCTTGATCGCGCGGATTGCCATAGGCATGGCGACAGCAATCACGGAGCGTTCGAGGCCGCGGGTCTTTTGCGCTTCGCGTACTTCGCGGGTGATTTGCGCGAGGACCGGGATGAACCGCAGCGCCAAGGAAATGGCGAGGCTGACCTTTGCCGGGTTCACGCCAATAGGTTGGAGGTAACGCAGTCCGCGCGTCATGGTGTCGATCATGTCGCTGGATTTGGTGGTCAGGGTCACAAGGCTTGCGAGCAGGATCAGCGCGGCGAGGCGCAGGACCACATAGGTGGCGAGTTCAATGCCGGAGAAATACCATTGCACCGCGAAGAACAGCACAAAGATGATTAGCAGCGGGCGGATCTGCGCAAAGGCCTGTTTCAGGGTGAGCTGTGCGATGGGATAGAGGGCGAGGATACCAAGGGTTGCAGCGACAGTGATTGGCAGGCTTTCATTGAGAAAAAGCAATGTGGCGCCAAGCAGCATGGCCAGCATTTTGGCTGCCGGTGGCAGGCGGTGTAGCAGCGAGCTGCCGGGTGAGTAGAGGTCCAGCATCAGGCCATGAGCTCTTGATAGGCGGGAATGACGCCGGCTGGCGTGCCATCCGCAAAGATACGGCCTTCGTCGATGACAATCACGCGGTCGTAGTTGGTGATGAGATCCAGGTCATGGGTGACGGTGATGACCATTTGCTCCAAGGCATCAACTGCGCGGGCGACGCGGCGTTTGTTACGCAGGTCCAGCAGCGTGGTGGGCTCGTCCATCACCACGATGTCTGGGGTCATCACAAGCACGCCTGAGATGGCGAGCAGTTGTTTTTGACCGCCGGAGAGCAGATGCGCAGGATGCTCGCGCAGGTCCGACATGTTGTACCGCGCCAGGATTTCATCGGTCTTGGCGGCGATTTCGGTTTTGCTGAACCCGAGGTTTTTCATGCCAAAGGCAAGGTCTTCTTCTACCACGGGCATGACAATTTGATTGTCAGGGTTTTGGAACACAAATCCAACTTTGCGGCGCACGTCACGGCCTTTTTTGCGGGTGTTGAACCCGTCTACCAGCACCTCACCCGTTGTGGGCAATGCGAGACCGTTGAGCAAGCGGGCGAAGGTGGATTTGCCAGAGCCATTGGCCCCAATCACCGCAATGCGGCGCTCGGTCAGATCAAGAGAGAGATTGTCCAAAACGGTGCGTTTGCCAAAAGAAACGCTGATGTTTTCAAGCTTGATCATAAAGTGGTCCGCTGGTTGCTGTTGGCGCGCTCTTAGCGGCAAACAAATGCAGATTGAAGCGGCAGGTGCCTTCGGCGGGGATATTTGGGGACTGTGAAAGCTTTAAAAGGGGTATCTGTGGGAAAATTTCCCGATGCGGCCAGTTACGCCCACCCTTGGTGGCTGGAAACGTGGATTAGGCACCAAAGAGCGAGAAGAGTAGGAAGCTTGTGCTCAGGATGAGACAGAGCGGGCCATAGATGCGTTGATCCAGCGTCGCAAATGGCTCTTCCGGGACCCGTTTGCGCCAGGCCGGCAGATAGGCGGCGAGACCACGCAGGCCAAAGACGCCCGCCATGGCGAAAAGCAGCGGCGTGCGCAGAGGGAAGCTTGTTAGGTGGGGTATAGCCGCCGCAAAAGAGAGCGCGACAAACACCAGGGCGCAGGGGATCGCGCCGGGCATTTTGGTAAGGCCGGGTGCGCCAACCACGGCGCGCGCAAGGGCTTCTTCGTTGCGGATCGGCACCCATGCACCAATGGCCCACAGCAGGTGCAGCATGGCAGGGACAAACAGCAGGACAGAGATGAAGGTGGCGAGCCAGGTCATGTGCAAAAGAGCCTTTGGTGCTTTGTATCGGGCTGCATCCAAGCGAAGATGGCCGCAAAAGTCGATGAGGCAATTTTGTCGTTTGCGAAGGGCACGCGCGATTGTTGCGGGGCGCGGCCTTAGGCGTGGTCGTTGTGTATGGTGGGAAGGGCGCTCAAAACGGGCGCCCCCCAAGGTGCACAATTACAGGTGCATGTGGTCGCGGAAGACGTGCTGCACAATTTCGTCGCGCTTGATGCCTTTGGCTTCCAGCTGTGCGTCGGTCATTGCGTTCAGTCGGTCAACGTATTGCACGCGGCTGTTGCTTTCCATGATGGCGATCAGGCCGTTGCCGATGGCGCGGAAAGGCGCGGTCAGGATGTGACCCAGCGCGTGGTGTTCGGTGGTGTGTGTAGCTGTCAGTGCCATTTTTGAACCTCAGTTCTGTATAGATCTTTGGTCCTCCCTTGGCGCTGAATATGGGTCAATGCGGCTGCCATGTGCAGCCCGTCATTTGTCATAGCTGTCTTGCATGTGGCGCAAAGCGGTTCAGAGTTTGATTATTTTTCAACGGCTTCGATGCGAATGTAGGTGTAACGCTCTGCGGCTTCGTTTTTGGGACGGGTTTCGACAAGATAGGCAAAGCCAAGTTCTGGCAGGTAGTGAAGTGTTTCCTCATAGCCATCGTCATCATGGTAGATGCCGATGACGGGCATCATCTCGTAAGTGCAGCCGCCAATGGTGACTTGGGTGCTGGGGCCAAAGATGTGGCTTTCGCGGGTGGTGAGTGCGCCACCGGAATCCAGCGTGATCACTTCGGTGTCCCACCGGCCATCTGCCACGGGAATGGGCGCGTCGGCGGGTTTGAGCGGATATGCATGTGTGCTGCGGCTGCCGGAGACCACGTCGCCGTCTTCGGTGTCAAACTGCTCCACCACATAGAGGCCTTTGAGCAGCAAAAAGCGGGTGCCGTAGTCTGCGCCGTCGTCCCATGCGCCACGGATGAAGTGGGCGCCGTCGCGTGTATAGGTCTCGGTGATGCCGTCCAGATCAGTGAGCCGCACACCGGAGTCCATGTCCGCGAAGGTCGGGCATTGGGCAAAAACCGGCGTGGCAAAAAGGGTCAAAGCAAGAGTGGCAGCGTGCATGAGGTCTCCGGTTGGTCAAAGGGCCGCTGCCCCAATGTTTGGGCTTTGGCGGAACATCGATGCGGGCACATTGAACTGGGCGGGCGGGCTTTGCCAAGCCCTGTCCGGGGCCAATATTGCTTGTGTTGCACAGCTTTAGACACAATGGCCAAAGCTGCGTCTTCTCCGCATCTCGTGCCCAATTGTGTTTTGCGCCATCAGAGGCCATTTTGCCGCCAGTTTCGAATCGCCTGACAACAGGTGTTTGGTGACCTTACAAGGGTCACTTCCAAAGCCCGGCGCAGATCCGGAAAAGGAGCCCAATATGAGCTTTGATCGCAAAATCAAAATCGCCCCGTCCATTCTCTCTGCGGACTTTGCCAACTTTGGCCAGGAAATCCGCGCGATTGAGGATCAGGGTGCAGATTGGGTGCATGTGGATGTGATGGACGGGCATTTTGTGCCAAACCTGACCTTTGGCCCGCCCGCGGTGAAAGCGTTCCGTCCCCATGTAAAAACCTTCATGGACGTGCACCTGATGATTGCTCCGGTGGACCCCTATATTGAGGCGTATGCTGAGGCTGGCGCCGATATGATCACTGCGCATGTTGAGGCTGGCCCCCACGTTCACCGCACTATTCAGGCGATCAAGGCGCAGGGTGTGAAAGCTGGTGTGAGCCTGAACCCGGGCACGCCGCTGGAAAGTATTGAGCATGTGCTGGATCTGGTCGACATGGTGCTGATTATGACCGTGAACCCTGGCTTTGGTGGGCAGAAGTTCATTCACTCTGGTGTCGAGAAAACCCGCCGTCTGCGTCAGATGATTGGCGATCGGGAGATCCACATTCAGATCGACGGTGGCGTGACCACAGAAACCGCACCTTTGGTGGCCGAAGCTGGGGCCGATGTGTTGGTCGCGGGCTCTGCTGTGTTCAAAGGCGGGTCTGTTGATAAGGCAGACGTCTACGGTGAGAATATCCGCGCCATCCGTGCAGCGGCCGAAGCGGCGCAATAAGACAAGTCATTTGGGGCGGGATCAGTCGCGGATCTCGTTGGCCTCTACGCCCCAAAGATCTTCCTTCAAAACCCAACCTTTGTAGCCGCCGGCATTGAGGCGGCACCAGTCTGGGTTGCACTCCTCCAGCTTTGCGATAACGCCGTGTTCCAGGTGTGCGGCTGTGCCAACCTTTTCACCGGGGCGCACGGCCAGCGGCAGCATGTCTTTTTGCACAATCACGGTGCGCACACCCGAAAGCAGGGAATAGTGGATCCAGCCGCCCGCGCCTTCGATGTCCCGCACACGGCGCCAGTGGCCGTATTCGGCGGTGATCTGCAAAGGCATGGATTTGCGGGTAAACACCCAGTCAATGCGATGGGTGCGCGAGGGGCCACGCCGCACGTTGGCTTTGGTGGCCTTCAGAGACACGTAACGTGGCAGTGGCAGGTTGGTGACCGGACCACGCTTTTTCTCTACCGGTGCCTCTGCGGCGGCGAAGGTTGCAAAGAGCAACAGCATAACTGCGCCCAAGCTCACGAGAGATTTTCGACCCAAGGTGACCATTTTGCCTGATTTTTTCTGCTCTGATGGCGCTCGCAGGTTCTTGTGCCTGACTGACCTGTGGGGCAGTGTGGCAGCAACGCGCCGAATTGAAAAGCATTGGGAGGCCCTGCATGCCAAAGCAACGTCTGAGTGTTGTCGTTACGCGACGCTTACCGGAAGCCGTCGAAACACGACTGTCAGAACTCTTTGATGTGCGCCTGCGCCATGATGATACGCCGATGAGCCGCGAGCAGCTGGTTGAAGCGATGAAAGAGGCGGATGTTTTGGTCCCAACGCTGAGTGACAAGATTGACGCCAATCTGATTGCTCAATCTGGTGAGCGGCTGAAGCTGATTGCCAACTACGGCGCCGGTGTGGACCACATTGATGTGGCCTCTGCACGGCAACGTGGCGTACTGGTGTCTAACACCCCAGGCGTGTCTGCAGATGATACAGCCGACATGGCGCTGGCGCTGATCCTCGGGGTGACCCGTCGGGTTGGCGAGGGTGTGCAGCGTATGCAGTCCGGTGAATGGGACGGCTGGGCACCAACCGCGCTTTTGGGCGGCCGGGTGAGTGGCAAGCGGCTTGGCATTCTGGGCATGGGCCGTGTGGGCACCGCTGTGGCACGCCGGGCGCAAGCCTGTGGCATGCAGATCCACTATCACAACCGCCGCCGTTTGCGCCCCGAGATTGAAGAACAGTATGAGGCGACCTATTGGGAGAGCCTGGACCAGATGCTGGCGCGCATGGATGTGGTGTCGGTGAACTGCCCGCACACGCCGTCGACTTTCCACTTGCTCAATGCACGCCGGTTGAAATTGATGAAGCCGGGGTCGGTGATCATCAACACCTCGCGCGGCGAAGTGATTGACGAAAACGCCATGGTGCGGCTGCTCAAGTCAGGCGAGATCGCTGGCGCGGGGTTGGACGTGTATGAGCACGGCCATGAGGTACATCCTGATTTGCGCGGCCATCCCAATGTGGTGCTGATGCCGCATATGGGGTCTGCCACCGTGGAAGGGCGGATCGAGATGGGGGAGAAAGTCCTCATCAACATCAAGACCTTCGATGATGGGCACCGCCCGCCGGACCTTGTGGTTCCGGCGATGCTCTAAGCCATCATGCGCGCTTTCGTTGGCATTCCGTTGGACGGGCCAGAAGCGGAAGCGCTTTTGGATGTGCAAGGGCGGATTGCCGTGGGGCGCGAGGTGCCGGCAAACAATCTGCATCTGACGTTGGCGTTTCTGGACGACCAGCCGGTTGAGATGCTCGAGACGTTGCACGAAGAACTGGAGCTGATCCGGCAATCGCAGTTTGAGTTGCACCTCAAAGGCATGGACATCTTTGGCGCGCCGCGCAGTCGGTCGTTTGGCCTGTTGGCGGCGCCGGATCCCACGCTCATGGCCTTGCAAGCGGATGTGGCGCAGGCGGCGCGGCGTTTGGGAATTGGTTTAGAGAAAAGGCGGTTTCGCCCGCATGTGACACTGAGCAGGTTTCGGGATGGCCGGCAACCGCCGGAGCGGGTGCAGGCGGCCCTGTCGCGCGGGGCCTCACTACAAATTGATCCCATTCTGGTGAGCGAAATCGCCTTGTATCGTTCGTCTTTGACCTCCGAAGGGGCGGTCTATGAGATCCTGAGCAGCTATCCGTTGTTGGTGCAGGGGCTGTCCTGACCTAAGCTGATTTTCAAATGGTGGCCAAAACTTAAGGTTGCCGGTTTTGTCATTTGGTTTGGGAGCGTGTCATGAAGCAATTTTTGTCAGTGGTTTCGGTAGCTTGCTTGTTGGGATCCATGTCTTGGGCGCAGGAGGTGGCGGACAGTGTGGTGCCGGAAATGGGGTCTGAGCTGGGCATGGATGTGCCGGAGAGCTTGCAAGATGCTTTGAAGGCGAAGATCAGCAGCGAGCCGACCAAGGCAAAAGACTGGATGGTTGCGGCGGCGCATCCTTTGGCGGTGGAGGCCGGGTCCGCAGTACTGCGCGATGGTGGCACGGCGGCGGATGCGATGGTGGCAGTGCAGGCTGTGCTGGGGCTTGTCGAGCCGCAGAGTTCAGGTTTGGGCGGCGGGGCCTTCTTGGTTTGGTATGACGCCAAAACGGGAGAGGTGACCACGCTGGATGGGCGCGAGACCGCGCCGTTGGCGGTAACGCCGCGGCTGTTTTTGGGGCGCGATGGTGAACCACTGAAGTTTTTTGAAGCGGTTGTTGGCGGGCGATCTGTGGGTGTGCCGGGGACACCGATGTTGATGCAGGAAGCCCATCGCAAATGGGGCCGCAGCCAGTGGCCAAGCCTGTTTGACGCAGCGATCACCCATGCGGAGGAGGGCTTCACCGTCACGCCACGTATGGCCGCCTCTGTGGCGCGGGATTCGGAGCGGTTGGCGTCGCATCCGGTGACAGCGGCTTACTTTCTGCCCAATGGAACGCCGCTTGCGGAAGGCACTCTGTTAAAAAACGCGGAATATGGCGCAAGTTTGCGCGCGATGGCTGCCGGGGGCGCCGCGCCGTTTTACACGGGCAAAATTGCAGCCGACATTGTGGATGCCGTACAAGACGCCAACAATCCTGGTGTTCTGAGTGGTGTGGATCTGGCGCTGTATCAGGTCAAGGAGCGTCCGGCAGTTTGCGTGGAGTACCGTGCGCATGATGTCTGTGGCATGGGGCCGCCATCCTCTGGGGGGCTGACCGTGGGGCAAATTCTTGGTCTGATTCAGCCTTATGACATTGCAGGGCTTGGACCAGACAGCGCGGAGGCTTGGCGGCTGATTGGCGATGCGTCGCGGCTCGCTTTTGCAGATCGAGGCCGCTACATGGCGGACAGTGATTATGTGCCCGTGCCAAGCGCGGGGCTTCTGGCGGCGGACTATTTGGCGGAGCGGGCAAAACTGTTGGACGGCAGTACGGCTTTGGAAAGCGTGGCGCCGGGTGCGCCGGAGTTTGACCATGCGTTGCACTATGCGGATGGCGAAAGCTTTGCGCAGCCATCCACGTCACACATCTCCATTGTTGACAGCTACGGCAACGCGTTGTCGATGACGACGACGATTGAAAACGGCTTTGGCAGCCGGGTGATGACGAATGGGTTCTTGCTGAACAACGAGCTGACCGACTTCTCTTTCCGCTCGCATCGCGACGGCGTGCCGGTGGCCAATCGGGTGGAGCCGGGCAAGCGGCCGCGCTCTTCCATGGCGCCAACCATTGTGTTGAAAGACGGCAAGCCAGCGCTGGTGGTGGGCAGCCCGGGAGGCAGCCGGATCATTGGTTATGTGGCCAAGACCATCATCGCGCATGTGGATTGGGGCATGGACGTGCAGCAGGCAATTGACCTGCCACATCTGGTGAACCGCTTTGGCACTTATGACATTGAGGCCGAGAGTGCCGCGATGGAGTTTGGGGAGCCGCTGACCGGCATGGGCTACAAGGTGAATGCGCGCGACCTCAATTCCGGACTACATGCGATCTCTGTTGGACGGCGTTTACAAGGTGGTGCGGACAACCGACGTGAGGGCTTGGCCCATGGCGAATAGCCGCGCTTGACCTTGGGAGAGGCGCACCGTAGCCATAGCGAAAATTGTCATGCTGAAGGGGAGTGTCCATGGGACAAGCAGAGGCATTGCCGCGCAACGAGGATGGTATTGCAGCGGCTTTGGGGGTGTTGAAACAGCAGTTTGGTGAGGCGTTTCACACCGGCCAGTCGATGCGTAAGCAGCATGGGCACACAACGACCTGGATCGAAAATCAGGCGCCGGATGCGGTGGTTTTTGCTAAGTCGACGCAAGAGGTCTCTGACATTGTGAAAGTCTGCGCGGCGCATAAGGTGCCGGTGATCGCCTATGGCACGGGCACCTCGCTTGAGGGCCATGTAAACGCGCCTGCTGGGGGCGTGTGTATTGACCTGACCGAGATGAACGCGGTTGTTGCGGTGAATGCCGAGGACCTTGATTGTGTGGTGCAGCCGGGCGTGACACGCGAGCAACTCAATCTGGAACTGCGCGACCAAGGCCTGTTTTTCCCAATTGATCCGGGAGCCAATGCGTCTTTGGGTGGCATGGCCTCTACGCGGGCCAGTGGCACCAATGCGGTGCGCTATGGCACGATGAAGGATAACATCCTGAGCCTTGAGGTGGTGTTGCCGTCTGGTGAGGTGATCCGCACCGCAAGCCGCGCCAAGAAATCCAGCGCGGGTTACGATCTGACCCGCTTGATGATCGGATCAGAAGGCACCTTGGGCATCATCACCGAGATCACGCTGAAGCTGCAGGGTATTCCTGAGGCGATGTCCTCAGCGCGCTGTTCGTTTGAGACCATTGATGCGGCCTGTCAGGCGGTGATGATGACCATTCAATATGGCATCCCGGTGGCGCGGATTGAGTTGCTGGATTCTCTGGCTGTAAAGGCCGCGAATGACTATTCGAAGTTGGACCTGCCGGAGCAGCATTTGCTGTTGCTGGAGTTCCATGGATCGGAAACCGGCGTGGCAGAGCAGGCCGAGATGTTTGGTCATATCGCCGAAGAGGTGGGTGGTACCGGGTTTGAGTGGACTCAGAAGGCTGAGGACCGCAACAAGCTGTGGCAGGCGCGCCATGACATGTATTGGGCGGCGCTGGCGCTGCGCCCCGGTGCCAAAGGCATTTCCACCGACGTCTGTGTGCCAATCTCGCGGCTGGCGGAATGTGTGACTTTGGCCAAAGACAAGGCGGATGAGCTGGGGCTGATTTCCACCGTGGTGGGCCACGTGGGAGATGGTAATTTTCACATGCTGCCGCTGGTGGATATGGACAATCCGGATGAGGTGGCCGCGGCGCAGGGCTATGTCAGCTGGCTCAACGATGTGGCGATTGAGATGAGTGGTACCTGTACCGGTGAACATGGCATTGGGCAGGGCAAAAAGCCGTATTTGCGCAAGGAACTTGGTGGCGCCGTGGATGTGATGGCGGCGATCAAAACGGCGATTGACCCGGATGGGATCATGAACCCCGGGAAGATTTTTTAATCTTATCAAGCTGGTAGAAACACACTCGGCCAAAAATGGCCGAGTGGTCACGTTTTTGTGAGTGCCTGACTTCTTTTGTCGGCAACCTTCCCTAAGTCTTCATTGTGATCGAGATCATCGCACGTCATGGTGGTGATGTTCCCTCGGTTTTGAACGATTACTTTTGGGAGTACCAAGCCATGTTCAAGCATCTGGCTCTTGTGGGCTGTGTTTCTTTTTCCTCAATGGCGATGGCTGCGGAGTTGCAGACCGTGGATGAGGATTTCCTGGCGCAAGTTGAACATTTTGGTATTTCGCAAGCCAATTGGGACAGCGGTGAACATGCCTCGGTGACCTTCCCCAACGCCTATAAATTCACGCGGCACTATGTGGTGGACCCCGGGAGCGCAGTGGCGCCGGAGGAGTGGAAAGACGAGACCGGGTCGTTCGATTTCGCCAAGCTGACCGGTCTGGATGCAGATGGCGAGCAGACGCTGGATACACTGCTGAAGTACCGCTTGAAGAACCACTCCATGGTGGTGCTCAAAGGGGATCGGCTGTTGCACCAGCATTTTTGGAATGGGATGACGCCGGAGAGCACGCATCTGGACATGTCGGTGACAAAGTCTTTCACCGCGACTTTGGCCGGGATTGCGGCGGCTGAAGGTAAGTTGGATATGTCCAAACCTGTGGAGGCTTATCTGCCCGAGTTCAAAGGTACAGCGTTTGAGGGTGTCTCGGTTCAGGATGTGGCGGATATGAATTCCGGCCTGGACATCAAGACACCGCCGTTTTTGTCCTGGGACACGAAGTTCACGCAGTCGCAGGAATGGAATGGCCCGAATGACAGCGGATTGAATGGCATTCAGGATTACCTGCTGACCATCGATAGCCAGAAATACGCGCCGGGCACACATTACCAGTATCAAGACCCAAACACCGAAATTTTGGGTTTGATCGTGGAGAAGGCCACCGGAGAAAAGCTGGCGGATTACCTTGAGGCGAAGATCTGGAGCAAATTGGGGGCCGAAGGGCCGGCTTATTTCCAGGCGGACGGGGTGGGCAACACGGTGGCTTCCGGTGGCTTGAACATGCGCACACGGGATCTGGCCAAAATGGGGCGGGTGTTCCTCAACGAAGGTCAAAACCATCTGGGTGAGCAAGTGGTGCCCGCCACGTTCCTTGAGGCGCTGTGGCAAGGCAATGACCGCGTGCGGGCGGCCTGGTCTGTTGGAAAAGAGGCGGCACTGGCACCGGATGGCTGGTACAAAGATCAGATCCGCGTGCTGAACATCAATGGCCACAAGATCATCGTGTTTGTGGGCATCCATGGGCAGGCGTTGGTGATGGAGCCTGCAACCGACACGGTAATTGCGATGAATGGTGGCTATCCGCAGACCGAGACCGAGCGTATGAACACGCTTTTGTTTGTGGAGATTGTGCCTGCGATCCTGGAGGCGGTCGCGCCGCTGTAAAAATGTCGCGACATGCTAAGAGAAAAGCCCCGGCGATTGCGCAGGGCTTTTTGCTGTTTGAGCGCGCCGAGAGGGCAGGTGCCTCCGGCGGGGATATTTACGGTCAAATGAAGCCTGAGGTGTTTAGCGGTAGACCTCGTCTTCGCTTGGGAAACTGCGGGTTTTGACGTCGTCGGCGTATTGGCTCACTGCGCGTTCGATGGCGGGGCCAAGGTCGCCGTAGACTTTTACAAATTTGGGTGTCCATTCGTTGAGGCCGAGCATGTCTTCGAGTACGAGAATCTGGCCGTCACAGTCCGCTGAGGCGCCGATCCCGATTGTGGGAATGGGCACCTGTTTGGTGATCTTGGCGGCGAGCGGTTCGACCATGCCCTCCAGCACAATGGCAAAGGCACCCGCTTCAGAGACGGCTTGCGCGTCTTCTTCGTGCATCGCCCAGGTGTCTTCGTCCCGGCCTTGGGTTTTGAAGCCGCCCATGACGTGGCTGGACTGAGGCGTCAGGCCGATGTGGGCCATCACAGGAATGCCACGTTCGGTCAGGAAGCGGATGGTTTCAGCCATACGTTTGCCTCCCTCGAGCTTCACCGCGCCACAGCAGGTTTCTTTCATGATTTTGGCGGCGTTGCGGAAGGCCACGGCCGGGCTTTCCTCATAGGTGCCAAACGGCATGTCCACCACGATCAGCGCTTTTTGGGTGCCGCGCACCACGGCTTTTCCATGCATGATCATCAGATCAAGCGGCACGCCAACTGTGCTTTCCATGCCGTGCATGACCATGCCGAGGCTGTCCCCCACCAGAATGAAGTCGGCGTATTTGTCGACAATCGCCGCAGTGTGCGCGTGGTAGCTGGTGAGGCTGACAATTGGTTCGCCACCTTTGCGGTTGGCAATCTGTGGCACGGTGGTGCGGCGGATGGGGGTCTGTGTGCTCATGGTGTGACAACCTTTTGGTCAATCAGAAGAATGTCGCCAAAGGCAACGGAGATCATGATGGCGGTGGGGCCGGTGAGCGGCCCGTCGAGTTCATTGAGCGTTTCCGCTGCAACGATGTCCAGCCCGGTGAGGGCGGCGCGGGGCTCAGTGGCGATGGTGTTGGCAATGAGTGTGTGCAGGTCTGCCACGGTGGCACCGGGTGCGGCCGCGTCGGCGGCGGTAAGGGATTGAGAAAGCACCAAGGCGGCTCGGCGGTCCTCCGCTGAGAGGCGCACATTGCGCGAGGACATGGCAAGACCATCCTTTTCGCGCACAGTGGGGGCGCCCACGATCGCGAGTGGCATGTGCAGATCCGCGACCATGCGTTTGATGACCTGAAGCTGCTGGTAGTCTTTTTCGCCAAAGACAGCCACGTCAGGCTGCACGATGTTGAACAGCCGGGCGACCACTGTTGTCACACCGCGGAAGTGGCCGGGGCGGACTTTGCCATGCAGCATGTTGGCAAGACGGGTGGTTTCCACAATTGTTTCGTCGCCCGTCGGATACATGGTTTCTACGTCGGGCATGAAGACCACGGCGACGCCAGCCTCGCGTAACATGTCCAAGTCGCGCGCCTCGTCACGCGGGTAGGCCTCCAGATCGGCGCTTTCGCCAAATTGGGTGGGGTTCACAAAGATCGACACAACCACATGGTTGGCCTCTGCTTTGGCGGTTTCTACAAGCGACATGTGCCCCGCGTGCAGAAAGCCCATGGTGGGCACCATCGCGACGGTGTCACCGGTGGCGCGAAGCTCTTTGACTGCGGCGCGGCAGTCTGAAATCGAGCGGCAAATACGCATTTCTTGCCTGTCTCCCTTCAAGGTGGTTGTGGGGTGTAATGCCCCTGCTGCGATGCAGCAAGGCTTTTTGCGTCAACGTGGCGTCGCAATTGTGCAATCAAGCGTCGGCTGGACCGTGCGTTTTTGCGCCGTTTCGGTACAGTTTGCGCAAAAGACCTATGCTCAGGGGAGTCGCCTGTCTCATGAAAACAAACGTAAAAGCCCTTGTTGTTGGCGGCGGTGCCGTTGGCACGTCGATCGCCTACCACCTCGCCAAGGCGGGTTGGGATGATGTGATGCTGATTGAGCGGGACGAGCTGACATCTGGCTCAACCTGGCACGCGGCGGGCCTTTTGCCGCTGTTCAACATGTCCTATGCGACCACGCACATTCATCAGTATTCGGTGGATTTCTACAAACAGCTGGAAGAAGAAACCGGCTTGAATGCTGGGTTTGCCGTGGTGGGCAACCTGCGCATGGCGCAGACGCAGGAGCGCATGGACGAGTTTATGCTCTATGCCTCAACTGCGGAGACCTGCGGCGTGGCCTATGAGTGGTTGACCCCGGATGAGATCAAAAGCCGTTGGCCACTCATTCGTACCGATGACCTCAAAGGCGCGATTTATCACACTGAGGACGGCTACATTAACCCGGCGGACGTGACCATGGCGATGGCCAAAGGTGCGCGCCAACGGGGTGTGGACATTGTGCGCAAGATGCAGGCGGATTCGTTCCATTGGACCGGCACACACTGGGAAGTCAGCTGCACCAAGATGGTGGAAAAAGGCGGCAACCTGGTTGAGAGCGACGAGAAGGTTGTGATTACGGCGGAGCATGTGGTGACCGCCTCTGGCAACCACGCGCAGCGCACCGCCAAAATGCTGGGCATCAAGATGCCTGCCATCCCGGTGGAGCACACATTTATCGTCATGGATCAAGACCCGGAGCTGGTGAAGTGGCGAGAGGCGGGCAATCCTGAGCATCCTGTGGTGCGGGATGCGGACTCGGAATCTTATGCGCGCGAGGAGCGTGGCGGCTGGATTTTAGGCATCTATGAGCATGGTGCACCAGCGCGGTTTGAGCACGGGGTGCCGGACAGCTTCCGTGCTGATCTGTTCCCGCTCGATCTCGACCGGATTGCGGAACAATATATGGCGATGACGGAGCGCGTGCCGTCCTGTGCTGAGTCTGGACTGAAAGACGATTTCAACGGGCCGATTTGTTACACCCCGGACGGCAACCCGTTGGTTGGCCCTGCGCCGGGGCTGCGCAACATGTGGCTGGCCGAAGGTTTCAGCTTTGGCATCACCGCGGCGGGTGGCACCGGCTACTATTTGGCGCAGATGATGGTCGATGGCGAAGCTGAGATCGACATGGCGAGCCTTGACCCCAAACGCTACAGCAGCAACTGGATGACCACCGAATTTGCCGCGCGCAAAAACGAAGAGTGCTATGAGCACGTTTACATCCTGCACCATCCAGATGAAGAACGCCCGGCAGCTCGCCCGCTGCGCACATCGCCAGCGTTTGATCGACAGAAAGCCAAAGGCGCGCAGTTTGGTTGGGTCAATGGCTGGGAGCGTCCAAACTATTACGGCCCGCTGGATGCGCCTTCCAACTTTGACGAGGAAGCGCGCAGCTTCCGCCGCGGCGGCTGGTGGCAATATGCGGTGGATGAGGCCAAGGCGATCCGCGAAAATGTGGGCCTGATCGACGCAACCGCCTTTACCAAACATGTGGTCAAAGGCCCCGGTGCCACCCAGTTCTTGGATTGGTTCACATGTAACAAACTGCCAAAAGTTGGCCGCATCAACCTAACCTATGCGCTAACAGCGGCGGGCACCACACGCACTGAATACACCATCGTGCGCAATGGTGAGGACAACTATTATCTTGTCTCTGCAGGGGCTTGGACCGAATACGACGCGGACTTCCTGCGTAAGGCGGCCGAGGACAAGATGGAGGAGTTTGGCTACATCGAAATCCAGGATGTGACCACACAGTGGGGCGTGTTTGCGATTGCGGGGCCAAAATCCCGCGATGTGCTGAAGAAGGTGATCAGCGATGCGGAGCCGGACACCGCGCTGTCCAACAAACGCTTCCCGTGGCTGTCGGCGCGTCAAATTGAGTTGGGCATGTGTCCGGTGAATGCGATCCGTGTGGCCTATACAGGCGAGCTGGGATGGGAGCTGCACCATCCAATTGAGATGCAGAATTACCTGTGGGATCTGCTGACTGAGGCTGGTGCGGAGTTTGACATGAAGCTGGTGGGCGCACGGGCGCAGAACTGGCTGCGTCAGGAGAAAAGCTACCGCGCCTTTGGCACCGAACTGGGCCGCGATGCAACGCCAGCGGAAGCAGATCTGCCGCGCTTTATCGACCTGTCCAAAGACTTCCACGGCAAAGCCGAGATGGAAGCGCTGGGCGTACGGGTCAAGTGCTGCACCTTGCTGATTGATGGGCCGGAAGATGCCGACCCATGGGGGCGTGAGGTGCTTTACACGCCGGAAGGCGAGCGTGTTGGGCGTTTGACGTCTGGCGGGTACTCGGTGGCCTTTGAGAAGAGCATTGGCATGGGCTACGTGACGCCGGAGTTGGCGGTGGAAGGCACCAAGCTAAAGGTGAAGATGTTGGATCAATTGTGGGACGCAACAGTGACCTGTGACAGCCCGTATGATCCCAAAAACGAGACCATTCGACAAAACGGCTAAGTCGTTTGCCTCGAAGTTATAAAAAGCCCCGCCACTGTGCGGGGCTTTTTGCGCTTGTGGGGTGTGCCCAAAGTTTCGGGTTTTGTAAAACCCACGCGGAACAGCAGCCCCGCTGCGACGCCCTTTGGTCAGCTACGGAAATCCTTGCTTGCGCCCCGACGCCCAAACGCACTAGGTCGAAAGGCATGCCAAACACTTAGTAGGGTCTATTATGAAAGCAGTCCGCCGCCCACAATTCTGGTTCAATCTGGCGATGTGGGTCATGACCCTCGTGATTTCGTCTTTGCTCATCCAGTTGGGCGCATTGGTCATGTCCGATGTGCCGACCGCAGGTAAACGAATTAGCCAGGCCGACTTTGTGAATGTCGACCAACTTGCGGATGTCGAGCTTCGTATCGCGAACACTGATAAGGCCCTGCTCAACACGCAGAGAGACATTGAGGACGCGGAGTTTGTGCTGTCCTCTCGCACGCTTGATTATACAAACCAACGCACCTCTTTCGAAAACTGGGTTAAGACGCGTTCTGCAACCGAAGCGGACAGCCAGAATGCTGACGTGGTAGCACGTGCCCAAATCATCGAAGGCCTGAAACTCGCTGAGCGTGAAGCCCAGCGGACAATTGAAGACCTGCGTGTGACCGAACGGTCTTTGCTCCGCACCCTGCAAGATCTGCGCACCGAAGAATACGCCATAAACGATGCCTCATTCGAGCCTTACCAGAAAGCCCGTCGTCGCGAAGTTCTTAAGGTGTTTGGCCTGCGGCTTGCCCTCACACTGCCGCTGCTGCTGATATCCGGGTGGCTAGTGGCCAAAAAACGCAAATCGCAGTATTGGCCGGTTTACCGCAGTTTTGTGATCTTTGCCCTGTTCGCATTCTTCGTCGAACTTGTCCCTTACCTGCCTTCCTATGGCGGTTACGTCCGCAATGTGGTGGGCATTTTCCTGGCACTTCTGTTTGCGCATTTTGTGATCAAGGGCATGAACCGGTATCTGGCCCGGAAGCGATCCGAGGAACAAAGGCCTGAAACCGAAAAGCGCAAAGCCATTGCCTATGAAACAGCCGTCAAAAAAATTTCCGAAGGGGTCTGTCCGAGTTGTGACCGTCGCTTTGGGGCTGTGAAATTGCGCAAGGGTGAGAAAACGGATGAGACGCCCGTTGATTTTTGCGTGCACTGCGGATTTTGCCTGTTTGACCGATGTGCAAACTGCAACACGCGTGAGAACTCCTTTTTCAAGTTCTGCGGGTCTTGCGGGACGCCATCAGACAACGATCCATCTGTTCCGGCCAGTTAAGCCGGGGCGCGGTCTTGGGGTCGCGGATGGCGCTGTCTGGAAGCAAAAAACGCCCCGCCAAAATGCGGGGCGTTTTGGATTTAGTATTCGCCTTTGGTGATCACGCCGTCTTTGTCGCCGTCGACCCGTTCAAACCAGCTGCGCAAGGCCGTTTCCATTTCTGACCGAGTGACCGATCCGTCGAGGTTTAAGTCCGTGTTTTCACGGCCCAGGCCGGAGACAGCGCGGAGCAGTAGGGAGGAGGCGTCTTTGCCAGCGGCCTCTGCGCGGGCTTTGTCAAAGGCCGTGTATTCCTCGTTGCTGAGCGCGCCGTCACCGTCTGCGTCAAAGGTCTCAAAGATGGTCTTGCGCAGCTCTTCCACGTCGGCCCACGTGATGGTGCCGTCGCTGCCGAAACTCCAGCTGGAGATATCAGCAGCCTGAGCGGTGAAGGCGGTGGAGCAGGTCAGAAAACTGGCTAAGACAAAGGTGCGTCGCATGGTGGGTCCAATGTGTTGTGGATCAATTTGAGCCCACCATAAGTGGCGTGCAGCAGAGTGTCAGCCCGCGGAAAGCTCCTCAAAGCATTCCTGTGCTTTTGCCGCATACATCATGGCAGGGCCGCCCCCCATCTGGATGGCCATGGCCAACACATCAGCCACCTCTTCTTTGGTGGCACCGGCCCGCACAAGGGCGTCGCAGTGCAGGGAGATGCAGGGTTCACAGCGGCTCACAACAGCCATGCCAAGCGCAACAAACTCTTTGGTTTTCACGTCGAGAATGCCGCCTTCTTTGACGGATTTGCTCAATCCGCCAAAGGCGCGGGCGGTGTCGGGGATGGCTTTGTTCAATCCGCGCAGTTGGGTGCGGGTTTCAGAAATCTTGTCAGTCCAGCTCATGGGAATCTCCTATTTTCACGCAGATCATATTCCGTTGAGGGAATGTGAGTTTGATTTCGATCAGGTGGCCGAGAAAAAGGAGGTTGTGACGTCGCGTCGTTATGCGGGGGCGTGCCAAGTCAGGAGCAGGTTATTGGCGGGCATTTCGATAGTGTCCCTTGATTTGAGGCCGCGGGACACTCCGAAGTCACGGATGGCGGTGTCTGATTTATACCCAAGCTCAGGATCTTGGGCGCGCAGGCTGGCATCAAACTGAACGTCGCCGTCACTCACCAATGTGCCGTCGCGGGTGAAAGGCCCGTAGATGGCAAGGCATCCACCGGGGGCCAAGGCTTGCGCGGCTTCTGAGATCAGCACTTCAGCTTCTGGCTGGCTGATCAAGTGCAGCAGGTTGCTGAGCAGGATCAGGTCAACGGGGCCTGTGTGAAGACTCCATCCAGGTGCGGTTGCATCAAGGAGGATGGGTGCTTGCACGTTGGAGAGTGCGGCTTCCGCAAGATAGGCGGCGATGCTGGTGATGCGGTTGGGGTCAACCTCGGTGGGCTGCCATTGCGTGCCTGGAAAAGCCTGCGCATAGGCAACCACATGCTGCCCCGTGCCGCTGGCGATCTCTAATGCGCGGCCGGAAGGTGGGACAAAAGGCGTTAGCGCCTGGGTCAGCGGTTCGCTGTTGCGAGCCGCGGAGGGGGCAAAGAGCTTGCCACCGCTGTCCGGCGTGGCAACGGAGGCGCTGTCTGGCAGGTTCAGGCGTCGGGGCATCAGGCAAACCTCGCGGGGTCAAGGGCTTGGATGAGTTTTGGGTCGATGGAGGATGCTTGCCCGGTGACAAGGTCCGCGATCAGCTGCGATACTGCAGGGCAGGATTGGAACCCATAGCCGCCCTGACAGGCCACCCAGAAGAAGCTGGAATCTGCCGCATCAGGGCCGATCACCAGATTGCGGTCTGGCGAAAACGTGCGCAAGCCGGCCCAACTGGCTTCAACGCGGGTGACCTCTTCGGTGACAAACTCCTGATAACGGGCGAGACCTTCGGCGATCACCATATCGTCCGGCCAGGCGTCAAATGGCGGCATCGGATCCTCTTCGGCGGGGGAGATAATCAGGCTGCCGGCGTCTGGCTTGGCGTACCAGTTTTCGTGGATGTCGAGCAGCATGGGCCATGTGCTGACCTCATGTCCGCCGGGAGCCGGGATGCGCGCCATGGAGCGGCGCAGCGGAGTGACGTTGAGAGGCGTGATGCCCGCCAGTTTGGCAACCTCGTCCACCCAGGCGCCCGCAGCGTTGAGGAGCATCTTGGCATGAAACACTTGATCCTTGGTGTGGACCTCCCACCCATTTGAAAGTTTTGTGATTTTCACCACCTCTTGTCCTGTGTGGACGGTGCCGCCGTGGGCGCGGCACGACTTGGCAAACCACTGGATCAAGCGGTCCGTGTCGATGTCTTCGCCGGAGTGATGGTGCGCGATGTTGCCGATGCTGTCCGTGTTGAGGATCGGGACCTTGTTGACAGCTGTTTGCAAGTCCATCGGGGCGGCGTCGAAGTTTTCGCAACTGCGTTTGAAGGCCTCGTCTTCGCCTTTAGCCGCGAGGAACATCACCCCACGTGGGGAGAGAAAGCCACCGTCTTCCTGTTTGAAAAAATCGCCGCTGGCGTGACTGAGTTCGACGGTGCTGGGAGAGCCGTAGTTGGGCTCAAACATCGCCGCGGATCGACCGGAGGCGTGGTAGCCAAGCGCAGATTCTCTTTCTAAAACAACGGTTTTGCCCAAAGGGGCGAGGCGGGCGGCGGCAGAGATGCCGCCAATGCCGCCGCCGATGATGAGGAAATCAATCATGCTTCGTCCAATCTGTCAGTGGCGGGGGCGGGTGTTTGGCTGAGCGCGGTGATCTCGGTGTAGAGGGCGTCGTCCATGGCAAAGCTGGTGGCGGCCAGAGACGGCTTGAGCTGTGCGAGGTTGCGGGCGGAGAGGATTGGGCTGGGCGCGGCGCTGTGTTTGGCGGCCCAAGCGGCGGCCAATGTGGCGGGATGTACGTTCCGCGTGGCGGCCAGTTTGGAGAGATCGACAGCGGTTTTGTGCATCCAATCAACGTCATAACGGGCGGCGTAGCGCTCATCCGTGGCAAGGCGACCTTGCGCCTCTTTGGCGCTGTATTTGCCGGTGAGCAATCCGCCGCCAAGCGGGGAGTAGGTGGCGGGCAGGATGCCCAGATCGGCGCACATGGGCAGGATCTCGACCTCGGCCTGACGTTTCACCAGGCTGTACATCGGTTGCAAGACGTCGATTTTGAGATCAAATTTTGACGCGGCCCAAGCGGCTTTCACCACCTGCCAGGCGGCAAAGTTGGACAGGCCAACATGTGAGATTTTCCCGTCGGACTTAATTTGCGCAAAGGTTTCTAGGGTTTCCTCGATTGGCGTGTCTGCATCAAATCGGTGCAGGTAGAGAATGTCGACGTGATCCATGTTGAGCCTTTGGCGGGACACATCAAATTGCGATCGCAGATTTTCTGCACCCGCGCCGCCGCGGTAGCCCACCTTGGTGGCGATCACCAAACCCTCGCGATGTGGCGCGGCCAGTTTGCCGAGGATCGTCTCGCTGGCGCCATCGGTGTAAAGATAGGCGGTGTCAAAATGGGTGATGCCCGCCGCGAGGCACGCGTCAAACATCTCGGTGCTGTCACGTTCAGAGGCGGTGCCGCCAAACTGCATGGTGCCAAAAGCAAAGCGGCTGATCGGGGTGCCGTTGGGGCTGGAAATTGTCTGCGTCATGGCGCGACGTTGCCATGATGGCGCAGGGGTTGGAAGAGGGGAAAAGGCTGGGAGTGGAATTGGGGGCGGTCGTGGATGCGGCCACCGGCGGTGCCGAGAAATTAACCAAATCTGAGAGGTCGTGCACTTTGCCAAATCGACGTCGGTATTGCGTCGGTATCACGACTGTTCTGCAGAGGTGCGTTTTGGGAGCGGATAGAAGGTGGGGTGGCGTTAACGATGGCACAAAAGAGCCGCTCTCTCACCAAAGGGAAAGGGCCTGTGCCTCTCCCTTGCCCCCTGTCGCTGAGAGGATCCCTGATCCGGCGCCCAGCCTGCGTCAAGCGGCCACTCGGCAGGCCTCGCTGGGCCGCTGGACTCAGCCCGTGCGCCAGATCTTTCAAGGGATCAGCGACCAGGCTCCGAAGGGAACGGCACACACCTTCCTCCGGCGGCAGGGGGGGGCGCAACACGAAGGGCGGGTCAGAGCCGCCAAACTCTGCCCGCCAGATGTGTCCCGGGTTACGGTTGAGGGGTTACAGGCTGCCGACGGCGGCGTGTTCGATGGTCGGCCACATTTCCGCGGCTTTGGCCAGGGTGTCTTCCGGGTTCTCTTTGTACTTGGCAAAGACAGCGGCGTTCACAAACAGGTAGAGCTTGCCATCGACGATGTCCGCATAGCGGGGATCGCCGTCCAACTTTTTGCCGATGCCGACGGCAAAAGCGCAGAAGCCACCGTATTGCGGCATGTAGTCCTGCGGGGCAGCCTCAAATTTCTGTGCCGAAATCTCGGAGGCGAAATAATAGGCGACGCCCTCGACCATGACAGAGTGGGCGGCTTCGCCGGTGGTCACAGCGTTCAGGGTGGAGAGCGCCACCGCATCCACGCCTCGCAGAGCCAGCGGCACGCCGTCCAGCGAGAAGCCGTTGGTGACGTTGACTTCGTCTTCGGCAAAGACCGGCGCGGCCAGTGTCAGAGAGATGGCCGCGAGGGTGACGGTGAGGGTCAGTTTGGTGGTCATAGGAGTGTCCTTTCTGAAGGGGTGGGAGTAAAAGGCCTGTTGCGTGGCGTCTTGGGAAAGCCTGGCAACAGGCAAGGTTTTGCCCGGCCCCAACAGAATGATCGGGAAGTGTTGGGACCGGGACGGGGTGGCCACACAAACGCGGGGACGCGCGCCGGGAAGAGGCAGCCACCGGTTGGGCGCAGACACAGGGACAGAGCTGCGCCCAGGGAAGGCTTACATCTCGTAGGCAGCTTTGATGGCGGCCACGGTGTTGTCCGTATTGTCGACCTTGCTGGCGATCATGCGGAAATTGGTCAGCGAGGCGGCGTAGCCGTCGTAGAACTCGGTGATGGCACCAGCGGTGGCGTCGGTCACGACCATGACCTCAAAACCCGCCTCGATCAGGGAGCGCATGTGGCTTTCGGTGCAGAGGTTGGAAGACATGCCGCCAAGGATGACCTTGTTGATGCCTTTCTTGCGCAGTTGCAGCGCGAGATCATTGCTGTCCGGGCCGTAGACCTTGTGCGGGCTGGTCACCAGCACGTGGTCATGCTCGAAATAGTGCTTGTAGCTTTCCAGCCAGTCGGCACCGGAGCCTTCAAAGCCGGTCATGTCCAGCGCGCTGGGGCGGTCAAACATGCCGATGCTGTGCATCAGCGTTTCCAGGGTGCCTTCGAAGTGCCACTTATGATCGTGCTCATAATAGTAGTGTGGCGAGACAAACAGGGGCATGCCTACCTCTTCGGCCACAGCAAACAGCGCGTCGAGGTTTTCTACGGTGCCGTTTTCCGTGATCGACTGGCCGACCACGCCCCAGGTCACGCCGTCAGGCGAGAGGAAGTCGTTTTGTGGGTCGGTGATCACAATGGCGGTGTCGCCCTGGGTGATGTCAAAGCCGGGCATGGGCAGGCCGTCGTTGACCGGCGGCATGGTGGCGGTGGCGGCGCGGGCGTCTTGTGCGCCGGCGGCGGTGGCGCCGAGGCCGAGCGCCATTGCGCCGGCGGAGATGGTGGCGGCGCCGCCAAGAATGGCGAGGGCGACGGAAGTGCTTAGAGCGCGGAGGGAGGGAGTCATGAGGTGTCCTTCTGTCATCAGATGCGCCATGCGGCGCGGTTGCGGTGCGTGGCGCGGGGAGGAGATGCGCCGGGTTGATGAGGACGGTTTAGGACAGCCATGGGGGGAGAATATTGACTGCAGGTGCCAAAGACTTGACCACATGTGCCAACGGCCAAAAGGCTGTTCACAAACTTGTTAACGGTCTATAATCCGTGGCAGCGAACAGAAAATTTTAGACATCGGATTTGAGACGTGGGCGCAGTTTCAGCGATTTATGCGCGTAAGCAGATTGAACATGCGGTGGCTTTGCCCAACAAGGCGCCACTGTATGAGTTGGTTGGTCTGACGCCGGAGACGGCGCAGGATCCTGCGGTGATGGTGCCTATCGCGGACTATCTGGAGTTGATGGAAACGGTGGCGGCCAGCGAATGGCCGGATGTGCAGTTTCACATGAAAACCAGCGCCAGCATGCGCTGTGACGAATTTGGTCTGTTTGGGCTGGCGTTCAAGACCGCGCCAACCATCCAGCAAGGCTTGCAGCGGGTGTGTCAGTATATTCGGCTTCACAATCAGGTGTCGGAGTTCACAGCGGAGCAGCAGGGCGGTCGCTATATGTGGGCGATGAAGGGGCCGGAGCCGGTGCGGCTTGGGCTGGCGCTGTCCCATGAGGCGGCGCTTGCCACCACATTGACGTTATGTCGGGAAGCCACCGGGCGGGATATTTATCCGCAGCATGTGCAATTTCGGCACACGCGGGATGGCTTAATTGGGCCGCTGGTAGCGCATTTTGGCCTGACACCGGAGTTTGGCGCGGAGAGCGATGCGATGTTTTTCTGCGTCGATCAGCTGGCCGAGCCCAGTGTGGTCGGGGATGTGGCGATCTGGGCCTATATGACCCAGCAGTTGGATCAGGCTATGAAAGAGGTGGTTGCGCAAGAGCAGCCGCTGGAGGCGCAGGTGATTTCCGAGGTGGCTAAGCTGTTGAGTGGCGGGGTGCCGCAACTGTCGGAGGTGTCTGCGATCATGGGCGTGGGGGAGCGTACCTTGCAGCGGCGCCTGTCGGAACGTGGCAAAACCTTTCAGGCCTTGGTGGATGAAGCGCGCCAGAAACTGGCGCATCAACTGGTGAGCGGCTCGCCGTATTCGCTGGTGGAGATTGCGTTTTTAACCGGGTTTTCCGAGCAAAGTGCGTTTTCGCGGGCGTTTAAGCGCTGGTCCGGGCAATCGCCGCGCGCCTTCCGTAAGGCGGCGCAGGGCGATGTGCTGGGACTGCCGCAAACCTGAGTTAGGTTTCTGCGGGAGGCGGCAAGGTGAAACCGCTGTCGTAGCTTTGTTGGAGCAGTGCCTTGCGACGAGGCTCTGAGCCGGTGGAGCCATAGAGCAATTCCATGCGGCGTGGCGAAAAGCCGAAGAAGCCAAAGGTGCCTTGTGTCCAGCAAGTGTCGAGCGCGGCGCGGTAGCCTTTGTTTTCCACTTCGTCGGAGCGGGCACCTGCCGGGATCAGCAAAAGGCCGCTGCGGTTGCGTTGCAGGGACTTTTCATAATCGTCGAGCTGGTCATAGGCCCAACCCCAGCTCCAGACCCGGTCGACCCAGCCTTTGGTCATGGACGGCATGCCCCACCAAAACAGCGGGAAGATCAGGCAAATGGCATCGGCGCGGGCGATGCGCGCCTGTTCGCGGGTCACGTCAGCGGGCACGTTGGTTTTCCCGTCGCTGTTGATGTCGGCCATGGTCCAGAGCGGATTGAAACCTTCGGCGTTGAGATCGGCCAGCTCGGTGCTGTGCCCTGCGGCCTCGGCCCCAGCCATGAAGTGCTGCGCGGTGGCGTGGCTGAAGGAATTTGGGTTGGGGTGATCAAGTACGGTGAGAACGTGCATTTGGGCCTCTGAAAATGTGTTTGCGGCAGGGTAACTCTTCAAGAGGGCTTTAGCTCAAGAGGAAGGTTCCGTTATATTTTAATGCTTTGGGGTTTTTCGCGAGGTGTGGGTTTTAGTATCTCCGAGAAAAGTTGACCTGATGCCCCTTTGCGGGTGAGAGTTGGCGTGTGTGTTTTTGGTGTTTGCGGGTGCTTGAGATGAAGAACCACGTGATTGATGTTGTGCAAAAATTGGCAGCACATGTGGAGCCAGTGGCGCGGTGGAAGGTCGCTACGGAGATTTCCGAAAATCTGGGATTTAGCCACATTCTGGTGGCGCAGGTGGATGCGGCGGATCGCGGCATTCAGTGGGTCAACACCTCCATGAGCATGGATTGGATGGAGGAATACCTGTGTGAGGATTACATCGGCATTGATCCGCTGTTTGAGGGGGTGTTCCAAGCCAACGGTCCAGTGACTATGCAGACCGGCCTCATGACGCGTACCCAGGCGGAAACCTCAAGAGCCTATGCGCTGAACCATGGTTTGAAGGCGGCGGGCATGGATGTGTTTGCCTGTTCGCGGTTTGGCAACTCCGGCACCTTGGGCAACCATGTGTCGCTGGTGGGGCGCAATACTTTGCGAGAAATGACTGCGGCTTGTCCGATAGATCTAACTTTGTTTTCCGGCATTTTGGCGATGTCGGTTTCGGCGCCGGTGCCATCGCGCGCCAATGATCTGCTGACGCCGGTTCCCGATGCGTTGACTGTGCGCCAACGCGAAGTGTTGTCGCTGTTGGCAGAGGGTATGATGACGGCGCGGATTGCGGAGACGTTGGGCATTTCAGAGGCGGCGGTGAACAAGCATTTTATTGCGGCGCGGCAAAAGCTGGATGCCGCCACACGGGAACAGGCCATGGCCAAAGCCTTGCTGCAAGGTTTGATCTCGTCGTGAACCTATCAATATTTGGACCTGCGCAGGCGGGTCTTGCGGTGCGAAGGTTGTTTTGCGTGAGAGGCAGATAGGCAGTGCTCAATTTCAGGGCACGAGAATGTCGTGGACCTTTATTGGAGGTGACTGATTTGCCATTGAAGCATTGTATATCGGCGAAGAGTGGCGCCGCATATGAAAAGGCCCGCGTGGTATGTCCTTCACGCGGGCCTATTTCATTTTGAATTTCTGATCGTGGTTTAAGCGTCGCGGCTGAGTCGTTCTTCGAGCACTTCAAACGGCACGCCAGGCGTGTCCTTGGCGCCGCGGATCACCAGTGAGGTTTTCACGCTGGCCACATTGGGCGCGGAGGTCAGGTCTTCGGTCAGGAAGGTCTGGAAGGTGCTGAGGTCTGGTGCGACGCATTTCAGGACAAAATCCACCTCGCCGTTGAGCATGTGGCACTCGCGCACCAAAGGCCAGTCACGGCAGCGCTCTTCAAACGCGGAGAGATCTGCTTCGGCCTGGCTGACAAGGCCGACCATGGCAAAAACCTGTACCTCAAAGCCCAAGGCGCGGCTGTCGACATCGGCGTGATAGCCGCGGATGTAGCCGGCGTCCTCAAGCGTGCGCACGCGGCGCAGGCAAGGTGGGGCGGAGATGCCGACTCGTTTGGCGAGTTCCACATTGGTCATGCGGCCGTCGGCCTGAAGTTCTGCGAGGATTTTACGATCGATGGGATCTAGCCGGTGTCCGGGCATGTAGCTCGTCTCGTTGGTCAATTTTGCGGTTGTTATAGCATCAAAGGGCGTGTGCGCAATTATATTTCGTGTTAGCGCAATATCCTTTTACGGTTTTCTGCCGACTGCTGATTTTTTGGACCACACGTTTTGGTTTTTGGTCTTGGGCTTTTCCTGACGTGTGTGGAGGGCTATATCGGCTAGCGACTTAGACTTTGCAACGCGGAAAGGTGCCTTTCATGGCCGAGACGAAACACACCAAGGTTCTGATTATTGGCTCCGGACCTGCGGGCTACACAGCGGGCGTTTACGCGAGCCGCGCGATGCTGGAGCCGGTGCTGGTGCAGGGCATTGAGCCGGGTGGTCAGTTGACCACCACCACCGAGGTGGAGAACTACCCGTCGTTTGTGGAGGTGCAGGGCCCTGAGCTGATGCAGAAGATGGAAGAGCACGCCAAAGCCATGGGCTGTGAGGTCATCGGTGATATCATCACGGATCTTGATCTGAGCGAGCGTCCGTTTAAGGCCAAGGGCGACAGCGGCACGCTCTATACGGCGGATGCGGTTATTCTGGCGACCGGTGCGCGGGCCAAGTGGTTGGGGCTGGAGAGCGAAGAAGCGTTTAAGGGCTTTGGTGTGTCAGCCTGTGCCACCTGTGACGGGTTCTTCTATCGCGGTCAGGAGATTGTGGTTGTCGGTGGCGGCAACACCGCTGTTGAGGAAGCGCTGTTTTTGACCAACTTTGCCTCCAAAGTGACCTTGATCCACCGTCGTGACGAGCTTCGGGCGGAGAAGATCCTGCAGGACCGTCTGTTTAAAAATGAGAAGATTGAGACCCTGTGGTTCCACCAGCTGGAAGAGGTGGTTGGCGACGACATGCCCAAGGGTGTGACCGGCGTGAAGGTGAAACACGTGGAAACCGGTGAGATCAAAGAGATCCCGGCGAAAGGTGTGTTCATTGCAATTGGCCACGCGCCTGCGAGCGAGTTGGTGAAAGACCAGCTGGAGCTGCACAATGGCGGCTATGTGAAGGTTGAGGCGGGCACGTCCAAGACCTCCATTCCTGGCGTGTTTGCGGCGGGTGATTTGACGGATCACGTGTACCGTCAGGCGGTGACCTCGGCGGGCATGGGCTGTATGGCGGCGCTGGATGCTGAGAAGTTTATCGCTGAAACCGAGTGAGCGTATTTTCAGTTGAGTTGAGGAAGGGGTCGCAGGGGCGGCCCCTTTTTTCGTCTGTTGGGAGAGGGGCCAGCCCCTCCGGCACATAGGGTGTGCCTCCTCCCCGGGATATTTGTGGCCAAGAGTAGGTGATGGGCTGTGCGCGGATGCGCAGGTTGCTGCGCCTTGACCAAGGCGGTGCGGGTGGTCAGTCTTTAGGCAGCAAACCGCGTGAAGGACATTGGAATTGAATAAGCTGTGGCAAGGCAATTGGCGCACCAAAGCGCGTATTGTGTCGGGGTTGATCCTGTTTTGTTATGTGTTGTGGCATTTCACCAATGTTGGGCTTGGGCTGTTTTCGCTGGAGCTGATGCATGGCGGGCAGGAGCTTTTGGAAGAGCTCACAGAGGGCGCGCTTGGCGGGCTGGTGCTCTATGGCGCTTTGCTTACCCATATGGGGTTGGCGCTCTACCGCTTGGCGCGCAAGCGCACGCTGCGCATGCCGGCCTCGGAGGCGGGGCAGGTTCTGTTGGGGCTGCTGATTCCGCTGTTGTTGATGACCCATGTTGTGCACACGCGGGTGGCGGAGAACCGGTTTGAGGTGGAGCCGGAGATGGGATTTATCGCCGGTTTGATTTGGAATTCGCCAAGTGGCTGGCAGCAGGCGGCACTGTTGTTGGTTGTCTGGATCCATGCCTGTATTGGTCTGCATATGTGGTTGCGGGTGCTGCCCAGCTGGCGGCGGGTGGTGCCGGTGATGTTGTCACTGGCGACGCTGGTGCCGGCCTTTGCGCTGGCCGGGTTTCTGGTGCAGGGGCGGTTGCAGAATATGCGGCTGTTTGACCCCGAGGGCGGCGCGGCCTTGCGGGAGAGTTATGGTTTTCCGACGGCGGAGACCTTTGCACAGCTGGCCGAGATCAATCGCAGTATGCTGGGGATTTTTGTCGGTCTCGTTGCGGTGACGATGGTGGTGCATTACGGGCGGCGGTTTATTGGCGCGCGGCGGGCGGTGCGCATTCGCTATGTCGATGGACCGGAGATTTCCGGGCAGCCGGGCATGACGTTGCTGGAAATGTCGCGGGTGGCCGGGGTGCCACATATGGCGCTGTGTGGTGGGCGAGGGCGCTGCACCACTTGCCGGGTGATTGTCGAGGATGGCGCGGAGTTATTGCATCCGCCGGAGAAGGCGGAGGCCGATAGTTTGGCGGCGGTGAACGCGCCGCCCAATGCGCGGCTGGCCTGTCAGTTGCGGCCCAAGGAGCCGGCGACCGTGCTGCGGGTGTTTCGCAGTGATGGGCAGCAGGCGCGGGCGCATCAGAGCCTGGGGCAAGAGCGGCGGTTGGCGATCCTGTTTCTGGATATGCGCAGTTTCACCGCGCGCACCACGGGGCAGTTGCCTTATGACGTGGTGTTTTTATTGAACCGGTTTTTTGATGCCATTGTGCCCTCGATCACCGGTGTGGGAGGTACGGTGGACAAGTATCTTGGCGACGGGCTGCTGGCGGTGTTTGAGCTGGACAATGAAGAGGCTTCCGCCAAGGCGGCGATTGAGGCGGCAGCAGGGATCAGTTCGGCGTTGCAGGTGTTTAATCAGACCCTGAAGGCGGAGAATGCGCAGCCGGTGGCGATTGGCATGGGGCTGCATTTGGGCGAGTTGGTGTTGGGTGAGATCGGTGCGGCCAATTTGGCGCCGCGCACCATCATTGGCGACACTGTGAATGCGGCCAGCCGACTGGAGGGGCAGACCAAGGCGCTGGGCGTGGAGGTGCTGGTGTCCGAAGCTGTGTTGGCCGCGGCGGGGCATGATCCGGAGGCGTATAGCCTTGAGGTGTTGGAGTTGCGCGGTGTGGCGCAGCCGGTGCAGGCCTTGGCGCTGAAGCGCGCGGCGGCCTTGCCTGCGGTGCTGTCCAAGCAAGCGGAGATGGTGTGATGCTGCGCTGCGTTGCAGCATTGCAACGGCAGCATGTTTGCTATGCAAAAGCCAAATAAGGCTTTGAGATTTTGCCAAACCACCCTATGTGTTCACGCGTGAACACACTTTGAGTCGTTTGTAATGTCGTTTCAGACCGCCAAACCCACATCAGATGAGGAAGACGTGCTCTTCCGCCTTCTGCGCCAGTTAGATCAGGCGCCAGAAGCATCACAGCGCGCCACTGCGGCGGCGGTGGGGATTTCTTTGGGGCGTCTGAATGCACAACTGCGCGCTGCGGCAGACGCCGGGCTGATTACCATTAGTGATCGCGCGGGCCCGGACAAACGACAGAGGTTTGCCTATTCGCTCACCGCGCGTGGTGCAGCGGAGAAAGTGCGGCTCACAGATCAATTTCTCGCCCGCAAGCTCGCAGAATACAACGCGCTGCATGCGGAACTGACAGGCTCGGCAAGCGGCCTGGTCCCTATCAAACACAGGACACATCCAATGCAAAACAATCTGGCTCCTATTCCTGAGCTCTACGTTTCTTATGAAAGCGCCCAGAAGCTGAAAGTCGAAGCCGCTGATCTGATCAGCTGGGATCTGACCCCGCGCCAGATCTGCGACCTTGAGCTGCTGATGAACGGTGGTTTTAACCCGCTCAAAGGCTTTCTGACCGAAGAAGACTACAATGGCGTTGTTGAAAACATGCGTCTGGCGGATGGTTCCCTGTGGCCAATGCCAATCAACCTGGATGTGTCCGAAGACTTCGCGGCTGGCCTCAAGGAAGGCCAGGATATTGCGCTGCGTGATCAGGAAGGCGTGATCCTCGCAACCATGACCGTGACCGACAATTGGGTGCCAAACAAAGCACTGGAAGCGGAAAAAGTGTTTGGTGCGGACGATGATGCGCACCCGGCCGTGAACTACCTGCACAACCAAGCGGGCAAAGTGTACCTCGGTGGTCCGGTGACCGGCATTCAACAGCCTGTACACTATGACTTCCGCGCCCGTCGCGACACACCAAACGAGCTGCGCGCCTACTTCCGCAAGATGGGCTGGCGCAAAGTGGTTGCGTTCCAAACCCGCAACCCGCTGCACCGCGCGCACCAGGAATTGACCTTCCGTGCCGCAAAAGAAGCGCAGGCCAACCTGCTGATTCACCCTGTTGTCGGCATGACCAAGCCGGGCGACGTGGACCACTTCACCCGCGTGCGCTGCTATGAGGCGGTTCTGGACAAATACCCACAGTCGACCACCTCCATGTCTTTGCTGAACCTGGCGATGCGCATGGCAGGCCCACGGGAAGCGGTGTGGCACGGTCTGATCCGCGCAAACCACGGCTGCACCCACTTTATCGTTGGTCGCGACCACGCCGGCCCCGGCAAGAACTCCGCCGGCGAAGACTTTTACGGCCCATATGACGCGCAAGATCTGTTCCGTGCCCACGAAGAAGAAATCGGCATCGAAATGGTCGACTTCAAACACATGGTGTGGGTGCAGGAGCGCGCGCAGTATGAGCCAATGGACGAAATTCAGGACAAAGACGACGTCACCATCCTGAACATCTCCGGCACCGAGTTGCGCCGTCGTCTGGCCGAAGGTCTGGAAATCCCTGAGTGGTTCTCCTTCCCTGAAGTGGTGAAAGAGCTGCGCAAAACCAAGCCGCCACGCGCGCAGCAAGGTTTCACCGTGTTCTTCACCGGCTTCTCCGGCTCCGGCAAATCCACCATCGCCAACGCGCTGATGGTCAAGCTGATGGAAATGGGTGGTCGTCCTGTGACCCTGCTTGATGGCGACATCGTGCGGAAAAACCTGTCTTCCGAGCTGGGCTTCTCCAAAGAGCACCGCGACCTCAACATCCGCCGGATCGGCTATGTGGCCTCTGAGATCACCAAAAACGGTGGTATCGCGATCTGTGCGCCTATCGCGCCTTACGCCACCACCCGCCGTGCGGTACGTGAAGACATCGAGGGCTTTGGTGCCTTTGTTGAAGTTCACGTGGCAACTTCGATTGAGGAATGTGAACGCCGTGACCGCAAAGGCCTCTACAAGCTGGCGCGCGAAGGCAAGATCAAAGAGTTCACCGGTATTTCCGACCCCTATGATGTGCCAGTGAACCCTGAGCTGAGCGTGGAGACCGAAGGTGCGGACGTGGACAACTGTGCACACCAGGTGATCCTGAAGCTGGAAAGCCTCGGCCTGATCTCCGGCTAAGCTGTCCGGCATGTGAAATTAGAAAAGGCCCGCCTTATTGGCGGGCCTTTTTGTGGCTGTAAAACTGTGGAGCGCTTAGTTCGCGCGCGTGGCTGCCTGGGCCACGTCCAGAATGTGGTGGCCCATTGGCGCAAACAGATTTGCCTTTTGCGGGCCGTCTGGCGCACGGTAGATTTCTTTGTCGTGTTTGATGGTGACCTGTACTTTGATGTCAGCAAGTGTTTCCGGATCGACGGCGGTAGGGTCGTCGGACAGGATCACAAAGTCTGCCACTTTGCCCACTTCGATGCTGCCTTTCATGTCTTCTTCAAAGTGCTGATAGGCAGGCCAGAGCGTCATGGCTTTGAGCGCGGTCATCACGTCGACGCGGTGATGTGGCCCCAAGATGTCGCCGGAGCGGGTGCGGCGGGTCACGGTGGCGGACAACACCCGCATGCTGTCGGGGAAGGCCACGGGGGCGTCGTGATGGGTGCCAAACATCATGCCGCGTTCGCGTACCCAGCCGGTGGGCGAAATGTTGTCACCGTTGATTGGGCCAACCGTGTGGTCTCGGTGCCAGTCCCCCCAATAAAACGTGTGCATTGGAAAAAGCGACGGGAAGACGTTGAGGTCGCGCATCTCCCCCACCTGATCTTCGCGCAGGAACTGGCCGTGGATCAGCACGGGGCGGCGATCGGCCAAGCCGTGTGTGGCTTCGGCGGCCTTGATGGCGGCGAGCAACATGTCTGAAGCGCCTTCGCCGTTGGAGTGCGTTAGGATCTGGATGTTGTTTTCAAATGCCCATGAGATGGCGTCGTTGACCTGGTCTTCGCTGGCGGCAGCGTAGCCTTTATAGCCGGGTGGATAGGTACCAACGGGATCAAAGTAAGGACGGTCGCGCAGGGCGGTGAACCCTTGTGGGGACCCGTCGATGGTGAGTTTGGCCCCGGCGATGCGAACACCGTTTTCATAGGTGTCGGATTGGTTGGCAAGAATGTAATCGCGGTCCACCAACACATCGGGATAGACGGCGACGTCGACAGGCAAGTCTCCTGCAGCGGCCACGGCGCGCGCAATTTCGGCCACTTGCGGTGTGGCGCGGCCTTCCTGTGCCGTGGTGTAGCCAAAGCTGGCCCAGAGTTGGGTGCCAGCGCGGGCGAAGGCTTTGAAGCCCTCCTCGCCAACCCCGCCCATCAATTTTCCGAGCACAAGGAAAAAGGCGTTTTCTTCGAGCACGCCGTTGGGCGTGCCGTCGCTGGCGTGGCGGATCACGCCACCGGGGGGTGTAGGTGTTTCGCGGGTTATGTCGGCAGCGGCCAGCGCGGCGGAGTTGGCAGCGCCGAAGTGGCCGGACTGATGCACGATGATGATCGGAACATCTTTGGACACCGCGTCCAAGTCATCTTTGGTTGGGTGGCGCAACTCGGCCAGTTGCGATTGGTCATAGCCAAAGCCAACAATCAGGTTGGAGGCCTCGATGGCGGCTGGGTTGTCGGCGATCCAGGCCCGCAGGCTGTCTTGCAGGGAGGCGATGTCTTGCACCTCGCCATCCGGTGGCGCGAGCAGGTTGGCGGAGAGCGCTTGCAGCCCGCCCATAATAGCGTGGCCGTGGCTGTCGACAAAGCCGGGCAGCATGGCGCGCCCCTCCAGGTCAAAGACGGTGGTGCTGTCGCCTTGATGGGCGAGCATGTCGGTGCGTGTCCCAACGGCAAGGATGCGGCCGTCTTTTACCGCGACAGCTTCGGCGCGTGGTGCGTCATCGTTGATGGTGAGGATCGGGCCGCCGGAATAGATGGTGTCGGCGATCTCCTGCGCCAGAAGGGGGGTGGATAGGAAGGTGGTAAGGGCAAGTCCGCCAAGCATGGCTGTCAAACGAGTCATCACATAATCCTTTTGAGGTATGGGAGGACTGTGCGAGGCCGCCTAATGGCTGTCAATTGTCGGTTGAATTTGGGGAGGCAAAAGGAAAAGGCCCGCCGATGGCGGGCCTTTGAAGCGATCAAAAAGCGATCAGCTTAGTTCGGGATCTCGGCGGTGATGCCTTCAACATAGAAGTTCAGACCGGCCAGACCGTTGTCACCATAATCGGCAGCAGTTTCACCTTCAGCCAACCATGCGGAGCCGTCCTGCTTGTTCAGCGGGCCGGTGAAAGCGTGGTAGGAACCGTCTGCGAGGGACTCTTTCAGAGCCAGTGCGGAGGCTTTGACGTCAGCAGGAACCGCGTCGGAGATTTCACCGATGCCAACCATGCCTGCGCCAATGCCGTCCCATGTGGACACAGATTCCCATGTGCCGTCGATGACAGCTTGGGTGCGGGCCACGTAATAAGGCGCCCAGTCATCAATGATGGAGGACACGCGTGGGAATGGTGCGTATTCGCCCATGTCAGACGCCTGACCAAAGGTGATTACGTTGCCAGCTGCCTGCGCGGCTGCCTGTGGTGCGGTGGAGTCGGTGTGCTGCAGGATCACGTCGGCACCTTGCTCGATCAGAGCTTTGGCTGCGTCAGCTTCCTTGGCTGGATCAAACCATGTGTAGGCCCAGATCACGGAGAACTCGATGTCTGGGTTCACTTTCTTGGCGTGGATATACGCAGAGTTGATGCCACGGATCACTTCTGGAATTGGGAAAGAGGCGATGTAGCCAATTTTGTTGGTTTTGGTCATGTGGCCAGCAATGTGACCCTGAACCGCGCGGCCTTCGTAAAAGCGTGCGGAGTAAACAGACACGTTGTCAGCCTGCTTGTAGCCGGTGGCGTGCTCAAACTTCACTTTTGGGAATTTTTTGGCAACGTTGATGGTTGGGTCCATGTAGCCAAAAGAGGTGGTGAAGATCAGGTCTGCGCCTTGCAGCGCCATCTGGGTGATCACGCGCTCAGCGTCGGCGCCTTCCGGCACGTTCTCAACAAAGGTGGTTTCGACCTTGTCACCAAAGTGCTCTTCCACGGCCAAACGGCCTTTGTTGTGCTCATAGGTCCAGCCGCCGTCGCCCACAGGGCCAACGTAGATAAATCCGACTTTGGTGGTGTCGGCCATGGCAGTGGTTGCCAGACCCAGCGCGACAGCTGCGCTTGTCAAAAGTTTGGTCAGTTTCATTTCGGGTAGTCCCCCTGTTGGTGGCAGTTTTTTATGTGGTGCCTCATTGTGAGGCGTGGAAGGTGCGGCCAAGAGAGGCGGGTGCACCGCTTTTGTCAGCCGACATGATAACCAGAACGAGGATGGTTATCAGATAGGGCGACATTGCCAAGTATTCGACCGGGATGGCAATACCTGCCGCCTGTAGATTGAGCTGTAAAACGTTGATTCCGCCGAAAAGATAGGCACCCAGCAGCACGCGCCACGGCTTCCAGCTTGCAAACACCACCAGCGCCAGAGCGATCCAGCCGATCCCGGCGGTCATGCCTTCGGTCCACTGCGGCACACGGATCAGCGAGATATACGCCCCGCCAAGACCTGCACAGGCACCGCCAAACATGATGGCGAGAACCCTTACGCGGATGACGTTGTAGCCAAGTGCGTGGGCGGCGTCATGGCTTTCCCCAACGGCGCGCAGGATCAGCCCGCCGCGGGACTTTTTCAGGAACCACCAAACGGCAGCAGTGAGGCCAATGCCGATGTAGAGCACGGGATCGTGGCTGAACAGGATCGGGCCAATCACCGGAAGGTCGGACAGCACCGGGATGTCGAGCTTGGCCATGGCCGGTGGTTTGATGCCCACGTAGGATTGGCCCATCAGGGCGGAGAGGCCAAGGCCAAACAGCGTGAGTGCCAGACCGGAGGCGACTTGGTTTGCCAGGGCAAACTGGGTCAGAAAGGCAAAGAGTAGGGACAAAACAGCGCCTGCGACCATGGCGGCCACAAGGCCCAGCAACGGTGAGGTGGTTTCCACCGCGATGGCAAAGCCTGCGATGGCGCCAATAATCATCATGCCCTCGACGCCGAGGTTCAGAACCCCTGCGCGTTCGACCACAAGTTCGCCAATGGCGGCCAACAGGAGCGGGGTGGCAGCGACCATCAAAGAGGCGATCAGCAGGACGGGGTTGATAGCGGAAAGATCCATTATGCGGCTCCCTTGGTTTTAAGCACCACGCGGTAGTTGGTGAGCAGGTCGAGGGCGAGCAGGAAGAACAACAACATGCCCTGGAAGACCTGAATGGCGGCGGAAGGCAGGCCGAGGTTGCCTTGGGCCAGGTCGCCGCCGACGTAGGTCAGCGCCATCAGCAGGGCTGCGAGCAGGATGCCAACGGGATGCAGGCGGCCGAGGAAGGCCACGATGATCGCGGTGAAGCCATAGCCGGATGCGAAGTCGATGTTGATCTGGCCGGAGGGGCCGGAAACCTCAAACAGGCCAGCCAACCCCGCCAAAGCACCGGAGGTGCCGAGGCAGAACAGGATCAGGCGGGTGGGGTTCACACCGGCAAACCGCGCCGCACGAGGCGCTTCGCCGGTCAGGCGGATGTTAAAGCCGAGGATGTGGCGGTTCAGCAAGATGTAGGAGAAGATCACGGCGATAAAGGCAAAGGCCATGCCCCAGTGCAGGCCGGCGGCTTCGTTAATCCAGCTGTTGGCTGCCGGATAGCCGGTGAAGCTGCGGGAACCCGGGAAGCCCATGCCTTCGGGATTGCGCAACAGACCCAGCGACATGGAGGCCAACAGTTGATCGGCCACATAGACCAGCATCAGCGAGACCAGGATTTCATTGGTGCCGAAGCGGACTTTCAAAAGCGCGGGGATCATGCCCCAGGCCCAGCCACCAAGTGCGCCTGCAAGGATCATCAAGGGGAAGATCAAACGGCTTTCGGTGGGGTAGAAGGCCAAACCCACGGCGGCGCCACAGATCGCGCCCATGATGTATTGGCCTTCGGCCCCAATGTTCCAGATGCCAGCCTTGAAGCCAAGCGAGAGACCAATGGCGATCAACACCAGTGGCGCGGCTTTCACGAGAAGTTGCGGGCGATAGTAGAAGGCAAATTCGCCAAACACCGGATCCCAGAAGATGGTGCGAATGGCTTCAATCGGGTTTTTGCCCAGCACGCTGAACAGCAGACCACCCATGATCATGGTGATGATCACCGCAATGAGCGGAGTGGAAAGCGACAGGGCGCGGGACGGGGTGGGGCGTTTTTCCAGCGCGATCATGCGCTTGCTCCTTCTTTGTCTTCTTCGCCCACGTGGGCAACTTCCATGCCGTGGGCACCGCCCATCATCAGGCCAATTTCATCAATCGAGAGACCGGCGGCGGGGCGGATGTCGGACATGCGGCCTTCATTCAGGGCGCCAAAGCGGTCAGAGATTTCCATAAGTTCATCAAGGTCTTGGGAGATCACCACAATCGCAGCGCCGCCCGCGGCCAGATCTAGCAAGGCTTGGCGGATCGAAGCGGCAGCAGCGGCATCCACACCCCATGTTGGCTGGTTCACCACCAGCACTTCAGGACGTTGCAGCACTTCGCGGCCAATCACAAATTTTTGCAGGTTGCCGCCGGAGAGCGCGCGGGCCGCCACGTGGTTGCCCGGTGTGCGCACATCAAACTCTTTGATGATGGTGTCTGCAAACTCGGTGGTTTTGGACCAGTTTACAAACCCGTTGTTGGTCAGCCCTTCGCGGATGGCGCCGGTCAGTAGCGCGTTTTCGGTCAGGCTCAGATCGGGTGCTGCGGCATGGCCGAGACGCTCTTCAGGCGCAGCAAGGATGCCCATTTCGCGGCGGGCATTGGGGCCGAGGTTGGCCACATCCTGACCGTTGACCTTGATCGAGTCAGGCCAAGTGAGCGATTCACCGGAAAGCGCGGATAGCAGCTCGTCCTGACCATTGCCCGCCACGCCGCCAATGCCGAGGATCTCACCGGCACGCACAGTGAAGTGGATGTTCTTGAGCGTGGTGCCAAACGGATTGGTGGGCTCCAGTGTCAGACCTGACACGTCCAGAACAACGTCGCCCGCTTTTTCGGTGGTGCGGGTTGGGGTTTGCAATGTGTCGCCAACCATCATTTCCGCCATATCGCGGGCTGAGGTTTCGGCGGGCACGCATTCCCCCACGTTTTTACCCAGACGCAGAATGGTCGCGTGGTCGCAGAGCGTGCGGATCTCTTCGAGTTTGTGGGAGATGTAGAGGATCGAGGTGCCCTCAGACTTTAGCTTGTTCAGCGTCTGAAACAGGATCTCGACCTCTTGCGGGGTCAGAACCGAGGTCGGTTCGTCCATGATCAACAGTTTGGGGTCTTGCAGCAGGCAGCGGATGATTTCCACACGCTGACGTTCCCCGGCAGAAAGATCCCCCACGGTGCGGTTGGGATCGAGCGGCAGGCCGTAGGTTTCAGAGACACGGCGGATGCGGCGGGCCAAATCGCGCATGGCGGGCGGGTTCTCCATGCCAAGCGCCACGTTTTCCGCCACCGAGAGCGCGTCAAACAGCGAGAAGTGCTGGAACACCATGGCCACGCCAGAGGCGCGGGCGGCTTTCGGTTCGGGCGGGGCGAAGGGTTGCCCGTTCCAGGTCATGGTGCCGCTGTCGGGCTTCACCAAGCCGTAGATCATTTTCACGAGCGTGGATTTGCCAGCACCGTTTTCGCCAAGCAGCGCGTGCACCTCGTTGGTGCCGATGTCGAAGGAGACATCGTCATTGGCCACCACGCCGGGGTAGGTCTTGGTCAACCCCTTGATGGAGAGTAGTGGTGTGCTCATATCTGTCCCCCTGGCTGCGGGTAGTGCGCTTCAAAAAAGGCAAAACCGCTGAAATTCTTACGCATTCACCCTAGAAACTGGCCTGCCGTGTCTGCAAGGTAAACTTCGGCGGGTCATTTCACTCAGGGCGCTAACGGCCGGCTCGGCGTCCGTTGGTTGTCTTCCATATCCTTGGTTTTTAAGGGTTAGGCCAGAGTATTTTCAAAGATTCATAGAAAGAGTTGCAGGGCTGAACGGCAAGCAAATGCCCCCGAAATTCGCAGTTTTTGCACCCTTTGATGGGCTTCATCGACGATGCAGAAGATTCTCAGAGTCGAATTTCCTTGGTTTTCAGCCGATTTAAGGTAGCGTGAAAGCATATACCACCGATCACTTTTCAATTGATGCGGTCCTGAGGTTCGGGGCTGCTTCTCGTTCCATTTGGGAGTAGTTGAATGAAGCCTGTTTGTTCCGCCGTTTACCCCGAAACACTGTCTCGCGCAAAAATATGTGCCGCCGCATTTGGGGCTGCTGCCCTGTTGATGGCAACACAGAGCGTGGCGCAGGTTGTGCCGTCCGAGGAAGCCGCCGAAAGCGGGTTTGCTGACGCGCCTTATTCGCCTTATGCCAACCGATCTTTCCCAACCTTCCCTTTGTGGGGGGAAACCCATTTGCACACCGGCCTGTCGCTGGATGCGGGGGCGTTTGGCAATATTCTGGGGCCGGATGACGCATGGCGATTTGCCAAGGGGGAGCAGGTGGTGTCCTCCACAGGGCAGCCGGTAAAGCTCAGCCGTCCGCTCGATTGGATGGTGCTGACCGATCACACCGACCTGATGGGTTTTGCGCCGGATTTGCAGGCGGGGAAGCCAGGTGTTTTGGCCGATCCAAAGGGGCGCGAGTGGTATGAGGGCTACAAGAAAGGTGGGGCCGAGGCCGGGAAAACCGCGTTTGATCTGATCACCAACTTCTCCCAGATGACCTTGCCGGAATTGTTGGTGGAGAGTTACAGCCCCGGCGCTGATCCGTTCTCCTTCACTTGGGAGAAGATTGTGAACGCGGCGGAAGCGCACAATGATCCAGGGCGGTTCACGGCGTTTATCGGCTTTGAATGGACCTCTGTGCCCAAGGGCTTCAACCTGCACCGCAATGTGATGCTGCGTGACGGCCCCATGCGGGCGCTGCAAGTGGTGCCGCCGGTGACGCAGCCGCCCTATGGCGATACCGATCCGTATCATCTGTGGAACTGGTTGGAGGAGTATCAGGAAAAAACCGGCGGTCGTGCGGTGGCTTTTGCCCACAACGGCAACCTGTCCAACGGCTGGATGTTCCCCACGGAAGACACCTATCACGGTGGCAAAGTGGATGAGCAGTACGTTCAATTGCGGGCCAAATGGGAGCCGCATTACGAGATCACCCAGATCAAAGGCGATGGCGAGGCACACCCGTTCCTGAGTCCCGATGATGAGTTTGCCGACTATGAGAACTGGGATGCGGGCAATCTTGACCTGACGGAACTCAAGACCGAAGAGATGTTGGCGGGGGAATATGCCCGTGAGGCGCTTAAGCGGGGCTTGGCGCTGGAGAAAAAACTGGGTGTGAACCCCTATAAATTTGGCATTGGCGGGGCCACCGATAGCCACACAGGCTTGGCCACCGCTGAGGAAGAGAATTTCTTCTCGAAGTCGGTGAGCGTGGAACCCTCCCCGACTCGGATTGATCATCCGTTTATTGCCAGTGATTTGGGTCGGATCGAAGGTCACCAGCTTGTGGCCTCTGGCTACACAGCGGTTTGGGCAACGGAGAACACCCGCTCGGCAATCTTTGACGCCTTCAAGCGGCGCGAAACCTATGCCACCACCGGGCCTCGTATGGGGCTGCGCTTCTTTGGTGGTTGGGAATTTGGTGAGGACGATTTACGCACCCGCAATCCAGCCGTGGTGGGCTATGCCAAAGGTGTGCCCATGGGGGGAGACCTGCGGCCAAATGAGGGCGGCGGCGCGCCGAGCTTCTTGCTGGCGGCTTTGCGTGATCCCATTGGGGCCAATCTCGACCGGATGCAGGTGATCAAAGGCTGGATGGATGCGGACGGTGGTTTGCACGAGAAGGTTTACGACGTTGCGTGGTCTGGTGATCGCGAGATGGATGCCAACGGCAAAGTGCCTGAGGTTGGCAACACTGTTGATCTGGAAACCGCCAGTTGGGCCAACACCATTGGCGCGTCTGAGCTGACCTCCGTGTGGACGGACCCGGATTTTGATCCGGCACAACCGGCGTTTTATTATGTGCGTGTGTTGGAAATTCCAACGCCGCGCTGGGTGGTTTACGACAAACTTCGGTTTGGCATTGAACTGCCTGCGGAGGCGCAGTTGATCCATCAGGAGCGGGCTTATTCCTCGCCGATCTGGTACACGCCGCCGAAGGGGTGATGGTCTTGCAAAAGGACTACCGGGGCGCCTGCGATGGCGCCCTTTTATTTGGGGCGAGGCAGACTTATTGGGCCTCGACCTTGTCGAAGAAGACCCCATGTTTGGGCGACCAATCGTCGGTCATCGCCACGTTGCCCAATAAAATGCCTGCGTCGAGGCTGAGCAGTGCCTCCTCATAGATTGGGGCGCCCTTTTCTCGCAACAGCGATGTCCGGACAACCATCACCGGGTATGTGCACCCACCAATCGACAAATTGGTTTTTTGTACCGTTTTAATGGTGAAAGTCCCCTGGTCGATTTTCTTACCGTTTATAAAAAGCTCTATTGGCGCGCTATAGGTTTTGCTTGGTTTGGTAAGGTCCGCGGATCGTAAATTTTTGTCCGCTTTCATTTGGATGTGACTGGAAGAGGATTTTCGATCCATTGCCGCCACGCCGTTCCAGTAAGTGGTTGTAATTTTTTCCGTTTTCCCATTTCGGGTTTGGGAACGATGTTCTAGGACCGATCCATCCGCCTGGACCGTACTGGTGGTCTGAAGGAATGGCTGATTTCGTGTGACGGTGAAGGTGTTGCCGTCACGAAGGTTGGCGCAGGCAGCGGAGACTTCAACGGAAAAGGAAAGTACGCTGCCGAATGCAAACGCGCAAATTGCGAGGGTTTTAGGGAGTAAAGGGGCCATTAAAATTCTTTTTTGATTTGAGTTACTTGATCAGTGCCTTGGCGTCTTTGCTCAGTGCGCGGGCGGCTTGGGCCAGCACCACCGTGTCGATGCCGACCGCCACAAAGGTCGCGCCAAGGTCGAGGTAGGTTTTGGCGGCTTGCATCGAAAAGGTCAGGATGCCGGGGGCTTTACCAGCGGCGGCGATGCGGGTGATCGCGTTCTTGATGACGGCTTGCACCTCGGGGGCTTCGGGTTGGCCGGGGAAGCCCATGTCGGCAGAGAGGTCGGCGGGACCAATGAAGACACCATCCACGCCTTCAACCGCCAGAATGTCGTCGAGGTTTTCGATGGCGGTGCGGGTTTCGGCCTGCACCAGCACGCAGATTTCCGCGTTGGCGGTGGTGCCGTAATCTTGGATGGCGCCAAATTGGGTGACGCGCGCGCCGTAGCCGCCCATGCCGCGCACACCGTCAGGTGCGTAGCGGCAGGCGCGCACAATCGCTTCGGCTTGTGCGCTGGTGTCGACCATTGGCACCAGAACGGTTTGGGCGCCGGCATCCAGAACTTGTTTGAGCACCCAGTCTTCGCCAATGGGCACGCGCACCACCGCATGGCTGTTTGTGGGTTCTAAGGCGCGGACCTGATCGGTGATCGAACGCAGGTCATTGGGGCCGTGCTCGCCGTCCACCACCAGCCAGTCAAAGCCTGTGGTGCTCATCAATTCGGCCGCAACGGTCTCGCCAAAGCACATCCAACAGCCGATCTGGGGCTGGTTGTTGGCAAGGGCAGCTTTGAATGGGTTGTGAGGCGCTGGCATGGTGGGCTCCGGTCAGAACTTTGCGTGTTAAGCAAATTGACGGCATTCCATTGCAACTGTCCAGCGTTAGGTTGCGGCAGTTCTAAAACGAGACGGGCCGACCCGAAGGTCGACCCATCCCATAGCGAACTTGTGACTGTGGGGGTTAGCCCAGCAGCTTGGCCTCGTGGCGCTTCAGCGACAGACGGGCGGCGGTGTAACCGGCCAGACCGTCTCGTTGCTGCAGCTCCGGGAACAGGGCGTAGATTTCGTCGCGCTGCTCTTTGCCGATGCCGTTCATGGAGTATTCACCCGGCTGGAAGCTTTCGCTCCATGCGCCGTCTGCGAGCACCACTTCGTGGTTGTCACAGAGGAAGTGGATGTAGTCCACGCCAACCACGTCGATCTGCTCCACACCATCAAGGTGGGTCAGGTGCTTAGCGGCAACCAGAACTTCGCGCTCTTCAAACAGCAGTTCGGCTTGCTCAGACACCAGCAGCATGCGGTGAGATGGGGAAACCATCATGTCACGCTCTGGCTGGTTTGGACCCAGCGCACCTTGTTTGATCAGGATCGGACGCAGTTCCGGACGCACCATCAGGTCACGGCCAGACACATGCTTGCGGCCTGACCAGCGGATGGTTTGCAGACCATTGTCGCGGGTCACAACCTGGTCGCCTTCGCTCAGGTTTTCCACTGCCACTTCGCCCATAGGGGTCAGAATGCGGGTGCCCGGTGTGAAGCAGACAATTTCTTCGATGTTCTCGAAGGTGGCCGTGCCAGTCACATAAGGTTCGTCACCGGAGCTGTCGAGGAATTCCACTGTGCCGTCGATGCCGTTGCCGTCGCTGTCGACGCTGTCGTCCACAATGCGCCAGTCCACACCTTCGATGCCATCGAGTTGCAGCACGTCGTGGTCGTCGCCGTCAGAACCGCCAAGGATGACATCGCCGTCACCTTCTTCGCCGGAGCCGATGACAAAGCGATCAGCATCTGCGCCACCTTCCATGGTGTCAGCGCCAGCGCCACCGTCGATGGTGTCGTCGCCCTGCTGACCATAGATGACGTCGTCGCCATCTTCGCCCATCAGCGAGTCATCCGCGTCAAAGATCGCGGTTGGAGTGACCGCGTCGAAGAACACGTCAGACACCACAACGTCAGACGGCTCACCGTCCAGGTTGACGTTGATGATTTCCATCCGTGCCACCGGGCCAGGGATGGCCACCAGCACAGAGTTGTCAATGTCTTCAGCGTCGCTTGGATTGGTGCCGTCAGAAATCGCCGCTTCGGTTGTGCCGTCGCCGTTGATGTCCACCAGGTGCAAGTTGGTGTCACCGCTGGCATACATGGTCACTTCGATTTCGTTGCCGTCTTCGTCCCATGCGCGGACTTTGACAACGGCGTTCTCATCAATGTCGCTGATGCGGAACAGTACGTTGTCGACGGGTTCGGAGAACTCAACGCCTTTGGTCACGCTGGCGTTGGTGCCGGTACCGGTGGTCAGGTTTGCGCCGGAGTTGACGTTACCGTCTTCGTCACCAGTGTCCACGTCGGTGAGCAGCTGTGTGGCTGTTGCAAAGCTGGAGTCGCCACCTCCGCTGGTCGAGGTGGATACCGTTACATCCACGGATCCGGTGTTTTGTGCATAACCTGTAGGCACCGCTGCGCCATCAGCGAAGCCGGTCACTTCGCTCCAGTTGAAGCTTTCGCGCGCGCCCTGAACAGTTGGGCCGTCTTCAAAATCACCATAAATGGTGTCGTTGCCGCCACCGCCGTAAATGGTGTCATTGCCAGCTTCACCTACAAGGAGATCGTCGCCAGGCTCGCCTTCGCTGCCATCGTTAGGATCTTCGTCAACAGTGTCGGTTTCGTCGCCATAGATGACGTCGTTACCCCCACCCGCGTTGACCACATCATCGTCGTCACCCGCATAGATGGTGTCGTCGCCAGTTCCTGCAGTGATGTCATCGTCGCCGTCTTGGGCACTGATGACATTGCCGGAGTTGTCAACTGTATCGCCATCCACATCGACAAAGCCGATGGAGATTTCGTCGTCGTTTTGCGTGCCGTCTACAATTCCAGGACCGTTTGGATCAGCCATTGTACCCTCTTTCTCATCGCACAAGCCGCGTCAGCCGCCATCACCCGCCTTGAACCCGCAGAATTGGATTCAATGCGCCGATTGGCGTGAGTTACGCGACATCATTTGATGCCCTCTACATATCGTTTGGCTGCCCCTAGCCAGAACTCGTCCCCCAGTTGGACTTGCCCTTAAATATGATGCAATCGAGGCGAGGAAGAAACAAAAACCTGCAAAATTTGACGAAAAGCGCGGAAAATACGGCAACAATAGGTCTTAAGTTTTGGTTAATGCACGCAGGGCTATTGTCTGCATTGTTTCCGAAATGAGGCGCAATCAGGGCGGGAAATGTGGCGCTCCGGCGTGTACGAAGGACAAAATTGGGCCTTTTTTGCCTTGGCTTTCCTTGCGTCACCTATTTGCGGGTGTGGTCGTTTCCAACTGTGAACCAATTGCAGGTGCCGGAAGGTTAACTCGGTTGTGGTGATCCCGCCACAAGGAGAGGGTCGGGATTGTTTGCAAATTGGCGACAAGCGGGTGGGCTTGGGTGAATTAACCCCATCTCGCGAACGATGTCTGGCGAATCGATGGCCCAGTTTTGCAGAGTTTGGGCTGGTTTGCGCCGAATCTGGCTCCCCATGATTCTGTGTGCTTGCGCGCCCTTTCGATTTGAATGAGGCGGGCGGTAGAAAAGCGCATGAAATGATGACCGCTGTGCCCCGTTTTTTTTGGGGGTGACGCCCACACGGATCACGCATTGCGTGTATTCTTGCATTTTCAGGAGGTCTGGTGGTGCTGTGAGGGAGGATTGAACTCCCGACCTCACCCTTACCAAGGGTGCGCTCTACCACTGAGCTACCACAGCATTACCGTGGCGCGGTGTTTAGGACCAAACTTCAACATGTGCAAGCGCAATCTGGACCCTTTTTTGCACCTCATGTAAAGAAACTGCATGGAACACAAATCGACCCCTGTAAATAAAGCCAAAAAAACTGCCAACAGCCGCGAAGATCGGCTCAAGGCAGCGTTAAAAGCCAACATGGGGCGCCGGAAAGCGCAGGCCAAAGCACGTGCGCAGAGTGAGACAACCGACTCAAGCGAGGCGGTGAAGAGTAAAGGGCAGGATTAAATGGATTCGATTATTGTACGCGGCAACGGGCCGCTTAAGGGGCAGATCCCAATTGCGGGGGCTAAAAATGCCTGTCTGACTCTGATGCCGGCCACGCTTTTGAGCGAAGAACCGCTGACGCTGACCAATGCGCCGCGATTGAGTGACATCAAGACCATGAGCGAATTGCTGGGCTCGCTGGGCGCGGAAGTGACCAGCCTGCAGGATGGCAAGGTGCTGGCGATGTCGAGCCATGACATCAACAACCATATCGCGGATTATGACATTGTCCGTAAGATGCGCGCGTCCAACCTGGTGTTGGGGCCGATGTTGGCGCGTCTGGGCCATGCAGTTGTGTCGCTGCCCGGCGGTTGTGCGATTGGCGCACGACCAATGGATCTGCACATCTTTGGCCTGGAGAAGCTGGGCGCAGAGATTGAGCTGAAAGATGGCTACCTGCATGCCAAGGCGCCAAATGGTCTCAAAGGTGCGGTGATTGAGCTGGCCTTTGCCTCTGTTGGGGCAACCGAGAATATCCTGATGGCGGCGACGCTGGCCAAAGGCACCACGGTGATCAAGAACGCCGCGCGGGAGCCGGAGATTGTTGATCTGGCGACCTGCCTGCGCGCGATGGGCGCACAAATTGATGGCGATGGTACCTCTGACATCACCATTCAGGGTGTCGATCGTCTGCACGGCGCGACCCATCCGGTTGTGACTGACCGGATCGAGCTGGGCACCTTTATGCTGGCACCGGCATTCTGTGGTGGCGAGGTGGAACTACTGGGCGGGCGTCTGGATTTGGTCGAGAGCTTTGTCGCCAAGCTGCACGAGGCGGGGATTGATGTGGAAGAGACCGAAAAGGGTCTCAAAGTGGCGCGCAAGAATGGCCGGGTGAAGGCTGTGGATGTGACTACCGAGCCGTTCCCGGGCTTCCCAACCGACCTTCAGGCGCAGTTCATGGCGATGATGTGTACCGCTGACGGTACGTCTGTGCTGGAAGAGAAAATTTTTGAGAACCGCTTTATGCACGCGCCGGAATTGATCCGCATGGGCGCCAATATTGAGGTGCACGGCGGCACCGCAACAGTGCATGGTGTAGAAAAGCTCAAAGGCGCGCGCGTTATGGCGACTGATTTGCGCGCCTCTGTTTCGTTGATCCTGGCTGGATTGGCCGCGGAAGGCGAAACCATTGTAAGTCGGGTCTATCACCTGGATCGTGGCTATGAGCGCATTGAAGAAAAGCTGGGCGGCGTGGGTGCCCATATCGAAAGGGTACAGGAACAGTGACGCAACAGGATGCACGGTTTGAAGACGGCGGCGATCGCCCGCTAAATCTCGGCGCGTTGGATGCAGAGGATTTGCAAGTTCTCTCCACGCTGGCGCAGGATGCAATCTTTCCGGCGTCCGAGATGCAGTGGCTGGCCAAAGAGCGCCGCTTTGCCGTGTTGCTGAACCGGTTCCGCTGGGAAGATCAGACCGCCGCAGAGCGCCGCAAGCGCTCTGTGGAGCGGGTGCAGAGCCTGTTGGTGGTCGACAATGTTGTGCGTGTGGCCTCGCAAGGTGTGGAACGTGGTGATGCGGACACCATCCTGTCGGTTTTGTCTGTGACGTTTGAGCCGGGCGAAGACGCTGACGGCGCGGTGATTCTGACCTTGGCAGGCGACGGGGCGATCCGTTTGCAGGTGGAAGCGCTGGAAGTATCGTTGAAAGACGTAACACGGCCTTACATTGCCCCTTCCAAATCCACCCCAAGCCATCCCGCATGATCCGCGCGCTTACAGCGGATGATATGGATGCCTATCGCAGCCTCTGGCTGCAGGGGCTTAGTGCGGATCCTTCGGCGTTTTTGCTGACCGCAGCGGAGGCGGTGGCCACACCGGACAGTGCCTTGGTGGCAAAACTGACCTCCGGTGAGGTGATTGGCGCGTTTGACGGCGAAACGCTGGTGGGCTTTGTTGCTCTCAGGCGGGGCGGTCCAGAACGGATGCGTCATATGGCCGACATCGGCCCCCTATATGTGCATCCCTCCGCTCGTCGACGTGGCCTGGCGCGGGCTTTGATGGATGCCGCTGTGGATGCGGCGCTGCAAATGGGCGTGTTGCAGCTGGAGCTCTGTGTCGACAATCAGAACCACGGCGCGCAGGCGCTGTATCAGTCCTGTGGTTTTCAGCAAATTGGCCTGCGTCCACGTTCTGTGATTGTCGATGGGCAGCCCCGCGACGATGTTCTGATGCTGAGACAGCTTGACGCTTGAGCCTCCTAGGGGCGCGGTCTAAGAAGGCGTGACCTTTACGGAGAGACCAAATGCCCGTTTTTCTTGATGCGCAAGCTGCTGATTTTGAAGCCGCCTTCACCACCCTTTTGGGGGCCAAGCGTGAAGACAGCCCGGATGTGGACGCCGTTGTGGCCGACATCATCGCAGACGTGCGTCATCGTGGGGACGCGGCGGTTATTGAGCTGACGGCGAAGTTTGACCGTCTGGAGTTGACACCGGGGACTTTGCGGTTTTCTGAGGCAGAGATCGACAGCTATTGTGCGCAGGTGACTGACGAAGACCGCGCGGCGTTGGAGCTGGCCGCTGAACGGGTGACAGCCTATCACGCACGTCAGATGCCAAGTGACGAAAGCTGGACTGATGACAGCGGGGCCACGCTGGGCTGGCGCTGGACGCCGGTTTCTGCTGCGGGACTATACGTGCCCGGTGGCTTGGCGAGTTACCCGTCCTCTGTGCTGATGAACGCGATCCCGGCCAAAGTGGCAGGTGTGGAGCGCTTGGCGATTGCGGTGCCAACCCCGGACGGTGTTGCCAATCCACTTGTTCTGCTGGCGGCGCGGTTGGCAGGTGTGGATGAAATTTACCGCATTGGCGGGGCGCAGGCGGTGGCCGCGCTGGCCTATGGCACCGACACAATTGCGCCCGTGGATAAGATCACCGGGCCGGGCAACGCCTTTGTGGCGGCGGCCAAGCGCCGCGTGTTTGGCAAAGTGGGCATCGATATGATTGCCGGACCAAGCGAGATTCTGGTGATTGCGGATAAAGACAACAATCCGGATTGGATTGCGCTGGATCTGCTGAGTCAGGCGGAGCACGACGAAAGTGCGCAGTCACTGTTGATCACCGACGATGCTGATTTTGGTCAGGCGGTTGCGGCGGCCGTTGATAAGCGTTTGGAAACGCTGGAGCGGCGTGAGATTGCCGGGGCCAGTTGGCGTGACTTTGGTGCGGTGATCACCGTGGCAGATCTGGATCAGGCTTCGGCACTGTCCAACCGAATTGCGCCGGAACACCTGGAGCTGTGTGTGGCGGACCCGGACGCGTTGTCTGAGAAGATCACCCACGCTGGGGCGATTTTCCTGGGTCAATTCACGCCGGAAGCGATTGGCGACTATGTTGGCGGGCCAAACCACGTGTTGCCCACAGCCCGCTCGGCGCGGTTCAGCTCTGGCCTGTCGGTGATGGATTTTATCAAACGCACCACTCTTTCCAAAATGACGCCGGAAGCCTTGAAGGCGATTGGTCCGGCAGCGGAGACCCTGGCAGTTTCGGAAAGCCTTGAGGCGCATGGTCTTAGCGTGCGCGCGCGTTTGGATGCGTTGAACAAGTAAGAGGGGCGTTGCCCCGTCACAGCAGGCTGTGACTCCCCAGGATATTTTGGGTCAAATGAAGGCACGCCCCAGCCACAAAGGCCAGGGCGCTTCACTTGACGCGGTCATCGGCGTCCCCGCCTGTACCGCTTGGGTCGCGTGCCGTGACATGGTTAATGAATCGTTACTTCATTTGACCAGAAATATCCTCGCTGGAGGCCCAAAGTTCTTTCAGCACCTGCTGGCGGAGCGTTCAATAATGGCTGGTGTAGCCGCCATCCACGGCCCAGACCTGCCCTGTCACATAGCTGGCGGCGGGGCTGGCGAGGAAGAGGATGGCTGGTGCGAGCTCTTCGGGGTTGCCCCAGCGTTTGAGCGCGGTGGCGTTTTTGAGCTTCTCGGCGAGTAGCGGGTCTTGTGCGGCGGCGGCATTGGGCGCGGTCTTAAAAAAGCCCGGTGCCACCGCGTTGACGTTGATGCCATCGGTGCCAAGTTCGGCGGCCATGGCTTTGGTCATGCCGTTGATGCCGGCTTTGGCGGAGGTGTAGGCCGCATCGCCGGATTGTGCGATGAGACCGGCAATGGAGGAGATGTTCACAATCCGCCCGTACCCTTTGGGGCGCATTTGATCGGCCGCGCGTTGGGAGAGACGGAATGGCGAGATCAGGTCTACGTTTAAAAGCGTTTGTAGGTTGTCCCTCGTGAACACCGGTAGCGTGCGGCGGTCGCGTTGACCGACGTTGTTGACCAGTATGGAGAGGCCATCAGCGGTGGCCAGGGTGGCAAAGGCGTGTTCCGCAGCGGTTTCGTCCGCCACATCAAACGGCAGGGCGGTGGCTTTTAGGTCTGCAGCGCGGAAGTCACGCGCCACGGCGTTACAGCGCTCCGCGTTGCGCCCGTTGATCCAGACATGCGCGCCTGCTTGAGCCAAAAGCTCTGCGGCGGCATTGCCCAGCCCGTCTGTGCTGCCGGTGATCAGGGCGTTTTGCCCCGAGAGGTCAAAGATAGGCAGGGGCTGTAACATGGGGCGTCCTCTCACATGGTCTCAATTGGGATTGCGCAGCCTGAGCGGGCTGTCAATGGCTGCGACAGTTGCAACCGATGGACAAGATGGGGGGCGGTGCGTTACTCATGCTGCATCGCAAAAAGACAAGAGCTTCCCATGTCCCGGATCAGCCACATCCAAATTGATGACCGCAACCTGCCACCTCCCACGCCGGAGATTGACCAGGAGCGCAAGGTGGCGATTTTTGATCTGTTGGAAGAGAACAGTTTTGCGCTGCCCAAACGCGACGATCGCGTGGTCCCGGACGGGCCATTCTCCGTGGACCTGTCGATCCGCGAAAAGCGGCTGGTGTTTGATGTGACCAGCGAAGGTGGTGAGAAAGCTGCGGAGTTTCACTTGAGCCTGTCGCCGTTCCGGCAAGTGGTGAAAGACTATTGGGCCATTTGTGAGAGCTATTTTGATGCGGTAAAAAACCTGCCGCCGAGCCAGATCGAGACCATCGACATGGCGCGCCGTGGCATCCACAACGAAGGCGCGCGGGTGTTGCAGGAGCGGTTGGAGGGTAAGGCGGACATCGACACTGATACCGCCCGGCGCCTGTTTACGTTGATCTGTGTCCTGCACTTCGGAGGCTGAGCTACGTGGCGGATCCCGATCAGAAGCAGGTTTTGCCACAATCGGTCTTGTTCTGTTGTGACCAGAATGCGGTGCGTTCCCCCATGGCGGAGGGCATCATGAAGAAGTTTTATGGTCAGGACGTCTATGTGCAATCCGCCGGGATTCGCAGCGACCTGGAGATTGACGGCTTTGCCATTGCGGTGTGTTCCGAGATTGGCGTGGAGCTGGACCGGCACCGCACCCGCAGCTTTGAAGAGATGGAAAAGCTGGGCGATGAGCTGTCCAGTTTCGACATGGTGGTGGCGTTGACCCCTGCCAGCCGCAGCAAGGCGGAAGAGCTCACGCGGTTTGACCATCTGGAGCTGGAGTATTGGCCGGTATCGGACCCAAGCGGCGCGCAGGCTGGAGACGGGCGGGAGGCCAGGCTGGCCGCGTACAGGGCCGCGCGTGATGAGATCGTGGCGTACCTGCGCGCGCGTTGGGGCTAGGCCGATTTCTTCGGAAAACGCGCGAACACTAACCTTTTGTTTGCCATGTTTTGAGACGTTATCCCTGAACTGACAGCAAGGATGGCAGAATGCCTCAGGCCTCAAAACAAGCGTTTTCCTTTTCCCAAAAACCTCGGGATACCAAAGGCAAGGTTGCCTTTGGGCAGTTTTCAGATTTCGCAGCCCCCCCAGATGATGCCCTGAAGGTCGCGTTCTCTCGCACTGCAATCTCCGGCTCCGGAGAAAGTGTCGCGCTTTCTGAGAATGCGGCTTCCTTGCGGAAAAGCGCCATTCAGTTGATGCGCAAAGTGGATGCCGATCCACTTTCCCTGCCAAAGTCGTTGCTGCAAAAATCTCAGTGGCGCTCGGCGCTGCCTCTGTATGTGGCCTTTTTGGAGGCCAATCCTGACAGTGGGGAAGCTCTCAACGGTCTTGGGCATTGCCTACTGGGGTTGGGGAACACGGAAAAGGCGCTGGCGGCGTTTGCAGAAGCTGTCCAGCAAGCCCCAACAAACCCAATTTACACGGCGGATTTGGGCGAAGCGTTTGAGGCAACGGGACAGCTTGTTGTTGCGTTGGAGTGCTTTGCAATCGCCCAAAAGCTCACGCCGAACGAGCCTTCCTATGTATTGCGAAATGCCCGCGTATTGCATGCTCTAGGGCAGCTGGAGCTTGGCGTTCAGCTTCTTGAGGTGAGCGTTGAAGCTTGGCCTGAAGATCCCGATATTACGGGATGTTATGCCAGCCTTTTGGAAGCCGTCGGGCGGTCGGAAGACGCTCTGGTTCAGTGGCAAAGGGCGCTCGAGCAGGCCCCTGAAAACAGTGTGACATACGCCAACTTTGTTGCGTTTCGGCGCCCCTCGGAGATGGCCGGATTTGAAGAGAAGCTGGACGCGCAACTCGCGCAAAGAAACGCCAAGTCAGACGAGTCGCGGTTACGCTCTGCGAAAGTGGCTGCTTTGGAAGAGCGCGGCGATTATGAGGCGGCTTACCGGAATCTGCAAATTGCCAATCGGCGCTCTTTTGAAATGTCTGACTTTGATATTGCGCGCGAGGAGCGGCTTTTTGAAAGTTTAAAGGCGCAATTCGTCAATCCGTCCGTAATTGAAATCGAAGAGCTGGACGCGACCGCCACGCCAATCTTCATTCTGGGATTGCCGAGATCGGGGTCCTCGCTGACCGAAACCATCATCGGCCGCCATTCGGATGTGACGCAGGCCGGAGAATTGGACTATCTCGCGCCCTTAGTCAAACGGCTGGATTTGCTATCCACTCCGCTGGAACTGGAGCAGGCAGTCGTCTTGAGAGAGCGATATTTGACGCTGTTGTCTCAATCCGGGAGTGGCCGGTTCATTACGGATAAAATGCCGCTGAATTTTCGCCTAATCGGCCATATCGCAACAGCGATGCCGCAAGCGCGAATCGTGCATGTTTACCGCGACCCCAAGGCGTGTTGCTGGTCCAACTTCCGACATTTCTTTGCTGGTGAGGGGCTGGGGTTCACCAATGATACAAAAAGCCTGATCCGCTATTTTGAACTCTATCAAGACCTGATGGCGTTCTGGCATGAGCGGTTCCCGGAGCGCATCATTGACGTCGACTATGAAGCGCTGGTTGCTGATCCTGACGCTCAAATCCCTCAGCTTATTCAATTGCTTGGGTTGGATTGGCAAGACGCCTGCCTGGCGCCGCAAGACAGTGCCAATGTGGTGCGTACTGCTTCGCAAGAACAGGTACGCCAAAAGATATATAAGGGCAGCGCCCTAGGCTGGCGCAAGTATGAAGTCCAAGCGGGCGGCTGGCTCAGCCGACTGCCAGACCACCAGCCAATTGGTGGCTAAGAGGAGGAAATGTCGGGGTATCTTTGGATAAATCGGCTTCTTTTGGTTTTGACCCTTGAAAAAAAGGGAAAAAGCCCTCATTTAAGCGCACGTCCTGCAAAATGCTGCAGGTGCTAATCAAAGGAGAGACCATGGCGAAGGAAGAACTGCTCGAATTTCCCGGTGTCGTGAAGGAACTCCTGCCAAATGCGACGTTTCGGGTCGAGCTGGAAAACGGCCATGAGATCATCGCACATACGGCAGGCAAGATGCGCAAAAACCGCATCCGTGTTCTGGCTGGCGACAAGGTTCAAGTCGAGATGACGCCCTATGATCTGACCAAGGGTCGGATCAACTACCGCTTCAAATAAGCGAACTACATCAAGACATTGCGCGGCCCCAAGCGGGCCGCCTTTTCGCATTTAAGAGGTCCGGCATGCGGCTGATACTTGGCTCTGGCAGTCCGCGTCGCAAAGAATTGTTGGCGCAGATTGGGGTGGTGGCAGATGACATTTGCCCACCTGACATCAACGAAGATCCCCATAAAAATGAACTGCCGCGTCCTTATTGCGTGCGAATCGCGCGTGAGAAGGCATTGGCGGTAAAGGCTGCCGCCTCTGACGCTGTGTTATGCGCGGATACCACCGTTGCGCTTGGGCGTCGGATTATGGGTAAACCGCAAGATGCTGCCGAAGCGGCGGAATTTTTGCGGGCGTTGTCCGGTCGGCGCCATCGGGTGATCACTGCGGTTGCGCTGCGCAAGGGGGGGCAGCTGTTTGAGCGCGATGTGGTCAGCACTGTGAAAATGAAACGCCTGTCCAATGAAGAGCTAGACGCCTACCTGGCCACCAATGATTGGCGGGGCAAGGCAGGCGGATACGCCATCCAAGGTCCGGCCGGTGCTTTCATCCCGTGGATTTCTGGGTCATTTACCGGCATTGTGGGGCTGCCCGTGGCCGAAACCGCTGGCCTGCTGCGCGCGGCTGGCTACCCGCTTTACAAGGAACGCACATGAACGGACGTCAGATTATATTGGACCACATCGAAGGACGCGAAGCCGCGGCTTTGATGGTGGATGGCCAACTCGATGACCTGCTGATTGACAGCGACATGCCGCGACCCGGCACCATCTACCGCGCGGTGGCGGACCGACCTGTCAAAGGGCAGGGTGGGATGTTCTTGAAAACCCCGGATGGCATGGCCTTCTTGCGTCAGGTCAAAGGTCTTGCACCGGGTGATGTGTTGCTGGTGCAGGTGACCGGATTGGCCGAGGCTGGCAAGGCGATCCCGGTTACACAAAAAGTGCTGTTCAAAAGTCGCTATGCCATTGTCACCCCGGGCGCGCCGGGGGTGAACGTGAGTCGCTCGATCCGTGATGATGAGCGCCGGGATGCGCTGTTGGGGGTGGCCCATGCGGTGGTTGAAACGCCCGATGCGGGGATCATTCTACGCTCCGCTTGCGCCGAGGCGGACGATGCAGATGTCGCCGAAGATATTGCGGCCATGCTTGATTTGGCTGAACAGGTCTTGGCCGATGCGGATGGTCCTGCCGAAAAGCTGATCGACGGCGATGGTCCGCATGTTGCGGCGTGGCGGGATTGGTCCGAACCCGCCGAAGTGGTGACCGAAGCAGGCAGTTTCGAGAGCCACGGCGTGCTCGATGCTCTGGATATGGCCCAAGGTGCCTATGTGTCCTTGGGCGGCGGAGCCTCTATGTATGTTGAGCCAACCCGTGCGCTTGTTGCGGTGGACGTGAACACCGGCAAAGACACTTCGCCTGCGGCCGGGACAAAAACCAACTTTGCGGTGGCCAAAGCGCTGCCGCGGGCGTTGCGCGTGCGCGGCCTCGGTGGGCAGATTGTGCTCGACCTGGCGCCGATGCCAAAGAAAGACCGCCGCGGGTTTGAGAGCGCTCTGCGTGCGGCCTTTAAGCGGGACACCATCGACACCGCTTTGGTGGGCTGGACGCCATTGGGGCACTTTGAATTGCAACGCAAAAACGCCCGTGTGCCGCTTGCGGATGTGCTCACATGAGCTGTCCGATCTGTAAAAAAGCCACGCTGCAAAGCTATCGTCCGTTCTGCTCCAAACGCTGTGCGGACATTGATCTGGGCAAGTGGTTTGGGGGCGATTACGCGGTGCCGTCTCAGGATCCGGAGGAGGCCATTGAGGCCCTGGAAGAGATGCAAAAACAAAGTTCACGTTTGCACTGACTTTTTTGTCTTTTTCCTCTGGACAGCCCCGATTGGCTGACATAGAAGGCCAGCACCCAAGGCGAGACGCCTTCCCGTGCCCGGGTAGCTCAGGGGTAGAGCAGTGGATTGAAAATCCTCGTGTCGGTGGTTCGATTCCGCCCCCGGGCACCATTTTTACCGAATGATAACAGTGCGTTGCTTGTAGTCGCCGTTCCTAGGCGATGTGTCAATTTTGAGCTGGGTGTCGTATGGGTGCCATATTGCTGGTTTTGCAAATTTAACCCGTGCTTTCGAGTTTTTCAGGAAGAGGTTTGAAGGTAAGCGTTGCATCTGGCCCCCGTTTTGCAGAGTTCCAAGCTTGGCAAGACACGCCTATATTGGCGCTACGCGCCAATATGAAAAAGAAACCTTGAGCCAAGCCCCGGAAAAGACTCTAAACTTCGTCCAGTCGTGATTTCATCGCCTCAATCAACGTCTTAGCATTCTTTTTGAAACCAGCTCCTAGAGGCTCAATTTGGTTAGTTGCAAGACTTTCCTGAAAAAACCGCCTAATTTGCGCTTTGGTGGGCGCTTTGTCTATTTTTAACAAGCCTTTGATTTTTAATCGTGCTGGCTCATCCAGCAAGTCTTCTATTACATTTACAACGTCTAGGTAGTCGTTGAGTGTGGTAATCTTAGTATTTGGTATCGCAAAATCCCTGACATATTTGTCACACGCTCTTTGACCAGCTTTGTCGGAGTCTAGAACAAAAAGGTAATTGAGGTTCCAACTAGTGCTCAGCGCAATCAAGGCGCCCAACGTGCCCGCCCCCAATCCGGGAAGGAAATAGAGTTCGTCATCGGACAGCAGTTTTGCGGCGTATCGCAGAATGTAATAGTCGGATTTCCACTCAACTACGATGGATCGTCGGTCGAAGTTAAACTTGTCTGGGACTACCTGTAACCTGTCCAATATTGGTTGAAAATAGGAGGTTTTGTTGGGGTTCTTGTTGACAAAGGACCTGTATGTTTCGGCCTTAATGTCCAATGAACCGTCGTCTAGAGAAGCTTTGTCGATTACTGAACCATCAGGCGTATCGGCCCGGTTTGTAACGACAAATGTTTGCTCCAACCAAGCCGGTTCGATCATGTAGTGACTATGTGTTGTATATGCTAGCGAATGATCGTCGACAGCAATTTCAGGAAAACTCTCGATGAGTTTTTGTTGCGCCGCAGCGTGCAAGTTGGAAGCGGGTTCGTCAAAAAGGAATAGTACCGGTCGATTACCGCGCCTTGCTGTACGTGTGCGTCGTCAGAGTTTTTGGAACCAAGGGCGGCCTAAACTAAGAGAGAGTTCGGCTCATCTGGTTGGTTTGATT
>NZ_CANLRL010000004.1 GCF_947493595.1 uncultured Shimia sp. | reverse complement strand
AGCCCGGATTTGATCCAATGGGCGCCTGGCCTGCCCAAAACCCGCTCCGGCAAAATCATGCGCCGCATCCTGCGCAAAATCGCCGAGAACGATTACGGCAGCCTGGGCGATACGTCGACTTTGGCGGAGCCCGCTGTTGTGGACGACCTCATCGAGAACCGCATGAACCGCTAAGATTTTCCCCGAAGCCGGGCGTCGATCCATCGCCCGGGTTCACTCCCTGTCGGGCCGACCTTTGTGTCGGCCCGTTTTTTTATTCCGCCGCAGGCACCACCGCGCGCCCTAACCGACGCAACGTCCAAACAGCGCTGATCAGCGCAGGCGCCACACAAGCGGCAGACAGCACAGACGCCACAGCAAATCCCTGCCCCTCAAACACCGGCCGGAACGCGGCAGTACCCACAAACATCGCCACATAAGTGGTGGCACTATAAAGTCCCAAGATCGCCCCGCGCTGGCTGGGCGAGAGGGCGCTCATCTGCCCAACAAGAATGTTCAATCCCAGATGGTTCACCGCGCCCCAAAGCAGGCACACCCCAAAGATTGCAAGCCCCTGCCCTGCACAGACCGCCATCACCAAGTAGACCAGCAGAAGCAGGCCAAACACCACCGGTGCGGCCCGCGTGGCGCCAAAGCGATCAATCAGCCGATCCAGCGGCGCCACCATGCCAAAGCCAACACCGTAGATTAGCGCCCCCAAGCCCGCCATGCCGGTGGAAAACCCCAAAACCGTGGTGAGATGCGCTCCGAGGAAAGCGTAGAGCCCATAAAACGCACTCATAAAGCAAACCACCGACAGCAAGATAGGCAACACCCCCGGTACGCGAAACGCTTTGAACGGCGACACCGCTTGTACGGCAGCCCGCTGTGTCACTTGCATCTTCCAAATCAGCACAATCAGCCCCGCGCTCAGCGCGGCCATCAGCCCAAACACTGCCCGCCAATGCAACAGGTCCGCCAAAACTGCCGCAAAGGACACCCCTGCCACAAGGCTCAACGTCCAACCGGTGAGCACCTTGCCCAGCGTCGCGCTTTCCTGCCCCTTTGGCGACACATCCGCCGCCAGACCGTAGGTGGCTGGTAACGCCAGCCCGGCACCAATGCCAGCCAGCCCCTGCGCGAGCGTCAGCACGCCCAAGCTTGGCGCCAGCGCGCTGGCCAGCAAAGCTGCAACCAAGATCACCAGGGCCACTATCAACGCCCGCTTCAACCCCATCTGATCTGCGCGCGGCGCGAGAAACAATGCACTTACCGCTGTGCTGCCGCCATAGACCGCGGAGGCCAACATCACATCCGGTGCGCTTTTGCCGACAAAGTCCAAGGCCACATCCGCCGCAATCGGGCTCAGCACCAATGAATTGGACCCCACAACAGCAATGGCACACATCAACACCCAAACTGGCTTCATATCAGACTCCGTATTTTGGAGACTGGATAGTCATTTTGGCGGAAGGTGTGTATATCATAATGCACTTTAGCAAAAATTCCGAATGAGGTTCAGATGACACTCAAAGACACACAGGGTTTGGACGCCATTGACCGAAAGCTATTAGGCCTTTTGAGCGAAGATGCAGAGCAAAGCTACGCCACCTTAGGTGACAAGGTCGGTTTGTCCCCACCTGCCGTGCATGAGCGTGTGAAACGTTACAAAGCCTCCGGCCGCATATCTGGCGTGACCGCACAGCTTGATCCAATGATGACCGGCAAACCGTTTTTGGCCTTTCTGCATGTCGACACCACCGGTTGGGGCAAATCCGCCGCTATGATGGAGTTGCGCCACCTGCCCGAATTGGAAGAAATCCATTCCGTGACAGGAGACACCTGTATGCTGCTAAAAGTGCGTATGCAGGACTCCAAGGCAATGGAGGCTCTACTCAAACGGCTCTACGACATGCCCGATGTGGTCAGCACCAAAACCTATGTGGCGCTCTCCACGTATCTGGAACGTCCCGTGCAGGCTGGCATTACCGAGTTCTGACCACCCAGCACATTGTGTCGGCACAATCTTTCTGTTGCCTTGGTCAATCCGCCACCCTAGCGTGCCGAAATGAACGATCATTCAGCCCACCAAGACCGCCCCCTGCTTGGCATCTTACTGATGCTGGGTTTCTGCGTGCTCGCCCCGTTGGGCGACGCCGTGGCCAAACTCCTGTCCGGTGCGGTCCCGCTGGGCCAATTGGTATTCATCCGATTTGCACTGCAAGCGCTGATCCTGATCCCGATTGTGATTGTGACCCGTCGCCCCTGGCGCACGACCGGACGTGTCTTCAAACTGGTCGTCTGGCGCACCTTGCTGCACATCGCAGGCATTGCCTTCATGTTCACCGCGTTGCGCTACTTGCCCCTCGCGGATGCGGTGGCCATTGCCTTTGTCATGCCGTTCCTCATGCTGATCCTTGGCAAATACGTGCTCCATGAAGAGGTTGGCATCCGCCGCCTGATGGCCTGTGTGGTTGGCTTTGTTGGCACGCTCATGGTGATCCAGCCGAGCTTTGTCGAAGTCGGCGCCCCTGCCCTGTTGCCGCTTGGCGTGGCGGTGATCTTTGCGCTCTTTATGCTGGTCACACGTCAGATCGCCAAAGACACCGATCCCATTGGTGTCCAGGCGGTCAGCGGCGTGATTGGCACTGGCGTCATCGCCGTTGCGCTCTTTGTTGGTCAGTCGCTCAACTGGCCCGCCTTATCGCTGGCAACACCCAACACACAATATTGGGGCCTCTTGTTGGCAATCGGTGTGATTGGCACAGCCGCACATCTGGTGATGACGTGGAGCCTGCGCTACGCGCCGTCGTCCACCCTTGCCTCAATGCAGTATCTCGAAATCCCTATTGCAGCCCTGATTGGCTGGCTGGTGTTTGGGGATTGGCCCAACGGTCTCGCCGCACTTGGCATCTGCATCACCATTGCCGCGGGTTTGTATGTTGTGTTCAGGGAGCGGGCCAGCCTTCAGGCGTCGCAAGAAGTGCCTTAACCAACAGTGGCAAAAACGCTTTCGGCAGGATCAACAACATGCCCGCCGCCGCCATTTCTAAAGTGACAGGGCCTGTTGCCGCATTGGAGGTGCCAATCCCGCCATCCGGTGCAAATTCAAGGCCATCAATCGGCCACTTTAACCCTTCCGACCGGCCGGTGACCGCCCCCATCGGAAAGAGGGACACTCGCGTGTCTTTGGGCACATCCAGTGTCAGCTTCGGTGGCGCAACACAGAGCACATCCGTCTCCCCCACCAACACACAGCGTCGATCCGCGCGCCGCACCAACACATTATACGCCGCCAGCTCGTGATCCATACGCGCACCGGTAAACCCCACTGCCACCACCAGAGGTGTCTCTATGTGCCGTAGCGCCTTGTCAAAATCGGTACTGTCCTGCTCTGTGATCTCATGCACACGTTCCCACGGAATGCGCGCCACCTGAACCATATCGAGACTGTCCAGATCGCCAATCACCGCCTCTGGCATCACCTCAGCCGCCAAACAATGCGCTGCGCCGCCGTCTGCCGCCACCAAAGTCGGAGCAAGTGCCAATGAGTCGTCTATATCGGAATCGCTCAACGATCCCGCCCCAACCAGCGTGATTGGTTCCAAACTATGAACAATAGCCGTCATTTCACCCTGCCCAGCCCCCTTGAAAAGCCTTTCGCCACAATTTGGCCTAGAAATGATACCCTGTCTTCCACAGAATCGGTCACGTTTCGACTTTCCTTAGGTGGTAGTTTGATTGCTGAGTAGTGCAAAGGACCCGCAGAAGATGGTTACCAATAACAAAGTGCTCACGGTGTCTTACGGGACATTCTCCTGCACCCTGGAAGGGTTTGAGGAGTCGTTTGATACAATGAAGGCAATCGCTGAGTATTTCAGGGATCTGGCCGCGGATGACCGGTACTTCGGTGCCGAACCCCCGACCCCGGATGCTGAGATGCTAGCGCGTATCGCAGAAAAAGAAATCGCCCGCCGCGTCAGTGCGCGTTTGGATCATGGTGCCATCGTACTGAGCGCCGGTGAGCCCAAACCCGACGCCGAGCCGCAGCCAGTTGCCGAAGCCGCTCCAGTGGCGCAGCCGGAAGCCGTAGCTGAACCCGCGCCGCAACCAGCCCCTGCGGCCGTTGCGCCTGTGGTCGAAGAGATTGCGGAAGAGCCCGCCACACCGGCTGTGGAAGACACGCCGGTTGAAACCGCTGTTGAGAACGTGGTTGAGTCCCAAGAGGAAACCCCGCCTGCCGAGGACCTGATTGAAGTGGCCCCTGCCGTTGAGGAAACCGTTGAAGCTGCCGCCGAAGAGGCTGTAGCCGAGGAGACTCCAGCAGAAGAAGCCCCAGTTGAGATCGAGGCAGAACCTGTTGCGGTTGCCCAAGTAGAAGACTCTTTTGACAAACCTGTTGCCGAAGAGAGCGAAGTTGAAGCCGTTGAAGAGGCGGCGTCTGAAGACATCTCCATCGCCGACAGCGTGATGGCCGCCGTTGCTGAAGACAGCCTGCCAGAGACCGAAGAGGCCCCTATTGCCGAAGCGGTTGAAGCGGCCATCGAAGACGTAGTGGTTGAAGAGGCTCCGGTTGAAGCCGTCGAAGAAGTTGCCGAGGACGAAGCTGAAGTGGACCTCGCCGGCATCTCCGCCGCTGTCTCCGCTGTCGATGCCCTGTCCGACGACCAGCTGCAAACCGACGCCGAAGCGGACTCCTCTGACCTACTGATTTTGGACGCGCCTGTTGAGGACAGCAGCGAGGATCCATTTGCTGAAGACATGGCGGAAGACACAGCTGAAGCTGCGGATTGGGAAGACGTCGACGACGCACCGGAGTTTGAAGAAAACTCCATCGCCGCCAAGCTGGAGCGCATCCGCGCCGTGGTGGCCCGTGTCGAAGCCGAGCCTGAAGCCGAAGCGGTGGACGCCGAAGACGATCAGCCGGAGCTGACCACCGTTGCCGCCACCGACGAAGCCAACATCTTTGACGAAGACCTCGCGCCGATGGACCTCACCCCGGTGAACCTGGAAGACGACGCCGAGATCGAAGCCGCAGCAGAGCTGGTGGAAGAGATCGTCGAGGCCCCTGCCGCAGTGGAAGATGCCGAAGTGGTTGAAGCCACGGCTGAAGAAATCGAAGAGGTGGCCGCCGAGCCAGCCCCAGAAGTGGTGAAGCCAAAAGTCCGCCCTCTGCGCGCCCGTGTGGTGCGTATGAAAAAGGCGGACTTTGAGGATGCTGTGTCCTCTGGTCGTCTCGAAGCGGACCCGGAAAACGAAGACGCAGCCGAAGCAACCCCTGCTCCAGAAGCACCAAAACCAACCAGCCTGACGCCGGAAGACGAAGCTGACCTGCTGGCCGAACTGGCGCAGGTGGAGGCGGAGCTCAAGCAATCTGATGCGGCTGAGGCGGCACCAAAAGCGGAAGCCCCAGAACCGAAAGTTGAGGCTCCGGTTGAGCCAGAAGCCCCCAAGCCTGCTGAAGCCCGCCAGCCTCAGCCAGAGCCGGACCTGTCCCGTCTCATGGCCAAAGCCAACAGCGAAATGGAAGAGCCGCAGGGCAAAGGTCGCCGCAGCGCCATTGCGCATCTGCGCGCCGCCGTGGCCGCAACCCGTGCCGACAAACGCGCCGGAAGCAACGCCAAAGGCAAAGACGACACGGTGGCATACCGTGACGATCTGGCCTCCGTTGTCCGCGCCGTGCCTGGTGGCAAAACCGGTGAGGCCAAGCCGTCCAAATCCGCCGCCGCCCCTCTGAAACTGGTGGCTGCACAGCGTGTTGATGCCACAGAACAAAGCAAATCCGTACAGCCCGCTCAACCAGAGCCTCAAAGTGTAGAAAAAGCCCCCCGCCGCGTCCCTGTTCGTCCGCGCCGGGTGTCTTCTGACCAACTGGACCGCGACGAAGCCGCGAAGTCCGCTGCCCCGGTCAGCGCCAAAGGCTCCACGTTGAGCGGGTTTGCAGACTACGCCGCCAGCATGGGCGCAACCCAACTGCCAGAAAGCACCGAGGCTGCAGCGGCGTATCTGACGTATGTAGAAGGTCTGGAACGTTTCTCGCGCCCGATGCTGATGCGGATGTCGCGCGAAGTGAACATTCCACAGTTCACCCGCGAAGAAGGCCTGCGTGCCTTTGGTCAGTTGCTGCGTGACAAAAAGATCGACAAAGTGGCCGGCGGCCGGTTCACCGCAAACGCCTCGATCAACTTCAAACCGGTGGACAGCAAAGCGGGTTAAGGCGCGCCAAAATTGCAAAGCAAAAGCCCGATCATCCGATCGGGCTTTTCATTTTTGCAGAAGTCGCTTGCGCAAGCGTGCATCCGGCAAGGCGCACATATCCCCTTTGCCAAACATCGCATAGCGATTGCGCGCGATCCGCCGGTAAACCCAATCCTGCACCCCACGCGGCAATATCCGCAGAACGCGCAGGAAATGCCCTATGCCACCCACAGTTTGGCCCACACGAATGATGGCATCAAGCGACCCGTAAGCCTGCCCATCCATGATCAACAGCCAGCTTTCCGGATCATCAGGTTTCAGCCCGTAATGCCCCAAAAGCGCGGTACCAAGCTCCGTCTGACCAGGACAAATCCGAAACACCTCATCCCGATCAAACCGCGCAATCATCCGCGCGCCAAAACTGCACAGCGCGCACTCCCCGTCCATCACCGTGATTGGTCCGCTGTCATCAAACGGCGGCACCGCGGGATCATCCCGATAAGAAAAGGAATTGCGTGGGGTCAACTCAGCCATCGCCAACTGTCCCCCGCTCTAGGGGGAGCTGCAAGCCCTCACATCGACACCCCCGCAAAAACGCAAAACGGCGACACCGAAGTGCCGCCGCTCGCTAACTTTATGCAAGACCACCCTATGGGTCGTCCTCAAACCGCCGCTTTGGCGCGTCCGGGTCTGCCTGGCCAATGCCTTTGAACACCGACTTAAACGGCAGGATCCAAACAATCCCAAGCACCACATAGAGAAGCAAGGTCACCCAAATCGACTCCGGCGCAAGTGTCGTTGCCAGAACCGAGGCCACCAGAATGTAGATTGGCAAGCCAACCAGCAGCACCAACAGTGCCACCCGACGACGGGCTTTGTAGCTCAAGGCCATGTCAGTCTCCTTTCAGAGGCTTACGCAATCAATCGGCAAACGGATCGGTGACCAGAATAGTGTCTTCGCGCTCTGGGCTGGTCGACAACAGCGCCACAGGGCACTCGATCAACTCTTCTACGCGTTTCACGTATTTTACCGCATTCGCTGGCAAATCGTTCCAGCTGCGCGCACCTTCGGTGGTCTCGCTCCAGCCGTCGATCTCTTCATAGATCGGCTTGCAACGGGCCTGCTGATCCGCCGCCGTTGGCAGGTAATCCAGCGTTTCGCCGTCCAGCTCATAGCCAACACAGATTTTCAGCTTCTCAAAGCCGTCCAGAACGTCGAGCTTGGTCAGGCAGATGCCTTTGATGCCAGAGGTGGCACAGGTCTGACGCACCAGAGCCGCGTCAAACCAACCACAACGGCGCTGACGGCCGGTGGTGGTGCCAAACTCATGGCCACGGGTGCCAAGACGTTCGCCGTCTGCGTCGGGTGAGCCATCTGCGTTCAACAATTCAGTCGGGAAAGGCCCCTCACCCACGCGGGTGGTGTAGGCTTTCACGATGCCCAGCACATAGTCGATAGAACCTGGGCCAATGCCCACACCAGTGGCCGCTTGGCCAGCAATCACGTTGGAGCTGGTCACAAACGGATAGGTGCCAAAATCGATGTCCAGCAACGCGCCCTGAGCACCTTCAAACAAGATCCGCTTGCCCGCCTTGCGCTTTTCGTTCAGCACTTTCCAAACCGGCGCCGCGTAAGGCAGGATTTTACCGGCAACCTCTTTCAGCTGCGCAACCAGCGCATCGCGGTCAATGGCATCCACGCCCAGACCTTTGCGCAGCGGATCATGGTGCTGCAACGCGCGATCAACCCGCGCTTCCAGCGTGGCGTCGTCTGCCAGATCGGCCACACGGATCGCACGACGGCCCACTTTGTCTTCATAAGCCGGGCCAATGCCGCGACCGGTGGTGCCAATCTTGGTGCCTTTGGAAGCCGCCTCTTCACGCGCCCGATCCAACTCACCGTGGAATGGCATGATCAGCGGCGTGTTTTCCGCAATCATCAGCGTCTCAGGCGAAATATCCACGCCCTGTGCCCGCACGGTTTCTATCTCGTTCAACAGGTGCCAAGGGTCCAGCACCACACCGTTGCCGATCACCGACAATTTGCCGCCACGCACCACGCCAGACGGCAGCGCATGCAACTTATACACCTTGCTATCAATGACCAGCGTGTGGCCCGCGTTGTGCCCGCCCTGGAATCGCGCGATGACATCGGCACGTTCGCTGAGCCAATCAACGATCTTACCTTTTCCTTCATCGCCCCACTGAGCGCCTACAACAACAACATTGGCCATATCCGGTCCTTTGCAGAGAGTTCAAACCCGCGCCCTTTTAGCCATGTTGTTGGGGTTGGGAAACCACAAACTGTGTCGCAGGCTGGACAGAAGCCGCCTTTTTGCGCGAGGATTGGAAAAAAACACAGGCAACACATCTGAGGGGACAGAGATGGGGCTCTTGTTACGCTGGCTGATCGCCTTTCTTTTGTTGGCGGCAACCTATAACCCAACCGAGTACAATTACGTCGTCTGGGCACAGGCCAACTACGCCGAGGAGCTGCCTCTGACTGTGCTGCTCGGCCTCCTGCTTCTGATCGGATATGTGATTTACCTGCGCGCCACCCTGCGCTCAATCGGGGCCTTCGGCATGTCCGTGGTGCTGGCGGTGCTCGCCGCCGTCGCCTGGGTTTTGCATGACTACAACATGCTCAGCCTGGACAATGGCGCGGTGAATATCTGGCTGGCCATCTTGGCTTTGTCGATTGTGCTGGGCATCGGCCTGGGTTGGTCCATCGTGCGCCGCATGTTGACCGGCCAAGTGGATGTGGACGACGTCGAAGCGTAGGCTTGTAAAAGAACGCCAACAGGCCTCAATCTCTGCAAAAACCTCTTTCCCAAGCACATGCAGAAAAACCACCATAAGATGTGTCATGCTCCACTCAAACACCCTATAAATGCAAACACATTTAAAGAATTTCCGGTATCACAATGTTTGCGCAGTTTCCAAAAGCAGCCCTTCTCCCAATCCTAGCTACGACTTTGTCTTCCTGCGGCGGTGGATCCACGTCTCCAGTCCCCTTCACCAGCACGTCAGAGCTGCCCGCCGACGGCACAGCCGAGCTGCAAGGGCAAGCATATACAGCTGCCTACACCACAAATTCGGCTGATGGCACCACAACGTATGGCGAACCAAGCGACACTCAAGGCAGTTCACTTGCCATAACTTTCAAAAATGGCGAACAAATCGCAATTTCAGGCTCCGCAGGAAACAGCAAGTTTGACATCGACACCCGCGATGGGGACGAAATCTATGCCAGAGAAAACTCGACGTACTACACCACTGATGCGGACAGTCGTGACGACGGAGATGTCGCTTACCTTTCCCAAACAAACTCCAACGACCTTGACCACTTGGTCTACGGAGCTTGGTATGATTTGGACCGAAGTAACCCAACAACCGGTGCGGGTCACTACGGAGCAGCGACACCTAAGCCGGATATGCCAAATAGCGGCTCTGCGAGTTACCGTGGCAAAGGACTCGGGATCGCAAATCACGATGGTATTCACAGCGACACCAACTTTGACGTTACGGTAACAACATCGGATTTCAGCACAATCTCGGTTCAAAGTTCAAATACGACTTGGACTGACGGCGCATACAAAAAACGGAGTGATGGCACATACCAACTCGTCCATGATGCGAGCACCCTTGACTTTTCCGGAACCGGTCAAATTGATGGCGCGGGCTTCAACGCGAACCTTACCTCCGCTGCAGGCTCCGGAACGGCAACTGGCAGCTTCTATGGCCCAAACGCTGAAGAAGTTGGGGGGAGCTTTGCGATCAGCGGTTCGGGCAGCACCCACATCGGGGCCTTTGGCGCCTCGCGCTAAACCTCGCCAGCCAAATGTACCGGCATCCCATGCGGCGTGGAGAGATAAGCCTCTGTCCACGCCGTTTTTAACTGCTGAAGCGCACCCACGTCGGCCATACCGATCTCCGCCAGAAACCCCTCAAGAGTTTCCAACCAGGCGTTGAAATAATCTTCGCCGCCATCCAGCTCCTTGGTCAATCCGTGTGCCTTAAGCGTCGCCCCAAACTGCTCCGCCCAAGCCGACCACTCAAAATGCCCCGCTTCGTTGAGCGCAACTGTGATCGCAAAGACCTGCGCATGCCACGGCTCGGAAAACGCCGGTTCCGGCTTATCGCCGCACCAGGTCATTGCTCAGACTCCAAATAACTCTGCCACAGGTCCAGCACGACCTCATCTCGCGGATCAGCCTCCTCCCCCCACAGCTCCTGCGCCGTGAACCGCACCGCATACAACGGCTCAGCTGCCTCCCCTTTGAAATGCGCATTGCTGTCAGGGAACACATGCGCGCCATGCTGCAACACAACCTCGCCAACAGCTCCCGCCGCATATGCTGGCAACCGCGTATGCCCGCCCGGCACGGTCACATTGCGCGTGATCCGACGGGTTTTTACCTTGGTGCCAACCGCAAGCTTTGGTGCATCTCCGTCCCGCGTATAGGGGCTGCCATTCATCAGGACCGCCTCAACCGTTTCCGGCTTGGCCGCCCGTTCCGCCACCGGCGACACCCCTGCCGCCTGCCCGCTGGCCAACTCACCTGCGGTCACAACACCGCGATCCACCATCAGATCCGCCAGACCACCCATCCATTTTTCATAATAGCTGAACGCCATGTATTCCTGCGGGTCCAGCAACTCCCGCGCATGACGGGACGCATCAATATTCCACTGACCCAAAAAACCGCAGGCCACATTCAGAGCCAACGCCCGCTTGTGCCAATCCTTGGCCTCCGCAAAGTCATACCCATCCTGTGGGTCCACAGCGCCGGTGCCCAAACGCCCGCCCATATCATGAATGCGGCTCATGCGCCTGGCTCCTGTGCCAACCCAGTACCAATCATGCTGTCGCGTGTGACCAGCGCTGCCAACTCTTCCTCTGACATCCCGTCAGTCCCCGAAGGCCGCTGTGGCACCACCAAATAGCGCACCTCCGCCGTGCTGTCCCAGACCCGCACCTTTTTACCTTCAGGCAACGTCACCCCAAACTCAGCCAACACGACACGGGGCTCCCGCACAGCCCGGGCCCGGTAGGCGTCTGATTTATACCACCCCGGCGGAATGCCCAGCAAAGGCCACGGGTAACAACTGCACAGGGTGCAAACCACCATGTTGTGCACATCGTCGGTGTTCTCGACAAACACCATGTGCTCGCCCTGCCGCCCATACAGCCCCATCTCCTGAAGCGTCGGCATCGGGTCGTCGATCATCCGCTTGTGAAAATCCGCATCGCTCCACATCTTCGCCACCACCTTGGCGCCATTCTGCGGACCAATCTTGTTTTGGTAGAGATCAATGATAGCGTCCAAAGCGGCGGGATCCACCAAGCCTTTGTCCGTCAACAGAGTTTCAAGCGCTTTGACCCGCAGCGCGGGGTCAGACGGCAGATGAGAATGCGGGTGGTCATGATCATGTGGCATGGCAAAACCCTGCCAGAACAACCCGCGTGCGTCCATCACCAAAACCACATCTGCACCGCAGCACGATCAACTTCACAAATCCACCTTGCCCCCCGCCGCAAACTTGCCTACATACGCCGCTAGAAAATCCGAACGCTCGCAGTACAGGTCCCAATGGAAAACGTTGTCCTCATCATCCACCTTCTTCTGGCTTTGGCGCTGATTGGCGTCGTTTTGGTGCAACGATCCGAAGGCGGCGGCCTTGGAATGGGTGGCGGCGGCGGTGCCGTCTCCGGCCGCGCAGCAGCCACCGCGCTGACCCGCGTGACCTGGATCCTCGCAGCGGCGTTTATCTGCACCTCGATTGCCCTGACCGTGATCGCAGCCAAGAATTCCGCCTCCAGCTCGGTGTTTGACCGTCTGGGCACCTCCGCCCCTGCGGCGGAAGAAACCGCACCAACCCTGCCGGGCGCAGGCGACTCTCTGCTGCCGCCGTCTGAAGGCGACAACGCCCCATTGGTGCCCCGCGCAGACTAAACGTCGCGCAGTTCAGAACACAGTCTGGCGGTCTCTCGGGGCCGCCTGATTTTTTGCCCCTTCGGGCATCCACCACAGCTTGAGGCCTATACGCCAACCGCAACAGCATCTTGCGGTCCGGTTGCCTTTTGTCTGCGAATCCTATAAGACTTAAGTCCCGTGATGCTGGGTCAAATATGCAGGCGAATCTGCTTTGACTTGGGCGCTGCTACATCGACAACACGTCCGACCCAAGGGTCGACAATCACGGGGGATGCCACAGACATGGCGCGCTACATTTTCATTACAGGTGGGGTTGTTTCTTCGCTGGGCAAAGGTCTGGCATCAGCGGCTTTGGGTGCGCTGTTACAAGCACGGGGCTACACTGTGCGCCTGCGCAAGCTCGACCCCTATCTGAACGTAGATCCCGGCACCATGTCTCCGTTTGAACATGGCGAAGTGTTTGTCACCGACGATGGCGCAGAAACCGACTTGGACCTCGGCCACTATGAACGCTTCACCGGTGTGCCAGCCCGCATGACCGATTCCGTCTCCTCCGGCCGCGTCTACTCCAACGTGCTGGAAAAGGAGCGCCGCGGCGACTACCTCGGCAAAACCATTCAGGTGGTCCCCCACGTCACCAACGAGATCAAAGACTTCCTGCATGTGGGCAATGACGAAGTCGACTTCATGCTCTGTGAAATTGGCGGCACCGTGGGCGACATCGAAGGCCTGCCGTTCTTTGAGGCCATTCGACAGTTCAGCCACGACAAACCACGCGGCGAATGTATTTTCATGCACCTGACGCTGCTGCCTTATCTGGCCGCCTCCGGTGAGCTGAAGACCAAGCCAACTCAGCACTCCGTAAAAGAGCTGCAATCCATTGGTATTGCGCCGGACGTTCTGGTCTGCCGCTCCGAGCAGCCGATCCCCGACAAAGAACGCCAGAAGATCGCGCTGTTCTGTAACGTGCGCAAAGAGCATGTAGTTGCCGCTTACGATCTGAAATCAATCTACGAAGCCCCGCTGGCCTATCACCGCGAAGGACTGGATCAGGCCGTACTGGATGCCTTTGGCATCGCCCCGGCCCCACGTCCCGATCTTGCGGTCTGGGAAGACGTGAACGACCGCATCCACAACACCGATGGCCAGGTCAATGTGGCTGTTGTCGGCAAATACACCCAGCTTGAGGACGCTTACAAATCCTTCAAAGAGGCGCTGACCCACGGCGGCATGGCCAACCGGGTGAAAGTCAAGGTCAGCTGGGTGGACGCTGAAGTTTTCGACAAAGAAGACGCCGCGCCTTACCTGGAAGGCTACGACGCCATTCTCGTACCCGGCGGCTTTGGTGAGCGTGGCACCGAAGGCAAGATCAAAGCCGCGCAATACGCGCGAGAGCACAAGATCCCCTATTTCGGCATCTGCCTTGGCATGCAAATGGCGGTGATCGAAGCGGCCCGCAACAAAGCTGGCATCGCCGACGCAGGCTCCGAAGAGTTTGACCACGAAACCGGCAAAACCCGCTTTGAGCCGGTGGTCTACCACCTCAAAGAATGGGTTCAGGGCAACGCCAAGGTCACGCGCAAGGCCTCTGATGCCAAAGGCGGCACCATGCGCCTTGGGTCTTACAACGCCACCCTGAACGAAGGCTCCAAAGTGGCCGAGGTTTACGGCAGCACCTCGATTGAGGAACGTCACCGTCACCGCTATGAGGTCGACATCAAATACCGCGATCAGCTCGAAGCCTGTGGTCTGCGCTTCTCCGGCATGAGCCCGGACGGCCGGCTGCCAGAGATCGTGGAATGGGAAGACCACCCCTGGTTCATCGGTGTGCAGTTCCACCCGGAACTCAAGTCCAAACCGTTTGATCCACACCCGCTGTTCCGCGACTTCGTACGCGCCGCCAAGGAAAACAGCCGCTTGGTCTGATCAAGACGCACGGCTCGAATATTATCCAGAAGGCGCGGCTCTCCGGACCGCGCCTTTTTCACGTCCCGCTGTCAGACAGCCCCAAGTCTTCATTTGTCCCCAAATATCCTGGGGTGAAGGGAAGCCCGGCTTCCCTGAGGGGCAAAGCCCCTAAACACATCAGCCTCACATATGACGCGCGCAGCATTTTTCTCCCCCTAAGCCGCGCTTGACCAAACGGTCAATTCGCACTGAAACTCCGCCTCAATTGTTCAACCTATTGAGGATACCCGGATGCCTTTTCTCGCGCGTGTTTTGACCACTGCCACCCTGTCCCTAACCGCCTTGCCTGCGCTAGCCGCCAATGCGCCTTCCGACAAACTCCTCAAGCTGATCCGCGACAACGGATGTCAGATGACTGCCGTTGAAGCCGGAGAGATGTTGCCCAAACACGGCTTCACACCCGACCAAACCCGCGACATCATCCGTGACTGGGATGAAAAAGGCTGGCTCGACGGCCACGGCTTTGCCGGCATCAAACTCTCGGACGCCGGCTGCAAAGGCTAGGGCTGCTCTGGCGGGTGTTGCGGCCTGCACCGCCCGCTCCATTTACCATGACGTGCACGTCAATTTTTGCACCGGCAGGAAACAGCCGTGATACCGACGTAATACCGACACGAATTTTCTGGGTTAACAGCCCCCACCCGGATTGCGTTTGACCCTCTTGCCGCCGCCCGTTACCAAACTGGCAACAGCGGCAAGAAGGCATGAGGCCATGATCTACAAATCTGCGCAACACTGGCGCGACGCGGCGCAGAAAAAAGTGCTGCTCTTTGGCATGTCGGGTTTAGGAAAAACCCACATTTCCAACACCTTGCGCGACAATGGTGATTGGTTCCACTATTCCATCGACTACCGCATCGGCACCCGCTACATGGGTGAACACATCGCCGACAACGCCAAGCGCGAGGCAATGAAAGTCCCGTTCCTGCGTGAACTCCTGATGACCGACAGCATCTACATCGGCTCCAACATCACGTTTAACAACCTCGCCCCCCTCTCCACCTACCTCGGCAAGCCTGGCAACCCTGAAAAAGGCGGCCTGCCGTTTGCCGAGTATATGCTGCGCCAACGCCAGCACCGCAGCGCCGAAATGGCCGCCTTGATGGACACGGCGCCCTTCATTTCCCGCGCCCATGATCTCTACGGCTATGATCATTTTGTCTGTGACACAGGCGGGTCAATTTGCGAGGTTGTCGACGCAGACGATCCCAAAGATCCGATCCTGACCTCGCTGTCGCAAAACACGCTCATGGTCTGGATCAAAGGCTCTGACGCCCACACCGAAGAACTTGTGCGCCGCTTTGATAAAGCCCCTAAACCGATGTATTATCAGCCGGAATTTCTACTGGAGTGCTGGCACGCCTACCTCGATGAAACAGGTCAGGACGAGAGTTCTGTGGATCCAGATGCCTTTGTGCGCTGGACCTATGCCCGTGCGTTGGCCCACCGACAGCCCCGCTATGAAGCGATGTCCCGCTGGGGCGTCACAGTGAGCGCCGAGGCAGTCTCCCAGGTCGCCACAGCGGCTGATTTCGTTGACGTGATCGCCACAGCCCTTGAGCATCCTGCGATCCCCGCCTAACTATGGCCCTCACGCCTATTTACCCCACCAACAAACAAAGAGACTGACATGCCCATCAAGATCCCCGCCGACCTACCCGCCTTTGACGTGCTCAAGCACGAAGGCGTCATGGTCATGGCAGCGGATCAGGCCTCCCGTCAGGACATCCGTCCGATGCGTATCGGGCTTCTTAACCTGATGCCGAAGAAAATTCAGACGGAAAACCAGTTCGCCCGTCTGATCGGCGCCACGCCGTTGCAGCTGGAATTGTCGCTCATCCGTATGTCTGAGCACAAAACCCGCAACACGGCCGCTGAGCATATGGCAGAATTCTACCGGCCATTCCAGGAGGTTAAGGCGTCTGGTGAAAAATTCGACGGCCTCATCATCACCGGCGCGCCCATTGAACATCTTCCGTTTGAGGAGGTCACTTATTGGGAAGAACTCTGCGAAGTTTTCGACTGGACCCGCACCCATGTGCATTCCACCTTCGGCGTCTGCTGGGGCGGCATGGCGATGATCAACTATTTCCACGGCGTGCAGAAACACATCATAGACCACAAAGCTTTTGGCTGCTTCCGCCATCAAAACCTCGCCCATTCCTCTCCGTATTTGCGTGGTTTCTCGGACGACTGCGTGATCCCCGTGAGCCGCTGGACGGAAATCCGACAAGACGAGGTGGATGCCCGTCCGGAGCTGCGCACCCTGTTGCACTCCGAAGACGTCGGCCCTTGTCTGATCGAAGCGCCAAAAACGCGAGATCTATTTATTTTCAACCACTTCGAATACGACAGTGACACGTTGAAACAGGAGTACGATCGCGACGTGTCCGAAGGCACGCCGATCAATGTGCCTTCAAACTATTATCCAAATGACGACCCCTCCAATCCGCCGCAAAACCGCTGGCGCAGCCACGCGCACCTGCTCTATGGCAACTGGGTGTCTGAGATCTATCAAACCACACCGTTTGACATGTCCCGCATTGGCCACGAAATCACAGACCTGCGCGCCTGACCTCGGCGCGCCGCCATCCTGATTGCACTGACGTGCAGGACGCCCCATATTGGGGAAAACGGAGAGCTTTCATGGACTTGCCCTTTGACGGCGCAATCAGCGCCTACTTTGAAAACGACGCCCCTGCCGAGGTGCGCTCGGCCATTCAGAGCGCGGGCAAGAACGACAACCTGTCTGAAAGCTACCCGTACAAGGACCGTTTGGGGCGCAAAACCTACCAGTCTGACCTCGAAGCGCTGCAAATCGAACTGGTCAAAATGCAGCACTGGGCCAAGGAAAGTGGTGCCCGCATCGCTTGTGTGTTCGAGGGCCGCGACGCCGCAGGCAAAGGCGGCACTATCAAGCGGTTCCGAGAGAACCTAAACCCACGTGGCGCGCGCACTGTGGCCTTGTCCAAACCCACCGACGCCGAGCGCAGCCAGTGGTATTTCCAACGCTACTTTGATCACCTGCCTTCGGGCGGCGAATTGGTCCTGTTTGACCGCAGCTGGTACAATCGTGGGGTGGTAGAGCAGGTTTTCAGTTTCTGCGAACACTATGAGCGTGAGCGCTTTTTCCATCAGGCACCTAGCCTCGAAGAAACCCTCGTAAACGACGGAATTTACTTGTTTAAATTCTGGCTCAATGTTGGTCGCGCCGAACAGCTGCGCCGCTTTCTGAGCCGTGAAACCGATCCGCTGAAACAATGGAAATTAAGCTGGATTGACGTCGAAGGCCTGAAACGCTGGGACGCTTACACAGCAGCCATTGGCGAAACCCTGCGCCGGACACACACAGAGTCCGCGCCCTGGACGGTTATCCGCTCCGATGACAAACGCCGCGCCCGGCTGAATGCCATTCGCACGGTGCTGCACGCCCTGCCCTATGACCGCAAAGACGAGGACGCGATTGGCGCACTCGACAGCAAAATCTGTGGCGGACCGGACATCTGGAATGCCTAAACGCGGCTATCATCACGGCAATCTGCGCCAGGCTTTGGTAGAGGCCGCTTTGAGCCTGATCGAAGCCAAGGGCCCTACCGGTTTCACCCTGTCGGAGGCCGCAAAAACCGCCGGTGTGACCCCGGCTGCTGTCTATCGCCACTTTGAAGGCCGCGAAGACCTCATCGCCGAAGCCGCCCGCCAAGGCTATGAAATCTTTGCCGATTTGATGCAGTTCGCTTTTGACAAAGGCCAACCGTCTGCCCTGGCCTCCTTTGAGGCCACGGGCCGCGCCTATCTTGCCTTTGCCCGCAAATACCCCGGGCACTACATTGCTATGTTTGAAAGCGGCATCTCGGTGAACCGCACACCGGAGCTTGCCGCTGTGGCCACCCGTGCGCGCGGCGTCATGGAGCACGCCGCCGCCGAGCTCTCCAAACACATACCCCCAGAAAAACGACCACCTGCCAGCATGTTTTCCGCCCATATCTGGGCGATGAGCCATGGCGTAGTCGAACTATACGCGCGGAACTCCCCCGGAACCCAAAGCCCGTTTGCCCCCGAGGACCTGCTGGAAAGCGGCATCGGCGTGTACCTACGCGGGCTTGGGTTGATTGCGCCGGACCAATAAACGAGGACCCGAAGTGAAACACCTGATCCTGCCAGCCATTTTGCTGGCTTGCGCAACCACTGTTGCCGCCCAAGACGTGCGCCCAATGGCTGAGTTTGAAGAGGACCGCGCCAAATACACAGCTGAAAGCGACCTCGCCTGCGCCGGCAACGAAGAAGCCTTTGGCCGCTTGCTCAACGCTGCGGACCCTGAAAAGCAAGGAAACCCGGCGGCCTTATCCGCTTTGGCCTGGCTGGTCGCCTCCCAAAACTGCGCCTATTATACTGGTGACGATGAGCAGATTTCTTACTTCTATTTGCGCGCAGCCCAAGAAGGCTACCCCGTGGCTCTGGCCTACGGCGGCGTGCGCATGATCCGGGGCTTGGGAATTCCACAAAACACAGACTCTGGCGCGGGCCTGCTGGTTTTGGCTCTGGAAGGCGGGTTCGGCGATGCTGGCGCCATGCTGGCGGGCGAGCTGATCACCGGCATTCACATGCCCCGCGACCTGGAGGCTGCCAAGAATCTGCTACACGCTGCCGAAGCCAAAGATGCCGACGCCGCGTTGCTGGACAACGTCTGGGCCGCCTACACGGCGGTTACGCAATAAACTCCCTCCTATTGGTAGGCGAGTGCCACCCAAAAATGCACCGCCACCATAGGCACGAGAGCTGCCGACAAGCCAATGTGGGTCACCAGCCAGATCAGGTAAATCGCATTACTGCGATACCGCAGCACCTCTCGGTTCATCACACCGGTCAAAGCAATGAGGAACACCACTGCGCTCAACGCGCTCATCCAGACATGCCCAAACCGCACCGCATGCAGCGCAAACAACAATGTCGCCGCGGCGCCCACCCACCGGTGGCGCACCAGCCCCCTGCGCGCATTGCGGTTGTCTTTTGTGACCCGCTTAAAGAACAGCACCCACTGGTAGCCCAGCAAGCCCAACAAAAGTGTTCCGGTGACAACCTGCTGCACAAACCCGGTCAACGGGCTTGCCAAGGCCGATTTCAGCTCCGAGGACAGCAGAACCGCGGCAAACACCACCGCAAACAGGATCAAAGGCACGTACGGCGTGCGCTGCAAGGTGGCTATTAAAACCCGCATGGCACCCGCTCCCCTTCCGCTTGCACAGCCAAGGAGCTCTGCTCTGCCCCCAAATCTGGCGCCTGACGATCCAGCATTATGGCGCGCATCACGGCTGGCGACGCTTGTGTTTTGACTTCTGCCAAAAACACATCTGCCGTTGGCAGCGTGCGGTGGCCCTTACTTGGCCAATTGGTCCCGATTTCAACGGGCACCGCAAACGTCGCAGCCTTGGTGAGGTAGCTTTCATAGGTATGGGTCACCGACATATACATCGCATCAAGCACGCCCAGATACTGATCCGCGGTCACCATCGCATTTGGATAGGTCCAAGTTGTCGCCCCCATGACATCATTGAGTTTCCAGTCCTTTTTGGGACTGTCGGGATGCTCGTTATGACAGGTCACACAGGGCGCTACCCCGGCCACATCCGGGTACATCGCCACAAACCCGCTTTGCGCGTCCTGTGAATAGACCGGTGCGCGCGTGGCTTTCACCGCCTCAAAGGCAGCCACCTGCCCCTCGCCAAACAGGTTGGATTTGTTGATCGGCGCATCTGACCCCAGATACAGCCCCATCTGCGGCGGCAAAGTCTCCATATGCGCTGCTGTGGCCCGCAAGAACAACGCTGGCAAAGGCCCTTGCTCAACGCGCGGCTCCTGCCACTCCTCACCAAACTTGAGGCCGGCTGCCATCCCCCCGCCGACAATGCGCTTTGTGTAAATCGTACGTGCGACGTCATTGATCGCATTCACCCCGTCAAACACCGCTGTCACCGGATGACGGCATCCCGCAACCTCTGCCTCGCCATCCGGCAAAGGAGCCGGAGCCGTGGCAAACAAATAGATGCCAAGGCAGGCAAACACACCGACAAAAAAGATGCGCGGCAAGGTCATGGCGCTTTCCCTTCATAAAGTTTTGGACTGCCAAAGGGATCTACGCCGCCCTCAAAATAAGCCCAAATCGCCTGTGCTGGCAGCGCCTCAACCAACTTGTTTGGCGCTTTAAAGGCGTGGTTGCCGTGAAAATCATGACACGCCAGACAGCTTTCCCAGTTGTCCTGCGCCACCAATGTGACATGCGGCATGTCCACAGGATCGTTTTTGACCTCCAAGTCGCCGTGACAGGCCTGACACATTGTGGGCTGCGCCGTCACAATCTCCGGTCTGTGCTCCGTGTGGCACCCCAGACAGCTGCGTGCCTCTACTTGCTGAACGGCCTCGGCAAAACGAGGCTCGCGAAACCGATAAATCGGATGGCGCTCATTGGGCCGCGCATGACAGGCCAGACATTGATCCGATTGCACAGATGCATAGCCAAAATCCACCGATGTTTCCCGCAATCCCAACACATAGCGCATCTGCGCCTGAATCTGCTGGCGCACTGTTCCCCGCGTCTTGCTGTGACAAGCCACACAGGCAACGCCATCGTGCGCTGCGATAAGCGGTCCGTGAGCCAATGCTGTTTGAGTCTTGGACTGTGTCAGGGCCAATCCCGCCCACAGTGCTGTCGGAATAATCGCCAAAACAGCCCATAATCGCACCGTCCGGGCAGATGGCAGCGCCATGCGACCCTCCAAAACTAAAAACAAACGCCTACGCATTAAAGTGTCGCGAAACAAAGTTAATCAATCGTTAATTGTAAAGAGACCGTTAAACACGAAAGACGCGCCAGCTGGCACGCCTTTTGCTTTTATTTTGAAATACTGGGGGTATTCACAAGAGCCCGCGAACCCAATCCAACCGCGCCTTGGGCACCAAGCCGTAATTGTAGAGGTTTACGCCAGTCGCACCGCCTTCCTTCAGCAAAGAAATCCGCTGCGCAAAGTCCTCCCGACCAGAAAATTCAGGATAGCCCAAACGCAAACCAACCTGCCCGCCAGCACCGTTCGGCAAACGCGTGGCATATGACATCAGCCCCTCCGCGGCCTCCGCTCCCATGTCGTAGGCGCAGAGCATCACTTTCATCCCAAGATCAGCCGCCGCGTCATGATCACAACCGCCAAGCCAACCGGCTTGCCCATCGATCAACATCAACTCGGACGTCGCTGCGCAAGCGTCTTTGGCCTGTTTCAAAACCGCATTCACATGATCAAATCGCAAATCCAGATAGGCCCGCAATTCCGCATCAAATTCAAAGGCATCCAGCCCGCGTTCGGGGAAATCAGGGCACACGCACTGTGGTGTATCCCCTGCACACATTTGATCTATCAGCCCCCGCACACGCGCTTGCAACGCCTTCATATCCAAACCGGCATCCTGTCCCGCCGCCTGACAATGCTCGCAGAAGCACAGCGCCATCAGAAAGTCCCCTTCCGGCGGCAGGCCCACCATGTCTTTCTCATGGTGATACTCATGGGCAAAGCCAAGGAAATTGGGGCACTCCAACTCAATTCGGTTAGGCTGATAGTTCTGAGAAATGTCACGCACCAGATTGCCCACATAGGCCTGCGCCTTCGGGTTGGCCGGGCAGAGGTTGTAAGAATTTGCGTCGCCAAACGCATTGCGAGTCACCAGATCCGGATTGGCAAAACCAAGTGCAGAGTTATGCAGGCACACGGTCCAGCAAGACACATCCAAGCCACCTGCATCCCGCGCCTCAATCATCTCGCGCAACACATCCTGTTCCTGCGCCAACGACGAAACCAATGGCTGCACCGCCTGCCCTTGCCAGATGTTGGTATCTGGACGGAAGTACAGCGTGCCATCTTCGGGAAAATACGCCCGCCGCTTCGGACTGCGCACCTGCAAAAACCGCCCCGCGTGGTACACGGTGGCCAGGCTGATCATGTCGAAGCCCAGATCACGCAACTCAGACGACACCGCCTCCTGCCCAATATCAGTGACATCCCAGGGGTAGGTCCAAAGTGCGTTGCTCACAGTCTTTCCTTTCAGATCAGCGGTTTGGCTGACGCGGTTGTATCGGAAAGCCGCCGCACTGCGCAGTCTGAAAAATCGTCAAAATCGGAAATTCCCCTGCAACGCGCGCAAACAAAAAGGCCGCTCCAAAAGAGCGGCCTTTCCGAAAATTCTGATATCCAGCGATTAACGCTTGGAGAACTGGAACGAACGACGCGCTTTGCGCTTACCGTATTTCTTACGTTCCACAACACGGCTGTCGCGGGTCAGGAAGCCAGCGGCTTTCAGGGCACCACGCAGGGAGGGTTCATAAAGCTGCAGAGCTTTAGAAATACCGTGCTTAACCGCACCAGCTTGACCGGTCAGACCGCCGCCTTTGACGGTGGCATAAACGTCGAATTCACCTTCAACGCCAGCAACCTGCATTGGCTGACGCAGGATCAGCTGCAGAACCGGACGGGCAAAATACACGTCTTGGTCTTTGCCGTTCACGATGACCTTGCCGGAACCCGGCTTGATCCAAACGCGGGCAACAGCGTCTTTACGTTTACCAGTCGCATAAGAACGACCCAGCTCGTCACGTACCGGCTCACGCGGTGCCGCAACTTCTACAACAGCTTCTTCACCGGCAACGGCGTTCAGCTCTTCAAGCGAGTTGATTTGATCAGCCATTGATTAGCTCCGGGTGTTTTTGCTGTTCATGGACTTCACGTCCAGCACTTCTGGGGCCTGAGCTTCATGCGGGTGCTCAGCACCGGCATAAACGCGCAGGTTGGTCATGACCTTGCGGGACAGGCGGTTGCCTGGCAGCATACGCTGAACCGCTTTGGTCACAACGCGCTCTGGGTGCTCACCTTCCAGGATCTGACCAGCAGTGCGGGACTTGATGCCGCCTGGGTGGCCAGTGTGCCAGTAGTAGGTTTTGTCCGCGCGCTTTTTGCCGGTCAATTGGATTTTATCCGCGTTGATCACGATGACGTTGTCACCCATGTCCATGTTCGGAGTAAAGGAGGCCTTGTGCTTGCCGCGCAGGCGCATGGCGACGATCGATGCCAAACGGCCCAGCACCACGCCTTCGGCGTCGATGATGATCCATTTCTTCTCGATGTCTGCCGGAGTAGCAGAGAAGGTTTTCATGTTAGGTCTTCCATGATTGGTTGACAGATACATCGGTTGCCCGACGCATCAAAATGCGATGGGCGGGTTATAAAGCACCCTCTTGCCGCGTCAAGCACACAAAAACCAAATAAACCAAACGAAAACAATAACTTGCAATTTAGGTATTATTTTACCCCATCAAGTCGGCGCATGTTGCAGCGGTTTTGACAGCATTTCCGACATGGTTTCCAGCGCGGCTTGCAAATCTGCCTCAGACACCTGTGGCGCAAGCGCAATACGCACCGCATTTGGCGCACGGCCATCCGCCAGCACATATTCATCTGCCGACTTGATCCGTATGCCTTCCGCATCACAAGCCCGCACAAACGTCGACCCACGCCAGCCATGCGGCAACTTCAGCCAAATGAAAGGCACAAACGGCCGCCAGCGTATGTCCCAGCTGCCCAGCACATTGACAGCCAGCTGCACTCGCTTGTTGACAAAGCGCTCAATCCGTTGACGGATCTCGTCTGCCTGACCGCTCTGGATCAGGTCAGCACAGATATCGAGCATCGGCTGCGGTAACCCGTAAAACATCGACTGCGCCACGTGCCGTGCAGTTTGCGAACTGCCCTCCGGAGCCACGAGGTAACCAAACCGCAGGGATGCTGAGACTGATTTGGTGAGCGAGCCGATATACCAGGCCCGATCCGGGCAAAGCGCCCGATAAGATGGCGTATCGGCCGGCCCTAAAGCGTGGCAATCGTCCTCAATGATTTGCAAATTATAGCGCCGGGCGATCGCTGCGATCTCCTGCCGCCGCTCAAGCGGCACTTTGATCGCTGTTGGACTATGCGCCTGAACCGAAGTCACAAGGACCTGCCCGCCGTGGCGCCTCAGCGCCTCTTCCAACTTCTCTGGCCGCATCCCATGCGCGTCCATCTCCACCCCGATAACTTCCGCGCGCAACAAGCGCCCGGCGTGCCGCACACCGGGAAAGGTCACCGCTTCGGTCAAAATCACCGGATGCGCGCCATGCAAACAACATTGCAACGCTGTCACCGAGGCATTCTGCGCCCCCATCGTCAGCACAACATCTTCCGCCGTGATCCGTCCCGCCACATCCGGCCCGATCCAGTTCACAACTGCCTGACGCGCATGCAGGTCCGTCGCAGACGTCGGACACAACAAATAGGACATATCGCCCTGCGCCGCGACGCGGGCCATCGCCTCTCGGATGACGCGATCCTGCCCCACATCCGGCACGCGTACCGCCCGCATATCGAGGTCTTCCGCTTGAGAAAGCGAGATCAACGGCTCCGGCGGTAGCACCGTCTCTGGCCGCCCGTCCGCCACAAAAGTGCCACGCCCAACAGTTGTCTCCAGCAGCCCCTCTTCCACCGCCAATTTATAGGCCCGCGCCACCGTTCCTGGCGTGATGCCCAATTGCCAGGCCAATTCACGCACAGGTGGAAGCTTCTCCCCAACTGGCAGGTGTCCACTGCGTACCGCCCCCCGAAGTGATTGTATCAATACAATGTATTTCGGGTCGGTGCAGCTATCAAAATTCGGCGGCCATATTGTATCAATCACAATGTTTTCCTCGCAATTGTGTCACAGCAGGGGTACATCACCCTTGTAACAAACTTGAGGATTGTATCAATACAATATTGGAGATGACCATGACAATGACCACAACAAACCTGCAAATCCTGACAAACCACAATGCAAATGCACAACTTCCAGTTGTTGCGCGCGCGGCGCTGTCGTTTGCGGCAGTGGTCACGGAATGGGACAAACGCACCCGCACCCGCCGAGCGCTCGCCAAACTGAACAAAGCGCAGCTGGAGGATATTGGATTGACCTTGCATGACGCCCGGATCGAGGCGCGCAAAAGAATGTGGCAGATCTGATCCCCGTCAGACGCCTCTTCCACTGGGTCGGGCTTGTCCCGACCCTTTTTTGTTTGGAGTCAGCTTTTGCGTGGCGGGATCGCGTAGGTCATATTGGCTCGCGCCACAGGCGCTTCTGAGCCTTCCGAGTATATCAGCACATTTGACACAGACAGCGTCCGCCCCAACTTCAACAGCTGCGTTTTAGCTATCAGGTCTTTGCCTGCTTCCGGCTTACGCATAAAATCCAGCGAACAATTGGTGGTCACGGTTAGCGCCTCTTTGCCAATAATGGCCATGGTCGCCACATAGGCCGACACATCCGCCAGTGCAAACATCGACGGACCCGACACAGTCCCACCAGGGCGCAGATGCCGTTCCTGTACCATCATCCGCATCACAGTGTTCACGCCGTCGATGTGCTCGACCACAAAATCATCTTTGACCTGTGGGAACACCTGTTCGAGCCAAGTGCCCATTTCTTCTGCTGTCATCACAGCTTGCATGCTTTTCCTCCGCCTCTCCCCGCGCTACCCTCGCGCCAACTTGGGAGGAGAGCAAGATGACACTTTTGGAACGTCGCGACACAAATGCGGTGGCACATCTCACCATGAACGCGCCTGAGCGGCTAAACGCGCTCTCTGACGAGATGCTTGCGGCCCTGCAAAACGAATTTGACGCCCTAAAAGAAGACACCTCCATCCGCGCCATCACGCTGTCGGGGCGCGGCAAAGCCTTCTGCGCCGGGCATGACCTCAAACAAATGACGGCCGGTCGCCAATCCGAGGATGGCGGACGCGCCTATTTTGCCGACTTGTTCAACTGCTGCGCCACGATGATGCAAAGCATTCAACTGCTGCCGCAACCTGTCATTGCTCAAGTGCACGGCATTGCCACCGCCGCCGGTTGCCAGTTGGTCGCCACCTGCGACCTGGCCGTGGCAGCCGAAGGCACCCGTTTTGGCGTGAACGGTGTGAACATCGGCCTGTTTTGCTCCACCCCCATGGTGGCCCTAACCCGCAACATTCCCCGCAAGCAAGCGTTTGAGATGCTCACCACCGGAGAGTTCATCGACGCCAGCCGCGCGGAAGCCCTCGGCCTGATCAATCGCGTGGTCCCGCACGAAAACCTGCAAACTGAGACCACACAGCTCGCTGAAACCATTGCACAAAAGCTCTCCGCCGCCGTGAAAATTGGCAAACGGACGTTCTATGAACAGTTGCACATGCAAACCGACCAAGCCTACGCCCACGCTGGCAATGTCATGGTCGAGAACATGCTCTACGCGCAGACTGAGGCGGGCATAGAGGCTTTCCTCAACAAACAACCACCGAACTGGGAGCAGTAGCCCGTTTCCAATCCCCAAACGGTGTTTTTCTAACAAAGCTGTGTCGAATCCAAATCAACTTGGGCACAACAAACACAACCGAACCACACACTTGTGTGGCACCAGTTCGCTAAGCGGATCGGCTCGTTACCGACCCGCGGGTTGCGCGTCGCCTCATTGGTCAACTTGTACTGCTTACTTTTGACCGGTGAGGCGCGCGCCTCTTTCTCATTCTAGCCCTTCCCAAACGCCGATCCCTGCCCTATGTCCGCCCCATGACAGAGACATTGCATATCGTTGGCGGCGGCATGGCCGGCGCGGAGGCCGCATGGCAGGCCGCAAACATGGGCGTGAACGTGGTGATCCACGAAATGCGGCCCAAGGTTGAAACCTTTGCACATCGCACCGGGCATCTGGCGGAAATGGTCTGCTCCAACAGCTTCCGCTCCGATGATGACGAACAGAACGCCGTTGGCTTGCTGCATTGGGAAATGCGCGCTGCCAACGGATTGATCATGGCCACCGCGGACAAACACCGTCTTCCGGCTGGTGGGGCGCTTGCTGTGGACCGCGATCCTTTTGCGGAATCCGTGACTGCCGCATTGATGGATCACCCCAATGTCTCCGTGGAGTACGGCGAGATTTCCGAGCTGCCTTCTGAGGGCCATTGGATCATCGCAACCGGTCCGCTGACCTCGAGTTCCCTGGGTGCGGCAATCCAAGAAGAGACCGGCGCGGACCGACTGGCCTTTTTTGATGCCATCGCTCCAATTGTCTATGCGGATAGCATCGACATGGACGTGGCCTGGCTACAATCACGCTACGACAAAGGCGACACCGAGGAAGAGCGCAAAGCTTATCTCAACTGCCCGATGACCAAAAATCAATACGAGGCGTTCATCGACGCACTCCTGGCAGCGGACAAAACCGAGTTCCACGAAGGCGAAACCGCCGGCTATTTTGACGGCTGTCTGCCCATCGAAGTCATGGCCGAACGTGGTCGCGAAACCCTTCGTTTTGGCCCAATGAAGCCCGTTGGGTTGACCAACGCACACAAACCGGACGACAAGCCTTACGCTGTGGTGCAACTGCGTCGCGACAACGCCTTGGGCACCCTCCTGAACATTGTTGGTTTTCAAACCAAGATGAAATACGGCGCACAAACCGAAGTTCTGAAAATGATCCCGGGTCTGGAAAACGCGTCTTTCGCTCGCCTGGGTGGCATCCACCGCAACACCTTCATCAACTCGCCAACACTGCTGGACGACCAGATGCGCCTGAAGTCACGCCCAAACATCCGCTTCGCGGGTCAGGTCACAGGCGTCGAAGGCTATGTTGAAAGCGCCGCAATGGGGCTTTTGGCGGGCCGTTTGGCCGCCGCCGAAATCCTTGGTAAAGCGCAAGACACCGCTCCGCTGAACACCGCCATGGGCGCGCTTGTGCACCACATCACCGGCGGTGCGGACGCCAAAACCTTCCAGCCGATGAACGTGAACTTTGGTCTGTTCCAACCGGTCGAAGGTCTCAAAGGTGGGCGTCGCGGTCGCAAAGATCGCTACAAAGCCTACACCGACCGCGCCAAAGCGGATTGGCAGGCCTGGATCGACGCCCAAGCGTAACTGGACCGCTCAAGCATCTTCCAATAACGTCTAAAGAGCGGGCCAATCGGACCCGCTCTTTTTGTGAAGACCCTTCGATAAGCGATTGAAACCGTGACCTTTATCACCCGCTTCGCCCCATCCCCAACCGGCCCCTTGCACTTGGGACACGCCTACTCGGCGATGCTGGCACACGACATGGCACAAGCCAATGGAGGTAAATTTCTCCTACGCATTGATGACCTCGACCAGTCCCGCGCACGCGATCACTGGGAGGCCCAAATCTACGATGATCTTGCTTGGCTGGGCATCACGTGGGAGACGCCCGTCCGCCGTCAATCCGACCACTTCGCAGACTACGACACGACATTGCACCAACTATCAGAAATGGGCCTCACCTACGCCTGCACCTGTACCCGCCGCGACATAGAAGCCTCAGCAAATGCCCCGCAAGAAGGCGTCCCCCAATTTGGCCCAGACGGGCGCATCTATCCCGGAACATGCCGCAACGCTGGACATTCATTTTCGGATGCCAAATGCATCCGCCTCAACATGCAAGCCGCCTGCGAACGGGCCCTGCCCGCGTTGTTTGAGGAAAGCGGTCCGGACCACACCGGCAAGCACGCATTGGATCTCGACACGATGGTCTCGGCTGTCGGCGACGTCGTTCTAGCCCGCCCCAATATGGCGGCGTCTTACCACCTGTCCGTCGTACTAGATGACGCCGCCACTGGCGTGACGGATATCATTCGCGGCGCGGACTTGTTTGACGCAACTGTAATCCATGTGGTGCTGCAAAACCTGCTGAACCTGCCCACACCGCGCTACCATCACCACAAATTGATCCGCGACGAAAATGGCAAACGCCTCGCCAAACGAGACGACGCCCGTGCCATTGGAAAATACCGCGCCGAAGGCGCAACCCCCGCCGACATCCGCGCCATGGTTGGCCTTTAGTCTTCCATCGGTTTCATCAGTTCCACGGTCTCACCATCGCGAACCGCCGTGTAAAAACACGTGCGTCGATTGGTGTGGCAGGCCGCGCCGGTCTGCTCAACAAGCACCAAAATACAGTCCTGATCGCAGTCATAGCGGAAATCGACCAGCTTCTGCACATGGCCCGATGTTTCACCTTTGATCCAGAATGACTGCCGCGAGCGGCTCCAATAGGTGACCTTTTGGGTTTCCAGCGTCTTCGCTACGGCCTCGGCGTTCATCCACGCCATCATCAGCACTTCGCCGCTTTGGCTGTCCTGTGCAATCGCCGGGATCAAACCCGCCTCATTGTACTTCAGCGCCTTAGGATCAAATCCCATACCATCGTCCTCTTTGCATCCGCGATTTTCCTCTCTATCTAGGAAAGGCGTAAAAAAGGAAACCGCGATGTCCGGCGAAACCGACCTGATCAAGCTCTACTCTGGCCAGATCCTGCAACTCGCAGCAACCATTCCACACACGGATCGGTTGGAGGCGCCAGACGCCACCGTGAAAAAGCGCTCCCCCCTCTGCGGCAGCACCGTGACTGTGGACCTCAAACTCGAAGACGGCCGCATCGCCTGGTTCGGTCAGGACGTGAAGGCCTGCGCTTTAGGTCAGGCTGCCGCCTCCGTTGTCGGTGCCAATGTCTTGGGTCAAAACCGTGAAGGCATCGAAGCAGCGCGTGAAGCACTCAAAGCCATGCTAAAAGAAGACGGCCCGACACCATCGGCCCCCTTTGACGGTCTTGAAGTTCTGCGACCCGCACGGGACTACAAAAACCGTCACGCATCGATCATGCTGGCTCTGGATGCCACCGCCGAAGCCTTTGATGCTGCCGAACAGGCCAACTGCGCCTAAACATCTACCTGTTTCAAGACTATGACAATCCAGCAAGCCGCGCCTTCCTGCGCGGCTGTTTGTCTGGGCACCAATCAAAAAAAACCGCCGCACTCCCCAATGGAAGGCGGCGGCAAGCGCAAGCGGTATCGCGTGGGACCCGGGCCATCCGACTTAGGGGGAGGCAGACCCCCAAGAGGACGATGAACAGGCAGTGTCAGTCGAGACGCATCAAATGGGGACAGATGCGCGGACGGACCGGCACGAATTTCGCAGGCAGAATTAGATCAGACTCACCACGTCACACTGAAACAAACACAAAAATTCACATCAAAGTTCACACAAAACCCGGGACATGCAGCGCAAGCACCAGCATGATCACCAGAGCCACCCCACCCACAGCATCCTGCAAAAGAGTGTCGCCAGAGTTGCGCACAACGGATTTGATTTGCTGCATCATGGTGGGTCTCCTTCCCGTCAGTCTTGTTGCTACTTTGTTCTCACATTGAGTGAGTCGAGTAAAGAATTTTTTGAGAACATTTGCGAACATTAAGGGAATTTTAAGGTCAAATTCAGCCTAACCCACTGAAATCAAACGGATCGCCTGATCCTGTTCCATCAACCATAAAAGAACACGCGCTGCCTGCCCGCGGTCGGTTCCCAAAGTTGGGTCATCATGTAACAGTTTGCGCGCATCAGTCTGTGCCACCGCCATCAGGCTTGCTTGCGTTTCAACATCTGCAATCCGGAACCGCGGCAAGCCCGACTGCGCGGTGCCAATCAAATCTCCTGCGCCACGCATCTCCAGATCCGTTTCCGCAATCACAAACCCGTCTTCACTTTCGCGCAGGGTCTTAAGCCGCTTCTCACCACCCTCTGTTAGAGGCGCTTGATACATCAGCAAACAGGTTGACGCCTGTGAGCCACGACCAACACGACCTCGCAATTGGTGCAACTGCGCAAGACCAAAAGCCTCCGCCCGCTCAATCACCATGATGGTCGCATTGGGTACATCTACGCCGACTTCGATGACCGTGGTGGCCACCAGGACCTGCGTATCTCCGGCCTGAAACGCCGCCATGGCCGCATCTTTTTCTTCGGGTGGCATCTGTCCATGCACCAGACCGCACACGCCTTCTCCAAGCGCACTGCGCAGCGCTTTGAACCGCGCATCCGCCGCCGTGTAGTCCACCCGCTCACTTTCCTCGACCAACGGACAAACCCAATAGGCTTGTTTGCCCTCAGCCACCGCCTTGCGCAGCTTCTCAACCACCTCGTCTAACCGCTCCGTGGAGATCAGCGCCGTGGTGATCGGCTGCCGCCCTGGAGGTTTTTCATCCAAAACCGAGACATCCATGTCGCCATACTGCGCCAGAGCCAGCGAGCGTGGGATCGGCGTGGCGGTCATCACCAACACATCTGCCCCCTCGCCTTTTTTGCCCAGCTCCAAACGCTGTCGCACGCCAAAGCGATGCTGCTCGTCGATAATCGCTAGCCGCAGGTCGGCAAAATGAACATCTTCTTGGAAGACCGCATGTGTCCCGACCAGAATGTGAATGTCGCCCCGCGCCAGCGCATCCAGCTTGGCGCGGCGCTCTTTGCCTTTGTCGCGCCCGGTCAAGACCTCAACCACTACGCCAGCGCTCTCCGCCAACGGTTGCAACCCAGCCATATGTTGTCGCGCCAAAATTTCGGTGGGCGCCATCATCACGCCCTGTCCACCAGCCTCGACCGCCACCAGCAACGCCATAAACGCCACCAAAGTTTTGCCTGCACCTACATCGCCTTGCAGCAGCCGGTTCATCCGCTGATCAGTTGCCATGTCCCGCGCAATCGCTTCAACCGCCCGCTCCTGAGCACTGGTTGGGCTATACGGCAGCGCCGCACGCACCTTGGCTTGCAACACCCCGGTCTGCACGGAAATCACCCCCTTGGCCCGCTGCAACTGGCTGCGCGCCAGAGCCAAGGTCAACTGATGTGCCAAAAACTCATCATATGCCAACCGCTCCCGTGCCGGATGGTTGGGCGATACCTGCTCCAAAGTCCCAGGCCGGTGCACCTGCTCCATCGCCTCACGCCAATTTGGCCACTTCGCTTTGTCCTTTTGTGACGGATCAATCCACTCTGCCAGTTCCGGAGTGCGGTCCAGGGCGGAGCGAACCGCCTTCACCATAGTCTTTTGCGTTACGCCATGAGTCAGCGGGTACACCGGCTCAAACGCGGGGATCTCCTCCGCCTCGTCCGGCGCAACGACGTATTCGGGATGCACCATCTGCGCGACGTTATCAAAAATCTCGACTTTGCCGGACACCACCCGCCGTGCACCTTCCGGCAGGATTTTCTTCAAGTAGTCTCCTCGCGCATGAAAGAAAACAAGCTGAAAGGAAGTCAACGCGTCCTGCACTGTGATCCGGTAGGCCCCGCCACGGTTGCGTGGTGCACGGTGCTCCCCCACCAAAACCTGCACGGTCACCACACCAGGCAGCTCGGCTTCATTCACAGAAATTTTCACCGCACGATCAATGCCCGAATATGGCAGCAAAAACAAAAGGTCACGCGGCTTGATGACGTCAATCTGCTCCAGATGCTGCGCCGTTTTGGGGCCAACACCATCCAGTTTTGTCACATCCGCAAACAGCGGAAACAGAAGCTCAGGACGTCCGCTCATAGGCCCTCGATCAGTGTCAGCCAGCCATCTTCATCGATGGTCTCGATGCCCAAATCAGCCGCCTTTTTCTCCTTGCTACCTGCGCCGGGCCCCGCCACCAAAAGATCGGTCTTCTTGCTCACGGAACCGGACACTTTCGCGCCCAAGGACTCTGCCCGCGCCTTGGCTTCTGCCCGTGTCATCTTCTCAAGTGAGCCGGTAAACACGACCGTTTTTCCGGCAACCGGACTGTCTTGTGTTGGCGCATCGGGCGATACCACGGTCAGCATGTCTACCAGCCTGTCAATCTCGCTGCGTTCCCGCTCATTGGCAAAAGCATCGGTAAGCGAGAGACCAACAGCCGCGCCAATGCCGTCGATCCCGGTCAAGTCATCCCAAGCCGCCTGGGCCTCGACAGACACCTTATGCGACGCCATCGCCAAATCTCTGGATTCTTTCACTTTGGCACGCCGCCCTTCAGCCTGCGCCACAAGCCGTTCGTGCTCTTCGGCCAGGTCCGCCGCGCGCCACGCCAGCGCAGCCGTCCGCGCTGTTTCCGCCGCAGTTGCCAAGGTCTCCCAAGTCAGGAAATGCAGCGCCAAATCCTTGGCTGCGGTTTCCCCCACATGCCGAATGCCCAAACCAAACAGCAACCGCGCAAAGGCTATCTCGCGCTTGTCCTCAATCGCGGCAAAGAGGTTGGCGACGCTCTTGTCCTTCCACCCTTTGCGGTTCGCAAGCTTGGTCAGGTTCGCGCCATCCCGTTCTGCTAGCGTGAAGATGTCCGCAGGCGTCCTAATCGGTAAATCGGGGTCATCATAAAACATCTCAATCTGTTTAGTTCCCAGACCTTCGATATCCAGCGCCTTGCGCGCCACAAAATGTTTTAGTTTTTCAACCGCTTGAGCCGCACAAATCATGCCGCCCGTGCAATGGCGAACCGCGTCGCCTTCCTCACGCACCGCAGGGGAGCCGCACACCGGACACAGCTCAGGAAACTGATAGGAAACCGCATCGTCCTGGCGCTTGGCTAAATCGACATCCGCCACTTTGGGTATCACGTCCCCGGCGCGGTACACTTGCACCCAGTCGCCTTCCCGGATGTCTTTACCTTCGCGAATGGTTGCGCCCTTGCTGTCCCGTCCGGCAATATAATCTTCATTGTGCAGGGTCGCATTGCTGACCACGACTCCCCCGACGGTCACAGGCGCCAATCGCGCCACGGGGCTCAACGCACCGGTGCGCCCCACCTGAATGTCAATCGCTTCCAACCGAGTCCAGGCCAGCTCTGCGGGGAACTTATGCGCAATAGCCCAACGCGGCGTGGTGGATCGGAACCCAAGCCGCTCCTGCAACGCCAGATCATTGACCTTATACACCACCCCATCAATGTCATAGCCCAGCGACACGCGCCGCTCTTCGATCACCTTGTAATGCGCAATCAGCGCCTCGGGACTGTCACACACTTTAGTCAGCTCATTGATGACAAACCCAAAGTTTTGAAGCCGCAAAATTGCCCCCATTTGCGTGTCCGCAAGGGATTCTGACAACTCGCCCCAAGCATAAGCAAAGAACTTAAGGGGCCGCTCACGGGTGACTTGTGCATCCAGCTGCCGCAAGCTGCCTGCCGCCGCATTGCGCGGGTTGGCAAACACCGTCTTGGGTTTCTTGCCCGCGGCCTCAAGCTGTTCGTTTTCCGCCGCGATCCGCGTATTCAACGCCTCAAAAGCGTCATGGCTCATATACACTTCGCCGCGCACTTCCAGCACCGCTGGCGCATTGACAATACTCTGGGGAATATCCGCAATCGTGCGCGCATTGGCCGTCACATCTTCGCCCGTGCTGCCGTCCCCTCGGGTCGCCGCATAGACCATCTCTCCATTTTCATAACGAATGGAGAGGCTTAACCCATCAATCTTCGGCTCTGCCGTAAACGCAAGCGGCTCACTGCTCAAGCCCAGATACTTACGAATGCGTTCGTCAAAATCCGCCACATCCTGATCTTCAAAGGCGTTGCCAAGGCTCAGCATGGCGACCTTATGCGCAATCTTGCCAAAGCCCTCGGAGGGCGCAGCGCCCACTTGCTCGGTCGGGCTATCAGTTCGCTTCAGCTCTGGAAACCGCGCTTCAATCGCGGCATTGCGCCGTTTGAGGCGGTCATACTCCGCATCCGAGATCGTCGGCGCATCCGCTCCGTGGTAGTCGCGATTCGCTTGACCTAACAACGCAGAAAGGCGCGCGAGGGCCTCGCGCGCCTGATCTACAGTCATATCTGTGACAGCAATCTCTTTGGCCACGGCCGCCTCCCTATTCTACCCTCCCAAGCAATAGGGCTGACAACCGTCAACGTCCAGAGGTCGCAGGCGCCTTAGGCGCGCATCGCCACTGGGTCGTCAGAGCCGGCAACCGGTTCCGGATCGCGCAGCACGTAGCCGCGGCCCCAAACGGTCTCAATGTAGTTCTCACCACCGGTCGCCTCCGACAACTTCTTGCGAAGTTTACAGATAAACACGTCGATGATTTTCAACTCAGGCTCGTCCATACCGCCATACAGGTGGTTCAGGAACATCTCTTTGGTCAGCGTGGTACCCTTACGAAGGGACAGCAGCTCCAGCATCTGGTACTCTTTGCCGGTCAGGTGCACAGGCTTGTTTTCGACCTCGACGGTCTTCGCATCCAGGTTCACGTTAATCTGGCCGGTCTTAATAACCGACTGCGAGTGACCTTTGGAACGGCGGATAATGGCGTGAATCCGCGCCACCAGCTCTTCGCGGTGGAACGGTTTGGTCAGGTAATCGTCGGCACCGTAGCCAAAGCCCTTGAGCTTGCTTTCGGTGTCATCCGCACCCGACAGGATCAGAATAGGTGTGTCGATACGGGATGTCCGCAGCTGACGCAGAACCTCGTGACCAGTCATGTCTGGCAAGCCCAGGTCCAGCAAAATAAGGTCGTAATCGTAAAGCTTCGCCAGATCGATGCCCTCTTCACCCAGATCGGTGGCATAAACATTCAGGTTGGCATGGGTCAGCATCATTTCGATGCTTTTGGATGTTGTAGGATCGTCTTCGACCAGCAGCACTCTCATTGGTTCGGCTTCCTTACGTTGGAGGGTTACTGTCGTTAACCTTAACGATTAAAGGTTAACGACTGGTTACCGATTTAGGAAGGTTAACAGAGATTGCCACAATTAGCGATATTTTTGAACGGCTGTCGCTTTCAACGCCTCGGTGCCATGGGTCGACACCGCTGTCACCCACTCATTAAATTCATCTTCACTTAAACTATACATTTCAAGTGCTTCGCGCTTGGTTATCAATCCATACGCCACGCCACGCACCACGGCCGCTTTGCGGGATGCCACCCATCGCTTGGTTTTGGCTGGGGGCAAGTCGGCACGCGTCATGACCTGACCGTCGGTCAGAGTCACACATCTGGGGCCTTCCACTTTCTTTAAAAACATCTCGCTCATCCTCTTGGTGGGAAAATAATCGCCCAAGGGACTTAACGAGGCCCTAAAGCAGCTCTTGAGAGTGTCTAAGATTTTCCTATATTCTCTTGGACTTCTGACCTGGAGAGACTCACCATGCCGCTTGATGGCGACACGCCCCTTAATTCGCTCGGTTTTGCCAAGCCCCCGTCTGAGACCCGCGTGGTTGTTGCCATGTCCGGTGGCGTCGACAGCTCTGTCGTCGCCGCCCAACTGGCAGACGAAGGCTACGATGTGGTGGGCGTGACCTTGCAGCTCTATGATCACGGCGCGGCGCTGGCCAAAAAAGGCGCCTGTTGCGCAGGGATTGATATCCATGATGCGCGCCGTGTGGCTGAGGAAAAGGGCTTCCCGCATTACGTTCTGGATTACGAGAACATTTTCCAAGACGCGGTGATCGATGAGTTTGCCGACAGTTACCTTGGCGGGGCCACGCCTGTACCCTGCATACGCTGCAATGAACGGGTGAAATTCAAGGACTTGCTGGAGACGGCGAAAGACTTGAACGCAGATTGCATGGCCACCGGCCATTACATTCAGCGCAAAATGGGTGCAGACGGCCCAGAGCTGCATTCCGCCGCTGACGCCAATCGAGACCAAAGCTATTTCCTGTTCTCCACAACGCCAGAACAGCTCGACTACCTGCGCTTTCCACTGGGCCACCTGCCAAACAAAGACGCCACGCGTGCTTTGGCCGCCGAATACGGCCTCGCAGTGGCAGATAAACCAGACAGCCAAGACATCTGCTTTGTGCCCAATGGCGATTACGCCAGCGTGATCGAAAAACTACGCCCTGGCGCCGCAGAGCCCGGCGATATCGTTGACAGCGAAGGTAATGTGCTGGGCACCCACGGTGGGGTGATCCACTACACCATCGGCCAACGCCGGGGGCTAGGCATCGGTGGCCTTACCACACCACTCTATGTGGTGAAGCTCGACGTGGAGAAAAAACAGGTCATCGTTGGTCCGAAAGAAATGTTGTCGACCCGCATCGTGCCTGTGCGTGAGATCAACTGGCTTGGCGACGAGCCTTTTGAAAGCCGCAAGGAGTGGCACTTTTCCGTAAAAGTGCGGTCCACGCGACCACCACGCGAGGCCATCTTACGACCAACCGGACCGGACACAGCAGAGGTGGAGCTGCTGACACCAGAAGAAGGCGTCGCCCCCGGGCAAGCTTGCGTGTTTTACGACAACGACAGTTCACGCATCTACGGCGGTGGCTGGGTCTGGCGCGGTTACTAAACCGCGCCACCATCACGTTATGTCGGTGCCGGTGTTGATCACAACATAGAGCCCGATCGCAATCATCACATAGGGCGCCAACCACTCCAGCCGCTCAATCCGCGAAACCTTCGCTGGCGCCATCGCCGCTAAAGCGGCACCGCCGAAGGCCAAGGCCAAAGCTGATGCCGTTGCACCAATTAGGATTGGCAGCGTGTAGCTTGGCCCGGAATCCGCCAGCAACGGCGTGAATACAGCAAAACTGTCAAACGACACGCTCAAAAACAGCGCAATAATGGCCAACACATGCGACTTGGACACTTGCTCTGCGGCCGAACTCTCTTTCCCCAAAAACCGCGCAACCAAGGCATAAGCCCCCAACCCCATGGGGATAAACCCGAGATAGCCCACCTGATGCGGCAAACCGGTTTCCAGCCCAGCAGACACAAACACCGCCGCCGCAAGCATGATGCCCTGCGCAATCAGATAGCCGCTCAAAGTACGTAGCTGTCCGACCGTCAGGATTAACCCAACCATGATGGCAAGATTGTCCAGGTTGGTGGCCACATGCGCCGCTGCCGCCGACAGCGCAATGCCAAACTTATCAATCATTTTTGAAGTCCATCCAACACAGCCCGCGCCGCGCGCAAACCGGGGAACTCCTGCCCACGTCCCAAGCGCTCCATAGTCAGCGCCATTGCGGCACGTTGCTCTGAGGCATCTTCCAGCACTTGCATAATGGCCGGCGCAATCTCTTCAGCCTGAAAGGCAGGTCCCAAAAATTCGGGCACCGCCCTGGTTTCCGCGACCAAATTTGCCAGTGTCACAGTATCAATCAACGCCATCCGGCTCATGATCTTCCAACTGATCCAGTTCATGTCATAGCCAATCACCATCGGCGTATCACTGGCAGCCAACTCCAACGACACAGTCCCCGACGCCGCCAGTGCCACATCCGCCGCTTTAAACGCCGCAAGTTTCTCCGTCTGTGCCGTTTCAGGGTCCATCTCATTGGGATCCAGCACTATTGGGGCAACTTTCCAGCCCGCCACCAACTCTTTTACCAGACCAGCCACCGGAGCAGCTGCAGGCACAACAACCTTAAGGTCTGGCTTCTGATGAACAAGCCTCGCCACAACCTCACCAAATGTCGGGGTCAGCCGACCAACCTCGCCGCGCCGCGACCCCGGCAAAGCAAGAAGCAACGGCGCATCGCCAATCCCATGTTTTTCACGAAACGCCGCAACCTCTGCATCCGTCGCCACCGGTTCGGTTACCACCGGATGCCCGACAAAGTCACAGCGCAGGCCAACCGCTTCCATATAAGGCGGCTCAAACGGCAATAGCGCCAGAACCTGATCCACATGTCTGGCCATCCTTTCCGCCCGCTTTGGACGCCAAGCCCAAACTGACGGCGCCACATAATGCACACAGCGCAGATCACTCTTGGCCTTGACCTCCCGCGCCACGCGCAGGCAGAAATCCGGGCTGTCGATTGTGACGATCACATCCGGCTGCCAATCCAGCGCCGCATCCGCGGTTTGGTGCATACGCTTCACCAGATGGCGGTACTTGGGCAGCACCTCGGCAATGCCCATTACGCTCAGCTCATCCATCGGAAACAGGCTCTCAAGCCCCTGCGCGGCCATCAGCGGCCCACCTACCCCGGCGAACTCCACGTCTGGCACCAATTGGCGCAGCCCCTCCATGAGCGCCCCGCCAAGTCGGTCGCCCGACAACTCGCCAGCGACCAAAAACACCTTCATCAGATCACCCGCGACAACAAGAACAATCCGCTCTCTTCCAGAGCGGCCAATGTCTTTGGCCGATCCAGCACAACCACACGACCAGCCGACACCACAATGCCCTCCACACCGGCCTTTGCAGCGGCCCGCACCGTATCTGGCCCAATCGCAGGCATATCGACCCGTAGGTCTTGCCCGCGCTTTGGCGCCTTCAAAAACACGCCCTTGCCACGCCGCAAATGCTCCGGCGTCTCAGCGACAAAGCGCAACATCGCATCCGTGCCCTGGAGCGTTTCAATGCCAAGCGTGAGTCCCGCTGCAACAACAGCTCCCTGCCCGACATCCAGCGGGGATAGGGCCAACAAAATGTCCGCTGCGCGACTGGCATCTTGAAGCGCTTGCTCAGATGGCTCTGGTCCTGCCAGCAACCCTTCCTCCGCTGTCAGACCCTCAAGCAGCTCATGTGCGCCAACAACCTCGAATCCTTGCTCTTCAAACACAGCAATGATCAAGCGCAGGATGGCATCATCCCCGCCCTGTAACGCAGGCAGCAATCGCGGCGCAATTGCCATCATCCCGGCATCAAATTCCGCAGGATTCAGCGGCGGACGACCAAGACCTCCGGCCATCACCAGACGGGTCAAACCTCCGGCCTTCAAGGCGTCAAACAATCCGCCCATTTTCTCAAACCGATGAGAGTGAACATCGCCGGGCACATCATGTGCCACGCCTTCAAACACCACGCACATCGCGTCCGGATGGGCCGCAGCCAGTGCCACCGGCAAGCTGCCGCCACCACACAAAATCGCCAGTCGGCTCATCACATTACCTCGGTGTCAGGAAGGAACGGTCAGTGTCGCCCATGATAAAGGCCACAATCTCTTGCACATAGTCACTGTCGGTTTCCTCGCCCAAGCGTTTGGCCCGCGCCTGAAACGCGCCTTCGCCTTGCGCCAGCATCTGAAACGCGGCCCGCAAAGCGGTGATGTCAGAGCGCGCCACGCCACGACGCTTCAAGCCGACAAGGTTTAGCCCGTCGAGCTCGCCTCGCGGCCCTTGCACCAAACCATAAGGGATCACATCATTGGTCACCATGCTGACCGCACCAATGATGGCACCGCGACCAATGCGCACCCATTGATGAATGCCACACAGCCCGCCAATTATGACGTCGTCCTCAATGATGCAGTGCCCTGCCACAGCAGCAGAGTTCACCACAATCACATTGTTTCCGATCTGCGCATCATGCGCGATGTGACAGCCCGCCATGAACAAGCCATCGTCACCCACGCGCGTCACGCCGCCGCCACCGTCTGTGCCGCTGTTCATTGTGACATGTTCGCGGATGCGATTGCGTTCGCCAATCACCAGCTTGGTATCTTCCCCACCAAACTTGAGATCCTGCGGCACCTCGCCAATCACCGAGAAGCTGAACACCACCGTGTCCGCACCGATCTCGGTATCGCCGGTCACCACCACATGAGACTTCAGTTCAACACCGGCATGCAAAACAACCTTTGCACCCACGACGCAAAATGGCCCGACGACACAGCCGTCCGAAACCACCGCACCGTCTTCAATCACCGCTGAGGCATGCACCTCTGCATGAGCAGAAATAGCCATCAGCCTTACTCCTTAGGCAGGTCCATCATTGCGGTGAACTCAACTTCACAAGCGACGTCGCCGTCAACCGTGGCCGTCCCGGCGAATTTCCAGACCTTGCCGCCCGGCTTGCCACGTGTGGTTTCCACTTTCATTTCCAGCTTGTCACCCGGAACCACCATGCGGCGGAACTTACATTTGTCGATGCCCATGAAGTAGACCAACAGATCTTTGTCCGCCAAATCCAACGCCACGCCCACCATAATGGCAGACGTCTGCGCCATGGCTTCAACAATAGTCACGCCCGGCATGATCGGTTTCTTCGGGAAGTGCCCCTGAAAATGCGGCTCGTTCATGGTGACCATCTTGATGCCGGTAGCCGATTGATACCCATCGATATCAACCACTTTGTCGACCAGCAGGAAAGGATAGCGATGCGGAATGAGCCGTTGGATCAGTTCGATATCGGCGCTCTTGAGATCTTCGGACATTTGTTGCTCCTCATGCGGCCTAAGACTTTGATCTTAGCCCTAACAATCCACGACGCGAGGGGCAAGCACCAGGCAAGATTCAATCCGTTTCCAAGGATGCTGCCCAAAAGGAGACCTGTAATCAGACTCTGTTATTCGTCAGGCGGAACATCATCCTGTCCCGCGCCGTCACCCAGTACCTGGTTCAGCCGCATGATTGCAAAGGACGTCACATCAACAGCGGGATCACCCAGCAACACATCGCGTCGCTCCAGAATGACTTTGGCACCGGCGTCCCGCATCAGGGTTGTCAAAATGGGACTGGCAACGCGAATAAACGCGTCCTGTTCTCGTTGACGCCGACGCTCCAGATTGGCAGCCTTTTCGTCTTGTTCTTTGCGGATTTGCACCACCCGAGCATCAAACGCCTCAGCCACTGCCCGAAACGCATCAGCTTCCATCTGGCTACGTTTCGCGGTGAGGGCTTTCTCTTCCGTTGTCAGCTCAGCTTGAATACGGCGATTTTCTGCCAACAAAATTGACTCGTCCGCAGCCAACTCTTGGGCCACGCGGATCCCAAACTGGGATTGGCTGAACATCACGTCACTATCGACGGTCAACACTTGTGACTGTGGCAAAACCTGCTGCTGCGCAAAGGCAATCGGGGCGCTCAACAGCGCCCCAATCAGGAAACTTATGCGAAATGCGCCCCGTCCCATACCGGATCAGAATTGCGCACTGATGGTAAAGTCAAAGGATTGATCCCGGTCGAACTCTTCTTTCTGAAGTGCCTTGGTAAAGTTAAACCGAAGCGGGCCAATTGGCGTGGTCCAGAAAATCGAAGCACCAATGACATGACGCAGCGAAAAATCTTCGTAGTAGATTGTCCCGACACCATTGGTGTTATCCAGCCCCCAGAGTGAGCCAACATCGTAAAACAGACCGCCAGTAATCCCAAGTTCTTCAGGCAGCCCCAATGGGAACTCTGCCTCAAACCGTGCCGACGCATAATATTTTCCGCCCAATGCGTCATCCAATGACCCATCCGCAGACCGCTCTCTTGGGCCAACACCATAAGGCTTAAACCCTCGAATGTGGCGGTTAGACACAATATAGCGGTCGTCAATGCGGCTATCGCCGTTTGGAGAGTAGAGCGCACCACCTTGCAGCGTCGCGCGCAAGGTCACTTCCTCTTGCCATACTTTGGATTCTGCGACCGCCCGTGCGGTGGTCGACACAAACTTATAGTCGCCACCGAGGCCACCAAAGTCTTGCCCAAACTCGAACATGTAACCACGAGTTGGGTCCAAACCGCGTTTGCGTGTGTCATAGCGATAGGTGTAGCCAATCGAGCTTTTCCAAATTTCACCACGTGCCGCTTCTTGTTCGACAATCGTATTGGGGTCGATCGAATTGTCCGCAGAGACATCCAGACCGGACCGCTCCAATTTGTAGCGCAGTTGCATATCGGAGAACTCGCCCAACTCAAATCCAAGGTAAGGTGAGAACTCACCAACAGTGTTGGTGAAACGCGCTTCACTGGGTTCAAATTCCTTATAGAAGAACCCAAATCCGGCGGTTAGGTTGCGACCCAAAAACGCTGGCTCAGCAAAGGACAAGCTATAGTCCTTGATGTCAGACGACGTCGAGAACGACAGCCCAAAGCTCTGCCCTCGGCCAAGGAAGTTGGACTCGCTAAAGCGAACGACCAGCCCGATACCATCATTTGTCGAGTACGTGCCGCCCAATGCCAAAGACCCCGTGGGCTGCTCTTCGACGTCAACATCCACAATAACCTGGCTAGGCGTGCTGCCTTCGCGGGCGTTTACATCTGCAACCGTAAAGTACCCAAGCGCGCGGATACGTTCTGCACTTTCACGGATTTCGCGCGGATTGAAGGGATCTCCTTCGGCAATCCGGAACTGGTTACGAATAACCTTGTCCAAAGTTGTTGTATTGCCTTCAATGTCGATGCGTTCGACGAAGATTTTCGGACCTTTGGAAATGACAAATTCCACATCCAGTGTCAGGTCGCGGTCATTACGCGAAATACGTGGATCTACACGCAGAAAATCCTGCCCTTGTTTCAGACCAAACCGCTCCATCCTGGTAATCGAGTTTTCAATCAGGATCGGAGAATACGTCACGCCGGGCTTTAGGCGAAGTGTGTCCAGATACTCTTGCGCATTTACGCCGTTAATTTCGCTGGTCGCAGTTATGTTGCCAAATTTGAATTGCTGGCCTTCTTCCACGTTAAACGTCAGGAAATAACCGTCGCGCTCGCGCGAAAGCTCAGCGTTCACAGCCAGAGTTCGGAAGTCAACATAGCCCCGCGACAGGTAGAAATCCCGCAGCACCTGTTTGTCAAACTCGATCCGGTCATTCACGAAGGTGTCTTGCTTAAAGAACGCCCGCAAGAGGCCAGCCTGCTTCGTCGCCAAAACGCGACGCAGCCGGTTGTCGCTGTAATTGCGGTTGCCCACAAAACCAATGCGTTCGATCTCGACCACACCGCCTTCAAACACTTCGAAAATCAGGTCAGCGCGGTTGTCGCTACGCCGAATAAGCCGGGTGTTCACGCGCGCCGCCAAACGGCCTTGCTCGGAATAGGCTTGGGTGATCCGCGCTGCGTCGCGCTCAGCCGTGGTCGGATTCAACACCCGACGGGATTGCGATTCAATCAGTTGTTCCAGCGCCTCGTCTTTCAGGCGCTTATTACCTTCAAAGCTGATCCGGTTGATGGTTGGGAACTCTGTTACCTTGATCACAAGCGTACTGCCACTTGGCACAAGTTCGACGGTTTCAAAAAGGCCACTCGCCAGAACACGCTGATATGCGGCATTCACCTGTCCGGCAGAGACAGCTGTGCCACGCGGAATAGCTGCGTAATTTGCCACCGCAGTAGAATCGATCCGCTGATTGCCCTCAACTCGGACCGAGCTGAAATTATATGTTTGCGTCAGACCAACTGTTGGCAACGCCACCATGATCGCAAAAATCGCAAAGAAAAACGCCGTAATGAGGCGCCGTTTCTGCACCTCTCCCCCGTCTTTGGCAATCGCCAAAGCCCTCGATTGTTTGGTCATTCCCAAACTCCGCAGTACATCCCAGTTGGGTTGTGACTATCGGGTCTGGGGGCTGATGTCAAAACAGCATTGGCCTTGGATCAAAGAGAATCGGCCGCCATTGCACTGGCATCCCTAGCGGGTCGGCCTGTCAACACCACACAATGTTGTGCGCAGGCCTCCGCTCAATCCCATGCCTTACTGAAGGCCGCCGTTCATCATCATCGTGCCGACAAAGGCGCCAAGCGACAATCCAGCGAGGATTGCTGTTGGAAACAGCATGCGCTCCCAGTTGATGTCAATCAACAGCCCAACTGCGCGGTATCCGTTTTCAATGGTGTGCATAGTCCAAACCCAATTCTTACCTACAGCCTAACTCTACCGGAGGAATTGGGCGAAAATTGGGCACAACCGTTAGAGTCGTGCCCAAAATCACGTTAGGGGCAGAACAAATCGTTGGTCAGACCAAACACCATCATGCTCAAAACCAAAACCAAACCCGCCGTCATAAGAATGCGCAGCACACCATCGGCGGGTGGTTTTCCGGTCACGGCCTCATAGGCGTAGAACACCAAATGTCCGCCATCCAACATTGGGATTGGGAACAAGTTGAGCAGGCCAATTGCGGTGGACAGCACAGCAATAAACCAAATGAAGCTTTGCGCCCCTTGGCTGGCCATCGCACTGGAAGTCTGCGCGATCCCAACGGGCCCTGACAGATTGCAGCTGCTGATCGCACCGGTGATCATGTGATACAGGCCGCTCACGGATCCTTCCATGATCCGCCCGGTCTGACGCACACCAGCCATAAATGCTTCACCAGCTGGCAAAGTCTCAGTCGCGGGATCAAATGCCAGACCGCCACCAATGCCGATCCGCCAATGCGTGACAAACCCACCGTTCGCCTGAGGTTCATCCACGCGGCGCGGCGTGAGATCAAACTGATCCACAACACCTGCCCGATCCACTGTCAGAGCCATTGTAGCCCCTTCCCCACCTTCAACAGCTTCCTTGAGCTGGGAGAAGGCCACAATCGGCTTCCCATCAATCGCGGTGAACACGTCGCCAACTTCCAGGCCGGCATTATAGGCGGCGGAACGTGGCGCCAAAGACTGCACCATTGGCGGATACAAAAACGGCCCGGACACCTCCAATGTCTCCCCACCGCGCTCTACGGTATAGGTCAGCACAGCTTCCTTTGGCATCGCTTTGGCGAAAGCATCGAAAGCTTCCGGGTCATCAAAGGACGGAATCTCCGCCCCAGCAATCGCGGTCACAACATCGCCCTGCTGCAACTCATACGGCGCCTCCGGCTGGTCCCAAATCTCGCCCACGATCAGCTTACTGCCAATCTGGCCGTTGAACATCATCACACCGGTGAAAATGATGATCGATAAAATGAAGTTAAACACCGGTCCGGCCAGAACGGTGGCAGCCCGCGCCCAGAGTGGTGCACCATGCATGGTGTGTCGGCGCTCTTCCTCGGACATCTCTTCCATGGCTTCGCCGTCTTTGCCGCTGGCAGCATTGGCATCGCCTTTGAACTTCACATAACCACCCAGCGGAATCGCCGCGATCTGCCACTTGGTGCCCCGCTTGTCATAGCGCGAATAGATCACCGGACCAAAGCCCAGGCTAAACACATCCGCCCCAATGCCGCTCCAGCGTCCCACAATGTAGTGGCCATACTCATGGATCGCGACGATGATCGACAGGGCCAACACAAACCACAACACGGTCAGCCCGCCGCCACCAATACCGGAAATCAGCGATGAAATATCCAAAGGGGTCGTCCTCTTTCTGGGGCGTTACGCCAATTTTTGCATGACCTGATCGGCCGTCTTGCGGGCCAGATGGTCGGTTTCCAGCACCGTATCAAGGGTCATTTCGGCATTCTTGCGGCAATGTGATGGAGAAAGCTGTGTCAAAACCTCTTCGACCACCTCCGCCATCTGCAAAAACCCAATATGATGTGCAAGGAACCCATCCAGCGCGCGCTCTTTCGCCGCGTTGAAAATCGCGCCTGCGTGCCCGCCCAGTTCCAGCACCTCATGTGCCAACCGCAGCGCCGGATAGCGTTGGAAATCCGGCGCGCGAAAATGCAACGATCCAATCTTGGCGAGGTCCAACCGCTCCACCGGCAGCGTCTTGCGCTCCGGCCAGTGCAACGCAAAGCCAATCGCGTGGCGCATATCCGGCGGGCCGACATGGGCCATCAACGCGCCGTCATTGAACCCGACCAAGGCATGCACCAAAGATTCCGGATGCACCAACACCTCGATCTGCTCATGTGCGCAGCCAAAAAACTCTTTGGTCTCAATGACCTCCAGCGCCTTATTGAACATCGAGGCGCTGTCTACCGTGATCCGCTGCCCCATGTTCCAATTGGGATGGCTGCTGGCCTGCTCCGGCGTGGCGCGCGCCATGTCTTCCAGCGTCCAATCGCGGAACGCACCGCCACTGGCGGTGATGATAATCCGTTCCACCGCAGCCATATCTTCGCCAATCAGGCCTTGAAAGATCGCCGAATGCTCGCTGTCTACCGGCAGGATACGCGCCTTGTGCGTCGCAGCGGTGCCCATGATCAACTGACCCGCTGTGACAAGCGATTCCTTGTTGGCCAACGCCAATGTCGCGCCTTGCTCCAGCGCCACCAAACCCGGTGCCAGCCCCGCCGCGCCGACAATGGCACTCATCACCCAATCCGCAGGCCGCGCCGCCGCCTCGCGGATCGCAGTCGAACCTGCAGCCGCTTCAACGCCACTGCCGGCCAATTCGGCGCGCAGCTCATCGAGCCGCGCCTCATCCGCCGTCACCGCGACATCCGCCTTCAGCTCACGCGCGTCTGCCGCCAGTTGGGCAATGTTCTGCCCCCCGCTCAACGCCACCACATCATAGCTGTCGGGATCGCGTCGGATCAGGTCAATGGTGTTTTGTCCAATCGACCCGGTTGCACCAAAAATGGAGATTTTTCTCATGTCGCAGGCAGCCCCAATACGGCACCCAGCACCAGCACCAAAAGCGCCGCGCCCAACATCGCATCAAACCGGTCAAGCAAGCCGCCATGACCAGGAATAAGGTTCGAACTGTCCTTGATGCCGGTGTGGCGCTTGATTGCGCTCTCGGCTGCATCGCCCATCTGCGAGGCAAAGGAAGTCAGCACCGACAGAATAATCAATGGCGTGCCACCAAAAACCATCCCCACACAGGCCGCAGCCACCCAGCCGGCCATCGTGCCGGACCATGTCTTTTTGGGGCTCACTTTGGGCCAGAACTTCGGACCACCAAACACCCGACCGGCAAAGTAGCCAGCCACATCCGTGGCCACCACGACTGATACCAACCACATGACCCAATAAGCCCCTCGCACGTCGCGCAGGACAATCAAGCCATAGCAAGCCAACATCAGCCCCGCCGCATAAGCTACGTAGATTCCACGATCTTTCTTAAGTTGCCCGGCGCCAGCCAAGGGCACGGCCAACAACATTGGCAAGATCGCCTGGCCAGGAACAAAGTCGGTCAGAAAGAGCACAACAGCCGCCAGTGCCCCCATGGAAAGCGACACCTTCTGGTCACCGCCGGACAGCATCCGAGTCAACTCCCAGACCATGCCGCCGCAAATGATCACCACAAATTCGTGGAACAAAAACCCACCTTGCCAGATCGCCAATCCACCCACGCCAAGCAGCACCACTGCTGACAGAGTCCGGGGCAACAAATCGCCCCACTTACCCGCAGCACTACTCACACTGTCACCGCGCCAAAACGACGATCCCGTCGCGCATAAGCGTCCACCAATTTGCGGAATTCCTCTTTCGAGAAATCCGGCCACAACGTGTCAATAAACTCATATTCCGCATACGCCGATTGCCACAGTAGGAAATTGGAAATCCGCGCTTCGCCACTTGTGCGAATGACCAAATCAGGATCCGGCAACACATGTGTATCGAGATACTTTGGCAAGGTCTCTTCGTTCACATCTTCCGGAGCCAACGAGCCATTTGCTACGTCCTGCGCCAACCGCTGTGTGGCGCGCGCCACTTCATCCCGGCCACCATAATTCAACGCAATTGTAAGATTCACACCATCATTTTCGGCGGTGAGCTCCTCCAATTCATCCATTAAGGCGCGCAGCTTTTCGTCCAAACGCGGACGGTCGCCGATAAACCGCACCCTCACCCCTTCCGCCTTCAGCCCACGGGCTTCCTTGCGGATGTACTGGCGAAAAAGGCTCATCAAGCCCGCAACTTCCGCCTGCGTGCGCTTCCAGTTCTCGGTCGAGAACCCAAAAATCGTCAAATACTCCACACCCAAGGGTTTGCAAGCGCGCACAATCTCTTTGACGCGCTTGGCCCCGGCGTGGTGCCCAAATAACCGCGGGCGACCGCGTGCCTGCGCCCACCGGCCGTTGCCATCCATGATAATGGCCACATGCCGAGGGCCGGTCGCGGGAATCTCGTCACCCATGTTGTTCAGACCTGCATGATCTCGGATTGCTTGTTCTCAAGCGCGCCGTCGATTTGCTTGATATAACGGTCAGTCATTTCCTGAACTTCCGCTTCCCAAAGCTTCTGATCATCCTCAGACAGGCCGTCCGCCTTGCCCTTTTTGATCTGATCCATGCCATCCCGACGCAAGTTGCGGATCGAAACACGGGCATGTTCGGCATATTGCGCAGCCACGCGCGCCAGCTCGGTGCGGCGTTCTTCGTTCAGCTCCGGAATTGGCAACATTACGATGGTGCCGTTGGTCTGTGGGTTGATGCCCAGACCGGAGTTCATGATCGCCTTCTCAACCGCGCTCACCAATGATTTGTCCCACACATTGATGGTCACCATACGCGGCTCAGGCACGTTCACGGTGCCCACCTGGTTGATCGGTGTGCGCGATCCATAGGCATCCACCATCACCGGCTCCAGCATGTTGGCTGAGGCGCGGCCGGTACGCAGCGAGGCAAATTCAGTTTTCAACGCACCCATTGCACCATCCATACGGCGTGCCAGATCGTCGGTATCAAGTTCAAACTCTTCGGACATGAGATTGCTCTCTTCTTCTGTCTGTTTTCTTTTGTCTTTTTCGCGCGTTGCAGGGCATTTGGCCCCGCGTCACGCTGTCTCGATCACCTTAACGGGATCAGACAACCTTTGTATAGGTGCCCCGACCTGCGAGAATGCCTTTGAAGCCGCCTGGCTCATCCAGAGGGAACACAATCAGCGGCAGGTTGTTGTCCCGCGCCAAGGCAATTGCACTTGCATCCATCACCCGCAGACGTTTCGCCAGCACCTCGTCATAGGTGATTTCATCATAACGCACCGCGTCATCATGCTCGGCTGGATCCTTGTCATAGATGCCATCCACACCGTTTTTGCCCATAAAGATCGCTTCGCACGCCATCTCATTGGCCCGCAGGGTCGCGGCAGTGTCCGTGGTGAAATACGGGTTGCCGGTTCCGGCAGCAAAAATACACACGCGTTTCTTCTCAAGGTGCCGCACAGCACGACGACGAATGTACGGCTCAGCCACCTCATCCATGCGAATCGCGCTGATCACACGGGTAAACACACCCAGCTCTTCCAACGCACTCTGCATCGCCAGCGCATTCATCACCGTCGCCAACATACCCATATAGTCCGCTGTGGTGCGCTCCATGCCTTGCGCTGCACCGGATAGGCCACGGAACACGTTGCCGCCACCAATCACCATGCAAATCTCCACGCCCATGTCGTGAACAGATTTCACCTCTTTGGCGAGACGCGCAATTGTCGGCGGGTGCAGGCCATAGCCCTGGTCTCCCATCAACGCCTCCCCCGAAATTTTCAACATCACACGGTTAAAGGTGGCGTCGGCGGGGACGGTGTCGTCGCTCATGTTGCACTCCATCTGCGCATCGTTTTAGGATTGGACGCAAAATGTCGGAAAACGCCCGCAGGTTCAATGCGAGAGTTGAGGATAACCGACAAAAGTAAGCGCAAAGTCAGGTCACCCGCATGTCACAACTGCCGCCCATCGCCTCTGATCAACCCGTATTGATCGCAGGCCCCACAGCCAGCGGCAAAAGTGCGCTCGCTTTGGAGATTGCCGCGCAACAGGGCGGCGTGATCATCAATGCCGATGCAATTCAGGTGTTTGACAATTGGCGCGTGCTAACGGCGCGCCCCTCTGCAAAGGACGAAGCCGCAGCCCCTCACCACCTCTATGGTCATGTTCCCTATGACGCTGAATACTCGGTAGGCCATTGGCTGCGTGAGGTGGCGCCGCTTCTGACCAACGGTCCCCGCCCCATCATAGTTGGTGGCACCGGCCTGTATTTTTCCGCACTCACCCAAGGTCTCGCTGACATCCCCGCCACGCCACCGGAGCTGCGCGCACGCGCAAACGCCCGCGTTGCGGCCGAGGGCTTCAAAGCCCTGCTTGCAGAATTAGACCCAGAAACCAAGGCCCGGATCGACACGCAAAACCCGATGCGTGTGCAACGCGCTTGGGAAGTTCTCACCGCCACAGGCCGCGCGATGGCCGATTGGCAAGACAACACGCCGCCCCCTCTGTTGCCACTGTCAGACACACTACCGATTGTTTTTGACGTGCCCAAAGACTGGCTCAATGCGCGGATTGCCCAGCGGTTTGACTTGATGTTGGACCACGGCGCATTGGACGAGGCACAAGCAAACCTCGCGACATTTGACCCGGCACACCTCTCCGCCAAAGCCATTGGAGCCCCTGAACTCGTCGCGCACCTGCGCGGAGACATTGATCTGGAAACCGCCCGCGAGCGCGCCACAATTGCCACCCGACAATTTGCCAAACGTCAACGCACATGGTTCCGCTCAAAAATGAAAACCTGGCATCACCACACGCCGGTAGACATCTAATTTCCGCGAATTTTCGCCAATCGGCACGGCGGGACTACAAGTCTTCACTTGCTCGAATCGCACATCCCGCGCTTAATCTTCGACAAGATGACCGATAAAAATTTACATATCCCGTCATTTATGACCAAACCAGGCATGGGCGGCATGTCTGGAGTGGCGCACAAGCCTGCAGCACCTGTGGCTGCGCCACCTCCACCGCGCCCCGTTGCAGCAGATCAGCCTTTACCGCAAATTCGTGTCGAAACTCTTGCTGGCCTGACCAAAGGCGCGCCGTGGATGCTTGAGCAATTACATGTGCGCGCGCACCACATCTTATTGTGGACCACCCGTGGCCAGGGACGCGTGTTGTTGCATGGTCTGCGCCGGGGTTTTGGCGCCCATAATGCGATTTTTGTCCCCGCTGGCAAACTGCTCTCCTTTGAACTTGGGTTGCAGGTTCAGGGCTTGGCCATGTTGATCCCGGATGACGGCCGCGTGACCCTGCCCGACCGTGCCCAACATCTGAGATTGCAGGACGGAACCGAACAAGCCGAATTCACTGCCATCCTGGACGCTCTGCGCCGCGAATTACACGACAAGCGCCCCTTTATGGCCGAGGCCTTGAATGCCCATGCCCGCTTGCTCTCCGTTGCATTGCGCCGGGACCTGCAAGAGGCTGGCCCACCGCCGCCAACCCGTGCCTCAGAACGCATTGTGCGCCGCTTCTGTGACATCCTTGCGGCCGAATACACAAGCGGTCAGCCAATGGCCTGGTACGCCGATCAGCTCGACATCACCCCGACGCACCTGACCCGTGTTTGCCGTCAAGCGGCAGGTCTCACAGCAGCCGAAATGCTCTCGCAAATGACCCAACACCGGGCGCGCAGCCTGCTGCTGGACAGTGACCTGCCCATCAACCGTGTCGCCGATTCCCTTGGATTTGGCAGTGCCGCCTATTTCACGCGCTTCTGCCAACAGCACTTTGGTGCTGCGCCAAGTCAGGTGCGTAAACAGGCCCGCACCCGGTAATTTACCTGAAATTAAAAGGGCTTACCCGCCCCAGATAACCCGCACATAGTTGCGTGTCTCCGCATACGGCGGCACACCGCCGTATTTCTCCACCGCCCCCGGCCCAGCGTTATAGGCCGCCAAAGCCAAGCGCCAGCTGCCAAATTTTTGGTACTGCTGCTTAAGATAGCGGGCGCCGCCTTCCAGGTTCTGTTGCGGATCCATCGGATCCACCCTCAACAACCGCGCGGTCTGAGGCATCAACTGCGCCAACCCCAAAGCCCCTTTGTGGGACTTGGCTGTAGCATTCCAATTGCTTTCCTGCTGCACCAGCTTCAGGAACAAGTCCACCGGCACGCCATGCAACAATGCCGCCTCCTGCGCCATCGCAAGATACGGCCCTCGGTATTTACCTTGATAGCTGCCGTTGCCCCACTTGGAAGGCGTGTAAATCGGCTTCGGCTTGAGGCGTACAGAGTTGCGATATTGCTCAGACGCCCGCCCATCGAGCACTTTTGTCTGGTTCTTAAACAACCGCGCATTGGATTTGGTCGACAGGCTTTGCGCCGCCACTGGCCCAGAAACCAAGGCCAATCCAATCACCAGTCCCAAAATCCTGCGCGCCATATGCGCCTGCTCCACCCTGCTTTTGCCGTCTTCTTAATCAAATTGCAGGGATTTTTCCAGACCGTAGAGCGCCGCTTGGCAAAATCCCGCGCGCCCCGCGTCTTTCCCACCTCAGGTTATCCACAAGTTTCCGCCTTTGCTATTGGAGAAACCGCTTCCCATTCATCCCCCGCAGTGGTGTATGGTGCCCCAAATCCAGAGAAAGAATCCGTGGGAGACATAGGCGCATGGCCGGATCGGTGAACAAAGTAATCCTTATTGGCAACCTGGGGCGCGACCCCGAGGTGCGCTCCTTCCAGAACGGCGGCAAAGTGTGCAACCTGCGCATCGCCACCTCCGAGACTTGGAAAGACCGCAACACTGGCGAGCGTAAAGAACGCACCGAATGGCACTCCGTGGCTATTTTCCAAGAAGGCTTGGTGCGCATTGCTGAGCAATACCTGCGCAAAGGCTCCAAGGTCTACGTGGAAGGCAAATTGCAAACCCGAAAGTGGCAGGACCAATCAGGTCAGGACCGCTACTCCACCGAAGTGGTACTGCAGGGCTTTGACGGCGTGCTGACCATGCTCGATGGCCGCTCCGGCGGCGGTGACGGCGGCGGTGGCTTTGGCGGCGGCAGCAGCGGCGGCTATGACCAAGGTGGCGGCGGCTACGGCGGCGGTTACGATCAAGGCGGCGGCGGCGGCAACTTCGGTGGCGGTGGTGGCGGCAACCAAGGCGGTCCAGCGCCAAGCCGTGACATGGACGACGAAATCCCGTTCTAAGTCACAGACACAGTGTATTTCAGAGGTCGCTATTTAGCGGCCTCTTTTTTGTGGCGCACCACCCCCTGCCCATCTTTACACCAGCGTAAACTTCTCCCAATGTCTTGCACTAGTGAACGATCATTCAGCGAGGCCCGACATGAGCGACAAGACAAGTTTTGACCAACAACTCACAAACCGACTGGTCGCATACTGTGCCATCGACAGCCAATCCGACGAACATTCCACCAGCATCCCGTCCACCGACATCCAGCTCAACGTCTCCCGCCATCTGGTCGCGGAACTCGAGCGCATCGGTGCCTCAGACGTGGAACTGACCCGTTACGGTGTGGTCCTCGCCACCGTGCCTGCCACAGTCGAAAATGCGCCAACCATCGGCTTCTGCGCCCATGTCGACACCGCACCACAGTTCAACGCCACCGGCGTGAAACCCCGCGTGATTGCCAACTGGGACGGCTGCGACATCACCTACCCGGACAACCCGGATCTGGTGCTGAGCCCATCGACGTCTGCTTACCTCGCAGGCAAAGAAGGCGAGGACATCATCACCGCCTCCGGCCTCACCTTGCTGGGCGCCGACGACAAAGCCGGCGTTGCGATCATCATGACCATGGCCGAGCACCTGCTGACCACACCGGGCCTGAAACACGGCAAAGTCCGCATTGCCTTCACCCCTGACGAGGAAATTGGCAAAGGCGTGCATGCCGACCTACCCGCCGATTTTGGTGTGGACTTCGCCTATACGCTGGACGGCGCCAAACGCGGCACCATGGAGTATGAAACCTTCTCCGCCGACGGCGCTGTGGTCACCATCACCGGCACCTCTGCGCATCCCGGATATGCCAAAGATAAGATGACCAACGCCCTGCATGTGGCCGCGCAAATTGTCTCTGATCTCGACGAGCCCGGCACCACGCCCGAAACCACCTCTGGCCGCGAGAGCTTCACCCATGTCTACGCGCAGGAAGGCGGCAGCAGCGAAGTTGTCCTACGCTTCATCCTACGCGCCTTCGAAATGGACGACCTAGAGGCGCAGGCCACCCGACTGAAAGCCGCCTGTGCCAAAGCCGAAGGTGACTTCCCCGGCTCCAAAGTGGCCTGTGAGATCAGCAAACAATACCGCAACATGCGCTATTGGCTCGAAAACGACATGACCCCGGTAGACCTCGCCCGCGAGGCCATCCGCACCGAAGGCTTTGAGCCAGCCTCCGTGCCAATCCGCGGTGGCACCGATGGCTCCCGCCTGACTGAATTGGGTGTGCCCTGCCCCAATCTCTACACCGGCATGATGGAAATTCACGGCCCTCTGGAATGGGTTTCTGTGCAAGACATGGCCAGCGCCACACGCATGATTTCCAACCTCGTACAAATTGCCGCCAAATGACAAAACAGCGCCCGGTGTCTCCCTCGGGCGCTGTCTTTTTCTACCTAGGACAAATGATCAGTTATCGACGCTGAACCCGTAGGTCTCGGTCACATAGTCGATATCTTTATCACCCCGGCCAGACAGGTTGAGCAGGATTGATTTGCCAGGGTTGTTGGCCGCTTCCCGCATAGCAAAGGCCACCGCATGTGCGCTTTCCAGCGCCGGAATGATGCCCTCGTGACGGCTCAGCTTGTAAAACGCATCCAAAGCCTCTTTGTCGTTTGCCGCCGTATAGTTGGCCCGCCCTGTGCGGTACAAATGCGCGTGCTCTGGCCCCACACCCGGATAATCCAACCCGGACGCAACCGTGTGCACCGGCGCAGGCTCGCCGTTCTCGTCTTTCAGAAGCATAGTGCGGAACCCGTGAATGTCCCCGTCCTCACCATAGGTGATCGTCGCGGCATGCTCGCCCAACTTTGAAGACGTTCCCAATGGCTCCACGCCATAAAGCGCCACGTCCTTGTCCTCGATGAAGCCAGCAAACATGCCCATCGCATTGGACCCACCGCCCACACAGGCCACAACCATATCCGGCAGGTTGCCGGTCATCTCCAGAAACTGTTCGCGCGCTTCAATGCCGACAATGTGCTGGAAGTCTCGCACCATCATCGGGAACGGGTGCGGCCCCACCACAGAGCCAATCGCAAACAGTGCGGTGTCTGCCTGTGGTACATAACTTTCAAACGCACTGTCCACCGCTTCTTTGAGCGAGCGCCCACCAAAGCCCACAGGCACCACTTCGGCCCCCAAAAGCTTCATGCGCGTCACATTGGGCGCCTCTTTGGCAATGTCGATCTCCCCCATGTGGATCTCGCATTCCATGCCAAAATACGCCGCCGCCGTCGCCAGCGCCACACCGTGCTGCCCCGCACCGGTTTCCGCCATCAGCTTGGTTTTGCCCATGTGTTTGGCCAGCAAACCTTCCGCCATACAGTGGTTTAGTTTGTGCGCACCGGTGTGGTTCAGGTCTTCGCGCTTTGCGTAAATCTGCGCGCCACCGAAAATCTCCGATAGATTTTTCAGGTAAGAAACCGGGGTCGGACGCCCTTGGAAATGCTTCCGGATATAGCGCAGATCACGGATGTAATCCGCGGATTTTGAAATCTTATCATAAGCTTCGGCGATTTCTTTGAAGTGCGGCTCAAGCACAGGCGGCAATTGCGCACCGCCATACTCGCCAAAAAAGCCGTCTCGTGTTGGGGTCTCTTTTAAATACGAAGACATAAACGGGGGTCCCTCTAGTTACCTTTTCAGAGGTGACCCTGTCCGCTTTGTAGCATCTATGTCATGGGACCGATTGCCGCGCCGCCAAACTTACCGCCGTGCCAGTTCTTCTTGCAGCAACTGGCGCACCACATCACGCGGCACATCCGCGGTCACAAACGCCTCGCCAATCCCGCGCGCCAGAATGAAGCGCAGCTGGCCATCCACAACTTTCTTGTCCTGCCCCATCAGGTCCAGCAGCCCATCGGCATTTGGCAACTCGCCCTCAATGTCCTTGAGATCCACTTTCATGCCCATGGCCCGCAGATGCTCCCGCACCCGGCTTGGCGCTTCCTGCGCACAGAGCCCCAATCGCATCGACAATTCAAACGCCAGCGCACAGCCCACGGCCACACCTTCACCGTGCAACAAACGGTCGCCATAGCCGGTGGCGGCTTCCAGAGCATGACAGAAAGTGTGTCCCAGATTGAGCAAAGCGCGATCCCCCTGCTCGGTCTCATCACGCACCACAATCTCGGCTTTCATCTCACAGGATCGTTTCACCGCCGCAATCCGCGCCGCCTCATCGCCCGCTGCGAGCGCTGGCCCCTGCGCCTCCAACCATTCAAAGAAATTGGCGTCACCCAACATCCCGTATTTCACAACTTCGCCATATCCGGCGAGGAAATCACGCGGCGTCAGCGTGCCCAACACATCGATATCCGCCAAAACCAACCGCGGCTGATGGAATGCGCCCACTAGGTTTTTGCCCAGCGGACTGTTGATGCCGGTCTTGCCACCCACCGAACTGTCTACCTGCGCCAAAAGACTGGTCGGGATCTGCACAAACCCAACGCCACGGCGCAGAATGGCCGCCGCAAACCCGGTCAGGTCACCAATCACCCCGCCGCCAAGCGCCACCACCAGGTCCTTGCGCTCCACGCGCTGCGACAAAAGCCATTCAACGGTTTGCTCCAGATAAGCCCAGCTTTTGGTGCTTTCACCCGCAGGCAGCACAAGCGCTTCCATGGCAATGCCGTCCGCCGCCAAGCCGTCACGCAAAGTCTCCAGATGCAACGCCGCGACATTCTCATCCGTCACCACGCAGACCTGTTTGCGCGCCAGCATTGGCCCAATCAGCGCGCCAGATTTTGCCAGCAGCCCCGGCCCGATGTGAATGTCATAGTCCCGGCCCTCAAGGCCCACATGTACGGTTTCCATCACGACCTACGTCTCCGCCAAAACATCGGGGCGCGCGTCCAACAACGCCTGCGCCACCCGATCTGCCATTTCTTCAATACTCAACCCAGCATCGGCCTTCACCGGCAGGTCCGCGAGGCTATACAAGGGCACCCGCGCCTCAAAAATCTCTTCCAAGGTTTTGCGCGGATTGTCTGTGCGCAACAGCGGCCGGGTGTCCTTGTGTTTCACCCGATTCCACAAAAGCTCCACATCTGCATCCAGCCACACAGCCACGCCGCGCTCTGAAATCTCCGCACGATTGCCTTCCGCAAGATAGGCACCACCGCCGGTAGACAGAATACAACGCTCTTCCTCCAGCAGCCGGGCAATCACCTGACTCTCCTTTAGGCGGAAGAACGCTTCTCCGTCTCGCTCGAATATTTCGGCGATACTCATATTCGCAGCCTTCACGATTTCGGCATCGGAATCAATAAAAGGCACATCAAGTTTGGCAGCTAAAGCCCTACCAACAGCGGTTTTTCCCGCCCCCATCATGCCAACAAACACAACGGTTTTTTTCAAATCATAGCTCATCAAACGCCCGCAATCGGCTAAGCCTTGCCCAAAAGTGTGGTTTCGACATTGAATGACGTGATCTTGCTGGAAAGGCCAGTTATAAGTTGAAAAAAAGCAGGCAGAAAAATCGAGGATATTATGGGCAGACTCTTTCGAGCCTTGTTGTTTTTAGTGGTGCTGGCCGCAGTGGCCTTGGTGGCATACGCCTATCTCGGGCCAATTTTTGGCGCGGATTTCTCCGCCCCGCAGGCCGAAGTGCGCATTCCACTTGAACTGACAGGGCAATAGGGTGACACGCCTCTCCAGAACCGGTCTCGCCGCGCTCTTTCTTTCTACAGGCGCGCTGCATGCGCAAAACGTGCCGCTCTCAGCTATTGATTGGCTCGACCACACCCCAACCGTGACCTTGGATATGGGTTTGCCGCTCAACGAAGCCCCGGTCAGTGAAGGGGTCGCCACGCCTGCAATCAATGTCAGTCCGCTGTCAGAAACCTCGCAAGATGCCGTTGGGCTGCTGCCCTCCAATGTGACCGGCCTGCCTGCGTCACTCTGGTCGGCCTCTGATGCCGACACGCTCAGCGGTTTGGTTGCCGCACAGCGCCCCGAAGTGCTCCCCGCCATGCAAGCGTTGCTCTACACGCTGCTGTTGGCCGAAGCGGACGCACCGCGCGAAGCCGGCGTCACAAATGAACTCCTCTTGGCCCGCGTCGACAAACTGGTTGACATGGGCGCATTGGAACAAGCCGAAGCCTTGCTGGACCGCGCGGGGCCAACCACCCCGTCACTTTTTCAACGCTGGTTTGACGTGACCCTGTTGATGGGCCAAGAAACCCGAGCCTGCGAAGCCCTGATGGCCGCGCCGCATCTGGCAACCGACTACGCCTCCCGCATCTTCTGCACCGCCCGCGCCGGTGACTGGCGCGCTGCTGCCCTGACGCTCGACACCGCAAAGGCGCTTGGTCTGATTTCTGAAGAACTGGACGCGCTTTTGCTGCGCTTCCTTGACCCGGAGCTGTTTGAAGGTGAGCCACTACTGGTGGCCGCCAACGGGCCCGACCCGCTCAAATTCCGGCTTTACGAAGCGATTGGCGAAGGCCAAACCGCCGCCCGCCTGCCACGTCCCTACGCCCACGCGGACTTACGCGACACTGCCGGTTGGAAGGCACAACTCGAAGCCGCCGAACGCCTTGCGCGCACCTCTGCCCTACACGAAAACGCCCTGCTTGGTTTTTACACCGAGAGCTCTCCATCCGCGTCCGGCATGATCTGGGACCGTGTTGCAGCCGTGCAGGCGTTTGATCGCGCAGTCACCAAACAGGATCTGCGCGACGTCTCCGACACGCTGCCCCAAGCCTGGGCCGCCATGCAACAGGTCCACCTTGAGGTGCCCTTTGCCCGCCTCTACGGCCCGCAGCTGTTGCAATTGCCCTTGCAAGGCGTCACCGCCCGTCTGGCCCGCGACATTGCCCTGCTGTCGTCAGATTACGAACGTGCCGCTCGCTCCGGCCCTCGGGATTTCCTCGCAGGCCTGGCCCTTGGCACCCCACCCCGCAAACCGACCGATCCGGTACACCGCGCCATTGCGGATGCGTTCCACGACGCCGGTGTGCCACAGGAAATCTCGACCATGTTGGCGCGCGGCCAACTGGGGGAAAGCCTGCTCACCGCTATGGAACTCATGGATGACGGCGCTGCTGGCAACCTCGGCGCCTTGACCGAAGCGCTCGCAACCTTCCGCGCCGTCGGCTTGGAAGACACCGCCCGCCGCGCCGCGCTGCAAGTGGCCCTGCTCGACACGCGAGGCTGACCTATGACGGCGCCCGCTGACAGCCTGCAATGGATTGCCACCTTCCTTGAAGCGCAAGCCGCCGAGCTTGGCGCATCTCCAAACACGCAATCCGCATACGCCCGCGATCTACGCGACTTCGCCACCTGGGCCCACGGCAAGCCTCACAGCTTTGACGCGCTGTCTCAATCCGACATCGAAGACTACCTGCTCTTCTGTGACGCTCAGGGCCTCTCCCAATCCACCCGCGCTCGCCGGCTCTCCGCGATCAAACAACTCTTCCGCTTTGCTTTTGAGGAAGGCTGGCGTGGGGACAACCCCGCGATCCAGATCAAAGGCCCCGGCCGCGCCAAGCGCCTGCCGAAAACGCTGGAAGTCACCGAGGTGGACGGCCTGCTCGCCGCCGCCCGCACCCAAGGGCGCACCACCGATGACCGGTTGCGCAACACCTGCTTGATGGAGCTGCTCTATGCCACCGGCATGCGCGTGACCGAATTGGTCAGCCTGCCGGTCTCCGCCGCACGCGGCGATCCACAAATGCTTCTGGTGATGGGCAAAGGCGGCAAAGAGCGCATGGTGCCGCTCTCCCCACCTGCGCGGGACGCTCTTGCGGCCTGGCTCATTTGCCGAGACGCCGCTGAGGACATCGCCCGATCCAAAGGCAAACCCGCCTCGCGTTTCCTCTTTCCGTCTCGTGGCGCTTCAGGCCATCTCACCCGACACCGGTTTTACATGCTGATCAAAGACCTTGCCGTCGCCGCAGGTGTCTCCCCGGCCAAAGTCACGCCGCACACTCTGCGCCACGCCTTTGCGACGCACCTCTTGGCCAATGGCGCTGACCTGCTCGTGATTAAGACACTCCTTGGTCACGCCGACGTCGCCACCACAGAAATCTACACCCACGTGCTGGACGAACGCCTGCGCGAACTGGTCACCACGCATCACCCCTTGGCTAAGGACGGCAAGCGCAATTCCTGAGGCAACACATCTTCAGACGGCCAATAACCGCTGAGCAACGCGCGATCATAGCCCTGCGTCAGCCCGACGGCCTGCATCGCAGACTGCGCGGCCTCCGCATCATAGCTCAACGCTCTGATCTCAACCTCGCCATCCCGCACCACCACAAACCGCGTCCCCCGTTGCCCGTCATGCTCTGGCATGCCAACAGCTCCGGCATTCACCCAGGTCACGCCGCCAACTTGCCGCTGAAACGCAATGCCAGAGTGCCCCGCAATCACCACATCCACCGGTCCGACCACAGCCTCAAGCGCCGCAAGCTCTTCCACAAACACAGCCTCCGGCGACACCGAAAACAAAAACCGTGCCACATCGGTCACCCCGCCGTGGATCACCGCCACACGCTTTCCCGCCTGCTGAAACGTCACCACATCCGGCAATCCCGCCATCCAGCGCCGCGCCTCTTGGTCCACCTCCGCGTTCGCATGCGCGTACCATCCTGCCGACAACAGATCACAGGCCGTACCCGCCTCAAAACCGCATCCACAATCCAGCGCATTGGCCGCCAGTTGCTTTTCACAGTTGCCCGCCACAACAACAGCCTGCGCCGCGCGCACCGCCGCCACCGTCTCAGCTGGTTGCGCGCAATAAGCCACCACATCGCCGGTACAGATCACATTGCCAGTGGGCACCCCGAGCACAGTGGCTTGCGCCAGAACCGCCTCCGTTGCCTGCAAATTGGAATAAGGCCCGCCAAACAGCAGCACCGGCCCCGCCAACTCTCCCAAATCCTGATGTCGCACTGCCCGCCTCCGCCATGTCTTTGTCGCAGGTTTACGACGCCCAGCCCAAAGCGCCAATCACATGACCGTCAGACAACAAAAGGCCGGGCACATGGCCCGGCCTTCCCAACGTCATCTCAAAAGAGACTTAGTCGTACTGCGCCACGAGGGCTTCTTGGGTGCCGTCAGCGAGGATCGAGTCAATCGCGTCATCCATACGCGCGATCACGGATTCATCGGTAGTTTTGGAGCATGCCAGGAAAAATTCGTTCCGGGAAATCTCCATGGCGACCTCAAAGCTGCCGTCTTCGATTGCCACTGCCGCCGCAGATTCCAACGCCACCATGTAATCCACACGGCCCGCGCCTAGCTTCTTCAGGGTCATCTCTGCATCCGGCGCGAGGTCAATGTCGCTTGCGCCCAGACGGTCCAGCAATGCCACCGCAAAATCGCCAGTCTGCGTGCCCACTTTCTTGGTCAGCGCCTGTTCCACAGAACTCACGTCGCCATTCGCGCCTGGTTTCTGGATCAGGTAGATCGCCTCGGAATACATCGGACCGGCCCAGTTAAAGCGGTCTTCACGTTCCGGCGTACGCGCGGTCGTGAATACGCAAGTATTGGCGTCCTGCTCTGCCAACGTGATGGCACGCGACCACTTGGTCACTTCCATCTCAGCGGACACACCAGAGCGCGACAGAGCCTCGGTGATGATGTCCACACCGTGGCCGGTCAACTCGCCGTTTTCGACGTAGTTATAGGGGGCATAGTCTTCCGTAAAAAACTTCACGTCCGCGGCCTGTGCTACGGTTGCAGTGGACAGGGCCAGTGCGCAGAGTGCTAGAGTTTTCATTGGTGGATTTCCTCGCTTTATATCTCTGCCCCGGTTCTGCGCCGCATGTCTGAAGGCAACGTAAACATGCGACATAGCAGCACAGACAAAATCACAACCCTCTGAAACTATATAAAAAAAGCTGGGGCGATTGCCCCAGCTTTGCCACAATCTTCTCGTGGTGAGATTGCATCAGTAACGCGATACAATCTCCGCCTGTGTGCCGTCCGCCATGAGAGAATCCATCGCAGCGTCAATCTCGGCAACAACGGTGGCTGGCGTGTCATGGGAGCAGGCGATGAAGTACTCATCCCGAGACACTTCCAACGCAATCTCCAGACCTGCATCCGCCGCAGTCAGCGCGTTGGCGCTCTCCTGACCAAGGATCACATAGTCCAACCGGCCTGCTGCCAGCTTCTTCATGGTTTTGTCCAGATCCGGTGCCGCATCCACCTTGGCCGCGCCCAGCTCTTTGAGCAGGTCAACCGTGAAATCCCCAACCTGCGTGCCGATGGATTTGGTCAGCGCCTGCTCCAAAGACGTCACCTCACCGTTGGTGCCCGCGTTCTGGATCAGATACATGCCTTCCACATACATCGGCCCTGCCCATTGGAACTTCGCTTCCCGCTCGGCGGTGCGTGCGGTCGAAAACACACAGGTGTTCGCGTCTTTCTCAGCCAGCGCAATGGCACGGGTCCATTTTGTGATCTCTACCGAATGCGACAACGCCGCGCGCTCTGCCACTTCATTGATCAAGTCAATCGCGTGCCCTTTGGCCTGCCCGTCTTCTGTCCAAGAATACGGCGCATAGTCTTCCGTCAGGAACGACACGCTGGCCCCATCGGCCATGGTAACGGTTGGCAGCGCGAGGGCCGCAAATACAAAAGCTTTCATTGGATCCCACTCCATATATGTTTGAACTGGGCGCTCCCTTAGATCAAACCACCTAAAGAAGGTTTAAGGGCTTCACGCCCCCTTGATCCGGCCCCATTGCGCCCCCATAAACCTAAGTGATTGAGATTTCAGAGGACCCCATGGAGCCCACCACAACTTTTGACACCGCATTCTGGATCACCGCAGGCGTGATTTTCTTTTTGCTGATGATGTCTGCCTTCTTCTCCGGCTCCGAAACAGCCCTCACCGCAGCCTCTCGCGGCAAACTGCGCGCACAGGCGGACAAAGGCAATCGCGGCGCCCAACGCGCCCTAAACGTGACCGAGGACAGCGAACGTCTGATCGGCTCCGTGCTGCTGGGCAACAACCTGGTCAACATCCTCGCAACCTCGTTGGCCACCGCTCTCTTCACCCGGGCCTTTGGCGAAGGTGGCGTGGCACTGGCCACTCTGGTCATGACCCTTCTGGTTTTGATCTTTGCCGAAGTGCTGCCCAAAACCTACGCCATCACCCGCCCCGAAGACGCCGCCGCCACAGTTGCTAGCCCGATTAGCCTGATTGTCACGCTGTTCTCGCCTATTGTTGCCGCCGTACGTGTATTGGTGCGCGGTGTGCTGCGCCTGTTCGGTGTGGAAACCGACCCGGACAGTCAGGTGCTCGCCATGCGCGAAGAGATTGCCGGTGCCATTCAGTTGGGCCACTCCGAAGGCATCGTAGAAAAAGAAGACCGCGACCGCATCCTTGGCGCGCTTGATCTCTCTGATCGTGTAGTTGAGGAGATCATGTTGCACCGCTCCGGCATCCAAATGATCAACGCAGACGACGCACCTGCCGACATTCTCAAACAATGTCTGGAAAGCAACCATACGCGCTTGCCGGTCTATAAAGACGACCAAGAAAACATCATTGGTGTGGTGCACGCCAAAGACCTGTTCCGCAGCATGTACACCCGCGCCGTACAGGAAGAGACCAACGCCCGCGACCTGCTGGCTTTTGACCTCACCGAAGTCGCCAAAGAGCCTTACTTCGTGCCGGAAACCACCTCGCTCGACGACCAGATGCGCGAGTTCCTGCGCCGCCATGCCCACTTCGCCCTGGTGGTGGATGAATACGGCTCGCTGCAAGGATTGATCACGCTCGAAGACATCCTTGAAGAGATCGTGGGCGAGATCACCGACGAGTTTGACGAAGACGCTGACCACCCGATCCGCAAATCAGAGGATGGCCAGTTCCTGATCGAAGGCGCCATGACAATCCGCGACCTCAACCGCGCCACCGACTGGTCCTTGCCTGATGACGAGGCCAACACCATCGCCGGTCTGGTGATCCATGAGGCACAGATGATCCCCACCGTAGGGCAGGTGTTTTCCTTCCACGGTTTCCGCTTTGAGGTCACCGGCCGCGAAGCCAACCGGATCACCGACTTGAAAATCCGCCCGCTCTAAGCCGGCAAACCGGCCCATCCCTGCACAGCGCGTGATGGGCCCCATCACCAAAATGAATGCGGCTTTGGTCGCGTTTGTCGGAAACGGACTTGCCATGTCGCTCGTTGCTCTTCACCTGTGAACCATCTGACGCGCGGGTAACATTATGCAAAACGTACACGGTATTCTGATCCTTGTGGCGGCCATGCTTGGCTTCACGCTTGAGGATATGTTCATCAAATCCCTCTCTGTGACCCTGCCTGTGGGCCAGATCTTGATGGCCTTGGGACTGGGCTCCGGCGCGGTCTTTGCCGTGCTTGCCATCCTGCGGGGCGACAACCTCTTTGCCGCTGCCGCTTGGTCTCCACGCATGCTGTTGCGCACCGCCTGCGAAGCGGGTGGCGCCGTGCTTTTTGCCACCGCCCTTTCCCGCGTGGACCTCTCCACGGTTGCAGCCGTGTTCCAGACCCTGCCGCTGGTCATCACCCTCGGCGCAGCGCTCTTTCTGGGCGAGCAAGTCGGCTGGCGCCGCCTCACCGCCATTCTGGTTGGTTTCAGTGGCGTCTTGCTGATCATCCGCCCGGGCACCGACGCCTTTGACGCCAATGTTCTTCTGGTACTCGGTTCAGTGATCATTGTTGCCCTACGCGACCTGATCACCCGCACCATTGACGCGTCTGTGTCCTCCTTTGTGGTCTCCTTCCAGAGCTTTGCCTCGCTGGTCCTCGCTGGCCCGCTTTTGATGCTTTTTAACGCCGCCGACTACGCCTCGGTCACCACGTCCCACCTCTCCATGATGGCAGGCGCCGTGGCCTTTGGGGCCGCAGGCTACTGGGGCGTCGTCACCGCGCTGCGCCTTGGCGAAGCCTCCGTTGTGGCCCCCTTCCGCTATTCTCGCCTGCTGTTTTCCATCCTGGTTGGCATGGTGGCCTTTGGCGAGCGCCCCGACCTACCCACCATGTTGGGTGCCACGCTGATCATCGGCTCCGGCCTCTTTACCTTCATGCGCGAACACCGCCTCGCCAAGGCCACCGCCCCGGCCCAAGCCTAGCCAATTCCAGCAAAACAGCGTCCTCCTGTCACTGTTAGCCCTAACCTGTGGAAAAACCACCGTTAGCGCTATCAAAATGCGTTTACTTTTGCCCCCGCCCTGCTATAGCTGCGCCCGACATTTGTAGCCATCCGAGGGATCCTCCGACATGAGCACCATCATTGATATCTTTGCCCGCGAAATTCTCGACAGCCGCGGCAACCCAACCGTCGAAGTTGACGTGATCCTCGAAGACGGCACCATGGGCCGCGCAGCTGTGCCTTCCGGCGCCTCCACCGGTGCCCATGAAGCGGTTGAAAAGCGTGACGGCGACAAAGACCGCTACCTCGGCAAAGGTGTTCTGGAAGCTGTGAACGCGGTGAACGGCGAAATCGCCGAATGCCTCGTTGGCATGGACGTGACCGAGCAGGTTGCCATCGACCAGGCAATGATCGAGCTGGACGGCACCCCAAACAAAGGTCGCCTCGGCGCCAACGCCATCCTGGGCGTCTCCCTCGCCGCTGCCAAAGCCGCGGCCGACCACACCGCTCAGCCGCTGTTCCGCTATGTGGGTGGCACCTCTGCCCGCGTTCTGCCGGTGCCGATGATGAACATCATCAACGGCGGTGAGCACGCCGACAACCCAATCGACATTCAGGAATTCATGATCATGCCTGTCTCCGCGGCCAACATCCGCGAAGCCATCCGCATGGGCGCCGAAGTCTTCCATACTCTGAAAAAAGAGCTGACCGCCGCAGGCTACAACACCGGTATCGGTGACGAAGGCGGCTTTGCCCCGGCATTGGAAAGCACCCGCAAGGCGCTGGATTTCTGCATGAGCTCCATCGAAAAAGCTGGCTACAAGCCTGGCGAAGACATCTACCTCGCCCTCGATTGCGCCTCCTCTGAGTACTACAAAGACGGCAAATACGAGATGGTGGGCGAAGGCAAATCCCTGACCTCTGCTGAGAACGCGCAGTACCTAGCCGACCTCTGCAACGACTACCCGATCATCTCCATCGAAGACGGCATGGACGAAGACGACTGGGATGGCTGGAAAGCCCTGACCGACCTGATTGGCGACAAAGTCCAACTGGTAGGCGACGACCTATTTGTGACCAACCCAACCCGTCTGGCGGATGGCATCGCACAGGGCGTGGCCAACTCCATGCTGGTGAAAGTGAACCAGATCGGCTCCCTGACCGAGACGCTGAAGGCCGTCGATATGGCCCACCGCGCGCGCTACACCAACGTGATGTCCCACCGCTCCGGCGAAACCGAAGACGCCACGATTGCCGACCTCGCCGTGGCCACCAACTGCGGCCAGATCAAAACCGGCTCCCTGTCGCGTTCCGACCGTCTGGCCAAATACAACCAGCTGATCCGCATCGAGGAAGCGCTGGGTGAAACCGCCGAATACGCAGGCCGTTCCGTACTAAAATAAGCCTAGGCACAAACAAAACAAAAAACCCCGCCATCGCGCGGGGTTTTTCTTTTACTGGACTTGCGTGGGTCGACGCTCAGTGCAGGTGCTCAGTCAGTACCTCAACCAGCTTATCAATCCGCACCGGCTTCGGAATAAAGCCGGAAAACCCAACTTCATCACATTCCTGCTTCTGCATATTGGACACGCTTGCGGTCACGGCGATGATCTTTGGCCCTTCCGGGGACAGCAACCGGCTGATCTCACGGGTGGCGTCAATGCCATCCATATTGGGCATGTTGATGTCCATCAGGATCACATCATACTGGCCGCTTTCCGCTTTTTGCACACATTCGAGACCGTCATTTGCGACCTCGCAATTGATGCCGCAGTGCTTCAAAAGCCGCTGCATCACCTTCAAATTGATCGGTTCGTCATCGGCCACCAAAATACGCGGATTGAGGGCAGAAAAGTCTGGCTTGGTCATGCTGCGTTCCTTTTGTCTTGCGATGCGACATTGCTGGCGGTGCTGAGTTTCGTGGGAATGGTGAGTGTAAAGGTGGAGCCTTTGCCCAGCTCACTTTCAAGTGTGATGTCGCCGTTTGCCTCTTGGGCAATGCCCTGCGCAATCGACAGGCCGAGACCAGTGCCGCCGGCCTTTCGGCTGGAGGAACTGTCCGCCTGCACAAAGCGTTCAAAGATCTTGGCCTGATCCTCCGGCGCGATCCCCGCACCTGTGTCGGTGACACTCACCGAGAATACGGCATCTTCCGAACCCTGGGCATGTGCAACTGTTGCACTGACATGAACAGAGCCTTCCTCAGTGAACTTCACAGCATTGCCAACCAGGTTCACAACAACCTGACGCAACCGCTTGGCATCCCCCAGAATCTCCGGCGCATTCTCTGGCACCTCAAGGTGAAAGGACAAATCTTTCTTCTGGGCCAAAATCGTCGCGAAACCGGTCGTGTTCTTCATGAAGTCCTTCACCTCAATCGGCTCAGATTTCATGCGCAGCGCCCCAGCCTCGATCTCACCAAACGTCAAAATCTCTTCGATCAACGCCATCTGGTTGTCCGCGCAGGAGTTCAGAATATCAATCAACTCCCTGTCCTCTTCGGGCAGATCCGCCAGTTCCAACAATTGCGCAGCCCCGATGACTCCGTTCATAGGCGTGCGCAACTCGTGGCTGATCGTGGCAAGAAACTGCGTCTTGGCCATATCTGAGGCCCGCGCGGCTTGCGCCTCCTCTTGAAGCTCCGACTGAATACGCAGAATTTCTGTAACAAGCGGCCGTGCCACCACAAACCAGGCAAAAACCGCCGCGAACAACGCGATCACAAACACCAGCACAGACAGGAAAACCGGCAACTCACCAGCGGTCTGGGATTGCTGCGTCAACACCGCGTTCACATGATCGATTTGCTCGGAAGACAGCGTGTTCGCCTCAGCCCAATAGGCAGCCAGTGTGGCGGGATCATCTTTTCCATCGGCAAAGATCTCCGCAGCAGCCAGCAAGATCGTCCCAATCGTGTTCTCCAAAGACACTTCCTCAGAGGCGCCTGCCTCCCAGGAATCTTCCTCTTCTTCCCAGATGTCTTCCAAAACCTCAGGCATTTCATGGCCGAGCAGCCCCAACTCGGTGCCCAAGGCAATCGGATCTATACCGGCCTCTTTGGTGCGCGCATTCAACGCCTGTCGGGTAACGGACTCACTGTCCTCATCGATTTCATCGCCATCCGGATCTGCAGCCCGCAAAGCGGAATAGTATCCCAGCGCGCGCGTATAGGTGTTCTGCGCTTCTGAAGCATCGAAACTCCGAGACGTCTCCACCTGCGCCGCATGGCCTTTCAGCTTGGACACAGCTTCAATCATCTGGCCCATGGTCAGCACATACCGAGATGTCGCCGCCGCTGACTGGTGAAAGTACACAGAGGCTGCACTGGCCACAAACATTGGAACCAACAAAACAGCGATTGTGGCAAAAAGCCTGCGCCTTAGATGACTTTGATGGATAGAACCCACTTTTGAGCCCGTATCCCCATTCTTACTGCGCATTTTGCTCTCCGTTTTCGGCTGATAACTTGGCTAGTCCGGCACGCTGGTGTACTTTGGTATGTAACTGGTATTACCAAACCCTTAACCTTTGACCACTGACCGCTGATTTGAATGGCTTTGAGGGACGAATAGCCGCCGCAGACACCTAAATGTTGCGCCGCACCTTCGAGCGTGCCGTTTTGGGCGAGTTGCCTTCGCCCACGGCCAGCCTCACGCCTTCGTGACCCCAATGTGTGTTGACCTCCCCCTACTGGAACCTGTCACACCGTGGGAAAAGAACATCACGAGGCACGCATGGCACATTCCCCAAAATCTCCCCGGCTCACCCGCCGGTCCTTCCTGATCAGCAGCACGCTCACGCCGATTGTGGCCGCCGTCCCCGCATTGGCACTCACCGAACCGGAGCAAGAGCCATCGGTGCAGCGCAACGTTTCTTCCTTCCGCACCCATGACTGGCAGGACCATTTTGACGCGCTTGGCGTGGGGCTGATCATCTCAGACACCACCACCCGCGTGTTGCAGCACTGGACGGCGGATGGCGAAATGCGCATCTACCCAACCTCTGTGCCGCTCACCGACGAGTTGACCAAACGTGGCTATACCGAAGTCACCGAAAAACGCGCCAACCCCGGCTGGGCGCCCACGCCGTCGATGCGCGAGCGCAACCCGGAATGGCCGCCCTATGTCAAAGGCGGCGATCCCTCCAACCCGCTGGGCACCCGCGCACTTTACCTGTCGTGGCAGTACTACCGCATCCACGGCACCCACGACACACGCAAGATTGGCCGCCGCTCCTCCAACGGCTGCATCGGCCTCTATAGCGATCACATCGAAGAGGTGTTTGACCGCACCAAAGTCGGCACCAAAGTCAAACTGATCTGATCCCAATACCATGACCAAACCACTTATCCTCGCTGGCGTAGTGCTAGCTCTGGGCGCGGCCACCTTTGCCGCCCTCCAGTTTCAGCCCACACCACCCCAGCCCGTCGCCGCGCCGGAAACCACAGGAACCTCAGCCATGGTCTCCGTGAAACAACCCGCCGCCCACAGCGAGCTGGCACAAATGGGCAAACGCGCCTTTGAGGCCACCTGCGCCGCTTGCCACGGCGACAACGCTGCGGGTCAGGACGGTGTCGCGCCGCCTCTGGTGCACAAAATCTACGAACCCGGTCACCATTTTCCGACATGGCCTTCTTCATGGCCGTCGACAACGGCGTGCGCGCCCATCACTGGTCCTTTGGCGACATGCCTCCGGTGGCGGGCTTGACCAAAGGTGACGTCAAAGCCATCGTGGCCTACGTCCGCGAGCTGCAACGCGAAAACGGCATTTATTAAACGTCGGACACCACTGCCCCGTATCCGCTTCAATACCAATCCGTAAGAGTAACCGCATGCCCATCACCCGCCGCCAATTCCTCGCCAGCACCGCCGCCCTCGCCCTAACACCAAAAACCAGCTTTGCGGCCACCGCCCCGGTGATCGAAGCCACCACAGGCCACGTGCAGCTGATTGATGCCGAGTTTGGCGACTATCCGGAAACCGAGGTCTGGGGCTACAACGGCTCGGTGCCCGGCCCGTTCCTGCGCTTCAAACAAGGGGACACGCTCAAGCAAGAATTGCTCAACAGCCTGCCCAGCCCCACCGCAATCCACTGGCATGGCATCCGCGTGCCCAACGCCATGGACGGCGTGCCCGGCATGACTCAGGAAGCCGTGCCCACCGGCGAACGCTTCCACTACGAGTTCCCGCTCAAAGACGCCGGCACCTACTGGTACCACTCGCACAACCAATCCACCGAACAGGTCGCCCGCGGTCTCTATGGTGTGGTTGTGGTAGAAGAAACCAACGCGCCAGACGTGGATCATGACATTGTGGTGGTGCTGGACGATTGGCGGCTCAGTGACGAGGCCCAAATCACCGATGACTTCGGCGCCATGCACGACTGGACCCACGCCGGACGGCTTGGCAACTACATCCACGCACAGCTGTCCGAGCAACCGGACTCTGTGCCGGAAAACGCCCGCCTGCGCCTGCGCTTTGTCAACGTCGCCACCGACCGCGTCATCACCGTCTCCGTACAAGGCGGCGACGGCAAACTGGTCGCCCGCGATGGCATGCCGTTAGAAACCCCCGAACCGCTCGACGCCATGCCCTTTGGCCCGGCCGAGCGCGCCGACGTGATCATCGACGCCCAAGCCAACGAGGCCAACGCGCTGCAAATTGTCCTGCACGAAGGCGACACAGGTTACCTGTTGAAAGAGATCCCAATCTCCGGCACCCAACCCGCTCGCGATGCCGTCCAGCCCCTGCCCGCCAATCCAATGCCGCGCCTCTCAGACCTCACCGACGCCCTGACCGTGCCCCTGCACATGGAAGGCGGCGCCATGGGCGGCTTGCGCGAAGCCACCTACGAAGGTGAAACACTGGACATGCGCAGCTTGGTCGACAAGGGCCAGGTCTGGGCCTTCAACGGCCAAGCGGGGCTGAGTGACACGCCGCTAGCGGAGGTCGCCCAAGGCCAAATCGTGCGCATCCCCATGAAAAACGACACGTCCTTTCCCCACGCCATGCATCTGCACGGCACCCATTTTCAGGAAGTTCTGTCCGACGGCAGCTTTGGCCCGCTGAAAGACACGCTCTTGATGCAACCCCGCGAAACCCGCGAAATCGTCTTCATCGCCGGCGCTCCGGGCAAATGGTTGATGCACTGCCACATGTTGTCCCACGCCGCAGCAGGCATGCGCACCTGGATCAAGGTGGTGTGATCGGCAACTTGTCCCCGTCGTATCACAACGGGCTTGCTGCAACGCACTGCAAAAAGTCCCACCCTGTCCCTTGAGAAACCGACACAACCAACGCAAGTATCTACTAGAAGAATTACGCCTCTCTAAACCTTTGGACTTTATGCGTTTCAAAACCCTACCTCTCCAGCTGAGCGCGACCATATTTTTTGCCCTCAGCGGCCTGCTCATTACCGTCAACAGCCCCGCGACCGCTCAGGAGATCTACCCAGTCGCCGAAAAAGGTGGCCTGCACGGCGCATATGTGGTGCCCATCGAAGACTTCAATCGGGTGGATGTGCAGCTGATCGTCCTGTCCGGTGCCTACGATGATCCGGCCCCATCTGGCACCGCCCATTTGACTGAACACCTCGCCGCTTTTTCCGCGGATGCCACCATCCTCAAAGAAGTGCGGGAACGTGACTTGAATGCCAGCACTTTTAATGCGGCCACGGTCTACACCAACTCCGGCTCGCCAGAGGAGTTGGAAACCCTTCTACGCCTGTCCAGGGCAGTTCTGGATACCCCCGTTCTACCAGACGATTTTGCCAAAAGCGAAATCGATATTGTCGCGCGGGAAACCTTTCTAAGAGAACGCCAGTATCCAGGTCGGTGGTTGACTCGGATGGCTTTGCAAAATCTCTACGGCACGCCTCGTGGCCGAGCCAATAACACTGTAGCAGACCTCCCCAACCTAAACCTCAAAGCGGCTTTTCAATTCCACAAAGATCATTATGTGCCCGCCAACGTCACGGTCATTGTTTCCGGTAAGATCGACCATCAATTGGCCTCAGATCTGGTGACAAAGATTTTTGGCGACACAGATACCTCGACCCCGCCAGGTAAACCCTGGCTGGATCACAAACCTGACCCGGACCTCCGGCACGTGCAGCACATAAAGACAAACCGATTGGCCCGGGACACGCTGCAATTTGCAAAGTTTGTCGACTTCGAAAACCACCAAGACAGTTTTGATTTGCAAGGTGCGTTTTTTGTCGCCACAGACATTCTGAACACGCGCCTTCAAAACGCTCTTCATTTTCAAGATGTGCGCTTCCTATCGGTGGACCTGAATTGGTACTTCGCCAAAAACGCCGATCTTGAAATGACGTTGAACGTGGAACTGATGCCCGGCTTCTCTCTTGGGGAGGCCCACCGCAATCTGCGAACAACCCTGAAATTACTGCTCCGGGACCCGATCACCACCGAGGAAATAAAGCGGGCCCGCCAGAAAGAGGTGGTACAAGCACAAGACGCACGCCGGATGCCGTCCAGTACGCACTGGTTCTTGCAAAACTTGGCCGCAGATGGCTACCCCCCCTTCAGTCCGTCTATCTATATCGACATAATCAACGCCACCACGGACCAAGAGGTCCTCGACTTTGTGAACAAAGTCATGGAGCCCTCGGCGACGGCAACCGTTCTGGCTAAGAAGGTAGACTGATGATGCGCGCCTACATCCAGCATGCGGCAGCTCTGCTTGTGGCAGCTCTTTGCCTTCTAAATGCCCCGCAGGTTCGCGCGGAATTGATCGCAGCCAATAGTGAGACACGGATTGCCTACCTAACGCCTTTGCGCAACGGTCTGTCTGCGCTTACCTTGGTCTGGCCGATGGAAGACGTGACCGAAAAACGGGCGGACGCTTTGGCCGCCGGCCTGCTCAGCGTGACGTCCGGTGGAACCGCCTCACGCTCACCTTTCGAAATCCATGAGTATAGAAAACTGAACGGCATACGGCAGAGTATCGCCACAACCCGTACGCATTTGCTGTTCACAATTTCGGCACCAAACGAGGTCTTCCTGGAAACACTGGTCCACCTCGAAAACCTGTTGATGCAGCCGACTTACTCCAAAGGCTGGTTTGACCGAAACCTGCAACTGATGCACACCACGCCGTCAACGCTCACTCGCAATCCCGGCGATGTCCTACACGAAATCAACAGTTTCCTCGACTACAATTCTGAAGAAGCATCGCCAGCGCAATTTGGCCCCGAATTCCGCTTTGGCCAGCCCAGCCAAGCTGTCCTGCGGTCGGATGACGACGTGGTTAAAAGACGGGTATCAAAGTTACTCGCCAAACTCCCGCGTCATGCTGTGAACCTGCGCGTGACTTTGCCAAAGTGGCTGGAGGTGATGCTAGGGCGGGATCGTTTCACCTACGATTTGCCTTCCGGTACAATTCACTTTCAGGATCCCACCTCTAGCGAGATGCTGATCCTACTGATCAACGCCGCCACCTTTGACAACGAAGAGCACATAGTCGGGGCAAATCTCTTGGCAAACCATATCGGAGCCAATCAGAGCGCGGAAATGTTTCTTAAGTTGAGACAAGAAATGCGAGCTAGCTATGACCCGACTTCACAGTTTGTCATGACTGACAAGAACACGGCGATGATCATGCTGAGCGCAACTGTTGCGGCAGACAGATGGCCGCAGATTTATGCATCCATCAACGACATATACTCATCCGTACGGTCAGGTGATGTCTCCATACCCCGTTTGGACAAACAGCATCAAACTTTGAGCCGAAGTTTCAGTGACGACGCCTACCACAACCCTGTTTGGACTGCGCGACAATATCTATATGAGTATCCGGACGGAGCCAGCGGTCAAATCTCGCTCCCGATCTTTACGGCTCTAGAGGCGGCGTCGACCAAAAACATTATCGCCAACGCCAGCAGCTACTTACCCCCGCTGGACGACTATTTGCTGATCCTAATTGGTGGCGGGCCCACCCCCTCCGCGGACCTCAAAGCCAACGGCTACTGCCCCCTCCCACCCAACACACCTCTCAAACACTGCCTTCAGCAACTCCGCACTGAGGGCAATTAGCCAAGGCCAAGTCACAACACCACCAAGCGCTCCGACACTGGCGAAGACTGAACGATCGAAGAATTGGTCGCCCCAAACGGCACCAGCCGGTCAATCACCGCCTCCATCTCCGCCACGTCACGCACATGTGCCCGCGCCACAAAACAATCCTCGCCGGACACACGCTCGCAAACCACAATCTGTGGCGTGTCCTGAATGGCCGCAATCATATTGCCCATTTCGCCGGGCATCGGACGCGCCCGGATCAAAACCGTCAGCCCATAGCCAAGTTTGGCCGGATTAATCTGCGCCGCGTAGCCGGTGATTATCCCCACGTCCTCCAGGCGCCGCACCCGATCGGCCACGCTGGGGGCTGACAGGCCCACACGCCGGGCCAACTCCGCCCGCGCAATCCGTGCATCTGCGCTGAGGGCACGCAGAATCGCCACATCAACATGATCCAACACCCCACCTTCAGATCGAAGGCCGTTTTCACCTTGCACCTTTGCATCCATCGCAGTTTCCGCCATCTCGCCACCACCTCACCATACCAACTTCACCATTCAGCTTGCATTGTGATCCTATGTCAGATCAAGCCCCCAGCTCTGCGACCGGCCCGTCAGACCACCTGTCCCGCCTGTCAGAAACCGTGCCCCCACAGGCGTGGTTTACTGTCTCCGCTGTGTTCCACTACCTCGGACCGGCCTTTGCTGTGCTGCTGTTCCCGGTGGTTGGTGTGCTGGGCGTTGCCTGGTTCCGCATCGCCTCCGCCGCCCTATTTTTTGCCCCCCTCACAAAACCCTGGCGCACCTTCAAAAACGCCCCGCCGCGCGAGCGCGCTTTGCTGCTGGCCCTTGGTGCTTGCCTAGCGGTGATGAATTGTTCGTTTTATCTGGCGTTGGAGCGCCTGCCCATCGCGCTTGTTGCCGCCATTGAGTTTGTTGGCACCGTTGGCATCGCACTTTGGAGCCTGCGCACCGCCCGCAATTACCTGGCCTTTGCCGTGGCCAGTGTGGGCGTGGCTTTGCTCATTGATGTGCCCGCTCTGCTGACAGCGCAGAATGCCGCCTTGACCTCAGACCTTCTGGGACTGTTCTGGGCGCTGCTGAATGGCGGATTGTTTGTGCTTTACATCATCCTGGGTCACAAAGTCTCCGAAGGGGGCGCTTCCGGCGGTGTCGAGCGCCTGGGCGCCGCCATGACCGCCGCTTTTCTCTGTGTCATGCCCATTGGGTTCTTTCAGGCGCTTGAGGCCTTCGGCGCGCCCATGTTGGTCCTGGCCGGCATCGGTGTTGGTCTGTGCTCCTCGGTGATCCCCTATGTCTGTGACCAACTCGCCATGTCCCGCCTGCCCCGCGCCAGCTTTGCCTTTCTACTGGCCCTCCTGCCTGCTTCAGCAACCGTCATTGGCGTTCTTGTTCTTCGCCAAATCCCAAACATGATCGACCTAATGGGAGTTTTGTTGGTGATGATCGGCGTGGCGGTGCATCGCCCCGCCACGACTGGGATTTGATGTGAGTAGGCCGAACCACGGGTCCAAACCTCACTCCAACAGATCACGCCAGCCATGCTTCGGCGCAAAGCCTACCATCTCCTTGGCCTTCTCATTGGCATAAAAGGTCTCGTTAGCCCCCATCTCGCCACGCAGCTCCACCCCTTGATAGAACCGCGCAATCACCTGATCAGAGGGCATCCCAACCGAACTGTCATCATTGGCCACGTTGAACACCTCATAGCCAAGCCCGTCGGTTCTCAAGCAACAATCCACCATGTGCCCCAAATCGCGCGCATCGATATAGGCAAAAATATTGCGCCGCCGCAGAGCGGGATCTTTGACAAAGGCCGGGAACATCTCGGCGTATTCATGCGGCTCGATCACATTGTTGATCCGCAACCCATAAACATCGCAGCCAGTGCGCGCCTGAAAGCTGCGCGCGGTGGCCTCGTTACAGACTTTGGACATAGCGTAGCTGTCATGCGGCACGGTGGGATGGGTCTCATCCACCGGAACAAAGGCGGGTTTGACCTCGCCATCCGCAAAACACACGCCATAGGTGGTTTCTGAACTGGCAAAGATCACCTTGGGAATGCCCAGCTTCACCGCCGCCTCGATCACATTGTAGGTGCTCAACGTGTTCTGTCGAAAACACTCGCCATCGGTGCCAATCATCACCCGCGGGACCGCCGCAAAATGCACCACCGCGTCATAGGTTGGCACGCCCGTACCCGCATCCAACTCGTGAAAATCGGTGAACTGCGACATCGCGCCAATCACTTGCCCCGCATCGCAGAGATCAATCAGCAGCTCGGAACAATCCAACCCAGACGGCACACGATCCGCATTGACCACGTAATGCCCCTGTTCCTGCAAATGCCGAATGGCCCATTTGCCCGCTTTGCCACTGCCACCTGTAAAGAAAACCCGCATCGCATCCCCGCCTGTCACCCTAGAAAGCCAAACGCACGATGCGCCACATGCCGAGGCGAGGCAAGTCTGGCATCACTGGTCCCCTCAAGCAAAAAAGCCCCGCATGATGGCGGGGCTTTTTCTCTGAATGTCTCAACTTTTATGGCTGATACGGCAGCGAGCTGTGGTGCAGAACAATCCGCAAAACGCCATTGGCGTCTTTCTTATAACCAAAGCTCTTGTTGGCTTTGGTGACTTTGCCGTCTTTGTCGGTCATAATGCCCATGCCTTGCCACATCGCCACATCACCCTCGATGAAGCTTGCAGCGGTAACCATCTCGACATTCCGCCATCCCAAAAGCGCAAACCCACCGTCCAGCGGGTATTCTTCGTCATGGCCTACAAAATAGGACAGCGCGCCTTTTTTGGTCGGGCGGAAGGTCTGATCGCCGCTTGCCAGCGTTGGCTTAAACAGTACAGGGCCCAGGTTGTAGCCATAAGCCGCGTCCAGAACCCCTTCGGCCACAGGTCGCGCCTCGTCAATTCCGCCCGCCTCATAGGCTTTGGAAATCGCCACAAGGCCCGCGCCCCAGGCGTCGCGTGCTGCGCTCAGTTCGGATTCAGTGATGGCCACGATAGAGTCCCTCTCTCTAACTAGAAGCAAATTTGAGCCTTTTTGGAGGAGCGCACCTATCGTTTCAAGACATTGATTGTTGGTTTTTGCGAAAATCCACGCCAACACCGTCCCCAACGTCACCCTTGCGCACAGCTTAGGCGCGACTAGCTTGCGCGCATGCAGATGACATGGCACCACAGCAATCTCTCCGGCGGCACCGCTGCCGCGTGGCAGAACCAAGGCACCGGTCCAACCGTGGTCTTCCATCACGCCACGGCGCTTGGCCCACGCTGCTACGCGCCGTTCCTCTCTGCACTTGGAGACAGCTACCACCTCAAAGCGCTGGCGATGCGCCCCTTGTGGCAACACGCCCCACCGCCCAATCCCCGGCGTGAATGGGACCTTTTCGCTGATGACATGATCGAATGGATTGAGGCCACCCAAACCGCGCCGATTCTGGCGATGGGCCACTCCATCGGCGCTGCCACCACCGCCATGGCCGCCGCGAAACGCCCCGACCTGTTCAAAGGCCTCGTACTGATCGAGCCCTCCGGCGTCACCCGCCGCATCCGCCTGCTGCTCAAACTGCTACCCTATCGCCTGCGCCAAACCAAAGGCCCCGCCGCCGAGGTGCTCAGCGGCCCCACCCACTGGCCAGACCTCGCGACTGCGTTTGCCTACTACCGCGCCTCCAAAGCCTACCGCCGCTTTGACGACGCCACCCTGCGCGGTCTGATTGAGGCGCTCACCGTGCCCGACGACACCGGCATCAAGCTGGAATACCCGCGCAATTGGGAGGCGCACCTTTACGCCACCCCACCACTGATCCTGCCAACCCTCAAACGCCTGACCGTGCCCACCGAGGTCATCATCGGCAAACCCTCGCTTTTCATGGATCCGTCCATCGCCCGCAGCCTGCGCGACAGCCGCCCGGACATGACCTTCCAGTCCCTGCCAGACTATGGCCACCTGCTGCCCCTGGAAGCCCCCATACAAGTTGCCGCCGCTGCCCGCACCGCCCTGGACCGGCTCAGCTAAAAACTTCTCGCTTGCCTCCCCTGCGCCAAGCTGCCCCTATGTCGCCAACCAACGACATCGGACGCAGCCCATGACCGCAGATCAGATCATCGCCCACCTCAACCTCGCCCCGCACCCTGAAGGCGGCCACTACCGCCAGACCTGGATTGCCGAAAGCGCAGACGGCACCCGCCCCGCAGGCACCTCGATCTATTTCCTGTTGAAAGCAGGCGAAACCTCGCACTGGCACCGTGTCGATGCCGCCGAAATCTGGCACTACTACGCCGGTGCACCGCTGATCCTGTCGCTTGCAGAAACCGACCAAGGCCCCGCCACCGACCACGTGCTTGGTCCTGACCTCGCAGCCGGTCAGTTCCCGCAACACATCGTGCCCAAAGACCACTGGCAGGCCGCCCGCAGCACTGGCGAGTGGACGCTGGTCGGCTGCACCGTCTCCCCAGCGTTTCAGTTTGAAGGTTTTGAACTGGCTGCCCCGGGTTTCGACATCCCGCGCTAAGCCCACCTCATCGCCCGACCGAAAGGTCGGTCTGCGCCAGCCTGCCCCTCGGCAGGCGCAGCCCTAAACGCCTAGCTCTCCGGCTCACTCACCGTGCCACCGCCGACAAGCGCCATCACCCCCGTGGTGCTGGGGCAGCTTGTTGGCAAACCCCGCGCCACGCGCACGGCAAGATAGGCAAAGGCCTGCGCTTCCAGCATATCGCCATCCAGCCCAACTTCTTCGACAGGCACCACCGCACAGTCCAGCGACACCCGCAGCATCTCCATCAGCACCGGATTGTGCCGCCCGCCACCCGTGACCAGCACGCGGCTCGGCGCTTCGGAGCAATGTCCCATGCCCTGCGCCACCGCCGCAGCACACATCGCGGTCATCGTTGCGGCCGCGTCTTCATCCGACAGCTCGCGCACCAACTCCATCATCTCGGGGAAATCGTTTCGATCCAGTGACTTCGGCGGCATTCTTGAGAAATACGCCTCCTGCAGAAACAGCTCCAGCGCCCCTGTGGCCACAGTACCCTGCGCCGCCACTTTGCCGCCTTCGTCAAAGGCCAAACCGCGACGCGCCCGCAGCATGTCGTTCAGCGGCGCATTGGCGGGTCCGGTGTCAAACGCCAGCAACGCACCCTCGTCCTCAGGTGCCGCCTTACGCGGATCCACCCAGGTGATGTTGCCCACCCCGCCAAGGTTCAAAAACACCACCGGCTCAGAGGCGCCAAACCACTTGGCACAGGCAAAATGGAAAAACGGCGCCAGCGGCGCGCCCTCGCCACCCAGTTCCACATCGGCAGAGCGGAAGTCCCAAACCACCGGCACGCCCAGCGCCTCGGCCAAGGCTTTCCCATCGCCCACCTGACAGGTCCCACGCCCACGCGGCTCATGCGCCAACGTTTGCCCGTGAAAGCCAACCAGATCGACACCGTCAAACGCACCCAGCACCTCCGCATGGGCCGCTTCAATCACCTCTGCTGCCGCTTCCGCCTCCGCCCCGGACCACTGGCCCAGCGCCTGCGTAAGAACTACCTGCTCCGCTTCAGAATAGCCGCGATAGGCCGTTGCCCCAAACCCATGGATCACCTGCCCATCGGTCTCAACCACAGCCGCATCCACGCCATCCAGTGACGTGCCTGACATCGCGCCCAGCGCGGTCACAACCGCCGCCTCACCCTGGCCCTTCAACATGGCCTTATCCTTTTGGTTTGCCCACCTATGCCGCGCCGAAACGCGGTGGCAAAACCTTAAAGGATCAGCCCCCCAAATCGCCAGCCCAAAACGGAAACGCCCCACGCTCTGTGTGTAATAACCAGAACGTGGGGCAGCCTTCATACGGCACGCTCCGGCTTTAGCGAGAATGGGGAGCCCCCAAAGCCGGAGACAGAGGCGCTCTGTGCACCTCCCGTCGCCAGGCTGCGCGTGACTTCACTCGAACCACAATTGCAATCACACCAAGACAGATCCAGAACACCTGAATCATAAACGACCCAAGATTAAAGTCCTGCACCAGACTCACCAGAACAAGCCCTGCACCAAAAATATTGATGACAAAAAACGGGATGTCCTGACTGCTGAGAATGCGAAAGGTGATGAGGGTATAGTTGGTCAGGTAAAGGCAAAACCCCAACACGCCACACGCCGTTGACACAGGTTTGGGGAGCGCCTGGATTAACTCAAAAACATAGGCAAACAATAACCGCGCCCCCCGATAAATAAATTCCTGTTCAATGAGTTTAAAAATACCGACTCCAGGGGGGATTTCCCTATCCCCAATTGGGGACATTCCACCAATCTTCAGGTATTCCCTACCATCTGGTCAAAACGCAGGAATGTCATAGCGCAAACTGTCCGGGGCCATATCCTTGCCCGCGGCACGCGCTGCCAACCAGGGCCAGTTTTCAATGTGATGATAGTGCCCCTTGCCCGACAAAACAGTCAGCTGCGCGTCTTGTAAGTGCTGCGCCAACAGCTCCGCCCCCTGGATGGGGGCCACATTGTCATCAGGCCCCTGAAACACCTCCACCGGCGTGTGAATGTCAGACGGGTCAAAGTCCCAGCCCTGCGCGTTAAGCAGGTTCTCCTCCACCATCCCCTCCATGCCAGAGGCCGTGCGCAGGGCCAGCATCTCTGCGGTGCGACGTCGGATCACCGGGCAAGACAGAATGCGAATGTCATCTGCGCTGCGGGAGCGTTTGCAGTACCGGTCAAAGTAGCGCTCTTTGTTTTGCAGGATGGAGCGCACCAGAAACGGAATGATCTGCCGCAACATGCCGGGCCAATGCCGCCCCAAGATGGCAGACATATGATAGAATTGATCCAACTCCCGCCAATTCTCATGGCGGTAAAACGGATAACAGGCGGAGGACAAAACCACTTTGGTGATCCTGTCCTGTAATTCATGGGTCACTGCCAAAGCGGATCCGCTGCCAAAGGACACCGACAACACAGCCGCTTTTGAGATCTGCAAATGGTTCATCAGCTCTCGCACATCCCCGGCAAAGTCGCGCAAACTGGTCATGTCAGATGGATCAGACCAAAAGCTGCCGGGACGACAGGGGCAAATCAGCCGCACACCAATCTGTTCCAGGACGTCAAAACACCGCTGGGGATAGCCAATCACGTCGATGGTCACACCAGATAGCGCATCAAACACCAGCACCGGCGCGCCCGCTTTTGGACCGAGACAGAAATACTCATGCTGCCGCCCGTCTCGCAGCGTGATCCGATTGCGCACTTGAAAGCGGGTATGCTCCGCGCCGTCATTGCCCCGCACCGCCATCAAAGGGGATTTTGCCAAAACCCCGGATAGCTCAGCACGGCTCTTGGTCCCGGTTTTTTCATAAACCCGCTTCAGGTAGGTGCGCACACTCTCATAGGAGACCCCCATGCGCCAGCCAATGTCACGTAGCTCGCGGGCCTGCGCCACATGGCCCAACACCTCGGCTTCACGCCGGGTCAGACCATGTCTCTTGGCGATATGCGCCGCCCCCATATGGCTCTGCTGCCCCGACGAGATCACCACACTGGCCGCAATTGCGGGAAAGCCAATCCGCGCGGCCTCCTCTTTTGGCAGCACCATCAAATCAACCGCCCCGTCCTCCCGGCTTTTGAACTCCAACGCAATCCCCGTGCGATTGGCCTCCCGCGCACAATGTGGCAACGGCCTGTCTTCCCCGCTCTTGGGCAAAAACACCTGCATGTCCTGCCCCTGCAAAGCCGGCATAGGCAACACGTCATAGAGCGCCCGGTTGGCCATCACCACCTGCCCCTCTTCATTGAGCAACGCGACGCCAAAGGCAAAGCTGTTGAGCACCGAGGACAAATAGGCCTCCCGCTCCTGCAACCCCACCATACGCTCCGATATGCTAAACGCCCGCCGGAAATGCCGCGACAGGTTCTCCAGTCCCCGCGTCTCCGCTTCCATAGCCTCTGGGCTTTCCAAATACCGGCTGTCCCGCGCGCGGTGCACTTCCTCTGCCAATTCCGAGATCAGCTCGGGCCACAGGGAATTGTCCAACGACGCCTCATAAACGAGGTGCGTCAAATCCTCAAAACGATCACTCATTAACATAACTTCAAAAGCTAGAACATAGCAGTCCCCCACCACCGCACAAAGTGTGGAAACCCTGCCCTCTACCTTGCGCGCAATCCCGGCTTACAAACATGCGTTCAAGGTGCTAACAGGAGGCAAAGCGCCCCTAGAGGCAGAGACAACCAACGGACAAATGAGTGGCACCATGACCTATCAGCCCAAATCGGAATTCCTCACCGTGATGCTAGAGCGCGGCTTTGTGGCCGATTGCACAGATTACGAAGCCTTTGACAAAGCGCTCTGTGACGGTGTGGTGCCCGGCTATATCGGCTTTGACGCCACCGCCAAGTCTCTGCACGTGGGCTCGCTCATTCAAATCATGATGCTGCGCTGGCTGCAAAAGACCGGCCACAAACCGATCACCCTGATGGGCGGCGGCACAACCAAAGTCGGTGACCCGTCGTTTCGGGCTGACGAACGCCCGCTGCTGACCAACGATCAGATCGACGCCAACATCGATGGCATCAAACAGGTGTTTGCCAAATACCTCGACTATGGCGACGATGACACCGGCGCGCTGATGCTCAACAACGCCGAATGGCTCGACGAGTTGAACTACCTCACCTTCCTGCGCGACATCGGCCGCCACTTCTCGGTGAACCGCATGCTCAGCTTCGAAAGCGTGAAGTCCCGTCTGGACCGCGAGCAATCCCTGTCGTTCCTCGAATTCAACTACATGATCCTACAGGCGTATGACTTCCTGGAGATCAACCGCCGCTACGGCTGTCTGGTGCAGTTCGGCGGCTCTGACCAATGGGGCAACATCGTCAACGGCATCGACCTGACCCGCCGCGTGGACGAAACCCAGATCTTTGGCCTGACCTCTCCCCTGCTGACCACCAGCGACGGCAAAAAAATGGGCAAATCCGCAGACGGCGCAGTCTGGCTCAACGCCGACATGCGCAGCCCGTATGAGTTCTGGCAGTTCTGGCGCAACACCACTGACGCCGACGTGGGCCGCTTCCTCAAACTCTACACCGAAATGCCGGTCGACGAGTGTGACCGCCTCGGCGCGCTCGCAGGCTCTGAGATCAACGAAGCCAAGATCATCCTCGCCAACGCCGTGACCACACTCTGCCACGGAGCCGACGCCGCGGCGACCGCCGAAGCCACCGCCCGCGAAGTGTTTGAAAAAGGCGGCGTGGGCGACGACCTGCCCACAGTGACGCTCACCTCTGAGGACCTCGGCGACGGCATCTCCATTGTGCAGCTGATTGTGAAATCCGGTCTCGCCAAGTCAGGCAAAGACGCCAAACGCCTGATCAAGGAAAACGGCGCCAAGCTGGATGACGCCCCGCTGACCAACGCGGGCCTGATGATCGACGCCGCTGCGCTGGCCTCCCCAATCAAGCTCTCCGCAGGCAAAAAGCGCCACGCCCTGGTGCAACTGGACGGCTAATCCCGCCCGCCTTCGATTTGCTCTTCAAGGCCCGCCCCCTCCGGCGGGCCTTTTCTTTTCCGATTCACAGTCTCCAAATAACCCGAGGTGAATGCGCCACGGGCGCAGAGGGGCTGGCCCCTCGCTACGCCCTCTAGACACGTAGGCGCCATTCAGGTTATTTGAACACACGTTCATTTACCGACCTTTACGTCTCTCTGGGAGGAGCCCGCCAATGAAACTTGATCAAACCTGCGCCGTGATCACCGGGGGCGCTTCCGGTCTGGGTGAAGCCACCGCCCGCCACTTTGCAGCCAACGGCGCCAAGGTGGCCCTGTTTGACCTCAACGAGGAACGCGGCACAGAGATTGCAGCGGAACTCGGCGGCACCTTCCACAAGGTGGACGTGACCGATGAGGACAGCGCCGCCGCGGGCATCCAAGCCGCCAAAGAGGCCATGGGCAAGATCACCGCCGCGGTGAACTGCGCCGGCATCGCCCCTGCCGCCACCACCCTTGGCAAAAACGGCCCTCACCCGCTGCACACCTTCCAGAAGACCATCGACATCAACCTCGTGGGCTCCTTCAACGTCGCCCGCCTCGCCGCCGAAGTGATTGCGGAGAACGAAGCGGAAGCAGACGGCGCGCGCGGCGTGATCATCAACACCGCCTCTATTGCAGCCATGGACGGCCAACGCGGCCAAGCGGCCTATGCGGCCTCCAAAGGCGGCATCGTTGGCCTCTCCCTGCCCATGGCCCGTGATCTGGCACGTTCCGGCATCCGCGTCATGGCAATTGCACCCGGCATCTTCCTGACCCCGATGCTGCAAGGTCTGCCGCAAGAAGTCCAAGACCAACTGGCGCAAGACGTGACCTGCCCAAAACGTCTGGGCGACCCGTCTGAATACGCCCGCCTCGCAGGCTTCATTGTCGAAAACGGCTATCTCAACGGCGAAGTCATCCGCATCGACGGCGCCCTGCGCATGCAGTAACAAAACCATAGGGTGCGCATTTACTGCGCACCTTGCTACCCTCTCCACAAAGGAGAGCACTATGCCCCGCCAAAACCGCGTACAACCCGACGGCCAGATCCTCGCGCACCCAACACGTGGTGCCTTCATGGGCAACCGGGGCATTCTGCACGACGCCTCCGCGCACCAACACGGTCAACTGACCCACCGCCGCTGGCGTCACAAAGCTTGGGTCTGCTGTGTGTTGTCGTTCAAAAACCGTCAGCGCCAACTCATGGCCCGCAACCGCTACACCGAACTGTTTTTCTATGACGAGGCTGTCGCGCTTGCCGCTGGACACCGCCCCTGCGCCGAATGCCGCCGCGCCGACCACAAGGCTTTCCTCGCCGCAGCCGACCACTCTGGCAGCGCCCCCGATTTCGACGAACAGCTACACACCGCCCGCGCCATTCCCCGCGTCTACGGCCAAAACCGCCCGCTTGCCGAAACAGCCTCCCTGCCAGACGCCACTTTCATCCTGACAGACACCGGCCCCGCACTTCTACTCGACGACATGGCCCTCCCCTTCACGCCGCAAGGCTACGCCACCCCGATCAAACGCCCACAAGGCACACACCCCGTGCTCACCCCAGCGCCCACACGCATCGCACTGCACAACGGCTTCCGCCCCACCCTGCGCCTGCCCGCCCAACTGGCCTAAGCCCAAAACCACCGCGCTGTTGACAAACTTCCGCCGCCAAGTGCCTTTAGGAGCAGGCAAAACACCTCCAACGCGGACACCCAAATGAGCTTTCCCGATCTGTTTGACCACTTTGACCACGTCTACATCGTGAACCTGCCTTATCGGGATGACCGCCGCAGCGAGACCATTGCAGATTTCGCCCGCGTGGGTGTGTCCATCCCCAATGAGAATATCACTTTCTTTGAGGCCTCCCGCCCGAAGGAAAAAGGCGCGTTCCCCTCGACTGGCTCCCTCGGCAACTTCCTCTCGCAAACCCGCGTGCTCGCCGACGCGCTGGAAAGAGGCTATGAGCGCATCCTGATCTGCGAAGACGATCTTGAACTCAACGATCTGCCGGACAGCACCGTCGCCAAAGTGCTCACGGACCTGAAAACCACCAACTGGTCCATTGCCGCCCTTGGCTATCTGGAACCGGAAACCCCACCCACCGACAGCATTGGCCTAACCGAGTGGACCGGCGGCACCCGTGGCACGCAATTCTGGGCCATCCAGGGCGACAGCATCCGCGCGTTCCATGACTACCTCGAACTTGTCCGCGCCCGCCCTTCCGGCCATCCCGAAGGCGGCTCGATGTTCTTTGACGGCGCCTTCAACATGGTCCGCACCATTGTGCCAGGCACCACCTTCCGCCTCACCACACCCTGCCTTGCGGGCCAGCGCAGCTCGCGCACCGATATTCACGACCTGAGATTCTACGACCGCGTCGAACCCTTCCGCAGCATCGTAGGCGCCCTGCGCAAAGCGATGAACCGCGCCAAAGGTTAATTTCCGCACCGCAGCAAAACTCCCCACCTCCGCAAAACAGTCGCAATACCGACAAGATACCGACGTGGATTTTGGGCGTTAACTTCTGCACCGCAGCACGTCGCAAAACGGAATCGCTGGCACTCGGTAAATGCCCCTGCCATACCTTGCGCAACACTTCACGCGCAGGACCACCACATGACCCAGATCGTCTCCTCTCTCGCCGAGATTTCCGACAATTACAAAGCACTGTTTGTCGATCTCTGGGGCTGCGTGCACAATGGCGTCACCGCCTATCCGGAAGCCGTCGCCGCCCTGCAAGCCTACCGCGCCAACGGCGGAATTGTGGTGCTGGTCACCAACTCCCCCAAACCCCGCGCCGGTGTGGCAGAACAGCTTGGCTCCTTTGGCGTTCCCGATGATGCCTATGACACCATCGCCACCTCTGGTGACAGCGCACGCTCGGCCATGTTCAATGGCGCAGTCGGGGAAAAAGTCTACTTTATGGGCGAATGGGAGCGCGACGCAAGCTTCTTCCAACCACTTGAAATCCTTGACAACCCTGTCAACATCCAACGTGTCCCGCTGTCTGAGGCCGACGGCATTGTCTGCTGCGGCCCCTTCGACACCATGGCCGATCCGGACGTGAACCGCGCCGACTTTCTCTATGCCAAAACCAAAGGCATGAAGCTGCTCTGCGCCAACCCCGACATCATTGTGGATCGCGGCGATGTGCGTGAATGGTGCGCTGGTGCACTGGCCAAACTCTACACTGAAATGGGCGGTGAAAGCCTCTACTTTGGCAAACCCCACCCCCCGATCTACGACCTCGCCCGCCGCCGGCTTTCGGCTCTGGGTGTCACCATCGCAGACGAAGACATCCTCGCCATCGGCGACGGCCCCCACACCGACATCTCCGGTGCCATGGGCGAAAACATCGATTCGCTCTTCATCACCGGTGGCCTCGCCGCAACGGAGACAAAAACCGCCCATCAACCAGATGCAGCCGCGTTAACGAATTACCTCGCTGAACAGCAGGTCACACCACAATTTGCGATTGGCAAACTGCGTTAACACAAAAGCGCTTGATTTTTCTGCGACTGCGAAGTAATAAAATTACGAAGCTAGCGCAATCAGCGTTATTAAGTTACACAGCCAATCCAGACTCGGAGGGCCAAATGTTGGACAACCTGCCCCGCGGCACAATCTTTATCGAAGACCTCGAAATCGGCATGACCCGCTACGTGCGCAAAACCGTGACCGATCAGGACATCGAAATGTTTGCCGCCGTGTCCACCGACCACAACCCGGTGCACTTGGACGAAGAGTATGCCCAAGACACCATGTTTGGTGGCCGCATCGCCCACGGCATGCTGACCGCCGGTCTGATCTCTGCGGTGATAGGCGAACAGCTGCCCGGCCACGGCACCATCTACATGGGCCAGTCGCTGAAGTTCCTTGCGCCTGTGCGCCCAGACGACACCGTTGTGGCCTCCGTGACCGTGACTGACATCGACATAAGCAAACGCCGCGTGAAACTCGATTGCGCCTGCATGGTCGAAGGCAAGAAAGTCCTCGCCGGCGAAGCCACCGTGCTGGCGCCGTCACGCAAGCTGGACTGATCCCCCCAACCGAAAAACTCCTCCAAACTCAAAGGGCGGTGCCAGAAGCACCGTCCTTTTTGCTTTAGAACTTGCCGTTCTCATGCGCCATTTCAGCCGGGATCTCACTCACCGTGTCCCAGTGCTCAACGATCTTGCCATCCTCAACTCGGAACAGATCAAAGAACGCCGTGTGCGCCTCGCCCAACACGCCTTCTGACGCAGCGAAAACAAAATTCCCGTCCGCAACAATCATATGCGTAGCGTCATAGCGCATCTCGATGCCTGCCTCTGCCATCATCTGCAACGCGCCGCCAAGGCCTTCTAAGCCATCCGCGATCTGCGGATTGTGCTGTGCGTAACTTTCTGCCGAAATGTACTCACCAATCTTCTCTGGTGCCTTCCCGTGCAACACATCACTCACAAACGCACTCACAAGCGCTTTGTTCTCCGCAGTTTTTTCCCGGCCCACAATCTCCGTGGCCCCATCGGTCATGGTCCGGCCCGACGGGTTTGGCCCCGACAACGGCTGCAGGTTGTCCCAATGCTCCACCACTTTGCCGTCCGCCACCCGGAAAACATCAAACGCCACCAGCGTCTCCGCTCCAAAGGCTTGCGCATTGTCAAAGGTGTTGTGCATCACCACCAGATCACCCTCGGTGATCACCCGATGCGTGTTCGCGGTCATACCGCTTTGCTGGATCACCGGCACAAAGCCCACAATCGCCGCCGCCCCGGTGGGCACAGCCGGATTGTGCTGGATGTAGTCCGGCGCCAACAGCGCACTGGCCGCCTCAGGATCAAACTGGATGAAAAGCGCAGAGAACGCGTTCAGCACGGTTTCGGTGATGGTCATTTTGGTCAGCCTCTCGAATCAGCTTGTTGCAAGTACAGCCACAAGGTATGAATTTTGCACCTAGTATCAATTACGCACCTTGAAGGAACCAGGTATGGTCAAAGTAACCGCCCACACCAAAGAAGAGGCCGAAAACTGCCCGGTCCGCTCTGTCCTGACCAAAGTCACAGCAAAGTGGAACTTGTTGATTTTGCTCACCTTAGAGGACGGCGAACTGCGCTTTGGCGAGCTCAAACGTGCCATTGGCGACGTCACACAACGCGTGCTTACCGAGAACTTGCGCCTGCTGGAGCGCGACGGCCATCTGACCCGCACCGTACATCCCGGCCCGCCTTTGGCGGTCTCCTATGCCCTGACCGAGCAGGGGTTTGATCTTTTGCGTGTGCTCAAACCACTTGTCGGTTGGGCGGCGCAGAACTTTGGCGACATCTCCGAAGCCCGCGCCCGCGCCGCTGAGTAACGCCGCACCGTCCTCTCTTGCACCTGACCATTCAAGGGGCTAACCCTGCCACATGCAGATCATTCGCGACTATCAGTTTGTGACACCCCAAGATCGCGGCGCCAGCGTCGCGATTGGCAATTTTGACGGCGTGCATTTGGGCCACCAATCGGTGATCGATCTTGCCCGCAAGGCCGCGCCCGACGCGCCTTTGGGCATCATGACGTTTGAGCCGCACCCGCGCGAGTATTTCGCGCCGGACGCCCCGCCGTTTCGCCTCGCCAGCGCCGAGACCCGCGCGCACCGTTTGGAAAAACTCGGCGTCGACAAGCTGTATGAGCTGCCGTTCAACACCGCATTGTCCAGCCTCACACCAGAAGAATTTGCCCGCGATGTGATCGCAGAAGGCCTCGGCCTGACCCATGTGGTGGTGGGCGCGGATTTCTGCTTTGGCAAGGGCCGCAAAGGGACCGCAAACGACCTTGTGACCTTTGGCCAGGAGTTTGGTTTTGGCGTCACCATTGCACCGCTCATTCAGGGCGGCGAAGGCCAGGTGTCCTCAACCCTGATCCGCCAGGCCCTCTCCGATGGCCGCCCGCGTGACGCCGCCAACATGCTGGGCCACTGGCATCGCATCGACGGTCCGGTGATTGGCGGCGAACAACGCGGCCGTGACCTTGGCTTCCCCACCGCCAATATGTCGATCGACAATCTGCACCAGCCGAAATACGGCGTTTACGCTGTGCTGGTCGACGTGCTCGACGGTCCCCACACCGGCAGCTACTTTGGCGCCGCTTCGATTGGCACCCGCCCGATGTTTGGCGAAAACAAAGCCAACATCGAAACCTTCCTGTTTGACTTCTCTGGTGACCTTTACGGCCACACCCTATCTGTGGGTCTGGTCGACTACCTGCGCCCGGAAGAGAAATATGACAGCCTCGACGCGCTTGTTGCCCAAATTGCACAAGACTGCGACGACGCACGCAAGATCCTGAACGCCCTATGACACGCCCCCCTTTTCTGAAAGCCCCCAGCGATCCCATCGAGCGCCACGGACTGGCCAAACGCTTCTGGGAAAAGAAACCGCTGACCTCACTCAACGACAAAGAGTGGGAAGCGCTTTGTGATGGCTGCGGCAAATGCTGCCTCAACAAACTCGAAGACGAGGACACCGGCGAGGTCGCCCTGACCCGCGTCGCCTGCCGCCTGCTGGACGACGAGACCTGCCGCTGCACCCAATACGACATCCGCCACCAGTTTGTTCCGGAATGTATCGTTATGACGCCGCAGAACATCGATGACCACGCCTATTGGCTACCGCAAACCTGCGCGTATCGCCTGTTGTGGGAAAAGAAGCCGCTCTACGACTGGCACCCGCTGATCTCCGGCACGCCGGACACGGTGCATGACGCAGGCGTCTCGGTGCAGCATCAAACCGTGTCCGAATTCGACACCCCGCTGGAGCAGTGGGAAGACTTTATCATCGAGGAGCCCTCCTAATGCATTTTGCCTCTGACAACTCCGGTGCCGCACTGCCCGAGGTCCTCGCCGCCATCACCAAAGCCAACGAAGGCTATGCCATGGGCTATGGCGATGACGTGGAAATGGCACAGGTCACCGCCAAAATCCGCGAAATTTTTGAGGCCCCAGAGGCCGCCGTCTATCTGGTCTCCACCGGCACCACGGCAAATTCACTCGCGCTCGCAACCCTTTGTGATCCTTGGCAAACCATCTTCTGCTCTGAGGTGGCCCACATCCACAAAGACGAGTGCAACGCGCCCGAATTCTACACCGGCGGTGCCAAGCTCACGCTGGCGGCGGACAAAGACGTCGACAAAATGACGCCCGCCTCCCTGCGCGCCGCCATCGAAGGCGAAGAGACCCGCGGTGTACACGGCCCGCAGCGCGGCCCTGTGTCAATCACGCAGGTCACCGAGTACGGCACGGTCTACACATTGGCCGAACTCACCGCCCTCTGTGACGTGGCCAATTCCTACGACCTGCCCGTGCATCTGGACGGCGCGCGCTTCACCAACGCCATGGTGGCACTGGGCTGCACCCCTGCGGAGATGACCTGGAAAGCCGGTGTCGACGCGGTCAGCTTTGGCGGCACCAAAAATGGCTGCATGGGGGTCGAAGCGGTGATCTTCTTTGATCCCAAACACGCCTGGGAATTTGAACTGCGCCGCAAACGTGGCGGCCACCTGTTCTCCAAACACCGCTACCTCTCCGCGCAAATGCTCGGCTACCTGCAAGACGACGTCTGGATCGAAGCCGCCACCAAAGCCAACGCCAACGCCGCCCATCTTGCTGGCGGCCTGCGCGAGATCGGTGCCACATTCAAATACCCGCCACAGGCCAACATGATGTTTGTCGCCCTGCCCCGCGCCACCCACAAACGCCTGTTTGACGCTGGCGCGGCTTTTCACCTCTGGGACGGCACGCTGGACGGCGACGACGCCGAGATGGTCACTGCGCGTTTGGTCTGCGACTGGTCGCTCAGCAAAGAGTTGATCGACCAATTCCTCGATCTGGCAGCAGGGAAATAATCCGGTGAGAGACAGTCTACGCGCCAAAGCGGTTCAGATCTGCAACGACAAAATCGCCAAGAAAGGCGAAACCGTCGGCCTGTCGTTCTATGCCTTCTTTGCCAACAAGAACGACAACCCCGAGCTGCTGATGGAAGCCGCCACCTGGTGGATCCAGACGCATGAGCTCGATCACTTTGAGAAAGCCGAGAAGATCCGCGAGATGATCCTGTCGGGCGCATAAGAGCCGCTCAAAGCCCCTCTTGAACCAACCACTTATAAGCCGCGCGCATTCCGTTTAGCGATTGCGAGCGGTTTCCGTACACAAACATCCAAAGCCCGGTGCTGAGATAAGAGTTGCCAGTGTAATTTCGCTCGATCAGCACCAAATCACGGGCGGCATCAATCATCATAAAGTGTTCGCCATACCCATCGGTCCACACCGTGCCTTCCGCGTCCTTTAGCCACCAAAGGTACCCGGCATGGCTGTATTGCCCGTATCCAATATGGTTATCGCGCAGATCACTATGCGGCGCGGTTGAGAGCGTGATCCAGCTTTCCGGCACAACTTGCTGCCCCTGCCAGACACCTTCCTGCGCCACCATCATGCCAATCCGCGCAAAATCCCGCGCGCTCATATAGGTGTGATAATGCGGGTGTTGCGTGTCCGTGCTGGGCATAAACCACGGGTCGCCCATAATCACGTTCTCAGCCTGAAAATCCTGCATACCCAAGGGCTTTGCCAGAAACTCCTCCATAAAGGCGCCAATCTCATAGCCGGTTTCTTGCACAAGGATCGTGCCAAGCGCGTTGGCATCAAAATTGTTGGCAAAGAAGTACGCGCCGGGCTGAAAGCTGTCCCGCTGAGGCCGATCGGTGATCTGCGCGTCATGTTCCCCGGCGGCGGGCAAAAACACACCAGACCGGAACATCAACAAATCCCGAATGGTCGCCGTTTTTTCCTGCGCCGTGAGGGGGATATTCTCATCGATGCCTAACTCAGCCAGCGTTTTGTCAAGATCAATCAGCCCCTTATCCACCGCAATGCCATACATCAGGCTCATGATGGATTTACGCATCGAATGGGTGTTCATAATCAGATCAGTGGGCCCGTCGGCAAAAATGACATCGCCCTTGTGCAAGACCATCCGCGCCCGCTTGCGATCATCCGGCCCCGGCGCGGGCCAAATCGTGTCTATCTGGGAGGAGTCGAAATCCGCAAAGCTGTGCTCGATCTGTGTCTCCGGCGAAGGGTTCCAAACACGTGGCACTGTGGCCCAGACAAAAACAACCGATGTCAGAACGACAACAGCAAAAAAGAACCACTTAAGCATTACGGGTGTCCGACTGAATTAAACGCAACCCAAGGTAGCCAGCCAGCGCCACAAACAACAAGGCATATTTGAACATCTTCTCCATCGCCCTCGGCGCGGGCGCTTCGCTTCCTAGCCCCTCGGTTCGGACGCGATGGAACTTCAACCGTCAGTGCAACACGGCTTCTTTGCACTTCTTGAAGTCAAATAGCTTGGCATACCCGCCCTCGCAAAGCGCTTGTTTGAGCGGATCGGAAAAGAACAGCGAGTTGTCGAGCCACTTGTCCGACCAAAAATCCAACCCTTCTGTATTTGAAGACAATACAGCAATGTCGCCATCCTGAAGCGTGTAGGGCATTTTCCATTTGGTTTCTGGCGATGGCTTGGCTTGACTGCGGTGTTTGTAGCGTTCCCTTACGTTTTGGCACTGCTCCGGTATAAAGGCTTCAACATCCTCTCTGACGCCAAGAATGTAGAGGCTTGGAGTGACCAAAGTTTTTCGGTCATGCAGGTACAGATTTGCAGGATACAGCTTCGCTACCCCTAAGTTGTATGAGGCAAAAACATTGTGGAGATTTTCCGAGATTTTGATGCCACCTGGGCCGAAGAGCATATCGGGAACACCCTTCTCAAAAAATGCATCGCGATACTTCCCATACAGGCGAAAAGGCAAGTCCTCAGCGCGAACTGCAAGCCCTTCCGCTTTGGCTCGCCAGCCCGGCTCTTCCCGGTCGATTTCTATCCCCACGAGCAAGTCAGAGTTGTTCGCTATCGCCGAAATCCAAATATCACCTTCTGCCACTACTCTTTACTCCATTACCCCTGCGAAAAACTTAGCTAAGCCCCTCAACCGTCCGCCGCACCTCAGCAGCCACCAAATCCGCGTGCGTAATTGCCCCCATGTGCCCGGCACCAACGACAGTCACCCGCCGCCCATCCTGCACCGCACGCGCTACCCCATCACAGACCGGTTTCATGATCGCAGGGCTCTCCACCCCGTCCATCACCACCACCGGCACGGCAATCTCACCCAGCCGTGGCATGATGTTGCCAACATCTTCCAGCACATCCTGCTGAGAGGCCACTACAAACGGCACTTGCCGCGTGAAGGTCGCGCGGGTCTCTTCCGCCAGCGCCTCCCAAGGCGTGCCGTCGCCCCATTCCTCAACAAACATACGCACCGCCGCCTCGGGATCGCCCGCATCGTTCAAAGCAAACACCTGCCCCATATGCGCATCGTTTTTGGCCACTTCCTCTGGCGCGGCATCTTTGGCCGCCAGCATTGTCACCGGCTCAAACAACGACAATGAGCGCACCAAATCCGGCCGCTCTATTGCCAACCGCAGCCCGAGCAATCCGCCATAAGAATGCCCAATCACATCCACAGGCCCATCCAGACGCGCCAAAATCGCATCCAGCATGGTCTGCCCGGTCAGCGTCCCCGGCACATACGCCGCACTGCGCCCATGGCCCGGCATGTCTGGTGCCTCAATCGTCAGCAGATCGTCCAGCGCCGCGCCAATGCCGCGAAAGGCACCCGAATGCCCAAGATTGCAATGCAGCGCCAAAGCCGCACGCGACCCCTGCCCCAACACACGCCAATGCATGTCAGGCGTCTTTCCGTCGTCCAAAGCCATGGTCCTTAAAGTGTCCTTACAACTCACCCGCCAAATGGGCGTCCAAATCATCCAACCGATCCTGCCCCCAGAACCGCGCCCCATCGTCGGTCACATAAAACGGCGCGCCAAAGGCCCCCGCTTCCACCGCCTCGTCCAGGTTGCGGGCATAGGTCTCCGCCCCCACCAGCAAACCGCTGTCCGCCAGCGCCGGATCAAACCCGGCCTCAGTCAAACAGGCGCGGATCACATCATCCTGCGCGATGTCCTTCTCCTCAGCCCAGCACGCCCGCAAAAAACCATACGCCAAAGCACCCAAGTCGCCACCACCGGCGTTTGCCGCCGCAATGAAGGCATAAGAGGATGGCGCCATATTGGTCGGCCAATGCGCCGGGTTCAGATTGAAGTCCATGTCCAACTTCTTAGCCTGCCGCAGCAATTCCTGCGCGCGGTATTCCTGACGGCTGACGTGACGTTCTTTCGGCGGTGTGCCCCCCGTGCGGCCGAACAGCGCCACAATATCAAGCGGCTTATAGACAATTTCCGCGCCGTGTTTGGCCGCGATCTCTTCCAACCGTGTGCCTGCCAAATAGGAATACGGAGAAATTGTTGAGAAATAATAGGTGATCGTGGCCATTTTTGCCTCCCATAGCTCGCACGTCGCTTTGCGGGACGTTAGGGCCATGTTAAGGCAAGCGCAACGTCACGAATCTGTCACCAAAGCCACCTGGGGATTACCGCGCTATGGCCACCATTCTTGAACCCAAACTGATCACTGGCAATGCCAACAAACCGCTTGCCAGCGCCATCGCGCGACGCATGTCTATGCACCGGGGCAGCAACGTCAAACTGATCGACGCCCGTGTGGAGCGTTTCAACGACGCCGAAATCTTTGTCGAGGTTTACGACAACGTACGTGGCGAAGACATGTTCATCATCCAGTCGACCTCCAATCCGGCAAACGACAACCTGATGGAACTGCTGATCATGTCCGACGCCCTGCGCCGCTCTTCGGCCAGCCGCATCACCGCTGTGATCCCCTACTTCGGCTACGCCCGTCAGGACCGCCGCACCAAGGCCCGCACGCCGATCACCGCCAAGCTGGTCGCCAATATGATGGTTGAGGCTGGCATCGAGCGCATCCTGACCATGGATCTGCACGCCGCGCAAATCCAAGGCTTCTTCGACATTCCGGTCGACAACCTCTACGCCTCGCCGGTCTTTGCGCTCGACATCAAAGCGCAATTCAAAGACCAGCTTGAAGACGTGATGATCATCTCCCCGGATGTGGGCGGCGTTGCCCGCGCCCGAGAGTTGGCAAAACGCATCAACGCCCCTCTGGCCATCGTCGATAAACGCCGCGAGAAGCCAGGCGAGATTGCCGAGATGACCGTGATCGGCGACGTCAAAGGCAAGAAATGTATCATCGTGGACGACATCTGCGACACCGCCGGCACGCTCTGCAAAGCCGCCGAAGTCCTGATCGAGCACGGCGCCACCGAGGTGCACAGCTACATCTCCCACGGCGTTCTGTCTGGCCCGGCGATTGAGCGCATCACCAACTCGGTGATGAAGTCTTTGGTCATCACCGACAGCATCGAGCCCACCGAAGCTGTAAAAGGCGCCAGCAACATCCGCATCGTGCCCACCGCCCCGATGTTTGCCCAGGCGATCCTGAACACCGCCAATGGCACGTCTGTGAGCTCGCTGTTTGAAACGGAGACGCTGGAACCCGCCTACGAAGGCCTGTTCAAAGCCTGATCTTTGCAGATTGGTTGAGAGATTTGGAAAGCCCCGACGGAAACGTCGGGGCTTTTTTTGTTTTGAGTGAAGTAATGGCTACTGTCAGCCCTTAGCGGACAAGTGATTAAGTCGAATCCGCTGGATCATCTAATCAACAGGCCCCAAAAGCACACTTCTGAATTTCCCTTCAAGAAAACCCGCAATTGGTGTTCATTTGACACGAGGATCAATTGCTTAAATCGACGGGGAGCCATTCTGCCGTTGGATCATAGCGTGTGATTGCAAAAGCCTTCTCCAAACTGTCTTCGCCGAGGTCCGCCTCAAGCACCAATCCGTTCTCTGAAACCATAAACGAATGAATGCCTGTATTCCCGTAGTCAGACGGAACCGCCAGCAAGGCATGTCCCGACACCATATTACCGCCGCTGATATAGTTCAGCGCACCACCAGGTGCCGCGGCGCTTTGCTTGTCTAAAATACGGTAGTAGTAACCGCCAAACGGTTCAGGCCCTGTATCGGTGTCTCCAACAGAGTAACCGTCAAGAGACGCAAGCGCGACACGCGCGCCCAACGGGCTGTCCTCGTCCGCCCAAAACAAGCCGTCCCGCATCCCGTCACTTGACAAGAACGAGGGGGCAAACTCCATAACCTGATCCCCATCATGATCTACGAGGCGGTATTCGGCTTGGATATCCACATAGACTGCCATGAACTCGATGACGTCCAACTCGTTCAAACCGATCCGCCGGAACAAAACCTCATCTCGTCCAGCCGCGACATCAAACATCCAATTGGCCTCGACTTTCCCAATCGGAATCGGAAATGGCCACCCCTCCGAACCCAGCAGTAAGACCACAGAACCGTCCTCGGCTGGTTGCAGGCGGTATCCTTCTTGATACAGGCTGAGAATTTCGGCGCGATTGGCCGCGTCGCGCCTTGGGTTTCCTGTGGAAATGAGGTCCTTAGCGTCTGCCCCAAAGACCTGCAAAGTTGCGTCCTGATCTTCCTCTTGAAGGGCTGTCATCATGGCATCTAAGGCAGCTTGCGGAGTGGCGAACAACGCGGGTGATTGCGCTGTGGCGGCAATGGGAACAGCCAAACCAATTGCAAGTCCAGTAAGAGCTTGTGCGAATGTGAACTTCATTTGTCTATCTCCCTCTGCGCGCGCCGGCGGCGGCGCGGCCACGCGTTGCGCCGGCTTTGGCGCGCTGAGATGGCGCGCGTTTTTGCATCGCGCCACCGTTGATCGGGGCTGCCTGACGTTTTGGCACTACGCTGGACTGCGGCGCCTTGGGGCGTGGACTGGTCCTCGGAGTTTGGGTTTTCTTTGTCCGCTCTACAGCCGCCTTACGTTGGGCGGGTGAAGGGCTTGAGGGGCGTTCCACACCTGCGCGCGGGTTCTTGCTTTGGGAGATATCCGCTGCGCCGCTTTTCTTCGCGAGATCGGCACGCATCTTGTCTCCTCGGTCCGGTTTGGTCACCGGCATGGTGGTCACACCGTCGTTGCCGCGCTTGCGAGCAATCGTGTCACGGGCCTCTTTTTGGCGACCTTCATCGGGTTTCCAACCAATGTTGTTGCGATCCCCGATATTCACGTCCCCGTCGATATCAATGTCTATGTCCGGATTTCGAATGATTGGTTGACCGTTCCAGCCACCGCAATTGCGACATCCCCAATAATCATGCCAGTGATCATCGTCATCAAAGATCTCATCTATGATGGCTACAGCGCCAAAAACCAGCAGGCCTGTTGCCAGCGCATCGCCCACGTCAGAAGAGTTGTCGACATAAACCGTCTCGGTCTCATATTGAGGCACATAGACCACTTCGGGATCAGTCGGCTGGATAACAATTGTGTCTGAATCGCCCTCCTGAACCACTTCAACGGTTTGCTCGTCACCACTGACCAAATTGCCTGCATCGTTTGCGGCTTGTCGTTTGACTTGGACCGCTTCCATGACGTCGTCGCTTTGGGCCAACATCGCGTTCCCGACCGTCTCTGTCCAATCGATATGCGCTGCCATATCCTCCAGCACATCTGGGAATGCCGTCGCCAAAACTTCGACACTTTCATCCCAGTCTTCGGCTTCAATGAGCGACTTCAACTCCTCTTGCTCCACTTCTGCGTTGTCGTCCAAAAACACGTCGGCCTTAACAACCTCAAGAGGATAGGTCGCGGCAACCAATACTTGGATAAGCAACGTATCTGGGTAAAGGGCAACAGGAGCGACAAGCGTTTCCAACTCCTCAGCCCGAAGCAATTCATTCTCTTGGTCTTCAGCCGACTGTGCCAATGCACCTGTCGGCATTAGTAATATTATGGAAGACAAGAAAGATTTCAGCGTTATGCATTTCATTCCGATGCCCTTTTTTAAAAAAAGATACGAATGCCTCACGGTAAGCTTTGCCACCCTTTGAACCAAGAACTTTTGCCAAACATTCGATTTCCCGCTCGCGCTGAGAAACCAAAAGGAGCAACTCACGCGAGCGAACATTGCGGTCACCGGAAGTGATCGGAAAATTGTCTGGCATGTGGCATGGCATTAAAAAAGGATGGAAACTCTGCCCCTTAACCGCTGTTGCCAAGCATTAGAGACAGGTTTGGAGGAGCTCTCGATCAGCCTGGGATTCTACGGCCGCATTTGAAAACGGTTGGATCTTGAAGCTGCACAAAGCCCGCTTCCTGCGCAAACTTGCTACGCCCCCTCATCCCAAACCAACAGCCTTCGCCGATAAACCCTTTATCAAGCCTCTTTCTGCATAGTCCGCGTGAAACACCTCGCCAGCAGAAAGCCGGTTCCCATGTCGATTGCCTCCTCTTTGCGTCTTGCGCTTCTGACCGTCAGCCTCATGGCGTCCCAAGCGCAGGCCAACAGCGTCTCCCTGATCCAGAACGGTTTCTTTGCGCAACGCGCCTCTTTCAACGACACTTCCCCCCGCGCCCCGCAACAGCCTGCCCTCGCGCAACCGACGGACGCCGACGTCAGCCGCGGCGCGTTGGCCTTGCGCCCCGGCACTGCCAGCCTGTTCCGCGGCCGCGCCACCGGTGGCCTCTTTGCGCCGGTGCTGACGCAGGTTCTGCCGTCCGCCGCCAAGCAGCTGATGACCCTGATTGCTGGAGCCGAAGCGGGCAAGGCTGGCTATGATGCCGTGCAGTATGGCGCCCGGACCAAGACATCTCGTCCGCCAACCGAGATGACCATCGCCGAGATCTATCAGTGGATCGACAACACCCCGGGACAGCCCCACGCGATTGGCCGCTATCAGTTTATCCCCGCCACCCTGCGCCGTCTCGTACGCCATCAGGAGGTGCCGCACGACAAGCTGTTCAGCCCGGAGATACAAGACCAGCTGGCCCACCAGTTGCTAGAAGAAGCCGGGCTCAGCGATTTTCAGTCCGCCGAAATGTCGCGCGCGACCTTCATGCTCAACCTTGCCAAGATCTGGGCGGGCCTGCCTACCTCGACAGGCAAATCTTACTACGAGGGGTATGCTGGCAACAAAGCAGTCTACTCATGGGACTATTTTGACAGCCACTTCCGAAAGATCTTTCCGGGCTAACGGCATTACCCAGCCGGTGACCAAGCTGTACCATGCCTGCGATTTCGCAAGCCACGCCCCTCCGATTCTCCCCGCTCCTTGGGAGGAGACCTCTGGAATTGCCCTCAAAAAACCCAACCAATTTTCTGACAGAGTAGAGCGAGCCTCAACCAAAAACACTTTAAGGTTGTTTTTCACAGTTAAATACACGTAGGTCACTTGTTCCCTGCACAGCTTTGGGTCTAGCTGGCCCCACATCCGCCAACAGGACTTTCTCACATGACCCCAACACTGTCCTCAGGGACCGTGCGCCTCATTATGGCGCTGTTTTTCTTGCATCCCTTCGCGCTTGGCGGGTGGTTGCCTCATATTCCGTTTATGCAATCCAAATTGGATCTCAGCAACGCACAGTTGGCGTTGGCCTTGCTCGGCCTGCCCATGGCCTTTGTGTTTATGTCCAAGTTTGCCGCCAAAATTGTGGCCAGGCATGGCGCGCCCAAAGTCCTGCTCACCATGTTTCCAGTTCAGGCCGTGACAGTTGTCTTGCCACTCCTTGCGGTGGACCACGTCACTTTGTTCTTGGCGCTGCTGATTTTTGGAGCGTCGATGACCTTCCTGAATGTGGCGTTGAATGTCTACGCAGGTCAGCTCGAGAAAGCCGCAAAGAAATCCGTGATGAACCGCTGCCACGGTTTCTGGGCGCTTGGCCTGACGGTCAGCTCCTTCCTGGCCGCCATTTTCACGGCCGCGGTGTCGCCGGTGGTCACCGTGCTAACCCTCACCACAAGCACAACCATCCTGGCCCTATGGCTGACACGTCCACTGCCCAACCTGCGCCCGCAATCCGCTGACGCCTCGACCAAAACCAAACGCCGCAAACTGCGTGATTACCCAACCACCCTGTTCTTGATTGTGCTCTTTGTGATTTCCGTAACCATGGCAGAGGGTGCCATGGCCAATTGGGGCGCCGTTTATATGGCCGAACGTCTGCCCGAAGGCGCCAGCACCGCAGGTCTTGCGATCACTGTGTTTTCCGCCTTTGTTGCCTTTGGCCGCTTCATTGGGGACTTCTTGAAAATCCGCATGGGCAGCACCAATCTCGCACGCATGAACGTCGGCCTGGCCATCATTGGTTTGCTGACCCTGGTGGCGCCTTTCCCGCCATTGGCGTCTTTTGTCGGCTTTGCCTGCATCGGGCTGGGCCTCTCGGTTGGCTTCCCTCTGGCCGTGTCTGCGGCAGCGGCACTGGAAGATGAACATGACGCCGACAACATTGCCTTCCTGTCGGTCATGGCGATTGGCACCAACGTCGTCGCCCCGCCCATCATTGGCCTACTGGCAGACCACTTTGGCATCGCCATGGCTTTGGCCGCGCTCCTGCCCGGTCTCTGCCTCAGCTTTGTGATGGCCCGTCATTTGACACCACAGCCGGAGTTACAAAAGACGACCCTAGCCTAAGCCCTGATCGTTTTAACCATCAAGACCGCCCACACCCGCCTGCCACGCGCAGGCGGGTGTCTTTGTTTTACACGTAAGTTCAAAGCCTTACGCCTTTTGAACAGGGCACCTCCCCAAAAACCACCGAAATTTACCAAAAAGTGAGTTGTCCCAAGGCTGTTCCGCAGTAGACTGAACTTCCACTAACGCTCCTGACTTCTTTTCCCCCCCGCGCCGTCCCACTATCAGGCGCCGTTGATGAGTTCTCACGTGCTGACCAGTTTAAAAATCCAATCCTTCCTCTCTGTGGCCAAACAGAGCCTCAAACAACGCATGCGTCCGCAGGTGCGGGCGCGTCGCAAAGCCACCCCCACACCTACGGGCACGCCGGCCGATCCCGCCGCCTTTTTTGCCTGGAGCCTAGAGCGCCACAAAGAGGCCCATGCGCGTCAAATGGTGATCTCTGGCGACAACGGCCGCTTATTGCCGGAAATCTCCGCGCTTGCGCCCCATTTGCGCAAACTCTGCATCCGTCATACGCCCATCACCAATATTGCCGCGCTGCGCGGTCTGCCAAATTTGCAAGCGCTGGAAATCACCGCCTCACCGGTTACGGATTTGTCGCCGCTCGCAGATCTGCCAGAGCTGACAGAGCTCAAACTGTCGCTGCCGTCCGAGATTGATGTAACCTTGCCCGATCTGCCTAATCTACGGCGGCTCAAAATCTCCCATCCCGGCAAGCCGGTCCACCTCGGTGCTCTGCCCCGCCTGGAGCAGGCTGACCTGCTGGCCTTATGCGATACGCTCCCCGCACTCACCCGAAGCCCAAACCTGACAGACCTCAAAACCCGCATTGCGCAGGGCCAATCGCTGACGTCGCTGGCACAGGCAGACGCGCTCACCACGCTGTCCCTGCGCTGTGACGGCAAGGTCGACATTGCACCACTTGCCAACTTGCAACAGCTGGATACGCTGGACCTGTTTGGCGCGGACACCACCGACCTTACCGCTCTGGGCTCCCTGCCCGCGCTCACAACACTGTCGCTGTGGAACACCCCGGCAATACGGTTTGACGCGTTGTCTCAGGCCGCCAGGCTGGAAAACCTGACCATCCAATCACTTGGCCTGATCACCGATCTCAGTTTTGTATCCTCTCTGAGCGCACTGAACCATCTGTCGATTGGCGCGGTCTCCCATTGTGACCTCGCGCCTGTCGCGTCTTTGCGCAAGCTCGCCTACCTGTTGCTGCAAAGCGCTGACCCAGATCTGGACCTCGGCCCATTGGAGCACTGTGACACCCTGCGGACGCTGCATTTCCAGCTGACCGATGACACAGACCATCAGATGCGTGCACCATGGCCGGAACTGCCCAACTTACAAAACCTCAGCCTCTCTGGCACCAACATCAGCTCGATCAATGGACTTCAGAGATGTAGGTTGCTCAAGAACCTAAGTTGTACCGGAACTGCGGTTAACGACCTTTATCCGCTGCGCTCGCTGCCGTACCTGGAACAGCTCGACATCTCCGGCAGCCAGGTCGCCGACCTCTCGGTCCTGCTCACCTTGCCTAAATTTACCAAGCCAAGCCCCAATTGCACTCTGGCGCTCAATGATACGCCCGCATTGCAAAGCATGCACGAGCTGGACGCGTTGGCAGCGAGCTCCAATGGACGGGACTACGACCATGCCCGGCACCTGATGGCCAATCGCGTTGTGGTGCTTCTTCAAGATCAGGCAGCTGCGTCCAGCGAAGGCGCTGACGCCTAAGACGTAAATCAAAAGTTGCGGCGCCGTGACGCCGCAACATATTCAAAACCAGTGGACAGTCGTAAAGCAGCCGCAATACCGACGTCTTACCGACGTGAAAATCAGCTGTTGCTTTCGGCCTTTTCTTCCAGCACCAGCCACTCTTCTTCGGCGTCTTGCAAAGCCGTTTGACGCTCCACCAACGCCTCTGTAGCTTTCTGGAATTTTACCGGTTCTTTGGTGAACAACTCCGGGTCCGCCATGAAGCCTTCCAACTTTGCGATCTCTGCCTCAAGCCGTTCCATGATACCCGGCAATGCCTCCAGGCGGTGCTTCTCGGTGAAGCTTAAACCAGCGGTAGGCGCGGCCTTCTCGGCCTTTGCCTTCTCAGCCTTTTGCTTTGTTTTCTCAGCCTTTTTCGGTGCGTCTTCCTGCCGCTGCGCCCGATAGTCAGACCAGCCTCCGGCATAGGTCACCGCCTGACCGTTCCCCTCCATGGCAATGGTTGTGGTGGCCACCCGATCGAGAAAATCCCGGTCGTGGCTCACCAACAGCACGGTGCCGTCATAGTCATCTAACAGTTCTTGGAGAAGATCGAGGGTCTCGACATCCAGATCGTTGGTCGGTTCGTCCATGACCAGAAGATTGCTCTCCTTGGCCATCAGTTTCGCCAACAACAACCGCGCCTTCTCGCCCCCCGACAAAGACCGCACCGGCGCCCGCGCCTGCCGATCATCGAACAGAAATTCTTTAAGATATCCAACCACATGCTTGGGATTACCGCGCACCATCACTTGATCGGCCTTACCCGAAACCCGCATCTCTGGATCGCCTGTGAGGCTGTCCCAAAGCGTCATCTCCGGATCCAGCTTGGCCCGCGCCTGATCAAACACCGCAGGCAGCAGATTGGTGCCCAACGACACAGTCCCCGCATCCGGTTCCAGCTCGCCCATCAACATTTTGATCAAAGTGGTTTTGCCCACGCCGTTAGGCCCAACAAAGGCAACACGGTCGCCCCGCTGCACCGTCAGCGAAAAGTCCTGCACAATGCTCTTACCGTCGTAAGACTTCGACAAACCTTTGGCATCTATCACTTTTTTACCTGACTTCGGACCCGCAGACAGTTCCATCGCCGCCGAGCCTTGTCGCTTGATCATCGCGGACCGTTCCGCCCGCAGATCTTTCAACGCCCGCACACGCCCTTGGTTGCGCTTGCGCCGCGCGCTGATGCCTTCCACAGCCCACCGCGCCTCGGCCTTGATCTTGCGATCCATCTTATGGCGCTGCAGGTCTTCTTCGTCCCAGACCTTGTCGCGCCAGGCTTCAAAATCCTCAAAGCCTTTTTCCTGACGACGCACCATTCCCCTGTCAATCCAAAGGGTTGCACGGGTCAAAGCGCGCAAAAACGCCCGGTCGTGGCTGATCAACACATAGCCTGCCCGTGTCGCTTTCAGCTCTTCTTCAAGCCAGGCAATCGCTTCAATATCAAGGTGGTTGGTTGGCTCGTCCAACAACATCAGCTCCGGCGCTTCCGCCATCAGCCGCGCCAAAGCCGCGCGCCGACGTTCGCCACCAGAGGCCGTCTCAACCGCGCGTGCCGGATCAAACTTCAACCCTTCCCCTGCCCGTTCGACCTTGTACATCTCACCCGGCTCCAAAGCTGCCGAGGCAAAATCACCAAGCGTGGCAAACCCTTTCATATCAGGGTCTTGCTCCATATACCCGACGCTCACACCCGGCGGAACAACGATGTCGCCTCGGTCTGGCTCGACCAGCCCCGCCATGACCTTCATCAAGGTTGATTTGCCCGAACCGTTGCGCCCTACCAGCGCCACCCGATCACCGGGTTGCACCACAAGGTTCAACTGATCAAAAACCGGATCTCCGCCAAATGTCAGGGAGATATCGCTCATCTGTAAAAGAGGTATACGTGCCATAGCATGCGCCTAGCCCGCACACGCCGCCCCGTCAACCGCGCCTATGCGGCTAGCAGGCCAAAGCCCGCAAAAGCCGCTTTCGGGCCGCAGGGATCGCCTTCACCTCGACGCCGGTAAACACATGTAACGTGTTCATTTTCTGATCGACCACCGCATGGTCGCTGACCCACCCGCCCATCAAAAGATAGCTGCGCAGCATAGGTGGCATGCTCAACTGCGCCGCTTTGAGATTTGGCTTACGCCGCAACCGAGAGGCAAAACGAAACACGTTGGGCGCCTTCACCCGCGGCAACCATCGATTTGGCGCCAGATGCCGATCGCGCAACATTGCAAAGCTATCAAGATAACTGCTGGTATCCGTGCCTTCAAAGGAGGCGCAGCCAAACAGCAATTCCACATTGTTTTCGTCCACATAGCTGGTCATTGCACCCCAAGCGATGCGCAGCACGTCCGCATCATGCACTTCCGGGTGCATACAAAACCGACCCATTTCAACCATGCGGCCAGGATAGGTTTTTAGCGCGTCTAACTCATAAAACTGTGCGGAATAGCTACGGTCGATGTCCGCCCCACCGTTGAGAGGCAACATCCTGAAAACACACACCAAACGCCCATTTGCGACGTCTTCAATCAGGTAATGCCGGCAATGTGGATCATAGGCATCCACATCAAGTGTTGTGTCATCACCGTGGAAAGCCAATTGGCGCAGACGTTGCGCCGCCCGCAAGTCGCGCGCAGTTTGCGAGACCCGCACACGGTATCGACCAACCTCTTGAATCGCCTCGTTCATCTGCATCCCTTTCCGGCGCCAGCCTATCAGAGATGCGGTGACAACCGAATGACAAACCCACAAAGGCGGATCACGCTGGTACTTTTAGAAACTTCCGTTGCTCGCGGTTGGCGCTCCAGATGGTCCAAAGTTGCCAATATTCGCCCCCAGTTGACGCAACAAACCACCGGTCTCGATTCCATTGTCGGTGATACGGCGCTGCAACGGCACAAACCGCCCATCTTCCAAAGCGTAACGCTCAACGTTTCGCGCTATGCCTTTGGTGTCGAACCCAATAACCACCACCTGCCGGTCAACGACCTCGGGTCGGGTTGGACCGAAATGTTTGATACGCGAGCGCACATAAATATAGCCACTGTCATCCAGAACACCGGAAGCTGATGGAGGTCCAAAGGTCTCGACAACCGTGTCCCGCGTGTCTACGCCCAACGTGATAGACGCCAGTTCTTCTTCGGTCGGCACATAGCCATGATTGCGATAGCGCGTGGCGCAGGACGCCAAGGACAGCATGGCCGCTCCCATGACCGCATATTTGATCACTTTGGTTCGCATCTTCATGCCTGCCCTCTTGTCTTGGCCCGTCTTGCCTTTTATCTCGCTTACAGAAGGAACGCGTATGGTTCAAGATGACAACACGTGTCCACATTGCAACCGACCTCAACTCAAAGTCAGAAACATGTCTTCAAGCGCCTCCCCCACTTCCACATTCCGCGTGGCCGACCTCCGACAGAATCGCCCAACTGGCTTTGATCTGCGGCCAAACGCCAAAGAGCTTGGCGCACTGGCTGACGCGCTTGGCCTCACAACTTTGCGTAAAGTTGTTTTTACTGGCGAAATACGCGCATACGGAAAAAATGACTGGGAGTTGGTTGGCGCCCTAGGGGCCACTGTTGTGCAGCCCTGCGTGGTCACGCTGGAACCGGTTACAACTCGGATCGACGAGAAAATCGAGCGCCGTTTCCTCGCGCAGATGCCGGAATTGCCTGACGATGACGAAGAAATCGAAATGCCCGAGGACGAAAACTCTGAGCCTTTGGAAACACATATCGACGTTGAAGCAATCCTGCACGAGGCACTAGCGCTCAACATTCCGCAATTTCCACGAGCGGACGGGGCTGAATTGCAAGAAGCCGTCTTTACGGAGGCCGGAAAAAAGGCCATGACAGACGAAGACGTCCGCCCCTTTGCCGGATTGGCAGCCTTGCGTGACCAGTTGGGCTCAAAAGAGGACGAATAGGGCTTGCGTTGTGCGGAAATCGCAGTATTTTCGCGCGCTCATTCGAATTTAGCGTTGGACTCGGGCGCGCTTACCGCGTAGAGGCTCCAAACGCTCAGGAAACCGGGCTCCGGCCCCCAAGTAAATCAAAGGTTGCGACATGGCTGTCCAGCAGAACAAAGTATCGAAATCGCGCCGCAACAACCGCCGTGCACATGACGCCCTGGTTGCAGCGAACCCTAACGAATGTGAGAACTGTGGCGAACTGAAGCGCCCGCACCACGTATGTGCTTCTTGCGGCCACTACAGCGACCGCGAAGTCGTTGCGATGGTGGACGACGTCGATCTGGACGAAGACGCAGCATAAACAACGGGATCTGAGCCCGCATGACCGGTTTGGCGCAAACAGCAAACCCCGGCAGCGGGCGCACAGTAATCTCAGTTGACGCCATGGGTGGCGATCGCGGGCCGGCAGCTGTTGTTGCCGGCATTTCGCATTCTGCGAAGATCAACCCAGACATTGCTTTCATTTTGCATGGCCCCAAAGACGAGCTTGAGAAGCTGGTCGCGCGCAAGCGCATTCTGGATGGCCGGGTTGAGATTCGCGACGCCTCTGACGTGGTGTCGATGGAAGACAAACCCCGAGATGTGATCCGCTCCAAAACCACATCTATGTGGTCCGCATTGGAATCGGTGCGCAGCGGCGAAGCAGACGGCGTGGTCAGTTGTGGCAATACCGGCGCTTTGATGATGCTCTCGGTTGTGCGGCTGCGCAAAATTCTTGGCGTGGACCGTCCGGCCATTGCCGTGCTCTGGCCCTCCCGCGCACCACAAGGCTTCAACATCATGCTCGACGCCGGTGCCGACATTAGCGCCGACGAGCATGATTTGTTGCAATACGCGCTGATGGGCGCCTCCTATGCCCGCAACGGCATGGACCTCGAGCGCCCCCGCGTCGGGTTGCTTAATGTGGGCACCGAAGAGCATAAAGGCCGCACCGAGCTCAAGCTGGCGCACGACCTGATCGCCCGCAATGCCAAGAACGCAAACTACGACTTTGTTGGTTTTGTGGAAGGCAATGATTTGCCCGCTGACAAAGCTGATGTGATTGTCACCGACGGGTTCACTGGCAACGTCGCGCTGAAAACCGGCGAAGGCACCGCAGGCCTGATCGGCTCACTGCTCAAGGAAGCTTTCAAGTTCTCCCCTCTATCGCGTTTGGCGGCCCTATTGGCTTATACGTCGCTGAATCGTCTCAACAAACGCATCGATCCCCGGCGCGTCAACGGGGGCGTGTTCCTGGGTCTGAATGGTACTGTGGTGAAATCCCACGGGTCTTCGGATGCCACCGGCGTGTCCGCCGCGGTTAAACTCGCCTTCAAACTTGCGCAATCGGGCTTCTCTGAAAAGCTTGCGGCGCGGGTTGCATCTGCTGTTTCTCTGCCGCAAGATGCTGACAGCACAAACGAATAACAATAAAATAGCAAGGCACTGATATGACGACACGCGCCGTGGTTAAGGGCGTTGGCCACTACTTGCCGGAACGGGTCGTTCCCAACGCCGAATTCGAAAAATCTCTGGACACCTCGGACGAGTGGATTCGCACCCGCTCGGGTATTGAGCGTCGGCACTTTGCCGCTGAAGATGAGACCACGTCCGACCTTGCAAGTTTTGCCGCCAAAGCAGCTTTGGAAAACGCGGGCCTGACCGCCGATGACATCGACGCGGTGGTTGTCGCGACATCCACGCCAGATCTGACCTTTCCGTCTGTCGCCACCATGGTGCAGCAAAAGATTGGCATGACGCGTGGCTTCGGGTTTGACGTTCAGGCGGTTTGCGCTGGTTTTGTTTACGCATTGACCAATGCCAATGCGCTGATCCTGTCCGGTCAGGCTCAGCGTGTTCTGGTGATCGGCGCGGAAACCTTCAGCCGCATCATGGACTGGACAGATCGCGCCACCTGTGTGCTGTTTGGCGATGGCGCGGGCGCGCTAATTCTGGAAGCGCAGGACGGCACTGGGGAAACCGCCGATCGCGGCGTTTTAAGTGCTGACCTAAATTCTGACGGCCGCTACAAAGATATGCTGTTTGTGGACGGCGGCGTGTCCACTACGGGCGACGCTGGCAAGCTGCGCATGCAGGGAAATGCTCTTTTCCGCCAAGCAGTTGAGAAACTGACCTCCACCGCTCACACAGCCCTGACAAAAATTGGTTTGACCGATGATGCCGTGGACTGGATTGTCCCACATCAGGCAAACATCCGCATCATCCAAGGCACCGCAAAAAAACTTGGCGTCCCCATGGAGCGCGTGATTGTAACCGTGCAAGACCACGGCAACACATCAGCCGCATCTATCCCGCTCGCCCTGTCCACTGGCGTGGCCGAAGGCAAGATTAAGCAAGGTGACCTGCTGGTGACCGAGGCAATTGGTGGCGGCCTGGCGTGGGGCGCTGTGGTTCTGCGTTGGTGAAAACTGACCTAAGTGATTGGCGAATATTGCAGATAATCGCCTCACTTCCCGTTCAAATCATTGACTCCCAATTTCTCTTGCCCCTATGGTTTTTGAAACGTGTACCGGCAGGGGGGACCACATGACTGACAAGACATTGACCCGGATGGATCTCAGCGAAGCAGTGTTTCGCGAAGTGGGCCTGTCCAGAAACGATTCCGCACAACTGGTCGAAAGCATTCTGACTCATATGTCCGATGCCCTGGTGCAAGGTGAGCAGGTCAAAATTTCCTCGTTTGGGACGTTCAGTGTACGGGACAAAGCAGCCCGTGTCGGTCGCAACCCAAAAACCGGCGAAGAAGTTCCGATCCAGCCCCGCCGTGTCCTGACCTTTCGACCGTCGCATCTGATGAAAGATCGCGTCGCAGCCGGCAACAAAAAATAAGACGAGACAAACTCCATGGCCAAATCGCGTGAGGCATTTCGCACTATTAGCGAAGTCGCTGACTGGCTAGACGTGCAAACGCATGTCTTGCGCTTTTGGGAAAGCAAGTTTTCACAGGTCAAACCCGTGAAACGTGCCGGTGGGCGGCGGTATTATCGCCCGCAAGACATGGAACTCTTGGGTGGCCTCAAAAAACTTTTGCACGAAGACGGCATGCCAATCAAAGAGGCGCAGCAACTTTTGCGCGAAAAGGGCGTCAAACACGTTTCCAGCCTGTCCCGCCCTGTAGACGAGGAAGCCCAGCCTGTTGAGGCGGTTGCGGAAGATGTAACCGAAGAAACAGGCCTGGAGCCGGTCGAGACACCGCAGGAAGAACCGCAAGCCGGCATCCCCCAAGACGAACCTCCTGAAGTAGAGGCTGAACTGGAAGAGCCTGTGGAAGCTGTTGACGCAGACCTTGAGGACCCGCCAGAAGCCGACGCTCCGCTTGAAGATGTCGCAAACCAAGAGAACATTGCTGTCCAGGAAGAAACCGTTGAGGAGGCGTCCGAAGAAACGCTTTACACCGCACCGGATGATTTCAAACCGGATGTTGAGACCTCCGTTGGAGACGTCGAGGAGGAAGACAACGCCGGCATTCCGGAGGATCTACTGGTCAAAATCGAAGATGATGTGCCCGCAGCTTCGTCTAAGACAGGCCCGCTACCCTCAGGTTTGACCAGCCCCGCACAGGCACCGGAAGTCGACCAAGCCGAGCCCGCCACAGCGGCGGAATCGGAACAAGCTCCTAAGGTGGAAACAGGGGCTTCCTCTGGTGGGCCTGAAGAGTTGCCACCGATGGACGATCTTTTTGCCACGCTGGACACTCCGGTTGCCCCAGTTGAAGCTGAGGCTGAGGATGCCGCCCAATCAACAAGCGACAATACGACAGAGGCCGAGCCGCTTGGCGAGCTTGCGTCCTCGGACGCAGCGTCACCGGCCCCCTTCCAGTCCCCGGACGTTTCCGCGGAACCAGAAACACCCGCTCCGAACGCCGCCTTTGTGCCTGGCCTTGAAACGATGGCGGACGGCGACAACGGTACGACTCCGTCAGCACTTGCAATGAGCGACGCTTCGGATGAACCGGCCATCAACAGTGAAAGCTCTGTAGAGGCGCCAACGACCAACGCACCGTCCAGCTCAGGCGCCGCTGCACCCAAGTCCGCGCCGCCCCCACAAGCGCCTACAGAGACGGCCAATGACCTTTCGGCCATATCACCTTCCAGCGCACCTGACTTGGAAACCCTCGTCGCCCGCGAAACCGCGCGAGACGACTTCCTGCTGATGCTGACCAAACCTGTGACCGTGGACCGCAAAGACGCCTCTCGCGCCGCAGATCTTCTGGCGCGCCTTGAGGCGCTTCACGGCAAAGCTGGCTAAAATTCAGGGCGAGACAAAACTTGCATTTTAAGACTTGCTCCCGCCCGCAATTTCGTTATGAACAGCCCATCGTCGGGCTATGGCGCAGCCTGGTAGCGCGTCCGTCTGGGGGACGGAAGGTCGCAGGTTCGAGTCCTGCTAGCCCGACCAATCAAAACCGCCCGTGTGCCGCAAGGCCCGGGCGTTTTGTGTATCTGGAGACGACCCAATGACCGGTGTTATTCCGAGCCAAACCATTGAAACCATGCTGCAAACCGGCGAGATTTCAGTCACTGATCCTGTGTCGGAAGGCCAGGTTCAACCGGCGTCTCTCGATTTACGCTTGGGCACAGTTGCCTACCGCGTGCGTGCGTCTTTCCTGGCGGGCAACGGGCGCAGCGTCCAAGATCGCCTGTCCGAATTCGAAATGCACCGCATCGACCTGACCAACAGCGCCGTGTTGGAAAAAGGCTGTGTTTATGTTGTGCCGCTGATGGAGAGCCTCGCGCTGCCCGACGATGTGCAAGCAGTGGCCAATGCCAAAAGCTCCACCGGCCGTCTCGATCTGCTGACCCGTACCATCACCGATGGTGGCACCGAGTTTGACCGCATCGCACCGGGATACTCAGGACCGCTCTATGCCGAAATCTGTCCACGCAGTTTCTCTGTGCTGGTGCGCCCCGGAATGCGACTCAACCAAATTCGTTTCCGCAAAGGTCAAAGCATTCTGACCGACGCCGATTTGACCGTGCTTCATGACCGCAGCCCGCTGGTGAACGGCGACGCCGTAATCGACGATGGATTGGGGTTCTCGGTCGATCTGAAACCCTCTGAGGGCACTTTGGTCGGGTATCGTGCCAAACCACATACCGGCGTGATCGACCTCGACAATATCGGTCACTATGATCCCGCAGACTATTGGGAAGAACTGCACAGTTCCGACGGTCAAATCATCCTCGATCCCGGCGCCTTCTACATTCTGGTAAGCCGAGAAGCCGTCCACATCCCGCCAGCTTACGCGGCTGAGATGGCGCCGTTTCTGGCCATGGTCGGCGAGTTCCGTGTCCATTACGCCGGTTTCTTTGATCCCGGGTTTGGCCATGACGCCGCCGGCGGCACAGGGTCGCGCGGCGTTTTGGAAGTGCGCTGTCACGAAGCCCCGTTTGTGCTCGAACACGGTCAGGTGGTAGGTCGTCTGGTCTATGAGCGCATGGCTGAGGTACCAGAGCAGCTCTACGGCTCCGGCATCGCGTCAAATTACCAGGGTCAGGGCCTGAAGCTCAGCAAGCACTTCAAAGCCAGCTAAGAGGGCTTAGAAGCGGCCAATCCTGCGGGTCACCCGCATGGCTTGCTTCGCACGTTTTGCATCAAGCTGGGGCGCATTCTTAGGGGCTTGCGATTTTTCTCCCCAAGGCCCCGGCTCTGCTTGCGTCCTATTCTTCTGCGCTTTGGAAGCCGCATTGATCCCCGCATTAATGCCACCGTTGATCAGACGGCGCATCACCATCCGGGTCACCATATTGATCAGTTGATTGGCATTCATAGGAGTCACTCCACCCGTTGTCTTGAATGTAACCTAGGTATCAAATGCGCCAATAATAGGGCTTCAGACCATTTTTGACGCAGACTTAATCCTCAAACATCTCGGACTGACCTTCGTCGATGACCATCCCATCATCGTCTTCATCTGAATTCACGCCCAAGGGAATTGTGCCAGGTGGTGGACGGTTTTCCAGGAGCCCGGCCGCCCGCAGCTCCTTGAGCCCCGGCAAGTCACGCGGGCTGGACAAGCCAAAGTGATCCAGAAACTGTGGCGTGACCACAAAGGTCACGGGACGCCCAGGCGTCATCTTGCGCCGCCCAAACCGGATCCACTCCATCTCAAGCAACTGATCCACCGTACCACGGCTCACACTCACCCCACGGACTTCTTCAATTTCCGCACGTGTCACCGGCTGATGGTATGCGATGATGGCCAATGTCTCGACAGCCGCACGGGACAGCTTGCGCGTCTCCACGGTTTCTTTCTGCATCAAAAAACCCAGGTCTGGTGCTGTACGCATCGCCCAAGCGTCACCCACCTTGACCACCTGTACCCCCCGCCCCTCATAGCGCTTGCGCAGATGCACCAAGGCCTCCGCCGCATCACAGCCATGTGGCATACGGTTGTTCATTTCCTTAACACTCACCGGCTCAGCGCTGGCAAACAGGATCGCCTCGCACATGCGCTCCTGCTCGGCAACGGGCGGCGCTTCAAACAGGCTTTCCTCCTGTTGCGGCGCGTCCTGCGCAGCCTCTGCGCCGGGTTCCGACATATTGATATCGTCACTCATCCCTGCCGTCCCTCTTTCGTACTTCTATCGGCGCAAAGGTCTCACTTTGGCGGATAAACACTTTGCCTTCTTTGGCCAGTTCCAGCGACGCTGCAAAGGTTGCTGCGGTGGCCGAACGCCGTTTCTTGGGATCATTTTCCCAGCCCACGGGCAAATAGCTCAGAATATCGGTCCACGCCCCCGCATAGCCAATCAAACCGCGCATGCGCTCCAAAGCCTCTTCCATGGTGAACACAGACTCGCGATCTAGGATAAATGGGCGAAATTCGTCCCGTGTACGTAACCGCGCATAACCCTGCATCAAATCCATCAAGGTCGCGGTGAAAGTAACTTTCCGAACACGCTCCACCGTTTCCGGCACACCACGCGCAAAGAAATCACGCCCCATCCGATCCCGCGCCATGAGTTTTGCCGCCGAATCCCGCATCGCTTGCAGTCGTTCCAATTGGAACGCCAAATGCGCTGCTAGCTCCTCACCCGACGGCCCCTCTTCGGTTGGATCTGGCGGTAAGAGAAGACGAGATTTCAAAAACGCCAACCAAGCCGCCATCACCAGATAGTCCGCCGCGAGTTCCAGCCTGAGCCGTTTCGCCCGTTCCACAAAGTCCAGATATTGCTTGGCCAGCTCTAAAACCGAAATCTTGCGCAGGTCCACTTTCTGCGTCCGCGACAGCGTGAGCAGCAGGTCAAGCGGCCCCTCAAACCCGTCCACATCCACAATCAGAGCTTCCGCTGCCATTCGCTCGGCAACGGACATCTCCTCCTGCTCGTCCCCAAAGGACATCTGTAGAGTTTTGTTTAGGTCAGTCTCGGCCATGCCCCTGCCAGTCAAGCGCCCGTTCAGAACGCTTTAAGTTCCTCGGCAAGCGCTTCAATGTCAACAGGCACGGACGCGCGACGCGCGGCCAGAACCGCCTCAGCCCGACGCTGTCCAGCCTCAGACATCTCACCAATTGCCGCTGCCACCGCCTGACGCTCTGCCAATGTGCCGTTGCAATGCAGAACCGCGTCACATCCCGCAGAAATTGCCGCCATAGCACGCTGGTCGACGGTGCCACTCAGTGCCTGCATGTCAATGTCATCCGTCATGATCAGCCCATCAAAGCCAATCTCATCACGCATAAACTGCATCATCTTCGGAGAGGTGGTCGCTGGCGCATCGTCCATATCTTCAAAGACAATATGGGCGGTCATGCCCATTGGCAGATCGTTGAGCGCTTTGAACGGTGCAAAATCGCCTTCCAACTGCGCTTTTGGCACAGAGACACGCGGCAGGTCCTTGTGGCTATCCACCACTGCCAACCCATGTCCAGGCATGTGCTTTATAACGGGGTAGACCCCGCCATCCCACAACCCATCAGCAACCGCGCGGCCAATTTCAATGATCTGCTGCGGGTCCTCGCCGTAACACCGGTTGCGTAAAAACGGATGGGTATCAGGTCGCGCAACATCCACCATGGGCGCACAATCCGCATCAATACCCAGCGCCATCAGTTCATGCGCAATAATGCGGTAACGTAGGTACATCGCACGCGCAGCATTGGATCCGGCTTTCTGCACTTCTTCCAATGGCGGCAACCACTCAGAGGCCAGCGGAGCCCGAATGCGCTGCACCCGCCCCCCTTCCTGATCAATCAGGATCGGCGCATGATGATCCACGCAGTCCCGCAGTTCATCACACAGCGCGCGGATTTGATCCGCAGTGTCGATATTGCGCGCAAACAGAATAAAGCCAAACGGCTGCACCTCGCGAAAAAACGTCTTTTCCGCAGCGCTCAGGCGCAATCCATCACAGCCAAAAATCGCGGCGCAGAAGCGGCTCATCGCGTGGTGACCGGAATACAATCGGCGTTTTCAGCCTTCAGCGCAGAGCACATCCGGCGCGCGTCGCTCACGGTGTCAAAGCCCATCGCACGCAAGCGATAAAACACCCGCCCGCCGCTGCTCGCCTTTTCAATCACCCGCGACTTATCGCCAAGATAGGTATCAAACCGCTGTTGCAACTTGTCCCATTCGGCCCGCGCGATCTCCGGGCTGGCGTAGGCGCCCAACTGCACCAGACGGGTGCCCGCGGGAATGGTCTCGGCATCGACTTCTTTTAAGGCGCCCTGTACTGCCGCATCAATCGACGCGACCTGCGTGCCTTGCGCCTGTGATGATAGATTGGCGGGACGCAAAACCGGACGCAATGAGCGCTTCAACCCACCTTTGATTTCGGGCTTGGCAGCAGGTTCCACATCCGCGGAAACTTCCGGCTCCTTCAAAGCCACCTGAATGGGTTTGACTTCGTCAACCTCAATTGTCTCCAAAGGCGTTGCCCCAGCCGACAGTTGCTCAGCCAACTCTTCCACCGACAGCGGCGTGCTCACGTCCAATGGGGCTGGCGCAACGATGGGCTCAATTGGCGCGCGCACAACAACCTCGGTCAGTTTTTCTGTTTCAACCAGACTTGGCACCGCCGAACGTTCTTGGGTCGGCTGCACCACAACCGGCGCATTCTGAACCCGATCACGATCTGTCAACGAAATTGGCGGCGGCGCAACAATCACCTGATCCGCTGGACCAGCTGCGCTGCCATCGGCAGCAACCTGATTGACCATCAGCCCTTGGTGGCCTGCCTGACGTCCACCTGGGTCATCAGGTTGAATACGCATTGGCCCTTCCAAGGCACGCACCACCGGCACACCACTTACATCACGGGATAGGATTTGAAAGCCCCAAACACCGGTGCCTACCACCAGTGCCAGAGATACAAACATTCCCGCGCGGTTCACCAAAAGTGCCGCGTTGGAAGATTCGCCTTTGGGAACGCCGTGCGCGCCCATCGGAATTTCTGCCATTTTTGCCTCACTGCCCGTCCGCGTTACCGCAGTTGTACGGTGTCGCCGGGGTCGTCTTGCCTAGTCCTCAACCCCGACGAACGTGCAGCTTTAGCGCATCTCTTGCGCCGGAGTTACGCCCAGAATACCAAGACCTGCGGAAATAACAACGGCCACTGCACGTGCGAGTGCAATTTTCGCCTGTGATGTATCTGCGTCACCCTCTTGGACAAAGCGCAGCGAAGTGTCCTCGTTGCCTTTGTAGTACAGCGCATGCAGCTCACCGGCCAGTTCATACAGATAGAACGCGATCCGGTGCGGCTCATTAGTGCGACCGGCAATTTCCACCAGACGGGGCCATTCGGCCAACTTCTTCGCCACTGTGATTTCCGCCGCGTGATCCAGCTTGCCAAGGTCTGCCGCTGCCAAAGTCGCGTCATCCGCTGTGATGCCCGCTGCTTCGGCATTTCGGATCACCGAACACACCCGCGCATGTGCGTACTGCACGTAAAACACAGGGTTGTCTTTGGATTGCTCTAGAACCTTGTCAAAATCAAAGTCCAGCGGTGCATCGTTTTTGCGGGTCAACATCACAAAGCGGGTCACATCCGGACCTACCTGATCGACCACGTCACGCAGGGTCACAAAGGTCCCGGCCCGCTTGGACATTTTGAAAGGCTCGCCGTTTTTGAACAGTTTCACCAGCTGGGTCAGCTTAATGTCCAAGGGCACCTTGCCATCTGACAATGCCGAAACTGCAGCCTTCATGCGCTTGACGTAACCGCCATGGTCCGCACCAAAGACATCGATCAGCATGTCAAAACCGCGATCCACCTTATCGTAGTGATAGGCGATGTCAGGCGCAAAGTAGGTCCAAGCCCCATCGGATTTCTTCACCGGTCGATCCACGTCATCGCCATGTTCGGTGGACTTGAACAACGTCTGCTCTCGAGGTTCCCAATCTTCCGGCTTCTTGCCTTTTGGTGGCTCCAGCACACCTTCGTAGATCAGACCTTTTTCTTCCAATTCTGAAATCGCCGCTTCAATGCGGCCGGTGCCGTACAGGGACTTTTCAGAATAGAACTTGTCCATCACCACGCCCAGCGCCTTCAGATCAGCCCGGATCAGCTCCATCATCGCATCGGTTGCGAAGACGCGAACATCCTGTAACCAAACATCTTCGGACTTATCGAGATAGGCGTCGCCAACCTTGTCCTTCAAAGCCTTGCCGGTCTCAATCAGGTAGTCGCCGGGATAGGTGCCTTCAGGGAACGCAACCTCTTGGCCATGCGCCTCAAGGTAGCGCAGGTAAACAGAGCGCGCCAATACATCGACCTGACCACCGCCATCATTGATGTAGTACTCACGGGTCACATCAAAACCGACAAAGTCCAACAGAGACGCCAGCGCGTCGCCAAACACCGCACCCCGTGTGTGACCCACGTGCAGTGGCCCAGTTGGGTTGGCAGAGACATACTCCACATTGACTTTTTTGTTTTCGCCCATGGCGGAGCGGCCAAAGTTCTGGCCACCTTCCAGCGCAGCTTTCACCACGCCCTGCCACAGCACCGGCGCCAACCGCAGGTTCAGGAAACCAGGTCCAGCCACCTCAGCCACTTCAACACGCGCGTCTTCGGCCAGTTTTGCCGCCAGCACTTCTGCGATATCGCGTGGCTTCATTTTGGCAGGTTTGGCCAGCACCATCGCAGCGTTGGTCGCCATGTCGCCATGCAACGCGTCGCGTGGCGGCTCTACTGCCACGTTTTTGAAGTCCAGCCCTTCAGGCAGCTTGCCTTCGGTTTGCATCGCAGTCAGCGCGTCGATCACGGCTACGCGGATCTCGGAAAACAGGTTCATCAGACCGTCCTATCAATATGTCTTTGGTCTTTTCGGATTTGGCGTGGTTTATCACCCCAATCCGTCACGTCAACGTCACTTGCCCAGAAGCTGCTCATGTTGCTGCAACGCATAGCGGTCCGTCATGCCGGAAATATAGTCCGACACCATGCGCGCCACGGCGGTTTCGCTGTCACATTTTGCCAAATCCGTATGCCAGCGGGCAGGCAACAATGTGGGCTCCGTCAAAAACAGCGGAAACAGCTCTTTTACAACAATGGTCACTTCTTTGCGCATCTTCACCACGCTGGGCGCGCGGTACATGCGCGTGAACAGGAAGCCGCGAATTTCTTTCAGGTCTGCCCAGAGCGCAGTGGAAAACTGCACCACAGGCCGCCCACAAGCGCGCAATTCTTCCACGGACTGCGCATCCACCTCAGACAAGGCTGTCCGGGATGTATCAATCACATCCCCGACCATCACGCCAAAAACCCGCCGCAACGCCTCATGCCGTCGCCGGATCGCTTCCAATCCCGGATACTGCCGATCCACCTCGGCAAAAGCGTCCCCGACAATTGGCAGAGCACAGATCTCTTCTTCCGTGAACAGCCCGGCACGCAGCCCATCATGCAAATCGTGGTTGTTATAGGCCACATCATCCGCCAACGCGGCCACCTGCGCCTCGGCACTCGCATGGGTATGCAACTCCAGATCATGCAGCGCATTGTAATCAGCCAAGGCATAAGGCAGCTCGCCCGTCACCGGCCCATTGTGCTTGGCAATCCCCTCCAATGTCTCCCAGGTCAGGTTCAACCCATCAAAATCCGCATAGTGCCGCTCGAGCGAGGTCACAATCCGCACCGCCTGTGCGTTGTGGTCAAACCCGCCATAAGGCGCCATCAACTCGTGCAGCGCGTCTTCACCGGTATGCCCAAAGGGCGTGTGCCCCAGATCATGCGCCAGCGCGATCGCTTCGGTGATTTCCTGATTAAGACCCAACGCCCCCGCAATGGTCCGCGCCACCTGCGCCACCTCAATCGAATGTGTCAAACGGGTACGAAAGTAGTCACCTTCATGCTCCACAAAAACCTGTGTTTTGTGCTTGAGCCGCCGAAACGCGCTCGCATGAATGATCCGGTCCCGGTCCCGCTGAAAACACGACCGGAAGCTGCTCTCCTCCTCCGGAAAACGCCGTCCCTTGGCGCGTGCCGGATCTGAGGCATAGGGCGCCTGCATAAGCGTGGTCCTTGTAGCCTGTCCTTGGCCCTTCTATATTGGAATTTATGCCCGCTAGGAACCGGGCAAATCGCGCGAATAGGACAAAATATCATGCAGTTGCCGCCCAAAGTCACACAAAGAGCTTTCGAACGTCTCGCTGAGATTGGCGCCGCCGAACAAGGCCAAGCCCTGCGCGTGGCTGTAGAAGGCGGCGGATGCTCTGGCTTTCAGTATGAAATCAAACTCGATGCCCAAACAGACGACGATCTTGTGCTGGAAGGTGGCGGCGAGAAAGTCTTGGTGGACAGTGTGTCCCTGCCCTTTCTGACAGACGCCGTGATTGATTTCACCGAAGAGTTGATTGGCGCACGGTTTGTGATCAACAACCCCAACGCCACAAGCTCCTGCGGCTGCGGCACCAGCTTCTCCATGTAAAATCAAGCGGCTACGGTCTGTTCCTTGATTGTGGCTGGCACCATGTCAGCCACAAGCACCAACCCGCCTACCACAACCAAAGTGCCACCGAGCACCACCGGGCCAGAGATGCTCTCGCCAAATACGGCTGAGCCAACAAACACCGCCCACACAAACTGAATGTTCATCAATGGCGTCGCCACGTAGGCAGGCAACAGAGTGAGCGCGACCATGCACAGCCAACGCGCCACAAACATCACCGCTCCATAGAGGCATGCCCACAGCACATCTGAGATTGGCATGGGCACGGCCACAAACGGCAGGATTGCCAGCATCACCAAGCCCGCAGCGAGATTTGGCCAAAACACCTGCGCCAGACACCCGCCTTCACGTTGTGTCATCCACCGTGCTAACACCATTGAAAGCGCCGAAGTAACACAGCCCGCAACGGCAGCCGCGTGGCCGCTCCCCAAAACGCTTCCACCGTCCACAAAGAGACATGCCACACCAAGACTGCCAACGGCCAAAGCTGCCCAAGCCGTTGCCCGTACTGGTTCATGCAGGACCGGTCCCGACAAAACCGCCACTCCAAGCGGGATCATCCCAATGAACAGAAACATTTCCGCCAAAGGCAAAAGCCGAAAACCGTGGTAAAACCCAAAGGCCCCCAACAGCCCAAGCCCACAGCGTAAAACCATGAAACCTGAATACCGTGTTCGCAAATGCGCGCTTACACGCAAGATGTTCCCATGCGCCTTCACGCTTACGGAAACTAAGCTCAGCATCACCACAACCATACAAGACACACCAAATAGCTGAGCCGCAGGATAGCTCTGCGCGATCACCTTGATCAACACATCCGCTCCCGTAAGGACCAAAGTATAGCTTAGTACCACCACGCCCCCAAGGACGCGCACCGAAACAACAGACACATGACCCTCAACACATCAAACAAATACATCGTCGAAAGTACCGGCCCCAGCCTGCCACAGGTTTTCGATTTCGCAAAATCCAGATCCCCGTCTCCTTGAACCAAGCAAACTTTCCACCTTGCCGTTCCCTGCTGTGGCTGGATAGATACCGCAGACCAGCAGTGAGGAGCGCGCCCATGAAAATCGCCACATTCAACATCAACGGGATCAAAGCACGCATCGAAACCCTGCCCCGCTGGCTCGATGAGGCGCAGCCCGACGTTGCGCTGCTGCAAGAAATCAAATCCGTTGATGAAGCCTTCCCACGCGAGATCTTCGAAGAGCGCGGCTATCAGGTCGAAACCCACGGCATGAAAAGCTTCAACGGTGTAGCGATCCTGTCCAAGCTGCCGCTGGAGGATGTGACACGCGGCCTGCCTGGCGATGAGATCGACGAACAGGCCCGCTACATCGAGGCCACCGTCATGGGCGACACCCCGGTACGTGTCTGCGGCCTCTACCTGCCCAACGGCAATCCCTGCCCCGGTCCAAAATACGACTACAAACTTGCGTGGATGGACCGCCTGCACGCCCGCGCCCAAGAGCTTATGGCTGCCGAAGAACCGTTTCTGATGGCAGGTGACTACAACATCATCCCGCAAGACGAAGACGCCGCCAAACCAGAAGACTGGCAGGAAGACGCCTTGGCCCGCCCTGAAAGCCGCGCCGCGTATCGTCGCTTGCTAAACCTCGGCTTTACCGAAGCTTTCCGCGCCCGCAACCAAATGTCTGGCATGTATTCCTTCTGGGATTATCAAGCGGGTGCGTGGAACCGCAACAACGGCATTCGCATCGACCACTTCCTGCTCTCCCCGCAATGCGCGGACCTGCTACAAGACTGTCAGATCGACAAAGAAGAACGCGGTCGCTCCAAACCCTCTGACCATGTCCCCGTTTGGATTGATCTCGCCGCCTAAGCGCCGTCCCAATCCACATCCGCGGCCTCTTCGATAGACAGTCGCCCGTTTGGCCAAGGCACCATCAACGGCGCAACCTCTTCCTGCGTGCCAGTGAGCCACAAATCAATTGCGTCTTTCTCAAGAAGAACCCCCATCCGGTGATGGATTGGCTTCACGTCGCCATTGGGTTCACAGGTCACCGTCGCGACTTGGTGGACTTCCCGCCCTCCGGGCGCAATCCACAGATCCGTGATCGCCGCAAACACCAGTGGCTCCGCGCCTGTTATCCGCCAAGCTGTCTTCTTGCGCTTCTCACCGGTCCACTCATACCACCCATCCACAATCACCACAGCCCGCCCAACGCCATCAAACGCGGACTTGTCGAACACTGTCTCGGACCGCGCATTGACAATTGTCTCCATCACCGGCCGCCCCCTGGCGTTCACACGACCAACCGGAACAATGCCCCAACGCATACGTGTGAAGCCACACGCAGTCAGGCACACAATCTCCTGGCCCGGAGCAATGTTCCGGCGCAACGGTTCATCAGAAACCCCAACGATCTCACGACCAGCCCACTGACCAATTTTCGTCATAGGGGTTTCCAAAAACAGCCGCCCCGGCATAGATCACTCCTCCACAGCACGCTCGACCAAGCTTTGCACAAAGGGACCAAGCACCGGCACAATCCGCGCCACGCCCTGCACATTTGGATGGATGCCATCCGCCTGCATCAGCGCACGCAACTCGTCAGCTGGCAAATCCCGAATGGCCTCAAAGAAATCCGGTGCCAGAGCCACATCGTACTGCGCCGCCAGCTCGCCATACATCCCGTCAAATGCTTGTTTATAGTCAGCGCCAAAATTCATCGGTGCTTCGACACCTATCAGCAGCACATCCACATCCGCCACCTGACCGGCCTCAACAATCCCGGCCAAATTGGCCTTGCTCACCGCCGGGTCAATCCCACGCAACGCATCATTGCCCCCCAAGGTGACAATCATTGCATCCACTTCCGGCCCCAAGGTCCAGCCAACCCGTGACAAGCCCCCCTGAGTGGTGTCTCCAGACACCCCCGAGTTCTGCACAATCACGTCCAGCCCCTGCGCCCGAAGCCAGCCTTCAAGCTGCGGCACAAAACCCTCTCCCTGTGGCACGCCATAACCATGCGTGAGACTATCCCCCAGCGCCGCAATCACCGCGGGCTCGGCCAAAGCCGACCTAGCCGTTACCGGAACAACTAAAATGCCGAAGGTCAGCGCCTTGCCCACGCGTTTGGACGCCCCATATAGGGTGGAAACATTCATCAACAGGCGGCCTCTTTCATGTCATCCATTCTCTCCCTTAAAGATGCGGTTTTGGCGCTGGAAAGCAATGCCGGACGCATAGAAATCTTGCACGGCATCTCTTTGGACGTGCAGGCGGGAGAGACTTTGGCACTGGTTGGCCCCTCTGGGTCTGGCAAATCTTCCCTGCTAATGCTCATGGGCGGATTGGAGCGCGCCACCTCCGGCACTATCACCGCGCTGGACCATGACCTCTCCGCAATGGACGAGGACGCCCTTGCCCGGTTCCGCCGCGAAAACATGGGGGTGGTGTTTCAGAACTTCCACCTGATCCCCACCATGACCGCGCTTGAAAATGTCGCAACCCCGCTGGAACTTGCCGGGCGCAAAGACGCCCTAGAGCGCGCCAAAGCCGAGCTTGAGGCCGTGGGCCTTGGCCACCGCGCTGACCACTACCCCAGCCAAATGTCTGGCGGTGAACAGCAACGGGTTGCTCTTGCGCGGGCCTGCGCCCCTTCCCCGCGCCTTTTGCTGGCGGATGAACCCACCGGCAACCTCGACCAATCCACCGGCGAAACCATCATGGACCTGCTGTTTGACCTGCACGCCAAACGCGACACCACGCTGGTGCTGGTCACCCATTCCAACACACTTGCTGAACGCTGTGAACGTGTCGTGCGCCTGCGGGATGGTCAAATCGATGCGCCTTTGACTGCGGTTGAGGCCTCCGCATGAGCCTGACCGCTGCCACGCGCATCGCCCGCCGTGAAATCCGCGGCGGCCTGCGCGGTTTCGCCGTCTTTCTTGCCTGCCTGATCCTTGGCGTGGCCACCATCGCCGCCATCGGCTCCGTCCGCAGCGCCATCCAAACCGGCCTTGCCTCTGAAGGCGCCACGCTCTTGGGCGGCGATGCCGAAATGAGCTTCACCTATCGTCGTGCCACAGACGAAGAGCTGGCGTGGACAGTAGAAAACGCGGAAGCCACGTCCGAAATCATCGACTTCCGTTCTATGGTGGTTGTCCCCCGCAAAGACGATGCCGAACGCGCATTGGCACAAGTCAAAGCCGTCGATAATGCTTATCCCCTTGTCGGTAATGTCGACATCTCACCGGACATCCCATGGCAAGACGCGCTGGCTGGATCCGGCACCCTACCCGGCGCGGTCCTGCACGGCCTTTTGGCGGACCGCTTGTCTCTCAATATCGGCGACACCTTCCAGCTCGGAACCCAAGAATTCATCCTCACCGCCCGCTTGGATCGTGAACCCGACACCGCAGACGGCTTCAACTTTGCACCGCGCGCGTTTGTCCGCACCGAAGACCTCGCCAACAGCGGCCTGCTGGCGTCTGGCACGCTCTTCACCAGCCACTATCGTCTCGACCTGCCGCCCAATCCAGACCTCGCGGCGCTCGAAGCCGACGCCCGCGCAAAATTTGAAAGCACCGGCATGCGCTGGCGCGACAGCCGCAACGGCGCGCCCGGCATCACCCGCTTTGTAGAACGTTTTGGCGCCTTCCTGATCCTCGTGGGGCTCGCAGGGCTTGCCGTGGGTGGCGTGGGCATCTCCACCGCCATTCGCGCGTACCTGTCGCGTAAAACCGAGACCATCGCCACACTGCGCAGCCTTGGCGCTGAGCGCCGTGTGATCTTCCTCAGCTACTTCCTGCAAATCGGCTTTGTTTCTCTTGTTGGTATCGCTCTTGGTCTTGCCCTAGGCGCGCTCCTCCCGATCCTGTTGGGCCCGGTGATCGAGTCGGTCTTGCCGTTCCCCGCGAACTTCAGTCTCTATCCGATCCCCCTGATCGAGGCCGCCCTCTATGGCGCGCTCGCTGCTGCTATTTTCACCCTTTGGCCCCTGGCCCGCGTCGAAAACGTCCGTCCAAGTGCTCTCTTCCGCGACCAACTGGGGGAAAACCGCCATTTGCCCGCCGCGCGCTACATCTTTGTGGTCGGCCTGCTGATCGCGCTCCTTTTGGGTCTTGCCAGCTGGCTTTCTGGCTCCCCTCGACTGACACTCTGGTTTGCTGGCGGCGTGATAATCGCCATGATCGCGCTTACCTTTGCCGCCACCGGCCTGCGCGCACTTCTGCGCCGCCTCGCCACCCGCATGCGGCTGCGCCCTGAACTCCGTTGGGCCGTGCAATCCCTTGGCCGCGCTGGTGACGCCACCACACCTGTGGTGCTCTCCCTCGGCCTTGGTCTCAGCGTGCTTGCCACTGTCGGTCAAGTCGACGGCAACCTGCGCAACGCCATTGCCCGCGATCTGCCAGACGTGGCCCCGTCGTTTTTCTTTGTCGACATCCAGCGCGATCAAATGCCGGAACTACAAGCCGATTGGGACGCCACACCCACCATCCACAACGTCGAAACCGCCCCCATGCTGCGCGGCGTGGTCACCCGCATCAACGACCAACCCGCCAAAGAGGTTGCAGGCGACCATTGGGTCATTCGCGGCGACCGCGGCGTGACCTACGCCGGTGCCATGCCAGAGGACACCAAGCTGACCGCTGGCACATGGTGGGATCCGGACCATGCAGGTGAACCTCAGATCAGCTTTGCCGAAGAGGAAGCCCTTGAGATGGGCCTCAATCTGGGTGACTCGCTGACCATCAATATCCTGGGCCGTGACATCACCGGCACGGTCACCAGCTTCCGCGACGTAGATTTCTCCTCCGCGGGCATGGGTTTTGTGATTGTGATGAACGAAGCCGCGCTGGCTGGCGCGCCACACAGCTTCATCGCTACGGTTTATGCCGATGCCGAGAGCGAAGCGACCCTGCTCAAGGATGTCTCCGAGCAATACCCCAATGTCACGGCCATCCACGTGCGCGACGCTGCCCAGCAGGTCTCCAGCCTCGTCGCACAGCTCGCCAATGCCACCACCTATGGCGCGTCGACCATCCTGCTCACGGGACTACTGGTGATCTTTGGCGCCGCCGCTGCGGGCCAAGCTGCCCGCACCTATGAGGCAGCGATCCTCAAAACTCTCGGCGCCACACGCGTGCAGGTCCTACGCAGCTTTGCCTGGCGCGCCGCGCTCCTCGGTGCTGCGGCTGGCGCTGTGGCGCTCGCTGTCGGTCTCACCGGCGGCTGGGCGGTGATGACCTTTGTCATGGAAAGCGACTTCTACGTGATCTGGCCCAACGCGCTGCTGATCTTATCCGCAGGCATTCTGGCCAATCTCCTGGCAGGCATGGTCTTCGCGCTGCCTTCCTTGGCCAACCGCCCCGCACAAATCCTGCGCGCCCGCGACTAACTCCTCAACAGAAAAAGCCGGGCGCAAACCCGGCTTTCTCATTCTTCAAATATCTCAGGGGTGTGCTTGCCTTGGCAAGCGAGGGGGCTGGCCCCCTCCCCCAAACCAGAGATTTACTCCGCTGCGTCGGCGTAGTCATCCATCGGCGGACAGATGCAGACCAAGTTGCGGTCGCCGTAAGCGTTGTCCACACGGTTCACCGGTGGCCAGTACTTGTCGACACGGAACGCACCTGGAGGGAAACACCCCTGTTCGCGAGTGTATGGGCGGTCCCAATCCTTCACGAGGTCTTCCATCGTGTGCGGCGCGTGCTTCAGCGGGTTGTTTTCCGCATCAATCCGGCCTTCCTCGATGTCGCGAATTTCCTCACGAATGGACAGCATCGCATCACAGAAGCGATCCAGCTCCGCCTTGTTCTCGGACTCGGTGGGCTCGATCATCAACGTGCCTGCCACTGGCCAGCTCATGGTGGGCGCGTGGAAACCGCTGTCCACCAGACGTTTGGCAATGTCATCCACGGTCACGCCAGCACTGTCGGCAAACGGACGGGTGTCGATGATACACTCATGCGCCACACGGCCGGTTGGACCTTTGTACAGGATGTCAAACGCCCCTTCGAGCCGCTTGGCAATGTAGTTGCCGTTCAGGATCGCCACACGTGTCGCCTGGGTCAGACCTTCACCGCCCATCAGCAGAACATAAGCCCAGCTAATTGGCAAAATTGACGGAGAACCGAACGGCGCCGCTGAAACAGGCCCTTCCTGACCACCGGTTTCCGGGTGACCCGGAAGGTACTGCGTCAGGTGCGCTTTTACACCAATGGGGCCCATGCCGGGGCCACCACCACCATGCGGAATGCAGAAGGTTTTGTGCAGGTTGAGGTGGCTCACATCCCCCCCCAGATCGCCCGGACGGGACAGGCCCACCATCGCGTTCAAGTTGGCACCGTCGATGTAAACTTGACCGCCAAACTCATGGGTGATGCCACAGACCTCATGCACCGTGTCCTCAAACACACCATGCGTGGATGGGTAGGTGATCATGCAGCCTGCAAGGTTCTCGGCGTGCTTCTCTGCTTTGGCGCGGAAATCTTCCACGTCAATGTCGCCGTTCTCTGCGGTTTTCACCGCCACCACTTTCCAGCCCACCATCTGCGCAGACGCCGGATTGGTGCCATGCGCACTCATTGGGATCAGACAGACATTGCGGTGCTCTTCCCCACGTGAGCGGTGATAGGCCGCAATGGTCAACAGACCGGCATATTCACCCTGCGCGCCCGAGTTGGACTGCATGGAAATCGCATCATACCCGGTGATCTGACACAGCTTGTCGCTCAGATCTTCGATCATATGGGTGTAGCCTGCAACCTGATCTTTGGGTGCAAACGGATGCATATTGGAGAACTCTTCCCAGCTCACCGGCATCATTTCCACCGCGGCGTTCAGCTTCATGGTGCAAGAACCCAGCGGGATCATTGCCCGGTCCAGCGCCAGATCGCGGTCTGCCAGACGACGCATGTAACGCATCATCTCGGTTTCTGCCCGGTTCATATGGAAAATCGGGTGATCCAGATAGCTGCTCTCGCGCAGCAGTTTCTCCGGCAGGCGATACTCAGGCGTGTAGTCGTTGTCTTCCTGCACAATGCCAAAGGCACGCCAAACCGCTTCGATGGTCTGCGGACGGGCGGTTTCATCCAGCGAGATACCAACTTTAGTCTTGCCAACTTTGCGCAGGTTGATGCCCTCCTGCACCGCGTGCTGCAACACACCGCGCTGCAACAGGCCAACATCCACGGTGATGGTGTCAAAAAACACGCCCGGCTCCACGGTAAAGCCCGCATCTTCCAGACCTTTGGCCAGACGTGCGGTCTTGCGATGAATGCGCTGCGCAATCGCCTGAAGGCCCTCTGGCCCGTGGAACACAGCGTACATCGACGCCATCACCGCCAGCAGCGCCTGTGCAGTACAGACGTTGGAGTTGGCTTTCTCACGGCGGATGTGCTGTTCACGCGTCTGCAAAGACAGACGGTAGGCACGGTTGCCCTGTGCATCAATTGACACACCAATGATCCGGCCCGGCATGGAGCGCTTATAAGCATCTTTACAGCTCATATAGGCGGCGTGTGGACCACCATATCCTACAGGCACGCCAAAACGCTGGGTGCTGCCCACCGCAATGTCGGCGCCCATAGCACCCGGCTCTTTCAACAGGGTCAGCGCCAGCGGATCTGCCACCACAACACCAATCGCTTTGTTGGCGTGCAGCGCTTCAATTTCAGCAGTGAAGTCACGCACATGCCCGTGGGTGCCGGGGTATTGGAAGATCGCCCCAAAGACTTTGTCAGCCTCGAGATCATCCGGATTGCCAACAATCACTTCAATGCCCAGCGGCGCAGCGCGGGTTTGCATCACGCCAATGTTCTGCGGGTGGCAGTTTTCATCCACAAAGAAGGCTTTGACTTTGGATTTGGACACCCGCTGCGCCATGGTCATGGCTTCGGCACAGGCGGTGGATTCATCCAGCAAAGAGGCGTTGGCCACTTCCAGACCGGTCAGATCGCTGATCATGGTCTGATAGTTCAACAGCGCCTCAAGACGGCCCTGCGAGATCTCAGGCTGATACGGCGTATAGGCTGTGTACCAGGCTGGGTTTTCCAAAATATTGCGTTGAATTGCCGGTGGCGTCACGGTGCCATAGTACCCCTGACCAATCAGGCTGGTAAGCACATCGTTCTTTTCAGCAATTTCCCGCATGTGGCGCAGCACTTCGCGCTCCGACATCGGGCGTCCAGTATCCAACGGCGCTTTCTGGCGGATGCTTTCCGGCATCGTGTCGGCGACCAAAGCGTCAAGGCTCTCGGCACCAATCACCTCAAGCATCGCATCCATCTCATCCGGAGACGGGCCAATGTGACGGCGGTTGGCAAAATCATAGGGTAGATAGTCGGTGGGTTTGAAGGTCATCTTCATCTCCTCAACAATCCGCGGCAACAGGTGCGGCGAAGAAAAAGTCAGACTGCGGTCCGGCCAGAAAAGCCAAACCAATAATTCTCTCTTGAAGATCATAGGGCACGCGGATCGCCATCAGACGATCCGCGCACGCAAAAGCGTTTACCCAATGAAGTCTTTGTAGGCGTTCTCGTCCATGTAGTCGTCCATCTGGGACGCATCGGACGGCTTGATCTTGAAGAACCAAGCGCCTTCCATGGGGTCATCGTTCACTTTGCCCGGCTCATCCACCAGCGGCTCGTTCACTTCGACAATCTCGCCATCGATTGGCGCCAGAATGTCAGACGCAGCTTTCACGGATTCAATCACACAGACTTCTTCGTCTTTGGTGACTTCGGTGCCCGCTTCCGGCAGCTCGATAAACACAACGTCGCCCAATTGCTCGCTGGCGTGCTCGGTGATGCCAACCACCACCAGATCGCCTTCAACCCGCAGCCATTCGTGCTCTTCGGTAAATTTCATTGCTTGCTCTCCTGTTGCTCAACGCTTGAAGTTGGCGGGTACCAGCGGCATCTTCGCCACGGTCACGGGCATGCGTTTGCCGCGTACCTCACCAAAAATTTCTGTCCCGACAACGGCTTGTGCCGTGCCAACATATCCCATGGCCACCGGACCTTCGTAGGTTGGGCCAAAGCCGCCCGAGGTCACTTCGCCAATCGGCTCGCCACCTTCAGCTGCGGCAAACAACTGCGTGCCTGCCCGCATCGGCGCGCGGCCGGTTGGGGCCAGCCCCACACGTTTGCGCGCCACGCCTTCGGCCAGATCGCCAAAAATGCGGTCCGCGCCAGGGAACCCACCGGCACGGTCGCCATCCGCGCGCCGCACCTTTTGGATCGCCCAGGTCAAGGCCGCTTCAATTGGGGATGTGGTGGCATCAATGTCGTTGCCATAAAGGCAAAGACCACCCTCCAAGCGCAGGCTGTCGCGCGCACCAAGGCCGATGCCCTCAACTTCTTCCATCTCCAGCAACTTGCGGCAAATACCTTCCGCGTCGGCCTCTGGAATGGAAATCTCATAGCCGTCTTCACCGGTGTAGCCCGAGCGGCTGACCCAACAGGCCACGCCATCCAGCTCGACTTCGATAAAATCCATAAACGCCATGTCTGCAACAGCTGGGTTCAGCCGCGCCAGCGCGGTTTCCGCTGCCGGACCTTGCAACGCCACCAGCGCGCGATCGGTGATCTCTTCAACCGTCACATCAGGCGACAACGCCGCGGTCATGCGTGCAATATCGGCCTCTTTACAGGCCGCATTCACCACCACAAACAAGTGGTCGCCACGGTTGGCAAACATCAAATCGTCTTCGATCCCGCCCGCGTCATTGGTGAAAAAACCATAACGCTGACGCCCAGCGCCAAGGCCGATCACGTCTTGTGGCACAAGCGCTTCAAACGCTTTTGCCGCAGCCTCATAGCCGTCAGCCCGCAACGCGACCTGCCCCATGTGACTCACGTCAAACAGTCCAGCTGCCCCACGGCAATGCAAGTGTTCCTTCATGACGCCAAGCGGGTATTGCACAGGCATATCATAGCCCGCAAACCCAACCATCTTGGCACCAAGCTCAATATGCAGATCATAAAGCGGTGTGCGCTTCAGCTCTCCCATAGGCCTCGCCCTTCTCTTTCCGGGCGTGTCCATGTTCTGGAGGTCACATCCGGCATCCCAATTTCGCGCAATTAGTCCGCGCGTGCGATGCCCCCTCTGTCCGATTGCCTGAGATCGTTATCCCTTCGGCGGGCGCCCTGACGGACACCACTCTCCAGAGTGTGTTTCCTTAGGTGGTCGGTCCCTGTGGCCTGAGAGTTTCCGGGGCGGTTGCTCCTTCGGCACTGGATCGTCCAGTTCTCCCGATTCACCTTGCCGTGCACCGTAGTATGCAGAACAAAATCTGACAAGCCTCTATGTTCCACATAATTATCGCGCAATAAGCAATGCTTATAATGAAGATTGCTCGCCTAAATTCCCGAAATTCTAGCAACCGCAGGCGGACCCCATCGCGGCAAGGCAGTGCCACCCCCAAAACCACATTCACACAAACTTATTGACAACCATGGCCTCCCGCCAAGAACGACGGTTGCCTCCGACCCCAAGATCAATAAACACGATACATGCAGATACAAAAGGACCACCTATGCTTGCGCTTGCTCTGATCATCTTTGTTGGTCCGCTTATTGGTGGCGGCCTTTCGCTGTTCGCTGGTATCCAGCTGTGCCGAGCGCGCAGCGCCCTTGGTCTTCTGATTGTTGCGCTGATCTCTGCAATTGGTCTGCTTGCGGTCTGGGAAATGCGCTATGATCTTGGCCTTGACCTGCCAGACCTCGATACCCTGCCGTCCGGCGCTGCGACGGAAAAACTTCTGGTTATCCTCGCAGCGGTACTTCTTGGCACTTTGCTGCTTGCGGCCTTACGATGGCCCTCCTCCACAAAAGGGCGCTGGGCGGCCATTGTTGCGGTTCTGTTTTGGGGCACAGTGATTGGTGCTGGACTGGTGTTGTCCGGCGTTGATTTCCGGCACTAGCACTTCGGGGAGTCAGGCCGCAAAAGGTGGCACCCCGACCTCACCCGGCCTTCGCACCACATGGATCAGGCGCCAAAATTCCCAACAACGCTGTGTTATCACAGACCAAAGAGTCCAAAGTGACCTGATCCAGACGGGCGTAAAACGCCTCAGCAGCCTCACGCAGCGCCTCTTTCAGACGACATGCCTCAACGAGCGGGCAAGAATTGTCGACATCGGCAAAGCACTCCGCCAAAGGCACGGAAGCCTCCATCGCACGGAAAATCTCGCCAATCTCAATGTCTTTTGGCTCTCGCGCCAACTCCAGCCCACCGTTGCGTCCACGCTGTGTGCTCAGCACTTTCATCAACGCCAACTGGTGAATGACCTGTGCGAGGTGATTTTCCGAAGCGTTACACACGCCTGCAATTTCATGCTTGGTCACCAAGCGGCCACGGTGCGCTGTACAATACATCAGCACACGAATGGCAATATTCGTCCGTTTGGTAATCCGCATTTTTTCCTCTCAGTCCGTCCCAACGGTCAGATGGGTGGCCGACTTGTGCCAGAGGGGCCCACGCATAGCATTGACATGGATCAACACACGTGTAGGCAGGAAACATGACCGCCTCTTTCTTCTTTGGCTATGGTAGCCTCGTGAACCACAGCACGCATTCTTACGAGAACGCGCACCCTGCCCGCCTGAACGGATGGCGGCGGCAGTGGTGTCACACCGACCTGCGCCCCATCGCGTTTCTCACCGCTGTGCCAGACGACTCCTGCGCCATTGACGGCATTATAGCACATGTGCCCGGCGATGACTGGGAAGCTCTGGATGCCCGTGAGTTTGCCTACACCCGCATGCTCAGCACCCCGAATGTCACCCACCCGATCACCGATCCGATTGAGATCGCGGTTTACACCGCGCGGCACGACATTGGCCTGCCCGCAGACATGCGCCATCCGATCTTACTCAGCTACTTAGACGTGGTTGTGCAAGGCTACCTGCACGAGTTTGGCGAGCAAGGTGTTGCGGATTTCTTTGCCACAACAACCGGTTGGGACGCGCCTATCCTGCATGACCGCACCGATCCGCAATACCCGCGTCATCGCGTGCTGACCAAAGACGAAACCGCGCTGGTGGATCACCACCTCGCCGCTCTGGACGCAAAGTACACCAGCTAAAAGGCCCGCCGCCATGCCCTCTATGATCTGGCACGACGACCAAACAGAGGACGGCAAGCAGGCCAACCGCAAGCTGCTAAGACAGCTTGATCAGTGGATCGCGGCAGACGACAAAGCGGCCTTGCTCGAAGCAATCGAAAACTGGCCCACCGCTGACACCTTGGCCGCCCTCACCCGCCTGCGCCCTGCTCGTGCCCGCGTGATGTTTGACTGGATCCCGGATGCGCTTGGCCTCAAGGTCATGGCCGAACTCGACCCGGATCTGCGCGCCGTTTTGTTCTCGGAAACCTCGCTCACCACCTTCTCCAACATCATCGCCATGATGGATGTGGATGAAGCCGTCGACACGCTGCTCGAACTGCCGCGCAGTTTCGCCGCACAACTCCTCGCGGCGCACCCAAAGGCCGAGGCCATCGCTGCCGTTTTGCAAGCCCGCGATGACAGCGCCGCCACCGTCATGCGCCTCGGCGTTTTGATGGCCCCGGCAGATTGGACCGTGGCGCAGCTCACTCAAGACATCCGTGCCCGCAGCCAGAACCTCGCCAAAATCGATATGATGTTTGTGGTGGACACCGCCCGCAAACCGCTGGGCTTCCTGCGCTTTCGTGAAGTACTCGCCGCGAGCGACACCGTGATCCTGCGCGACATCCTGCATCCGGAGCTTCTGTTGGTCAGCGCCGACTGGGATCGCGAAGACGTCCTCTCCATGGCCCGCGCCAAGAACCTGCACGCCATCGGGGTGATCGACAGCAGCGGCAAACTTGTCGGCGGCATCTCCCCGCGCGAACTGGCGGAAATTGTCCGCGAAGAGGCCGAAGAAGACATGCTGCGCATGGGTTCAGTCTCTCCAGCCACGACACAGTTTGACAGCCCCCTCACCATCTTGCGCCGACGTCTGCCTTGGCTGCTTGGCGGCCTCGGCGGCGCGGGCTTTGCTGCCGGTGTGATTGGCTCCTTTGAGGACGCGCTGGCCCAAGCCGCTGTGCTCGCCAGCTTCATCCCTGTGGTTATGGCCACCGCCGGTAACGCGGGCATTCAGGCCTCCACCGTGTCTGTGCAGTCCCTCACCTCCGGTGTGAACTGGAAGGGTGACTTTGGCGGCCGCATCCTGCGCGAGCTTTTGGGCGCCATGCTCAACGGGCTCTCAATCGGCAGCATCGCCGCGCTCATGGTTCTGCTGGTCAGCCTGTTCATCCCGCTGCACGCACCAGTCTATCTGGCCCTCACCGCGCTCTGTGCACTTACGCTTGTGACCACCATCGCAGGCACCATCGGCGCCGTTATTCCTTTTGTTTTGAAATCCCTACGGCTCGATCCCGCCGTGGCAACCGGCATTTTCATCACCACGACCAACGACGTGTTTGGGGTGCTGATCTTCTTCCTAGTCGCCTCGGTGCTGTATCTCTGAGCTACACAGCCAGATCGCTCAACGCACATTCAGGCAAATACCGTTCAAAATCCGGCTTCCGGCACAGCTCTCGCGCAGGCGTGGTCACCGCCGACGTCGCCGCCGTAGTGCCCCACTGCAAAGCGGTGGTCGCGTCTTTGCCCATGGCCAGCGCCAAGGCAAACGCCCCGACAAAACTGTCCCCGGCTCCTACCTTGCTGTCCACCGGCACATCCAGCCCAGAGGCATGCACACAGCCCTCCGCCGTCGCCAGAACCGACCCATCCGGCCCCCGTGCCACAATCACCGTCCGCGCTACACCCTTCGAGACCAAATCGCGCGCAAACCGTGCACTGTCTTCCCGGCTTGCCAATGGCCCACCTTCGATCTCTTCTGCTTCATCATGATCCATGCGCAGCAGCTCCAGCCCGCAGCCTTCATGCCCACACAGGTTGGCCAATGGCGCTCCGGAAATGTCACAAATCACCCTCGGCCCATCGGTCCCCAACCGCTGCATAATCCGGCGGATCACATCCACCGGCATGCCCGGCGCCAAACTTCCAGACAGCACAACAAGCCCCGACGGCGACACCATCGCGCAAAGATTATCGAGCATCAGCGCACAATCTGCCTCCCCCCAAGTTGGCCCCGGCATCACATAGCGATACTGATCCCCACTTTCGCCCTCAATCACCGCCACATTGGTGCGGGTCTCTCCCGGTGCTGGATAGGGAATGCGCGCAATGCCCTCTTCGGCCAATAAATCCCCGAGCTTCACACCGGCAGTCCCCCCAGCTGCCACAAACGCCCGCGAATGGCCGCCCAGAATGCGAATGGCGCGAGACACATTGATCCCGCCACCACCAGCACTAAAGACCGGCGCGTCGCACCGGAGCTTAGGCCCCGCGGTGACGGCAGGCGTCGCAGTGGACATGTCCACCGCCGGATTGAAAGTCACGGTCAAAATATCTTGCAACGGTCCGCCCTCCCAAAGGACTAAAACTCAAGTTACACACTTGTTCACAAACAGTGTTATCGCAAACAGGATTGGCAAAACCCTGTTTTAGATCAAACAATGCATCCTAATTTGGCGTGCGGTGCCAAACCAGTCTCATTTGCGTAGGCTCCCAAAAACCGCAACAGATATCTTGTCCACTCACCTCCATGAGGGCCACCCCATGAGCACCAACAAAACCACGCCCACAGGCATCAATCCGCGCGATTTTCTGAAGACGGTCTCCCCAGCCCGCCGCCAATCCGACGCCTTCGTCCTACTCGACCTCTTTGAACGCGTGTCGGGCTATCTCCCAGTGATGTGGGGACCGTCCATCATTGGCTTTGGCCAATACCACTACCGCTATGACAGCGGCCGCGAAGGCGACTTCCTCGCCACCGGCTTCAGCCCACGCAAAGCCAACCTCGTGCTCTACATCATGCCCGGCTATCAGGACTACAGCGCCATTCTCGACCGGCTTGGCAAACACAAGCTGGGCAAATCCTGCCTCTACATCAACACACTGGCTGACATCGATCTCACCGTACTCGAAGAGCTCATCAAAACCGGCCTCACGGATCTCAACGCCAAGTGGTCCGTAACAGATGGGCGCTCATAAAGGTTAGGAATACCCGCCTTGCTGCGACTGTCACGGCACGCTTAGATCAAAACGGCGCCTATTGTTTTCCCGCCGCCTGCATTTTTTCTAAGCATCGAGTTCCATTATGTCCTTTTACGATCCCGCGCAGTTTGAGCGCATGGGCCCTCGTGCCCGCAAAGCCTCCACCCTACTCAGCCTCTATTATCAAGCCGAATTGGCCGAAACCCTGCTGCGAGGCAAAGCTGGGCCACGCAGCTTCACCCAAGGGAATCGAAAGACCCAGGAGCAACAGGAACGCCATCCAAGCGTCTCTGCCGTCTTTGCCAAAATGGCCCAGGCCCTCTCGAAAGAGAAAAAAGCCAAGCTGGTGCAGCGCCTGCTGGAAACTGATCCCCACAGCGGCCGCCCTCTGTCAGCTGACGCCAAACGCCGTCTCAGCAAAATTGTCGACCCCGACAGCAAAACCCCGCTGTCAGAGCGTTTTCCCATCACAAAGGAACTGGCAGATATTTTGACACCTGAAGAGAACGCTCAAATCAAGACACCGGAGGATCTCCAGGCTCACAACCGAGGCATCCTCCAAGAGTTTTTTCCAGGCCAGCTTGCCACCATGCCGCAAAGCGGGACGAAAGCGGCTCCACCGGACCAAGATCAACCTTTGGACGACGCCCCCCCCACAATTCAGGACGCGCCGCCAGCAACAGTCTTTCCGGACCAAGCGATTGTAACCGGCGTCTCGGCTGTTGAATTTCTGGTGGATCGTGTCACCTGCATTCGCGAAACCCGCGGCGAAGCAGGCGCGGACGAAATTCGCTTTGCTGCTCTCGGCGCGGTAGGGCTTGTCGAAGCCTATGACGTGACAGAGGCCTCTGGCTATTTTGAGGTTCCCGGCATCCCCGCAGACCGCCAAGGTGATCAACCGGTCACCGACGAGTTTGACGCCGGCTCTTTCCGCACCTCCGACACTGCCGTGTTCGACCCGCCCATTGTCCCGATGCGTTTTGAAACCGGAACCATGTCCCTGCCCCTCGTTTTTGTGACCTTCTTTTCCATGGCAGAAACGGATCCACAGGGTGGGTTTACCGCTTATTTGTTTGAACTCGACACAGCGCTGCGAGCGGAGATAAATTATCTGACCAATGAAGCCACCATGACTGTCTATCTCGGCATGGCTAGCTTTATTGCGGCTTCTCTTATGGCCGGTTTCACCATTGGGTCGATTGGCGGTCCAATTGGCCTCTTGGTCGGCGCACTCATTGGCATTGCGGTGGGTATTCTAGGCGCCTTGGTGATCTGGCTTGGCGCAATGTTTGCCAACCGGGACGATATCTTTGACCTGCAAATCCGCGCCTTGGAGTTGTCCCCGGAAACACTCACCGGCTGGCCTTTTCACGGCAACACAACCAGCGTGCCACTGGAGTTTCGCACCCAAGGCGACGGCGGCACCTACGACGTGATCTACCGGTGGCGTTTGGTTGGACAACCTCAGATCGAGCGCAACCCTGATTTCATCCCGGATCAGGATCAGCTCTAACACTTTACGCACCTTGGTGGGCCAGTACTTAAACCGGCCCACCAAAGAGCCACATTTCTGGACAAACCGCGCAAGGTGTGGAATTGGGAACGCAACAGGAGATTCCCATGACGACCACCCGTTTTGCCCCTTCGCCAACCGGCTACATCCACGTTGGCAATCTGCGCACCGCGCTGATGAACTATCTGATCGCCCGCAAAGCTGGCGGCACCTTTGTGCTGCGCATTGACGACACCGATCCGGAGCGCAGCAAGCAGGAATATGTCGACGCCATTCAACAGGATCTCGAATGGCTTGGCCTGACCTGGGACCGCATCGAAACCCAGTCCTCCCGTCTGGACCGTTATGAAGACGCCGCACAAAAGCTGCGTGACATGGGCAGGTTCTACGAGTGCTTTGAGACCCCTACGGAGCTGGACCTAAAGCGTAAGAAACAGCTCAACATGGGCAAACCGCCGGTCTACGACCGCGCGGCCCTGAACCTGTCGGACGACGAGAAAGCCAACCTGCGCGCAGAGCGCGGCAACGGTCACTGGCGTTTCAAGCTGGATCACGAGCGCATCGAATGGACCGACGGCATCTTGGGCGACCGCTCGATTGACGCCGCCTCCGTGTCCGACCCGGTCCTGATCCGCGCCGATGGCCAATTCCTCTACACGCTGGCCTCCGTTTGCGACGACATCGACTACGGAATCACTGACGTTGTGCGCGGCTCCGACCACGTCACCAACACCGCCACTCAAATCCAGATCATCGAAGCGCTTGGCGGCGCGGTGCCAAACTTCGCGCACCACTCACTGCTGACCGGCCCACAGGGCGAAGCGCTCTCCAAACGCCTCGGCACCCTTGCCTTGCGTGATCTGCGCGAAGCGGGTGTACAGCCGATGGCGCTTTTGAGCCTAATGGCCCGTCTCGGCAGCTCCGACCCAATGGAGCTGCGCGCCAACCTCGAAGAGATCGCGGATGGTTTCGACATCACCAAATTTGGCGCAGCACCCACCAAGTTTGACGTCGAAGACCTCTACCCGCTCACCGCCAAGGTTCTGCAGGAAAAGCCTCTCGCAGAGGTGGCAGACGCCGTTGCCGCCGTTGGGCTGCCGGCCGACAAAGCAGAGCGTTTCTGGAACGTGACCCGCGACAACATCACCACGCTCAACGATCTGGGCAAATGGTGGGACCTCTACACCAATGGGGCCGAACCGGAGATCGACGACGAGGACAAAGAGTTCATCGCGGAAGCCATGAAGCTCCTGCCCGAAGGCCCGTTTGATGACGACACATGGTCCACCTGGACCGCGGCGGTGAAAGAAGCCACCGGCCGCAAAGGCCGCGGTCTGTTCATGCCGCTGCGCAAAGCGCTGACCGGTCAGAAAAACGGCCCCGACATGGCCTCCCTGATGCCACTACTGCAGGTCATCAAGGCGCGCGGTTAGGTCCCCCCAAAAACGAAAACGGCGCGTCCCAGGTTAGGACGCGCCGTTTTTTGGAGGCATGAGAACATTGCGGAGCATATAGAGCGGATGGCAGCTTTGAGGGACTTTGCAACATTTCGCTGCGGCTGCGCTAATGGCGGCTTTCGGAAATTTGTCGCGAATTACCGCCTACAGGTACTAATAAGGCAAATTATGTTAAATACGGCCTGAAATTCCAGATAACATATCAAGCCAAATTATTATCCGCAAAATTCCTTCATTTGGCTACGAGGTAAAGCTAGCCTGTGGTGAAACACCCATAGATAATTTCAGAGGTATTTTCGTCGTAGCCTCTTAATATCGCGGTTGTGTTTTCGTACGTCGCGCCCTGACCACCGAATTGCTGCGCACATATTGCACGAGCGGCTTCAACACAGTCTACACCCGCAGCTACATTTGCTCCTGTACAAAGGGATTTGATGTTTTTGAACGCGGGTACACCTCGTTGAGCGTCCCCGATGTAAGTCATATTTTGCGCCGCTGCTGGAATGGCAGAACACAATAAAAGGATGACAGAAATTGACCTAAACGGTTTCATCGAATGTTCCTTTCAAATTTCTGAAGTAATAATTCTCAGCCTATCCTCATGGATACGGGAAATTCAACCTTTACATGCATCATTTGAAGCTCGTTAATCGATATTACGAGAGATAGGATCGGCACAAGATTGATACACTAAGATCATCTAAAGCCTACCTTCGCGCACCCGCAGCACCGATGATTTTGGGCTCAAACTAGCCCTCCACTGACTGGGGTAGCGAGTCTGACGCTCATCCGCCTTCCCCCAACGACCCCTCAGCCCGCTTTCACAGCCGCCGTGACAATCACCTCAACCTTCAGCACATCCCGCGCCAATTTGGCTTCGCCACAGGCTCGCGCAGGCGCGTGGCCTTCGGGCACCCAGTCATCCCAAACCGCATTCATCTCGGCAAAATCAGCCATATCAGACAGCCAGACGATGGCCTGCAAGATATGCGCGCGATCCGATTCAGCCTCTTCCAGCAACGCATCCACGCGAGACAGGCAATCCCGCGTTTGCTCCGCAACGGTGTCCCCCGCGCCAACCTGTCCACACAGATACGCCACCTGATTATGGATGACAATTTTGGACATCCGTGTGCCCGTGTGTTTGCGCTCAATCATGTTCAAGCCCCTGCTTTATCTAGGTTAGTCGGCTGGCTCAGCTCGGATCGCGGAACCGGTTCACAATCGGATAGCGGCGATCCAGCCAAAACGCCTTCTTGCTCAACCGCGCGCCGGGCGCGGACTGGAAGCGTTTGTATTCGCTGATATAGACCAGATGCTCCACCCGCTTCACCGTCTCCCGCTCATAGCCAGCGGCGACACAATCGGCGACGGATTTGTCCTCATCCACCAACATGAACAGGATTGCATCCAACACGTCATAGGGCGGCAGGCTGTCTTCATCTTTCTGATCTGGTCGCAGCTCTGCTGACGGCGGCTTGTCGATGATATTCACCGGAATGACCTCGCCCGCAGGCCCGTTCATCCAATCCCGATGCACGCTATTGCGCCAGCGCGAGGTTTCAAACACGCGGGTTTTGTACATGTCTTTGATCGGATTATACCCACCCGCCATATCGCCATAGATCGTCGCATAACCCACCGCGACCTCAGATTTATTGCCCGTGGTCAGCAGCATCTCACCAAACTTGTTGGACAGCGCCATCAACAATAGCCCGCGCAGGCGGCTCTGAATGTTCTCTTCTGTCAGCCCCGGCTCGGTGCCTTCAAACAGCGGTGCCAGCGTGTTGGTGATCGCGGCACGTCCTTCGGCAATCGGCACATAATCGTAGTGCACGCCCAACCGCTTGGCGATGTCCTCCGCGTCATCCAGCGACTCCTGCGAGGTATACTCCGACGGCAGCATCACACAGCGCACGTTCTCTGCGCCCAGCGCATCCACCGCAATTGTGGCCACCAAGGCGCTATCAATCCCGCCTGACAGCCCCAGCAAGACCTTCTTGAAGCCCGTCTTCCCCATATAATCCCGCAGCGCTTCGACACTGACGCGGTAGTCCTGCTCTTCCCCCGCAGGCAAAAGCGCCTTTGGGCCATCCTTGCAGCGCCAGCCCGCCGCGGTGCGCTCAAATTCCACATGCGCCACCGCCTCGTCAAACACCGGCAATTGCATCGCCAATTGCCCGCCGGGGTTCAGCACAAAGGAGCCCCCGTCAAACACCTGGTCATCCTGACCGCCCACCATATTGAGGTAGACCAGCGGCAGTTCAGTCTCGATCACCCGCGCCACCATGTGGTTCATGCGGCGATCAAACTTGTCGCGGTAGTAAGGCGAGCCATTGGGCACCACGAGGATCTCCGCCCCGGTTTCCTCCAAAGTCTCCGGCACATCCTCAAACCAGGCATCTTCGCAAATTGGCGAGCCAACCCGCACCCCGTTCACATCATACGGACCGCCCATCGGCCCATGGGCAAACAGGCGTTCCTCATCAAACACCGTGTAGTTCGGCAAATGGTGCTTCAGCTGGGTATGCGCAATCTTCCCCCCCTTCAGGATGAAGTAAGCGTTATACAACGCGCCGTCCTGCACCAGCGGACCACCCACGGCCACAACCGGCCCCTCAGCACAATCGACAGCCAGTTGCTCAATCTCTGCTAATGCTGCCGCCTGCAACGCCGGCTTCAGGATCAAATCCTGCGCGTTGTAGCCCACAATAAACATTTCCGGGAACGCCACCATGTCGGACTGCGTCGCCTTGGCCTCAGCCCAGACTTCACGCACCTTGTTGGCGTTGCCCGCCAGATCCCCCATCACCGGATTGGCCTGCGCCAGTGTCAAACGGAATGTATCAGCCATCAATTTTCTTCCCGCACCGCGTTACTTGCGCAAAGATGTAGCAGACACAGCGCCAAGGAAAAGCGCAAACCACCGCCCCTAAGCCGTGCAAACCCGCCAAAACAGGTCAAACGTGCAAAACCGTTTGCTCCAAAGAAACCCTTGCCCTAAAATCAGTCAAAACACCGCAAGGTGATGGGGATGCTCCTTTGGGGCAACAGTGGGACTGGAAATTATGAGCAGAACTCAGGCACTTACCTTAGCCATCCTGTTGGCGGGCACTTCCGCCTTCGCACAGGACAGCCAGGTTCTGACAAAACAATATGACGACGGCGGTGTCTATGAGGGCACCTTCAAGAACGGGCTGCAACACGGCACCGGCATCTACCGTCTGCCCAACGGCTACGAATACGAAGGCGCCTGGGTCGAGGGTGAGATCGTTGGCGAAGGCATGGCCCGCTTCCCCAATGGCTCGGTTTATGTCGGCACCTTTGCCAAAGGCAAACCCCATGGATTTGGCAAAATCACCTTCACCGATGGCGGCACCTACGAAGGCGACTGGGCCGACGGCAAAATCACCGGGACAGGCGTGGCGATCTATGCCAACGGCGTACGTTATGAAGGCAGCTTCCAAAACGCCAACCACCACGGCAAAGGCGTGATGATCAGCCCGGCAGGCTACCGCTACGAAGGCGACTGGCTCAACGGCGTCAAAGAAGGCCTTGGCAAGATCACATATGCTGACGGCACCATCTATGACGGCGAAATCAAAGCGGGTGAACGCGCAGGCCAAGGCCGCCTGACCATGCCCGGCGGTTTGATCTACGAAGGCACCTGGGCCGCGGGCCAGATCGAAGGCGACGGCACGCTTACCCAACCCAATGGCGACATCTACGTTGGGCAGCTTGTTGGCGGCCAACGCCAAGGTAAAGGCATGGTGACCTACGCCAACGGCGACACCTATGAAGGCGACTTCCAGGCGGATCAACGCCACGGCCAGGGTACCTTCAAGGGTAGCGATGGCTACGTCTACGTGGGCACCTGGGTCAACGGTGACATCGAAGGCAACGGCGAAGTCGCTTACGCCGACGGCTCGGTTTATGTTGGCCAGTTCGCCAATGGCCTCGCTGATGGACAGGGCAAAATCACCTACACCGATGGCACCACCTATGAAGGCGACTGGAAGGCAGGCGTAAATGATGGCGTTGGCAAAGCGGTCTATGCCAACGGTCTGGTCTACGAAGGCGACTTCAAAAACGCTAAGAACCACGGACGCGGCGTAATGACCTACGCGGACGGCTACCGCTATGAAGGCGAATGGCAAGACGGCCAGCGCCACGGCATGGGGGTCGCCACCTACGCCGACGGCACCACCTACACCGGCCAGTTCTCTCTGGGCCAGCGCAACGGCATTGGCGAAATTGTCATGCCGGACGGCTTCAAATACGCGGGCGAATGGAAATCCGGCGAGATTGACGGGGTTGGTGTCGCCACCTATGCCAATGGCGACATTTATGAGGGCACCTTCAAAGGTGGCCAGCGTCAGGGCGAAGGCACCATGAAATACGCCTCCGGTGAAGAGCGCAAAGGCAACTGGGCCAATGGCACCTTGTCCGAAGCCGGCCCGGCCCAAAACGACGGTTAATCACACCGACAGCAAAAATCACAAAGCCGCGCCCAAAAGCGCGGTTTTTTCATTTCAGATCGGTGTGACCGCCCCACTACCGCCTTTCACAGTCCCCAAATATCCTGGGGAGTCATAGCCCCGCTGTGACCGGGCAAAGCCCCAGTCCCACCCTAGATAAAAATCCAAAACTTTTGCCCTTTTCATTTGACCTTCGGCATGTATAAATCTGCGCCATGACCACACGAGCCCATATCGCAACAGACGCGCGCCTTCCGGCGCCCTTTGCGCGTGGCCTCGACCTACTCCTAGTCCGCCTCTGAGCGTGACCCTGTTGGCGCGCGTGCTCAGAGGAGAATGTCTCGCGCCACATGTCTAACCGCCTCGCGGCAAACGACAGCAACAGGTAACTAGGAAAACACGATGCAAAAAATCAATCTCGCCGAAAAACTATCCATGTTCTCAAGCCATTGGGACCCGCATGTGGTTGCCAACTACAACGGCAACGACGTCATGGTGGTGAAATTTCAGGGCGAGTACCCGCTGCACAAACATGACAAAACCGATGACTTCTTTCTTGTGCTCGAAGGCGAAGTCACCATGGACTACGACAACGCCCCCTCTGTCACCTTTGGCGCAGGTGAGTTGTTGATTGTGCCTCAAGGCCAGGTCCACCGTCCCCGTGCCGAGAAAGAAGTGAAAGTGCTTCTGATCGAGCCCACCGGCGAACCCAATTCCGGAGACAGCGACCGCGCCCCGTCTCCTAAACCGCATATCTAAACTGGAACAAACCCATGTCCGACAACAAAGTCCTGATTTTTGACACCACCCTGCGCGACGGCGAACAATCCCCCGGCGCCACCATGACCCATGACGAGAAGCTGGAAATTGCCGGCATGCTCGACGACATGGGCGTGGACATCATCGAAGCCGGTTTCCCGATTGCTTCTGAGGGTGACTTCGCCGCGGTTTCCGAGATCGCCAAGAACTCCGTGAACTCCCGCATCTGCGGTCTGGCACGTGCCAACTTCGCCGACATCGACCGCTGTTGGGAGGCGGTGAAACACGCCAAGCAGAACCGCATCCACACGTTTATCGGCACGTCACCGCTGCACCGCGCCATTCCGAACCTCACCCAGGACGAAATGGCCGACAAGATCCACCAGACCGTGACCCACGCGCGCAACCTCTGTGACAACGTGCAATGGTCGCCCATGGATGCCACCCGCACCGAGTGGGACTACCTCTGCCGCGTGATCGAAATCGCCATCAAAGCGGGCGCCACCACCATCAACATCCCCGACACCGTGGGCTACACCGCCCCGGCCGAAAGCGCCGATCTGATCAAACGCCTGATCAAAACCGTGCCGGGTGCGGATGACGTGATCTTCGCCACCCACTGCCACAACGACCTGGGCATGGCGACCGCCAACTCCCTCGCCGCCGTCGCAGGCGGCGCGCGTCAAATCGAATGCACCATCAACGGTCTGGGCGAACGGGCTGGTAATACTGCGCTTGAAGAAGTGGTCATGGCGCTGAAAACCCGCCACGACATCATGCCTTGGACCACCGGCATCGACACGACCAAAATCATGGCGATCTCCCGCCGTGTCTCCACCGTGTCCGGCTTCCTGGTGCAGCCCAACAAAGCCATCGTTGGCAAAAACGCCTTTGCCCATGAAAGCGGCATCCACCAGGACGGCATGCTGAAGAACCGCGAGAACTTCGAGATCATGCGTCCCGAAGACGTGGGCCTCTCCGGCACCTCGCTGCCTCTGGGCAAACACTCCGGCCGCGCCGCCCTGCGCGACAAGTTGGAGCAGCTCGGCTTTGAAGTGGGCGACAACCAGCTCAAAGACATCTTTGTGCGCTTCAAGGAGCTGGCCGACCGCAAGAAAGAGGTGTTTGACGACGACGTGGTCGCACTCGTGCGCGCCGACAGCGGTGAAGACGAAGACGACCGTCTGCAGCTCGTGTCCATGAAAGTGGTCTGCGGCACCGGCGGTCCGGCCGAAAGCACCATCGAGATGGAAGTGGACGGCAAAGACATGTCGGCCACGTCCGAGGGCGACGGCCCAGTAGACGCCACCTTCAAAGCGATCCGCCAGATCCACCCCAACACCGCCCGCCTGCAACTCTATCAGGTGAGCGCCGTGACCGAAGGCACCGACGCGCAGGCGACCGTTTCCGTGCGTCTTGAAGAAGACGGCGTCATCGCCACTGGCCAGTCGGCCAACACCGACACGGTGGTCGCCTCCGCCAAGGCCTACATCCACGCGCTCAACCGTCTTCTAGTGCGCCGTGACAAAGTGGGCGAAGGCGCGGATGCCAAAGAAGTGTCCTATAAGGACCTCGCTTAAGTAGAGGAAAGGCTGCCTCCTCCGAGGCAGCCTTTTTTGTGTCTCGCACAACATGTTTCACCATCTCCAAGCAGCGCTTGAATCGTTTCAATGCTCGCTACAAAACACCTCGATATTTTCCGGCGTCACATAGCTTTCCCCATAAGCAACGGACGCAATATCAAGCGCAGCTAGGCATCCCTGAAAGTCCACGCTGCGCGAAGTCTTAGCCAAGTTGTTCACCTGCACCCGAAGCGATTGTCCATTTTGAAGGTCAACGGAAACCCGAACCAGTGGATTTGGGCTCGCCTCGACCGCTTCGACAACTTGAAGTGCTATTTCAGGCAACGCCATCCGATCTTCGTCAGACGAAATGAACAGCACCCATGCGTTCACTTCCGAAGGTTCAAACCAAGTCGCACTTGGCAGAACAATACGGTTCTCGTCATCTATGGCGGAAAGTGTCGCGGAAAAACTCGCTGGGGTGTGGAATAACCCAACCTTCAATTTATCTTTATTTTCAGAAGCATGCACAGGCAGTGTGAATACCGTGACAAACAGAATTATTGCTCGAAGCATGTTCATATGTTCGATTTTCCAATCATCGTATTTTCCAATCCCACAAGCCCTAGGGAACAATCAGCCCAAGAGCAACAAATCTGGCACGAAGCAGCGTAGTAGGCGCCCTTCCGCAGCACCCACCTCACCCAATCACCATGTCGCCAGCCAGCCCAAGCGCAAACCCGGCCACCGCTCCCAATGCCGGCGAATAAGCCCCGCTCTCATGCGCTTCCGGCGCGATGTCCTGAAACACCAGATATAAAATCCCACCGGCGGCAAAAATCGTGATCGCCCCCAGCGTCTCCGGATCATCCGCCAAAAACGCAAAGCCAAGCAGCGCACAGAGCGGCCCCAAGCCAGCCAGCGCGACAAACACCAAAAGCACTTTGGCCGCGGGCAACTTCCCCTGCACCCAAATCTCCCGGAACGCGGCAAACCCTTCCGGCAGGTTCTGCAGAAACATCATCGCCGCCAACAACTTCGCCGTTGCTGCCTCTGTCACCAACAACGCCCCAAGCGCCATGGCTTCCGGCAGGAAATCCAACAGCATCGCCAGCACAATTGCCCCGCTGCCACCCGCCTTCGCCAAGGCCGCATCCACCAGCGCAAAACACACGCCCCCGGCCACCAACAACCCAACGGCCAGCGCAACGGTCAGCACCTCCGCGCCCTTGGGCACCAGCACCAACGCCACCGCCGAGAGCAACGCCCCGCCGCCAAAAGCTGTGATGGATTTCAGAAACCGCGCCTCCACCGCACGGTTGGAGATATGCTCCACCCGCGCCAGAACGCCCCCCAACGGGATCGCCAGACCGGCAAACAAGGATAACAACAGCGCGTAATGAATGGGTCCCATGGCGAGATGCTACTACGCGGCAGCCACAGAGCAATCCTTTTGTGACATCAGCGCGTTAGCTGCGCCCCAGATCCTCCAAGATCGGACAATCCGGCCGCCCGTCACCGGCGCAATTGGCCACCAGATGGCTCAAAGTGCCCCGCATCGCCTGCAAATCCGCAATCTTGCGGTCAATCTCACTCAAGTTCTTCTGCGCCACCCGCTTCACATCCGCACTGGCCCGCCCCTGATCCTCATACAGCGCCAACAACGTCCGGCAGTCCTCAATCGAAAACCCAAGCCCCCTCGCCCGGCCCAGAAACACCAGCTTGTGCTGATCCTTCTCGCTGAAACTGCGATAGCCATTGTCGCCCCGCGCCGGGGTCACAAAACCGATGTCCTCATAGTAGCGAATGGTCTTTGCCGGCAGTCCGGTGTTCTTGGAAACTTCCCCGATATTCATCACACACCTTCTTTCTTGCTGGCCTGAAAGGCTGGCTGGATGCGCCGCAACCGCAGCGCGTTGGACAGGACAAACACGCTGGAGAGCGCCATCGCCCCGGCGCCCAACATCGGTGACAGCGCGGGCCCGCCAAAGGGCACCAAAATGCCCGCCGCCACAGGGATCAGCGCCACGTTGTAGCCAAACGCCCAGAACAGGTTCTCTTTGATATTACGCATCACCCGGCGGCTCAGGTCAAACCCGGTCACAACGCCCCCCACGTCGCCCGCCATCAACACCACATCCGCCGCTTCAATCGCCACATCCGTGCCTGTGCCAATGGCGATACCCACATCCGCCGCCGCCAGGGCGGGCGCGTCGTTTATGCCATCGCCGACAAAGGCCACCTTGCCAACGGTGTCGCGCAACTGCTCCAGCGCCGCAACCTTACCGTCTGGTAAGACCTCTGCGACCACGTGATCCACGCCCAATTCCCGCGCCAAAGCCTGCGCCGTGCGTTCTGTGTCACCGGAGATCATCGCCACGGTCTTGCCCATGCCATGAAGGGCTTTGATTGCTGCTGCCGAGTTTGGTTTCACCGCATCCGCCACCGCAATCACAGCGGCCAATGTGCCGTCCACCGACACATAGATCGGCGTCTTGCCTGCCTCGGCAAACGCAACCGCCAGCGCTTCAAACCCACCCAAAGGCACCTCCAGTGCCAACATCAACCGCGCCGCGCCTACGGCCACCTGTGCGCCATCCACAGTGCCAATCAGCCCGTGCCCAACCCGCACCTCAAGCTCCGTACACGCTGCCACGTCCAGCCCACGTTCTTGAGCTTCAGCAACCATCGCCCGCGCCAACGGATGCTCGGATTGCCCCTCAACCGACGCCACCCGCGCCAACACATCATCCTCGTCAAAACCTTCCGCCAATGCCACATCGGTCACTGATGGCGCCCCTTGGGTCAGCGTGCCCGTCTTGTCAAACGCCACCACATCGCAGTCCCGCAAACCCTGCAGCGCGTCACCTTTGCGAAACAAAACGCCCAACTGCGCCGCCCGTCCCGTCCCGACCATAATCGAGGTTGGCGTGGCCAATCCCATGGCGCAGGGGCAAGCGATAATGAGTACCGCCACCGCCGCCACCAGCGAATAGCCCAGGCGCGGCTCCGGCCCCACAAACATCCAGACCACAAAGGTCGCCGCCGCAATCGCCATCACCACCGGCACAAACACCGCCGTGATCCGGTCCACCAGGTTCTGGATCGGCAACTTTGCCCCTTGCGCCTGACGCACCATGTCGATGATCTGCGCCAGCATCGTGTCGCGCCCCACCTGCTCCGCCTCATAGCGCAGGACACCGGCGCCATTCACCGTGCCCGCTATCACCGCATCGCCTGCGGATTTCTCCACTGGCACCGGCTCACCGGAAATCATCGCCTCATCCACAAAGGAGTTGCCATCCAGCACACGCCCATCCACAGCCACACGCTCCCCGGGCCGCAGATGCAGCACATCGCCCACCGCCACCTCTTCGATCGCCACCTCGGATACTTTGCCTTTACGCTCCACCTGCGCCACGCGCGGCTGCAAGCCGACAAGCTCGGCAATCGCCGCCCCGGTGCGCCCCTTGGCCCGCGCTTCCATCCAGCGCCCCGCCAGGATCAGCACTACAATCACCGCCGCCGCTTCAAAATACACATTGGCGGTGCCCGCAGGCAGCAGCCCCGGCGCAAAGGTCGACACGACGGAGAACAGATAAGCCGCCCCCGTGCCCAAGGCGACCAGCGAGTTCATCTCCGGCGCGCCTTTCAGTAGCGCAGGAATACCCTTGGCGTAAAACTCCCGCCCTGGCCCGACCAACAGGATCGAGGTCAGCACAAACTGAAACAGATAGCTGTTTTGCATCCCCACATTGGCCATCAGCCAATGATGAAACGCGGGCACCATATGTCCGCCCATTTCGATGCAAAACACCGGAAACGCCAGCACCACCGCCAGCAGCACCCGCCGCTTGGCCGCCTTGGCCTCTTCCTCTTTCCGATCTGCGATGTCTTCTGGCACGCCCTCCTCCGGCACCCGCGCCGGATAGCCCGCCCGCGTGCTCAACGCGGCAATCTGGTTGGCCGTGATCGCGCCTTCCAGATAACGCACGGTTGCGCTCTCGCTGGCAAAGTTGATCTCCGCCGTCAGCACGCCCTCGCCCGCCGCCATCGCGGCCTCCGCGCGGCGGACACAGCCTGCACAGGTCATGCCCCCCACATCCAGCGTCACCGTAGCCTCCCGCGCCGGATAGCCCGCCGACTTCAGCGCCGCAATCACACCGTCGCGCACGGTGTCATCCTCAAACGCCACCCGCGCCGAGGTGTCCGCCAAGTTCACACTTGCGTCCTGCACCCCTTCCACAGCGGCCATCGCCTTCTGCGCGCGGTTCACGCAGCCCGCACAGCTCAGCCCGTCCAGCTGGAAATTCAACACATGCGCCGTCATCGACTCGCCTCGTTCTCAAACATCGTTCGACTACATCACATAAAGGTTCCAGTCACAGGAGGGTCAAGCGCTCACTCGCAATTTTCTTCTGTCGCGCCCAATAGACGACGAACTCTTTGTTTACATTCGATTTTTCGAAAAAAACACTTATCTCCACCATCCACGCTCCAGTGGAAAAATCTTCGAGTAGGCAATTTCTAGTTTGATCCTCAAATTAATTTGAGGCACAAATTAAGTATGTAGACTTGAGGAGGAACCCCCATGTTTGTGGGATTGGATCTGGGCACGTCTGGAGTACGCGCCCTGCTGATTGACGCGTCCCAATGTGTGATCGGCGCAAAAGAGGCCGCCGTGGACACGGCGCGACCGCATTCAGGGTGGAGCGAACAGCTGCAATCGGACTGGATCACGGCCACCAAAGCGGTCTTTGCCGCGCTAAAGGCCGACCACCCTACTGAGGTCGCCGCTATCAAAGGCATCGGCGTGTCCGGTCACATGCACGGCGCCAATTTGCTGGACAAAAACGGCGCCCCCTTGCGCCCCTGCATGATGTGGAACGACACCCGCTCCGCCGCGCAAGCCGCCAAGTTCGACACCACCGAACAGGTGCGAGACCTGTCCGGCAACATCGTCTTCCCTGGCTTCACCGCCCCCAAAGTGGCCTGGGTCGCCGAAAACGAGCCGGACATATTTGCCAAAACCGCCAAAGTCCTGCTGCCCAAAGACTTCCTGAACTTCTGGCTCACCGGTGTCTATGCCTCTGACATGTCCGACTCCGCTGGCACCAGTTGGCTTGACGTTGGCACCCGCGACTGGTCTGACACCTTGCTCACCGCCTCCGGCGTGCGCCGTGATCAGATGCCGGACCTGTTTGAAGGCTCCGACGCCATTGGCACCGTGCGCGATGACATCGCCGCCGAACTAGGCCTGCCCAAAGGCGTGATTGTCGCCGCAGGTGCCGGAGACAACGCCGCCGCCGCGTGTGGGATCGGCGCGCTCAACGAGGGAGACGGCTTTGTCTCGCTAGGCACCTCCGGCGTGCTGCTCACTGGCCGCGACGCCTACGCCCCCAAACCGGAAAGCGCCGTGCATACCTTCTGCCACGCCGTTCCCAATCGCTGGTATCAGATGGGCGTGATCCTTGCCGCCACCGACAGCCTCAACTGGCTCTCCCGCAACCTGCAAGAAAGCCCAGCCAACCTGACCAAGCTCTTGGGCGACAGCATCAACGGCCCCGGCGCCATGCGCTTCCTGCCCTATCTGTCCGGCGAGCGCACCCCACACAACGACGCCACCATGCGCGGCGCCTTCCTGAACATCGACATCGACACCGGCCCCGCCGCCCTCACCCAAGCCGTGCTAGAAGGTGTGAGTTTCGCTCTACGCGATAATCTCGAAGCGTTGAAATCCACCGGCGCGGACCTGCAAAGCCTGATTGCCATCGGCGGCGGCAGCCAGTCACCCTATTGGGTCGAGCTCATCGCCACGCTGCTGAACCTGCCCATTTCCCTGCCCAAAGCAGGCGAATTTGGCGCGGCCCTTGGCGCCGCCCGGCTGGCCATTTGCGCCGCCACCAAAGCCGATCCTGAGACCGTCATGACCCGGCCAGAGATCGCCACAACCGTTTCCCCCCGCAGTGATCTGCGCGACGCCTACGAAGAGGCCTACGCCCACTTCGTCACCCTGTACCCCGGCATAAAGGCCCTGACACAATGACCGATTTCTTCAAAAACATCGCCCCCGCCCAATATGAAGGGCCGGAAAGCACCAACCCGATGGCCTTCCACCACTACAACCCTGATGAGGTTGTCATGGGCAAACGCATGGAAGACCACCTGCGCTTTGCCGTGGCCTATTGGCACAGCTTTGCCTGGGAAGGCGGCGACCCCTTTGGCGGCCAAACCTTTGAGCGCCCGTGGCACCCGCAAACCCGCATGGACATGGCCAAAGTCAAAGCCGACGCTGCCTTTGAAATGTTTGACATCCTGCAACAACCTTACTTCTGCTGGCACGACGCCGATGTGCGCCCTGAGGGTGACAGCTTTGCCGAAAGCCTGAAGAACTTCGAAGAGATCATTGATTACTTTGAAGAAAAAATGAGCACACGCGCCGTGAAATTGCTCTGGGGTACCGCCAATATGTTCAGCCACCGCCGCTGGATGAGTGGTGCGTCCACCAACCCGGACCCGGAAGTCTTCGCCTATTCCGCCGCCACCGTGAAAACCTGCATGGACGCCACCAAACGTTTGGGCGGCGAAAACTACGTGCTCTGGGGCGGCCGCGAGGGTTATGAAACCCTGCTCAACACCGACATGGGCCGTGAACTCGACAACATGGGCCGCTTCCTAAACATGGTGGTGGACTACAAACACAAGATTGGCTTCGAAGGCACCATCTTGGTGGAGCCAAAACCGCAAGAACCCTCCAAGCATCAATACGACTTTGACGCCGCCACCTGCTATGGCTTCCTCAAGAAGTACGGCTTGGAAAACGAGGTCAAACTCAACCTCGAGCAGGGCCACGCCATCCTCGCCGGTCACAGCTTTGAACATGAGATCGCCACCGCTGCCGCCCTTGGTGTGCTCGGCTCGATCGACATGAACCGCAACGACTACCAATCCGGCTGGGACACCGACCAGTTCCCGAACTCGGTGCCCGAAGTTGCGCTGGCCTACTACCACATCCTCAAAGACGGCGGCCTGAAAACCGGCGGCACCAACTTTGACGCCAAACTGCGCCGCCAGTCCTTGGACGCCGAAGACCTGATCGCAGGCCACATCGGCGCCATGGACGTCTGCGCCCGCGGCCTGAAAGCCGCCGCCGCAATGATCGAGGACGGTGGTCTCGAAGATGCCCTGGCCGAGCGCTACGCCGGTTGGGACACAGACGCGGCCAAAGCCATGCTAGCCGGCGATTTGGACGGCACATTCGACGACGTGATGAGCGGAAAGATCAACCCGGCACCCAAATCCGGCCGTCAGGAGATTTTGGAAAACTACGTGAACCGCTTTGTGTAATATCTTGTTTCAAAATCGTTATTGAGCCAAGATACACTGGCCCTTCGCGCATATTCTCCTGCGCGGAGGGCTTTTCTAAATGAAAGACCCGCCATGCGCCCCTTGATGCTCACAGCCGCTTTCCTGCCCGCCATTCTGGCAACCGGTGCCAGCGCCTCACCGCTGCCCAAGGCGGACGCCATCTTCCCGGCGCAGGACGTGACGGAGGTCGAGCTGGGCTGGCAACTGTTCTACGATCCGATCCTGTCCGGCAACCGCAGCGTCGCCTGCGCCACTTGCCACCACCCCGATCTGGGCACGTCGGATGGCGTCTCCCTCGGCCTTGGCGACGGCGCCACCGGCCTCGGGCTAGAGCGCAAAATCGACACCTCAAACCCGCCCGAAAACCGCATCCCCCGCAACGCCCCCGCGCTGTGGAACCTCGGCGCCACCGAATTCACAGTCTTTTTCCACGATGGCCGCCTCGAAGACGACCCCTCCCGCCCCTCCGGCATCCGCACCCCTTTAGGAAGCGAGATGGAGATGGGCTTTGACAACGCCCTTGCCGCACAAGCCATGTTCCCGGTGCTCTCTGGCGACGAAATGGCCGGTCACTATTCCGAAAACGACGTCTCGCAAGCCGTGCGTCTCGGCCAACTCACCGGCGAAGGCGGCGCATGGGACATCCTTGCCAAACGGGTCGAAGCCATCCCCGCCTACCGCGCTGCCTTTGACGATGTGATTGGCGCAGAGGAACCCATCAAGTTCCACCACATCGCCAACGCATTGGCCGCCTTCATTGCCTTTGAATGGCGCGCGGATGCCTCCGCCTTTGACGCGTACCTGCGCGACGGCACGCCACTCACCGCTGATGCCGCCGCTGGCCTGGACCTTTTCTACGGCAAAGCCCAATGCGGCACCTGCCATTCCGGCCAATTCCAGACCAACCACGGCTTCCACGCCATCGCGCTGCCACAGATCGGCCCGGGCAAAGCGGCACCGTTTGAAAACCACAACCGCGACGTCGGCCGTGGCCGCGTCACCGGCCAAGACGAAGACTTCTACCGCTTTCGCACGCCCTCCCTGCGCAACATCACGCAGACCGCGCCTTATGGCCATAACGGGGCCTACACCTCCCTGGAAGCCATGGTCAGGCATCACCTCGATCCGGTGGCCTCGCTCAAAGCCTATGTAGCGGCCCACACCACCTATTCCGATGGAAAATTTGATACAGATTTCAAATTGATGACGGACGAACCTGAAGTGATCGAAATCGCAGCCGCCAACGAACTTTCGCCGACTGACCTCACCGATAAGGAGGTCGCGCAGATCCTCGCCTTCCTCGAAAGCCTCACGGACTACGACGCCATTCAAGGCCGCCTTGGAGTGCCAGAGTCGGTACCCTCCGGACTGCCCATGGATCAGCTGTCCAACTGATCCACGCGGCTTTTTCAGTACGCCGACAGCACCGTCACCGGCCCTTCGGACCACACCCGCCAGCTGCCATTTACCGGCACCTCGATCCAATCGCCCTGCGTGCCATCCGGCCAGCGCACGCGCACTTCAACGGTCTCCGCATCGCCCAGCCCAAAATGCTGCGGCCCGGATACACCTCCGGCGTGACCGCCACCCACGGTGATTTCCCGTAGGTGCACTTGGTCGCCCACTTTCACCTCAATAAAGGCCCCCACGGCCTGACTGTTGGCCTCTTTCCCCATCAAGGTCAAAGCCACCCAATTTCCCGTGCTTTCAGTGACGTTTTGATAAACCTCCAACGGTGCCCGTCGGTTTACCACTGCCAGGTCCAGCAACCCATCGTGGTTCATATCCACCAACGCTGCCCCACGGCTGCGCGCCAATGTGGCGATCCCAGCTACGTCGCCCAGCTCAGCAAATGTTCCGTCGGCCTGCTGAATCAACAGATTGTTGGGGTCTTCCATCGCCGCGCCCGGCATTTGCTGCACATTGCCTTTGGATATGAACACATCATCCAGCCCGTCGTTGTCCACATCGCCAAAACTGATGTGCCAGCCGGTTGAGGGCCGCCCGTCGCCACCGGTGTATGGCCGATGCGCCGAGGTGCCCATCTCAAAAGGCACATCTTCAAACGTCGGGGCCTCCGCGCTCACACGTTTCATCAACCGCTGATCGCCCATCGACGACAAAAACACCTCCGCCTTGCCGTCAAAGTCCAGATCACGCTGCGCAATGCCCATGCCCCACAACATATGCGTGGCCCAGCCATCCGCCTCCCCATAAAGCCGCGGCGTCGCCTCCATCGCCCAAAGCTGCTCCGCGCCACCTTTCACATAGTAATGGCGGTCATTGCTCATCCGTAAATCCGAACGGCCCAAGCGGCCCCAGTCGGAAAACAAGATCGACAACGGGCAAAACCCCGGCGTCAACGTGGCATGCGCATACCCCTCGCCAGAGGCCCGGAACAAATCATTCTCGTCACAAGCCTCAAACGGCCCTTTGGGATCGTCACGATCCACGTAATTGCCAAACGCCAATGTCGGCAGCGCATCCTGCCGCTCCCAAGTGGCAGAAAACGCCGTGGTCCAAGCATTGCCCCCGTCAAACCCCGGCACATCCATAGGCTCAAAACGACACTCTTCGCCACCTTTCAGAAGGCGGTTCTCCCCCACACGCAACGCAACAAGATCGAGCCGGTCGTCGCCATCAATATCAAGCGGGTAAAACCCCGTAGTATCGGGCATCATCAAGGCATCGGGCGTGTCCTCCTCAAAGGTCACCGCCCCGCCATGGGAACTCTGGTTGCGCAGCAGCATCGGCGGGTTTTCCCCGCCCGCCACCACCAGCTCCGGCAAGCCATCACCGCTGCAATCAAACGCTGCCACACCACCGCCGACGTAAAATTCCCAGCCGCCGTCATAAACATGCTCCGCAACGTCCACTGATGCAAATCGCACTTCTGCCTGCGCATTACTTGCCATCAATAGTGCCAATGCACTTGCGCCCTTAAGCCACATTATCCGCCAACTCCACGAGCGCATTTTCCGACACATTTTCAAGTGCATAGGCCGCTGCTCCTCGGGCCCACATCAGGTTGCCCCACTTGTGTACCACCACCTCCGGCGGGGCTTTGTCGACCTGCACAATCAGCTTGCGCATACCGTCAATCACCTCTTCCGCATAAAGGTGGCTGGCCTGCATTTGTTCGCCCGCCAAAATGATCAACTCAGGGTCAAAAATGTTCACGATGTTGGCCAGCCCCATGGAAAACATCCGCCCGGCCCGGTTCACAATAGACGCAGCCACGGCTTCGCCCTCTTTGGCCGTGCGCAAAATATCCTCAACTTGCCGCTCGGCGGCTTCGCCACTGGCCAACATGGCTTCACGCGTCAGCGCGTAGTCCGCCACATAGGCCTCCAGGCACCCTCGCTGCCCACAACGACAAAGCGCCCCCTCTAGATGCACTTTGGTGTGACCAAATTCTGCGCCACAGCCCCGCGTCCCCCGGTAAATCTCATTATTGATTACGATGCCCATACCGACACCACTCTCAATGGTCACCACAATAAAATCGCTGTGCCCCTGTCCAAGACCAAAGCTCTTCTCGGCCATCGCCACAAGGTTGGCATCGTTGTCCAAAAACACCGGAATGCCCAGCACCCGCTCCAGCACGTCACCAAACTGCACGTTGCGGCTGGTCAAAGACGGCGACCAATGCACAAAACCGCGCGGCGCATCGACCACACCAGCGATACCCAAACCAAACCCCGCCACATCTGCCCGCGACAGGCCAATCTTGCGCGCCAACGTCTCGACAAGTCCGGACAGTACTTCCGCCATGTCTTCGGCAGGCAAGACCGCCGTCTCCAGATCCGCTTCATGGGCGGCCAATTGTGTACCTTCAAAATCGAGCAGCACCAAAGACACCGTCTTGTTGGAGATTTTTGCCCCTGCGATCAGCCGCGCCGCACCGCGAATCTTCAGATCCACCTTGGGACGTCCCCGCTTCGAATCTTTCTCGCCAAGGTCGCTTGTGACTTCTTCAATCAACCCTTCGCGGAGCAACTCGGCGGTGATGGTTGTCACGGTTGCGCGGCTGATTCCGGTCAGCTCGCTCAGGTCAATGCGCGGGACACGCTGCTGCCTGCGAATTTCTGCCAGCAGCTTACGCCGCCCAATTTCTCGTTGATTCACAGACATATACTAGCTCCTTCTTCACCAGACACGGTCCGCAACCAAAACACAAGCTGCCCTTACCCGGCGTCAAAACCATGCCGATGTTTGTTGGATCAATGCAAGGTTAGTTGATTTAATTTGATTTACAAATTTATTACGCTACCATTGGTCACACCCGGCCTGAGCCGACTCACTTCGGCCAAAGACCGGGACGAACATTTGGGAGGACACCATGAAACTTTTTGCATCCGCGACGGCTGTTATCGCCGGCGCTTTCCTAAGCACCGCAGTCTGGGCAGACGATCTGGTCATCGGCGTAAGCTGGTCCAACTTCCAGGAAGAGCGCTGGAAAACTGACGAAGCCGCCATCAAAGGCGCGCTGGACGCCGCTGGCGCCAAATACATCTCCGCTGACGCGCAGAGCTCCTCAGCCAAGCAGCTTTCCGACATCGAAAGCCTGATCGCTCAAGGCGCCGACGCGCTGATCATTCTGGCACAGGACGCCTCCGCTGTTGGCCCAGCCGTACAGGCAGCCGCCGACGAAGAAATCCCTGTGATCGCCTATGACCGCCTCATTGAGGACAGCCGCGCGTTTTACCTGACCTTTGACAACGTCGAAGTGGGCCGCATGCAAGCCCGCGCCGTTCTGGCAGCAATGCCAAAAGGCAATTACGTGATGATCAAAGGCTCCCCAACCGATCCAAACGCAGACTTCCTGCGCGGTGGTCAGCAGGAAATCATCCAGGCCGCGATTGACGCAGGCGACATCAAAATTGTCGGCGAAGCCTACACCGATGGCTGGGTTCCGGCCAACGCCCAGCGCAACATGGAGCAGATCCTGACCGCGGCTGACAACAAAGTTGACGCTGTGATTGCGTCTAACGACGGCACCGCCGGTGGTGTTGTTGCTGCTCTGACCGCACAGGGCATGGAAGGCATTCCAGTGTCTGGTCAAGACGGTGACCACGCTGCGCTGAACCGTGTGGCCATGGGCACGCAGACTGTTTCCGTTTGGAAAGATGCGCGCGCTCTGGGTGCTGCGGCCGGCGAAATCGCCGTCGCCCTGGCCTCCGGCAACGCCGTGGAAGGCTCCGCTGAGTGGACCTCCCCAGCAGGCACCACGTTGAACTCCATGTTCTTGGCACCAGTGCCGGTGACAGCCGACAATCTGAACACAGTTCTGGACGCAGGCTGGATCGAGAAAGACGTGCTCTGCGCGGGCTCTTCCAACGCGGCGTGTCAGTAAACACACCTGCCCTTCCGCCACTGGCGGGGGGGCACCCAATTTCCCCACTCCCCTAAGATTTGAGCACCTTTGACTGAAGCGGCCTCCACCGCGCAGACTGGGTGAGGTGTCTCAATCCGCGCGAACCAAAAAGGGACCGCACAATGCAAAACCAAGCCAAAACCCTGATCAACAAGCTGGGCCTCGACCCGCGCCTGCTTGGCATGATCGGCGCGCTTGTGGTGATCTGGATTGTCTTTGGCGTCTTCACCGACGGCCGCTTCCTCTCCCCTCGAAACTTTTTCAACGTCTCGGTGCAAACTGCCTCTGTTGCCGTCATGGCCACTGGCATGGTGTTTGTCATTGTGACCCGCCACATCGACCTCTCCGTTGGGTCAATGCTCGGCTTCATCGGCATGACCACCGCCGCCCTGCAAGTGCAATGGCTGCCAGACGTGGTGGGCCTTGGCCACTGGTCGATCTGGATCATCGCCGTGATCTTCGCCATTTTCATGGGCGCCGTGCTTGGCGCCTTCCAAGGCTACATCATCGGCTACCTGACCGTGCCCGCCTTCATCGTGACCCTCGGTGGCTTCCTTGTCTATCGCGGCGCCATGTGGTGGGTCACCAAGGGCCAAACCCAAGCCCCACTGGACCCAACTTTCCGACTACTGGGCGGCGGCGCTGAGGGTACATTGGGCGAAACACTCAGCTGGGTCTTTGGCATCATTGCCGCCCTGGTCGCTGTGGGCTTCATGCTGCTCAGCCGCCGCAACAAAGCTTCCCATGGTTTTGCGGTGAAACCCGCCTGGGCCGAGGGCATCCTCATGGCCATCGCCGCCGGCGGCATCCTTCTGTTTGTGTCGATCATGAACAGCTACCCAATCCCCAAAGGCGCGATGAAACGCATCACCAAGGCCCAAGGCATCGAATACACCGACGGCATGGTCTGGAACCACGGTGTGGCCATCCCGGTGGTGATCCTGCTGGCCGTCGCGATTGTGATGACCATCATCGCCCGTCGCACCCGTTTTGGCCGCTACATCTACGCCACCGGCGGCAACCCTGAGGCCGCAGAGCTCTCCGGCATCAACACGCGCTTCTTGACCGTGAAAATCTTCGCGCTGATGGGCGCTTTGACCGGCATCGCCTCGATCATCGCCTCCGCCCGCCTGAATGCGGTGGATGTGGGTCTCGGCACGTTGGACGAACTGCGCGTGATCGCTGCTGCCGTGATTGGCGGTACCGCGCTCTCTGGCGGTGCTGGCACCATCTATGGCGCCGTGATTGGCGCGCTGATCATGCAATCTTTGCAATCCGGCATGGCCTCCGTGGGTGTTGACGCGCCGCTGCAAAACATCGTTGTGGGTGTGGTTCTGGTCTTCGCGGTCTGGGTCGACATCGTCTACCGCCGCCGCACCGGCGCATAAGGAGAAACATCATGGACAAGCAAACCCCTCTCGTGGAAATGCGCGACATCCACATCTCCTTTGGCGGGATCAAAGCGGTGGACCATGTCTCCGTCGATCTCATGCCAGGCGAAGTGGTCGGCCTTCTGGGCCACAATGGCGCGGGCAAATCCACCCTGATCAAGATCCTCTCCGGCGCCTATCAGGGTGACGGCGGCGAGATCTACATCAACGGTGAAAAGGCGGAGATCAACAACCCGCGCGACGCCCGCAAATACAACATCGAGACCATCTACCAGACACTTGCGCTGGCCGATAACCTTGATGCGGCGTCCAACCTCTTCCTGGGTCGAGAACTCACCACACCTCTGGGCACGGTTAACGACGACGCCATGGAAGCCGAGACGCGCAAAATCATGGGCAAGCTCAACCCGAACTTCCAAAAGTTCGCCGAGCCAGTCTCTGCGCTTTCGGGCGGTCAGCGCCAGTCCGTAGCCATTGCCCGCGCCGTGTATTTCGACGCCAAGATCCTGATCATGGACGAACCCACCGCCGCCCTCGGCCCGCATGAGACCCAAATGGTCTCCGAGCTCATTCAGCAGCTCAAAGCCCAAGGCATCGGCATTTTCCTGATCAGCCACGACATCCACGATGTCATGGAACTCTGCGATCGCGCCTCGGTGATGAAGAACGGTCAACTGGTTGGCACCGTGGATGTGAACGACGTCACCGACGACGATTTGCTGAGCATGATCATCCTTGGCAAAAAGCCCGAAGGCGTGCCTGTTCAAACCTGAATTAATTCGATAGACGAACCAACGAATTGACTCAGAAGAAGAAAGTTGCGGTTTATGACGTACTTAGTAGGTGACATCGGTGGCACAAACACACGCCTGGCTCTGGCGGATGCCACAGGTGTGCGCATTGAAAGTGTGATGCGCGCCTCCAATGATGACTACGATAGCTTTGACGCCGTGCTTGCTGCTTATCTTGAAAAAACCATCCCCGGCGACCTCGCCGGGGTGTGCATCGCTATCGCCGGTCCCGTGCATTCCGGCGAAGGCGAGTTGACCAACCGCGACTGGTTCCTCAGCGTGGAAAACCTGCGCAATCAAACCGGCGCGCCCCATGCAGAGTTGATCAACGATCTCTCCGCTCTGGGCTACGCGCTGGCGCGCATTTCAACCGATCCGGTCTGCGGCACCAAACACGAACCGACAAATGGTCAAGCGCTGGTGGCTGGCATGGGCACCGGCTTCAACGTCAGCCCCACCCGCCGCAACGCCCGTGGCGGTCTAACCGCCATGGAGGCCGAACTTGGCCACGCCGAACTGCCCTACTCCGTTGGCAAACTGCTGCGCGATGAGCTTGGCGACGGCGCTGACGTCTTTGTCACCTACGAAGACTGCTTCTGCGGCCGTGGTCTGGAACGCCTGCATCAGGTGGTCAGCGGTCAACGCAAGGGCGGCAAAGACATCGTTGACGGCTTTGCCAACGGCTGCAACGACGCCACCCGCACTGTGCGCCTTTTTGCCCGCGCCTTGGGCCGCCTGACGCAAGCCATGATCCTGCAATATATGCCGCGCGACGGCGTGGCCTTTGCCGGCTCCGCCTCCCGCGGCGTGCTGACCTCCGCGGCCTTGCCTGACTTTATGGAAGAGCTCACCCGCGACGCCCATGGCATCGTGGACCCGGCAACCTTTCCGATCAGCTTGATCACCGACGATGCCGCCGCGCTCGAAGGCTGCCTGCAATATCTGGAGCAGACCTCCTAAGCGGCAACCGGGTTCACCGCATATCTCTCAAGCGCTCGCCAGAACGCCTCAAGTGCTGGCGAGCTCTCACCACGCTTGCGCACAGCGCAGATGTTCCAGGTAATCGGAGCCTTGAGCGGGATTTTTTTGAACCACCCCAAAGCCAACGGTTCCTCAAAGGTTTCCTCAACCGCGCCCACAATGAACTGCCCGTCTCGCGCCAACCCTGTCAGGAAGTGATAATCGTCACTTTCGATCTGCGGCAACAGGCTAACCTTATCCGCAGCTGCCTGATCTCCGCCCAACAGCTTGGTAAAAGTCGCACGCCAGTGTTTGTGCAAATGCCCAGACGCCAGCGGGAACTGCAACACATCCGCCAACGAACATGTGCCCAGCGCATGCACAGGATGATCCGGGTGGGCGACAAACATCACGGGGCGTTTTTCCATCACCACGATCTCCACGCCTTCCGCCTCCGGCGTGTGTGTCAGATCACCGATAAAAATATCCATCTCCCCGCTGAGCACTTTCTCCAGTGGCGCCATGCGTGCGTTGACCTCCAGATGCAACCGCATCTCCGGCAGCTCCCGCAGGACCGCCTGTGTCACCGGCGCCACCAGGGCCCGCGGCACCAAAGGCCCGCACGCCACGCGCAACTGCTGCCCACCGCCCTCTCTCAAAACATCCACCTGACGGGAAAACCGCCGCAGATCCTGTTCCAACCGCTGCGCCAGGGGAAAGAATTCTAGACCAACTCTAGTCAGCTTACAGTTGTTTCGAGTCCGTAAAAACAGCGCCACCCCCGCCTCTTCCTCCGCCTGCGCGATGTAGCGGGTCAGGGACGCGTTGGAGACACCCATCCGCCGCGCAGCTTCTTGAAAACTAGACGTTTCAGCCAAATGGAAAAACGCGGACAATGAAGCTTCAGTCAACATATTTGGTCTCAATTTCAAGTTTCGACCCAAAGCTTTCAGATTGCGAAACTAATGTAAACCTCCGTTGCCAGCTCACCTCACTCAACTCTACTTTGCACGCAGGAACAGGTGTTCATAAAAACGCGCAAGAATTTAGGAGGTGATTTCGTGTCAAAACTCCCTGCAATGATGGTATCGATGACAACAACCATCGCGGCTTTGGGCTTCGCCGCGCAAGGCGCCTTCGCCGAAACCGAGCAACCCAATATTCTGGTGATCATGGCGGATGATGTCGGCTGGGCCAGCCTCGGCAGCTACCACCAAGGTGTGAAAAGCATCGAGACACCCAACCTCGACCAACTCGCCGCCGAAGGTGCACGTTTCACGATTACTACGCCCAGCCAAGCTGCACCGCCGGCCGTTCCGCCTTCATCACCGGGCAGTTTCCGGTACGCACCGGCATGCACACCGTGGGCCTGCCCGGCGACCCTGTCGGCCTGAACGAAAACGACCCGACCTTGGCCAACATGCTCAAGGGGCTGGGCCAAACCACCGGCCAATTTGGCAAAAACCACCTTGGCGACCTGAACCAATTCCTGCCCACCAACAAGGGCTTTGATGAATATTGGGGCTGGCTCTACCACCTCAACGCCATGGAATATACCACCGACCCTGACTGGCCGGATGATCCCGAATTCAACAACCAGTTTGGCCCTCGCAACATCATTCACAGCTACGCCACCGACACCGTGGACGAGACAGTTGATCCGCGCTGGGGCCTGGTCGGCAAACAACGCATCGATGATGACGGCGAAGCCCCGCCCGAACGTCAGAAAACACTCGACGACGAAGTCACCACTCACACCCTGGACTTCATCGACCGCGCCGTGGACGCAGACACGCCCTTCTTTGTCTGGATGGCCCCTGCCCGCGCCCATGTCTGGACTCACCTGAGCCCGGAATATGAAGCCATGCTCGGGGATGGGCGTGGCCTTCAAGACGTGGTCATGAAGGAACTGGACGACAACGTCGGCAAAGTGCTCGCCCATCTGGACGCGCGCGGGATCAGCGACAACACCATTGTGTTGTTCACCTCTGACAACGGCCCTGAAACCATGACCTGGCCCGATGGCTGCACCACGCCGTTCCACAGCGAGAAAGGCACCACTTGGGAAGGTGGCTTCCGCGTGCCTGCCGTGGTGCGCTGGCCCGGCCAGATCGCCGAAGGCCAGGTTTTGAACGGCATCTTCGACGCTATGGACTGGATGCCTACCTTGGTTGCCGCCGCCGGTGGCCCGGACGACCTGCCCGCTTCCCTACTGGAGGGCCATGAAGGCTACCAGGTGCATTTGGACGGCTACAATCAGCTCTCCTATCTGCGCGGCGAAACAGGCAGCAACCGCAAGGAAATCATCTACTATGAAGGCACCGTTCTTCAGGCCGTGCGCTACAACGATTGGAAAGCCCACTTTGTGATCCAGGAAAAGGGCTGGGCTGGCCCCAAAGAAGAGTTGAACGCCCCGCTGCTCTTCAACCTGCGCCGTGATCCGTATGAGAAAGCCGCTGAGGAATCCGGCATGTACACCCTCTGGATGGGCAACAAGATGTGGGCCTTTGGGCCGGCCGCACGTTTGGTCCAAAAGCACCTGACCACCTTTGCGGACTTCCCGCCACGCGGCAAAGCCGTCGGTAACGAGGAACACGTCAAAGAACAGGTCGCTAGTGAAGGTGGCATGTCCCAGTAAAGGCATATTGGGACACTCTCTCCCGCCTCTTACTTTGCCATCCCAAAGGCGCAGCCCCTCGGCTGCGCCTTTTTTGCACCCAACCCTTCCTGAAAGCGACTTGCCATCCCATGTCACAGGTCTTAGTGCACATACATGTTATGTTATAACATGATTCCTGAGTGAAAATTGGAAACCCTATGCAAAACACTGTTCTCAAACACCTCACCGCCCTCTCCATTGGAGCGTTGGTCGCATTTTCATCCCAGGCAGTGGCGCAATCCGCCACAACCGACACCAAAACCAAAGAGCACAAGCACGCGCATAAGCATGACCAGAAAAAGGCCGAGCCAAAGCTGATCGACGACTCCAAAGTGCAAGCCCGCGCCTTGTCTGACTGGGAAAACGACTGGCAATCCGTCTACCCCTTCCTGCAGGATGGAACCCTTGATCCGGTGCTGGAGCACAAAGCCGAAAGCGGCAAAAAAACCGCCGAGGAATACCGCGCCTACTATGAAACGGGTTTCAAAACCGACGTCGACCGCATTCAAATCTCCGGCGACACCGTGGCCTTCTTCAAAGATGGCAAACCGGTGCAAGGCACTTACCAAGCGGACGGCTATGAAATCCTGACCTATAAATCCGGCAATCAGGGCATCCGCTTCGTTTATGAAAAATCCGGTGGCGACGCCGCCGCGCCGCAGTTCATCCAGTTCAGCGATCATGAAATGGTGCCCACCAAGGTGGACCACTACCACCTCTACTGGGGCAACGACCGTGCCGCTCTGCTCGAAGAAGTCACCAACTGGCCGACCTACTTCCCCGCCGCATGGAGCGGAGCGGACATTGTGAAGAACATGACCGGCCACTGACTGGTGTAAACAACCCCACGTAAAAAAGGCCCCCACCATCTCTGGTGAGGGCCAGCTTTTCCGATCAAAAGTTTCTTAGTGCTTGAACCGCCTGATCTCACCGCTTTCAAGCTTCGCCCGATAAGCCTGCATCTCGCGTTTCACCACGGGAGCAAGGAAGTAGAGCCCCAGGATGTTTGGCACACAGATCAGGAACACCAGCGCATCCGAAATATCCAGGATCGGACCCAGCTGCACAACACAGCCCAAAGCCACAAACGCACAGAAGATCAGTTTGTAGACTGTTTGCAGCGCCTGATCTTCACCAAACAGATAGGTCCATCCCTTCAGCCCATAGTAGGACCAAGAGATCATGGTTGAGAAGGCAAAGAGCAGAGCCCCAAACGCCAGAGGCACCGGGAACCAGCCAATCTGCCGCTCAAACGCAGCTGAAGTCATCGCAACGCCAGTTGCCTCCCCCGCGAAGTTGGGATCAGCCACTTGGCTTGTGCCAATCACAAGCGCGGTGATGGTACAGATCACAATGGTGTCGATGAAGGGTTCGAGCAACGACACGTAGCCTTCTGTCACCGGCTCATCTGTCCGCACAGCCGCGTGGGCAATCGACGCGGAGCCAATGCCCGCCTCGTTGGAGAAGACCGCCCGTTGGAAGCCAATGATCAACGCGCCCAAGGCCCCGCCGGTCACGCCTTCACCGGTGAAAGCGCCGGAGAAGATGTTGCCAATCGCCGCCGGGATCGAGCTGAAATTCATCAGGATCACAATGATCGCAAACACGCAGTAGAAGACAGCCATAAACGGCACAACTTTTTCGGTCACACGGGCGATGGATTTGATGCCGCCAATGATGACCGCAAAAACAACCCCTGCAAGGATCAGGCCAACCAGCCAACCGTAGCCATCCAGCGCACCACCTGCCACGGTGTTCAATTGCACGTAGGCCTGATTGGACTGGAACATATTCCCAATGCCCAGAGCGCCGATAAAAATACCGATGGCATAGAACGTGCCCATGAACTTGCCAAAGCCCACCATGCCACGTTCTTCAAACCCTTTGGTCAGATAGTACATCGGGCCACCCGATACGGATCCATCCGGGTTTTCGTTCCGGTATTTCACACCCAGCGTACATTCAACAAACTTGGTGGACATGCCCAGAAACCCCGCAACGATCAGCCAGAACGTCGCCCCGGCGCCGCCAACAGTCACAGCAACCGCAACCCCGCCGATGTTACCGATGCCAACCGTACCAGACACCGCCGTGGCAAGCGCTTGGAAGTGCGACACCTCACCTGCGCTGTTGGGATCGGCGTAATCTCCGCGGACAAGCGCAATGGCGTGTTTGAAACCACGTAGGTTGATGAAGCCCATATAGAACGTGAAAAACACGGCCCCAACGACCAACCACAGCACAACAAGCGGAAGATTGGCCCCGGCAACCGGGATCTTAAAAAACACAACAGAGCCAATAAACGAGGCAATGGGTGCCGTGAAATTGTTGATGGTTTCATCAATGCCAGCTTGGGCTGGCCCAGCGATCAAAAGCGCTGCAAACAGAAAAAACAGGATGCGAGTCATAATGCTCCTCCGGAAACTTAAAGTCAAAATCAAGGAACGACGACAACTGGCACAGGCGCGGTCTGGATCAGGTTGCCTGCGACACTGCCAAACAGCAGCGACTTCAATCCGCTGTGACCACGACGCCCGATCAAAATCTGAGCAGCGCCACATTCTTTGGCAATTTCAATCAATGTCTCTGCGGGATGACCATGACGCACAACGCCGTCACAGGCCAACCCTTCCCCCTCGATCCGCTTGAGCGCAGGGGTGACAATCTCGGTAGTGGCCCGCTCAATTTCGGTTTCCCGACGCTTGTGGCGCGTCGCGTTTTCTTCCGGTGTGTTAAACGAATACGGCGACCATTCGATCACATAGGCGACCATCACTTTGGCCCCGCCTTGCTTCGCTCTGGCGATGGCATGGTCCAGCGCACGGTCAGACCCGTCACTCCCATCGACCGCCAATAGTACAACATTTTCCATAACTTACTCCCTATTGAACATACATCTAGGCGTGTCGATCTTGCGCCGCTCCCGCCTAAATTGACTGACCCTAGGTCAAGCCGACACCGCTCAATAGGGCCAGTTCTCTCAACAAATGAGTCCTGTTTTCCAAATACGCCAGAGAATTCCCCTGAAAACGCTGACGATCAGCCCCCAAAGAGGAACCGCCTCCAGGCGGATTTCGTGAGGCCACGTCCTTCATGGAAGCCGGAAAATCACAACGTAGCGGACCACTTACTGTCCTAACGTGGTCGCACTGGCCTGCCATAGATCCGCGGAGTGCGACACCCCTCCAGCAATCAAATGTTGCCACTTTGTTCTACGCCCTATAAGTATTCAAATCACGTACGGCCGATTTCAATTTCAAGCAATTCTACACCCTCAAGGCCTTCTCATGACAAAAATCGATTTCAAGAAAACCCTCAAACATCTCTATGTGCCCTCCGCCAAAGACTTTTCCCTTGTCGAAGTTCCCGGGATGACCTTTGTGAAAATCGACGGCCACGGTGCCCCGGGCAACGACACCTATCAACACGCCCTGTCCTGGCTATACCCGATCAGCTACGGACTAAAGTTCTACTCTAAACAGACCTTGGACAAAGACTACGTTGTACCTCCCCTCGAAGGCCTCTGGTGGGCCGACGACATGACCGCCTACACCAACGACCGGCGCGAGGAATGGCATTGGACCATGATGATCATGCTACCGGACTGGCTCGATAACGCGGCCTTCACCGCCAGCGTCGAAAAGGCATCCAAGAAACTCGGCGACCCTCCCGCCACCCTACGGCGCGAAGCCTTGAACGAAGGTCTCTGCGCTCAGATCATGCACATCGGCCCTTATAGCGAAGAAGGCCCCACCATCGCCAAATTGCACAAGGAGTTCCTCCCGCGAAACGGCTTGACGGAAAACGGCCACCACCATGAAATCTACCTTGGCGACCCGCGCAAAACCGCCCCCGAAAAACTACGCACCGTTCTGCGCCATCCGGTGCGCAAGCGCTAGCCCGCCAACGTCAGATTGCCGCAAGATCCGCAATTTTTCGTGCAAGACAAAACGCTTATGTTAGTCTTACCCCAACAGGATTTTGCGGAGCGCAGCTATGCCCAAAGCCATTGTTCTTGGCGGCTATGGCCTCATTGGCGCGGCCTGCATGGCGGCAGTGACCGAGGCAGGATATGACGTCACCGGCGTGGGCCGCAATGCCAAAGCCACCGCCCGCTTTCCACAATACCGCTGGAAACACCTCGATCTCACGTCCTTGCGCACGGATCAATGGGCTGCCTTGTTGCAAGACGTCGACGTGGTGGTGAACGCCTCGGGCGCGTTGCAGGATGGCGCGCACGACAGCCTCTGCCAAATTCACGTCGACGTGGTCCGCCACCTCGCAAATGCTGCCGCTCAAACCCAAACCCGCGTGATCCAGATCTCCGCCGCAGGTGTATCGCAAGAGGCCAACACCGCCTTCTTCCGCACCAAGGCCGAAGGTGATGCCATCCTTTCCAACTCGCAAGCCAATCACGTTATTCTGCGGCCCACGCTTGTACTGGGGCGCGAGTCTTATGGCGGCAGCGCACTTCTGCGGGCCCTCGCGGCCCTACCAGTCATCGTGCCGCGTGTCTTTCAGAGCAGCCAAATACAAACCGTTGCCCTTGCCGATGTCGCCCATGCAGTGGCTTTGTCCTGCGATCTCAAAGTGCCTTCAGGCACCATTGCTGACATCACGGAACCCAACGCCCAGAACTTTGACACCCTCCTGCTGCGCACGCGCACTTGGCTCGGTGTTTCTCCTCCGATTTGGCGCCCTACTCTGCCACGCTGGTCCCTGTCTCTCACCGCGCGTTGCGCAGATGCTCTCAGCTGGCTTGGCTGGCGCGCCCCTTTGCGCAGCACGTCGTTGGCGGTCCTTGACACAGGCATCACTGGCGACCCTCTGCCTTGGCATGCCCTGACCAATCACACCTGCCACCCGCTTGCAGAAACCTTGGAAAGCCATCCTGCAACAGCTCAGGACCGCACCGCCGCCCGAGTCTATCTAGCTCTGCCACTTGCCATCGCCACGCTCTCTCTGTTCTGGCTGCTCTCCGGCCTGATTGGCCTCATCCAAACACCCGCTGCCACAAGCGTTCTGACCGAAGCCGGCACCCGACCCAGTTTTGCAGCCTTTGCTGTCATCGGCGGCGGCATCGCTGACATAATCCTAGGAGCCACCATTCTCATCCGGCGCCATACCCGCAAAGCCGCCATCGGCATGATCCTTCTGTCTGGCGCCTACCTTCTCGGTGCGGCGCTGCTAACACCTGCCCTCTACGCTGATCCGCTTGGCCCGATGGTCAAAGTCCTGCCCGGCATGACACTCGCCGCTTTTGTAGCCTTTTTGATGGACGACCGATGATCGAAGACCTTCTCCGTTTTGCCCATGTCCTTGGCGCCACGGTCCTCTTAGGCACCGGCGCGGGCATCGCCTTCTTTATGGTCCTGTCCCACCGCAGCCGCGATCCCGCCCTGATCGCCCATGTCGCAGGCATTGTGGTGATCGCCGACACTGTCTTCACCGCCACTGCCGCAATCCTGCAACCGATCACCGGAACGCTCCTCGCATGGCACCTCGGCTGGTCCCTCTTGGAGCTCTGGCTGCTGATTTCGCTGATCCTCTATGTCGTGGTTGGTGCGTTCTGGCTGCCTGTTGTCTGGATCCAGCTTCAAATGCGCAACCTCGCCCGTACCGCCCGCGACACGCAAATCCCCTTGCCAAGCCGCTACTTCACGCTCTACCGCATCTGGTTTGCCTGCGGCTTCCCTGCCTTTTTTGCGGTCATGGGGATCGTCTGGCTCATGCTGATGAAACCCTCATTCTAATGCAAAAAGGCGCGACCTCCGCCGCGCCTTTCTCTTTCACTTTGCTCGGGTCACTTCAGATCAAACCGATCCGCATCCATGACCTTGCACCAGGCGGCGACAAAGTCGTCGACCAGCTTGGCTGCACCATCCGCCTGACCATAGACTTCGGCCAGCGCCCGCAGCTGCGAGTTGGAGCCAAACACCAGGTCAACCCGTGTCGCAGTCCACTTTACGCCGCCGCTGGCACGATCCTTGCCCTCATAAACGCCGTCACCCGCGTCTGACCAAGTGGTGCTCATGTCCAGCACATTCACAAAAAAGTCGTTGCTCAACTGCCCAACCCGATCCGTGAACACACCATGCGCCGCACCGCCATGGTTGGCACCCAGGACACGCAGACCTCCAACAAGCGCGGTCATCTCCGGCGCGGTCAGCGTCAGCAACTGCGCCTTATCAACCAACAGCTCTTCCGGTGACACGGTGAACTGCGCTTTGGCATAATTGCGGAAACCATCCGCCTGCGGCTCTAACATACCCACGCTCTCCACGTCGGTCATCTCTTGCGTCGCATCACCCCGGCCCAGCGTGACCGGCACAGTGACAGCGTGCCCCGCCGCGGATGCCGCCGCTTCCACAGCCGCAGCGCCACCGATCACAACCAGGTCCGCCAGACTTACTGGCTTACCAAAACCGGCTTTTACCGCCTCCAGAGCAGAAAGCACCCGCGCCAGCTCTTCTGGCTCATTGGCATCCCAATCTTTCATCGGCGCCAGCGCAACCCGCGCCCCGTTGGCACCCCCTCGCATATCGCTGCCCCGGAAGGTGGAGGCACTCGCCCAAGCGGTTTTCACCAGATCGCTCACCGACAGATCAGACGCCATCACCGCGGCCTTCAGCGCTGCCACATCCGCGTCAGACAAATCCGTCTCAGACGCCGGAATGACATCCTGCCAGATCAGTTCCTCGCTGGGCACTTCTTCGCCAAGATAGCGCGCCCGTGGCCCCATATCGCGGTGTGTCAGCTTAAACCACGCCCGCGCAAAGGCATCCTGAAACTCCTCTGGGTTCTCATGGAATCGTTTGGAAATCGCGCCATAAGCCGGGTCCAGACGCATCGCCATATCGGCGGTGGTCATCATGGTTTTGACCTTCTTGCTGGGATCATGCGCCGCTGGGGCCATGTCGTCCTCAGACGGATCAACAGGCTCCCAAATCCACGCACCGGAAGGGCTCTTGGTCAGGTTCCACTCATAGCCAAACAACAGGTCAAAATAGCCGTTGTCCCACTGGATTGGATTGGCTGTCCATGCGCCCTCGATACCAGAGGTCGTGGTGTCATCGCCCTTGCCGGTGCCATGGCCGTTGATCCAACCAAAGCCCATGGCCTCGATTGGCGCCGCTTCCGGCTCAGGCCCCACCAGGTCAGGATCACCAGCCCCATGCGCCTTGCCAAAGGTGTGCCCCCCAGCGACCAACGCCACAGTTTCCTCATCGTTCATCGCCATCCGCGCAAAGGTCTCGCGAATGTCACGCCCAGAGGCCAGCACATCCGGCTGCCCATCCGGGCCTTCCGGGTTCACATAGATCAGCCCCATCTGCACCGCCGCCAGCGGGTTCTCCAGGTCTCGATCCCCGGAATAGCGTGATTTCTCACCACCGGACGCCTCCAGCCATTCAGCTTCCGCGCCCCAATAGACATCCTCCTCCGGCTCCCACACATCCGGGCGACCACCGGCAAAGCCGAATGTCTTGCCGCCCATGCTTTCAATCGCCGCATTGCCCGCGAGGATATAGAGGTCCGCCCAGCTGATGGCGTTGCCATACTTCTGCTTGATCGGCCACAACAGCCGCCGTGCTTTATCCAGATTGCCGTTGTCCGGCCAAGAATTCAGCGGCGCAAACCGCTGCTGACCTGTGCCGCCACCGCCGCGACCATCCGCCGTGCGATACGTCCCGGCAGAGTGCCACGCCATGCGGATGAACAACCCGCCATAATGGCCATAGTCCGCCGGCCACCAGTCCTGGCTGTCCGTCATCAGCGCATAAAGGTCATCTTTGAGAGCCTTGTAATCCAGCTTGGCAAACTCTTCCGCATAATCAAAATCCTGCCCCATTGGATCGGACTTGGCCGAATTCTGATGCAAAATCCGCAGGTTCAGCTGGTTCGGCCACCAATCGCGATTGCCCCGCGCCTGCTGCGTTACCGCGCCATGCATCACCGGGCAGCCACCTGATTTCATGTCTCCGTCCATGTCGTTCTCCTGTCGATTGATGGGTCACATTCTGTCTGGAACCATTCTAAGCACAGGATTTTCATTTAACGAAGTTGCATTTTCCAATCGTATTGATAACTACAGACTATGAATAATCTCACACTGCGCCAACTCCGCTATTTTGATGCCCTCGCCGAACACGGCCACTTTGGTCGCGCAGCGGATGTATGCGCCATCTCACAGCCAGCCTTATCCGTGCAAATCAAAGAGTTGGAGGAAAGCTTCGGCGCGCCCCTGCTGGAGCGTACCACCCGCCGCGTGCGCCTCACATCTTTTGGCGAAGACGTGCTTGTGCGCGTGCGCGAAATCCTGCGCAGCGTCGACGAACTTGGTGACATGGCCCGCGCCGCCCAATCCGGTCTCAGCGGACGTTTGCGCCTTGGGGTGATTCCCACCATAGCGCCCTATTTGCTGCCCGCCTTGCTGCGGCAGGTAAAAACCACTTTTCCCGACATGTCTCTCATGGTGCGCGAGACCATGACCGCGAACCTTTTGACAGAACTGCACGCGGGCCGCATCGACACCGCAATTGTCGCCCTGCCCGTCTCTGAGCCGTCTTTCACCGAAGTGCCACTCTGGTCCGAAGAGTTTGTGCTCGTCCGCCCCGATTCTGAGGCCGCTGCCCCCGTGCCCGCACCAGACACCTTGGAACGTGAACGCCTGCTCTTGCTTGAGGAAGGCCACTGTTTCCGCGATCAGGCGTTGTCGTTTTGCTCCCTGCCCACGATGCGCCCCCACGAGGGACTAGACGGCTCTTCGCTCTCCACGCTGGTGCAGATGGTCGGCGCTGGACTGGGCGTCACAGTGATTCCCGAAATGGCCATTCCAGTCGACACCCCCGCCGCTGCCGTGAACGTCGCCCGCTTTGCCGGCGCACAGCCCGCCCGCACCATTGGCATGATTTGGCGCAAGAGCAGCCCATTGGCCACACAGCTGCAAGAACTGGCCGATGTGGTGCGGTCTGTGGGAGAATCACTCTAGCGCAACGCACGCTGCGTTAAGCTGATAGAGCCTGCTCACCCCCGCACCTCCGCAAAACAGCCGTGATACTGACACGATACCGACGTGGAAATCCGTGGTTAATGCCCCGAATTTCCGCCGCAACACTCATTCCTCGGTGACGTCGTGCAGATAGATCCAGTCAAACTGCCCCATCATCTTCTTTGGCGCCAAAGTGGACGCCATGCGAATCCCCATATGCGCCGCCATACGCAGCGGCCCATTGCTCAGGTGATACTTCCAGGCATTCTTGCTCGCCGTGTCCACAACCTTGGTCACACGATGCTTGCGCCGATCCTGATACGCGACCAAGCCGCCCTCAAAATCTTCCGCCTTTTCAAGGGCATCACCAAGCACCCAGGCATCTTCCATCGCCATCACAGCGCCCTGCGCCATAAACGGCAACGTGGGATGCGCCGCATCCCCCAATAGCGCGCAGTGACCTTTGTGCCAGACCGGAGCCACCGGATGGCGAAACAGCCCCCATTTACGCACATCACTGACTTCTGCCAGCATCCGCCGCACAGCACCGCCAAAATCATTAAATGTTTTCTGTAGGTTGGCGGGATCATCCGGGATGTGCCAACCTTCTTCCGCCCAGCCCACTTGCTCCTGCACAGCGACAATATTGACCAACTCCCCACCGCGCAGCGGATAGCTCACCACATGGCGCTTCGGCCCCATATGCACCTGCACCACATCCGGATGTGCCATGGTATTGGGCACCGTCGCGCGCCACGCCGTCTGCCGCGTGAAAAACGGCGCAACAGTGCCGTTGAGAACAGGTCGCATCTTGGAATGCAGCCCATCCGCACCCACAATCAGATCCGCGGTCATCTCCGCGCCATTGGCCATCACGACTTTTGGCCGGTCGCCAGGCACAACAGTGTCAACCTGCTGAAGCAAAAGCACTTTTATACCTGCATCTCGCACCGCTTGCGCCAGCACATCAATCAGATCCGCCCGATGTACAAAGTAATATTCCGTTGGCCGCAGCGGATCGTTTTCAGAAATCAATCCAAGGTCGAGCCGACTCACCAACCGCCCGGCGGCATAGTCGCGCAGCTCCACCGCATCGGCCCGAACGGCACGTTTTTTCAACGCACTATCCACGCCCAATGCCTTGAGCACCGCCATACCATTGGGACTAACCTGCAAACCTGCACCAACTTCTTTGATGGCCTCGGCTTGCTCCAACACATGTACATTTGCCCCGCGCTGCTTAAGCGCCAGCGCAGCGGTCAGCCCGCCAATCCCCGCGCCAATCACGGTGATCTTTTTACCTTGCAAATCCATGGCTTAACCCTAATGAAAAAACGCCGAAGCAAAAGCCCCGGCGTCTTTTTTTCTGGTCCAAACCCTGCGATTTACCGTCACAGGGCAGATCAAATTTAATCGTCGCGATGCACTTTTTCGCGGCGCTCGTGACGTTCTTGCGCTTCAAGGCTCATGGTGGCGATTGGACGTGCGTCCAGACGTTTGAGCGAAATAGGCTCCCCCGTCACTTCGCAGTACCCATATTCGCCTTCGTCAATCCGACGAATGGCGCTATCGATTTTTGCGACCAATTTGCGCTGGCGGTCCCGGGTGCGAAGCTCAAGCGCGCGATCAGTCTCCTCACTGGCGCGGTCGGCTACGTCCGGAATATTGCGGGTGCCGTCTTGCAGACCCTCGATCGTGTCGCGGGTGTCCGCAAGCAGATCTTCTTTCCAGTTCAATAGTTTACGTCGAAAGTACTCAACCTGCCGTTCATTCATGAACGGCTCATCTTCTGCGGGACGATAGTCGTCGGGCAGGAAAGTTTCGGCTTTCATTTCTGCTCCCTCATCGCGGTTCACGTCCATCGTGGAATTCAATTCAGACATGTAACCCCCCTTCTCTCCGTGCCAGCCAATACTCCCTTGGCTGGGGAATGTCACTACCTGTTAACCGCACATTGCGGACAAAATATGTTCACGATAGGGTGCGCGCCGAAATAGGCGAACCGGCGGAGAATTTTTATGCAGTTTTCGGGCACCAAAGACTACGTGGCCACAGACGATCTGACGGTTGCGGTTAACGCCGCCGTGGCACTCGAACGCCCCCTGCTCGTCAAAGGTGAGCCCGGCACCGGCAAGACCGAACTGGCGATGCAAGTCGCCCGCGGCTTGGGGCTGAAAATGATTGAGTGGAATGTGAAATCCACCACCAAGGCACAGCAGGGTCTCTACGAGTATGACGCGGTTTCCCGCTTGCGCGATAGCCAACTGGGCGACGAACGCGTGCACGACATCAGCAACTACATCAAACGCGGCAAGCTCTGGGAAGCCTTTGATTCCGAAGAAAAAGTCGTCCTTTTGATCGACGAGATCGACAAGGCCGACATCGAGTTCCCAAACGACCTTCTGCAAGAACTCGATAAGATGGAGTTCCACGTTTATGAGACCGGCGAGACCATCAAGGCCAAGCACCGCCCGATCATCATCATCACGTCGAACAACGAAAAAGAGCTGCCGGACGCCTTCCTGCGCCGCTGCTTCTTCCACTACATCCGCTTCCCGGAAATGGAGACACTGAAGAAGATTGTCGAGGTCCATCACCCCGGCATCAAAGAGGCGCTGCTGACCACTGCGCTGACCCAGTTCTTCGAAATCCGCGAAACCGCTGGCCTGAAGAAAAAACCGTCCACATCTGAGGTGATTGACTGGCTGAAACTGCTTTTGGCCGAAGACTTGTCACCCGAAGACCTGAAACGAGATGGCGCCAACGCCCTGCCCAAGCTGCACGGAGCACTGCTCAAAAACGAACAGGACGTGCATCTGTTTGAGCGACTCGCCTTTATGGCCCGCTCCGGACGCTAGGCTTCTATCAAACCAGGAAGGGCCTGCCCCCCGCGTGGGCCTTTCAATTTCACCGCAGTCACCGCAATCTTGCCCAAGTTATTGCGCATGTTACGATCCAATTAAGGCCTGATTTCGTAGAAGGAATCGGCATATGACCGGAGTCCCCCCCATGTCCCAGCCTGACGTCCTGATCCGCCCCCTGACCGAAGCCGACCACGCAGAGTGGCGTCGTCTCTGGACCAACTATATCACCTTCTATGAAAGCACCGTGTCGGAAGAGGTCTACACTTCCACCTTTGCCCGCCTTCTGGGCGATGATCCACAGGATTACTCCTGCCTCGTGGCTGAACTCGACGGCAAACTCATTGGCCTGACCCACTACCTGTTCCACAGACACGCTTGGAAGGTTGAAAACGTCTGCTACCTGCAAGACCTCTATGCCGATCCGGAGGTACGCGGCACCGGTGTGGGCCGCAAACTGATTGAAGCCGTGTATCAGGCAGCTGATGACGCCGGTGCGCCAAGCGTGTATTGGATGACCCAGGAATTTAACACCAACGCCCGCAAGCTATATGACCGCATTGGGCAGTTGACCCCGTTTATTAAGTATCAAAGGCCCTGACTTTGCGCTCTTTTCTGTCCTCACTGATCCCTTTGGCATTTGCCGTGGCGGCCTGTACGCCCATCGGCGGCAACGGCGTGCCAACCCGCGCCGCAGTGAGCGACACCACCCTGCCACCGGTGAAGGCTTTCTCCACCCCGCGCCCCATTCCACCAAACAGATCGAACCGTGACATCGCCCGCGACTTCCTTGATCTGAGTTTTGAGCTGGAAAGCGGCCGCAGTCTCGACCGCCTCACCAGGTTTGAAGGCCCGATCACTGTGCGCGTCACCGGCGCGCCTCCTGCCGGCATGATGCCGGACCTCAAGGCGCTGCTGCAACGCCTGCGCAACGAGGCGCACATCGACATCACGTTGACTCAATCGCCGTCCGCCAACATCACCATTCAGGCCGTCTCGCGCCGCGATATCCGCAAAGCCCTGCCACAGGCCGCCTGTTTTGTGGTGCCCAACATCTCCGCTCTGTCGCAGTATCGCTCTGCCCGACGCAACGGAGCCGCCAACTGGGCGCTACTGGAAAACCGCGACAAGATTGCGATCTTCCTGCCCAACGATACCAGCCCACAAGAAACCCGCGACTGCCTGCACGAAGAGCTGGCGCAGGCGCTTGGTCCGCTCAATGACCTCTACCGCCTGCCAGACAGCGTGTTTAACGACGACAACATTCACGCGGTCCTCACTGGCTTTGATATGACAGTCCTGCGGGCCTACTACGACCCAACCCTGCGCAACGGCATGACCCGTGGCGAGGTGGCCGCTCGTCTGCCGTCGATCCTGTCGCGCATCAATCCCCGTGGCGATCAACTGTCCAGCAATCCACTGCCGGAAACCCCACGCGCTTGGATCAACGCGGTGCAAACCGCGCTCGGCCCCGGCACCTCGCCTGCCAACCGGCGCGCAGCCGCCCGCCAAGCACTTGTGATTGCTCAAAACAACGGCTGGCAAGATCACCGGCTTGGGTTTGCCCATTACGCCTTGGGCCGCCTGTTGCAGTCGCAAGATATTGCCGCCGCGCACACACATTTCAAAGCTGCTGATCGCGCCTACCGCTTCGCAGAACGCTTTGGCCCGCACCGCGCCTTTGTCGCCACGCAGCTCTCTGCCTACGCCATCAGCGCCGGACAAAGCCGCGAAGCTCTCACCATTCTTAACCCGCAAATTGCCCCCGCAGGCCAGTTTGAAAACGCCGCCCTCTTGTCCACCCTCATGCTGCTGCAAGCAGAAGCGCTGGAGATGGAAGGCAAGCTTGAGGATGCCGGCGCCCTTCGGCTGGACAGTCTTGGCTGGGCACGCTACGGCTTCGGCCCGGACTGGGCCGTACGTGCCAAACTGCGCGAGATCACGGCGCTCAGCCCGATCAAAGGGAGATCATAAGACACCATGTTTGTACTTCTCGGCGCTGTGCTTGGCGCGATCACCGGTGGCACATTGGCCAAGAAACGCGGCGGCAAGGGAGCCGACATCCTGCAATATGGCTTTGTTTACGCCATGATTTTTGCGATCATCGGCCTGTTTATCACGCTGATCATCCACCGCATGGCGCTCTGACCCATGTTCCTGCCCTTCTTTGAAAACCTGCGTGACGCCCGTGTGCCGGTCTCGCTGCGCGAGTTTCTCGGCTTTCTAGAAGGGCTGAAGGCAGGACTGGCCACCTATGACGTAGAGAGTTTCTACTACCTCGCCCGCACCATCATGGTGAAAGACGAGCGCAACATCGACAAATTTGACCGCGCCTTTGCGGCCACCTTTGATGGACTGGGCGAAATCTCCGCCCAAGACGTGCTTGAAGCGGTCGATATCCCCGAAGAGTGGCTGCGCAAGATGGCCGAAAAGCACCTCTCTGCGGAAGAAATGGCCGAGATCGAGGCCCTGGGCGGCTTTGACAAGCTCATGGAAACGTTACAGGAACGCCTTAAGGAGCAAGAAGGTCGCCACCAGGGGGGCAACAAGTGGATTGGCACCGCAGGCACCTCCCCGTTTGGCGCTTATGGCTATAACCCCGAAGGCGTGCGCATTGGCCAAAAAGAAAGCCGACACCAACGTGCGGTGAAAGTCTGGGACAAGCGCGAGTTCAAAAACTTCGACGGCTCCGTGGAACTGGGCACCCGCAACATCAAAGTCGCACTCAAACGCCTGCGCCGTTGGGCCCGCGAAGGCGCCGCCGAAGAGCTGGATCTCAACGGCACCATCAAGGCCACGGCTGAGCATGGCTACCTTGACGTCAAAACCCGCCCCGAGCGCCACAACGCCGTAAAAGTCCTGCTATTTCTGGATGTTGGCGGCTCTATGGATCCGCACATCAAAATGGTCGAAGAACTGTTCTCTGCCGCCCGAACAGAATTCAAACACCTCGAATACTACTACTTCCACAACTGCCTCTACGAAGGTGTGTGGCGCGACAACAAACGCCGCTGGAACGATCAGACCCCCACCCACGAAGTGCTGCGCACCTATGGGCCGGACTACAAATGCATCTTTGTTGGCGACGCCTCTATGTCGCCTTACGAGATTGCCTACCCGGGCGGTGCAAACGAGCACTGGAACCAAGAGGCCGGTCAAGTTTGGCTGGAACGTGCCCGTGACCAATGGACGTCCAATCTTTGGATCAACCCATTGCCAGAGGCGCATTGGCAATACACCCATTCGATAGGCATGATCCGCGAAATTTTTGAGAACCGCATGGTGCCCATGACCCTTGAAGGTCTCGAGCGCGGCATGCGGGAATTGACACGCTGACGTGAGCGTGGGTTGAAGCCGCCCACGGCTTGCCTCATATCTCTACCATGATCAAACTGATGCCCATCCTCATCGCGGTCGTCTACGGCTTGCTGATGATGCGTTTCTCCGCCTGGCGCACCGCGCGTGAACTGGATGCAAAATCCACGGAACTGGCCGATCCGCGCCTCAATCCGCTGATCAAAGACATGGCCAAAGCTTTGGATTTGCCCCGCATCCGGGTGCACATCTACGAAATCGAGCCGGTCAATGGCCTCGCCGCCCCGGACGGGCGCATTTTCCTGACCCGAGGTTTTTACAACCGCTACCGCGATGGAGACGTCACTGCAGAGGAACTCGCCTCAGTCGTGGCCCATGAGTTGGGCCACGTCGCCTTGGGCCACTCCCGCCGGCGCATGATCGATTTTTCTGGTCAAAACGCCCTGCGCACAGCCCTCGCCATGGTGCTCAATCGCTTCTTACCCGGCATCGGCCCTTTGGTGGCCAACACCGCCACCACCTTGCTCTCTGCACGCCTGTCACGCGGCGATGAATACGAAGCTGACGAATACGCCGCAGCCCTTCTGGTGAAATCCGGCATTGGCACAGCCCCGCAAAAATCCCTGTTTGAGAAACTCGGCCAACTTACCGGCGCCCGTGGCGCCAGCACGCCGGCTTGGCTGCTCAGTCACCCAAAAACCGGGGAGCGTATTCAAGCCATCGAAAAACTTGAGCACAAATGGGGCCTTAGCAAAGCCTAACCCCTTCTTCTTGCCATAAATATCCCGGGGAGTCGCAGCCAGGCTGTGACGGGGCAAAGCCTCCTACGTGCTCACCGCTTTTGCAAGTTTCGGAAGCCGCGCCTTCTTCAGAAGCTTGCGCATCTCCCACGGCTGCCCACTCAACCGCTCGGCCTCCTGACGTACCGTTTCACACACCGCAGCAACGCCGTCCGGATCATTGTCCCAACAGCCACGCAGCAATTCATCTGGCGCTATCCGTTCCAGCCCTTCTTCCGCCAAAATATGGCGCGGAAAATCTTTGGCATTCACCGTGACAATTGCATCTGCCGATCCGGAAATCGCCGCCGCCAGCACATGCACGTCATGCTCATCTGGCAAATACAGGCGATCTTCCAACGAGGGCTTCCAGGTGACCACCGCCTTAGGCCATCCCGCCTGCAGAAAAGCAATCTCACCCCGCGCCTGCGGCTCACCGGTTGGGCCCAGCTTTCGTGCCGCCCGCGCCCATTCTTCCAAAATCCGCTCTGACCACTGCGGCTCAAACGCGCCGGTCTTGGCCACGCCCAGCAACACCTCCCGCATCACCGTTGGATACAGAACGCAAGTATCAAGCAGCAAACGTTTCACAGGCGGAAGAACATAGACTTGAGGTATCCGCTCTCAGCCAACTGCGGCATCAATGGATGGTCCGGTCCCGCAAACCCTGTGTGAATAAGCTGTGCATGACGACCAGCCCGGCCAATCCCGCGCACCGAAGCGCCCCTGAACCGTGCTAAATCAGCGGCGTGAGAACAGGAGCACAGACCCAGATAGCCACCTTCCGCCACCAAAGGCGCCGCCAGCCGCGCCACGCGCTCATAGGCCCGCAGGCCTTTCTCAAGCGCCGGTTTAGACGGGGCAAACGCAGGCGGGTCACAGATCACCACATCAAACTTCGCGCCCTCTTCGCCCAGCGCGGTCAACACCTCAAAGGCATCGCCTTTTCGGGTCGCAAACCGATCCGCCACGCCAGCGGCGTCAGCCCCGGCCCGCGCCAATTCCAACGCTGCGGCGGAGCCATCCACCGCTGTGGCATGGCTGGCACCACCAGCCAAAGCCGCCAGCGAAAAACCTCCCACATGGGAAAACACATCCAGCACCTTTGCATCTTTGCAAAGCCCGGCGGCAAATCCATGATTGGGACGTTGATCGTAGAAAAGCCCGGTTTTCTGACCGCCGGTCAAATCCGCCATATAGGTGGCCCCATTCATCACCACCGGCACCGGCGCCTCGGGTGCAGCCCCTGCCATGACAGCGCTGTGTTCTTCCAGGCCTTCCAACACCCGCGCCCGGCCGGAGCCATTTTTCAGCACATTGGTCACACCCGTCACTGTCATCAGCGCCGCCACCAGCGGCTCCAACAATGTCTCAGCCCAAGCGGCATTGGGTTGCACCACAGCCGTGTCGCCAAACCGATCGACAACCACGCCAGGCAGCCCATCCGCCTCCGCATGGATCAACCGGTAAAACGGAGCATCAAACAGACGTTCGCGCATCGCGAAAGCACGGGCAAATTTTGCTTCAAACCAGGCTTGGTCAATCACCGTTTCAGGATCACGATCCAACATGCGGCAGAAAATCTTGCTCTGGCTGTTGGTCGCCACCAGCCCCAACGGCTGACGCTTATCATCTTCCAGCACCGCCAGAGTGCCGGGCACAAGCGCCTTGGTGCGCCGGTCTGTGACCAGCTCATTATCATAGGCCCAGGGAAATCCATGACGGATCGCACGGGCATTGGCTTTGGGTTTCATGCGCACAACAGGGCGCGCAGACGGAGGGGAGGACGACATAGACATGCCGCCCTCCTACTTGTTTCTAACGGGTGTGAAAACCCTTCTCTGCGCTTGGCGATGTTACTCCGCCGCCGCCACCTCAACCGCGGCCGGAGCCAAAGGCTGGATGCGCTGTGTCACGCCACGCTGCGGGGCCACAAACCCTTCTGCTTTGGTCAACTCATCATGCACCACACGCGCCAGATGCTGGGTGATGCGATATTTTTGGGTCAGGCCACGCGCCTCGGCCTCAAATGCCATCTGTCCGCCATAGCCAACAAGGCTTGCTTTGATGGGTTTTGGTCCCCGTAGAACCGCACCACTTTGGGGTTCAATGATGGTCATCACAAACTCGATCGAGTGCACGCCACCCACGGTATAGCGGGTTTTCTCAGTCAGCGCGTGGAATCGGGTCACTTCAATTTCCACCCGCACCGGCATCGCCCCATCCAACGAACGGGTGCCCAAACGTACACTCTCGTCAAAAATCGCTTTGACCTGCTCATAGCGGTTGCCCCGTGCATCCCCACGCCAAACGATGTCGCCAGGGGGGTAATACAGGTTGGCTTCAGATACTTTGAGCGAAGTCGGAACTGATACGTCAAAGCTCTCAAGCGCATAAGACGGCGCTGGTGCGGCCATATCAGTTGGCACAGTGTCGTATGGCGCGTTCCGGCTTGCGGTGTCTACTGTTGCACAGGCGCTTGCACCAATAGCCAGTACCAGTGCTGCAATAATTTTACCCATCGACATGTTCAACTCCTCGGGCGGTTTTCGCCTCTGCTGCTCCACATAAATGTGCGCGTCAAATGGGGCGCGATTGCGACGCACCACAGGCGTTTCCAAGGAATTGATTAAAAATTTAGTCAGGAGCAAAACGGCCTAAACCGTCACCCCCGCGGTCGCGACCGCCATCCGCCGCGCCGCTTTGGCGCGCGCATTTCCACGCTGCCTTCTTCCAAAACTGCGGTCATTGGATGGCCCGGAAAACGGCTGCTCAAATGCACAATCAACACTTCAATTGCGTCCCGCGTATCCACCCCCTCGGGTAGTGACAGCGCCCAATCCAAAAAGATCGACCGACACTCGGAAGCCGCGATTCCTTCCATCCGGTAGCTCTCGTGAATCAACCCCTTGGGATCGCAATGCGAAATGTCCATGTCACACCTTTCCTGTGGACGCCAATGCCGTGGTGACCGTCTCTGCGGCCTTTTGGGTGGCCTCTGTCAACGTGTCTACCACAGATTCGATATCGTCTGCGCCGGTTTCCCGCAACAAAAACGCCCGTCCGCCTTCGCCAATCTCATCCGGCACAATGGTGCTGCCGGACAATAACTTGGACGCCAATTGCACCTGCCAACAAAGCCGATAGGTACTGGCAAGGTCTGATGCATCTGAGGCAGAAAGCCAGCCAATTGCGACACCCGCCTGTAAACCTTGCGCAACCGTGCGGCGGGCCGACCCCGCCAGCAACGCCCCGGTTTGGCTCAACAGCTCGATGTCCTGCAACCGACCTGCGCCAATCTTCGCGTCCCACGGCCCGTCCGGAGCTTTCGCCGCGGCAATCCGCGCGCGCATCTCTTGCACGTCTTTGCCAATCGCCGCCTTGTCTCTCTCCGCCGCCAATACCTCTTGTCGGAAGCCTTCCACCTCCGCCATCAACTCCGGCGCGCCGGTCACAGGCCGCGCCCGTGTTAGCGCCAGATGCTCCCAGGTCCAGGCCTCATCCCTCTGGTAGTTCTTAAACGAGGCCAACGACGTGGCCACCGGCCCCTGCGTTCCGGACGGGCGCAACCGCATGTCCACCTCATAGAGCCGCCCTTGCGACATCGGCGCGCTTAAGGCCGTGACCAAAGCTTGTGTGAACCGCGCGTAATACGGACGCGCTGCCAAAGGCCGCCGCCCTTCAGATGCCTCCACCCCATCCGCGTCATAGATCACAATCAGATCAAGGTCCGACGTAGCATTGAGCCTCTGCGCCCCCAGAGAGCCCATGCCCAGCACAATCGCGCCTCTCCCTGGCATCGGCCCATGTTTGGCGGCAAAGTGATCCGCCACCGGCTGCCACAACCCGGCCAAAACCGCTTCGGCCAAATCCGCGTATTGCCGCCCAGCTTCCTCCGCACCAATCAGACCACGCAGATGATGCACACCTATGCGGAACTGCCACTCCTTGGACCACCGCCGCGTGCCATCTAGCTGCGCCTCATAATCCGCGTCCCGCGCTAAACGCTCTTGCAACTCGTCGGTCAGCCCACGCACGCCCGGCCAGTCGGTGAAAAAGCTGCCGCCAATCACCGCATCAAACACCCCGGAATTACGCGACAAGTGCTGCGCCAACGCAGGTGCAGTGCCCACCACATCCACCAGCAAGTCAATTAACTGCGGATTGGCCTCAAACAGCGAAAACAATTGCACCCCCGCGGGCAAGCCACGCAAAAAACCGTCTAAAGCCAAAAGCGCTTCATCTGGTTTCGGGGCCTGTGCCATACGCCGCAAGATCTCTGGCCGCACGCGATTGAAAATCTCGACCGCCCGCACACTGCGCATCGCCGGATAGCTCTCCCACCGCGCGATCACGTCCTCATCAAACGTGTGGGGAATTTCAACGCCGCCTTCCACTGGAGCTGCATCCGGCGCAAAGAAGCCCTCGGTCATCTCATGTACTTCTGTCAGCCGGTCATGCAGGTCCGCACGAATGTCTGCCTCGTCGCGCCCCATCAACCCGGCAATCTTACCCCAGCCTTCTTCGCTCTTTGGCAACAGGTGGGTCTGCGCATCCGCAACCATCTGCACCCGGTGCTCGACCTCGCGATGGAACCGATAGTGGTCAGACAGCGCCTCCGCCACATCCTCCGGCACCCAGCCTTTGGACGCCAGTTTGCGCAGCCCCGGCACAGTATGACGGTCCCGCAGATACGGATCTCTCCCACCTGCAATCAGCTGACGTGTCTGGGTAAAAAACTCGATCTCGCGAATGCCGCCACGCCCGAGCTTCATATTGTGGCCATCCAACGTGATCTCGCCGCCCAGCCCTTTGTGCTCGCGAATACGCAACCGCATGTCATGCGCGTCCTGAATAGCAGCAAAGTCCAGATGTTTGCGCCACACAAACGGCGTCAACGTATCAAGAAACTTCTGTCCCGCCGCCAGATCGCCAGCCGAGGGCCGCGCCTTGATGTAAGCCGCCCGCTCCCAGGTCCGCCCAAGGCTCTCATAGTAGCGCTCCGCCGCCTCCATCGCGAGGCACACCGGGGTTACCGCCGGATCAGGCCGCAGCCTCAGGTCTGTGCGAAACACATAACCGTCGCCGGTGATGTCATTAAGCATCGCCGCCATTTTGCGCGTTGCCCGAATGAAACTCGCCCGCGCATCATGATAATCATCCGCATCAAACCGGCTTTCATCAAACAGACAAATCAGATCAATGTCTGAGCTGTAGTTCAACTCACGTGCGCCCATCTTGCCCATGGCAATTGACACCATGCCACCTGCCGTTGGAATGTCGTCTTCTGTTGCGCCCGGCAGCTTCTTACGCCGTATTTCCGCGCCAATCGTCGCCTCCAAGGCCAGCTGGCTCGCCAAATCGGCAAAATCCGTCAACGTGCCAGTCACTTTTTCAAGCGACCACGCCCCGGCCAAATCCGCCAATGCTGTGAGCAGCGCCACCTTACGTTTCGCCGCCCGCAAGGTCGTTGCCCGCTGATCCGGTGCCCCGGCCCGCAACTCCGCAAACAGCTGTGCCAAAGCCGCGTCCGCATCCTGCAACGCCTCTGGCACCCAGTCCGCTTCCTTGTGGATCAAGCTCTTGAGATAGGGACTTGACCCGGCCGTGCCTTCGATCAGCTTGGCCAGATCGCCGGACAACGCAGGCACCGCCGCCCGTGCCTCCGCACCAAGTTCAGGATCAAAAGGTCGAGGCAGGCGGGTGATTTGTGATTCAAACAACATGGGCGCGACTTTGAAACCGCGCCCCGCCAAGGTCAATCCGCTGCACTGCCGCAGGGCGGGATTAGGGCACTCCTTCCCCGGTCAACGGAGTGTCCTGACTGAAGCTGTTGACCCAGCCCTCATTGCGCTGCTCCCACAAGGAACTCACCAACATGACCTCCCAATCCGTCCTGCCAACCCGCAGGTAGTCCGCGCGATAGATCAGCAACCCGCAGTCTGCGCCAGGGGCCCGCACTTGCACCGCGCTCAACCGGTACTCGGTCACGGTTGCGCCGCTGTCCAATTGGCCAGTATGCGCGTCTTTTCCGGCAAACCCATCTGGATAGACGCCAATAAAGTCTTCCGTTAAAAGCGCCCCATCCGCGTCGCTGTCCCCGGAAACCAATGCATCCCAAACCCGGGCCTCCAACGCCAGCAATGTCTCTTTCAAATCATTTGTTTTTTCCATGCTGGCACCCTGCGGCGCGCCATGGCAGAAATCAACCCGAGGACGAGGAGACACCACTTGAGCAAAAGTTTGAAACGCGTGCGTGCCGCGTTGGAAGCAGCGGGCAAGAACATCGACATCCGGGAGACCGACGGGGCACGCACCGCGCAGATGGCAGCCGACGCTGTGGGCTGCGAAGTCGATCAAATCGCCAAATCCATTGTCTTTCAAAAGGCCGACAGTGGCGAGGTCGTGCTTTTTCTCACCGCCGGTGGCCGTCAGGTCGACACCAAAACCGCCGAAGCCCTTCTAGGGGCCCAAATTACCCGTGCGGATGCCACAGTTGTGCGCAAACAAACCGGCTTTGCGATTGGCGGGGTAAGCCCGGTGGGTCACCTCTCCCCTATTAAAGCGTTCATGGACACCCGCCTGACCGAATTTACTGAAATCTGGGCTGCTGCTGGCACGCCCAACCATGTTTTTTGTGTATCTCCCGAAGACCTTCAGCAAATCTCCGGCGCAAAAGTCGGCAGTTTCAGCACCTAGACCCACAAAAATTGCAACTATTTTCGAAACGATTACAAATACATAGCCCGAAAATGTAAAAACCTTTCACATTTTTTCTTGCAATCCCCTCCTGCACTCCCAATCTCTGTAATGTGAAAGCGATTTACATACCGCCTCACAAAGACACAACAAAACAAACTCGGAGACAGTTATGACCCCTGCCGCAACCGCCCATACCGCCGACACCCAGCACCTCAGCTGGTTTGGCAAGAGCGAGGCCTGGCTGGACAGCAAAGGCAAAGGTGCCTGGATTGCCGCCATGGTTCTTGGCTTCGTGTTCTTCTGGCCTGTTGGCCTGGCCCTTCTGTTCTACATGATCTGGAGCAAAGATATGTTCAAGAAATCCTCCCGCAATCGCAGCTGCTCGCGTCGCATGCATGTGATGGCCTCCTCCGGCAACAGCGCCTTTGACAGCTACCGTGACGAGACCCTGCGCCGCCTGGAAGATGAGCAGAAAAACTTCGAAGACTTCCTGGAGCGTCTGCGCGCTGCCAAAGACAAATCGGAGTTTGACCAGTTCATGGACGAGCGTGCCACCAAGGCCACCGAGGAACGTCGCGAAACCGAAGACGCCTAAGCGCGCCCTATCTGAGCAGTCACGGCGCGGAAGCCCCCTTCCGCGCCGTTTTCTATAAAGTACCGGCATCAACCCAATTGAGAGAGACATGAACCACCACAGTTTTGCCCTACCCGATCCGGACACCCAGTCCGAGTTTTACGAAGACGTGACCTTCAAGCGCTTTCTGGCGTGGCTGATCGACACCGGCCTGATCTTTGTGCTCTGCGTGCTGGTGCTGCCATTTACAGCCTTCACCGGTCTCTTCTTCTTTGGTGCGTTGCTGTTTGTGTTTGGCTTTGCTTACCGCGTGGTCACCATTGCGACAGGTTCTGCCACCTGGGGCATGCGCCTGATGTCGATCGAACTGCGCCAATCCGACGGCAGCCGCTTTGACCTTGGCTCAGCCTTCCTGCACACATTGGGCTTCACCGTGTCGGTGATGTTCCCAATCTTGCAGATCATATCGGTGGTCCTGATGATCACCACGGCGCGCAAACAGGGCCTCACCGACCACGTCATGGGCTCCGTCGCCATCAACCGGGCAGCGCGGTACTGACTTTGATCTTTCAGCGCCTCGATCTCAAGCGTGACCGAGGCACGCCGCCTGCCGTTGCCAATCTCCCATTTGATTAGCTCCCTAATAAAAACTATCCGTTTTGGGAAAACCGGAGACTGACACAAGCGCTTTCCCCTTGAACCTACGGCAAGGTTTAAGGTGTATTTCATGTATGAAAACTCTAAGAGATATCCTGTGTTCGACCATTAACTGGCAGGCGCGATTGATAAGATGGAACCCAATAATCGGCGCAGCATATTTAGTTATCGCTTCGGTCGTGCTTGTTTTTTGGCTACCCATAAAACTCTATAATTTGGCTGGACTGTCCATTGCCGTATCTATCCCGGCGATGTTTTTTCTTCACGCAATTCAAGTTTTTGCGGTGTTCCGGAAGGTTCGGTTTTAGAGGATCACAGATCACGAGCCGTCGAAGGTTTAGGTGACTTGTCAACATCAACCTCAACGATAACAGCTCAGCTCCCCCTTCCTAACACCCAACACCTCAAACGAAAACGGGGGCCAGGTGGCCCCCGTTTCTTTTTGTCTATCACACTTTGGATCAGTTCCCGATCAGATCCGGCAGGATCGTCACAATCGATGGCACAAACCACAGGATCGCAAGGCCAAGCACCTGAATGAGCACAAAGGGAATGATGCCCTTGTAGATGTGCCCGGTTGTCACCTCTTTTGGTGCCACCCCTCTGAGGTAGAAGAGCGCAAAGCCAAACGGAGGCGTCAGGAACGAGGTCTGCAGGTTCACCGCGATCATGATGGTCACCCACTTCGGATCAAAGGTACCGCCATAGATAACCGGGCCGACAATCGGGATCACGATGTAGATGATCTCGAGGAAGTCGAGCACAAAGCCCATCACAAACAGCACCAGCATCACGATCAGGAAGACTTTGAACTCGTTGTCAAACGACTTCAGGAAGCCCTGAATATAATGCTCACCACCAAAGCTGATCACCACAAGGTTCAAGAGCTGCGAGCCGATCAAGATGGTGAATACCATCGAGGTCACTTTTGCAGTTTCCCGAACAATCGGAGACAACACCTTGCCGCGGAACAACACCCAGCAGCCGTAAAGCAAGCCAAACATCGCAAACAGATAGGTGCCTTTGGCCACAAAGAACGCAATCAGGTTCTCGGTGGAGACAACTTCCTGGTTGATCCGCAGGTCAAAGTTCACGCCCACAAGGATCATGATGATCACCGCAAAGGTCGACCAGATGATGATCCCGCCAGAGCGACCTTCATCGTGCAAGCGACGATACGCCGCCAACATGATCGCCCCGCCCGCACCCAGCGCAGCGGCCGGAGTTGGGTTGGTGATCCCGCCAAGGATCGAGCCCAGCACAGCAATGATCAGAACCAGCGGTGGGAACACCACGCGCAGCAACTCATTTTTGCCCAGCAGCCCCGCGCCGAAGCGCACGCCATAAAGGGTCATCGCCAAAGGCAACGCCAGGAAGATCAATGTCCAGCCAGGCGTGGTCACCGGCGTGATCAGGATCGCATCCACAGCCAGCGCCAGCACGATACCCGCGCCACCAATCAACAACGGACGGGTGTCCGCGCTTGGCGCAACGCCGCGTGCAGTGGTCAGGATCAGAGCCAACAGCAGGTAACCAATTGCCAGACCGGAGCCAATTGGGGCAGCAGCCGCAATTTTCTCGACACGCAGCTCGGCACGCTCCTCGACGGACAGCGCCCGCGCTTCGGCAACACCACCAGCGTCGTCAATCTTGGTCTGCTCTGCAACCGCCTGATCCCAGGCCAGTTGACCATGCAGATCGATCATAGAAGCTTTACACTGTTCACCAACATTGGTGCGCAAGCTGGCTGTTTGACCCGCGTCCGAGAAACTGTCGACGGTCACATCCTGAGAGCCAATCACATTGACCTGCCCCAGAAGGATAACACCTGCGATCAGAGCAGCCGGCACACCGAGGAACCAAGTCAGACCTTCACCACGGGTGATCGCCTCACCGTTGGATGCTTCCATTTCCACCGCAGGGGCTTCCTTGGGGTTAAACATCGCGTAGCCAAAGGCATAGAGACCGTAGAGCACCGCCAGCATGATGCCGGGGATCAGCGCCGCCTGGAACAATGTACCAACGGAGACAACCGCAGGCTCGCCCAGGAAGGTCAGCGCATCAGAACAGCCAGCCACCTGCGCACGGTTTTCCTGTGCCGCAGAGTAGAGGTCCCCCGCCAGCGTGCCGAGAAGAACGATCACGATTGAAGGTGGGATGATCTGACCCAGCGTCCCAGACGCCGCAATCACACCAGTTGCCAGCTTCGGGTTGTACCCGTGCTTCAGCATGGTTGGCAGCGACAGCAGGCCCATGGTCACAACGGTTGCGCCCACGATACCGGTGGAGGCCGCCAGGAAGGCACCCACAACCACAACCGACACAGCCAGACCGCCCGGCAGCGGGCCAAAGACGCGCGCCATTGTAGTCAGAAGGTCGTTTGCAATCTTGGACCGTTCCAGCGTGATGCCCATCAGAACAAACATCACAACCGCCAACAGCGTTTCGATGGATTGACCGGCAAGCACACGCTCGTTCATCCGGTTCACAACAAAGCTGATGTTGCGGTTCATTGCCTGTTCCCAACCGCCCGGGAACACAGATTCTGCCACACGAGGCAGATCCGGGTATCGGAAGACCGAGATTGTATCCGACTTCACCCCTTGGGCAATCAGGTCGGCATACATGGTTGAGCTGGTGTCAATTGCTTGGTGTATCAGGATCCCGGCACTGTCGAGTGCCGCAATGATCCCGAAGGAGATAACCCCTGCCCCACCAATGGCAAACGCCACAGGGAAACCGGAGAGAATGCCTCCAAAGAGGCAGAGAAAGACGATAATCAGGCCGATTTCGACCCCATCAAGTCCAAATAGCATTGGTTCTGCCCCTTAGATCAGTGTGTGCCTTCATAGGCTTCTTCGCCCTCGCCCAGCGTATCGCGGTCGAGGTATTTGCCAATGCTGCCGGCGCCTTCTTTGAACTCGAGGAACGAGCGATAGAAGAACGCAATGGCCTGCAAGAAGACCATGGCGGCAAAGCAAACAAGAAGCACTTTGAAGAGGAAGTACGCGTTAAAGCCGTTGGGTGAAAAGCCGATGGTTTCCACGTTCCATTTCAGGATACGGGCTTTTTTCATCAGGATCTCAACCTTGTCAGACGCCGATACTTTTGGGGTCACAAGGTGACGCCACATGAAGAACCAGCCATACATCCAGGTCAGAACCGCAACCGGCATCATGAAGAAAATCGAGCCGAACATGTCGACAACCCGCTTCGCACGGTGGCTGATCGCGGAGTAGACAAGATCCACACGCACGTGGCCGCCCTGCACAAAGGTGTAGGTCGCACACATACAGACGATCATGGCGTTATAGAGCTTCAGCTCTTCTGCCCACCAGCTCACGTCATACGTCAGGAAATCCACGCCATAGATCAGCGAGATCTCCGCCACGGTGAAAATCCGCTGCATGAACACGATCACGATTTGCTGCAGCACCATCAACAGGCCTGCCCACGCAAAGAAACGGCCCACCGAGTTGGCAAAGCCTTCCAGAACGCGCACGCATCCCCACATGAAATTGGGCCGCGCAATACCAACCGCCGTAACGATCAAGAATAGCGTGAACACCACAAAGAAAAACTCGACCGAGCCACCGTAGTACACAAACCGCATCAGCGATTGTTTATCTTCGGTGGTCTCCAGGCCTCCCATCCAGCTCAGCCACAAGCCTGGATGTGTGAGTGCATAACCTGCATTCACAAAGGCTTGGCCGATGTTGGAAAAGAACCAGACCAGACCGTCCAGCATTGTCCCCTCATCCCCTTATTGTTTTTGGATTTTTGACAGTGCTGCGATCCGCGCCCTGTCCGTTTTTGCAAAAGGCCCCCCGGAGGTCACCGAGGGGCCAATCTGCTTAGCTTCTCAAGGCCTTAGCCCATCACGCGGTCACGCTGAGCGCGGTACACGCCTTCGGATTTAACCAGCCAACCGGAAGACGCTTTCATGCTTTCTTCTACGGAGGCACGGACTTTGGCGAAGATTTCGTCGTCCATGTACTCGTCCAGAGTGTCTTTTGCGGCTGCGCCCATTGCATCCCAAACGGTGTCTGGGAATTCCAGAACCTTCACACCACCGGCTTGCAGACGCTGCAGCGCCGCACCGTTGTTGTTCAGGAACTGAGCCAGGTTCCACTGGTGGGTGGCTGCGGCTGCAGTTTCGATGATTTTCTGGTTCGCAGCGGACAGGCCTTCGAACACTTCGCGGTTGGTTGCGAGTGTCAGAGCGGCACCTGGCTCGTGGAAGCCTGCGGTGTAGTAGAACTTGGTGATTTCCTGGAAACCGGCTTTTTCGTCAGCCCATGGGCCAATCCACTCGGTGCCGTCAATCGCGCCAGACGCCAGCGCCTGATACACTTCGGAACCTGGAAGGTTCTGAACAGATGCACCCATCTTGCCGAGCGCTTGACCGCCCATGCCAGGCATACGGAACTTCAGACCTTGGAAGTCTTCTGGACCGGAGATCTCTTTGGAGAACCAGCCACCAGCCTGTGCGCCAGTGTTACCCGCCAGGAAGGATTTCAGGCCGAAGATTTCGCCCAGCTCGTCATGCAGAGCCATGCCGTCGCCGTGGTGGTACCAGTTCATCATTTCCTGAGCGGTCATGCCGAATGGTGCTGCGGTGAAGTACTGATACGCAGGGTGCTGACCGGTGAAGTAGTAGTCAGCCGCGTGGTACATATCAGCCTGACCAGCGGTCACGGCGTCAAATACTTCAAATGCGCCAACCAGCTCGCCGGCGGCTTTGATTTCGACGGTCAGGTTGCCGTCGGACATGGCGTTGATGGTGTCAGCTGCGTGCTGAGCCGCGTCAAACACACCTGCAAGGCCACGGCCCCAGGATGTTACCATGGTCAGTGTTTGTTTGCCGGTTGCATAGGCCGGTGCTGCCAGAGTGCTGGCTGCGGCTGCGGTGCCGCCGAGTGCAGACGTCTTTAGAAAAGAACGACGATCCATGTAGGTCTTCCTCCCAGAATGTTGTTCAGCTCGGGTCTCCCTCCAGAGACTCCAAGCGGATCGTTGAAGTGGGGCGAGCCTAGCCTTGCCCCTACGTAGAGGAAATACCCACTACCGCGTAGAAACCGACCAAATGGCCAAAAATCCGGACCAATTTCAAAAGTTAATTTTGGGTTCACAGGTTCGTTAGCGGTAACGAAGATGATTCTAACCTAGGATTCGCCCCCAAACTTCCGTAACGAATCGAACATGCGACCCATTTGGCCCCTCCTGCGACTGTCTTACGGTCAGAAGCTTTTTCTGCTGGCAACCGTACCCTTGCTTTTGGCGGTCGCGGGCATTTCCGTTCTCGTGGCCAATCAATCTCGCCAATTGGCCGACCGTGAAATCCGCGCTTTAGAGGCACAGCTGATCGAGGCCAAAAAAGCGGAACTCAAAAACTATATCTCGATTGCCCGCACAGCTTTCATCAACATCTATGGCCGCGCCGCGCCGGATGACTACGAGGCCAAACTTGCCGTCACCCAAATCCTCTCCTCTATGCTCTATGGCCAAGACGGCTACTTCTTTGTGTTTGACTATGACGGCAACAACCTTGTCAGCCCACGTCAGACCTACCTGATTGGCAAAAACTGGCGTGGCCTCACCGATCTGAACGGCACAGAAATCACCGATCCCCTGATTGAAATTGCCCGTTCCGGAGGCGGGTATCACAGCTTTGACTGGGCCAAACCCTCCACCCTCGAGACCGCCCGTATGGTCACCTATGTGGTTGGCCTACAAGACTGGCAGTGGGTGGTGGGCACCGGCATCTTCATTGATGACGTGCTGGAAAGCGTCGCCGCCGCCCGTGCCGAAGTCGAAGAGCGCGTGCAACGCACCTCTTTCTATATTCTGGTGATCACTGTCGCCTGCCTCACGCTTGTGTTTCTGTCCGGCTTTTTCATCACCGTACGCGAACGCCGCCTGGCGGACGCCAAGCTCAAAGCCCTGACCCAACGGGTGTTTGACGCCCAGGAAGAAGAGCGCGGCCGTGTAGCCCGTGAACTGCACGACGGCATCTCGCAACTACTTGTAGGCGTGCGCTACGCCCTCGACAGCGCCACCCGCCGCCTCAAAAACGGTGACGACCGCGGGTTGGACTCGCTGGACAAAGGTGTACAGCACCTCTCCGGCGCCATTCAAGAGGTCCGCCGCATCTCGCGCGACCTACGCCCCGGCGTGCTCGATGACCTCGGCCTTGGCCCTGCGCTCAAGGCCTTGACCGACGACTTCTCAGCCCGCACCGGTATCGAGACCCATTTCAACACCGTAGTCTTCCGCAATCGCCTCGACCAGGACGCCAAAATTGCGCTCTACCGGATTGCCCAGGAGGCCCTCACCAACATCGAACGTCACGCCGGTGCGACCACCGTTTCCATCGACGTGCGTGGCCACAAAAAAGGCGCGACCCTGCGAATTGCCGACAACGGCAAAGGCCTACCGCAGGAACGCGATCCCTCCGCCCGTGGTGGCCTTGGACTGCGCAACATGCAGGAGCGTGTGGAACAGCTCGACGGCACCCTGCGCATATTCTCTTCTCGCTCCGGCACGGTGATTGTGGCAGAAGTCCCGCTAAGCCACATCCTGACGCCCGAAACCGAGGGCAACGACAAGACCCGAAAGGCCAGCGCATGAGTTCAGACACAAGCATCAAAGTGATGATTGTCGACGATCACCCGATGGTGGCCGAGGGCATCGAGTCCATTCTGGAAAGCTATGATGACATCACAGTTGTCGGCACGCTCTCCAATGGGCGTGAGGCGGTGGACCAACTGCCGGCGTTAAAACCCGATGTGGTGTTGATGGACCTCAACATGCCGGAGATTGGCGGCCTGACCGCCACCGAGATGTTGTTGGAAATGGACCCGGATCTGCGTGTGTTGATCCTGTCGATGCACGACAGCCCGGAATACATCTCCACCGCCCTCAGCCACGGTGCCATGGGATATGTGCTCAAAGACGTGCCAACCGAGGAGATCAAAACCGCGATTGATGCGGTGATGGGCGGCAAAAAATACCTTTGCACCGGTGCCAAAGGTTCACTTGAGCCATCCGAAACCGGCGCCCGCGAACCGCTCACAAGCCGCGAGCAAACCGTGCTGCTGCAACTGGCGCAGGGCAAATCCAACAAAGAAGTCGCCAACGAGCTCAACATCTCGGTGCGCACCGTGGAAACCCACCGTAAAAACATCAAACGTAAGTTGGGAATCTCGTCCACCGCCGGCCTGACCCGCTACGCCATGGAACATGGTGTTTTACAAGGCACCGGCGTCGGTTTGTAAGCCCCCTCGCCCGGCGCCCCCACAACTTCATTTGACCGCAAATATCCCGGGGGGCATAGGGGCTGGCCCCCATTTCCGCGCACGCCTCAAACGGGCCGCCGGCTTAAGGCGCAATTGCCTCGCCAAAAAAAATGAGGTTCCCGTCCTCATCCAACACGTGAAATTCCCGCTGCCCGTAAGGCTGGTCAAACGGTGCCCGCACCCGGCTTGGTGGCAGGCCATTCAGCGCTTCCAGCAAATCGGCAAACAACGCATCAATCCCGGCGACATCAATGTAAAACGACATCTCCCCCCCGGCTAGTTCCTCACCCGCCTCCACCTCTATCAACCGCACCGCCACGGCCTCACGCCGCAAAAAAGCGTAGTTGCCGGCCACAAATCCCTCCTCAAAGCCCAACACGTCGCAATAAAACGCAATTTGCCGCGCCAAATTGCTGCAAGGAACAAACGGTGTGATCTGATTCAACCTGAATCCACTCATAATATTTCATCAAATTTCACAAGACCCCAGGGTTTACGCAATAAATGGAAAGAATTTACGCCTGAAACGGTGCTTTTCTGTAGTTTTCGCGGTTGACGCCGCGATGCAGCAGCCATAAGGTCCGATCCGAACACATTAAGTCACCCCACTTGAGGACAAAAACGATGCCAAGGCTAGTCGTCATTGTCGGAATAAGGCGCATGGGCCGGTAACGGACACCATAACGGTACCCCATGCGCCCTCGCTCATAAGCGGGGGCTTTTTTGTGCAGCTAGTAATGTCGTCGGTAACGGAGAGAATGATGACACGTCAGATGACCGGAGCAAAAATGGTAGTTCAAGCCCTGAAGGATCAGGGAGTGGACACAGTCTTTGGCTATCCCGGAGGGGCTGTCCTACCCATTTACGACGAGATTTTTCAGCAAAATGACATTCGCCACATTCTGGTGCGTCACGAACAAGGCGCCGTGCATGCCGCCGAAGGCTATGCCCGCTCCACCGGCAAGGTTGGCGTGGCACTGGTGACCTCTGGCCCCGGCGCAACCAACGCCGTGACCGGCCTGACGGATGCACTTCTGGACTCGATCCCAATTCTGGTTCTGACCGGCCAGGTGCCGACCTTCATGATTGGCTCTGACGCCTTTCAGGAAGCGGACACCGTCGGCATCACCCGCCCGTGCACCAAGCACAATTGGCTGGCCAAAGACACCGACACATTGGCGGAAACCCTGCATCAGGCGTTCCACGTGGCCCAAACTGGTCGCCCCGGTCCCGTGCTGGTGGACATTCCCAAAGACGTGCAGTTTGCCAATGGCACCTATACAGCGCCGGAGAAATCCGACACCACCATCTACGCGCCGGAAACCAAAGGTGACATCACCGCCATCAACGAGCTGGTTGAGGCCATGGAAAAGGCCGAACGTCCAGTGTTCTACACCGGCGGCGGTGTGATCAACTCCGGCCCCAAAGCCTCCAAACTGCTGCGTGAACTGGTGGAGGCCACTGGCATCCCAATCACCTCCACGCTGATGGGGCTTGGTGCTTATCCGGCGTCGGGTGAAAACTGGCTCGGCATGCTCGGCATGCACGGTCTCTACGAGGCCAACATGGCGATGCACGACTGTGACCTGATGATCAATATCGGCGCGCGCTTTGATGACCGCATCACTGGCCTCATCTCCGCCTTCTCGCCCAACTCGATCAAAGCCCACATCGACATCGACCCCTCCTCGATCAACAAGGTGATCCCGGCGGACATTCCAATTGTGGGTGACGTGGAAAGCGTGCTGACGGACATTCTGAAAGTCTGGAAAGCCCGTGGCCGCACCGTGAACCGCGACGCCATTGCCAACTGGCAAAGCCAGATCAGCGAGTGGCGCAAGGTGGAATGCCTGAAATACACTCAGGAAGGCAAAGTCATAAAACCCCAATATGCCCTGGAGCGTCTTGAGGCACTGACCAAAGAGCATGACCGTTACATCACCACCGAAGTTGGTCAGCACCAGATGTGGGCCGCGCAATACCTTGGTTTTGAAGATCCCAACCGCTGGATGACCTCCGGTGGCCTCGGGACCATGGGCTACGGCACCCCTGCCTCCATTGGTGTGCAGGTAGCGCATCCCGACAGCCTCGTGATCAACGTGGCTGGCGAAGCCTCTTGGCTGATGAACATGCAGGAAATGGGCACCGCGGTGCAATTCCGCCTGCCGGTGAAACAGTTCATCCTGAACAACGAGCGCCTCGGCATGGTGCGCCAGTGGCAGGAACTGCTGCACGGCGAACGCTACAGCCACAGCTGGTCTGAGGCCCTGCCTGATTTTGTGAAGCTCGCCGAAGCCTTTGGCGCCAAGGGCATCATCTGCTCCGATCCGGATGACCTGGACGAGGCGATCATGGAAATGATCAATTACGACGGCCCGGTGATCTTTGATTGTCTGGTGGAGAAACACGAGAACTGCTTCCCGATGATCCCGTCGGGCAAGCCGCACAACGAAATGCTTCTGGGCGAAGCCAGCACGCAAGGCGTTATCCAAGCTGCCGGCGCGGTGATGGTGTAAGGAGAGAGATCATGGCTGCTCTAAAAATCAAAAAAGGCTCCACGAGCCACTCCGCATACAACCTACGTCCCAACTTTTCGGATGAGGTCGAAACCCACACGCTCGCCGTTCTGGTGGACAACGAACCGGGCGTTCTGGCGCGGGTGATTGGCCTGTTTGCCGGGCGTGGCTACAACATCGAAAGCTTGACCGTGGCCGAGGTGGACCACACCGGTCACCTGTCGCGCATCACCATCGTAACCACCGGTACACCGCAGGTGATTGAACAGATCAAAGCGCAGTTGGGCCGCATTGTCTCGGTGCATGACGTGCATGACCTGACCGTCGAAGGTGCCTCTGTGGAGCGCGAACTGGCCCTCTTCAAAGTGGCAGGGACTGGTGAAAAACGCGTTGAAGCCCTGCGGCTGGCCGATATCTTCCGCGCCAATGCGGTGGACAGCACGCTGGAAAGCTTTGTGTTTGAGCTGACCGGCACGCCGGGCAAGATCGACGCCTTTGCTGACCTGATGCGCCCGCTGGGCCTGATCGAAGTGGCGCGCACCGGTGTTGCGGCCCTCTCGCGCGGCCCCGAATAAACCCTGACGCTATAGCGCAGCAAAAAGGGGCCAGCTGGCCCCTTTTCTTTTGTCTGGTTGTCTTGGCTGCGCCGAAACTCAGCTAACTGACTTTGCGCGACCGTGCGACCGCCTCCAAGTCAATCACCTCCGCCGACGCGCCTGTGTCCTCTGCCGCTTCCGGCAGATGCAAAGCCGCCCGCAACGCGCGTGCAACCTCTCCGGATTCCACTGCCATCGCCGCCTGCAACAGGTGCTCTGCCAATGGCGTGCCTGGAGCCAGACGACGCAGGTTCATCGCACGCCGTTGGTCGCCAACCAGCATCACTTCAAAAATCACCAGATCCCCGGCCGCCAACACCACGGCATCGCTCCCCAAAGCGGCCGCATCTGTTTCTGCGGAGTAGTAGGCCAAGTCCGCGTGATCTTCACACCAAATTACCGCTGTACCACTTGTGTTGTCATGCCAGAGCACAACCCCATTCATTCCTTTCCCTCCCCTAAACTCGTTATGTCCCGTGCATAGATGAGCCAGCCCAAAACACAGCTGGCGCATGTCCCTGCCCCAGCCTACAGCCAGTTTCCCATCAACCCATGGCCAATTTTGTGTCGGCCCCATTGCAAGCTGGTGCCAAAATGCGCCAAGATGACGCCATTCAGCGTCGAAATTGACCACAAGCGGATTTTGCACACGTTCTGCGAGTTATTCAATGACAAACACAGCCGGAGAGCCAATTGTCACAACCCGAACCTGCATTGGAAGCAGAAACACATCCTGCAGAGCTACGTCAAATGTTTGGGCGAAATTTGCGGGCGCTGTGCGCCCCGTACCGCTCTGTGTCCGATCTGTGCCGCCAATTGGGAATCAACCGCACGCAATTCAATCGCTACTTGTCTGGTGAGAGTTTTCCACGCCCTGATGTGCTACATATCATGTGCGCATTTTTTGACGTCGACGCCCGTATTCTGCTGGAACCTCTGGAAAACCTCGACACGCGCCCTGGTGTGCTCAATCATCCGTTTTTGGAGGGCAATATCGGCAGTGGCATGCAAGCCCTGACCGAAGACGCTTTCCCCTCTGGCTTTTACCGCTTCTCCCGCAAGAGCTTTGTGGAAACCGAGCTTGTGGTTGTCGGGCTGGTCTATGTCTTCCGCGACAACCAATACACCTTCCTGCGCGGTTATGAGCCCCGCGCCGCCATGAGCACTCATGGTCTGCCCACCAATGGCCCTCTGCGCGAGTATCGCGGCTATGTCTCCCCCCAAGAGGACGGCATCTCCATCAATGTCTCCCACCGCCACAACATGGCCGCCACCTTCAGCTTCCTCGGGCGCGTGGCCGCCTTTCAAAACAAGTTCTGGCTTGGCTATTCCGCCCGCCCCACCCGCGAGACCCTGCGCGGCCGCCGCGTGGCCCGCATGGTCTATGAACATATGGACCTGCCCCTACAGGAGATTGTCGCTCTGGCCCGCAAAACCGGTTACGTCGATCCCGACGACTTGCCTGATTTCCACCAACGTCACCTGATGCTCGACACCCCATTCACTTGACTGGCGCATCTGCGGCATCCGCTGTCGCAGATAGGCCGGACCAGTCTTAAACATGCCGCCTAGGCTACCTGTGCCAGCCACAGGAGCCCGCCATGTCCAACCGGAAACCTCACGCCGATCCCCTCGCATCCGTGCGCCTACCCGTGGCCACGGCCAACGGCTTGCCCAACGCGCATTACACCGATCCAGCGGTGTTTTCAGAAGAGGCCGACGCTTTGCTAAAGTCCACATGGGCGGGGCTGGCTGTCGCCTCCGATGTGCCCGAACCGGGCGACGCCGTACCGCTGACCTTCCTTGGCATGCCACTCCTGCTCCTACGTGACAAAGCTGGCACTGTCCGTGTCTTCAACAACGTCTGCCGCCACAGAGGCATGATCCTCGTAGAGGAACCGCGCAAAATCGAAGGCGCCATCCGCTGCCCCTACCACTCCTGGTGCTACGCCACCGACGGCCGTCTGGTCACCACGCCCCACGTCGGCGGTCCCGGCCAAAACACCGATCACAACATCGACCGCGCCACGCTCGGCCTGATCGAAGTCCGCTCCCACATCTGGCACGACATTGTCTTTATAAACATCTCCGGCGATACCCCAGCCTTTGAAGACCAACACGCCGCCCTGCTGTCGCGCTGGCACGCCTTTGACCAACCGCACATCCACGGCGGCGCCGACAGCCGTTTCACTCTCGATGTCGCCACCAACTGGAAGCTCGCCGTGGAAAACTACTGCGAAAGCTACCACCTGCCTTGGGTCCACCCCAGTCTCAACAGCTATTCCCGCCTCGAGGATCACTACAACATCGTCGAACCGGAGCATTTCTCCGGCCAGGGCACCCACGTCTACCGCCAACTCACGTCCAAGGAGGGCACCACCTTCCCCGACTTCGCCAACCTGCCAGATTTCTGGGACCAAGGCGCCGAATACATCGCGCTTTACCCCAACGTGCTCCTAGGCGCCCAGCGCGACCACGCCTTTGCAATCATCCTGGAACCTCTGGCCCACAATCAAACCCGAGAACACGTGCATCTCTACTACGCCAGCCAAGACACCAACGACGCCCTGCGCGCCACAAATGCAACCCAATGGAAACAGGTGTTTGAGGAGGACATCTTTGTCGTTGAAGGCATGCAGCGTGGACGATCTGCCCCACATTTTGACGGTGGTCGTTTCTCCCCCGCCATGGACGCGCCCACCCATTGCTTTCATGACTGGGTCGCCGCGCGCCTGCAGGCACACCGCGCCCCATGAGCGACTTGGAAGCCCGCCTGCTCGCCGCCCATGCCGCAGACGACAAAATCGCGTTGGTCACACTCTACAAAGAAGCCGCCACAGCAGCAAAAACACCCGAAGCAAAAGGCTTCTTCCTCACCCAGGCCTACGTCTACGCGATAGAAACCGGCCACCCTATAGCGGCCGATTTGCACCAGAACCTCAAAGCCACGGGCCGTGAGGCCTGAAACACAACGTCAGTACATCGTTTCCCGATAGCGCGCCTCAAGCTGCGCATCGAGTTTCGCCATTTCCTCTGCATCCTCAGGCGCGCCCGTGCTCTGATCCAGCACCATATTGCTTAACGAAGGCATCCCGCTACGGTCCTGCAACGACGCAGGGTCCCACAGCTTGGATCGGCGGAACGCTTTGGCACAGTGCAAGAAGACCTCTTTCACCGACACCACAATCGCCGCGCGCGGCAACCGGTCCTGCACTTCCATCAGCGCCAATATCTCCGGATCCGTCGTCACCTGCGCCGTGCCATTCACCCGCAGCGTCTCGTCGAACCCCGGCACCAGAAAGATCAGTCCCACATTGGGGTTGGCCACGATGTTGGTCAGGCTATCAATCCGGTTGTTGCCCGGCCGCTCCGGGATCACCAACGTGCGCGCATCGAGCACTTTTACAAATCCCTCAGGATCACCTCGGGGCGTCACATCCGCCAAGCCATCCGGCGCCTGCGTGCCCAAACACAAAAACGGGGCACGGCTGATAAAATCCCGCGCGTGTTTGTCCAGATAGTCGATGCATTTCTTCTGCGACAAAGACTCAGGATTGGGTGTCTTAAACACCGCCCGCAACCCTGCCACATCCGAAATCACAAACTCCGGCTTCAACTCACCCATTCTACTTGCCCTCAGCCGTCTTCTTGCGCACCCGCCGCTTTGATCAGCGCGTATAAATGCCAACTGCCATGGCCCAGCACCGGCAGGCAAATCAACAATCCGAGAAATCCGGGCAGCAACGCCAAAAACGTGACGCCCGCCACAACGGCCGCCCACATCAGCATCACCACAAAATGGTTCTGCACATAAGCAAAACTGGTGATCATCGCGGTCACAAAATCAATCTCCCGGTCCAGCAACAGCGGCAAAGACAACACCGTGATCATGTAGAGCAGCAGCGCAAACAGAAACCCGACAATCGAGCCCACCAGCAGCATCGTGATGCCGTTTGTGGTGGTGTAGATCTCAAAGGAGCTCGACACATTCGTCATCGGTGCCAGCCCCAGAAACAGCGCAAAAATCATATGTGCCAGAAAAAACCAGAACAGGAAGACAATGATGATGATCGCACAGATCGACGGCAATTGCCGCTTGCTCTGCCGCCAGACCACGCCGGCAATCAGCGGCCAGTTGATCTCCCAGCCCCGCTCCAATCGCAGCGACACCTCATATAGTCCCACGGCGGCAAACGGCCCCAAAAGCGGAAAGCCAATGGCCGCAAAGGTCAGCCAATAGCTCTGCCCACTGGCCACGGTCAGCCAGGTCATCAGCCAGCCGCCAATCACATAAAAAAGCCCAAACCCAATCCCGTACATTGGCTTACGCACAAAATCCCGCAGCCCCAGCTTCAGCGCCTGCCCCAACATGCCCGCCTTCACGTCGCCCATGGCCGGGGCGCCATGGGCGCGCTCACCATTCTCGCTGCGTGCGGCGGACAGTTGTGTTTCGCTCATGGGTTTTTCAGAACCACGGTTTTCCCCCGCGCCCTTAAGTGTCTCCTCAGACATGCGGCCTCCCTGCGCCTGCTCGCTCCCCGGCGATCAAAGCCGGTTTGCTGTCTTAAATCAACCGTTTGGAATGTGTGGCGGACGTTTCTGCGGCCATTGCGTCGCCATATGGTAGGCCTCCGCGACTTCCAGCAGCCGGACATCCGTCCCTTTGGCCCCAATAAGCTGCATACCCATGGGCAAACCGGCTGCGTTAAATCCCACCGGCACGCTGATCGCAGGCAAGCCAAGCAGGCTTGCGGGCACCATCACCTGCATCCAGCGGTGATAGGTGTCCATCACCACACCCGCAATTTCCTTGGGCCAATCCCACTCTGCCGGGAAAGGGAACACCTGCGCCACGGGCAACACCAAAACCTCATAAGTTTCAAAAAGCTCAGCGGCTCTCGCAAACCATTCCGAGCGCACTTTGGTCGCCCGATGCAACTCCAACGCCGCCATCTCCATACCGCGCTTGATTTCCCACTGCGCTGCAGGCTTGAGCCGCTCCCGCTTGTTTTCATCCTCATAAAGCGCGACCAACTCCCCCGCCAAAGCAAAAGCCCGCAAATCGCTCCAGCTCTGGAACATCTCTTCCGCATCAAACGGCGGTTCAACATCTTCCACCACAGCACCAGCGCCGCGCAGAACGTCCACACCATCCTCACAAAGCGCCAAAATCCCTGCCTCCATCGGCATCGCGCCGCCCCAATCGGCCAACCAGCCAATCCGCGCGCCTTCCACCGAACAAACTTCCGGCAGATTCCAATCTTGCACCGGCAGGTTAAACGGCACCCTCGGCTCGGCTTCGGCCATCACGGACAGCAACAGCGCACAGTCGCGCGGACTGCGCCCCATCGGGCCAATGGTCGACAACTGCTGCCAGAAGCTCTCCGCCCCGATCTCCTTAGGAACCACGCCCCAGCTTGGCCGAAAACCATAGACGTTGTTCCACCCCGCCGGATTGCGCAGGCTGCCCATCATGTCGCTGCCATCCGCCAGCGCCACCATGTTCATCGCCAAGGCCGCCCCGGCCCCACCGGAACTGCCCCCCGCCGTGCGGCTGGCGTCATAGGGGTTCAATGTCACCCCATGCACTGGGTTGTAACTGTGAGAGCCAAGCCCAAACTCGGGCACATTGGTCTTGCCAATGAAGATTGCACCGGCACGGCGCATCCGCGCCACAAACGCACTGTCCTTGTCGGCCACACGCTCCGCAAACAGCGGGCTGCCCTCAGTGGTCCGCATACCTTTCACATGCGAAAGCGCTTTCACCGCAATCGGCAGGCCATGCAACGCGCCACGCTCGGTAACCGGCACCGCATCCGCCGCCCGCGCCGCCGCCAACAGCGTGGCCTCGTCGCGTAAATCCACTATTGCGTTCACCGCCGGGTTGCGCTCCCCAATCCGCGCCAAAGTCGCCACCATCACGGTCTCCGCGCTCAAATCCCCGCCACGCAACGCCGCCGCCAACTTGCCTGCGTCCCAATCCAAAAACTCTGCCATACCCTGCTCCTCCTCCGCCTCAGAGGATCATGAACAGGTTAAACACACAAGCACGCCAACAAACAAAAGCGCCCCACCATTCGGTGAAGCGCCTGCACATTCTCATTCCCAAAATATCCTGGGGGAGTCACATCCTCGATGTGACGGGGGCAAAGCCCCCTCAAACCCGGATCGGCCTTAGTCCTCAGACTGCGCGTCCGCGCGGCTCATACCCGAGACGTCCATCGCCAATGTCGCCGCCATCAACCCATCCAGATCGCCATCCAGAACACCTTTGGTGTCGCTGGTCTCGTAACTGGTGCGCAGGTCTTTCACCATCTGATACGGCTGCAACACGTAAGAGCGGATCTGGTTGCCCCAGCCCGCGTCGCCGGCGTTTTCATGCACCTCATTCACCAGCGCAGACCGCTTGTCGAGCTCAATCTGATACAGACGTGACTTCAGCGCTTTCATGGCAATATCGCGGTTCTGGTGCTGCGACTTCTCGGAGCTGGTCACCACAATCCCGGTGGGGTGGTGGGTGATCCGCACCGCCGAGTCCGTGGTGTTCACGTGCTGACCACCAGCGCCCGAGGAGCGGTAGGTATCAATCCGGATATCCGCCGGGTTCACCTCAATCTCGATGTTGTCATCTACCACTGGATAGACCTTCACCGACGTAAACGACGTGTGACGTTTCGCGGCACTGTCAAACGGCGAAATCCGCACCAGACGGTGCACGCCGCTCTCAGACTTCAGCCAGCCATAGGCGTTGTGTCCGGAAATCTTATAGGCCGCCGATTTGATGCCCGCTTCTTCGCCCGCGCTCTCGGCCTGAAGCTCGACTTTGTAGCCCTTTTTCTCGGCCCAGCGCACATACATGCGCGCCAACATGCTGGCCCAATCACAGCTTTCTGTGCCGCCAGCGCCAGAGTTGATCTCCAGGAAGGTGTCATTGCCATCCGCCTCACCATCTAGCAGGGCTTCCAGCTCTTTTTCTGCCGCTTTGGTGACCAGCGCCTTAAGCGCCTCTTCGGCCTCCGCCACAACCTCGTCATCTTCTTCCATCTCGCCAAGTTCAATCAGCTCAATGTTATCAGACAGCTCGGTCTCAATGGCTTTCACAATATCCATCGCGTCGACCAAAGTCTGGCGCTCGCGCATCAGTTTTTGCGCCGCCGCAGCATCATCCCAAAGGTTTGGATCTTCGACACGGGCGTTGAATTCTTCGAGCCGATAGGGTGCGGTTTCCCAATCCAAACGCTGGCGCAACAGGGTCAGGGATTTTTCGATCTCTGTAACGGTGTTCTGAGCTTCAGCGCGCATGGGAAAAGACCTTCTTATGGGTTCAGATCAGCGTGATAGCGCAGGCCTGCCTGCCCCGCAAGTGACGACGCACGGCCAAGCGCTTTGCCCGGCTGTGCGTCATAGAGTTTTTTGCTGCAGTGTCGCGAGACCCGCTTACGCCGCCCGGCGCGCCGCACCTTCTGGCGTCACCTTGAACACCGACACTTGAGAGGCCAACTCGCTGGCGTCGCTGTGCAGCACGGTACTTGCCGCCGCAGTTTCTTCCACCATCGCGGCATTCTGTTGGGTCACACGGTCCAATTCCGACACGCCCTTGTTGATGCCGCTCAACGTGGCCGCTTGACGTTCCGCGCCGTCCGCAATGCCGCTGACACGCTCTGACACCGTGGCCACGCCGCTGATGATCTTTGTCAGCTCATCGCCAGTGCGGCCGACAAGCGTCACACCTTCATCCACATGGGTTGCGCTTTCGTTGATCAGCTCCTTGATCTCCGACGCCGAGTCAGACGAGCGCTGAGCCAAGGCCCGGACTTCTGAAGCCACAACCGCAAAGCCACGCCCCGCGTCCCCGGCCCGCGCCGCTTCCACGCCCGCATTCAGCGCCAGCAGGTTGGTTTGGAACGAAATGTCATCGATCACCGAGATGATCTGCGAAATCTTGTCTGAGGACGCCTGAATCAGCGACATCGCATCCACCGCCTGCTTCACCACTTCGCCGCTGGACTGCACGGTCTGCTTGGTCCCCGCCACAATGGTTTCCACGTCTTTGGCACCTTCTGCGGCTGCACGCACACTGGCGGTCAATTCTTCCATCGCATGGGCCGTTTGCTCCAACGTAGAAGCCTGGCTTTCTGTCCGGGTCGCCAGTGAGGTCGAGGAATCGCCAATCTCTTTCGAGCTGCTGCGAATACGGTGTGAGTTCTCCACCACGGCTTCCATGATCGAGACCAAGGTCACCAAGGTGTTGTTGTAGTTCTCCCGCAGCGGCTCATAGCCTTCAGAGAACCTCTGTTCGATGGGATGGGTCAAATCGCCCTCCGCCAAGCGTTGCAACGCCGCTGTCAGCGCTTCAACCACACGGTCCTGCTCCTGCTGGGCCAGCTTCTGATCCTGCTCCACTTCATGGGCTTCGGCAAGCTGCACCTTCAGGCCTTCAACCGTGCGGGAAATCCCGCCAATCTCGTCACCGCGCTCTACGTGTTTCGCAGGCGTGTCATAACGCCCTTCAGCAATGTCGCGCACCACTTCGCGCACGTCCTGCAACGGATGAGACACCACAGTGCGGATCACCCAGGCACAGAGTGTGCACATCACCAGAAACACCACACCTGCGGTGGCAATCGACAGCATATTGGCCGCCTGCGCCTGTGCCAACGCCTGATCCGGAGACCAGATGATCGCCACTGAGCCGGCAATCTTGCTGCCGTCTTTGCCGCTTCGCGCCGGTTCCGCCATCACATAGCCGTTCTCAGACCGCGCGGCTTCACCGCTCTCCAGAGCCTGTTTGGCCAGCGCCTCAACTTCGGATCCCGCAGCATTTGGTTGGGCGCCGGAGGTCCCAATTGCCTCACCGGCCTTATTCAAAGCAACCGCATACAACGCCTGACCGTCCGCACGATCCAGCGTGGTGTCCAAAATCGCTTGCAGGGACTCCGTGTCGCCAAACCGGATCGCACCGCTGGCATTGACCGCGGTGGAGCTGGTCATCTCTGTTGCAAGTTGAAACAGGCCGTTTTTGATCGACTTGGTCACCTGACGCTGGGAGTCCACGGTAAGCATCGTGGCCACGATCAGCGTGGTGCCCACAATCAACAGTGTGGCTTTCAAAAATACAGACAACTTATCAAACAGCGCCAAAACCGGCGAAAACAGTTTCATGATCTACTCCTGAAAAGGAAAGCGATCCCACTAGGGGACCGCATAACAATTATTCGAGGGTTTCCGCGTCAACACCGACAACAATCGCGCCAATGCTGGCACCGGTGTCCGGATCCACAATCGTCATCGAAATCTGCACCTGATAGGTGCGGGTCGAGTCATCCAGCTCCACTTCGCTGAAGTGATAGGCCTCTGGACCAACGCTGTAGGTTTGCTGATATTTGGCCTCGTCACCTTGCCACATGTCAGAGTTCACACCGGACGCCGCCACGTTTAGGCCAACAGAATCCATCACCGTAATCTCGGTGATCTGACCGGCAGACTTATCCAGTTGCATCCGCAAAAAATCGGCCGCTGCATTTTCAATCACTGGCGTAATTGTTGGGGTTGACGCGGCACCCACTTCGGCCCGCCATGTGGTGTCCATCTGATCGATGGTGGCTTGATCATAGCCAGCGGTGGTTTCGTTCTGTGCCTTGATCGCAGACACTAGGATCGGATCCTGCGCCCAGGTACGGATGTTATCATTCAGGAACGCTGCCATGGCAGGTTCATACTCGTTGGCCACAACAGGCGTCGCGGCCAGCACGGCCACAACGGCAAAAGCGGTTATTTTCATTGGAGGAGTCCTTGTTAGGCTGCAATTTGCTGCGCCTGCATAAGAGCCAAGTATTGCCGCCTCGTTAACTGCACAGGGCGTTAGCGCGAACTGCGTCATTCTGCACGAAAAAGCGGAGGCCGTTTCCGACCTCCGCTCAAATTTCACTTACCGATGAGTGGCTTATTTTGCTTAGTACAGCCCACCAGAGCTTACCGTGCCAAAGTCCGCCTTCGGCCCGACAACCCCAGTGCCGCCTGAGGAGGTCGTCACCTGACGGCCAGCCGATTGAACTTCCTCCACCAGCGGCAGGTTGCTGCCCATGGCAAAACCACCGTCATAGGCGATACCAAAGATCGGCTCTTCGCCGTCACGGAAGTACTCTGCCACAACGCTGGCGCCGCTGGCATCATTGTCCAGACGCGCACCGGTGTAGCGGTCGATCTTGATGAAGTGGCCACCCGGCGGTACGCGAAATTTCCCGCCACCGTATTTCTTGATCGCCTCTTTCATGAACTCCTGGAACACCGGACCACAGGTGGTACCGCCGTAGGTGCCACGCCCAAGCGGGCGCGGGCGGTCATGCCCGATGTAGCAGCCCGCCACGATGTTGCTGGTAAAGCCCACAAACCACACGTCTTTGGCTTCGTTGGTGGTCCCGGTCTTACCTGCGACAGGCACCGGCAGCTTGATCTGGCTAGAGGCTGTCCCTCGTGTCACAACACCCTGCATCATCGAGGTCAGCTGATAAGCGGTGATCGCATCCATCACGCGCTCACGGTTGGTCACAATCCGTGGCCCCCGGCTCTCCGGCACGCTTGGATCCAGACAGTCGGTACACTCCCGCTGGTCATGACGATAGATTGTTTTGCCGTAGCGGTCCTGCACCCGGTCCACCAGGGTTGGCTCCACCCGCTCACCACCATTGGCAAACATCGCATAGGCCGCAACCATCTGATACAGTGTGGTTTCATCCGCGCCCAGCGAGTTCGCCAGGAAGGCGCCCATATTGTCATAGACCCCAAAACGCTCCGCATAACGTGCCACGGTTTCCATCCCAACTTCCTGCGCCAAACGAATGGTCATCAGGTTCCGGCTCATTTCGATGCCGGTCCGCAATGGGGTTGGGCCGTAGAATTTGTTGGTCGAGTTCTTCGGACGCCACACACCTTGGGGCGTGTTGATCTCAATTGGCGCGTCAATCACAATGGTCGCAGGGCTATAGCCGCTGTCCAACGCCGAGGCATAGACAAACGGTTTAAAGGATGAGCCCGGCTGACGTTTCGCCTGCGTCGCACGGTTGAACACCGTGTCCTGATAGCTGAAGCCCCCCTGCATCGCGATCACCCGGCCGTTGTTCACGTCCATCGCCATAAAGCCGCCCTGCACTTCTGGCACCTGTCGCAAGGTCCAGCGCACAAAGCTGCCGTCGCTGTCTTTGGTCATCGCCCTGACAAGGACAACATCCCCTTTGGACACCAGATCGCCGGCCACTTTGGCCTTGCTGGCAAGGGATCCGTCTTCTCGCTGCTTGCGGGCCCACTGTGCGTCCTTGGCTGGAACCCAATGGCCGTCGTCGTCATCTTCAACACCTTCGATGCCGATACGTGCATCGTTTTTGCCAACCTCAAGCACCACCGCCGGATGCCACTGACCTTCCAGGTCCACATCCCGTGGGATAGACACATTGGCCAGCGCCTCGCGCCATGCCGCCTCATCGCCAAGCACCTCTTCCGGCAACACCTCGCCAGTGCCACGCCATACGCCCCGCGAGCGGTCATATTTTTCCAGCGCCCGACGCAACGCCCGCGCCGCCACATCCTGCATTTCCGGATCTTCCGTGGACCGCACCGCCATACCGCCAGAGAAAAACTCGTCTTCGCCAAAGTCACGGCTCAGCTGACGTCGGATCTCATCAGTGAAATAGTCACGAGGTGGCCGTTCCGTTTTGTAGCTCTCATAGTCGCCATTCTGAACCGACTTCAGAGGAAGCGCCTTTTCACTCTCATAGACCGCCTGCGTGATCACACCGTTCTCGGCCATCTCCTTGAGCACAAAGTTCCGCCGTGCCAGAACCCGATCCATGTTGCGCACAGGATGAAACTTGCCCGGCGCCTTTGGCATCGACGCCAGGGTTGCCGCTTCATGCGGCGCCAGCTCTTCCAACGTCTTGTTGAAATAGGTCTGCGCCGCCGCAGCCACACCGTAGGAGTTCTGACCGAGGAAAATCTCGTTCATGTAAAGCTCAAGGATCTGATCCTTGGACAACGTGTCTTCCACCCGCGTTGCCAGAATGATCTCTTTGATTTTCCGCTCAATTTTCCGATCACCGGAGAGCAGGAAGTTCTTCATCACCTGCTGCGTGATCGTCGACGCCCCGCGCACGTTGGAGCCCCGCGACTGCACCGCCTCTACAGCCGCCGCCGCGATACCACGTGCATCATAGCCGGAGTGGGTGTAGAAGTTTTTGTCTTCCGCCGAGATAAACGCCTCTTTCACCAGAACCGGAATCTCATCCGCTGGCACAAACAGACGGCGCTCTTTGGCAAACTCATCGATGATGTGCCCCTCACCCGAATAAATCCGGCTGATTGTTGGCGGCTTATACTGCGCCAGGCTCTCATGGCTGGGCAATTCCTGACCATAAATCCAGAACACCGCCCCAATGGAGAGCGCCACTACGGCAATACCCATGGTCACAAAAGTGAAAATGGTGCCGAAGAACGAAAGGATGAATCGTATCACGCTGGAGGCCTTCTGAAGTCGCGTCTCAAAGCCCCTCTATATAGAGGCCCTTAGGCAGGGTCAAAACACCTTGCCGCGATAACAGCGCCTTGCGCGTGGTTTTGCCGGAAATCGCACCTCAACTGACCACCATCACGCCAGGGCAATGCCTTGCCTCTGCAAATCGGCGCGTGTTTTTGCCATGTTCTGCACCGCCAGAACACCCGGCTCCACCACGGTAACATCATACCCACGGCGTACAGCCGCCAGGGCTGTCTTGGCCACGCAATAATTGTAGTCCAATCCAACAATTCGCAATGCGCCTACGTTCAACTCCGCCAACAGCTCATCCAACGCACCGGTTTCAAACCCGTCCTGCACCCGTTTGACAAGCTCATGATCTGCGTATCCCACAAATGGAGCGGCCATTTCCGTACCAGAAGTTCCTGCAACCGCCTGCCCCTTCATCGTCAAACGCGCAATCACCTTGGTCGCTGGCAACGACCATTCCTGCCGTAGCGCAATCACTGGAGTTCCTTTCGCTTTAGCTGCTTGAACCTCCCCTAGGATCACCGTCGCAACCGCCTGCTTGTCTGCTTCCGAATACGGCCCCTCATTCCAAAACACCGATTGCAGATCGACCAACATCAGCGCCGCGTTCTCTCGCCCCTCAATTCGCTCCCCAGGGCTCACCTTCCCAATCCGGACCACGCCTCCCACAAGCCACAAAAAGCCCGCCACCAGCGCACCAAACACCACATACACAACACTCATCTCTCACCACCTGTTTTGCCCTTTAGGCTCTCTGTTAACCGCCGCACCACGTCCAAGGCCGTGGTAATCTCCTGTTCCTCAAACCCGTCGCCAATGGCCTCAAGCAGCCCCCGCTCCCGCGCGACCACCCCGTCGATCAACGCCTGCCCCTTGTCGGTCAGCACCAGAAGCGAGGATCTTTTGTGACGTGGATTGGGACGCTGTTCTGTCAGCCCCTCTGCCAACGTCTCATTGACCATGACTTGCACGTATTGCCGCTGAATCTCCAAATGACGGGCAATCTCTGGCACAGGAAGCGCGCCTTTCTCCCGCAAGATCTCAAGCACGGCGCGCATCCGCACCGTCAGGCCGGAGCCCTCAAGCCCCTGTTCCACAGCCAGTTCCGCAACTTGCATCAAAGGCCGCGACATCCAAACCAGGTGATATAAACGATCAATTTTTTCCATGTCATTATTAATGTCATATTGACATGCATAATGTCAATATGGATGGAAATGCGCCGCCCACAACCTCGGCCACCAACAAAATAAGGGCGACACACGGGGTGCCGCCCAACCTTCAAACGGATCGCTCTGTTGACCTACTCCGCAGCCACCGGGAATCGCTCCCCTTCCCGCATCTCAATCGCCTCAGCCCGTTGAAACGCCTCACGTGCTTTCAACCGCACCAAGTACTCTCCAATCGGCCCATCCGTCGGAATAATCCCAATCATCTGCCCAAAGACCAGATTGTTGCCCACAACCACATCCGCTGCCGAGAACGTCTCCCCAAGCAACCAGGGCCCTTCGGTCAGCCCGTCCGCAAGAACCTGCATCATCTGCTCATAGGAGCCCCACGCCACGGTGGCCGCAGAGGCCTCCCAGCCAAACAGCTTCTGCGCAAAAGCTGGCTCCATGATGGCACTGGCAAAGAACATCCACCGCAAATACGCAGGGCGTGCCGCGTCCGTCGCCGCAGGCGCCAAACCAGCCGCCACATAACGATCCGCGATGTAAATCGCCATCGCGCCAATCTCCGGCACCGGCGTCTCGCCATCCACCACCAACGGCACTTTCCCCATCGGGTTCAACGCCAGGTAATCCGCCTGCTTGTGTCGACCAGTGGCAAAGTCAAAGCTCTCTAACTGATAAGGCTCCCCCAGTTCTTCCAACAGCCAAAGCGCCGCAAAAGACCGAGTGCGCGGAGCAAAGTATAGGGTCAGGTTTGGAGTGTGTGTGCCAGACATGTTCGTTTCCTCAATAAGTGTTTGCCTGTCTGACCTAGAACCTATGGTGACACTTAGTGTCACATTTGTTGACACACAGGCCTGTCTATTCTGCCCCGCACACCATCTTGCGCCCGCGCCGAGACAATGGTTCAGTGCGCCGCAGCATCCAAAGAAGAAAATGGGCACACCCCTGATGACCGAATACACTCTCAAAGGCGTCAAGGTAGGCCTGCCCGACTGGCTCGAAGGCACCAAAATCGAAGCCAAACTGGCCTCAGGTGACTATGAGGGGCGGGAAAGCGCGGCCGCGCTCAAACGCATCAAACCCGGCTGGAAAGTGCTCGAGATTGGCGCAGGCCTGGGCTATGTCACCACCATCTGCGCTCAGGCCGCCGGGGCGGAAAATGTCACCAGCCTCGAAGCCAACCCGCAGATGCTCGACCAAATCCGCGACACGCTGGCCCGCAACGGACAAGAAAACGTGAACCTGTGGCATGGCGCTGTTGTGGGAGATTCCCATGACGGCGACACCGTGGCCTTTCGCGCCGGCGCGCTGTTCTGGGGCGGCGGTCTTGTCGCGGATGGCCGCAGCGAAAAAGATATGGTCGAGGTCCCCGCCACCCGCATCAGCGACCTGCTGGCCATTGTGCAGCCGGACTTTGTGATGATGGATGTCGAAGGCGCCGAGCAGCATCTGTTTGAACAGGACTGGCCCAAATGCGTGCGCCATGTGGTTATGGAAATCCACATGGCCAAATATCCAAAACACGTTTTGCAAAAGATGGTGGACTGCATGTCCCGCTCCGGCATGACCTATGACCCCGCCACCAGCAGCGGCCGCACCCTGGGCTTCATGCGCGTGCGCAAACCCAAACCTGAGGCATCGACCTAAGCCACCTCCCGCTCCGCCAGATAGTCTGACAGCCGCGTCTGCATCGTGGGCACCACATTGCTCATCCGCAAGAACCGCGCCACATCCCACATCCGCCAGGCCTGCCCTTCCGCTCCCAGTCGAATGCGATTGATGTCCAACTCTGGCACCTCGGCGACAAAGAACCAGGTTGTGCTTTCCCCATCCAGATCAGAGACATACCGGCGTTTCCAGCGCAGGTCCGCCTCACTCAAGGGGAGCGACAACTCTTCTTTCAGTTCGCGCAAGACACAAGCTTCCGGACTCTCACGGCCTTCCCGCCCGCCTCCAGGCAAATCCCACATATCCGGATAGGGGATCTCCGGGTCCTTGTCCCGCAGGATCGACACCAAGCGATCCCCGGTCAAAAGCGCCAGCTTGGCCCCGTGAAACCCGTCTGTCTCCTGCATCGCCGTCTGCCCTTTAGCCTGCCAATTACGGCACACTCGACAAACTCTCACGCGCAAAGGAAAGCGGTTTCCCGCCAGCACGAAGAAACCAGCGACGCTCCGCCTATTGCCGCACCAGCGCCCGCGCTGCCTTGTCTTCGACCACCCAGGCCAGCAACCCGTCGCGCAACCCCGCCGCCATCGCCGCGCGCCACCCCGCGTCCTGCAAATTGGCCAGGTCCTGCTGGCTTGACATAAAACCAAGTTCCACCAAAACCGAGGGCACATCCGCCGCCTTCAACACCGAAAACCCGCCGGTTCTCAACGGCTTGCGATTCAACCTTACGGTGGTTTCTTTCAACGCGCCGACCAAAGTTTCTGCCAACATCATGGTCCGGGGTTCTGTCTCCAACCGCGCCAGATCCAACAGCACATCGGTCACCTCATCATCCGCGCCGGACAGGTCCACGCCAGACAAAATATCCGCCCGATCATGGCGCTCCGCCAAAAGCGCTGACGCCGCATCGCTGGCCTCCTCAGACAATGTATAGATCGTCGCACCCTTGGCATTGCCCTGGCTCAAACTGTCCGCATGCAACGAGAGAAACACATCCGCCTGCGCCCGATGCGCAATCGCAACGCGCCCTTCCAGTGACACAAACGCATCCTCATCCCGTGTCAGCACCACCTCAAAACCACCCGCCCGACGCAGCACATCGCGCAGCTCGCGGGCAAATAGCAGCATCAGGTCTTTCTCCTGCGCCCCGTCACGCTCCGCCCCGGGATCAATGCCACCATGGCCCGGGTCAATCACCACCACCGTTGGTGCCCAATCCGGCCGGGCCTCGCGCGCAACTTCTGTGGTGTCCGCAGGCTCCGGTAAATCCCAGCGCGGATCATGTGGTGCCCCTGCGGCCTTGGCAAACGCCAGCGTATCACTCGTTGCCAGTACCAGTTTTAACTGCGCGCGCCCCGTGGCGTCGTTCACGGTCATACCGGCGCTTTCCACCGCAAATGGCCGCGCCAAATCGAGCACCATCCGGCTCCATCCGGGGCGATACGCCCCAAACCGCACCGTTTCCACACCATCCACAGTGCCAAACGACTCCGCCGTCAGGTCTTCCCAATCAATCTCTTTGAAATCCAGCACCACACGCCGGGGATCATCCAACGTGAACACCCGCCAGGGCACCCCTTGGCTCAGGCTCAAAGTCAGTTCCGCCGCCCCGCGCCAGCCCTCTGACAAGCCGCTTTTCGCCGCATCCAACCGCGCAAGCGCGGAAAACTCCCGCTCCTGCGCCGCGGCCACTCCGGCCCAAACCATCACCATAAAAGCCCAAAACACTCTGCTCATGCTGCCGCCCTGCCCGCTGTTGCGCGTCTTCTTTGGTGGCACTCTACATCAGCCCGCCGCCCTTCACCACGCCGCGCATTCTCATTCCGCAAATATCCTGGGGGAGTCGCCAATTGGCGACGGGGGCACCGCCCCCGCCAACCTTACGCCTTAGACAAACCCACGGGCGGCCATAAACTTCTTCAGCCGCGCCAGACCTTCTTCAATGTCGGCTGTGCTGCGCGCATAGGAAAACCGCAATGTCTGATGCCCGCGCACCGGGTCAAAATCCAAACCCGGCGTTGCGGCCACCCCTGCCTCATCCAACAGCTCCCGCGCAAAGGCCCGGCTGTCCTGGGCGAAAGCGCTCACATCCACATAGAAATAAAACGCCCCATCCGGTGGCGCAAACTGCGTGAACCCCGCCTTTGGCAAGCCCTCCGCCATCAATGCCCGATTGGCACGATAGACCGCCATATTGGCCTCAAGCTCTTCATGGCAATCCATCGCCGCCAAGGCCGCCACCTGGCTGGCATGACTCGCGCAAATGAACATGTTCTGCGCCAGACGCTCGATCTTGCGCACATGATCCTCCGGCACAACCATCCAGCCCACACGCCAGCCGGTCATGCTGAAGTATTTGGAAAAGCTGTTGATGACATAACACTCATCGGTGAGTTCCAGCGCCGTGACAGCCTTCGCCTCATATTCAATGCCGTGGTAAATCTCGTCGCTGATGAAAGCCGCCTCTTTCTCCCGACACAGGTCGATCAGCTGCCCCATGGCCGCGCTGTCGAGCATCGTCCCTGTAGGGTTGGCTGGAGAGGCCACCATCAGCCCCTCAAAATCCAACGCGCGCAGATCATCTGGCACCGGCTGCAACCGGTTCTCGGGCGCGGTCTGCACATCCAGCGACTGTAAACTCAGTGCCTTCAAAATCTGGCGATAGCTGGGATAACCCGGCGCCCCAATGGCCACCCGCTCCCCCGCATCAAACAGCGCCGAGAACGCCAGCAAAAATGCACCTGACGAGCCCGGCGTGACTATCACCCGCGCGGGATCAAGGTCCACATTGTACCACTCGCCATAGAGCTGCGCGATCCGCGCACGTAGCGCTGGCAGGCCCAAGGCCACCGTGTAGCCCATGGCGTCTTCTGCCATCGCGTCGGTCAATGCCTTGCGCGCGCCTTCCGGCGCCGCCGTGCCCGGCTGACCCACTTCCATATGGATGATGTGGCGGCCATCCGCCTCGGCCTGACGCGCCGCTTCCATCACATCCATCACAATAAAGGGATCAACCGCCCCACGCCTTGAAGTCCGCATCAAATTCGTTCCTATTGTCGCTCATGAGGTTTCACCGCGAAATGACGGCGCCGTCAATCACCGCTTTGCGCGCCCGCGTCGTCACGCTGCTGACGACCTGCGCGCTTGTGCTTGCCTCAACGGCCGCTCAGGCCGTGTCTCTGCTGCGAGATCCGGACATCGAACATGCCTTGCAACGCATGGCTGCACCCGTACTCTATGCCGCAGGCCTTGGCGACAATATCAAAATCCTTCTGGTGGACGATCAGCGCCTCAACGCCTTTGTCATCGACCACGGCCATATTTTTATCAACTCCGGCATGATCATGCGCATGACCACCCCGGAAATGCTGCAATCGGTGATCGCCCACGAAGCCGCCCATATCGCCAACGGCCACATTGCCCGCCGTATGGCCAACCTTGATTCGGCCCGCACCACCGCAGGCCTCGGTCTCGCGCTTGGGCTGGCCGCCGCCGCTGTTTCCGGGCGTGGTGATGTGGGCGCCGCACTTGCCTTTGGCACACAAAGTTCTGCCCTGCGACAATTTCTCGCCCATACCCGCGCCGAGGAATCCTCCGCTGACCAATCCGGCATCCGCTACCTCGCCCGCGCTGGCATCGACCCGTCCGGCACGCTGGATGTGCACCGCCTGTTTGAAGGCCAGGAACTGCTCTCCGCTTCCCGCCAGGACCCTTACATGCGCTCCCACCCGTTGACCCGTGACCGCCTGCGCGCGGCGGAAGGCTTTGTGGCGGCTTATGCTGGCAATGCCAAATCACAACCAGAGCTGGACTACTGGTATGATCGCGCGCGCGGTAAAACCACTGCGTTCATCCGCCCCACCAAATGGACCCTGTCGCGCTACAAGGAAAGCGCCGCTGAAGATGTGCGCCACATGCGCCTCGCCGTGGCTTACCACCGGCAACAAAACACCGCCAAGGCGGTCTCCCACATCAATCAGGCCCTCGAAACCCGCCCTGACGATCCCTATTATTACGAGCTCAAGGGGCAAATCCTGCTGGAAAGCCGCCAATTCCAAAACGCCGTCACTGCCTACAAAAAGGCCGCAGAGCTTGCACCGGGCAACGCGCTCATCCTCGGCGGCTTGGGTCGTGCCTTGCTAACCGTGAACCGCCCCAAAGAGGCCCTGCAATATCTCGAATCCGCCCGTGCCCGCGACTTCCGCGACGCGCGCGTGCTGCGCGATCTTGGCTCCGCCTACGCGCAAACCAACCAACACGGCATGGCCTCGCTTCTGGCCGCCGAACGCTATGCGCTCGCCAACCGACTGGACGACGCTGAAATCCACGCCCGCCGCGCCATGGCCCGCCTTCCCCAAGGCTCCAGCGCATTTAACCGGGCCGACGACATCGCCCGCGCTGCCAAGCGCCGCAAAGACAAGAAATGAGGAAAACCCCATGAGCACATTGAAAACCAAATTGGCCAGCAGCGCGCTGGCCCTCACCCTGGCCGCCGCCCCGGCCCTGGCTTTTGACATCGACAAACTGTCAGATGCCGAACGCGAGGCGTTCCGCGCCGAAGTCCGCGCCTACCTTCTGGAAAACCCTGAGGTCATCATGGAAGCTGTTGCCGTGCTGGAAGAGCGCAATGCCGCCGCCCAAGCGACCGCCGATTTTGATCTGGTGACCAACAACGCCGACCGCCTGTTTGACGACGGCTACAGCTACGTCGGTGGCAACCTTGAAGGCGACATCACCATCGTAGAATTTGTCGACTACCGCTGTGGTTACTGCCGCAAGGCCCATGACGAAGTGGCCGAGCTGATCAAGTCAGACGGCAACATCCGCTTCATCGTAAAGGAATACCCGATCCTCGGCGAAGCCAGCGACCTCAGCTCCCGTTTTGCCATCGCCGTGAAACAGAAGGTGGGGGATGAAGCATATAAGCTAACCGCCGACACACTGATCAAAATGCGCGGTGACGTGAATGAGAAGTCCCTGCGCAAAGTGGCCAAGGGTCTCGGTTTTGATGCGGACATGATTCTGGATCACATGGACGCGCCCGAGGTGGAGAAAGAGATCGCCACCACCCGTGCCCTCGCCCGTGACCTGAACATCACTGGCACCCCAAGCTTTGTCTTCCACGACGAAATGGTGCGCGGCTATGTGCCGCTCAAAGGCATGCAGGCAATTGTGAAGGACAAGCGCGGCTAAGGCGTTGCGCCAACCAAACAGTCTAACACCGCAGCGGCCACCGTTGCGGTGTTTTGCGTTCAGCGCTCGTTGCGCAACGCACGCTGGCTTAATCCAGACGTTCTGAAAACTGGCACCACCGCAATACAGCCGCGATACCGTCAGCATACCGACGTAAAAAAAACGGCCCCTGAGGGCCGTTAATCTTTGAGTCGCTTGTGCAGGTGGATCACTCCGCCGCTTCAGCAGCCTCTGCAGCCTGAATCGCCGCCACCTTCTTTTCCACTTCTTCCACGATGTGATCGACCATCGCCTCATTGGACATTTTGTGACTCTGCTTCCCGGCAAGATACACCATGCCAGAACCAGCCCCACCGCCGGTGAAACCAACATCGGTCATCAGCGCTTCACCCGGTCCGTTTACCACGCATCCGATGATGGACAGGCTTAACGGCGTATGGATATGCGCGAGGCGATTTTCCAATGTTTCCACGGTCTTAATCACGTCAAATCCCTGACGCGCGCAGCTAGGGCAACTGATGATATTCACCCCACGGTGACGCAGACCAAGGCTCTTGAGGATCTCAAATCCAACCTTCACCTCTTCCACGGGATCAGCGCTCAGGCTGACACGCAGCGTGTCGCCAATGCCCATCCACAACAGCTGACCAAGGCCGATCGCGGACTTGATGGTGCCGCTGACAAAACCGCCAGCCTCAGTAATACCAAGGTGAATCGGCGCATCGGTGGCATCCGCAAGGAGCTGATAGGCCGCAGCTGACATGAAGACATCTGACGCTTTCACGGAAATCTTGAACTCGTGAAAATCGTTATCTTGCAAGATCTTAATATGGTCGAGACCACTCTCCACCATCGCGTCAGGGCACGGCTCGCCGTACTTATCCAACAGGTGCTTTTCCAAGCTCCCGCCGTTCACCCCAATGCGGATCGAGCAGCCATGATCCTTGGCCGCCTTGATGACTTCCTTGACCCGCTTTTCATCCCCGATATTGCCCGGATTGATCCGCAAACAGGCCGCCCCGGCCTCCGCCGCCTCAATCGCGCGCTTGTAGTGGAAGTGAATATCCGCCACGATTGGAACCGGGCTCTCTTTTGTGATTTCTTTCAGTGCCTTAGTCGCTGCTACATCTGGCGCTGAGATACGCACGATGTCCGCGCCAGCCTCGGCTGCGGCCAGCACCTGCCCCAACGTGGCTTTCACATCGCCACTGTCGGTGTTGGTCATGGTCTGCACCGCAATGGGTGCGTCCCCGCCCACAGGCACATTGCCCACCATGATCTGTCGAGACTTACGTCGCTCGATATTGCGCCACGGACGGATGTGATTCATCGACATATCAAGACCTTTCACCACAGCAGAGATGGGTTTGATGCCTGTCTAATCGCTTCCGCCAGAAGGGGCAATGCGCGATGGCGCACAGACAAAGAGCGCCCCGAAGGCGCTCTCTTAACTAATTGAAATCTTAGAGGGTTTTGATCCGGATCACTCGTCCGCAATCACCACATTCTGCGCCGCTGCCAAGGCCACGATCTTGGCCAGCTCCGGATCATCGTTCAGATCCGCCACCGCAAAGCTCTCTTTGAGCGCATCCGTAGCCAGTGCGAGATTGCGCACAGTCCCCGTGCCCTCACCCGCCGGCCCATACAGCTCGCCGTTCACCTTGAAGTATACCGATCCGGACATGCCAGCCCGCAATGTGGGTGGCTCTTCCGTCGCCGGAAGCACATATTCCTCACCCGCATCGAGGATTTTCTCAAACAAAACAGAGCCATCCGCCGCACGCACCCGCACCCAAGCTGGCCGCACCGCCATCAGCACCAGCTCTGGCGCATCATCCTCAACCACTTTTGGCACCGGCAATGTGTCAGCCACAGGCGCGGCCATCGCCACCGCTGCGGGCAGCTCCGGTGTAAACACCCCAATGTTGTTTGGGTTCAGCTGGGAAATTGGCGCATCCCGCGCCACCAACACTGGCACATCCAGCGCTTGCGGACGATACAGCCGGTCCAACGCATCAGACGGGGCAAATACCCCAGCACCAACGGTGGCCACATCGGTTGTTGCGTCCGTCTGCGACGTCGCAACAGGCGCACGCCCGGCGCCATCCAGAGGATCCAAATCACTCAATACCACAGGGGACTGTTCCACTGGCGCTAGAGTAACCCGTTGAATTTCATTGAGAACCGACCACCCGCCGTAGCCGATCCCAGCAATCAGCGCGACGAGCACCAGAGAGGAGCCCACCGCCCGCATCTCCACGCGAGATAGCAGAGATTCCTGCATCGGCGTAAACGGCGTGTTTGAGGAAGAGAACGGATCGTTGCCCGTCATAGCCGGGGCAATGGCTTCCGCCTTACGGACACCGGAGGCCTCCGCCGACATCCCGTGCGCCGTGGAAAACCCACTCTCCGCACAGAACAGGCTGAACGTCTGTTCCGGGTCCATGCCAAGATAACGTGCATAAGACCGCACATAGCCGGCAATAAATCCAGGGGTTTCAAAGGCTGACGGATCGCAATTCTCAATTGCAGCCACATAGCTTGCACGGATTCGCAACTCGCGCTGCACATCCAAAAGCGACTTCCCCAAAGTCGCTCGTTCGCCGCGCATCATGTCTCCAAGTTGCACGTCAAAATCGTCGTACCCTTTCGGGCCTTCGTCTACCGCTTCGGCATTGCGCTTGAATCTGCGCCCGATCATCCCACTGGCCTCTTCTTGCGTCGCCGGTTCTGAAAGTCCCCGATTCGAACCGATCCCCTTGTTAGGTATGAATATAACACAAACAAGGGTTTCTACACTAAGAAGTCATCTTACCCCGCCATATCGGCACGATTCAGCGCACAGTGGCTCCAGAGGGCGTCCATTGCCCCTACAAGGGCATCAATTTCCTTCGGCCCATGCACTGGTGATGGCGTGAACCGCAAGCGCTCGGTGCCGCGTGGCACGGTTGGGAAATTGATGGGCTGAACATAGATGCCGTAGTCTTCCAGCAGATGGTCAGACAGCACCTTTGTGTGCACAGGATTGCCCACAATCACCGGCACAATATGACTGCCGTGATCGATGATCGGCAGACCAAGCCCTTTCAACCGCAGCTTCAGAATCTGCGCCTGTGTCTGATGCTGATCCCGCAACGCCTGATCGGTTTTCAAATGCGCCACAGAGGCCGCGGCACCGGCTGCCACAGCTGGTGGCAAAGACGTCGTAAAGATAAAACCTGGCGCGTAAGACCTTACAGCATCACACATTTTTTCAGATGCAGCGATATACCCCCCCATCACGCCATAGGCTTTGGCAAGGGTGCCGTTGATGATGTCGATACGGTGCGCAAGGTTGTCACGCTCGGTCACACCACCGCCGCGCGGGCCATACATGCCCACCGCGTGCACCTCATCGATATATGTCAGCGCGCCAAACTCATCCGCCAGATCACAAAGCGCTTCAATGGGGCCGAAATCGCCGTCCATCGAGTAAACAGATTCAAACGCAATCAGCTTCGGCGCCGCCGGATCATCGGCTTCCAGAAGCTCGCGCAAATGCGCCACGTCATTGTGCTTGAAGATACGTTTTGCCCCGCCGTTGCGGCGCACACCCTCAATCATCGAGGCATGGTTCAATTCATCCGAATAGATGATCAATTCGGGGAAGAGTTTTGGCAAAGTGCTTAAAGTTGCATCATTTGCAATGTAGGCGCTGGTGAAAAGCAGCGCTGATTCTTTACCGTGCAGGTCGGCAATCTCGGCTTCCAGACGTTTGTGATAAACAGTGGTGCCGGAGATGTTGCGCGTCCCACCGGAGCCCGCGCCGGTGGCGTCTACAGCTTCATGCATCGCCTCAAGCACCACCGGATGCTGTCCCATGCCAAGGTAGTCGTTGCCACACCACACAGTGATTGGCTGCGCCTCACCATCCGGACGGGTCCAAGTGGCATGCGGGAAGTGGCCCTGCTTACGTTCGATATCAATGAACGTGCGATACCGCCCCTCTTCGTGCAAACGATTGAGTGCAGTGTCTAGCTTCGCAGTATAATCCACAGTGGCTTTCCTTCTTCCCGGTCAGGGCGACCTGGCGTCGCAACACCCTATCTGGGCATTGGCGCTCTTTTAGTCATCTGTCGCGCTTTCAGCAATGGCTACCAAATGATACATCTTTCGCACATTGATATCGATCAAACTGTGAAAGAGCGAGTCTGGACAGTTGACTTTGGGGTGGTACGGTCCCTGCAAATCGTCGCACCCGAAGGAGGCTTTCATGACGCTTGATCCCGTTCTCGCCCGCATTGACCAAAACATGCCAGAGGCGCTGGAGCGCCTGTTTGATTTGCTGCGCATCAAATCCATCTCCACCGATCCGGCGTTTGACGCCGATGTCGACGCCGCAGCGGACTGGCTGGTCAAGGAACTGCAAAGCCTTGGCATAGAGGCACAAAAACGCCCAACCACCGGTCATCCGATGGTAGTTGGTCACGTGGATGGACCCGGGCCTCACGTGCTGTTTTACGGACATTATGATGTGCAGCCAGTTGATCCGCTGGAGCTTTGGGACCGCGATCCGTTTGACCCCGCCCTGGAAGACACCGACGCTGGCCAGGTGATCCGCGCGCGCGGATCATCTGATGACAAGGGACAATTGATGACCTTTGTCGAAGCCTGCCGCGCCTGGAAAGCCGAACACGGCAGTCTACCGTGTAAAATCACCTTCCTGTTTGAGGGCGAGGAAGAATCTGGCTCACCAAGCCTTGTGCCCTTCCTCAAAGAGAACGCCGAAGAGCTGAGCTGTGACATTGCGCTGATCTGCGACACCGGCCTGTTTGAAAGCGCAGTGCCTGCGATCACCACCATGTTGCGCGGCCTGCTGGCCGAGGATTTCACCATCACCGGCCCAAGTCGCGATCTGCACTCCGGCATGTACGGCGGCATCGCCATGAACCCGATCCGCGTGCTGAGCAACATCCTCGCAGACCTGCACGACGGCACAGGTGCGGTGACTTTGGATGGCTTCTATGATGATGTACCAGAACTGCCTGATGACATCCGCGCCCAATGGCAGGGCCTGAACTTCGACCACGGCACCTACCTAGGCGACGTAGGCCTGAAATCCCCGGCGGGCGAGCAAGACCGCACCCCACTTGAGCAAATATGGTCCCGCCCGACCTGCGACGTAAACGGCATCTGGGGAGGTTACACCGGCGACGGGTTCAAAACCGTCCTGCCCTCTCAAGCCTCAGCCAAACTGTCTTTCCGCCTCGTCGGCCAGCAGGATCCAGACAAGATCCGCGCAAGCTTCCGCACGCACTTGGAAAGCCGTCTGCCAGACGGATTCACCGTCGAATACCGCTCCGAAAAAGGCTCCACCGCCTCACAAATGTCGATCGAAGATCCTGCTTTTGAAAAGGCGCGTATTGCGCTCAGCGACGAGTGGCCCCGTCCAGCGGCTTATGTCGGCTGCGGAGGCTCCATCCCGATCGCTGGCTTCTTCAAAGAGATGCTGAACATGGATTCGATGCTGATTGGCTTTGGCCGCGACGACGATCAAATCCACTCTCCCAATGAGAAATACAATGTGGAGAGCTTCCACAAAGGCACCCGCTCTTGGGCGCGAATCCTGGCGGCACTCTCCAACTAACCCTTTGAGAAGGTTTAGAATCACAAAACGCGCCCACAGGGGCGCGTTTTTTTGTGCTGGAAAAATTGAACGCAAAGATAGAATGCGCGGAACCAATTCATCATCTCTGTTTAGGGGAGGAAGAAGTGGCGCGGTTGACGGGGCTCGAACCCGCGACCCCCGGCGTGACAGGCCGGTACTCTAACCAACTGAGCTACAACCGCGCATATATCTTCGCCTTTCGGCGTGTCCATTCCCGAAGGACCCAGGACGTGGGCTGGTAGTGTGGCGCGGTTGACGGGGCTCGAACCCGCGACCCCCGGCGTGACAGGCCGGTACTCTAACCAACTGAGCTACAACCGCTCACTACCTGCTGTCTGGCGTGTGCCGTTCAGCGTGTGGCGTGGTTTATGCCGAGTGCTCAGGCGCGTCAAGCGGATATCCGCGAGAAAATCGAAGAAAATTTCCAAAGCCGTTTGTGGACCTTTCACAACAATGGTTTCCTATTCAGCGAACTCCCGCGTAGAGTGCTTTGCGCGCTGAATTTTTTGTGTTTAGATGCGCTTACTCGATTCAATTGCTTTTGAAGGAATAACCCGATGAAACCACTTTATGCTGCCCTGTGTGTTGCCGGTATCACTCTTGCTGCGTGCTCTCAGCAAGAAGAGCCTACTCCGGTTTACGCTCAGCCTGATTTTGACAAGCGTGGCAACGCAAGCTGTATGGCCGGTTACGACCTGCTGACCACAGACACCGGCGCTCTTGTTTGTGCACCGGCAACTGCTGGCTAAATTTCAGCCACAGACTGGAATTTCAGGCGGTCCCTTCAGGGATCGCCTTTTTTGTTTCTGCCGCACGGTCTCAGCGTCGCAAACACAGATCCATCGCCCGTCAAACAACAAGGAGTTTTCAAGAAAAGATGGGAGCAGCGCCCTGAAGGCACTCGAAGTTTCAACGCTGGTAGAGAGAAAATGGTGGGTCGTGAGAGGCTCGAACTCCCGACATCTTCGGTGTAAACGAAGCGCTCTACCAACTGAGCTAACGACCCGGTAGGCGGGGATTTAGACCTTGGCGCGGGGACATGCAAGCCCCCTTTTTGAACTTTCTTTGCGTCTTGTCCAACTTCCTCATAGGGTGGCGGCAAAAAAGGGAAAACACACCCCATGCCCGATCCAATTGTGCCCAAAGGCGTTGCCCACGTAGCTGTAGATGTGGTCGAAACCCCTGATCCTATTGTCTTTGCGCTTCAACCGAATCTGTCGATGCTGGCCTTCACCTCCGCGGTAGAGACCCTACGCATCGCCAATCAGCTCACGGGACAGATTCTCTACACCTGGACCACCATGTCTGAGACCGGCGAAAATGTCCGCTGTTCCAACGGTATTGAAATTGGAATCGACGCGCCTCTTGGTGACACCCCGGCCAGTGCCTGCGTGTTTGTCTGCTCCGGAGTGGAGCCCGAACGCGCGGCCACTGCGAAAGTTGCTGACTGGATTCGCCACCAATGGCGCACCGGTCGCCGGGTTGGTGGCCTCTGTACCGGCGCTTTCACCCTCGCCAAGGCGGGCATTCTCGAAGGCAAGGACTTCACCCTGCATTGGGAGAACATCACGCCCTTTCGGGAGCAGTACCCAACCCTTGATCCGCTGGAACAGCTCTACGCCATTGATGACCGCATCATGACCTGCGGCGGCGGCGTAGCTGCGATGGATCTGTTCCTGAAACTGATCTACGACCGCCACGGCGCCCCCCTCGCCCGCGCGGTGCTCAACATGTGCCTACATACCGTGCAACGCTCCGAGACCGACCGTCAGCAGAGCTCGACCGCCGCGGTGATCGGCAACCGAAATGACAAGTTGGTCAAAATCATCGCCCATTTTGAGGAAAACCTCGAAGAGTCCATCGACCTTGATCAAGTGGCCCGTAGCCTCGGTGTGTCCCGCCGCCAGATGGAGCGCCTGTTCAAAACCCACCTGAACACAACCCCAAAACGCTTTCTGCAAGACCTGCGCCTACAACGCGCCCGCATCCTGCTTGCCGAGACCGACATGCCGGTGGTCGACGTCGCCATAGCATGCGGCTATGAATCCGCCGGAAACTTCTCCAAACGCTTCCGCGAAGCCTATGGCATCTCGCCTCACCGGTTTTCCGCAGGACATGGATAAGCCTTTCGGCAGCTCCTCGCCTGAAAAGGCGTAATATCTCCAAAATTGCTTGGGTTTCTCGCAAATTTGATACACTTTTAGCGGTAATTAAAGGATCGCAACAATCGCTTTGACCTATGTGGCTCCTAGCGCTTGGCGATGGAGAACCCACGCTGGTTGTGACCAACAAAGAAAGGTCCCTTGCCGCCAACACGGGCGCGTTTTTGCCTGCAGAGTTTTTTACCCTTGGCTTGGGCTTAACCGGGCATCCAAACCCAGAGCATCGACCGCAGGCCAGTTTTCTCGCGTCCCCACATTCATCCGCGCAATTCAGCCAAGCAACCTATTGCCGAGCCTCGCGCAATTTCGACCCTATTCTCACAACAAAAGTACACAACAATGCCAGACGATCATTCCAATACCATTATAGGCGCAACTGAAATTAGCCTTGGGACAGATTTTTCGGGTACGCTCGACTACACCTTGGACGCAGATATATTTGCCATCAATCTCATCGCAGGGCAAACCTACAGCTTCAACTTTCAACTCCAGGACGGGGTGCAAAGCTGGCTTGACCTCGACATACTGGATGCGGGCGGCAACAGCATCGTTCCATATGAAGATGTACTTAACACCTCCATGACGTTCCGCGCCACGACGTCTGGGACATACTATGTTGCCGTCAGGCATTACGAAGACGATGATGAAATTTCGTCGTTTTTGGGAGGCTACACAGGACAGGTGCAGGTCATTGAAGACGACCACCCGACCGCCACGACACCGTCCGATGATGTGATCAATCCAGGAGAAACGGTCACAGGTACAATCAATCACTACTTGGACAGAGACGCTGCACGGATCAATGTTGAAGAGTACGGGATCTATCGAGTTGTTTTTGATGAAGTGCCACCGAGTCTTTATCTCGGTGCAGTTTCTGGCAATTCCGCTCAAATCTCAGAGCTCTGGTGGGGTACAGTCGATGCTGGCGAAGAGTACTACTTTATTGCCAACTCGTCAGGCACCTTCGATCTGCGTGTTTTAGGTCAAGAGCTAGGAAACTACTCTTATACCATTGAACGCGCAGGAACCGATGACCACAGCGCACTCCGTTCGCAGGCAACTCAACTTGACAATGAAAGCAGCATTGCAGGAAACATTGCTTTTTATGCAGATGAAGACATCTTCGAAATCAACGGGGTTGCGGGGACAACCTATTTCTTGACCGTTGACCTGAACGACTATGCCACGCTCGATGGCTTGGTGGTTGGATTACGAGAGGCTGATGTCTACGGGTCTCCCGGAACCTATACAAGAACAGAAACCCAGGTCATCTTTGAGTGGACGCCGTCCGTTGACACCTCATATTTCCTGAATGTTGGAACAGACAGTTCTCGAACCAATGGTGTCAATCCACATGGCGACTATACCGTGACCCTGTCAACGGAGTCCGCCTTGCTCCGTCGCGGCGACGACACGGACGAGCTTTTCCTTGGCACGGATGACGCTGAAGTATTCGTCACCCTCGGCGGCAATGATACAGTCCACTCCGGAAAAGGCGCCGACATTGTCCGCCTTGGCGACGGCGATGACGTCGTTTTTGTCGGCGGCGGTGCGGAACAATTCCACGGCGGCGCTGGACACGATCGGATCAGCTACCACGACAGCCTCAACGGTGTGAACATCAACCTGGAAACCAATGAGGTGTCCGGCTCCTGGGCCAGCAATGACACCATCAGCGGCTTTGAAAGCGTCGACGGCTCCAGATCCGGGCACGATGTTATCCACGGCACCAGCGGCGCCAACACCATCCGGACCTTTGGCGGCGACGACCGGGTCTACGCGGGCAAAGGCAATGACACAGTCAACCTCGGGGACGGCAATGATTACGTTCGAGTTGGCGGTGGCGCGGAAGAATTTCACGGTGGCGATGGAAACGACTACCTCAGCTACTACGACAGCCGCAATGGCGTAAACGTCAACCTGGCGACCAATGAAGTCTCAGGCTCATGGGCGGCAAATGACAAGATCAGCGGCTTTGAAAACGTCTCGGGTTCCAAAACCGGCGACGACACAATCACTGGCACGTCCGGCGCCAACAAAATTAAAACCTACGGCGGAGACGACCTCATCTTCGCTGGTGGTGGTAACGACAAAGTTTACGCGGGCAAAGGCAATGACACAGTCAACCTCGGGGACGGCAATGACTACGTACGTGTGGGCGGCGGGCGTGAAGAATTTCACGGCGGCGGTGGCAATGACTACCTCAGTTATTACGACAGCCGCAATGGCGTGAACGTCAACCTAGCGACCAATGAAGTCTCCGGCTCCTGGGCCAGCAACGACACCATCAGCGGTTTCGAAAACGTCTCTGGTTCCAAAACCGGCGACGACACAATCACAGGCACGTCCGGCGCAAACAAGATCAAAACCTACGGCGGAGACGACCTCATCTTCGCCGGAGGCGGCGACGACACTGTCTATGCCGGCAAAGGCAATGACCGCGTCTTCCTCGGCCATGGTGACGACTACGTTGTTGCTGGCGGGGGCGCCGAAAGTTTTGATGGCGGCGCTGGAGATGACATGATCAGCTACCGCAACAGCCGCTCCGGCGTCGTCATTGATTTGCAGGCAAACACCGCTTCTGGATCCTGGGCCGCAAATGACAAGGTCAAGAACTTTGAGAATGTCGTGGGCTCCGACACCGGTCACGACATTATTTTCGGCACCTCCGGTCAAAACATTCTGGACGGGTTCCGCGGAGATGACAGGCTCTATGGCCGCGATGGCGATGATTGGCTTATGGGCCGCGACGGTGACGATCAGCTGTTTGGCGGCGATGGTAGCGACCTCTTGCGAGGTGGCGCTGGCAATAACACACTGACAGGTGGCTCCGGCGCGGATGCTTTCGAGTTTGATAGTGAAGACTACGCCCACGGGGAAGCCAGTCACAGCGTCATCCGGGATTTCGAAGACAATGTGGATACGATCAGAGTGAACTACTCTGATCGCCGTTTTGGACCCGACCTGTTCAACAACGCGCAGCAAGTTGGCAATGATGTTGTCGTCACGGCAACCTCTGATGTGACCCTGACCATTCTGAACATCACGATCGACGCGCTTCAAAACGACGTTGAGTTTTTCTGGATTTAGGCAAATTCGACAGGGGTGCCGCAACTGCTCGGTGCCCTACTCATTTGGCGGCCGGCCACTTCCAACCACTTTCCAAACCCAGAAAAATAAACGGGCGCTCAACCAGTTAAGGGAGCGCCCGTTGGAATAATGGTGGGTCGTGAGAGGCTCGAACTCCCGACATCTTCGGTGTAAACGAAGCGCTCTACCAACTGAGCTAACGACCCGATAAGCGCCTTCTAGACTCACTCCGCAGGCTCTGCAAGGCCCTCTTCGTCACTTTCTTCACCTTCTGTCGATTTCCGGCGCAAACGCAGGTTTACCACCTTTACTTCATCCAGATCTTTGCTGTTTTGCACCTTCACTTTGCCAAGTCCAGGCATATTCAGACCACGCCCAGATGTGAGGGTTTCCCCGAGGATCGCCAGTGCAGCCTCAATGGCCGGCTTGGCATCACGTTTCTTCACGCCAGCCCGGGCAACAGCCGCTTCGATGAGCTCCTTTTTACGCATGAGATCCTGACCATCGTCCACCGCAGTGCCTTCGATGCTCTCAGACACCGCTGCTGGTGCCGCTTCTGCAATTTCTTTTAAGCTGGTGCTGGTTTTGCGGGACGTGGTCGCACGTGCGCGCGTCTTACTGCCGGACGCGCTCTTGCGCGTCGTTGCGGGAGCCTTAGCCATGGCTTTCTACCTCACTGGTCTGCTCAACTGCTTGACCATAGCATGGACAAGCAAAAAAGACAGGCAATTCGGGTATTTGCCACAATATCTGCACCAAAACCAAAAGTGGCGCACCAAATGCGCGCCACTCAAACTGTCTTGGATCTGAACAAAGCTGTCACTTCAACTTGGACAGTTTGTCCTGCAATTCCGCCAGCTGCTTCTTGATGTCGTCGAGGTCTTCCCCCTCACCACCAGCAGCCTCTTCCTTCTCCGCGGCCGGAGCCGCCGCGCCAGGCCAGGCCATGCCCCCCGTCATCGCCTTCATGAAGGCTTCTTGCTGCGCCTGCATTGCTTCCAGACCCGGCATTGTCATGCCAGTCCCCATGCTTTCCATGACCTTTTCCTGGCTGTCACGCAGCATATCAAAAGAGGTTTGCAGAAACTGCGGCACCATTGACGTGGCCTGTGTGGTGTAGGCCCGTACCAAATCGTTGAGCACATTCACGGGCAAAACATTCTCACCCCGGCTCTCATGTTCCGCAATGATTTGAAGCAGGTACTGACGGGTCAAATCATCCCCGCTTTTCAAATCGATGATTTGGACTTCTCGACCGGATCGAATGAAACCGGCAATGTCGTCCAAGGTGACGTAGTCACTGGTCTCTGTGTTGTAGAGCCGCCGGCTGGCGTAGCGTTTGATCAGCAGTGGTTTGGTGTCTTCGCCCACGTCATTCTCCCCAAAAATTTTGCGCGCTGCAGAAAAAGCCTATGCGACTGCAGCACAAAAAGAAAGAGCGGGCATAAAGCCCGCTCACGCAATCTGCATCCTCAGGGAGGATAAGGATGCCGAGTTGCGGCTTTTCTTACTTGGAAGTCGCTTTTTTGGCAGCTGCGGTCACGTCGTTTGTGGCCTTTTTCACAGCAGCAGTTGCTTCTTCAGACGCTTCTTTGCCCGCAGACATCAGCAGCTCAACAGTTTCCATCTGAACTTTTTTGGCAACTTCGGCAAACGCTGCCATGTTTTCAGCAGCAACTTCAGCCTGAGCGGATGCAAAATCGGTCATCGCTTTGGCGTAATCAGCTGGATCTTCCTTGGCTTTGGACATGTCGCCCAGTTTCGCCAGAGTGTCTTTGGTCCACTTGGTGGAGATCTCGGAAGACTTCTCAGCCGCACCCAGAGCAACAGTGGTCAGCTTTTCGTTCAGCGCTGCGGAGTTTTTGAACGCGTCATCAAAAGCAGATGTATCAACCGGGAATGCGCCCAATACGTCTTTGAACATTGCGGTCATGTCCTGTGTCGCTTTAGCCATTGGTGTAGTTCCTTAAACAAATGACAGCCCGTGAAGATGAGGAGTATGGGCTGCGTTTCTAGTCTCTGGAAACAATATGCTTTCTGCGTCGCAGCATTTCAAGAAGTTTTTGCTGCAATGCAGCAAAAACCTTTCACGTAGCTGTTATTTACAGGCTTTTTTCAAGACATAACTGCCCGGAGCCTCACCAAGCGTGGGGTGATTCTCATCTCCAGGCTGTCGGGCGGATACTTTTTTGCCAGACTTGGGCGACAGCCAGCCATCCCAGCGCGGCCACCAGGACCCCTCGTTAAAGGTTGCCCCATGCATCCACTCGTCCGCTGTGCCCTTCACATCGGTATTGGTGTAATGGCCATACTTCTTCTTGCTTGGTGGGTTCACAATCCCGGCAATGTGTCCGGACTGCGATACGATGAAAGTCTTGGACCGACTCTTGGTTTGCTGAAATCCGTTGTAGCAGTCTTTCCACCGCGCGATGTGATCTGTCTCGCAGGTCACGGCGCAGACCGGCACATCAACGTCAGTGATTTTCAAAGTTGTGCCACAGAGCTCGACACCTTCACCGACAAACTTGTTGGCCTGACATAGCTCGCGCAGATACTGATGCGCCATTTTGCCTGGCAAACCGGAGCCATCGCCGTTCCAGTATAACAAATCAAACGCGGGCGGCGCCTCTCCCAAAAAGTAACTCTTGATCGCAGGACCGTAGATCAGATCATTGGACCGCAGGAAACTGAACGTGCGCTGCATGATAAACGAGCGCAGGATGCCAAACTCCTCAACCTCATCATCAATGCCGTCGATAAAGTCATCCTGCAAAAACGGCGTAAACTCGCCTTGGTCAGAGAAATCCGTCAGCGTGGTGAAGAACGTCGCGGACTTTACCGATTTGTCTCCCCGCTGCTTCATCAACGACAACGTCAGATGCAGCGTGGTTCCCGCAATACAATAGCCAACCGCATTCACCTGTTTCTGTTTGGTGATGTCTTTGACCTGAGTAATGGCTTCGAGGAACCCCTCCTCAATATAGTCATCCAGCCCCACGTCCGCGTGAGACAGATCTGGATTGACCCAGCTCACCACAAACACGGTGTAACCCTGCGCCACACACCACCGGATCAGACTGTTCTGCTCTTTGAGGTCCAGAATGTAGTATTTGTTGATCCAGGGTGGAAAGATGATCAACGGGATCTCATGTACAGTCTCGGTGGTTGGCGAAAACTGCAGCAACTCGAACATGCGATTGCGGTACACCACTTTGCCCGGTGCCGTCGCAATATTGCGCCCAATCTCAAAGGCGTCTTCGTCCGCGAGCTTCACCAGAAGCTCACCGTTGTTGGCCTCCAGATCAGAGATCATGTTCTGCAATCCGTCGATCAGCGACTGCCCTTCCGTCTCCACAGCTTTTTCCAACGCATCCGGGTTGGTTCCCAAAAAGTTGGTCGGCGACATCATGTCGACAATCTGACTGGAGAAATATTCGATCCGTTGTTTGTCTTTTGGCGCCAGCCCCTCGAGCTCACCAACAGCGGTTTTGATCGCTTCGGAATTGCGCATGTATTGCTGTTTGAGGAGGTTGAAATAGGGATGAGACTTCCACATTGGGTGAGAGAATCGGCGGTCGGTTGGGGTGTCATCCTGCGGTGCAGAAAACTGCCCCTTAAGCATTAAATTCTGTGCGTCTACGAAAGATTTAACCGACTTCCCCCACAAATCGAGCTGATTTTCGATAACTTTTCCAGGGTTGTCGACCATCGCTTGCCAATAGGCCGTCGCAGCGTTCATAAAAACTTCAGGTTCCGGGGAATTTAGCTCATCTCTCAATGGCTTATGGCGACCAAGAACTTCGGTTAATCGCAGTGACAAAGCTTCAACTTTTGCCAAATTTGCGTTCAGGCGATCCATTTTTTCGCCAGTTTCAGTCTCATTTGTTGTCATATTAACCCATTCGCCCTAATGTCGCTGCTGTGCAGCATTAACCAAGCGCCCCCTCAATATTACTGGGGAAAACACAGGGTGCATACCCCAAACGATAGGACGAAGCACATGCGATACATGGCCACGTATGACCTGATGGAAACGATGCGGAACACCAACCAATGGTTGGGCGCAACCGCCAGCGCCATGGCGTCATACCCGGCATTCGCATTGGTCCCCAACCCCGGTTTGCAGTGGATGGCGGCTTGGGGTGAAGTCACAGAACGGGCCTTCCAGCGCATGATTGTGAAACCGGATTGGGGCATCGACAGCTTCACCTGTGAAGACGGCAAAGACCACATCGTCAACATCAACACCGTGATTGAGCGCCCCTTTGGCGATTTGATCCACTTTGAGGTTTCCGGCCGCAAGCCAATGAAGCGCAAAGTCATGTTGGTGGCGCCGATGTCCGGCCACTATGCCACCCTGCTGCGCTCCACCGTGAAAAGCCTGATTGCCGATTGCGAAGTCTACATCACTGATTGGCATAACGCGCGCGACATCCCCGTGTCCGAAGGCAAGTTTGATGTTGAGGATTACACCCTCTACCTTGTCGATTTTATGAAAGAGCTTGGTCCCGACACCCATGTGATCGCCGTTTGCCAGCCCGCCCCGCTCACTCTGGCCGCCACCGCTTATCTGGCCGAAGAAGATCCCAAGGCGCAGCCGCGCTCCCTCACTTTGATCGGTGGTCCAATTGATCCAAACGCCGCTGCAACCGAGGTCACCGACTTTGGCCACCGCGTCACCATGGGGCAGCTTGAAGAAACCATGATTCAACGTGTGGGCTTCAAATACCCGGGTGTTGGACGCATGGTCTATCCGGGCCTGCTGCAGCTTTCTTCCTTTATGTCGATGAACGGAGAACGTCACTCTAAGGCGTTTAACGACCAGATCATGCGTGTATCCCGGGGCGAAGCCTCCGATCACGACGCGCACAACCGATTCTATGACGAATACCTGGCTGTCATGGACATGACCGCAGAATTCTACCTCTCCACAGTAGAGCGCCTCTTTAAAAACGGCGAAATCGCCAACAACGAATTTGTCGTCGCTGGCCGCAAGGTTGATATTGGCAAAATCACCACCGTGGCTGTGAAAACCGTCGAAGGTGCCAAAGACGACATCACCGCGCCAGGTCAATGCATTGCCGCACTGGATCTTTGCACGGGTCTGCCAGACGACAAAAAGGCCAGCCACGTAGAGCCCGGTGCTGGTCACTACGGCATCTTCGCGGGCAAAAGCTGGCGCAACAACATCCGTCCGCTGGTGTTGGAATTCATCGACGCCAATGCAGAAGCGCCAAACAAGGCAAAACCGCGCAAGGCTGCGAATAAGAACAACGCCGCCTAAACCGACGCTTCAAAAATCTTCCGCACACAATTGGGGCGATCGTTAGACGATTCGCCCCTTTGTTGTATTTGCTGGCCACCGTTGCAAAAGATGCACATCTGTTCACCGCAATATTTTCCACAAAGACACCCCCTCAGGCCTACATATTGTGGATAACTCTGCCGTCTCCCCTCGCCCAAAAGCAGAAACGCCTTTTTTCAAACGTTTAGAGGAATTAACCATTATTAACGGGCTCTAAACGTCCCTGTGGAGGAATCGGAGACCATGCGCGAGTCGCCGCCGACCACTTTCCGTCAACAGGAAAAATCCTGATTTTTAGTAAATAAATCCGTTGACCCTTTAGGGGCCGATACGCCAGTTTGTGGCAGCAGCCGAGAAAACCCACTAGATATTGTGGCGACCGAGGTAGCAGGGACAAACTCTGACATACGCCCATTTGGGTCTATTGCAGCGGCAAATGTTTGACGTTTGCGCACCGGTTTCCCTTTGCCTGCTGGTCCCGCCCAACGTCCAAGGGTTCGCACTGGGTGCGCCATCAATTGCACAGAACGTGCACCACGGGACACTTTTGGCACTGGGGACGACAACAGGCATGAAGATTCAACGACGCTTCACCAAGACCGGACAGGACGCTTACGCAGATCTGGATTTTGTGACCACCGAATCTGAAATCCGCAACCCGGATGGCACCATTGTTTTCCACCTTGATGACGTTGAGGTTCCAGCCAGTTGGTCTCAGGTGGCCTCTGATGTGATCGCCCAGAAATACTTCCGCAAAGCTGGCGTACCTACCAAGCTGCGCAAAGTGCGTGAAAAAGGCGTACCGGAGTTTTTGTGGCGTTCCATTCCTGCCAATGAAGACGTCGCCCTTGGCGGTGAAGTCAGTGCGAAACAGGTGTTTGACCGGCTCGCCGGCGCTTGGACCTATTGGGGCTGGAAAGGCGGCTATTTCTCCACCGAAGAAGACGCCCGCGCCTATTTTGACGAAATGCGTTACATGCTGGCGTCGCAACGCGCCGCACCAAATTCGCCACAATGGTTCAACACCGGCCTGCACTGGGCTTATGGCATCGATGGCCCATCGCAAGGCCACTACTATGTCGACTACAAAAGTGGCAAGCTGACCAAATCCAAATCCGCCTACGAGCATCCGCAGCCGCACGCCTGCTTCATTCAGTCCGTGGCTGATGATCTGGTGGGCGATGGCGGCATCATGGACCTCTGGGTCCGCGAAGCGCGCCTGTTCAAATACGGCTCCGGCACCGGCACCAATTTCTCGTCCCTACGTGCCGACGGCGAATCCCTCTCCGGCGGCGGTAAGTCCTCCGGCCTGATGGGCTTCTTGAAAATTGGCGACCGCGCTGCAGGCGCCATCAAATCCGGCGGCACCACCCGCCGCGCGGCCAAGATGGTGATTGTTGACGCAGATCACCCGGACATCGAAGAATACATCAACTGGAAGGTCAAGGAGGAGCAAAAGGTTGCCTCCATCGTGGCCGGCTCCAAAATGCACGAGCAGAAGCTCAACGGTATCTTTGACGCCATCAAGGCTTGGGATGGTGCCGAGGCAGACGCCTATGATGCCAAAACCAACGATGGTCTGAAATCCGCGATCCGCGACGCCAAAAAGTCGATGATCCCGGAAACTTACATCAAACGCGTGCTGGACTACGCCAAGCAGGGCTACGCCAGCATCGAGTTCCCGACATACGACACCGATTGGGACTCTGAGGCCTACGCCTCTGTATCTGGCCAAAACTCCAACAACTCCATCCGTGTCACTGACGCCTTCCTCAAGGCTGTGGAAAACGATGACGATTGGGAGCTGATCCGCCGCACCGACGGTAAAGTGGCCAAGACCATCAAAGCACGCGACCTGTGGGAAGACGTGGGCCACGCCGCATGGGCCTGTGCCGATCCCGGCATTCAATACCACGACACCGTAAATGCCTGGCACACTTGCCCCGAAGACGGTGAAATCCGCGGTTCCAACCCGTGTTCCGAATATATGTTCCTCGATGACACGGCCTGTAACCTCGCCTCCATGAACCTGCTGTCCTTTCTGAAGGACGGCGTGTTCCAGGCCGAAGACTACATGCACGCCACCCGTCTCTGGACCGTGACGCTGGAAATCTCTGTGACCATGGCGCAGTTCCCGTCAAAGGAAATTGCCCAACGCTCTTACGACTTCCGCACACTTGGCCTTGGCTACGCCAATATCGGCGGCCTGTTGATGAATATGGGCTACGGCTATGACAGCGAAGAAGGCCGTGCCCTTGGTGGCGCTCTCACGGCACTTATGACCGGTGTCTCTTATGCCACTTCCGCCGAAATGGCTGGCGAACTTGGCGCCTTTGACGGCTACGCCCGCAACAGCGAACACATGCTACGCGTCATCCGCAACCACCGCCGTGCCGCGCAGGGGCTGACATCCGGGTATGAAGGTCTGGCCGTCAAACCACTGCCGCTTGACGCTGAAAACTGCCCGGACCAAGTGCTGGTTGAATTGGCCAAATCCGCTTGGGACGAAGCCCTGCAATTGGGCGAGAAAAACGGCTACCGCAACGCGCAGACTTCCGTGATTGCCCCAACCGGCACCATTGGCTTGGTGATGGATTGCGACACCACCGGCATCGAGCCTGACTTTGCGCTGGTGAAGTTCAAAAAGCTCGCAGGCGGCGGCTACTTCAAAATCATCAACCGCTCTGTTCCCGCTGCTCTCGAAGGCCTCGGTTACTCATCGGCGCAGATCGAAGAAATTGTGTCTTACGCGGTTGGCCACGGCACCATCGGCAACGCGCCGGGCATCAATCACACCTCACTGATCGGCCACGGCTTCACCACCAACGAAATCGAGAAAATCGAAGCTGCACTTGGTTCCGCTTTCGACATCCGCTTTGTGTTCAACCAATGGACCCTGGGCGAAGAGTTCTGCACCAATGTTTTGGGCATTCCAACCGAGAAGCTGAACGACCCGGCGTTCGAACTGCTTGGCCACCTCGGCTACACCAAAGCGGACATTGATCTGGCCAACGACCATGTCTGTGGCACCATGACCTTGGAAGGCGCGCCGTTCCTGAAAGAAGAGCACTATCACATCTTTGATTGCGCCAACCCCTGCGGCAAAAAAGGCAAGCGCTACCTGTCAGTAGACAGCCACATCACCATGATGGCCGCCGCGCAGTCCTTCATCTCCGGCGCGATCTCCAAAACGATCAACATGCCAAACGATGCCACCATCGAAGACTGCCAAAACGCCTATGAGCTCAGCTGGTCCCTCGGCATCAAAGCCAACGCGCTCTACCGTGACGGCTCCAAGCTGTCCCAACCGTTGGCCGCCGCTCTGGTCGAAGATGATGACGACGCTGCCGAAGTGCTCGAATCTGGGTCCATGACCGAAAAGGCGCAGGTTCTGGCGGAAAAAATCGTCGAGAAGATTGTCGTCAAAGAAGTGGCCCGTGGCCGCGAGAAAATGCCAGAACGCCGCAAAGGCTACACCCAAAAAGCGGTTGTGGGCGGCCACAAGGTGTACCTGCGCACCGGCGAATACTCTGATGGCGCTCTGGGTGAAATCTTCATCGACATGCACAAGGAAGGCGCTGGCTTCCGTGCGATGATGAACAACTTCGCCATCGCGGTGTCGGTGGGCCTGCAATACGGCGTGCCGCTTGAAGAATTTGTCGACGCCTTCACCTTCACCAAATTTGAGCCCGCGGGCATGGTGCAGGGCAACGACAGCATCAAAAACGCCACCTCGATCCTCGACTACATTTTCCGCGAATTGGCCGTGTCTTACCTCGACCGTACCGACCTTGCGCATATCAAGCCAGAAGGCACCACGTTTGACGATGTTGGACGTGGCGAGGAAGAAGGCGTGTCCAACGTGTCAGAGCTGTCTGACACCGCGGCCTCTCGTTCGCTGGAGGTCCTCAAACAGATCTCCTCCACCGGGTATCTGCGCAAACGCCTGCCCCAGGAACTGGTGGTGCTGAACGGCGGCGGCAACATTTCTGTGGATAACTCGGAAACTGTCAAAAATGTGAGCACTTTGGTGCCGGAAACCGCTGGCGCAGCCGTATCAGACATGGCACCTAGCGCCTCCGTCACAGCGGTTGCAACACCGATGAACGAGCGCGCCAAAGCCAAAATGCAAGGCTACGAGGGAGACCCCTGTGGCGATTGCGGCAACTACACTTTGGTGCGCAACGGCACCTGTATGAAATGTAACACCTGCGGCGCCACTTCGGGCTGTAGCTAAGGAGATGACTGTGACGAAGAGCAGAAGCCTTCCGTCTAAAGACGACCAAAGCCAAACCACCAATGACACGTTGGTGGGCACCATCCGCATCAGCGGTGACTGGGCCCGCAAAGTGCGTGGCGACGCAGACACAAGCGCCCCTGCCCCGCAGGCGGCCAACGACGATTACGCCGAACATCGGATTTTTGCCGCCCGCAAAAGCTCCTGATCGGTGACACCAAGATCCCGGGGGGACCTGGGTAGGGGGCCTCGGCCCCCGACGACATACTCCGCTGCCGTCCCTAAGTTTAGGCAGTGGTGTTCCACGGAGCGGGTGCGCTCGCTCCGACGACATTCAGGCCGCAGGCAAAAAACATCGAGCGGTAATTATAGAGTGAGCCTGAATGGCGAAACTGGGGGGTCTTTTGACCCCCCATTTTTTTTGCCCAGATCCCAAATCTTTCAACCAACTCACTTTCTCCTGATGCAAGTTGATTGGCGTGCACAACCACTCCTCGGCCACAAAGATGCAACCGCCCTTTGCGCCAAGGACCCCTCATGCCTCTCCGCCTCTCTGCCCTGCTCTGCGCCGTCGTTTTTTCTACCGCCCAGCCCGTCATCGCGCAGGTCACCGCCCCCCTCCCCGCCTATGTGATCGACCAGTTTGGCACGCCTCCTACCGTGCCCACAGGTGCACTGTCAGACACCGTCGAAACCGCCGCTGATACCGCATTTGTGCAAAGCATGCAGCAGGGCACCTGGAGCCGTGATCAGTCGCTGGCCCTCGAAGAGATCGCAGCCTCAGGCGACCCGCGCCTCGCCTGGATCATCAGTGATCTCATGCGCTTTGTGACCTCTCCCCAACTGAACCTCGTTCTCTCCGAAGCGGCCGCCACATTGCTGGAGATCGACACGCCAACCGAGAACACCTGGGGCATCGTCACCGATCACCTGATCGCCTGGGACATCCCCGAGCCGCCCGACTACTTGCGTTTCAAACGGGCGATTTTCACCGCCATCGTTCCGGAATGGGACCCGCTGTTTGTGCCCGGCGATATTGACTGGCGGCTGGTTTCCTGGGGCGGCGTGCTGATTGATGACCGCGCCTTTGACACCACCGATGATCCCTGCAACTGCATCCCCGCCGCCGACAACCCAGAAGTCACCGATGCCGCAGGCGCCACGTGGCTCAAGGATGACGACATCGTCTTTGGCGTTGAGGTCAACGACGAATTCCGCGCCTACCCCCGCCAGATCATGGAAGTCCGCGAGATGGTCAACGACACGCTGGGCGGGCGCGACCTTGGCATCCCCTACTGCACGCTCTGCGGCGCAGCCCAGGCCTATTTCACCGATCAATTGCCAGCAGGCGTCGATCGGCCGATCCTGCGCACCTCCGGCCTTCTGAGCCGCTCCAACAAAGTCATGTATGACCTAACCACCTATTCTGTGTTCGACACCTTCCTCGGCCACGCTGTCACCGGTCCCTTGGCCGACAAAGGCATCAAACTCGAGCAAGCTGCCGTCATCACCACCGACTGGGGCACATGGAAAACCGCCCACCCAGAAACCACTGTTCTGGCCGAATACCTCGCCCTTGGACGCAACCCGGATTTCCGCAATGGCCGTGACGCCAACGGCCCAATCTTCCCGGTTGGCGACGTAGATCCGCGCCTGCAGGTGCACGAAGACATCATCGGCATTGTCGCCGCCTCCGGCCAGCCCATCGCCTTCCAGAGATCCAAAGCCCTTGTGGCCCTGCGCAACGGCGAAAACATCGCCTATGAAAACGTCCGTCTCAAACTCGACGCAGGCGGCATCCGCGCGGTCGACGCAAATGGCGCCGACCTCGGCAGCCAACAAGCCTTCTGGTTCGCTTGGTCACAGTTCCACCCGGACACCGCTCTTTGGCCCGGCTAACGCGCTAACGAATCACGCAAAAAATCAATCATCACCCGCGTCTTGCGCGGCAAGTACCGGCGGTTTGGGTAAAGCACCCAAGCCGCCGTTTCAAAATTGCTCACCGTGCCCTGATACTGCGGGCATAGCTCCACCAGTTGCCCCGTTGCCAAATCTTGCGCCACCAGCCAATCTGCCAGCAACGCCACGCCAAGCCCTTGCCTTGCGGCCTCCAATAGCGCCAGAGCATTGGAAAACTTGTGCCGCCCGGTCACGTTGACCTCAAACGCTTCCGAACCCGCTCGAAACCGCCAAACATCCCCAATCCCCGGCAGCGCGTACCGCAAACAGTCATGATCCCGCAGGTCCACTGGCGTCGCCAAACCGCCCGCACGCTCTAAATACGCCGAGCTCGCCACCAGATGATACCGCGTGTCCATCAGCTTACTGGACACCCAATCCCCTTTCGGCGCCGGGGCCAAGCGCACCGCCAGATCAATCCCTTGCTCGACCAAATCCAAGTTAGTGTCACTGCTGATCACCTCAACGGAAATCTCCGGGTACCGCTCTGAAAACGCGGCTAAAACCGGCACAATCTTCTGACAGGCAAAGGCGACCGACGCCGTTAATCGCAGTGTACCTGCCGGTTCCTGCCGCGCTCCAACAGCCGCCTGTGCTGCTGCCCGCATCTCCTCCATCAGCGGAGCCACCCGCTGCAAATACGCTGCGCCTTCCTCGGTTGTGGATAGCTTCCGGGTCGTCCGATGAAACAACCGTACACCCAACTCCGCTTCCAAAGCTGCCAAGCTGCGCGACACCGACGAAGGATCCACATCCAACACCCGCGCCGCCCCGGCAATGCTGCCCTGCGCTCGCACCAACAGCGCCAATTCCAGATCTCGCATGTCCATTCATGCAAATTAAGCACGACTAACCTGTCAATCCAGCCATTTCTCGCAACTCCCCCACGACCTATCCCAAAGGCAACCCAAGGAGACCCCAATGACAAACCTAACTGGAAAAACCGCCATCATCACCGGCGCGAGCCGCGGCATCGGCGCCGCCGCCGCCCGCCACCTCGCCAAACTTGGCGCCAACGTCGTGCTCGCCGCCCGCTCTCAAAGCGCGCTGTCAGAACTGACACAAAGCATCCTCGACGACGGCGGCGCGGCCCGTCTACAGGTCTGCGACGTTGTCGATCCGACCTCGGTAGACGCCCTCGTCAATATGGCCACGGACACCTTCGGAAGCCTCGACATCCTTGTGAATAACGCAGGCCTCATTGATCCCATCACGACCTTGGCCGATAGCGACCCCGCCGCATGGGCCAAGGTCCTCGATGTGAACGTCAAAGGCGTCTACCACGGCCTGCGCTACGCCTTGCCCGTCATGCGGACCCAGGGCACCGGCACCATCATCAACATCTCGTCTGGTGCGGCCAACTCCTTCCTCGAAGGCTGGTCCCACTACTGCGCCTCCAAAGCCGCCGTGGTGCGCCTCACCGGCATCGCCCACAAAGAAAACGTCGACGCGGGCGTAACGGTTGTCGGCCTCAGCCCCGGCACCGTCGCCACCGACATGATGGCCACCATCCGCGCCTCCGGCATCAACCCGGTCAGCCAGCTCTCGCCTGACGCGCACATCCCTGCCGAGTGGGTCGCGCAAGCCATTGCCTACCTCTGTGGTCCCGAAGGCAAAACCTACGCCGGACAGGATTTCTCTCTCAAAACCAACGAAGGCCGCGCTGCATTAGGCCTGCCCCCAGTCTAAACCAAACAAAAAAGGCGCGCCGATCTCTCGACGCGCCTTTAATTTCAAAGCTTTGAAGACCTTAGTGCGCTGTCGCGCCGGCCGCTTCCTCTTTCTTGAGCTTCGCCGCAGCTGCTTCTTCCGCCGCTTCGTCCCACTCAATCGCTTCTGGTTCTTCGGTCAGCGCCAGTTTCAGCACCTCAGAGACGTGCTTCACCGCGATGATCTCCAGACCGTCTTTCACGTTGTCCGGAATATCCGCCAGATCCTTCTCGTTCTCCTGCGGGATCAGAACCGTCTTGATGCCACCACGCAGCGCCGCCAGAAGCTTCTCTTTCAAGCCGCCGATTGGCATCGCGTTGCCGCGCAGGCTCACCTCGCCGGTCATCGCAATATCTTTGCGCACCGGAATGCCGGTCAGCACAGACACAATCGACGTCACCATCGCCAGACCGGCAGATGGGCCATCTTTGGGCGTCGCCCCATCAGGCACGTGTACGTGGATATCGATCTTGTCAAAGACCGTTGGCTTCACACCAATCTGAGGCGAAATCGAACGCACATATGAAGACGCCGCATCAATCGACTCCTTCATGACATCGCCAAGCTTACCGGTGGTCTTCATCCGGCCTTTGCCAGGCAGCTTCAGACCTTCGATATGCAGCAGATCACCGCCGACAGAGGTCCAGGCCAGACCGGTGACAACACCCACCTGGTTCTCGTCCTCAGCCAGCCCATAGCGGAACTTCTTTACACCCAGGAAATCATCCAGATTGTCCGGGGTCACGGAAACAGTCTCGGCCTCGCCTTTGACAATCTTGGTGACTGCCTTCCGGGTCAGTTTTGCCAGCTCGCGTTCTAGGTTCCGCACACCCGCTTCACGGGTATAGGTGCGCACAATCTCTTGCAGCGCTTCATCCGATACTTCGAACTCACCCTTCTTCAAGCCGTGGTTTTTGACCTGCTTGTCGATCAAGTGCTGACGCGCAATCTCACGCTTCTCGTCCTCGGTGTAACCCGCCAGCGAAATGATCTCCATCCGGTCCAGCAGTGGACCCGGCATGTTGTAGGAGTTCGCTGTGGTCAGGAACATCACGTTGGACAGATCGTATTCCACCTCAAGGTAGTGATCCACAAACGTGCCGTTCTGCTCAGGGTCAAGAACCTCAAGCATCGCAGACGCCGGATCACCACGGAAATCCTGACCCATCTTATCGATTTCATCAAGCAAAATCAGAGGGTTGGTGGTTTTCGCCTTCTTCAGCGCCTGAATGATTTTGCCCGGCATGGAGCCGATGTAGGTCCGGCGGTGGCCACGGATTTCGCTTTCGTCACGCACCCCGCCAAGGCTGATACGGATGAACTCCCGACCGGTCGCTTTGGCCACAGACTTACCCAGCGAGGTTTTACCCACACCTGGAGGGCCCACGAGGCACATGATTGGCCCTTTGAGCTTGCTGGAGCGCTGCTGCACCGCAAGGTACTCAACAATGCGCTCTTTGACCTTCTCCAGACCATAGTGATCCGTATCCAGCACCTCTTGCGCCTTGCCCAAATCCTTCTTCACACGGCCACGCTTGCCCCATGGAATGGACAGCATCCAATCCAGGTAGTTGCGCACAACTGTCGCTTCCGCAGACATCGGGCTCATGTTCTTGAGCTTCTTCAGCTCACCCTCAGCCTTCTCTTTGGCCTCTTTGGACAGCTTGGTCTTGCCAATCTTCTCTTCGAGCTCGGCAATTTCGCCTTCGCCCTCTTCCCCGTCGCCAAGCTCTTTCTGAATGGCCTTCATTTGCTCATTCAAATAATACTCGCGCTGGGTCTTCTCCATCTGCGATTTCACGCGCGTCTTGATCTTCTTCTCGACCTTCAGCACGCTCATCTCGCCCTGCATCAGGCCGTAGACCTTCTCCAGACGCTCGCTCACGGACAGGGTTTCCAGAAGCTCCTGCTTCTCGTTCACCTCAATACCCAGATGACCCGCCACAAGATCGGCCAGACGCGCAGGCTCGCTGGCGTCTTCCACCGCGCTCAGCGCTTCTTCAGGGATGTTCTTTTTGACTTTGGAATAGCGCTCAAACTCGTCGCCAACAGAGCGCAGCAGCGCTTCGATGGTGGCAGCGTCACCTGGCATTTCGTCCAGGTGTTCGGCACGGGCCTCAAAGTAGTCGTCGTTTTCAACAAAGTCGGTGATGGTCACGCGGCTCTGACCTTCGACCAGAACTTTTACCGTGCCATCGGGCAGCTTCAAAAGCTGCAGCACATTGGCCAAAACGCCGGTGCGGTAAATGCCGTCAAAATCTGGATCATCCTCAGCAGGATCAACCTGACTGGACAGCAGAATCTGCTTGTCGTCGGCCATCACCTCTTCAAGCGCGCGGACCGATTTTTCCCGGCCGACAAACAGCGGCACAATCATATGTGGGAACACCACAATGTCGCGCAGCGGCAGCACAGGATAAGATGTGTTGAGGGGCTCAGTCATGAGTATTCCTTGTTCTAGCAAAGCGACACTGGTCCCACATGTGGCAACGCTCTGGTCACTTTCCGTTTCCTCGGCTTATTGATTTGGGGTGCCTCGCCCCCGCTTTCAACGGCGTTTTGTTGGTTGGACCACACAATGCCTTTACAGAACGTGAGGAACAAGGCGGGAAACGGCTAAAGAGGCAAAATATTTTGCCTACAGAGAAGGTGTTCCAGGCGTGACGCACGGGCTACTCAACCGAGGCGGACACATAGACTCCAGCTTCCCGCCATCCGATAGGACGCCCGTGCAGCCGTCACTCCGCAGGACGCAAGAGCACCGTTTCTGTCATGAAAAGCACCGTTTCGTCGCTTTTGAGGGTCAGCTCCGAAGTCTCTAGCACCCGATCGTCAAAGTACGGCACCAGAGTGATGGTGCCAAATACAGTGATACCATCATCAAACTCCGGCAGCGCGACCTGCAACTGTGGCAACCCCTCCGGGCCACATAGCGTGTCACTCAACAAATCTGCAAAATCCGTACGGACGGTTGTGTCCAGCACATCATCTATGCGGTCCACGTCATAAGGTTTTGGCTCTGCCCAGCGCAGCGCGACGTCTTCGCCCATGATGCTGTCCACAAAGCCGGAATAAAACCGACCATCGTTGTCAATCTCAGTGGCAAACATCCGCGCCGGCCGCACAAAGGAGGTCACATTGCCCTCCACAGATGTGCTGCCTTCGCGCACCCAACTGCCCGCGAGACGCTCATAGACCACCGCCGGATCACTGACCCCGCAAAACCCATCTGCCATCGCGGCAACGGGCGTCATAGCGACCACTGCCGCCATCAAAAACCGCTTCATCAGGACACTCCTCACAGCCGCTCAATATCGCCTTGCGCGCGCTGCGCGTGGAACTCTGTTTCCCAGACGTCAAAGGTTCCGGCTGCAATCGCATCGCGCATGCCCTGCATGATCTCTTGGAAGTAATGCAAGTTGTGCCATGTCAGCAGCATGCCGGAAATCATTTCATTGCTGCGGAACACATGGTGCAAATACGCACGTGAGTAATTTGAACAGGCCGGGCAGGAACAGTTTTCGTCCAATGGCCGCGGATCATCCGCGTGGCGCGCGTTTTTGATGTTCACCACGCCATACCGCGTGAACACCTGCCCCGTCCGGCCAGAGCGAGACGGCAACACACAGTCCATCATGTCGATGCCACGTTTCACCGCGCCAACAATGTCATCCGGCTTGCCAACGCCCATCAGGTAACGTGGCTTGTCCACCGGTAGCATATCCGGCGCATAGTCCAGACAGTCAAACATCTTCTCTTGGCCTTCGCCAACCGCGAGGCCACCCACAGCATAGCCATCAAAGCCAATCTCTTTTAACGCCTCGGCGCTCTCCTCACGGAAATCCTGCTCCAGTCCGCCCTGCTGAATGCCAAACAGCGCATGCCCCGGCCGATCTCCAAAGGCATCGCGCGACCGCTGCGCCCAGCGCATCGACAGCCGCATGCTCTCCGCAATCCGGTCCCGATCCGCAGGCAGCGCCGGGCACTCGTCAAAACACATGATAATGTCACTGCCCAACAGCTTCTGGATCTCCATCGAGCGTTCCGGCGTCAGCGAATGTTTGGATCCATCAATGTGGCTCTTAAATGTGACGCCTTTCTCGGTCAGCTTACGCAGTTCCGCGAGGCTCATCACCTGAAACCCGCCACTGTCTGTCAGAATGGGCCGGTCCCAGTTCATAAACTTGTGCAACCCGCCCAAACGATCAATCCGCTCTGCTGTAGGCCGCAACATCAGGTGGTAGGTGTTGCCCAGCAGAATGTCCGCCCCGGTCGCGCGCACGCTCTCTGGCATCATTGCTTTCACGGTGGCCGCCGTGCCCACCGGCATAAACGCAGGCGTGCGAATATCCCCCCGTGGTGTGTTGATCACCCCGGTGCGGGCTTTGCCATCTGTGGCATGCAGCGAAAACGAAAACTTTTCAGACATCTGAGACCTTCATCGGGGAGTTTGCGCAAAATTTCCCCCTCCTTACGCCGAACCATGTAACTTGTAAAACACGCCGATGTGACCATATTCCAACCCATAGATAACAAACACTTTCTGGGGAGAGAGCATAATGAACGAAGACCTGATCTTCTCGTTACTATCTGAAAACATCGTGATCCTGCTGGCCGCAGTGTTCCTGATTGTTGTGGTTCTGAAAGGTGTGCGCATCGTGCCACAATCGGAAAAACACGTTGTGGAACGCTTTGGCCGCCTGCACTCGGTGCTTGGGCCAGGCATCAACTTTGTGGTGCCGTTTCTGGACGTTGTACGCCACCAGATCTCCATTCTGGAGCGCCAGCTGCCCAACGCCACCCAAGACGCCATCACCAAAGACAACGTGCTGGTGCAAATCGACACCTCCGTCTTCTACCGCATTCTGGAGCCGGAAAAGACCGTGTACCGCATCCGTGACGTGGACGGCGCTATCTCTACCACCGTCGCAGGTATCGTGCGGGCAGAAATTGGTAAGATGGATCTCGACGAGGTCCAATCCAATCGCGCCAGCCTGATCAGTTCCATTCAGTCCAGCGTCGAAACGGCTGTGGACGACTGGGGCATCGAAGTGACCCGCGCCGAAATCCTCGACGTGAACCTCGATCAGGCCACCCGCGACGCCATGTTGCAGCAGCTGAACGCCGAACGTGCCCGTCGCGCTCAGGTGACAGAGGCCGAGGGCACAAAGCGCTCTGTAGAGCTTCAGGCGGACGCCGAACTCTATGCCGCAGAGCAAACCGCCAAGGCCCGCCGGATCAGCGCGGACGCCGAAGCCTACGCCACCGAAGTGGTTGCCAAAGCCATCAAGGAAAACGGCATTGAAGCGGCACAATACCAAGTGGCGCTGAAACAGGTTGAAGCGCTCAATGCGCTTGGCAACGGCGACGGCAAGCAAACCATCGTGCTGCCAGCCGCGGCGCTTGAGGCCTTTGGCGACGCCTTCAAACTGTTGAAAGGGTAAGCGATGACAGACCTTCTGACAATTTGGTGGGTCTGGCTCGCCGCCGCCTTGGTGCTGGCCATTCTCGAAGTACTGGCACCGGGCTTTATCTTCCTTGGCTTCGCCATTGGCGCGGCCTTGGTTGGGGTTGCCCTTCTCGGCCCGCTACAGCTCCTGTCGGTGCCAATGCTCCTGCTGGTGTTTGCTGCCCTCAGCCTCATGGCTTGGCTGGTGATGCGACGGGTTTTTGCTTTGCCAAAAAGCGAAGTCAAAACCTTCAATCACGATATCAACGATTGATTTTTGGCGGGGCCTTCGGGCCCCGCTGCTTTGTCAAGGACGCCAAAGTCACGCCTCACAGGCTCCTCATGGCACCTCCGCAAAACAGCCGCGATACCGACGCAATACTGATGCGCCAATTTCGCTCACCTCCCCCTCTGGACGCCGCTTGCAAGTTTTCCTATATGAAAAGCTCAGGTTTATGGCAGGACAGAATATGACACAGGCCCCCGATCCAACTTCCGATCCCGTCGAAGGCACGCCACTGATCGCGCCTTCCAGCGTGGATCATCCTTTGCACGAGCAACTCGTAGAGGCCTGTCGCAGTGTATATGACCCGGAAATTCCGGTGAATATCTACGACCTTGGCCTGATCTACACCATCGAGATTTCTGCGGAAAACGACGTAAATGTGATCATGACCCTGACCGCCCCGGGTTGCCCTGTGGCTGGCGAAATGCCAGGCTGGGTACAAGAGGCCATCGCCGGTGTTGGCGGCGTGCGCACCGTTGAGGTTGCGCTGGTTTGGCAGCCCCCGTGGGGCATGGAAATGATGAGCGACGAAGCCCGCCTTGAACTGGGCTTTATGTAATCTTTCAATAGGTTAGAAAGGAAAGTCGATGTTTGGCATTCCCGGAAAACAAGCCCTGACCATGACACCTGCGGCGATCAAACAGATCGCCCGGCTCATGGACAAAGAAGGCCACGCCGGTCTGCGTATTGGCGTGAAGAAAGGCGGATGCGCGGGCATGGAATACACCATGGACTACGTGACCGACCGTGATCCGCATGACGAAGTGGTCGAAAAAGACGGCGCTGTTGTGATGATCGCCCCAATGGCGCAGATGTTCTTGTTTGGCACCGAAATTGACTACGAAGTCTCGCTCCTGGAAAGCGGCTTCAAGTTCAACAATCCCAACGTGGCCGACGCCTGCGGCTGTGGCGAATCCATCAAATTCAAAGATATGGACGAACTTGCAGAGCAAGTTGCCGCGAACGGTGCGCCAAAATTAACCTGATGGCCTTGACCTAGGACGTCCGCCCCCGCATGACTTTGCCAAACAACATCTTTTGAAGGGGCACGTCATGCGACGCAAGCTGGCAGCAGGCAATTGGAAAATGAACGGCACCGCCGCAGCACTGGTGGAGCTTGAGGCGCTTGCCGCACTCGAAACCGCCGACACCACCGACATCCTGATCTGCCCCCCTGCCACCTTGATTTCCCGCGCCAAAGACGTGGCGGGCACTTTCGCCATCGGCGGTCAGGACTGCCACGCCAACACCAGCGGCGCCCATACTGGCGATGTCGCCGCCGACATGCTGAAAGACGCAGGCGCCTCCCACGTAATCCTCGGCCATTCTGAACGCCGAGAAGACCATGGCGAGCGCGACGAAGACGTACGCACCAAAGCCAAAACCGCCTGGGATGCTGGCCTTGTCACCGTGATCTGCGTGGGCGAAAGCCTGTCAGAGCGCGACGCCGACAACACACTAGACATCATCGGGGGACAATTGGCAGGCTCCATCCCAGACGGTGCCACCGGCGAAAACCTGGTGGTGGCCTATGAGCCGATCTGGGCCATTGGCACCGGTAAAGTCCCCACCATGAGCCAGATCGGCGAGGTACACGACTTCATGCGCATGCGCCTGGAGCGTCGTTTTGGCGAAGGTGTCGGCCGCACTGTGCCGCTACTCTACGGCGGCTCAGTGAAACCCAGTAACGCAGAAGAGATCTTCGCGGTTTCCAACGTCGACGGCGCGCTGGTCGGTGGCGCCAGCCTGAAGGCCAGCGACTTCGGTGCCATCATCACCGCGCTTGACGCAAGCTAACCCCATGGCCAAGGCGCCGCTCTCGTCCCTGTATGCCCAGTTTTCTCACCGCTGGCACAGCGACATCACGCGCCTTGGTTACCCCGCCGCCTATGATGACCTCATCGCGGCCCTTCCCCCCCTAAAAACTCATCCAACGGTTCTGGACGCGGGCTGTGGCACTGGCGCACTGGCGCAGGCTTGGCTCAAAACCAACCTGCCCCACAGCGCCCTGCACATGCTGGACAGTTCCGAAGACATGCTCTCGCAGGCCCGCGACAACCTCTCTCAAGTGCCCTACACGACCTTTCACCAAGACACCCTCGGCAGCACCGCCGTCCCCGAAAACAGCTGTGATCTACTGCTCTCTGCCCATGTGATCGAACATCTCGACACACCGCAAGACGGCCTACGTTGGTTTGCCAGCCGTCTGCGCAAAGGGGGACAAATCGCCTTATCGGTTAGCAAACCGCATTGGTGCACTGCCCTCGTGCGCTGGCGCTGGGGCCACAAAGCTTTCACACCCTCGGACGTGCACGCCATGCTAACCGCCACCGGTTTTACCAACATCCAAGCCGTGCCTTTTTCCAAAGGCCCTCCAAGCCGCACCAGCTGCGGCTACATTGCCACCCGCCTCTAAGTCCGCCGCCGTTTGAGGGGGGCGGGTCAAGGCGCGCGTATGCGCCCGCGCAGCGGCATGGCCTTGATGCGGCTTTCTCAAACCACACCCTGGACAGGGCGCGTTCAGGGCAGACCTGCCCCTAAACCGCTTCTCAGCAAAGTCTCTACTACACCCCACAAAAAGAAACGACGCCCCAAACAGGAGCGTCGCCTCTCATCTCATCTGAATAAGTGCGCGGAAGCGCTCCTCTTTGTCACCTACGCTATTTGGTGATGATCTCCGGTCCCATGAAAGTGTTCGGCAAATATGTCGAAATCCATGGGATGTAGGTCACCATAATCAGGAAGACAAAGAGCACTGCGAGGAATGGCAGAGCCGCCTTCACAACAGACATCATTGGCATGCCAGCCACACCGGAGGTCACAAACAGGTTGAGCCCCACCGGCGGCGTGATCATCCCGATTTCCATGTTCACCACCATGATGATGCCCAGGTGGATCGGATCAATGCCCAGCTCGATCGCAATCGGGAACACCAATGGTGCAACAATAACCAAGAGGCCCGATGGCTCCATGAACTGACCACCAATCAGCAGGATCACGTTCACCACGATCAGGAACATCACCGGACCAAAGCCCGCGTTGAGCATTGCGCCCGCGATCTGCTGCGGTACTTGCTGTTCGGTCAGAACATGCTTCAAGATCAACGCATTGGCGATCACAAACAGCAGTGTAATGGTCAGCTTACCCGCCTCAAACAACGTGTGTTTGGTGTCGCCATGCACAAACGCCGTGAGCAACGCATAAGGCTTCTTGAACAGAGAGACCTTTTGACCACCGTTGTTGTCCGCCGCCAATGGCCCCATGTCTTTGTAGACAAAACAGGCAATCAGGAAGGCGTAGACAGCCGCCACAGCTGCGGCCTCGGTTGGCGTAAACACACCGCCGTAGATGCCGCCCAGAATGATCACGATCAGGAACAAACCAAAACCGGCGTCACGTCCGGATTCGAAAATCTCCCCCCAGCCCAGCCAGTCACCTTTTGGCAGGTTTTTGACTTTCGCCATCACATAAATGGTGATCATCAGCATCAGACCAGCCATGAGACCCGGGATCACACCCGCAAGGAACATCCGGCCAACGGAGACTTCCACAGCCGCCGCATAGACCACCATTACGATGGACGGTGGGATCAGGATACCCAATGTGCCTGCGTTACAAATCACACCTGCGGCGAACTCCTTGGAGTAGCCCACCTGGCGCATGCCCGCTATCACAATGGAACCGATGGCCACAACCGTTGCCGGGGATGAACCGGACAGCGCCGCAAACATCATACAGGCAAACACACCCGCAATTGCCAGACCGCCGGGCAAGTGGCCCACACAAGCAATGGAAAAGCGGATGATCCGCCGCGCCACGCCACCGGTGGTCATGAAGCTCGAGGCCAGAATGAAGAATGGGATCGCCAACAGGGTGAAGTGACCTTCAAAGGCCTCAAACAACGTGCCTGCCACGGAGGCCAAAGTGGCATCCGAGAAAAACAGCAGGAACAGGATCGAGCTGAGACCAAGGGACACCGCAATCGGCACACCGATCAGCAAGAGGCCAATGACCATGGAGAATAGTAGAACAACTTCCATCAGTCGTGCTCCCCTTGAAGTGCACGCACTTCTTCAATTTCGTCTTCCACCTCATGGCTCGCCACCAGACGGTCTGTCTGACCGCGGAAGATCTGCATGGATGCCTGGATAAAGCGGTAAGTCAGCAGCAGCATGCCAATGGGCAGCACGATATACGGCACCACTTTGGGCAGCTTCTCATACTCATCGCCATAGTTGATCAGGTCCTCAAGGAACTGGAACATGCCAACCATCGGCACATCCTGCACCTCATAAAAGGACTGGCTGCGGAACTTCTCGGCAAAACCGGTTGGGAACCAGCGGCCCGAGGTTGGTGGCAGATCAGCAAAAACCGCCCAGTAGTCATAGGCGCCTTTCAGCATCAGTACCGCATAAGCCAGACAGGCGGCTGCGGCGATAAGGCCAATGATGCGCGCCACGGCCGGGCTGACCATATTGATGATCACATCCACGCCCAGATGCGCATGTTTTTTGACCGCATAAGAGGCGCCCAGAAGCACCAGCCAGGCGAACAGGAAAACGGTCGCTTCCAGGGCCCATAGAATGTTGGAGTTAAAACCGAACCGGGCAATCACATTGGCAAAGGTAATCAATGTCATCATGCCCAGAAAAAACGCGATCAGCGTTTCTTCAATCCGGTCCACAAAGGTATGCTTGGTTTGCATTGTCCCGCGTCCCGTGAGTGTTTTTGTTTGCAAAACGGGCGGGCCATTTGCGGCCCGCCCGCTCTGTGTTTTCAAGTTAAGTCAAAGACTTACATAGAGGCGTTGATCGCCTGTGCCGCGTCGATGTTTTCCTGTCCAACGTCGTCAGAGAATTTCTCCCAAACCGGCTTCATGGTGTTCACCCACTCTTCACGCTGTGCCGCGTCCAAAGACCGGATGGTGCCACCTGCGTCGATGATGGACTGTTTTGCAGCCTGGTTCACCGCATAGGATTCTGCGTTCCGTGTGGCGGTCACTTCGTTGAAGATCGTCAGGAACTCTTCACGTACGTCCGCTGGCAGGCTGTCGAGCCAGTCCACGGAAGCCACAACCAGATAATCCAGAATGCCGTGGTTGGTTTCGGTCACACCGTCCTGCACCTCGAAGAACTTCTTGCCGTAGATGTTGGACCAGGTGTTTTCCTGACCGTCCACAACGCCCTGCTGCAGCGCGCCGTATACTTCGGAGAAGGCCATCTTCTGGGGGGAACCACCCATGGCTTCCATTTGTGCAACCAGCACGTCAGAGGATTGTACGCGGAACTTCAGACCGTTTGCATCGGATGGAACGTTCAGCGGCACGTTTGCAGACATCTGCTTCATGCCGTTGTGCCAGTAACCCAGACCCTGCAGGCCACGGCGCTGCATGCTGTCCAGCATGTCCTGACCGTTTTCAGACGCCTGGAATGCATCCACGGCTGCCACGTCTTTGAACATGAAGGGCAGGTCAAACAGGCGGAACTGCTTGGTGAACTTTTCAAACTTGGACAGCGAAGGTGCGGCCAGTTGAACGTCGCCCTGCAGCATCGCTTCCAGAACTTTGTTGTCGTTGTAAAGCGTGGAGTTCGGGAAAACCTCCATGCACATCTTGCCGTTCATCTCTTCGTTCACGCGCTTTTCCAAGAGCGACGCCGCAATCCCTTTTGGGTGCTTGTCGGTGTTGGTCACGTGGCTGAACTTCACAACAATCTCGCCGTCGTCACAGGCGGCAGAGGCAAAGCTCGCACCGGTCACAGTCAGCGCCAGCGCGGTGGCGGCAGTTGTCAAAAATTTCATATCGGTTTCCTCCCAGAATTTGTCCGATGTCCTCCTCACGCCTCTAAAGCGTGCGATGACAAAACTGTGACTGTCGGCGAAAGCCCGCTCAACAGTTTCTTTTTCCTTGCACCCATCTCTCCGTTATTTTGTGTCTTTGCAAATGGTTATACCGGAAACTTGGTAGGCTTCCGGGAGCAGCAAACCGCCCCCCGTGCGATTTCCCGCACAGTGCATTTCAGACTTGTGCGGAAACCCGCACAGCGACTCTCTAGGCGTTGGATCAGGCAAATGGGGGCGCGAGGCCCAGCCTCGCGCCTGAGGGGCGCTGCCCCTGGCGCATTGGTCATACGCCCAACCCGGGATATTTGAGGCCAAATGAAGCCCTGTCATTGACCCCACCTCTGCGTCACGTCAGGGTGGGGCCATCGATTTGAAGCTGTTTTATTTGTGATGACCAACCAAGCCCAACCAACGCGCCCCAAAGGCATCTCGCCCCAATCCCGTCGCCACAACGAGATGCGCAAAGAGGCGCTGGCGGCGCATCCGGAACTCGCGGCGCTTTCCGGCACGCAGCCACTCACCGCATTGTCCTTGCCTGTTTTGCTAGCTGTGCATTGGTGCATCGCCTGGTTGGTATCCGGTCAACCGATTTGGGTGATAGGCCTCACCGCCTTTCTGATTGGGCAGTTGGTTTACCACTCCGCCGCCAGCCTCATTCACGAAACCTGCCATAAGCTGGTGTTTCGCGACCCTGCGCCCAAGCTCGCCTTTGATCTCGGCTTGGAGTTCATCCTGACCTCCTACGGCAAACAGCTCACCTACCAACACCAGCACGTCACCAGCCACCATCCCTTTGTCGGCGACTACGACAACGATTATGAGCACGAAGACCTCTGCGCCCTGCAAGCCCGCTTTGCCATTGGCCGCACCCATCCTGTGCTGCAAAAGCTGCTCACCGCGCTGACACTGGTCCTGCACGCCCTGCCGCTTGGCTCCATCTTCATCGCAGACAAAATCCTGCCACCGCTCTACACCAAAGCCTCAGGTCGCCCCGTGCGCGACCCACAGCCGCGCTTCACCGGCACCTCCGCCACATCCGCCGACATGCGCCCCTACATCGTGGTCTCCGCGCTCTCCAACATCACAATGCTGGTATTGCTGGGTCCGTGGGCCCTGCTCTACCACCTCTGGTCGCTCTCCTTCTTCCTTGGCAAACTGGGTATCACCAACCTCGGCCAATCGCTCACCGAACATCCCGGCGATGATGATGTGAACCCAACCCGCTCCACCTACGGCCCCATCAACCGGCTGCTGTTCAACACCGGCTATCACAACGAACACCATTCCTTTCCCAACGTGCCCTGGACCCGCCTGCCGACCCTGCACCGCACGGCGCCGGAAGTGTTTCATGCTAAGGCAGAGCGCAGTTACCTTGGCGCCTGGTGGGATCACGTGCGTCAGGATTTCACCGCCTCGCGCAAACTCAAGCTGCACGACGACGACCACCTCGCCCGCTGCCAAAGCGATAAGACCACCCCAGCCGAGTGATTTGCCTCTCCCCGGCGGCAAAGCTATATTGCGCCGCAGAAACTTACGCGAGCAGACCTCATGAAACTCTTTGTTGGCCTTGGCAATCCGGGCTCCAAATATGCGCAGAACCGACACAACATCGGCTTTATGGCGATGGATCAGATCGCCTCTGATCATGGTTTTGCGCCTTTCAAAGGCAAATTTCAGGGCGCGCTGACCGAGGGCCGTTTGGGGCGCGAAAAAGTGCTCTTGCTGAAGCCAGAAACCTTCATGAACCTCTCCGGTCAATCCGTCGGTGAGGCCATGCGGTTTTACAAAATCGCACCGGAGGACGTGGTGGTGTTCCACGACGAACTTGATCTCAAACCTGGCAAGCTAAAGTACAAAATGGGCGGTGGTCATGCCGGCCACAACGGATTGCGTTCGATCCATCAGCACATTGGTGAGGCCTACGGTCGTGTGCGCATGGGCGTTGGTCATCCTGGCCGCAAAGACCTGGTCAGCCACTATGTGCTGCATGATTTTCACAAGATGGATCAGGATTGGCTCGACGACATGCTGCGCGGCATTTCCGACGGCGCGGCCCATTTGGCGGAGGGTGACACCGCCAAGTTTTCCAATGCAGTTGCCATGCGCCTCAACCCGCCGCGCCCTTCCACCGGTAAGGCCAATCCAAACGCCAAAGCCAATACCAAGCCAGAGACTAGAACTGAGACTCCAAAACCAGAGCCAGTCCCAACACCAGCCCCCACCGAGGACAGCCGTAGCCCCCTGCAAAAACTCATGGACAAATTCTCTTGAGAGCGATGCAGGCTGCATTTTTGTCGCAGGCCGAGAGCTGCGAGGCGCTCGACAGCCTGCTTATGGGCCGCCTGCTACGTCTGCTTGCAGACCATTGGCCAGAGGATACAGCCCTCGCCGCCAAATGCGCCACGTTTGAGGGGGACATCAGCCCCAAAGGCCATAGCCTACCGCTGCGCATCGCAGGCGGTTTGCATGCGCTGGTTCTGCAAGGCAAAGACGCAGGCCTCACCGCCGTCTACCCGCCCAACAAAAGCGATGACCGTGACCTGCAAAACGCTGTCCTGATTGCACTGCGCACCCACGACGCTTTTCTAACCGACTGGATCACCCACGCGCCGCAAACCAACGAAGTGCGCCGCTCCGCTGTGCTGATCGCCACAGCGCATCTTTTGGCAGATCGCTTTGGCCTGCCCATCAAGCTATCCGAACTGGGTGCCTCCGCTGGTCTGAACCTGATGTTTGATCAGTTTCATCTCGATATCGGTGAAGGTTACGGTCCGCAAAGCACAGTCGCCCTATCCCCCCAATGGACCGGCCCGCTCCCGCCCACGGCAAACGCAACCATCTCAAACCGCCGCGGCGTGGACCTCAACCCACTCAACAGCGCGAACCCCGAGGACGCCCTGCGCCTGCAAAGCTATCTCTGGGCCGATCAGGAAGAACGCTTACACCGCACCCAAGCGGCGATTGCGCTCAACACCGCCGAACTTGACCAAGACGACGCCATCTCTTGGCTGGACCATCGCCTGTCCGCGCCGAACGCCAACGAATTGCACATGGTCTACTCCACCGTGGCCTGGCAATACTTCCCGGAAGAGCGCCAAAGCCACGGCACGTCCTTGATGGAGGCCGCCGGTGCGCAGGCTACCGAGACCGCGCCTCTCGCGTGGCTGACTTATGAAGCGGACGACATCCCCCACGGCGCCGCGCTCACATTGCGCCTCTGGCCAGGCAACCACACAATCCCTCTGGGCCGCGCCGACTTCCACGGCCGCTGGGTGGAATGGCAAGCACCCGCCAAACTCCCCTAACGTCACCGTTGCTGCCCACCATCTCTTAATGCTCAACTCCGTCCAACAAAATTAGGGAGGGGACCCCACACATGCGCACCTTTGGTAAATGGCTTGGCCGCATTCTTCTGATGCTGATCCTGGCCGCGCTGACCGTCTATGCACTCAAACGCGAAGAAATCACCCGCCTGCTGGCAGTGAACTCGCTGTTCTCCGAGGAGAAGATTGTCTCCAACTTCTCCAACATGGACACGCTCTTCCTCTCAGCCGGGATTGCCAAGGGCGACGCAGCGGTTAGCCCCCTGCCCAACGGCGCCGACATGACCATGCCAGCCAGCTTTGACAGCTGGACCAAAGACCGCGCCGTGACCGGTATGGTGGTACTCAAAGACGGCCAAAAGGTGCACGAAAGCTACTATCAGGACACCGCCCCCGAAGACCTGCGGATCAGCTGGTCGGTGGCCAAATCATACCTGTCGTCCTTGATGGGTATCGTGGTGAACGAAGGCCTGATCGACATCAACGAACAGGTCACCACCTACGCCCCACTTTTGAAAGGCACCGCCTATGACGGCGCCACCGTGTTGAACGTGTTGCAGATGTCCTCCGGCGTGACCTTTGACGAGGACTACCTGGATTTCAACAGCGATATCAACCGCATGGGCCGCGTTCTTGCCATGGGCGGCACCATAGACGGCTTTGCTGCGGGCCTCACTGAGACCTTCGTGGAGCCCGGCAAACAATTCCAATACGTCTCCATCGACACCCATGTGTTGGGCATGGTCATCCGGGGCGCGACCGGCCGTTCCATCCCTGATCTTCTGTCTGAAAAAATCATCTCCAAACTCGGCTATGAACAAGAGCCCTACTATGTCACCGACGGCGAAGGCGTGGCCTTTGTGCTCGGCGGCCTCAACATCCGCACCCGCGACTACGCCCGCTTTGGTCAGATGATCCTACAGAACGGCGAATACAACGGCGCCCAAGTGGTCCCCGCAGACTGGCTCGCCGCCGCCACCGTGCCCAGCGCCAACACCAAAGAGGGCAAATTGCACTATGGCTACCAATGGTGGATGCCCAAAGACCCGCGCGACGGCGAATTCTTCGGTATCGGCGTCTACGGCCAATACATCTACATCAACCGCCCCCATGGCGTGGTGATTGCGGTGAACTCCGCCGACCGGAAATTCAAGGAAAGCGGCGTGACAGATGGCAACATCGCACTGTTCCGCGAAATTGCACAAACTGCCCCCTAGGTGCTGACCAATGCGGGGGCTGCCAGCCCCCGTTTCCAGACCACTTCTGGCTGGTTGCCCCGCTGCCCGTGTTCTTAGTGCACCCGCGCGCCCTGCCGAACCAGTTCCGCCTGAATATCCGTAATGTTGAGGTCATCAAGCGCTCGTCCTTGCTGCACGCTCAACGCCGCCGCCACACCAGCGCCCTGACCGATCACCGCACAGCACGCCATATTGCGCGTCGCCGCATGGGCCACCTTATGCCCCGCCGTGGCACGTCCTGACACCAGCAGGTTCTTCACACCTTGCGGCAACAGATTGCGATAAGGCACCTCAAAATAACGCCCCGTGGTGGGCAGGATCAGAATGCCGTAGCCATCGATAAACTCCGGGAAAATCCCGATGCTGTCCTCAAACCGCCCCTGCTCGCGCACATCCAATTCGGTCATGCTGTAGACCGTGTCCACCTTGCGCGTATCGCGAATGCCCAGGCTCATGCCAAAGTTCCGCAACCGCGCATTCTCACAGCCCGGCATGAACCGTTTGAGCGCCTCAATCGCCAGCATCGCCTGCTTACGCCCTTCAATCTCGCCCGCCGTCAGACTGTCCGGATCGGTGCCGTCAATTCCCGCCAGATGCACGAGGTTCATATAGGTCAGCTCACCGCTGTCATGCATCGCGCCCCAGGTGCCGGCAATCGTATTCAGGTGCGGCGGGATCAACCCGGCCTTGATGGCCTGCGCAAACGGCTTGTGCAGGAACGGCGAGAACATCTCATCTTCTTTGCCCGAGGTCTCAATGTTCCACTCTCCGCCGCCGCCCCAATCGGCGTAGGTCTGTGGATCGGCCTTAATCCCTTCCATGAAGGCTGTCTTGTCCACTCCGGCAAGATGAAACATCACCGAGGCCGCCATCAGGTCTTCACGCGGCGCCATCCGACACGGTGCCCCAGCCCGATGGGCAATGTCTGCATCGCCGGTGGCATCTATCACCACCTTCGCCATTATCGCTTCGCGTCCCGCTTTGGACTCGGTGATGATGCCTTTGATCTCGTCGCCTTCCATGATCGGCGCCACAAAAGCCCGGTGCAACATCGGATGAATCCCTGCGATTTCGACCATCCGATCCGCCACCAGTTTGAAGCCTTCACTGTCAATCTCATAGCTCAGCGACTGGCTCTCCGGTACCGCCGCGCCCGCTTCCTTGGCGGCGTCCTCAAACTCCTTGGGAATGCCCATGCTCTCCACGGTATGCTCATGGCGATACCAATGCATGCCTTCCACACCCACCACGGTGATATTGCCGCCAAAACAGCCAAACCGCTCCACCAGCGTGACCTCCACGCCCGCCCGCGCGGCTGCGAGCGCCGCCGACAGCCCACCGGGGCCGGAGCCAACAACCAACACCTCAGTTTCATGGATCACATCAATCTGGCGGGCGGGTTCAAGAATCTGTTTCATAAAGGTCATGCTTCGCCACGCACGCCATGCCCGTCAATCAAAACTTGAATGATCATTTAAGTTATTCCGCGCTGCCATCGCCGGATGAGCGTTGCCTGCCGCCCGCCCCCTGTGCCAAGGTCTCGGCATGGTAGAAAAAGATGCTTCCGTAAACGTGCTCGGCGAAACACTCGCTGCCTGCTCCACTGATCCCCTGACCGGTTTCTTCCGCGACGGCGCCTGCAATACCTGCGCCGAGGATCAAGGCAGCCACACTGTCTGCGCCGTCATGACTGCGGAGTTTCTCGCCTTTTCCAAATATGTCGGCAACGATCTCTCCACCCCACGGCCAAACTTCAATTTTGCAGGCCTAAAACCGGGCGATTCCTGGTGCCTCTGCGCCGCGCGCTTCTTACAAGCCCACGACGAAGGCTGCGCCCCCAAGGTCAACCTCGCAGCCACCCATATGCGCGCGTTGGACATTGTGCCATTGCGGGTCTTGCAAGAACATGACGCCCGCCAACCGGGATGAGCCACGCGCTGCTCACGCGCTTAGATGTCAGTCTCTTCCGCCAACAAATCTTCCAGAAACAAACTCAGCAGCTGGGCCCGCCCGCTCACACCGGCTTTGCGGTAAATGGCATTGCTTTGCGCCTTAACTGTGCCTTCCGACGTATTTCTCAGACCGGCGATTTCTTGAATAGACATGCCTTTGATGGTGAACAGCGCCACATCCCGCTCCGCCGGGGTCAGCGCCCAAGCCACAAATGTCGCCTCCAAATGCTCACGAAACGCACTTTGTACCCCCCGCAGGCTGGCCTCCGCGTCTTTTCGGGCCCGCACCGCCTGTTGCAGCGCAACCCCACCTAGGATCACCCCCAGCACAAGACCGACAACTGCGCCAAGCTCCAAAAGCTCGCGGATGTGCCAACTGATAGGCGCCGTGCGGGCACCGATCACCGTGAGCACAATCTCCGTGACAAAGAACAAGGCACAGAGGCCCTGCAGCACAAAAAGGCCAATCAAAACCCAGCGACGGTTCACGAAGTCACCTCCGCTGTAAACTGACAACAGGCGATCGCTCTAATCATCATCATTGTCATCATTATCGTCATCCGCGTCGTCGTTATCGTCATCCGCGTCGTCTTCGTCGTCGTCGATGTCGTCCTCGAGGTCGTCGCTTTTCACACCGCTGCTGGTCCGCTCCGATTTCTCGCTATCCGCCGAGCCGCCCAGCACCTTGTGCTCATCATCTTCTTCCCAATAGTCGCGCAGAATCTCCCCTGTGCGCGGATTAACGATGATCTCACGCTCCATGCCGTTTTTCTCAGCTTCGATACGTGCACGGCCCAGAAAGGTCCGGCCAATTTCAATGTCGTGATAGCCCTGCTCCGCCAAGTGACGCGCAATGGCTTCCACCCGTGTCTCGGCTTGTGCTGTGCCTGAAAGTGCAGCGACCAGCGTCAGGCCCAAGGCAAGTGCTTTTGGTGTCATGTAACTTATCCGCAAAATGGTCGACGCGTGGGACAACGCGCCGACCGGCTGAAGAAACTTCGATCCCATACCGTTTACCGGAACCGTGAGTGGATGGCAAAAATTGGGACCAGATCAGAGGCTGGCAGACCTCAAGCCTTCAGCTTTCCTACGCCTTCTCAGTCGTCATCTTCGTCTTCGCCATCATCATCGTCGTCATCTTCGTCTTCGTCTTCGTCATCATCGTCGGCATCGGAGCCATCATCGTCGGCATCGTCATCGTCCTCATCCTCGTCGCCGCCCTGGTCATCATCATTGTCATCATCGTTGTCATCATCTTCTTCGACCTGCTGAGACAAAACCTCCTCCGAAGCGGCGAGATACACGGTTTCAACCTCCATCCCGTCTTTCTTGCCTTCGACCTTAAGTTTGCCATCGACCAATTCGATCTCGATGTCGCTGTAACCATCCGCAATCATGGCCGCTTCGACGCGTTGTGCAAAAGTCTCCGCGTGCACCTGAACCCCCAGCCCCAATGCAATCACGCTGGATGTCAAAAGAATGCGTTTCATGGGTCTCTCTCCTCGATGTTGAGTGGAAGCGCCGTCAGTGGCGCTGTGCCCTCAACCTGTGATGAGATCGGCCCGCGCTCTATTGACCACGGGTTTATTGAACGCGCCATTGACCAAGGGTTTAGAAGCATAAACCTTGGTTTAGGCCCTTACATTAGAGCACAAAGCGGCGCTTCGGTACGGAGTGCCCGGCGTTCCGCCCGCCACCAAAGGACGACGTGGGCATTGAAAGGTATTGTGTGCGCGGCGCTTTGCCGGTTGCACTGGCCACCACCTTCAACTGGCACTCGGTCAGGATATACTCAATGTCCTGATAGCCCTGCTGGCGCATTGACGTAACAACACGCTCTGCGAGTTGTTTGGCCCGCTGCATAGGAGTGGCGGTTTCACGGGACGAGGACGCGGTATCTGTAAGGGCTTTCATTGGGTATTCCTCCGAAAATTTGGGTGGCATGTACGGCGCCTGTCCGCATGTGCCTTACATCCAAATTTACGCCATCTCTCCTGCGTGGCGGTGCCGCAAAAGCCTAGTCTTATACCCTTTGGTATAAAGCGCTGACCCAAAGAAAAAGGCGCCCCACAGGGACGCCTAGAATGTTTCGATGCGCCTAACGGATCAATCCGCGCTGCGGCCTTCGGTGTCAGACATGTCAAAGCCCAGATGACGCGCAACGGTCTGCACGTCCTTGTCGCCACGGCCACACATGTTCATTACCAAAATGTGGTCCTTCGGCAAAGTCGGCGCAATCTTCATCACATGCGCCAGCGCATGGCTTGGCTCCAGCGCCGGAATGATGCCTTCCATCGAGCAGGAGAACTGGAACGCCTCAAGCGCCTCTTTGTCGGTGATCGACACATATTGCGCGCGGCCAATGTCGTTCAGCCAGCTGTGCTCCGGCCCAATGCCCGGATAATCCAGACCGGCGGAAATGGAATAGCCCTCAAGGATCTGACCATCATCATCCTGCAACAGATACGTGCGATTGCCATGCAGCACACCAGGACGGCCACCGGACAAAGACGCGCAATGCTCCATCTTGTCGTTCACACCGCGACCACCGGCCTCAACACCAATGATGTTGACGGACTTTTCGTCGAGGAACGGGTAGAACAGACCAATCGCGTTGGACCCACCACCAATTGCCGCAATCACTGTATCCGGCAGACGGCCCTCGCCTTCCTGCTCTTCCAGCTGCCAACGTACCTCTTTGCCGATGATCGACTGGAAATCGCGCACCATGGCTGGATATGGGTGCGGACCAGCCGCCGTACCGATGCAATAGAACGTGTCACGCACGTTGGTCACCCAATCGCGCAGCGCATCGTTCATCGCGTCCTTTAGCGTGCCACGACCGGATGTCACCGGCACCACTTCTGCCCCCAGCAAACGCATCCGGAACACGTTTGGCGCCTGACGCTGCACATCATGCGCGCCCATATAGACCACACATTTGAGGCCAAATTTCGCACAGACCGTAGCCGTTGCCACACCGTGCTGTCCCGCGCCGGTTTCAGCAATGATCCGGGTCTTGCCCATACGACGTGCAAGAATGATCTGACCAAGCACGTTGTTCACTTTGTGCGCGCCGGTGTGGTTCAACTCGTCCCGCTTCAGGTAGATCTTCGCACCGCCCAGCTCTTCGGTCATACGAGAGGCATGGTACAGCGGGCTTGGACGGCCCACATAGTTCTTCCACAAATCGTCCATTTCCGCCCAAAAGGTCGGATCATCTTTGGCCTTTTCATATTCCGCTTCCAGATCAAGGATCAGCGGCATCAGCGTTTCGCTCACAAAGCGGCCGCCAAAATCGCCAAACCGGCCATTTTCATCGGGACCAGTCATAAAGCTGTTGAAAAGATCGTTAGACATTTGCGTCTCTCCCTTGCGTCGCAGTTACCTAAAACGCCGCATGTGGGATGCGCAAGCGCAAAGCGCGGCTGGCGTGTGCGGCGAGCATTCTGTGACTACGCTGGCACGCGTGACTTGGATGTCAAAAGCGTCGCCACCGCTTCCAAAGCTGCGCGAATGGGCGGATCATGTCGTGCCTCATGGTGGCACACCAGCCACTCATCATGGCTGAGTTCAGGAATAACCGGCGCAACCTGCTTCAACCCCGGTAGGCCACTTGCCACAAAGGTCGGCATCACCACCCGCCCGACACCAGCCACGGCCAAATCCACCAGTGTGCCTTCCTCGCAGGCGGTTGTGATGATTTCGCCCCCATGGTTGCCCCGCACCCAACGCACCGATGGCGTCAGCGGCCCATCCGCACTGAGCGCCACAAAACCTTCCACATCGTCTGAGGCGGCATACACCGCAAACTCCACTTTGGATGTGCGCCGCCCCGCCAACCACGGCTGATCCGGCCTGCGACTGCGTATCCCGATGTCCGCGTCCCGACGCGCGATATCCAGCATCCGTGTGCTTTCGACAAATTCCAACCGCCACGGGTCGTCCATATTCCAAACCTGCCCCAAACGCCGCGCCAGATAAGACGCCGTCCAAGCGCCAGCAGTCACCCTTACCCGCACAGCATCCGGTTGCCCCAGGCTGCGCGTCAGCCGCGCCTGAAGTTCTTTAAGGTCTTGCAACTGCTCCAAAACCGCGCGCCCCTCCGCGGTCAAGGCATAGCCGCGCGGTCCCCGTTCAAACAATTTGCGCCCCAGTTGCCGCTCTAAGGCCGTCATCTTGCGGCTGATTGTCGGCACAGTGGCTCCGGTCCGGCGCGCCGCCCCCGCCAAGCCACCTTCTCGGGCCACGTCCACAAACAGACTCAGATCATCCAGCGACGGCGATTGTTCCATTTTTGAAATCAAACTCTCATTTAGGCACTCTAATAATGGAAGCTCAAAATCGGCAGAGTGGTCAAGCCCAAACACAACATGAGGCTTTCCGATGAATTTCTATCTCCTCCCTAGCCGACCCACTGAGCCACAGCCTAAGTCCAGCTACGCCAAAGAACGCGAGATCTTCCTCGCCAAGGCCCAGGCACTAAAAAAGCGCCGGCAACTGCGGCGCTTTGCAATGCTTAGACTGTGGCTGCGCGATCCGCGCCGCGCGTCACAGCGCGTTCTCAACCGCTTTCATAAAGGCACGGATCATACCAATGTCCTTCACCCCCGGCGCGCTTTCGACACCTGAGGACAGGTCCAATTGACGTGCGCCGGTCATCTTGACCGCCTCGGCGACGTTGTCAGCAGTCAAACCACCGGCCAACATCCAGGGACGTGGCCAATACTTACGGTTCACCAAACGCCAATCAAATGACAGCCCATTGCCGCCCGGCAGCTCCGCAGTCTTTGGAGGCTTGGCATCCACCAACAGCTGATCCGCCACCGCACCGTAGGTATCAATCTTGGCCACATCCTCAGCATCGGCAATGCCAATCGCCTTCATCACCGGCAATCCAAAGCGCGTCCGCACCTCAGCAACCCGCTCCGGGCTTTCACTGCCATGCAGCTGTAACATGTCTAAAGGAACGGCCTCGACCAGCTTGTCCAGAAACGCATCATCCGCATTCACAGTGAGTGCGACCTTGGCGACCCCCACGGGAGCTTCAACCGCCAAATCCCGCGCCTGCGTGATGCCAACGTTGCGCGGCGACTTCTCAAAAAAGACAAACCCCACATAAGCCGCGCCAGCTTCCGCCGCCGCAGCCACATGCGCAGGCTCTTTTAGCCCGCATATCTTGACCCGAATATCCATGAGGGAGATCTACCTGACCCATCGGCCAAAGCAAAGCGCTCAGCTGGCTTCATCCAAAAGCGTCAGCACCTCGTCTTTCTTCTCCGCCTCGCGGCCCTTCAGACGACGCACCTCGCGCTGCGTTTTGTGCAGCTCTTTCTGCGCCTTGGTCTTGTCCGCACGGTGACGGTGCTCGCGCATCCATTCCCAGACAAACCCAACAACCAGGCCCACCACAATGGCACCAAAGATCACCGCAAAAAGCGGAACGTCAACCGCGTGATTGATCCCGAACCACTCCTCTGCCACCGCTGGCAACAAAGTCAAAGTGACCAAATCGCGGTTTGCCAAAGCAACCGCGATCAACACGACAGCCAAACTGCCGAGAAATGCATAGCGAATGTAGCGCATAGCTTACTTTCCGTTTAAACGATCCCGCAAAAGCTTGCCGGTCTTAAAGAACGGCACGTGCTTTTCTTCCACTTCCACCGATTCACCAGTGCGCGGGTTGCGCCCAACGCGGGCGTCACGCTGTTTGACGGAGAACGCGCCAAAGCCCCGAAGCTCAACACGGTCGCCGCGGCTCATCGCTTCTGTGATCTCTTCAAAGATCGTATTCACGATGCGCTCCACGTCGCGCTGGTAGAGGTGTGGGTTTTCGTCTGCGATTTTCTGAATCAATTCCGAACGGATCATCGGTGTCTATCTCCCTGAGGGCGTGCAGGTCTTTTCGCGTGCATCTTCTTGACTATAAGAAGAAACCTGAAGAACGGAAACGAATTGTCCCCTTTCCTTGGTGGAAATCCGCTCAATTCACCGATTTTTCCGGCACAGCCGCCTTTGAAACCTGCAATTTCTTGCCCTTAAGGTCGATGCGACCCGGCGTCACCCGTCTCGCCGCGTCGCAGAGAAGCCATTGATTCGCAACAAAAAGCCAAACCGCCTGTGTCAGTGCATCTTGGCCTTGATGCGCCGCACCATACCCCAGACCCCCAGCACCACAATGGGTGTCAGCACCGCCAGAACCACCCCTTTGCTCATGCCCAATGGCGTCGCCAACGGATAGACCAGATAGCCCGCCAAAGAGACCGCGTAGTAGCTGATTGCCACCACAGACAGTCCTTCCACCGTCTCCTGTAAGCGCAGAGCCAAGTCCGCCCGCCGATCCATGCTCTCCAACAGCGCCTGGTTCTGCGCCGAGCGCGCCACCTCCACTTTGGTCCGCAACAATTGCGCCGCGCGCCCCACCCGCTCCGCCAAAGACTGCAACCGGGCTTCGCTGTGGTCCACCGTGCGCATCGCCGGCTCATACCGGCGGATCATAAACTCGCTGAATGTCTGCCGCCCATGAAACCGCTCCTCACGCAGGATCTTGATGCGTTGCTGCACAATGCCCTCATAGGCACTGGTCGCGCCAAACCGGAATGACGTGTCTGCAATCAACCGCTCCACATCGCCCGACAACGCCAATAGCGCCTGCAAAGTCTCCGCCGCATCATTCTCATCACTGCGCAGATGCCCCATCAATCGCGCCGCGTCACTTTCCAACGCCCCCAGCTCGCGCGAGATCGCTTTCACGCGGAAATAACCCAGCATCGACATGCATTTGTAGGTCTCGATCTCACACAGCCGTTGCACCACACGGCCAACACGCCGTGCCCCGGTTTCCGGCGCCACAAACACCGCCATGTTCTGATGCCCGTTGGCCGCGATCCGGAAATCCGTCGCCACCACACAGGAATGATCCAACACATAGTTCGCCGCCACGGTCTCCGGCAGGAACCACTCATTGATCGAGGTGAGCATCTGCTCATCGCTCGGCATGTTCTCCACCCGGATCATGATCGAAGTCACCCGCTGCCCCGGCGCCGCCGCCAGCCAGTCCTCCGGGAACACATCCAGATCCGCCGGATCAAACGCCCGCGTGCTGACCTGAGGCAGGAACATCGTGTAGGTCACAAACTCCGCGTGCTGTTCCCACTTCAACGTGTCCCGCCCGATCTGGCAGGTAAAATGCGTGGCGCCCGGCTGCGGATGTGGCGCGCCATATCGATCAAGCAGATCATAAAGGTGATCCAACTCCGCCGCCGTGTCCAACCCCACCTGGTCTGGCGGAATGCGCCAGGCGATATAGACCGCCCGACACGGCGCACTCAACGTCGGAAACGGACGCGCATGCAACTCGTTGGCCAATTTGTAGCGCAGCGGATGGTCTTGAATGGCGGACATGCTCTTCTCCTGTTCGCGCCAAACTTACCCAGCCCCACTCAAAAGTAAATGTTTTTGTTCATTTTCAAGCACTTGCCGGAATACCACCGCATACCAACCGGGCACTACAAATGAGATCGCTAACATTTGCCCCCTTGCTCTCCCCCATGCCCCCGCCTATCCCTACCGCTGCGGCCCATCTCCGGGCCGTAACGTTCTCAGGGCGGGGCGAAATTCCCCACCGGCGGTAAGCAGCTTTGCTGTAAGCCCGCGAGCGGCTTTTTTTGTTGGAACGCGTCCTCATCCCCAAAAGTGGGAACCGGTTTTGGGACAAGATGCGGAGCCAATAAGAAAGTGTCAGCAGATCAGGTGCAACTCCTGAGCCGACGGTCACAGTCCGGATGGAAGAGAGCGGGAAGAACCTGAACAGTGCTGGCAACGGCGCTGTTTGGCCTGTCCTGTTTTGCCTTGAGTTGTGAGCGCAGACGAAAGGACAACGCCATGACTCGCATTTTTAGAAATACCCGCCCGGCCACCGCCGGGGCTTTCCTTATGATTTTTGCCGGATTTCTGTTCGCCGTGGTCAACACCGTCGTGCAGTGGGGCACGATGAAAATGGGCCTGCCCCCCACCCGGGTCGCCTTCTGGCAATATCTGATCGCCACGCTCTGGCTTGTGCCTTGGATTGCCCTCAAATCTCCAGACGCCTTACGCACAAAAGCCCCGCTCAAACACCTGCTGCGCGTGGGCTGCGCGGTGATTGGCGTGCAGCTTTGGGTAACCGGCTTGGCGCACGTACCGATCTGGCAGGCCATTGCCCTGATCATGTTGTCGCCATTCTTTGTGACCGTCCTGGCCAGCCTCTGGCTCGGTGAACAGGTCTCCGCCCACCGCTGGGGCGCAGTGGTGATCGGCTTCATCGGCGGTATGATCATTCTGGCCCCGTGGTCAGATGCTTTCACGCCACACGCGCTCTATCCGGTTGGCGCCGCGATTTTCTGGGGCCTCACAAGCCTGATGACCAAACAAATGAGCACCACCGAAGGCCCGGCCACTTTGACGCTCTATTTACTGATGTTGCTCACCCCGATCAACGCCGGCTTGGCGCTGGATGCAGGTCTCGGCTTTGAGGGCCTCACGGCTGGTGTCCTTTTGGTTGGCGCAGGCCTTTGCACCGCAATCGCGCAATACGCCTTGGCCCGCGCCTACAGCATCGCTGACGCCGCCTATCTGCAACCATTTGACCACCTCAAACTGCCGTTCAACGTCGGTCTCGGCCTGGTGGTCTTTGGCTACGCTCCGCCCGGCAGCCTGTGGTTGGGCGCCGCCCTGATCGTCGGAGCCTCCTTTACACTCATGCGCCAAGAAGCCCGCTTGCAAACCGCCTGAGATATCAGCGTGGCTCAAGCCCACAGGCTTGAGCCTTGAGGGGCGCTACCCCTGCCACAGCAAGCTGTGTCTTCCCCGGGATATTTCAAGAATGCGAAAACGGCAGGAGCCAACACGCCCCTGGCTTCTCATTCACCAAATATCCCCGCCGGAGGCTTCCTTGCTTTCCACTTTCACCACCGCACATAAAAAGGGCGCCCCGTTCTAGGGCGCCCTTTCCACACTCTATGGCAGTGATCAATTACTCAATCATACCCAGCAACTTATCGAGGCTGGCTTTCGCGTCACCATAGAACATGCGTGTGTTCTCTTTGAAGAACAGCGGGTTTTCGATGCCGGAGTAGCCGGTCCCCTGACCACGCTTAGACACAAACACCTGCTTGGCTTTCCAGCATTCCAGTACCGGCATCCCCGCGATGGGGCTGTTCGGATCTTCCTGAGCTGCCGGGTTCACGATGTCGTTGGAGCCAATCACGATGGCCACATCCGTATCCGGGAAGTCATCGTTGATCTCGTCCATCTCCAGCACGATGTCATAGGGCACCTTGGCTTCGGCCAACAGCACGTTCATGTGCCCAGGCAGACGACCCGCAACCGGGTGGATTGCAAACCGCACCTCTTTGCCTTTGGCGCGCAGACGACGGGTCAGCTCCGCCACGTTCTGCTGTGCCTGTGCTACCGCCATGCCATAGCCCGGGATAATCACAACGCTGTCCGCATCTTCAAGCGCGCTGGCAACACCATCCGCTTCAATCGCGATCTGCTCGCCTTCCACTTCCATGGCCGGACCAGTGGTCCCACCAAAGCCGCCAAGGATCACCGACACAAAAGAGCGGTTCATCGCCTTACACATGATGTAGGACAGGATTGCACCGGAGGAGCCCACAAGCGCACCAACCACAATCAACAGGTCGTTGCCCAGCGAGAAACCAATCGCCGCAGCCGCCCAGCCAGAGTAGCTGTTCAGCATGGAAACAACCACCGGCATGTCCGCGCCACCGATACCCATGATCAGGTGATAACCGATGAACAGCGCCGCAATGGTCAGGATCAGCAGTGGCAGGAAACCACCGGTGTTCAGATACCAGATCAGGCAAAGCAAAGAGAGACCTGCGGCACCCGCGTTCAGCAAGTGACCACCTGGCAGCTTTTCAGCGTTGGAGGACACTTTGCCGGACAGTTTGCCATAAGCAATCACGGAGCCCGTGAAAGTTACCGCACCAATCCAGACACCCAAGCTTAGCTCCACCAGCAGAATGCTGATCTCAACGCCGGATTTCTTGGCAATCAGCTTGCCAAAGGTGCCAAGCTCTTTCACCGCATCCGGACCTGCCGCCACAGCTTCCGCCGCGTTGCCAATCTCAAAATGTGCATTGAAGCCCACAAACACTGCCGCCAGACCAACCAGCGCGTGCATGCCAGCCACCAGCTCCGGCATCTGGGTCATCTCGACCTTGGACGCCAGCTGATAGCCAATCACACCGCCCGCCGCGATCAGCGGAATGGACAGCCACCACAGCCCCGCACCGGGGCCGATCAATGTGGCAAACACCGCCAGCGCCATGCCGGAAATGCCGTACCACACCGCGCGCTTGGCGCTTTCCTGATTGCTCAGCCCCCCCAAGGAGAGGATGAAGAGCACTGCCGCAACAACGTAAGCTGCGGTCGTAAAACCGTATTCCATTGCTCAGACCTCCTTAGGACTTCTGGAACATGGCGAGCATGCGCCGTGTCACGAGGAAACCGCCGAAGATGTTGATCCCGGCCATGAAGACAGAGAGCGCCGCCAGCAGGATCACAAGGAAGCTGCCAGAGCCAATCTGCATGAGAGCCCCCAAGATGATGATCGAGGAGATCGCGTTGGTCACAGCCATCAAAGGTGTGTGCAGCGAGTGCGCCACGCCCCAGATCACCTGGAAGCCGACAAAACAGGCCAATGCAAACACAATGAAGTGCTGCATAAAGCTGGCCGGAGCCACAAGACCCAGCAACAGGATCAAGGCCCCGCCGCCGCCCAACAGCATCACCTGCTGTTTGGTTTGCGCTTTGAACGCCGCCACTTCGGCCGCACGTTTTTCTTCCGGTGTCAGTTCCGGCACAACTTCTTTTGGCTTGGCCGCAATTGCCGCCACTTTTGGTGGGGGTGGTGGGAAGGTGATGTCGCCTTCAAAGGTCACGGTCGCGCCGCGGATCACATCGTCTTCCATGTCGTGGTTGATCTGACCGTCTTTCTCAGGAGTCAGGTCAGTCATCATGTGACGGATGTTGGTTGCATATAGGCTGGAAGACTGTGCCGCCATACGGGATGGGAAGTCTGTGTAGCCGATGATGGTCACGCCATTCTCGGTCACGATCTTCTCGTCCATCACGGTCAGCTTACAGTTGCCGCCCTTTTCCGCTGCCAGATCGACAATCACCGAACCCGGCTTCATCGAAGCAACCATGTCTTCGGTCCACAGCTCCGGTGCTTCGCGGTTTGGGATCAACGCGGTGGTGATCACGATATCCACTTCCGGGGCCAGCTCACGGAATTTTGCCAGCTGTGCTTCGCGGAACTCCGGGCTGGACACAGAGGCATAGCCCCCTGTTGCCGCGCCATCGGCCTGTTCTTCCTCAAAGTCGAGGTAAACAAACTCAGCACCCATCGATTCAACCTGCTCCGCCACTTCCGGACGCACGTCAAACGCATAGGTGATCGCGCCCAAAGAGGTCGAGGTGCCAATCGCGGCCAAACCGGCCACACCGGCGCCCACAACCAGAACCTTTGCGGGCGGCACTTTGCCTGCGGCGGTGATCTGACCGGTGAAGAAGCGGCCAAAGTTGTTGCCAGCTTCGATCACTGCGCGGTAACCCGCGATGTTGGCCATAGAGGACAGCGCGTCCATCTTCTGCGCGCGCGAAATGCGTGGCACCATTTCCATGGCAATCACGTTGGCGCCTTTGGCCTTCGCCGCTTCCATGCCGTCTTCGTTCCCTGCCGGGTTGAAGAAGGAGATCAGCGTTTTGTCCTTGGTCAGGCGCTTGAGTTCCGCAGCATCCGGTTGGCGCACTTTGGCGACAATGTCAGACGCTTTCCAGAGAGCCGCTGCGGTCTTGATAACCTCAACACCGGCTGCCTCATAGGAGGCGTCCGAAAATCCCGCACCGGCACCGGCGCCACTTTCAATGGCGCACTCATAACCGAGCTTCTGGAGCTGTTTGGCAGAGTCCGGAGTCATCGCGACCCGGTTCTCACCGTCAAACACCTCTTTTGGTGTACCTATCTTCACCTTTCTTATCCCCCTTCAGAGTCAGAGCAATAATGTTTCACGCAGACCATGCTGCACTTGCATAATGTTTTAACGCCACCTGAATTGCTGCACAAGCAAACAAGCAACTTACCGTATTTCTGCGACGCAACGGCATCACACCCACCTGCGCACTTTCTCGCAATAGCGCGCAAAATCCATCCGAAATGTCTTCCGCAGACGATTTTCTTCTGGAATGACAAAGCGTTTTTCCAAAATCCACAGGAACACCGGCACCAAAGGTAGGGCCAGCACCGCATCCCAGTAGAGGATCAGCCCCGCAAGGATCATCACATCTGCGAGATAGATCGGATTGCGGCTGCGCTTGAAAATGCCGCTTTGTACAAGGCGAGCACTGTCATGGTGCGGATGTATTGTGGTCTGATGCCTTCGCATCTCAACAACCGCCAATGCGGTCAGAACCACACCGCCGCCAACCAACACCCCGCCCAGCAGGTCCGCCCAGACCGGACCAAAGCTCAGCCCCATGGACCAATGGTTGGCTTGCAGCCACGCCACCGCTAAACCCGCCAGCAACCAGACCGGCGGAATATCAATCGACCGCAAAACCCTCATTGGCCCATCCCTTTCCGGCACGGACCAAAGCGCCAGCGCACCGACCGGCCCCAAATTGGTATTATCTTTACGCGTCGTTGTCTCATGTCTCTTGGTTTAACGATCCGTTGATACACTGCAATGATGCAGATCCGCCGTGCGTCAAAAAGGGCCAGAAAGCCGCATGCCACGCCCAAAAAAGGACAGGAGTTTTGCCCGAAATGCCATTTCAAGCGCATTTTCCGCACACGGCTTCGGACATTTTGACCACCTACTCCATTTTTGTGACCCTGCGGCGCAAACAACCAGAAGGCTTGTCCGGTCTTATTCGCCCGCTAAGGTGATCCCGATACAGCATTGGGAGAGCGACATGACACTATCGGGCAAACACGCATTGGTCACCGGCGGCGGTACCGGGATTGGCCTCGCCATCGCCAAAGCGCTGGCCGCAGAAGGTGCCCAAGTCACCATCACTGGCCGTCGCCTCAATGTGTTGGAAGAGGCGGCCACTAAGGGGCTGTTTCCCCTCGCCATGGATGTTGCGGATGAGGCCTCTGTGGTAGACGGCGTCGCCGCGGCAGTAGCTGCGCGCGGTCCCATCCAAATCTGTGTCGCCAACGCGGGCATCGCCGAGGGCCGCGCCCTGCATAAAACCGACATGGCATTCTGGCGTAAGATGATGTCGATCAACATTGACGGGGTCTTCCTCACCATCCGCGAAAGCCTCAAATCGATGAACCAGACCGATTGGGGCCGCGTCATGGTGATTTCCTCCATCGCCGGTCTGCGCGGATTAAAGGGCGCCCCCGCCTACTCCACCTCCAAACACGCCGTAAACGGCATGATCAAATCGCTGGCCGCCGACTATGCGCTCAAGCCCATCACCTTCAACACCATTTGTCCGGCCTATGTGGAAACCGCGATCATCGATCAAAACATCGAAAGCATCATGGCCCGCACCGGCTGTTCTGAGGAAGAAGCCCGCCACATGATGGTCGGCGTGAACCCGCATGGGCGCCTGATCAAACCGGAGGAAGTGGCCCACACTGCACTGTATCTCTGCTCCGACATGGCCGACTCCGTCCGAGGGCAAACGCTACAAGTCGCTGGCGGTGAAATGTAGACACAAACGACCGCCAGCATTGCGGGAGCGCCACGGCTCCCGCTCCCGCATTCGGCTTGGCCTTCCCAAACCGCAAATTCCGCCGTATGGCTTGGGGTCTACCCCACATTTCAGTGTCTGGAGCCGCGCGTGACTGTCAAAACCCACCAGTTTGTTGATTGCAGTCCCTCCCGGGCGGAAATTGAACGCGCCAGCAGAACCGGCCAGCCACACACGCTCACGCGCTGCACCTTGGTAGGGTGCGATCTTTCCGATCTCGACCTCACCGGCTGGCGGTTTGAGGGGTGCAACCTGTCTCAGGCCTCTTTCAAAAGCGCCACACTGGAAGACGTCACTTTCAAAGGCTGCCGCGCCAGCGGTGTCTTGCTTCAGGGCGCCAACTTTTCCGAAGGCACCATCGACGGGGGCGATTTCAGCAACGCCAATCTGCGTGGCGCCACCCTAACCCATTCAAAATTCCGCAATTGCAAAATGACCGGCGCTGACCTCAGAGAAACCCACTCTCTTGGCATCGAGCTTGAGGACGTGTTGTTGGCCCTCGCTATGCTGCCCAAATTCTCGTTTCGCAAAATGACCCTTAAACGGGTGGATTTTACCGACGCGGATATGAGCCAATGTGATTTTCGCGACGCAGTGTTTGAAGACTGCTCCCTGCGAGACACGCATCTGATCGACAGCCGTTTTGAGAACGCGGACCTGCGGGGCGCCGACTTGGGCGGGATCCGTCTCTCAGACCTAAAACGCTTCAAAGGCGCCATTCTCTCCAAGCAACAAGCTGCGATCTTGCTGGGGCAACTGGGTTTGCAGGTACATTAACAGCCCAAGTGGCCGCCTCTCCGAACAAGACTTCCGAGACGCAGAACCGGACAACTCGCTTTCCAAGCGGGCAGGCAAAATGTGCGGAAAAGTTCCAGCCACCGAAATTGCGGCCTCTCTCAAGGCGCCTCTTTGGGATAGTCTAACCGATGCCTCAAGCACGACTTGCCACAACAAAAAAGCTTTACGTCCGATTATCCGCCGCCGTACGCTTCCATTACTTTCACAAAATCCGAGGGGCGCAACACAAATAGCTGCTCCACAACCCTCCGTTTAAGAGACTTCTTTGGATCAAATCACATTCCGGCGAGGCTGGAAACCGCCAGCTCAACAATGCAAATCCAGTCTTTCAGCCTGAAATCAGGAGAACGCGTATGAGTAATGTCTTAGTAATTGGTGGCGACGGCTTTTGCGGCTGGCCCACCTCCCTCTATCTCAGCGAACAGGGCTACGACGTCACCATCGTGGATAATCTCTCGCGCCGCAAAATCGACAACCGCCTCGGCGTGGTCAGCCTGACCCCAATCAAATCCACGCAAGAGCGAATCGAAGCCTGGAAAGAGGTCAGCGGCAAAACCATCAAATTTGTAGAACTGGACGTCGCGCAGGAATTTGACGACCTCGCCATCCTGCTTGGCGAGCTTAGACCCGACGCGGTGGTGCATTTTGGCGAGCAGCGTTCTGCGCCCTACTCCATGCGCGGCGCCTGCCCCAAGCGCTACACCGTCGACAACAACATAAACGCCACTCACAACATTCTCGCCGCGCTGGTGCTGCTTGATCTAGACGCCCACGTTGTGCACCTCGGCACCATGGGCGTGTATGGCTACGACGGCGCGGGCCTGGAAATTCCTGAAGGCTATCAACAAATCATGGTGCGTGGTGACGACAACGTCATCCACAACCGCGAAATTCTCTACCCGTCCAATCCGGGCAGCATCTACCATATGACAAAAACCATGGATCAACTGATGTTCCAATTCTACGCCAAGAACGACGGCATCCGCGTGACCGATCTGCACCAAGGCATTGTCTGGGGCACCCAAACCGATGAAACCCGCCGAGACGAACGGCTGATCAACCGTTTTGCCTATGATGGCGACTACGGCACGGTGCTCAATCGCTTCCTGATGCAGGCCGCCATTGGCTACCCGATCACCGTTCACGGCACCGGTGGACAGACCCGCGCCTTCATCCACATCCGCGACACCGTGCGTTGCATCGAACTGGCAATCTCCAACCCACCGGAAAAAGGTGACCGCCCGGTCATCCGCAACCAGATGACCGAAACCCACCGCGTGCGCGAACTTGCCGATTTGGTCGCCCGCCTGACCGGCGCCGAGGTCGCCATGGTCGACAACCCGCGCAAAGAAGCTGCCGAAAACGACCTGCGGGTGTCAAACGCCAGCTTCCTCAAGCTTGGTCTCAATCCAACCACTTTGGCCGAGGGCCTGCTGTCTGACACTTATCAGGTCGCGCAAAAATACGCGGATCGGATCAATCGGGATCGGGTTGCCGCCGCCACAGTCTGGACCAAGAACCAGAAGCCCGGCGTTGTCACCGTGAAAGCGCTCGAAGAGGGCAAGGCTCGGGGTGACACGGGCGACGTGGTGCACATGCAAGACAGCGCCTGAGGCAAACATCAGCAAAGGGCCTGGCGCTGCCCCGAGCCCTTTCGCCATCTCATTGCGCGGTCGCTACGGCGTTAACGAATACATATTCCAAATTTATGGACAGTCGCGAAACAGTCGCAATACCGACAAGATACCGACGTGAAAATCAGCACCGTTTTGGTGGTTAACCTTTAGGCAGACTTGAGCATGGACCGCGCTTCTTGTCCCTGCGCCCAGGCCCGTACGGCTTCGCCAAAGGCCTCAAACAACGGACGGCTCACCGGATCATTCGCCGCATCCCACTCCGGGTGCCACTGCACCGACATCGTGAACCCCGGCGCGCCATCAATATAGATCGCTTCTGGCGTCTCATCCGGCGCATAACCATCTATAATCACACGACTTCCCGCGCGCTTGATGCCTTGCCCGTGCAGCGTGTTGGTCATCACTTTCTGACTGCCAAACAGATTATGGAACGGCCCGTTCTCGCTGAACTCCACCGTATGGCGCAGCGCAAACTTTTCTTCCAACGTGCCATCCGGCGGCATTCGGTGGTTGTCCCGCCCCGGCAAGTCTCGAATTTCCGGATAGAGACTGCCACCCATCGCAACGTTAACCTCCTGAAATCCCCGACAAATCCCCATAAACGGCTGCCCAGAGTCCACACAGGCCCGCACCAGCGGCAACACAATCGCATCGCGCGCACGGTCAAATTCCCCATGCGCCGCCGTCGCCGCCTCACCGTATTCTTCAGGGTGCACATTCGGCCGCCCGCCTGTCAGCAAAAACCCGTCACATTTCTCCAGCAACTCATCCACTGAAACAAACCGCGGATCAGCCGGAATCAACAGAGGCATACAGCCAGAAACCCCTGAAACCGCTTCGGAATTCATGGTTCCCCCGGCGTGCGCCGGATATTGGTCATTGATCAGATATTGGTTGCCGATGATCCCGACGACAGGACGCGTCATGCTGGCCTCTTTGACTTGTTGCGCCGCTAACCATAGGACGCGCTTCCCAAATGAGAAAGCCCCGAAGCGTTCACATCATTCAAGACAAAGAAAAAAGGCCGGGGCATCCCCCGACCTGATTGATTGTTAGGCTTGTGCCTTAAGCTCCAACCGCCGCGCATGCAGCACCGGCTCGGTATAGCCTGATGGTTGAATACGCCCCTTGAACACCAGGTCACAGGCCGCCTGGAATGCAATCCCGTCAAAGCCCGGCGCCATCGGCGCATAAAGCGGATCATTGGCATTCTGCCGGTCCACCACAGCCGCCATCTTTTGCATCGCCGCCATGACCTGCGCTTCGCTCACCACACCTTGGTGCAGCCAGTTGGCCAGACCCTGGCTGGAAATCCGGCAGGTCGCGCGATCTTCCATCAGGCCCACATCATTGATGTCCGGCACTTTGGAGCAGCCCACGCCTTGATCCACCCAACGCACCACATAGCCCAAAATGCCCTGCGCGTTGTTTTCGACCTCGGCGGCAATCTCCTCCTCTGAGAGGTTCTGCCCGTCCATCACCGGCACTGCCAGCAAGTCATCCAATGTGCCACGCGCACCACCCGCCTTAATCTCTTCCTGACGCGCCAGCACATCGACCTCATGGTAGTGTGTGGCGTGAAGCGTCGCTGCGGTTGGCGATGGCACCCAGGCACAGTTTGCGCCAGATTTCGGATGGCCAATCTTCTGCTCTAGCATCGCGCCCATCAGGTCCGGCATGGCCCACATGCCTTTGCCAATCTGCGCCTTGCCTTGAAGTCCGCAAGCCAGACCGATGTCCACGTTGCGATCCTCATAAGACAATATCCACGGCGTGCTCTTCATCTCACCTTTGCGCAGGAAAGCGCCCGCTTCCATAGAGGTGTGGATCTCGTCCCCCGTGCGGTCCAGGAACCCGGTGTTGATAAACGCCACACGTCCCTTTGCGGCCCGGATACATTCCTTGAGGTTGGCGCTTGTGCGGCGCTCCTCGTCCATGATGCCCATCTTCACCGTGTTGCGCGGCAGGCCCAGAATGTCCTCGACCTTGGCAAAGATCGCATCCGAGAACGCCACCTCTTCCGGCCCGTGCATCTTCGGCTTCACCACATAGACCGAGCCATGCACCGAATTGCCGCTCTCTCGCTTCAGGTCATGCATCGCAATCATCACGGTCACGAGCGCATCCATCAGCCCTTCGCCAATCTCATTGCCCTCCCGATCCAGCACCGCTGGGTTGGTCATCAGATGGCCTACGTTGCGCACCAACATCAAGGAACGGCCTTTCAGCGAGGTTTGCGCGCCGTTCGCTGCGGTAAAGGAAACGTCATCTTTTAGGCGGCGCGTAAAGGTCTTGCCGCCTTTGGAAACCTCTTCAGCGAGATCACCCCGCATCAGGCCAAGCCAGTTTCCATAGGCCACAACCTTGTCTTCCGCGTCCACACAGGCGACGGAATCTTCACAATCCATGATCGTGGACAGCGCGCTTTCCAGCGTGATGTCATTGATACCCGCTTTGTCAGATGCGCCAATATTGCCCGTGCGATCCACTTCAACAATCACATGTAGACCGTTGTTTTTCATCAAAATACGCGAGGGCGTGACGGCGCCTCCCACGTAACCAACAAACGCGCCTTCAGCCTTCAGGGCTGGCACAAGCTGCCCACCTTCAACCAACAGTCCGTCAATGTCTGCCCAGCTGCCCTCAGCCAACGGCAGTGTCTTGTCTAGGAAATCTCGACCCCAGGCGATCACGCGCGCCCCACGCGCCGAATCGTAGCCCTTGCCGGACGGCAAATCACCCATCGCATCAGTGCCATAAAGCGCGTCATACAGGCTGCCCCACCGGGCATTAGCCGCATTCAATGCAAAGCGCGCATTGGTGATCGGCACCACCAGTTGCGGCCCGGGAATCGCCGCGATCTCAGGATCAACATTGGCGGTTTCCACGGCAAAGTCTTCGCCTTCGGCCACCAGATAGCCAATCTCTTGCAGAAATGCTTTATACGCCTCCGCATCATGCGCCTGACCTTTGCGGGCCAAATGCCAGCCGTCAATCTTCTTCTGAATCTCTTCCCGCTTGGCGAGCAACGCGCGGTTGTTTGGCCCAAACTCATGAGCCAATACGCTCAAACCTTGCCAGAAAGCATCCGCAACGATGCCAGTTCCAGGAAGTGCCTTACCCACAATGAAATCATAGAGCTCGTCGGCAATTTGCAGCCCGTGCTGCTCAATTCTCTTGGTCATTGTGAAACTTCCTCATCTCTGGCGTCGCGTCTCAATTAGTGCACATGTTTTCTATAGGCAATAAAACCGCTTACCCTCCTTTCCCAAAGGGATTTTCAACTTTTTCCATAGATTTGCGAAACTGCACATCCATTTTGTGAAAAATCACCTACCCCCTTGCGGGTACCGCGCGAAAAGCTACACCAAGATGAGCAACCAATGGAGACCGTGATGAAAGACGCCGCGCCACAAACGATCTATCTGAAAGATTACACCCCGTTTGGCTTCATCGTGGATGGCGTCGAACTGACATTTCGCCTGCACCCTACTAAAACACGAGTGCTCTCCAAAATCGCCTTCCGCCCCAATCCTGAAGCCACAGACAAGCGGTTTTTCCTTCACGGCGAACAACTGAAGCTAATCAGCACCAAGATCGACGGCGCAGACGTTACGCCCCGTACAGTGGACGGCGGCATCGAAGTTGATGCACCCGATGGCCCTTTCACCTGGGAAGCTGAGGTCGAAATCAACCCGCAGACCAACACCACACTCGAGGGCCTCTACATGTCCAACGGCATGTATTGCACCCAGTGTGAGGCCGAAGGTTTCCGCAAAATCACCTTTTACCCGGACCGCCCAGATGTGATGGCCACCTTCACCGTGCGCATTGAAGGCGACGTCGAAAGCACGCCAGAGCTACTCTCCAACGGCAACGGCGAAGAATACGGCAGCGACCTGACAGTCACGCCCAACAGCAACTATGCCGTTTGGATCGACCCTTGGCCCAAGCCGGCTTATCTCTTTGCCTTGGTGGCTGGCGATCTGATTGCCCATGAAGACACATTCAAAACCATGTCCGGCAAAGACGTGCGCCTGTCGATCTACGTCCGCCCCGGCGATGAACACAAATGTGCTTTCGGCATGGAAGCCCTTAAAAAGTCAATGAAATGGGACGAAGACGTCTACGGCCGAGAGTACGACCTCGATGAATTCAACATCGTCGCGGTGGATGATTTCAACATGGGCGCGATGGAGAACAAGGGGCTGAACATTTTCAACAGCTCCTGCGTCCTCGCCTCACCGGAAACCGCGACAGATGGCAACTTTGAGCGCATCGAAGCCATTATTGCACATGAGTATTTCCACAACTGGACCGGCAACCGCATCACCTGCCGTGACTGGTTCCAACTCTGCCTGAAAGAAGGCCTGACCGTCTTCCGCGACGCACAATTCACCGCCGACATGCGCTCTGAACCAGTCAAACGCATCGACGACGTGCTTGCCTTGCGTGGCCGCCAGTTCCCCGAAGACCAGGGCCCCCTCTCCCACCCAGTGCGTCCCGAAAGCTTTCAGGAAATCAACAACTTCTACACCGCGACAGTCTATGAAAAAGGTGCCGAAGTCATTGGAATGCTGAAGACATTGGTAGGTGACAACGCCTATGCCAAAGCGCTCGACCTATACTTTGACCGCCACGACGGTCAGGCCTGCACGATCGAGGACTGGATCAAAGTCTTTGAAGACAGCACCGGCCGCGACCTCACACAGTTCAAACTCTGGTACTCGCAACCCGGCACGCCCGAAGTCACCGTGCGCGAAGAATACGAGGGCGACATTTTCACTTTGCACCTGAGCCAATCCAGCGCTCCAACGCCGGGTCAGGATACAATGGCTCCACAGGTCATCCCGGTGGCTGTGGGCCTGCTTAATGACAATGGCGATGAAGTGCTGCCCACCGAGATTCTAGAACTCACAGAAGCAGAGCAGACCTTCACCTTCAAAGGCCACGCCACCCGCCCTATCCCCTCAGTATTGCGGGGCTTTTCCGCCCCGGTGACGTTGACCCAAGGCATCGACAACGCCCGCCGCGCGTTCTTACTCGCGCATGACACCGATCCGTTCAACCGCTGGGAAGCGGGCCGCGATCTCGCACGCGACAGCCTGATTGGCACGATTGTGGATGGGACTGCCCACAACGACGACTATCTCTCTGGTCTCAAAACACTTTTGCGCGACGACAGTCTTGATCCGGCCTACCGCGCCTTGATGCTTGGGCAGCCGTCGCAATCCGAACTTGCGGGCATCCTGCACAAACAAGGTCACACACCAGACCCGGCCGCAATCCACGCCGCAACCGAAGCCCTGCGCGACGCCAAGGCCAAGGCCTTTGCAGACTTGCTGCCAGAAATCTACACAGCCAATCAGGTCGCAGGCACCTTCTCCCCAGACGCTGAACCCGCTGGCAAGCGCAGCCTTGCAAACGCTGCGCTCTCCTTGCTGACACGATTGGACGGAGGCGAAGCTGCTAAGAAGCAATACAATTCCGCGGACAACATGACTCTGCAACTCGCGGCCTTCGGCGCCTTGCTGGATGCGGGCAAAGGGGAAAATGCCGTCGAAGCCTTCTATGACCAATGGAAAGACGACCGGCTGGTGATCGACAAATGGTTCTCCATGCAGGTCATGTTTGCCAAACCCGAAGACCTTGCCACAACTGTCGCCACCCTCACCCAACATGCTGACTTTGATTGGAAAAACCCCAATCGCTTCCGCTCTGTGATGGGGGTCATGGCCGCCCATCACGCAGGTTTCCACCACGAGTCGGGCGCCGCTTATCAAGTGCTGGCAGATTGGCTGATTAAGCTGGACCCTGTGAACCCTCAGACCACCGCGCGCATGTGTAGCGCTTTCCAAACATGGAAGCGCTACGATGCCAACCGGCAGGCGCACTTGCAAACACAGCTTGAGCGCATCGCCGGTCAGGATGGTTTGAGCCGCGACACCACCGAAATGGTGACCCGCATTCTGGAGGCATAATGTCCAAAGTTCTACTGATCACCGGCGCCAGCGCAGGCATTGGCGCGGCCACCGCAAAACTGGCGGCCAAAGCCGGCTATGACCTCGCACTGAACTACCGCAGAGACACGCAAGGCGCTGAAATTATTTCGGAAACCGGACGCGCATTGGGCGTCCGTACGGAACTTTTTCAAGCCGACGTGGCAGATCCCGACCAGGTCGAGGCCATGTTCAAAGCCATCGACGCAAGCTTTGGCCGCGTAGATGCGCTAACTAACAACGCCGGCATCGTGGACCAAGGTGCACCTGTGACCGCCTTCACCCACGCACGCCTGAAGCGTATGTTTGATGTCAACGTGATCGGCGCCATGTTGGTCGCCAAAGAAGCGGTGATCCGCATGCAAGCGCAAGGCGGCGGCGCCATCGTCAATGTCAGCTCCGTGGCCTCCCGCACTGGCTCCGCCAATGAATATGTCGACTATGCCGCCTCTAAGGCAGCCATCGACACTTTCACTAAGGGACTGGCCGACGAGGTCGCCACACAGGGCATTCGTGTAAACAGTCTCCGCCCAGGCATCACCGACACAGAGATCCACGCTAAAGGCGGCGCACCGGACCGCGCCAGCCGTCTGGCACATAAGATTCCTATGCAACGTCCTGGCACCGCAGAAGAAATTGCCCGCGCCATTCTGTTTCTACTGTCAGATGACGCCAGCTATATCACCGGCAGCACACTCGATGTCTCAGGAGGCCGATGAAAATGGACACTCTCCAACACACTCATCACGGCCGTAACCCACGCAGTATTGTGATGCTGTGCCTGGTTAGCGCAGGCCTGCTCGGGCTGCTTGCCATTGGCTTGCACTGGGCAATTGTCGTTGTGCTCTCTCTTATCGCCGTGCCCGCGCTTGTCGACGTGATCTTCAACCCCACCGCAAGTTTCGCGCTCGACGAAATCGGCATTCGTTGGAAAAACGTCACCCAAGAGGCTGAGCTTGGCTTCCATCAAATCAAGTCAGCCCATATTGCCACCCGTCTCGGCGTTGCCTTTCGCATAACTCTGATCATGTTTGACGACGCTAAGGTGCGGATTCCACAAGATGTTTTACCACCTCGTGCCGATTTAGAGGCTGCTCTTTCACGGCACGACATCCCAATCAAACGTGAACGCCTGCGTCTGGTTTGAGTAACAATTCCGGCCAAAATTAGGCAGCATCTGACCATATGATTTCAACTTGGTGCCCTTTTTTGGCCTGAATACGCGCCCATTGTCCGATCTGATAGAAGATCGGAGCTATGATGAAATTGTTTTCCAAAAATCAGGCCAAATCCCAAGGGCTACCAGCGGCATCTGCGCTGGCCGCGCCGGTTTTGCGCCGTTTGGGACAGGCATTTTCCGCGCCGCGAAAGCCTGAAACATCCGATCTTGCTGGCGATGGGAGCAACACGTTCCGCACTCTTTTGAGCCGTCTGAAAATACCAATCAACGCCTCCACGCCCGATCAAATTGAAAGCGAGAAGATTCGCGATCATGGGCAATTCCTCGCCCGTCAGGAGCGCTGGGAAGACCTAGAAGAGTTGATCCACACACATGACCAAAACCGCGCCACCACAGCGACAGGCACGCCACTTGCAGAGCTCATGCTGTTTGGCGCACGTTCGGACGTGGTGCGTGCTGCAGAGCACGCGTTGCTTCATGGCCGCCCTGCGGAAGGAGCGGACTTTTTCTCAGGAATTGAAGCCCTTGAAGTCCTATTAGAAGACTACCCAAACAGCTATCCAATGGCTTTGGTTGTGGCCCATATGCACATTGATATCGGCTGGGCGTGGCGCGGTGCCGCCGCCAAAGACGATGTGCGTGATGTGAACCGGGACGCTTTTCAAGCACATTTTGATCGTGCCTCTGACATTTTGAATCGGTATTGCCCCAAGCAATACTACTCCCCTGCGCTCTCCGCAGCACGATGTGCGCTTTTGCCAGGATCTGCCCAACCTCTCAACACATTGTGTACGGAGTTTGAATCGCTGATCCAACTGGACCCACTCAATCCGCGCCACATGCGGGCTTTGGGCAACTATCTCCTACCGCGCTGGTACGGTGATTTTGCCCACCTCGACTTGCAAGCCCATCGCATTGCCGCACAAACCCACGACATTTGGGGCGCAGGCGCTTATGCTTGGGTGTGGTTCGACGCCTTGTTGGTTGATCCTAGCGGCTTAGAAATGATGGAGGTTGACTACTTCATCGACGGCGTCACTGACGCCTTGCAACGCAGCGGGGATCAACATTCCGCAAATCTTATGGCGGCTCATCTGTACCGCAGCTGGCAACATGCCAGATCCCAATATGGTGCGGATGGCCTGCGCGAAGACCTGCCTCCGGCGTTACGCGCCGGGTTTGACATGGTGGTACGCGAGCATTTGCGCGAAATTCACCCGCTGATCTGGGGACACGCGGAGATTGGGTTTGAAAACACGTCGCGTGTGATTTCCAAGGAACGCCTGTCTGCCAAGGGCCGAGATGTGGCTTTGCAGGCTGTTGCCATGCCGTTTATGGCTGGGCTGCAAGCTGGACAGACCGTGCATTTTTCGCCCGACGGCATCACCCAAATAAACCCATAAGTCACCCGCCCTCTTGCTCCTTTTATCTGGCTGGCCTAGAACGCAGATCAGCCAGATATTCAAGGAGCGTGAGCGATGCTCGACCTGACATATGAGACCCCAAAGCCCAAAGTGATTGCGGGCGCCAAACATGACTGGGAATTGGTCATTGGTATGGAGGTGCATGCTCAGGTCTCTTCCAATGCCAAGCTGTTCTCCGGTGCCTCCACCCAATTTGGCGCGGAGCCAAACTCCAATGTGGCCTTCGTGGACAGCGCGATGCCAGGCATGTTGCCAGTCATCAACGAGTATTGCGTTGAACAAGCCGTGCGTACCGGCCTGGGGCTGAAAGCCGAGATCCACCTGAAGTCCGCGTTTGACCGCAAAAACTACTTCTACCCGGATTTGCCGCAGGGCTATCAAATTTCTCAGCTCTACGAACCCATTGTGGGCGAAGGGGAAATTTTGGTCGACATGGGGCCGGGCGTGGCGCGTTTGGTGCGTATCGAACGCATTCACCTCGAACAGGACGCGGGTAAATCTGTACACGACATGGACCCAAACATGTCCTTTGTGGACCTGAACCGGACCGGTGTGGCGCTGATGGAAATCGTGAGCCGTCCTGATATCCGCGGTCCTGAAGAAGCTGCCGCTTACGTAACAAAGATGCGTCAGATCCTGCGCTATCTCGGCACCTGCGACGGCAACATGCAGAACGGCAACCTGCGGGCTGACGTAAACGTGTCGATCTGCCGTCCGGGTCAGTATGAGAAGTACATGGAAACACAGGACTTCTCGCATCTCGGTACGCGTTGCGAGATCAAAAACATGAACTCCATGCGCTTCATTCAGGCGGCAATCGACTATGAGGCGCGTCGTCAGATCGCAATTGTCGAAGCTGGCGGCACGGTTGATCAGGAAACACGGCTGTATGATGCGGACAAAAACGAAACCCGCTCCATGCGCTCCAAAGAAGAAGCGCATGACTACCGGTATTTCCCTTGCCCTGATCTGCTCCCACTGGAGATTGAACAAGGCTGGGTAGACGATATCGCCAAAGGTTTGCCAGAACTGCCGGACGAGAAAAAAGCCCGCTTTATCAATGACTACGGCGTAACCGAATATGACGCCTCTGTACTGACCGCCGAGGTGGATCTGGCAACCTACTTTGAAGCCTCTGTTGGCAAAGGTGACGGCAAGAAAACCGCCAACTGGGTGATCAACGAAGTGCTGGGCCGCGCCAACAAAGCGGAAAAAGCGCCGCAAGATCTGGTCGCGCCGGAAGCCAATGCGGCCATCCTCGCGATGGTGGCGTCTGATGAGATCAGCACCAAAATTGCCAAGGAAGTGCTTGAAATTCATATCGAAACCAAGGACGATCCGGCCAAAATTGTGGAAGAAAAAGGCCTCAAGCAGGTGACTGACACAGGCGCGATTGAAGCCGCCTTGGACGAGATCATTGCCGCGAACCCTGCACAGGTTGAGAAAGCCAAGCAGAACCCGAAACTGGCGGGTTGGTTTGTCGGTCAGGTGATGAAAGCGACCGGCGGCAAGGCCAATCCGAAGGCTGTTAACCAATTGGTGGCGCAGAAGCTGAACGGCTAAAAGCCGCATCGGTATTACTTCTGTATCGCGACTGTAACGCGTTGGTATCAAAACCGACGCGTTACGCATTTTTGGTGTTAACGAATTGGCTTAGAACCGTGTCCGCAAGCCAAACATCACAGCAGTTTCCCGCGCTCCCGGAATGTGGCCGCGGTTAATTGCATGCGCCAAAGACAGCCCCAAATTGGTGCGACGAGTGAGCGGACGCTCATAGCTCAGCGTCAGGCGCATCTCCCGATCCGAAGGGGCCAGATCAATGGGCACATTTTGGTGCGTGACAGCCCCTGCATCATTCACCACCGGCAACGCCACCGAAGTTGTGCCAGAAGACACCGCAGCCGGCATCGACAGCGACAGACTAATCCGGTCATTGTGTGAGAACGCATGTTGATGCGCGTAGGTCACGGCCCCGCCATTGAGCAAAACATCAGCAGACTGCCCTAAGTCGGAAGCCTCCTGCCCCAAGGCGTAGCCAAGTGCAAATTTGATCTGAGCATTGTCAGACACATCCGCGGACAATGCCATATCCATCGACATAAGAGACGTGTCAGTGCCTCCGTTCCAATCGGACAGCAGGTTCATTGTGTCCTCGCCAAGACCGCCGCCAATCTGCAAGCTGGCACCGCCAAGATCAAATGTACGGCGCAGGCCGAGGCCAAAGCGATCCGAGCCACCACTATAAGACCGGTAAATTGAGAGATCATATTCGCTGTCCAGAAGCTGCATCGGCAGCCCTGTGCGCGTGCCAAAGAAAGACGCCGAACCAAACTCCGGTGCGCGGTATTGGTCAAAGTTGATTGCGTCATGAGCGGCAAACATTGGCGCAGCTTGACGGTGCGCCACCATCTGGGAGGCATCAATCATAAAGGACGCAGACAGGGAGTCTTTGCCAACCACATTCACGTTGCGCAAAGAGCGCGCCACAGCATCGCCGCTGGCTGCACCAGCCACAGCAAGTGGCTCATTGGTGTTAACCACTGTGCCGTTGCGCGTGGTGACAGTGGTTTGCCCGATCGGCAACAGAGCAGCGGCCACATCCAGAAAGCCATGCCCCCATTCTTCACTGTAGGCGTGCTCAAAACCGGGAACCAGCTCCACTGTGCCCGACTCTCTGAAACCAGAAAACTCATTGTCAGCGGAAGCCAAAAGCCGAATGCGCAATTCCTGATGGGTCATATCTGGGAAGGCTTCGGCCAGCAACGCCAACGCGCCGGAAACCATCGGCGCCGCATAAGACGTTCCTGTGCCAAAGGAGTAGCTGTTATTGGAATTTGCGGTGGCGCCTGTCCAACTGCCGTTTGCAGAAATGCACCAAGCGGCGGCCTCACCGCAACCAGCAGACACACGCTCCGCGGACACAACATCATCGCCCCGTAAAGTCGGCACGCCATTTACAACCGCAAGCCAGCTGCCCTCCAGCGTGGGCTCCAAAACCGGCAAGCCGGCCATCAAACCCACATTGGCATCGGTGTAATCATTGGACACTGAAAAAACGACAATCCCGTCATCAGCATAATTGCGCAGCGCATCGAGATAGTCGCGCCCCGAGGAGGACCCAAAAATAAAATTGTAGTCCGAGCGGGTCGCGGTCATGCCCGAATACCCCCAGGAGTTATTGAGTGCCACGGCACCTGCACGGGCCGCCGCGTTGGCGGTTTCCGCAAGTTGGGAATAGGTGTCGAAACTGCCAAAAATCGCATCAGCATTTGGCGCAACACCAATCATATCATCAGAGATACCAGTTGCGATGGAGGCCACAGATGTCCCGTGGTCGTCTTGTGACATGCCGGACCCCGTGGTGATGCTTTTGCCGGTAAAGACCTCATGCCCTGTGCGAAACCCGCTGTCGGAAAAAGCAATAATCTGTCCTTCACCTGTCAAGCCAGCGGCATGGGCATAATGAATGCCCGAATGTTCAATGGGATTGCCTTCCAGTCTTGTGTCCGTGCTGGAATCAAAGCGCCAGTTGTTGTTGCGATCAACAAATTGATCTCCTGCGGCGGTCTGCACCTGGTACCGCACATCGCCGCTGAGAAGGCGATTAGCTTGGCTGCGTACGCTGTCCAGGCTGCTGAGGAACGACGCCAGTAAAACCTGACTGTCGGTTTGCGGCAGCGATGACCCCGCTGACCCACCTCCGGTATCTTTCACCGCCGGGGTATCTTCGCCGCCGCAACCAGCCAGAACGCTGGACACCAAAATCATTGCTGTTGAAAGACGTTTGTCTCGCCACTCCATCGTGCCACTCACCGTTGCCCACACATAGGGAAACGGTAGGCGGCGAAGCTTAAGCATTGCCTGAATCCGGCCCGCAAAAGCGCTTAGACTTTTGTGAAATACCCCTTTGATTTTGCTTAAAAATAAAGACTTTCAGCTATAGAAGAGCTGCGAAACGCAGCTTCATTCGCCTGTGCCCCTACGTTACATCCTCAGCCAAAGGTTGATCCGCACCGGAGCGAACGCCATACAGGCATAAAAGCATTAGGAGGATTGCCATGACCGCCCCATTTGTCTCCAAACCGATGGCCGTCGAAGAACAGTGGCTCGACTTCAATGGGCACTTGAATATGGCATATTACAACGTGTTGTTTGATCGCGGCGTGGACCAGTTGGGCGCGATTTTGGGCTTTGGTCCCGCCTATCGGGAGCGCACTGGCAACACAACTTTCTCCGCAGAGTTTCATTTGTGCTACCTGCGGGAGCTGCACCTGGGAGATAAGGTCACCGCCAGCTTTCAATTGCTCGACTATGATGCCAAAAGCTTTCACTTCTATCAGGAACTTATTCACCCTGACGGCTGGATCTCGGCCACCGGTGAGGGTGTTGGGCTGCATATTGACCAAAGCGGGCCGCGCGTTGCCCCGATGCCAGAAGAGATACTTGCCAAATTCGCCAAGCTGTCGGATGCCCATAGTGCGCTCCCCCGCCCGGAGCGGGTCGGACGGGTCATGGGGCTTCGTCGCAAGTGAGCCGCGATGCAGCGGTGACACGTTTGATCGGCATGCGCATCACAGACAGCCAATTTGCTGGACCTCCTTGTCGTCACGTGAAACGGTAGCCGCCAAATGGTAGACGTGATCGACATAATACAAGAGCGCAAGGAGCTGCCGCAGTTTCTGGAGCGCGATGGGCTCATTGGAATTGAGCTTGGGGTGGCCGGTGGCTGGTACTCCAAGAGGTTGATGGAAAGTGGCCTTTTTAAAGAGCTCTATGGGGTCGACATCTATGGTGATAAACACGACACCAAGGAATACATAAAAGCGTTGAAGAACATCGGCATGGGGCAAAATTACTGGCTGTTGCGGATGACTTTTAAGGAGGCATTAAATGCCTTTCCGGATGAGTTTTTCGACTTTGTCTATGTTGACGGCTACGCCCACACCGGTGAAGAGCGCGGCAAAACGATGTTCGACTGGCTCAAAAAAGTGAAAGTGGGCGGTATGATTGCCGGTCACGACTACCATGAAAAATGGCCATTGGTGCAGATTTGCGTGGACGCCTTGGGCGACGAGCTTGGCCAACCGGTGATGCGCACCCAGCTGTCCAAAAACCGCGACCCACAGGACAAATTCCCAAGTTGGGCTATGTTCAAGGAAAGTGCGGACGTGCCGGAGTATCCGGACCGCCTACGCAAATTACCAAAGAGATTGCGCGGCTGACCGCCGACAAACAATGAATACCGGATTTTTCAATGACTTATGAATACAAAGTGGTCCCCGCCCCGACACGTGGACAAAAGGCCAAAGGCATCAAAGGGCCAGAAGGCCGCTTCGCAAATGCGCTTGAGATCGAAATGAACCGTTTGGGTGCTGAAGGCTGGGAATACCTGCGCGCCGACACGTTGCCACATGAGGAACGCAGCGGCTTGACCGGGTCGAGCACAAGCTACCGCTCGGTATTAGTATTCCGTCGAACAAAGGCGGGGGATGTGGCAGCGTTTCAACCAGAAACACTGGAAGCCCCAAAGGTGGCAGAGCTGCCTGCGCCGGACACTGAGCCCGTAAAGCCAGAGCCTCAAGCAGAGCCAGCCGCCGACACTGAGGATACGCTGGTGCTAGCAGAAAACGACAAGACCGGCGCGTCTGCGGAAAAGGATCCCGATGAGGCAGAATCTGTGGATGACGTGAACGTGGCGCTAAAAAAGCGCGTCGAGACACTGGAACAGTCCAAGTAGTCCCGCTTAGGCCGTGTCTATATCCAGCGCCAAGGCGTGGATTCTCCCCACCAAGTCCGCCCCCAAAGCGGCGTGTACTGCCCGGTGACGGGCCAGGTGATTTTGCCCTGCAAAGGCAGCCGCACGGATGCGGACGATGAAATGGCTCTCCCCACCAGCTGGGGCTCCCGCATGTCCCGCGTGACTTTCGCTGTCGTCCACAACTTGCAAGTCAACCGGCGAAAAGACGGTGGACAATTTGTCGTGAATTTCCTGTGCGACACTCATAATTTTTATCTCCAGCCTCTTCAATCTGACGCCGGTTAGGGTAAACTCTCCGCTCCGAGTCGAATAGGTGCGCGAATGACAAAATCAGATCCTTTTGGTTTCGACATGTCGATTAAATCGGCAAAGAAGAAAAACCCGCGGGGACGGCGCGGCATGTCAGGGGCGTCAGAGACGTCACAGCGCGTTTGCGAACATGAAGGCTGCAATGAACCTGGCGCCTATCGCGCCCCACGGGCACCCGATGTGCTCGATGAATTCAAGTGGTTCTGCAAGGAGCACATTCGCGAATATAACCTGAAATGGAACTTCTTTGACGGCAAAACCGAGGCGGAGCTGAACGCGCAAAACTCCAAAGACAAAGTCTGGGAGCGCGAGACCAAGAAGTTCACCGACCCCGAGGCCCGTGCCTGGGCCCGTTTGGGCATCGAAAACCCGCATCAGGTGCTCGGCGGCAATGCAACGCAGAACCCGGGCAAAGGCGGTGGTGCGGGCAAACGCCTGCCCCCAACAGAACGCCGCGCTATGGAGATTTTGGAAGCCAAAGACAGCTGGACCAAGGCTGAAATTCGCAAGGCTTACAAAAAGCTTATCAAAGTTTTGCACCCCGATATGAACGGTGGCGACCGCAGCCAAGAAGACCAACTGCAGGAAGTCATGTGGGCTTGGGATCAGATCAAAGAGAGCCGCAACTTTAAATAACTGTGGTGCGACACGATGGTTGAGGCGTGACCGAAGGGTCGCGCCTTTTTCTTTGCGACGGAAAAATGCGTGATATCCGTTTGAGCTGTAACAACGCTTGAGTATCACTGAATTGTGAATGCGCGAGCACAGCGGGGAAATGGCGATGCGGCGACTGATTGAATACCTTACGGCACACCCAAAACGACTTTATACTGTGGTGGCGGGCGCCGTGCTCCTATTGCCTGTGGCCCTTTGGCTCGACCTCAACAGCCTGTCTCATCACAATCTGCATCGCCAGGCAACAAGCTTAAATAAGCTGATGGATGATGTCCGCTCTTACTATGCAGAGAACGTGGTCGCCCGCGTCCAGGCAGCACCCAATGCGCCCCAAGCCCGCCACGACTACCATGACATCGAAGGTGCCTTTCCGATCCCGGCCACGGCTGCCATCGAGTTGTCCGCCCGGTTCTCCGAAATCCTTCCAGGTGTGGACTACCACTTTGTGTCCGACCACCCGTTTGCCGGCCGCACACAACGCCATATGACAGACTTCGAAATGCGCGCGCTACAGGCCTTTCGAGACCCTGAGGAACAGCGCGACCGGATCATCGCAGAGGAAGGCAATTTACTTGATCACCGGATGACTTTAGCAGCTCCTGTTTACATGCAGGAGACCTGTGTGAACTGTCATAATGGCCATCCGGAGAGCACAAAAACTGATTGGCAAATTGGTGACGTGCGCGGTCTTCAGGTGGTGCATGTGCGCCAACCGTTGACCCTGGACTTGGCGTCCTTCAAATTCCTACTCAGCTACTTGCTGATCGCCGGGACCTTTGGGCTGGCCTTTGCCAAACATCAGCTCCAGCTGGCCGAGAAGTTTGCGGCAGCCAATGACGAGCTCACCGAAAACAACTCTTTCTTGGCAGATGTGTCCCTGAAAATCTCGAAATACCTCGAACCTCAGGTATACCGCTCGATATTTGAAGGAGAGCGCGACGTTGCGATCAGTACTGAGCGCAAAAAGCTCACGGTGTTTTTTAGCGACATTAAAGATTTCACCGCCACCACGGAACGCATGCAACCGGAAGAACTAACCGCGTTGCTCAACGAATATTTCACCGAGATGGGCGCCATTGCTCAAAAACACGGTGCCACCATCGACAAGTTCATCGGCGATGCGATTGTCGCCTTCATTGGGGATCCCACCACAAACGGCGTGACCGAAGACGCGCGCGCCTGTGTGCGCATGGCACTCGACATGCAAGCGCGTCTTGACGAGTTGGAGGTGCAATGGCGCGCCCGTGGGATCGAACATCCATTTCGCGCCCGCATGGGGATCAACACCGGCTATTGCAACGTGGGCAACTTTGGCAGCGACTCCCGCATGGATTACACCATCATTGGAGCCGAAGCGAACCTCGCTGCGCGACTGGAAGGCATTGCGGAACCTGGTGGCATTGTCATGAGTTACGAAACCTATGCGCACGCTCGTGATTTGGTGAAAGCTGAAGCGCTGGAACCTCAACACTTCAAAGGCATTTCCCGCGAGATCATTCCCTACCGCGTGCTACGCCACGGGGCCAACCGGCGTCCCGCCACCGCCCGCGAAGAAGGCGAGAGCCTTGTGGTCGACATGCAAGGCATGGACGCGGACTCCCGCGCCAAAATCGCCGCCGCTGTGCGGGACGCTTTGGACAAGGCTTAAGCCGCGCGGCCCACGCGATCCGGCAACAACGCCACTTTACGCGCCAAGTCAGAGGACAAGCAGTTCGCGCTATACCGCTCTTTTAGGAACGTTCCTTTCAGGAGGTCTGTATTCTGCGTCAGAAACGCCTCTGCGTCTTCTGCAGGCGCGGCGTGCATGGCTTCCGCTATGGCCGACATATATGCTTGCGTGATGGTGGCATGAAACTTCTCCGGCACGCCGGCCGCGACGGTCAACCGTTTGAGCCCATCCGCGATGCGCTTGGAAGCGGTGAAAAAGTCATCCTCCCGCAACGCTTCAAAGGCCACGGCAATATGAGCGCGGTGATCAAAATCCTGCGGCGCCAATGTGCCGGCATCCAACGCCGCCAAAACAACTCGGTAATCTGTCATGTTTCTGATCCTACTTCTGTCAGCTTGTGAGCGTCCTCAGCCGTCAAGGTCAGGTCATAGACCTCCTTGAGCATCGCCGCCTTCGCCAATGTCGCTGCCGAAAACGGTGCCTTGCCTTCCAAGGCGTGCAACATCACGCCTTCGACCAACTCAGCCGCCGACATGTCCAATTGTTCTGCCAAGGCTTTCATCACCTTGAGCAACTGCTTCTCCAGCCGCAGACCAGTTTGGACGCGTTCCACTTTCTTCAATGCGAATTCCCCACCTTGGTACCAAGGTAGCTTTTCTAGCGAAGATTGGCCTCCGTCGTCAAGTCCGTGGCCACAGCCTTGATTTTGAGCGACAAATGCGGTGATGTGAGCGCATGATGCAAAATTCCGCCAAACATGTTGCGGCCATGGGGCGCGATTTTTCCGAGTACGTCATTGGGCTTGGCTTTCCCGAGAGAGAGGTGCTCAAGGGCACTGGCCTCACCCTCGCGGAACTCCGGGAGAGCGAAAATCTGGTTCCACTCGCGGGATTGGCGCGGATTGTCGATAACGGCATTTCCCTGACGCAGGATGATCTTATTGCTGTGCGCTGGGGCCAAACGCGGCGCTTTGCGAAGCTTGGTCTCATCGGCTATCTCGGGCGGTCTTCCAAAGATATCCGTTGTATTGTGACAAACTTGGCCCGCTACGGGCAGGTATTTTCTGAGGCGATGGAAAGTGACATTTCCGAACTCGAGGACCAAGGCATCTTTAAGTGGCGGTTCGACATTCCGGCCACTGTGGAAACCGGGCGGTTCGTCGAGGCTCAGGTGAGTCAGTTTTTGAGCGGAACCAACAAGCTTTTGCCGCGTACAGTTTTGCCGAAGCACATTACCTTTTGCCACCGTCGCAAACACAATGTTGCCGAGCTTGAGAAGCTGTTGGGCTGTCCGGTCACCTTTGGCGCACAGTGGAACAGCCTGCAATACCGCACAGCCGAATTGGATGTGCCGCTAAGCACGTCAGACGAAGGCTTGCACAAGGTTCTACAAGCCCACGCGGATCTGGTTCTGGCACAGCGCCCCAAGAACCGTTCCAACATCGAGTTGGTGGTTGAGAAAGCCATCTCGGACCGGATGGCAACCGGGCAGACCTCTGTGACTGACGTGGCGCGAGATCTCGGCATGAGTGCGCGCACCCTGGCGCGGCGCCTGGGAGATGCCAACACCACTTATCAGACTGTATTGTCCAACTTCCGCCGGGCTATGGCGGACCGTTACCTGAAGAACAGCGATATGAGCCAGAGCGAGATTGCCTTTCTGCTAGGCTATTCTGACGTGAGTTCCTTTGCCTCCGCTTTCAAACGCTGGACCGGACAATCGCCTGGCGAACGTCGGCAATCTCTGGCCTGAGCAGAATTTGGCAAGACGGCCACGATTGGCGCAGTTTGACAAAACAGTGGCAGCTTTGCCCAAAGCAAGCGCCTGAACCTCCCCCATCTGTGTGATGAACGAAGAGACAAGACGCTCTCTTCGGATTTTCACATCAGATCTCAGAAGGGAGGCGCCATGTTTTTCAGTGCTTTAATGCTTAGTGCCCTGTTCCCGTTGCTTTGGTTACACCAGCGCGGGCGCCCGGAACCTGTGGCGATCAAACAGGATGTTTTCAGCCACAGCCAGAAGCGGATGGGGGGCGGCCATGTCTAAAATCCTTCTGATCGAACCGGACCGGCATTTGATGACAGCGATGCAGGAGGTCTTGCTCCTCGATGGCCACGAAAGCCTGCGCCATGTGTCTCCGGAGACAGCCATGACCGATTTGGCACGGCAGGACGTTGACCTGGTAGTTTTGGAACTCCGTCAACGATCCATAGACGCCGTTTCGGTGATCGAGCGCGTGACAAATTCCTACGGCGTCCCAGTCGTCGTGCTGAGCACAACCGCAAGCGCCACCGAAGAGTCGATGATGCTGCGCCTTGGGGCGGATGATTATCTCGCCAAACCGTTTTCCATGCGGGTGTTTGGGGCGCGGATTGCGGCAGCCTTGCGCAGCGCCGCGCCAAACCATCGAGATGCAGATGATGTGACCGTCATCCAACGCGGGGCGTTGCGTTTGGACCGGCTACGTCACGAGGCGCGTTGGGATGGCAAAGAGGTCGCCCTCACCGCCACCGAGTTCAACGTGCTGTGGATCATCGCGCAACGCCCCGGGCAAGTGCTTAGCCGGGCCAATATTTTGGACCTTGCTTATGGCGGCGACGTGTTTGTCACCGACCGCAGCATCGACAGTCAGATAAAACGCATTCGCCGCAAGCTGCGCGAAGTAGCGCCAGGCTTTACAGCGATCGAGACCCTTTACGGCCTTGGCTATCGTTTCACAGATTCCCCGGAGGATATGGCCGCGTGAGTGGTCTGTTCCATCCCATGATCTTCCTTCGGGGAGGAGAGACCGGGCGGCTTCATCTTCGTACCTTAATGCCCCACCTCGGCGGCGGAGCACCCGGTCTCATTTGGGCTTAAACACCAACGAAACGCCATTCAGACAGTGGCGTTTCCCTGTGGGTCGCGGACCATCGTCAAAGATGTGTCCCAGATGAGACCCACAGCGACGGCAGTGGCACTCGGTGCGGACCCGAAGCAATTTGCGGTCCGGCTTGGTTCCAATCGCTTTGGGGAGCGACTTGTAGAAGCTGGGCCAACCGGTGCCGCTGTCGTATTTATGCTTGGAGCTGTAGAGCTTCAGATCACATCCACGGCAATGGTACGTGCCTTTGTCGTAGTTCTTGTCCAGCGGCGACGACCCTGCGCGCTCCGTGCCCTCGTCGCGCATGACTTTGTATTGCGCGGGCGTGAGCATGGCACGCCATTCGGCTTCCGTGCGGGTGACTTCAAACTCCTTGGCCAAAGTTGCTCGGGGCAAAATCATGGCTGCGAGGGTTGCCGCGCCTGCGGCGGATAAGAAATGGCGACGTTGCATAATCCATTCTCCTTTGGTCGTAAAATTGCGTACCAAGGATCGGTTTAGCAACTAACGACTTAGCACATGGCTGTGAGTTTCGTGACAACACCACGTAATTTGCAGAGTTTCGCTTGTGATCCAGCAGGATTTGAGGCACCAAAGGCCGATAGATTTGGGCAGCTCCAAAGGGGCTGCCGGGAGAAGGACAGAGGACATGGCGGACGGCATGATGGACACCAACACAAAGCCCACCGAAGATATTGATCTGCGCGAAGTGTTCGGCATCGACAGCGACATGAAAATCAAGGGTTTTGCAGAGCGCACCGACCGCGTTCCTGAAATCGACCCGACCTATAAGTTTGACCCTGAAACCACGCTGGCGATCCTCGCGGGATTTGGCCACAACCGTCGTGTGATGATTCAGGGCTACCACGGCACCGGTAAATCGACCCACATCGAGCAGGTTGCCGCCCGTCTGAACTGGCCCTGTGTGCGTGTGAACCTCGACAGCCACATTTCCCGGATCGACTTGATTGGTAAAGATGCCATCAAACTGCGCGACGGCAAACAGGTCACCGAATTCCACGAAGGCATCCTGCCTTGGGCGCTGCGCAATAACACCGCCATTGTGTTTGACGAATATGACGCAGGTCGTGCCGACGTGATGTTTGTGATCCAGCGTGTACTGGAACATGACGGCAAACTGACCCTTCTGGATCAGAACGAAGTGATCACGCCAAACCCCTACTTCCGCCTGTTTGCCACCGCAAACACCGTGGGTCTGGGCGACACAACCGGGCTGTATCACGGCACGCAGCAGATCAACCAAGCCCAGATGGACCGCTGGTCGCTGGTGTCCACGCTGAACTACCTCAGCCACGACGCCGAGGCTGCGATCATCCTGTCCAAGGCGCCGCACTACAACACCGCCGAGGGCCGCAAGATTATCAACCAGATGGTGACCGTTGCTGACTTGACCCGGACCGCGTTTATGAACGGCGACCTGTCCACTGTGATGAGCCCACGGACCGTGATCAACTGGGCGGCCAACGCCGAAATCTTCCGCAACGTGGGTTACGCCTTCCGTCTGAGCTTTCTGAACAAATGTGACGAGCTGGAGCGCCAGACCGTGGCAGAGTTCTATCAGCGCTGCTTTGACGAAGAACTGCCGGAGAGCGCGGCAAGCGTGAGCTTGGGCTAAATAACAGCCTCGCCCGGCGGCAACGCCGGGCAGTGCCCGACCGCCCCCATGGGCGGGCACTTCGTTTTCCGCCCGCGGTCGGACACTGCCCTTCGAAAACATCCGAAAGGCTGGACAACGACCACTCGCAGCGGGAAACTCTTTCCATGGACAGGGTGCGACTATGAAAAAGCCAACTGACAACCCAGCTGATCCGTTCAAAAAGGCCCTGGCTGAGGCCACAAAAGTCATGGCCGATGATCCGGAACTATCGGTGTCCTATACGGTCGATCCTTCTGGCATGTCCGGCGACAGCATCCGCCTGCCCCAGGTTAGCCGCCGCATGTCGCGTGACGAGGTGCTTTTGGCCCGCGGCACCGCCGATGCGCTGGCGTTACAGCGCAAGTATCACGATGACGCCACCCACATGCGCTATGCGCCGGGTCAGGGCATCGCCCGCGATCTCTATGAGGCCATGGAAACCGCGCGCTGCGAAGGCATGGGCGCGCGTGACATGCCTGGCACTGCCACCAACATCGACATGAAGATCAGCCAGGAAGCCAACGGGCGTGGCTATGGTGATATGACCTCCACGGAACAGGCCCCCCTGCCCGTCGCGGCTGGCTACCTGATCCGCCATTTGGCCACTGGTCGCGATCTGCCTCCTGCAGCGGCCAACGTGATGAACCTGTGGCGCGGCTATATCGAGCAAAGCGCTGGTGACCACCTGAACGACTTGCAAGACCTTCTGTCCGATCAACAGGCTTTTGCCAAATTCGCCCGCCAGATCATCGAAGATCTCGGCTATGGCGATCAGCTGGGCGATGATCCCGACGACATCGAGGATCAGCAAGACGACGCTGAAGAACAGGCCGAAGAGCAGGAAGATCCGGATAGCCAAGGCCAAGACGACAGCGACGAAGAGGACACGGAAGCCAGCCCTGAACAATCTCAGGAAGAGCAGCAGGACATGTCCGAGGCGCAGGTCACCATGGATGACATGGCTGAGGACGAGATGTCGGATGAGGCTGAGATGCCCGATGGTGATGCGCCGTTGGATCCGCCGCCTGCACCTCCAATTTCGGACGCCGACCCGGATTACATCGCCTTTGACACCACCAATGATGAAGAGATTGCCGCTGAAGAGCTGGCCGAGCCCATCGAATTGGAACGCCTGCGGGCCTACCTCGATCAACAACTGGAGCCGCTCAAAGGGGCTGTGAGCCGCCTAGCCAACCGCCTGCAACGCCGCCTACAGGCACAGCAGAACCGCAGCTGGGAGTTTGACCTCGAAGAAGGCACGCTGGACGCCGGTCGTCTGGCACGGGTTGTGGCCAACCCCACCACCCCGCTCAGCTTCAAAATGGAGCACGACACCGAATTCCGCGACACCGTGGTGACGCTCCTGCTCGATAACTCCGGCTCCATGCGTGGTCGTCCGATCTCCATCGCCGCGATTTGTGCTGACGTTCTAGCGCGCACGCTGGAGCGTTGCAACGTAAAGGTCGAGATCCTCGGCTTCACCACCCGCGCGTGGAAAGGCGGCTTGGCCCGCGAAAAATGGCTGAACGATGGCCGCCCACAACAGCCTGGTCGCCTCAACGACCTGCGCCACATCATCTACAAACAGGCGGACGCCCCATGGCGCCGCGTGCGACCCAACCTGGGTCTGATGATGAAAGAGGGCCTGCTCAAAGAAAACATCGACGGCGAGGCGCTGGAATGGGCGCACCGCCGCATGATGGCCCGCCCGGAGCAGCGCAAAATCCTGATGGTGATTTCGGACGGCGCGCCGGTGGATGACAGCACATTGTCGGTGAACCCGGCCAACTATCTGGAAAAACACCTGCGCGACGTGATCGCTATGGTGGAAAAACGCAAGATGGTGGAGCTGCTGGCAATCGGGATTGGCCACGATGTGACCCGCTACTACGACCGCGCGGTGACCATCACCGATGTGGAGCAGTTGGCCGGTGCGATGACAGAGCAACTGGCCGCCCTGTTTGACAACGATCCACGCGCCCGTGCGCGGGTCATGGGGATGCGGAAAGTCAGCTAAGACCCGCATTCTCAATCTAAAAATATCCCGGGGGTGAGCGTCTGCGAGGGGGCTGGCCCCCTTTCTGCTTGTGGCCACAGGCAATACACTTGCCAATGGCTGCTCTCTGGGTATCACTGAACGCCCATTCATTTTACGCGAGGACCACCCCATGTTTCAGGATTTTGCTGTCACCGCCCGCCCGGAACAGGGTCCGAGCCGCTTGCAAGCGCTACGCGAGATTTTGGCCACAGAAGGTCTAGACGGCTTCTTGGTACCGCGCGCCGACGCGCATCAGGGCGAATACGTTGCCCCGCGCGATGACCGCTTGGCCTGGCTCACCGGCTTCACTGGATCGGCAGGTTTCTGTGTGGTTCTGCAAGACGTTGCAGGGGTGTTTGTTGATGGCCGCTACCGCACACAGGTGCAACAGCAGGTGGCGGATGTGTTCACCCCCGTGGATTGGCCGGAAGTGTTGCCAGGGCCGTGGATTGTGGAGCACCTTGGCGCAGGTAAGGTGGGGTTTGACCCATGGCTCTATACCGTGGGCCAGATGGAGGCGCTGATCAAAGCCGCCGAGGCCAAAGACATCACCTTTGTGCCAGTGCCCAATATGGTTGACGCCATTTGGGAAGACCAACCTGCCCCGCCAATGGCTCCGGTGAAAGGCCACCCGACATCTGTGGCAGGTGAGTCCCATCACGACAAACGCGCACGCCTGGCAGCAGACCTGAACGCCCGTGGCGAAAGCGCCGCTGTGATCACTCTGCCAGACAGCATTGCCTGGCTGCTCAATATTCGCGGGGCCGACATCCCCCGCAACCCGCTGGCCCATGGTTTTGCCGTGCTGAATTCCGACGCTTCAGTGGACCTTTTTATGGCAGCAGAGAAACTGTCAGATGTCATGGACCACTGTGGTGACGCTGTGCGCGTACATGCACCAGAGACCTTTATTCCGCACCTTGCCCAACTGACCGGCACCGTGCGGCTCGACAAAGGCAGCGCCCCAATTGCAGTTCAGTCGGCATTGATGCAAAGCGGTGCAGACATCAGCTACGGTCAAGATCCCTGCGTCATGCCCAAGGCGCGCAAAAACGCTGCTGAGATTGCCGGCATGGCTGAGGCGCACTTGCGTGACGGTGCAGCCGTGGTGAATTTCCTCAGTTGGTTTGACACGCAGGACAAAACCGCATTGACCGAAATCGACGTGGTGACAAAGCTGGAAGAATACCGCCGTGCCACCAACGCGCTCTTGGAAATCAGCTTTGACACCATCGCGGGTGCCGGTCCCAACGGTGCCATCATGCACTACCGTGTGACCGACGAGACCAACCGTTCGTTACAAAACGGGGACTTGATGGTGCTGGATAGCGGCGGGCAATACGCCGATGGCACCACCGATATCACTCGCACATTGCCAATTGGTGAGGTCAGCGAAGACGCCAAAATTGCCTTCACCCGCGTGCTGCAAGGCATGATCGCTGTCTCGCGTATGCGCTTCCCCAAAGGGGTCGCTGGCAGCCACATCGAGGCCATAGGCCGACTGCCTTTGTGGATGGCCGGCCAGGACTTTGATCACGGACTGGGCCATGGCGTGGGCGCTTACCTTTGTGTGCACGAAGGCCCTCAACGCCTGAGCCGGGTGAGCGACACACCACTGGAAGTTGGCATGATCCTGTCTAATGAACCCGGATATTACCGCCCCGGCGCCTTTGGAATCCGCATCGAGAACCTGATTGTGGTCGAGGAAGCCCCCGCCCTGCCCGGCGGTGACGCCCATCGCGAGATGCTACAGTTCCGCAACCTGACATACGCGCCAATTGATCGCAATCTGGTGGTGACAGCCCTCTTGAACGAAGACGAGCTGGACTGGTTAAACGCCTATCACGCGACGTGCCGTCAGGTATTGTCACCACGACTCGCAGCAGAGCAGCAGATGTGGTTGGATGCCGCCTGCGCCACGCTGACAAATTCCGCTGGATAAACAAGATATGTTATACTATAACCGCACCTGGTGCGAAACCGAAAGGGACCACACATGACAAACATCACAATCCGCAAAGCAGAAGGCAATTGGGTTGTCCGTGCAGGTGGTGCCATCCTAGGTGAAAGCAACAACGCGTTGGAGTTGAACGAAGGTGATCTGAAGCCGGTGATCTATTTTCCACGTGCTGACATCGCCATGGCGTTTTTGGACCCAAGCGAAAAAACCACGCATTGCCCGTACAAGGGCGACGCAAACCACTTCTCGATTGTGACCAAAAGCCAAACCATTGCCAATGCGGCATGGAGCTATGAGGCGCCGGTAGAAGCCGCCGAACGTATCAAGGACCACCTCGCATTTTATACCAGCGATCTGGTGGCGGTTGAACGCGTTTAGACCCCCAATCCGGCGCGCTGGATACGGCGCGCCTTCCCCAAAACGAGCTTATGTCCCAAATACATATTTCCGATTTGTCCCATAGCTGGCCCGGTAGTGACGCACCGGTTTTGCAAAACCTCTCATTAAACATCGATACCGGCGAACGCGTGATGCTACGCGGCCCCAGCGGATCAGGTAAGTCGACTCTGCTCTCCGCAATCTCGGGGGTGATCGACATCCCCAGTGGCTCGGTAACGATTGCAGGACAAGACATCGGCACGCTGCCCGCCAGCAAGAGGGATAGCTTTCGGGCCGACCATCTGGGGCTTATTTTTCAGGTATTTAACCTGGTGCCTTGGCTGAGCGCCGTGGACAATGTCCTGCTCCCGTGCAGGTTCTCCAAACGCCGACGCCAGCGTGTGAACGGTGCCATTGACACAGAAGCCCGTCGGCTATTGTCAGCGCTCGAACTAGACCCAGACACTCTGGGCGCCTCCAAAGCAAGCAATCTCAGCGTTGGGCAACAGCAACGCGTGGCTGCTGCCCGAGCGTTAATTGGTGCGCCCGAAGTTATACTTGCGGATGAACCAACCTCCGCGTTGGATCCCGACGCCAAAAACTCCTTCATGCAATTGCTTTGCCAGCAGGCTCAGGAAAGTGGTGCCGCTTTGCTGATGGCCAGCCATGACACCGGTCTGGATCAACACTTCGATCGTGTGGTCGAACTTTCAAGCCTGACTGCTGCGGGAGAAAACCAATGACTCTGGTTGTACAAAGCCTTTGGAACCGCCGGTTTGTGGCCTCGCTAACAGTCTTGGCGATTGCCTTAAGTGTGGCCCTGATCCTTAGCGTCGAGCGTCTGCGTGACTCGGCACGCACGTCCTTTGCAAATTCCGCGTCTGGGATCGATCTGATCGTCGCCCCTCGCGGCAATGACGTGCAAATCCTGCTGGCCACATTATTTGGTGTCGGCTCCACGGGTACAGGCATGTCCGGTGAGGTGGCCGACGTGGTTGCGGAGATGCCCGGAGTGGCCTGGACAGTGCCGCTGATGCAAGGCGACAACCACAAGGGATTCCCTGTTGTTGGCACGTCCCAGGACTATTTTGAGCACTTCAAACATAGCCGCGGTGAACCTTTGGTGTTTGCCGAAGGTGCCAAGTTTGCGGATGCGTCCTCTGCGGTCATTGGCGCGGACGTCGCGGACCAGCTCAGCTACGGCATTGGCACAGAGATCGTGAATGCCCATGGTTCTGGCACGGTCGCGCTGGAAGTACATGACGAAGCGCCGTTTGAGATTACCGGCATATTAAAGCGCACCAATACGGCGGTAGATCGCATGGTATTTGTGTCTTTGGAGGGTTTTGAAGCCATCCACGCGGAGGAAGAAACGCATGCAGCTGACCCTCTGGCGGCGCATGCTCTGGAAGAGCCGCTCCAGAGCAACGCCAATCACACGCATGATGACCACGGCGATCACGAAACGCATGGTGATCATGACGAGCACGAGGCGCATGGCGACCATGACGAGCACGAAGCGCATGGCGACCATGACGAGCACGAAGCGCATGGCGACCATGACGAGCACGAAGCGCATGGCGACCATGACGAGCA